>CAVOVZ010000023.1:0-98111 GCA_963699985.1 Terriglobia bacterium
TGGAGGTGCCGGGCGAGTCGTCGGACCCGTTGCTGTTCTCCGCGGAGAACGGCCGTCTCGGTCGGCATCCGATCCTCGCCGGCGATGGCCCCGGGACCGCGATCTCGCGCGTGATGACCTACACCGGGCAGTCGCTCGACGGGCCGCCCGACGCAGCGGTGCTGCTCCGCCTGCCGGAGACCGCGGTGGAGGCGGTACCGGTGGAAGGCGACACGCTGGCCGAGCGTCGCGCCGGCCCGGCCCAGGGGCTCGCGTTCGAGCGGGGCCGGGGCCGCGTCGTGGTCCTGGGCGAGGGTGGCATGGTGACCGCGCAGGTGGCCGGCCGGGTGCCGTACGGAATCAACGCTCCCGACAACGACAATGGGCAGTTCGTACGAAACGTGATGCGATGGCTCTCCCGGAAGCTGTGAGACCTTCCGTGCTGTCCATTCGCGAAGCGAGTGACGAGCTGAGCGACCCTGCGTGCCCCAGACCGGTGATCCCGAATCCACGCCCGGCCTCGTCGCCCGCGAGATCGCGGTGGACACGGGCCTGAGCCATGGGTTCTCCTGTCGGCCCCTCCCGGAATGTGTCGATCCGGTTGTGGAATGGGCGAGCGCCGCGCGCTGACCGGCGTTCCGGAGCGGAGCATGGCGCATCTCCTGGCGTTCCTGCCGTACGCGATTCCCTCGACCGAGGCATCGGCGTGGGCAGGAAGAACCGGCGCACGAAGAGAAGCTCCGGTGGGGTAAGAGCGATGCGCCCCTCCTGATCGGGACGCTCGACGACGGGCCGTAGACGGCGATCCTCGTTCGCACGTTCCGACTTCCTCGAGCCCTCGGGCGGATGAGATGTTCACCACGACGACGTTGCGCGACAGTCCGATCGCTCGCTGTTCACCCCGCACCACGGTGTCCCAGGACAGCCCCGTCCACTCGGCGAACGTCCGGATGAAGACATCCGTGCACGAGGCCGCCGCTCTGCCGTGCCTCCCGTTTCCCTCGGGGAGTGTACGTCTTCCACAAAATCGCTATGCTGTCCTCCTCATCGAGGCTCCTCATGTCCAGGTCGCGCAAGCGCTATCATCGGCCAGGCACCGCGCCGGGCACTCTGGTGCCCGCGGAAGCTCCGACCACCGCAAAGGTTCGAATCCGGGTCCTCCACTACGACGAGGAGAACCTCGAGGAACGCGAGCTCGCCTCGGCGGACGAGTGCGCCGCGTATCGCGGATCGGGCGGCGTCACCTGGATCAACGTGGACGGGCTCCACGACGTGAGCCAGCTGCAGAAGCTCGGCGAGATCTTCGGGCTCCACCCTCTCGCCCTCGAGGACGTGCTCAACGTCGGGCAGCGCCCGAAGCTCGACGAGTACGACGAGCAGCAGTTCATCGTGATGAAGGACCTCGGGTGGGACGGGCACATCCGGAGCGAGCAGATGAGCTTCTTCCTGGGTGCCGATTACGTCATCACCCTCCAGGAGGAGCCCGGAGACTGCTTCGATCCGGTGCGGGAACGGCTGCGGAAGGGCAAAGGACGGCTGCGCCGTTGCGGGGCCGACTACCTGGCGTACGCGCTGGTCGACGCGCTGGTGGACCAGGCTTTTCCGCTCCTGGAGAAAGTCGGGGAGCGGATCGAGGAGTTGGAGGCGGAGGTCCTCGAGAATCCGAGCCGCGAGACGCTGCTGGGAATCCGCGAGGTGAAACACGCGTTGCTCCTCATTCGGCGCGCCGCATGGCCGCAACGAGAGGTCATCCATGCCATGCAGCGCGAGGACTCGCGCTTCGTGAAGAAGGAGACCCGCGTCTACCTCCGCGACCTGTACGACCACACGATCCAGATCCTGGACATGATCGAATCCTACCGCGACGTGACGGCGGGAATGCTGGACGTGTACCTCTCGAGCCTGAGCCACCGGATGAACGAGGTCATGAAGGTCCTGACGATCATCGCGACGATCTTCATCCCTCTCACCTTCGTGGTGGGCCTGTACGGGATGAACTTCAACACGCACGCGAGCCCGTGGAGCATGCCCGAGCTGAACTGGCCGTTCGGCTATCCCTTGGTCCTTCTGGTCATGCTGGGAATGGCCGCGGGGATGGTGCTCTACTTCCGCCGCAAGGGATGGTTCTAAACGCCGCGCACCGGCACGGTGCGGACCCGTGAACGAGACCGATCTGCCGTCCCTCCTCTCCCGTCGCGACGTCGTGCTGCTGGACGGCGCGGTGGGAACCGAGCTTGCCCGCCGCGGGATCGCGACGACCCTCCCGCTGTGGTCCGCCCGCGCGCTCGTCACCGACCGCGGGCTCGCCACGCTCCGCGAGATCCACGGGGCCTACGCGCGGGCAGGCGCCGAGATCCTCGTCACGAACACGTTCCGCACCACGCTGCGCGCCCTGACCGCCGCCGGTCGCGCCGCGGAGTGGCGCGCGATCAACTGGCGCGCCGTGGAATGCGCCCGCGCCGGCGCCGGGCTCTCCGAGGGACCTTGCCTCGTGGCCGGGGGAATCGCGCCCCTCGAGGATTGCTACAGCCCGGAACTCGCTCCTTCCGCCTCCATCTGCCTCGAGGAGCACCGCCGGCAGACGGAGCTTCTGGCGGCGCTCGGAGTGGACCTCCTCTTCGTCGAGACCATGAACGCCAAACGCGAGGCGGTCGCCGCCGTCCGCGCCGCGGCCGAGAGCGGCCTCGATGTGCTGGCGAGCTTCTGCCCGGCGACACCGAACCACCTCATCTCCGGCGAGCCGCTCGAGGAAGTCGTATCCGAAGTGGTCGAGGTCGGCGGTCCGACCCTCCGCGGCATCCTCATCAACTGCGCGAGCCCGGACGTGCTCGGGCGGGTGTTCCCCCGTTTCGCCGCGATGGCCCCGGCCTTGCCACACGGCCTGTACGCCCACCTCGGAGAGCCGGACGGCGTGGACGGGTGGCGACTTCCCGAGCGTCACGAGCCGGAGCGCTACGCGGAGTGGATGGCCGGCCGCATGGAGGAAGGCGCCCGCCTGCTCGGCGGGTGCTGCGGGACCACGCCCGATCACATCGCCTCCCTCGCGCTCCGCATCCGGTCGCGACGGACCTGACGCGACGCCGAGCCGAGACGATCGACCGCCTGATGCGGAATGGATCGATCCCGGCTCGTCGGGATCGAGATGTTCGCGACGTGCCGGACGGCGCGGCGGCGGACCCGCGGATGCGGGCTTCGGGCGGCGCGTAGCGAGGAGGCGCTCCACTGTTTGCACCTGCGACCATGCGCCCGCTGCTCGGAGTTCGAGGATCGCGATTCGCTCCGTGGGCGGGTAGTGTGGCCGCCGCAGAGCCGGGATTCGGCGCATGCGCGCGTCCTTGATTCAGTGCTCCTCGCAGAGGAGGGCGATTTACTGGCCGCTTCCACCAGGCGGAGCATGGGCGTAGACTCTCGTCCATGTGGGCGGGACTGGCGTTCGAGTGGTCGCCATTCGGGTCATCGGTCTCGGCCGAGAGGATGGAAGTCACCATTCTCGGAATCGTGATTTCCTTGGCGCGCCTCCCCGAGCGGGATCTCGGCCCCGGGAAGCCGGAACCGTCGGAGGACAACGGCTCCAGCGGGCCGGCGTGGACCGAGCCAATCCTGCCGCACGACCGTGTCGCGGGAGGCAGACCGCGGAGCGACGAATCCACAATTGCCAGAAGGAGGACGGCATGAGACGACTCATCCAGTTGACGCTGCTCGCACTCTGTCTCGCATGCGCGGCCGGCCTGGTCGTGGCCATGGCCGAAGGGAGATTCCTCGAGAACGGCCCCCTGCCGCCGGTATCGGTTCCTCCCGACAACCCGCAGAGCGACGCCAAGACCCGTCTCGGCGCACAACTCTACTTCGACGGACGACTGTCGGCGGACGGGACGATCAGCTGCGGAACGTGCCACGACCCGAAGGCCGCGTGGGCAAACCACAACCCGACCGATACCGGAATCCGCGGCCAGGTCGGCGGGCGGAACTCGGGGACGGTCCTGGACTCGGCCTACATGAAATTCCAGTTCTGGGACGGCCGCGCGGGATCGCTGGAAGAGCAGGCCCTCGGCCCGATCCACAACCCGATCGAGATGGGCGAGACGCTGGAGAACGTGGTCCGAAAGCTGAACGCGATTCCGGGCTACAAGGCCCAGTTCCAGACCGTGTTCGGCACGGACGTCACCACCGACGGGATCGCGAAAGCCATCGCAGCTTTCGAACGGACGGTGGTCAGCGGCCCGTCGCCCTACGACCGGTGGCTATCGGGGGAGCGCGATGCGATGAGCCCGGCCGCGGTGCGTGGCATGAAACTCTTCCAAGGCAAGGGGCACTGCTCGCCCTGCCACAGCGGGCCCGCTTTCTCCGACCAGTCGTTCCACAACCTGGGCGTCGCCATGAGCAAGCCGAATCCCGACCTCGGGCGCGAGGCGCACACGAAGAACCCGAGAGACCGCGGCCGCTTCAAGACGCCGGGCCTGCGCAACGTCGCGCTGACGTTCCCGTACCTTCACGACGGGTCGGCGAAGACGCTGGCCGAGGTCATCGACCTCTACGACAGGGGGGGCGAGAAGAACCCGGACCTCGATCCCCTCGTCTTCCCGCTGCACCTCACGAGCGCGGAGAAGAACGATCTGGTCGCCTTCATGGAGGCCCTGTCCGGAGCCCTTCCCGATATCAAGCCGCCCGCCCTGCCCGAGGGCCTTTCCGCCTCCTCCGGCGGTCCGGACGCTGAGGCCCGAGCCGCTGTCGTTGCCGCCCGGAAGGGAGGTGCCCGATGAACCGCCAGCGCGTCGTCGTCCTGGTCGTGGCGTTCGCCACGCTTCTCTGCGTCCTGCCGACCCCGTCGTTCGCCGTGCCGGTGTTCGCGCGGAAGTACGGTTTCGATTGCACGATGTGCCACTCCGCGTTCCCCCGTCTGAACGATTTCGGGACGCGGTTCCGCCAGAACGGGTACCAGCTCCCCGGCCGGGAGAGCGAGGAGCGGACGGTGCTCCAGGGTCCTGCGCCGTTCGCTGCCAGGGCCGGCGCCGGCTGGAACGTCCGCGAGTACACCGACGTCCCCGAATCCGTCGACGTCGACCAGTTCCAGCTGAACGGTCTCGACCTGCTCTCGGCCGGGCTGTTCGGCAGGAACATCGGCTACTTCGCCGTGTATGTGCCCGAGATCAAGGAGAGACGCGGCGTCGTGGGGCAGGAGGGCACGCTCGAGATCGCGAATGTGGTCTTCACCAACCTCGCCACGAGTTGGTTGAACGTTCGCGCGGGCCGGATGGAGCCGGCCTACGCAGCCACGAGCCCGAAGCGCCGCCTGTCGTTCTCCTCCTACGAGATCTACGACTACGCCTTCCCGGGAGGGCTCGCCCTGTCCGACGTGCAAACGGGCGTGGAGGTCTACGGCCAGGGACGCTGGCCGGGCACAGGGCTTGCGCTGGGTTACGCCGCGGGGTACATGAACGGGGCCGAGACGAACGCCGCCGATGACGGTCCCGCGGATTTCTATGGCCGCGCGTACGTCGTGATCGGTCCCGGGGAGGGGCAGACCGCGGGGCAGCGGATCGGGCTCGTCGGATACCGCGGCAAGGCGAGGCCCGACCAGGTTCCGACTGGCGGCCAGGTGCCCTTCACGCGGTATGGGCTCGATGCGAGTCTCAACGTGGGCCAGCTGAACCTCGCGCTCCAGTACCTGCGTGGAACCGACGCCAAGGAGCTGTGGGAAGCACTCGACGACGGCACGTTCTCGGGCGGCTTCGCGGAGCTGAGTTGGCAGCCGATGACCCGGCTCGTCGCGTTTACCCGGTACGACACCGTGAATCTCCCCGACTTCGAGAACTCGGACCGAACCGCGCACACGGTCGGCGCCCGGTACTACCTGGCCGACCAGCTCGCGCTGCACGGCGAGTACTCGAGCCGCACGCTCGATTACTCCGGGTCGTCCGTTCTTCCCGACGAGAAGGAGACCTTCTACACGCTGAGCCTCGATTTCGCCTTCTGACGCGTTGGTGCAACACGCGGGCGGGGGGCTCGATCGGCGAGAATCGCGTGTCGGCGAGCGGGAGGCCCGAACTCGTGGGCGATTTCGCCCGAGAGGACGAGTGCTCCGCCCTGGCACGGGGGCGAAGAGGATGGCGCGCTCTCCGCGACGAGCGGGGTTGGACCTCGTCGTCGCGAACGCGTCGGGTCCAAGAACCGATTCGACGCCGACCGAGGAGAGGTAGCTCGGTTAGACTTCGCGAGCGCCCAGGTGATTCGAGGGGTCGGACAGGGCCCGGCCAAGGAAAGAGCGCCATGAATCGGACATCGCGGGACCGGCCTCCTTCGGGGTGTGACCGAAGCGGCCGCCGATTCGAACCCGCGCTGCCCCTCGTCCCCGGCCGGGACATCCTTGCGAAGCACGGGACATACAAAGGAAGAACGGGCACACGCAAGAAGGATCCGGAGGGATCAGAGCGAGGCGCCTGTCCTGGCCGGCCGGACGGTCGCGCTTCCCTGGAAACCGCTGGAGGAGTCAACACGAATGCGCACTCGAGCCACGAAGGTTGAAGTCAGGTACGGCGATCTCGCGGGACGACGCGCGCTCGTCACGGGCGCATCGTCCGGCATCGGTCTCGGCATCGCCGAGGCGTTTCTCGAGCAGGGGATGCGGGTCGCGGTGCACCACCGCTCGAACCGCGGGGCGGCCGAGGCCCTCTGCGAGAAGTTCCCCGATACCGCGGTCCCGATTCAGGCCGACCTCGGAACGGAGGAGGGCTGTGCGCGCGCCGTCCGGCTGTCCGTCGAAGCGCTCGGCGGCTTGGAGCAGCTCGTGCACAGCGCCGGCATCTGGAACGAGGGCCCGATCGCCACGATGACCCGCGCGAACGTCGAGGGGATCTTCCGGGTGAACGTGTTCAGCGCGCTCTATCTCGTGCGTGAAGCGCTGCCACACCTGTTGGGCGACCCCGCGCGCACGGGAAACGTCATCCTGATCGGCTCGACCGCGGGACAGCGGGGCGAGGCGGGGCACGCGCACTACGCGGGCACGAAGGGAGCCATCCAGTCGATCGCGATGAGCCTCGCCGTCGAGCTGGCCCCGCGCATCCGGGTGAACCTGATCTCGCCGGGCTGGGTCCGGACCCCGATGACCGAGGAGGACCTACGCAGCATCGGTGCGGACCTCGCGGCGTGCCTGCCCAATCGACGCGTCGGCGAGGTGGACGACTGCGCGCACGCGGCGCTCTATCTCGCGAGCGAGGCGTCGGCTCACTTGATCGGCCAGGACCTCTGTGTCTCGGGAGGGGCTCTTCACGTCCTTCCTCGCGGCCAGTTCCGACCGAAGGGGTGACCGGAACGAGAAGGCGGGATCGAACATGAGGTAGATAGAGCCAGAGGATGACCATGATCCCGAGCGGCTACTTGCCGCTCCTCAGCGTGCTTGCCGCAACGGCGCTCGCAGCATCGCTTCCCGCGCCCGGCGGCTTCCTCGGCCCGGCTTCCCTGTCCCGCTCTCCGCAATCCCTCGCCGTCACCGCCACGGGCGGAGTCATCGCCACCTTCTTCCGCGTCCTGGACAACGGCGACCAGGACGGGTTCGCGGACACGAACGAAACCGTCGGGGTCGCCTTCACGCTCCTCAACCGGACGGAGACGGACCTGACTGGAGTCGAGGCCCGGATCATCACGAGCAACCCGAAGATCGACTGCGCGGACCAGGTCGCCTCGGTCGGAAACGTCGCTGCGAACGCGAACTCCGGCCCGGTTTCCTTCCGGTCCAAGGTAGACGCGCTGGCGAACACGGGCAGTGCCTCCGACGGCCCCGGCCCTGTGGGAAGCCTCAGGCTAGGTCGAGCCGAAGTTCGACCTCTCCGAGTACCGCGGGCGCGCCGTGCAGGTCCGCTCCGTCTTCACGTCGATCAACATCATGGACCTGGTGACCGTCGAGGACGCTTCATGTACAACCCCGCGCCCGACCTCGACAACTGTCCGTATCAGGCTGGGTTGAAAGACCGGTGGCGCGTTTCAACTCACTCGGGAGACGTACCGCTCGTCGCCGGATCGCACGGCGTGCACGGATTCGGATCGACCGCGTTCGAGCCCCGCTTCGGCGGAGAGTTGTGCACCAGGCCGATCTCCACTCTCCCGAAGCCGGCCGACCCGAACGCCAGGTGGCTCACCTTCACCTCGTAGCGGTTCGTGAAGTTCCACCGGCTGAAGGCCGACGCTACGGTGTAGCTCGTGTTCGGCGGGCTGGTCGGAGGCGAATTCACCAGCAGGTCCACTCCGCTCACGACACAGCTTCCACCGCTGCAGTACCCGGTGTCGTTGAGGCTCGCATCCAGGGACGTGTCCCACGCCAGGAGCCACGAGAGCTGCCCGGTGTTCACGCCCCCCTCACCGCCCGCTGCTCCCAGACTCGCATATCCCGATGGAGTCCCGGAGTTCGGACTGATGTAGTCCAGGAAGAAGTCGAACACCGTCCTTCCGGCCGCATCCCGGAAGATGAACTGGGCCTTGTCGCTTCCCACCAGGTCCCGGAAGCTGTGAGACCTCGGCCAGTTCACGATGTTCGTGCCGTAGCTGTTGTCGTTGAGATCCAGCGCCTGGTCGTAGACCACCGTCACGTCTCCCGCCGCATCCACGCTGGCGGACAGGTGGCCCACGAACGCGGGAGGTTCGGAGTTCACGCTGGCGCACTGGTCCCCGTCCGACGGGCACGGTCCGTTGCCGCCGCCGCACGGCTCGCAGGGGTTCGGGAACACCTGGTTCTTCCCCTTCTTCGGCGGCGAGTTGTGCACGTCGTTGATGACAACGCTTCCGAACCCGTTCGCACCGAACGCCGATCGGCTCACCTTGACCGTGTAGCTGTTCGTGAAGTTCCACTGGCTGTACATGGGGCTGACGTTGTAGCTCGTGTTCGGGGGGCTCGTCGGCGGCGAGTTCAGCAACAGATCGACGCCGCCCACCAGGCAACTCCCTCCGGCGCAGTACCCCGTCCGATTCAGGTTCGCCGCCAGGGATGTATCCCAATCCATGAGCCAGGATGCCTGCCCGGCGTTCACCGCCCCCTCGCCTCCGGTCACGCCCAGACTCGCGTAGCCGGACGGAGTTCCGGTCTTTCTCGTGATGTAGTCCATGTAGAAGTCGAACACGACGTTGCCGCGCGCGTCCCGGAAGACGAAACGGGCCTTGTCGCTCCCCACCAGGTCGCTGAAGCTGTGGCTGCGCGGCCAGTTGACGATGTTCCGGCCGTAGCTGTTGTCGTTCAGGGACCTGGACTGCTCGTAGAGAACGATCACGTTGCCGCTGGCGTCGAAGCTCACGGTCACGTGCCCGGCCGGCGACGACGTTCCGGTGTCATCGCTCCAGCAGAGATCGCCGTCGTGGCACGGGAACGGCGCGCAGACGTGCGTGCATCCCCGGACCGGGTCGCACGCATCCGTGGTGCACACGTTCCCGTCGTCGCACTTCAAGGGCGTGCCGACGCACCTGCCCGAGCGACACACGTCGTCCGTGCAGGCGTTGCCGTCGTTGCACGAATTCGTGTCGTCGGGAGCGTATACGCACCCCGTCGCCGGGTTGCACGAGTCGTCCGTGCATGGATTGTTGTCGCTGCACGTGACGGGGAGCGTCGCGCACCGTCCCGCGACGCACGCGTCCATCGTGCACTGATTTCCGTCGCTGCAGACGTTCGTGTTGTCCGGCGTGTACACGCACCCCCGCGCGGGATCGCACGAGTCGTCGGTGCACGGGTTCCCGTCGTCGCACTGGACCGGGCTGGTCGTGCATTGGCCCGCCACGCACGCGTCCCTCGTGCACGCGTTTCCGTCGGAACAGACGTTCGTGTTGTCCGGAGTGTTCACGCAGCCCGTCGCGGGGTTGCACGAGTCATCCGTGCAGGGGTTGCTGTCGTTGCACTCGAGCGGGCGGCTGAAGCACTTGCCGTTCCCGCAGGCGTCGATCGTGCACGCATCTCCGTCCGAACAGGTATTGCGATCGTCGGGGACATACTCGCACCCCGATGCAGGCTCGCAGGTTTCGTCGGTGCATGGATTGCCGTCGTCGCAGACCACCGGAGCGCCGACGCACCGGCCGGCCTGGCACGAGTCGGTTGTGCACCGGTTGCCGTCGCTACAGGAATTCGAGTCGTCCGGAGTGAACCTGCAGCCGGTCGCGGGAGCGCAGGTGTCGTCCGTGCAGGCGTTGTTGTCGTCACACACGGTCATGGTGCCGGTGCATTGCCCCGCTGCGCACGCGTCCGTCGTACAGGCATCGCCATCGGTGCAGCTGTTGGTGTCGTCTGGAGTGAAGAGGCAACCGGTGGCCGGATTGCACGTGTCGTCCGTGCACGGGCTGCTGTCATCGCACGCGATCGGCGTGCTGGCGCACTGCCCGGCGACGCACGCGTCCGCCGTGCAGGCGTTTCCGTCCGTGCACACATTCGTGTTGTCCGGGGTGTACATGCAGCCCGTCGCCACATCGCAGGAGTCGTCGGTGCATGGGTTTGAGTCGACGCAGCGGATTCCGTCGTACCTGCATCCGCTCTTGGAATCACAAGAGTCCGTCGTGCACGCGTTGTCGTCGTTGCAGACGACAGGGACGAACGTGCAGCCGCGCGTGGGATTGCACGAATCGTTCGTGCACTCGTTTGCGTCGTGGCACTCGATGGTCGTGTGGGTGCACCCGGTCACAGGATCGCACGCGTCCGTCGTGCATGCGTTCCCGTCGTTGCACGTCACCGGGCTGAACACGCACCCGGTGACCGCATTGCACGCATCGTTCGTACAGAGATCGCCGTCATTGCACCGGATCGTCGTGTAGGTGCAGCCACCGGTCGAATTGCACGCGTCCGTCGTGCACGCGTTTCCGTCCTGGCAGACCACCGGCACGTGCACGCAGCCGCTCGCCGGCTCGCAAGAGTCGTTCGTGCAATCGTTCGAATCGTGGCAGTCCAGGAAGACACTCCGGCATCGTCCGCTCACGCACTCGTCGGTCGTGCACGAATTCCCGTCCGAGCACGCGTTCGTGTCGTCGGCAACGTGGACACACCCCGAGGCGGAATCGCAGCGATCGTCTGTGCACGAGTTGCGGTCATCGCAGTCGATGGCCGTCCCAGCGCACGTCCCCCCGAAGCACGCGTCCGTCGTGCACGGGTTGTCGTCCGTGCAACCGTTCGTGTCGTCCGGCGTGTAGAGGCATCCGGAAGCCGGGTCGCACGTGTCATCGGTGCACGAGTTCCCATCCAAGCAAGTCACCGGAGCGTACACGCAACCGCTCGTCGGCTCGCACCTGTCCGTCGTGCACGCGTTGCCGTCGTCACAGGACGCGGTGTGAGGTGCGTGCCCGCAGGCCCCCGCACCGTCGCATGCGTCGTCCGTACAGAGGTTCCCGTCATCGCCGCACGGCGTTCCGGCCGGCGCATGGTTGGGAACGCAGTTGCCGACTCCGTCACAAACGTCGCGACCGTCACAGGGCTGCTCGGTCGCGTCACCGCACGGCGCCCCCGCAGGCTGGCCAGCGCACGGGGCGAGCACCGTGACGTCGAGCGGCGCCTCGCAGGTCGCCGGACCCACCGCGCGGACGATCACATTCGACCAGTGTGTCTGGACGCCGATGGGCCGTGGGTTCGTCGCAGACAACCAGAAGGAGGCCGTGCCTCCGTCCGGAACTTCCACGGTCGGCGGCGCGCTGAGAAACCCGGGCACTGACAGCGGGATCGTGTGCGCGTCGTCTTCGAAGCGGAGCAGGGATACGGAGTACTCTCCCCCGCCGGCCGAGCTCTCGATTCCGACGGCAAACGTCCGGTCCCCGCCAGGCGTCAGCGGCCACTCGTTCGTGTCGAGTCGAACTCGGCAACGAGGCCCGCAGGCCTCGATCGCGAACGACTCGAGAATGTCCGCGCCCAGGCAGAGAACGTAGTTGCCGGGGGTCAGTGGAGCGTGTAGAGCGATTCCCGCCGTTCCCACGCCCGACAGGGCGTACGACTCCACCAGGGGCCCGGCGCATTCCTCCCCGGACTGCCGCAAGTCGAGAGTCTCCGTGATCGCCTGACCGCAGGCCTGAACGAACGTCGAGGTCCGCGTCACCGGATCGAACGTTTGCTCACACTGCTCGAAGCACGACACATCGCAGTCGGTGACCAGATCCCCGACCGCGCACCTCGTCTCCCACTGCAGGCACGCGCCGTTGGAGCAGCGACGGACGCAATGGTTGTAGCATCTCTGGAGGGGCACCTGAACGCATGTGGCAAAACACGCATCGAAGCACGCCCCGTCGCAGACGTCGTCGGTGGACACAACGGTCCGCGTGACTTCGCCGTGCCGCGTCAACGAGACGGAGCAGACTGTCCCCGGCGCAGACCGTACCTGACTCCGGCTCGACCAGGACGGAGTCTCGGTCACCGGAGTCCCATCCGGGCAGCGGTCCGCCGACGGCAGAGAATCGCAGGGATTCGTCTGGGTGCAGGTTACTGCTGGCGGCGCTGGGCAGCAGTCCTGGAGTGGGAAGTGGAGACAGCCGTCGGCTGCGTCGCACGAATCGTCGGTGCAGGCAATGCCGTCGTCGCAGTTGAGCGGCACCGTACCTACGCAAGCACCTCCGCTGCACGTGTCCTGCGTCGTGCAGACGCTTCCGTCATCGCAGGGCCCATCGTTGGCGGCGTGCTGGCAGCCGATCGATGGGACGCACGCGTCCGTGGTGCAGACGTTCTGATCGTCGCAGGGGAGAAGAGGCCCACCCACGCACGTTCCTCCCGCGCACGTGTCGTTCGTCGTGCACGCGTTCCCGTCGTTG
This sequence comes from Terriglobia bacterium, assembly GCA_963699985.1. GTDB lineage: Bacteria > Acidobacteriota > Polarisedimenticolia > Polarisedimenticolales > CAVOVZ01 > CAVOVZ01. Next base: position 12,727 of record CAVOVZ010000023.1, read on the forward strand.
CACGTCGTCGCATTGTTCGTGTGGAAGCAGCCGGAAGCCGGGACGCACTCATCGTCCGTGCACGGGTTCCCATCGTCGCAGGCCACCGAGGGATCGTCGTCACCGCACAGCGTGAACTCGCGGGTGTGCGCGTTGTTGGCCTCGTTGCACTCTCTCTGGGTGCTTCTCGAATCCCCTGGATCATCCGCGACCACCGTCACCGGGCCCAGGAGCGTCCCGCAGACTCCCGTGAGCTGGAGGGTGACGTCTTCGAACCGACCGGGTGACATTGCCCCGGCGGTGGGGACGGTGCCGAGAAGGGGGCCGCCCGAAGCGGGATCCCCGTGATAGAACGACACTGGCAGACCCGGGCCGACTGCGATCGCGCCGCCATTCCCGATGCGCACGACCACGAGGAGCGTGTCGCCGATACAGGCGAATCTCATGAACGAGGCGGTCAGATCCGGCGCGGAGAGCGGGGACATCTCGTTCAGCACGTTTTGCCGGTAGTTGTTGTACGGATCCTCGGGCGGATACAGCCAGTTGTTCCGCTCGGAGGTCGGAATGGTGGCATCATCATTCACGTTCGTGATGTGGTAGGTATGCTGGTTCCAGATCTGTCGTGTCGCGACCCAGCTGTCCGCGGCATCGCCGAAGACGTAGACGCCCCGCTGCGGCCCGTACCCGCAGTTGTTATTGGCAACGGCCACGATCTCCGCGTTTCCATCGGCGTCCACGTCAGCAACGAGCACATACTCGTGCCACGTGCACGGGCTCATGGGGGTTTGGAACAGCACGGCTCCGTCCGCGCCGCGGTACACGCGGAGGTACAACTCGTCACGATAGACGACCTCCGCCGCACCGTCCCCCTCGAAGTCGAACACGGACGAGCCTGTCACGTTGGAGCTGACGTCCTGGGTGACCGCATTCCACTTGAGCGTCCCGTTCGTCTCGAACACCGCGTAGCGCCGCGCGCCGGCCACGCCGATCTCCACCTGGCCGTCGCCGTCGAAGTCGGCGACCGTGGGCGGCCCGCCAGCGCCGCCGCCGGGGATGCTCACCGGTCCCCACGCGATCGACCCGTCGCGGTGGAGGAGACGCACGGTCCCTCCGGTGACCAACACGATCTCCGGGTAGGGATCGGAGTCGAAGTTTCCGACGGCGTCGTAGCCGTCGGGAACCGGGGCCTGCCAGAGAACTGAGCCGGTCGACGTGTACGCGTGTGTTACCAGCAACGACCTCGGGGATGCCGTCGAGGTCGAGATCGGCGACCAGCGACAAGGGGCCCGCTTGGCCGCCGCGGCCGCGGGTTCCCGTCCACAGGACCGTCCCCGCGTTTGTGAGCACCTGTCTCCCGACGACGATCTCCGGCAGGCCGTCGCCGTTCAGGTCCGCAATGGCCGGCGCCCCCCAGTTGATGCTCTCGAGGGTAGTGCTTCGCCATTTGAAGGTCCCGTCGTTCTCGAAGGCGATGAGTCTGCTCCCCGTGCTGTCGCACGCCACGACCTCCGGTAGCCCGTCGAGGTCGATGTCCCCGACGGCGACGGACGACGCCGTGTTGATGGCCAGCGCGGAATCCGTGACGGTGAAAATCTCCGAACCGTCGCGCCCGCTGAGGGCACGCAGGACCCCGACCTCGACGGATCCGCCGCCTGTGGATGACGTGGAACCGAAGACAATGTCGGGTACACCGTCGCCAGTCAGGTCCACGATGGCTGGGGTCATCATGATGTTCAGGGAGTTCGGCAGCACGGAGCTTCGAGTCCACGCCCATTCCACCGTAGGATTGAACGCACCGGGCATCGGCTCGGCCTTGCAGCCGGCACCGGTGTTTCCGTAGTTGTTCCCTTCCCTCGACTCCGCAACGACGTCGTCGCTGTCCACGAAGGCATAGATCAGATTCTGGCGGAACAGCAGGCGGCCGGACACCGGGATGGGTATCGTGGTCGTCGAGTCAGCCGCCAACATGGGAACCGAGGCATCTCCAAGAACGTTGTCCGTGCCGGGATCGAACGCACCGTTGTGATTTCGATCCTCGAACAACAGCACGGAAAATGGTCCGGCGGCATCGGTCGCCTCGCTGTTCGCCACCCGGGCTGTCACTTCCCCGTTGATCTCGAGCGTCTGGATGTTCTGCGTCGCGCCCGTTGCGTCGACCGAGGACACGGTCAGATCGGGCAGGGTGTCCAGGAGCCCGTTGGTGTCGTGCTCATGCTGCTTCGCGGGTTCGATCGTGGCGTCGAACACCCCCCGCGTTTCCGGGCGCGCGAACGTCGGAGCCGAGGTTTTCTCGGCGGGCGTGGATTTCACAGCGACGATCGAAAGCAGCACGGTGCAACACAGTCCGGACAGTGCACGCATGAAGGCCTCCTCCGCTGAAGGATCGCGCTCCTCGCGCGACACGAACGAACCTCGACACGAAGCCTGCCTCGCAACGGCGATCGAATTTGGAGCTCACCCGACTCGGTCCAGCGATTCTTCTTCGAGTTGCCCCCCCCCCGACGCTTCGCTTTCTACACGTGTCGACATGTCGACTTCAAGCGATTTCTACGGCGCATCTGGACGAAGGCGGTCTACTTTTCTTCGCGGCTTCCCTACTGGATCGTCCCCCGATGGAAACCGGGCATGCGACACACGATCGGCTGAGCAGCGGCGGTCCGGTGGCTGGCTTCGCGGGGTTGCCGAGACGCGAGCGCCTGAGAATCGGCAGCTTCCGGACTCCAGAATCGCCCGTTCTGCCCGTCGCCGGAAGCGGGCTCGTCAGGTTAACTCGCATCGCTGCGGGACTTATCGCCGGTTCGAGCTCCAGGTTGCGCACGCAGCAAGAGTCTTGTGCATCATGGCCCGCCTACGCCGGGAAGGTGCCGCTCGCCCCGCTGACGGCCCGCGCTCCCGAATGTGCCTCGACTGAAGCACGCTGGTCGAGGAGAGTGGGCTGCACCGATCGCGTGGCTTCGCGAAGCGCATGGTCGACAGCGTCTCTCGCTGGCGCTTCCCGCATGCAGTCGCGAGGCACAGCAATGCCGCATCCCAGGGCGAGCGGGCGATCGCCAACCCAATTCACCCTCCGTCCGGCCGTGGTCGAATCGAACCAGCCCCGCCCCGACGGCGAAGCGGTGCTCGCGCGGATGAGCGAGCTGCTGTTCGTCGAAGTGCTGCGCCGCCACATCGACGCTTTTCCGGCCGAGCAAACCGGCTGGCTCGCGGGGAGGCGCCGAGGGCCCAGATCGTTCGTGTCACCCACCGGTTTGGCGAACGGGATTCCAGGCGGAGAGGGTCTCTTCACCGGCCGAGCTCCTCCACGAGCCGCCGGAGCAGCCGATCCTGCGCCTCGCGCGGCGGCTCTCCCTGAATCCCCGCGACGTGACGCCCCGTCGCGACCGCAAGCCCGCTCCCGCGACCGGGCTCCGCGAACCGGAAGCCTCCCGCGCCGACCGAGGGAGCGTCGCCCGTGATCTCGCCCCGCCGCGCGTGGTGATTCCGGAGCCCCGCCAGCGCCTCGGTCGCGGCCGCGGCACTCCGGAGATCGCTCACGAACAGTTGCGCGCGGCGGCCGTCGATCTCGTACGCGGCCAGGACCCCGCCCGGAAGGAATGCGTGCCCGAGCAGGTCGGCGGGCACGTAACGCTCGCTGCGGGGCACGCGGCCTTCTTCCGGAAGCGGGTCGAGGATCGCGGGAAGCGACGGATCGCCGGCGATCCCGTCGCACACACGACGCAGGAGCCGTTCGAGCATCTCCACCCGCTCCGGCCCCTCGTCGTCGGCCAGGACGTGCACGAAGAATCGCCCCTTCCACGCCGCACCGACGCTCCCGGAGAGGTATCCCTCGGTGCACCATTCCCTCGGCGCGTCCGCCTCCCTCAGGCCGCCCCGGTAGATGCCGAAGGCAGACGGTGCCGCCCCCATGTCGAAGATGTCGAGAGTCACATCGGCGCGCGGCTCGCTCTCCCTCTCGTTCTCGTACCGGACGTGGACGAGTCGCCGTAACCCGTACGACACGTAGCGAGCCGCCCCGCCGTCGAGGTATTCGTACAGGGTGTCCGGGAGATACGCCGCGGGTCCCTCCGCCACGCGCCACCCCTCGAGCATCGAAGCCGGGGGGAGCAGCCGATCGAGGTCAGAGGACTCCCCGACCGGCTGCGCGGCCGGCCTGCAGCAAGTGACGAGAACGAGCGCGAGCGCCGCCGCACGTCGCGCGAACGGTCGCGTCATGGAGGCCGCTACGCTCGCGAGAAGCGCAGCAGCCGGTGGGCCTCGACCAGCCCGGCCCGGACCCCGCGGCCGAACGGGCAGGCACCGTCGCACGCGCCCGTGCACGCCGCACACGCAGCCGCCGTGCCGTGTTGGGGCAACTCCTCGTACCGTCGCATCGCCTCCTTCTCGCGGCCGTAGTACTTGAAGTACATCGCGTAGCGCATCACGTCCGCCACCGCCACGCCGTGCGGGCACGCGGCTTCGCAGGTCCCGCAGAAGCGGCAGACCTTGTCGATCATCTCCTGGCGGTAACGGCGCAGCATCGCGAGCTCGGGGCCCGTCGGCCGCGAGCCGACCGCGGCCGCTAGCTCCTGCAGCAATCCGAAATTGGTGATCGTGACGGCCACGCTTGCCACGTCCGGGTTCGTGAGCGCCCACTTGACGGTTGCCTGCCGAAAGGAGAACCCTCGAGCTTCGAGGTCCTCGATCTCGCTCTGGCGGTTGCCGGCGTTGGTCTTGAAGACGACCGTGCCGATTCCCCGCTCCGCGGCCCGCTGGAGGATTGCGTCCTGATCGGGATACGAGACGAAGTCGTACTTGATGAAGAACACCTCGAAGCGCCCATCGTCGATCGCGGCGTTCAGGCACGGCTGCATGCCGCCGCTGTGGCCGGACATCCCGAGGTGTCTCACCTTGCCCGTGCGCTTGGCTTCTCCGATCGCCTCGTGGAATGTCTCGACGCGCAGCTCGGAGGGGAAGCGGACGCTGCCCGCGTAGTAGACGTCCAGGTAGTCGGTGCTCAGGCGCCGAAGGCTGTCGTCGATGTCCTCGAGAACACTCCGGGGTGTCGCCTCGGGTCGTACCTCGTTTCCCGTGAAGAGCACGAGCTTCTCCCGAGGGCGGCCGGACTCGCGAAGCGCCCGGCCGAGCGCTTCCTCCTCGCGGCCGTCGAGGTACTGGCCGGAGGTGCAGAAGGTGTTGATTCCGCCGTCTAGCGCCGCCCGCGCGAGCGACGGGTTGTCGACGCCGTGGGCGCCGAAGGCGATCTCCGAGACCTGTAGCCCCGTGCGGCCGAGTGGGCGGTATCGCATCTCGCGCGCCGCCGCGTCCGTGCGCTCCGGGCCGGGCGGACAGCCCATCATGGCGAGACCCGAAGCCGTCGCGGCGATTTGCAGGAACGTGCGGCGGTTTGTATCGTCCCGGCTCGCTTCCATGGCGACCTCCGGTTTGTGCCGATCGTAGCAGAGAGAGCCCGTGGCGGGCGGGAAATTGTGGAGCGATCGCACGGGGGGGATCATCTCCACGCCCGCGGGGGCGAATGCTGAGAAGCCGGCCGTGAGGATTCTCCTCCTGTTCGCCGTAGGGTCCGCGGGCTCCTCCGCCGCCGATCGGGCCGCTCGTTGGTGGCGGTCGATCCAGCCTGGAACGGCCGTGAGGAGCACATGCCAGCGCTGAATCATCTGCGCCACAGGCGGATTCCAGGGCGGGGTGACCACGCAACGCGAGATTCAAATCCACCGAAATTCCCTCGGGACTCGGGGTGTGCGACCATCGCTGGAGTATGGAGTATGTGGACACCGCGCCGACCGGCACCCGCCTGGGCACGCTCTCCGGCCTGGCCGCCATCGTCGTCTGGTCGACGGTCGTCGCGTTCGCGCGCAGCCTCACCGAGGAACTGGGCACCTTCACTGCGGCGGCCGCGGCGTTCCTCGCCGGCGGGGCTCTCTCCTGCGGCGTCACGACGCTTCGCGAGCGCGGCGCGTGGTGGCGCGGCCGCTGGTCGCCGCGCTACCTGCTGGTCTGCGGCGGGCTGTTCGTGGGCTACGAAGTCCTGCTCTACCTGGCGATCGGTTCGGCGCGCGACGGCCGGCAGGTTCTCGAGGTCGGTCTCCTCAACTACCTTTGGATCGGCTTCACGCTGCTCTTCGCCGTCCCGCTCCTTGGCAAGCGCCCCGGCTGGCCGCTCGCCGTCGGAATGGCCACCGGCTTTGCGGGGGTCGCTCTTGCACAGATGCGCTCCGGCGACTCGCTCGCGGCTCTCTCGCTCAACCTGCGCTCGAACGGACTGCCCTACGCGCTGGCGCTCGGCGCGGCCGTCGTGTGGGGCCTCTACTCGAATCTCGCGCGGCGATGGGCGGTCGAGGCGCGCGGCAGTGCGGCGCCGCTGTTCATTCTCGCGGCCGGGCTGGCGCTCGTGCTGATCCGCTGCTTCGTCCACGAGACGTCCGCGTGGAGTCCGCGTGTCGTGCTGGAATTGGCGTACATGACGGTGTTCCCGACGACGCTGGGGTACGTGCTCTGGGACGTCGCGATGCGCCGCGGCAACGTGGTCGCGGTCGCCTCGCTGTCGTTCGCGATCCCGCTCGCGTCGACGCTGTTCAGCGCGCGCTATCTCGACGTGGCGACGGGTCCCGCGCTGTGGATCGGCTGCGCGCTGGTGACCGTTGGCGCCGTCCTTTGCCGGCGCGGGCTCGCGGACTGAGTCCGACGCGGTCCCGCGGAGGCGATCCGGACGACCCTCGAGCGGGCGAGAGAGCGGGGCAGATGACCTTGCCAGAACCCTGTCGTGCGCGTATAGAGATATCGACCCTTCTCGTCGAACCGCTCGGAGCGACACCTTCTCACGGAGGAGCACCGTGGACAGGAAGCGCCTTCTCTCGATCTCGATGTCGGTGGTTTGGGCGCTCGGCCCGAACGCCGGGTTCGCATCGCCGGCGATCGTCGCCCCACGGCACGAGGCCGGGTCCGTCCTGGTCTTTCCCGGAACGATCGTCGACCAGCCGAACTCGGGCACACCGCCGCTCCCCACGGGGCAGGACGGGGACGGCTTCCCCGACACCGACGAGACGGTCGACCTTCCGGTGCTGCTGTCGAACAAGTCCGGCTCGGACCTGACCAACGTCGTCGTCCGCCTCTGGTCGGTCGATGCGAGGGTGGATTGCGTCGGGAGCAGCATCGTCGCATTCGGCGCCGTCCCCGCGGGAGCTACGGTCGGCTCTCCCACTCCGTTCCGCTTCCGAATCGGAGGGACCGCCGATCGTGCCGGCGCGGTTCCCCCCGTGACGTGCAGCTCGGGGGCGTGCTCGAACGGCGCCGGCCGGTGCGCGAGCCCCGCGGATTGCGTCCGCACGCCGAGCGACGCCTACGCCGCCCGGTTCCAGGCGACGGTGCACGCCGATCAGCTTCCCCCGGAAGGCGAGACCGACCGTTTCGACGTCGAGCTGGACCTCGACAGCTCGGCTCCGGCACAGGCCACCTCCACCTGGATCGAGGGGTTCGAGGCGGGAATGGGAGGACTGACGTTCCAGAACCTGGACGCGAACCAGGCGACCAACGCGCTCTCCGACGGGAAGCGCTGTCAATACAACGACCCCGACTACCCGAAGGGCTACTCGTACGGCGAGAGCGAGTGCTATCTCGGCTTCGCGACCGGCCAGTCGCCGCTCAACGATTGGCACGTCCACGACACGATGTCGTCCGACGGAGGCCGGGCGTTCCTGGGACGCAGGTCGCTCCATTGGGGAAAGCACCTGAACGGCGTTCCGGGCAGGGACACCTACTCCTACAGCCAGATGGACGCCGTTCGAACTTCGGCGCTCATCCATCTCGCCGCGCGGGTCTGCGCGAGCGACCCCTCTCCGAACAAGAGATCGTGCGGCTCCGCGGCGGATTGCGTCGTCGTCGGAGGCGGACCCTGCGTGGCGGCGCGCCCCGAGCTCTCCTTCAAGCAGCAGACCGCGCTGCCCGAGGTCCGTCCCGGGATCGGTCTCGATCGCGCCGTGGTTTTCGCCCGGGTCACAGGCTCGCCGATCTGGCAGAAGCTGACGCCTCTCGCGAACGTGTACGACCAGAAGGTGGTCGCGTGGAGCAACGCCTGCTCGTTCGACCCGAGCGACGACGGAAGCACCGAGGACGATTTCTTCCAGCCGGGGGAGCCGATTCCGTTCCTCGGCCCGTCCTCCACGTGCGAGCCGGAGTTCGCCTTCCGCTCCCTCGGCGACACCGGCTCCCCCTTCTCCCCGGACCACATCGGGTCGGCGAGCGACGGTCCGGGCCTCCCGGGCTCCCTGGGCCTTGGAACGTGGATCGAGTCGCGCTTCGATCTCTCCCGGTTTCGCGGGCGGTCGATCGAGCTTCGCTGGCTAGTTACCACCCGCAAGGTCGGCGACTTGCCGACGTGGGAGAGCCATTACCTCGCCAACCCGACCCCGATCGACGATGGGTGGTTCCTCGACGACATTCGCGTCACTCAGACGCTCGGAGGCTCCTCGCCGGCGCCCGCGCTCGACTCTGCGAATCGGTCTTCCCTCCCGGGCTGCGGCGCGTCCTGTTCGGCGACCGCCGCGCTCGTGGCGACTCCGACGGCCGCTCCCGCTCCCGGAACGGTGGTCGTCGTCTCGGCCGTTCCCGCTTCCCTCGAAGCGTGTCCGGGAGGCGCAGCGGTCTACCAGCTCTGGGTCGACGGGAACGCCGACGGAGCGATCGGCGGGCCGCTCGACTGGTACGTCACCGAGGAGTCGCTCGATCCTCCGGTGCTCGAGACCGTCCCTCTCGCCACGACGCACTACGGCCTGCGCGCCCGTTGCTCGACCCGGCCCTCTTGCTCCGCCGACCTGACCCTCCTCGTCGAGGTGCTCTGTCCTCCCGCGGCGAGCTTTTCGCCCCACGCGTGGTGGGCCGGACTCTACTTCTTTACGGAGGAGTGGATCACGTTTCCCCGGGCGGAGCAGACGATCGACGGCGCGCGTGGACTCCTCTCGGCCCTGCGCGCGCAAGGCCAGTTCGGCGGCGAGCAGTGCTTCGTGTCGGATGGATCCGCCACCGACTTCTTGGACTGGGAGAATCCCCCCGCGGGCGACGGGTTCTACTATCTCGCGCGCGGCTCGGAGCCGTGGTGCGCGGAGACTCCGACCTGGCGGACCTATCATCCCGCGGAGAATCCGTCCGATCCCTCGAAGCGCGACCGGGAGATCACCGCCTGCGCGCCGTGACGGCCGCACGCCGCAGCGAGACGTACGACAACCAGATCTGGACGCCCCGCGGCGGGCTCCTCTGTCGACTGACGCCGTGGGGTTCGGAGCCGCAGGAACGAACGCAGTCGCGGAACGCCGCGACTGCGTAGGGTGCCGGCGCGGGCTGGTGACGGCACGCCTCCGGCCCGCCGTCGAGCTGCGCACCCGACGCGGAACGGCGCGATCCCGGCTAGAATCGAGAGTCTCGCCACGGGCCCGGACCGCCCCACGGATGCGGGCCAGGGGCGCCGGTGGCCCGGGCCGCGAGGACTCATCGTGGAGCGCACCATGCAGGACTTCGAGAAGCTCGGCGCTTTCTATCTCGGCCGCGTCTGGGACCCGCAGCGAGGCGCGACGAAGGACGACCTCCTCCTCTACGACTCCAAGGACCTGACGACCCACGCGGTGTGCGTGGGCATGACCGGGAGCGGCAAGACCGGTCTGTGCACCGCGCTCCTCGAAGAGGCGGCCATCGACGGCATCCCCGCCATCGCGGTGGACCCGAAGGGGGACCTGGGAAACCTCATGCTGACGTTCCCGGACCTCCTTCCCCATGACTTCCGTCCCTGGATCGACGACGCGGAGGCTGCGAGAAGGGGTCTGACCCCGGACGACTTCGCCGCCCTCACGGCTCAGACGTGGAAGAAGGGGCTCGCCGACTGGGGTCAGGACGGGGCGCGCATCGCGCGCTTGCGGGCGGCCGCGGACGTGACGGTGTACACGCCGGGAAGCGGCGCTGGGCTTCCTCTGTCGGTTTTCGATTCGTTCGCCGCGCCGCCGGCGGCGGTGCTGGAGGACGCGGACGCCCTGCGCGAACGGATTGCTGGAGCCGTCTCGGGAGTCCTGGCGCTTCTTTCCATCGACGCCGACCCGATCAAGAGCCGCGAGCACATTCTCTTGTCGACCCTGCTCGACCGCGCGTGGCGCGCGGGGCGGCGCGCCGATCTCCCATCGCTGATCCGCGAGATCCAGCGGCCGCCGTTCGAAATGATCGGCGTGCTCGACCTGGAGTCGTTCTATCCGGCGAAAGATCGCGCCGAGCTGGCGATGGGACTCAACGGCCTCCTCGCCTCCCCAGGTTTCGCGGCCTGGATGGAAGGGGAGCCTCTGGACGTAAAGCGCCTTCTCTGGACACCCGAGGGGAAGCCGCGCCTGTCCGTGATCTCCATCGCCCACCTGAGCGACTCCGAACGGATGTTCTTCGTGACGCTCCTGCTCCACCAGATCGTCGGGTGGATGCGCGCCCAGCCGGGGACGTCGAGCCTGCGCGCGCTGCTCTACATGGACGAGATCTTCGGCTTCTTCCCGCCCACGGCGAACCCGCCGTCGAAGATGCCGATGCTCACGCTCCTCAAGCAGGCGCGGGCCTTCGGCCTCGGGGTCGTCCTCGCGACCCAGAACCCGGTGGACCTGGACTACAAGGGCCTGTCGAACGCCGGGACCTGGTTCCTCGGACGGCTCCAGACCGAGCGGGACAAGGCGCGGGTCCTCGAAGGCCTCGAGGGAGCTTCCTCCGCCGCGGGAGCGAGCTTCGACCGGCAGAAGATGGAGGCGACGCTCGCCGGGCTCGGCAACCGGGTGTTCTTGATGAACAACGTGCACGAGGACGCCCCGGTGCTGTTCCAGTCCCGCTGGGCGCTGTCCTACCTGCGCGGTCCACTCACGAAAACGCAGATCCAGACGCTGATGGCGCCACGGAAGAGCGCCGCCGCTGCTGCGCGGCCTTCGCCGGCCGTTCCCGGCGCCGCGGCACCCACATCGCCACGACCGACGGCGGTCGAGCCTTCCGTCGCACCTGTTTCCCCGGCTTCCGAGCGCCCCGTTGCCCCGCCCGAGGCGCAGGAATCGTTTGTGGCGTGCCGAGGATCGATCCCCGAAGGATCGTCCCTCGTGTACCGTCCTGCGCTCCTCGCCTCCGCGCGCGTCCACTTCGCCTCGGCGAAAGCGGGATTGGACACGTGGGAGGAGCTCGCCCTCCTCGCGCCGATCGAAGACGCGGGCCCGGGCGACCCGTGGGACGCGGCGCAGACGCTCGAGAGCGCACTCGACCTCGAGATGGAGCCCGATCCACGAGCCGTCTTCGCGGCGCTTCCGGTCACCGCGGGACGCGCGAAGAGCTACGCCTCCTGGTCGAAGGGGCTGGCGGAGTACCTGTACCGGACCCGGATCACGACCCTCCGGACCTCGAAGGCGCTGAAGCTGACGTCGCGCCCCGGCGAGACCGAGGGAGACTTTCGCGCACGCCTGACGCTGACCGTCCGGGAGGGAAGGGATGCAGGGGTCGAGGCGCTGCGGAAGGCCTACGCGCCGAGACTCGCGGGACTCGAGGAACGCATCCGTCGCGCCGAGGAGCGGGTCGCGCGGGAGCAGTCCCAGTACCAGCAGCAGAGCGTCCAGACCGCGATCTCGGTGGGCGCCACCGTTCTGGGAGCGCTCTTCGGGAGGAAGATCGCGAGCACCGGAACCATCGGCCGCGCCACCACGGCCGCGCGCGGCGCGGGCCGCGCCATCAAGGAACGGGGGGAGATCGGCGCGGCGCGGGAGAGCGTCGAGGATCTGCGCCAGAAGCTCGCCGAAATGGAGGAGGAGTTCCAGGCCGAGGTCGTGAAGACCGAGGTCGCGACGGATCCTGCAAGCGTTCCCCTCGAGACCGTCGAGGTCCGTCCCAAGAAGACCGACGTCTCGGTCACGCGGCTGTCGCTCGTGTGGACGCCGTGGCGCATCGGGAAGGACGGGAAGGCCGAAGCGTCGTTTTCCTGAATCGAAGCGATCCTACCACCATGAAAGCCAAGACCAAGGGCAAGCCCAAGATTTCAACGGCCAGCATCGACAGCTACCTCGCGTCGTTGCCGGATGACAAGAGCGCCGCGCTCGAGAAGCTCCGAATCACCATCCGGGCGGCAGCTCCGGGAGCCGAGGAGTGCATCAGCTACATGCTCCCCGCGTTCCGACTCGATGGGAAGGTCTTGGTGCTGTTCGGCGCGAGCGTGACCCACTGCGCCTTCTACCCGGGGAGCGGCACTGCCGTGGACGCGCACAAGGCCGAGCTCTCGGGCTTCAGCACGAGCAAGGGGACGATCCGCTTTCAGCCGGCCAAACCTCTGCCGAATCGCCTCGTGCACAGGCTGGTGAAGTACCGGATCGCGGAGAACGCTGCCCAACGACCGCGTCGAGCGGATGGCTCTTCGCGTCGTCGCTGATGCGGAAGGTCGGGCGAAACAGCCCGTCCGCGGCACAGGGAGCATTTCGGGATGGAGGTTCGTCGTGCTCAAACGGGTGATTCCGGTACTCCACGTCCGTGACGCCGCCGTAGCGGCGGAGTTCTATTGCCGCCTGCTCGGCTTCCGGCTGGACTCCGACAGCGCGGTCGACACGCCGCCCCGCGACCCGTGCTATCTCGGACTGGTGCAGGACGGGGCCGTTCTGCACCTTTCATCCCATGCCGGGGATGGTGTGGTTGGCGGAGTGGTCTACCTCCTCGTCGACGACGTCGATGCCCTGCATGCCGATCTCCGCGGCAACGGTGTCCGGATCCATCTCGAGCCGACCGACCAGACCTGGGGAATGCGTGAAATGTACGTGCGCGATCCCGACGGCAACACCGTCCGTTTCGGCACCCCGATGGCGGGCTGATCAGGCGATACGCGGCGTCACGGTACGAGGATCCGCCGGGTTGCGCAAGCCACCCGACCAGTGCGTCGATCCCGCGGCGGGTGCGGGCGCCTCCGATCGCCCGCAACGCCGTGGAGCGCTCGGCCCGCCTGACAGCGGAGTGGGTGGGATCGTGTCGAGCGGGGCGACTCCGGACCGCCAGCCGTGAGAAGCCGCGGCATGAGACAGCTTTCGTTCTCCGATTCAAATGGGTACAATACAGGCGTTTCGTGGCTCGTGGCGCAAAGTGATCAACTGACGGTCCGGTCTGTCACGTCGCGTGCGATCTTTCGCGGCGCGCCAGCCCGTTCCGCAGCCGATCGCCGACGGTCGCCGGACCAAACGGTAGGGAGTCTTTCACCCATTCGTCGCTTGACGAAGCAGGAGGAGAGGATGACTTCGGAGCACAACATCAAGCTCGTTCAGCAACTCTACGCGGCGTTCGGCCGAGGCGACGTCGCCTTCATCGTCGATCGCCTCACCGACGACGTTCGCTGGACGAGTCACTTCGATGCGATCGTGCCTTGGGCTGGCGACTTCTCCGGGAAGGACCGGGTCCCGCGCTTCTTCGAGGCGATCTTCCAGTCCGTCGATGTCGAGGCCTTCGAGCCCGACGAATGGATCGCCGAAGGTGACGCCGTCGTGTCCTTGGGCGAGTTTGCCTGTCGGGTCCGGGCAACCGGGAAGCGGAGCCGCACTCGATGGGCCTTCATCTGGAAGTGCCGGGAGGGCAAGATCTGCTCGTACGAGCAGTTCCACGATCCTGCCATCACGGCAGCGTTTCGATGACGCGGTAGGCCACCCGACAGGTCGATCGGACGTAGGTCGAGGGATGCGCTCGAAAAGCACGGCCGCCAACCTCGGCGCTGCAGACGACCGGCTCCGCCGACGTCAGTCCTTTGACGCGAGCTGAAACGCCGCTGGTGTAAACGTGCGAGCGTTACAGTTCGCTTACTGGGCCAACATCGCGATCCTCACGCCAATTGCCGTGCCGACGGTTTTCAGGCTCTTTCCCACGGATCAGGCCCGATTCACGGAAAGTGCAGGCTGGCGCGTACTCGTCGGATCTCTGTGGAGCGGGATCCTCGTGCTCTCGATCCTCGGCCTGTTTCACCCGTTGCGTTACTCTCCAGTGCTGTTGCTCCAACTGATCTACAAGTCCGCCTGGTTGGCTGTCTATGTGGCGCCACGTCTCGTCCGGGGTGATCGGACGGCGATTCCATCGGGGATCGCTGGTTCCTTGACGGCCATTGTCGTCATATGGCCGTTTGTCATACCCTGGGCTTACCTGCTCGGAGCCGGTCAGTGAACGATGGCGGGCCTGACGTGACAACTCGGCTGTCGGTCCGGGTTGTCATCCGACGTGCTGCCGCACGCGGGGCGCCAACCCATCGCACGGCGGATCGCCGGCGTCGGGCGGCCCGTCAAGCCGATACGAGCAGTGGCTGAACGTATGTGGCGCGCGTTCTGGTCCTGGTACTTCGAACCGAAGCGATTCGAACGGGCTGGGGGCTGCCGGATCTACCGCCTCGCTGGTGTTCGTATCTTCAAACGCTACCTACCCACGTCGGGCGATCTCGTCTCGCGTTGGCGCGGCATCTCCCGCATCAAAAGAACCGACGGAGGACTCCGCCTCGCCGTTGTACGCTATGAACGAATCACCCGCTCCTACGAAGCGCGACACATCTTCGGAGCGCTGTCGATGCTTGCCATCAACTGGTGGGCAATCGCCGTACACGGCAAGGGAAGCTGGATTGCCTTGCTTGCCGCAAATGCGCTCATCAACGGCTACCCCATGATGATCCAGCGCTACAACCGCGTTCGGCTCGAGGCCGCCAGGGCGAGACTCGAAGCACGCGGCCCGGTTCGCCAACGAGGCTCTCGACCTGACGCCGACTCGCCGGAATCCAGTCGCGCCGCCGAACCGGGCGCTGGCGTCCCCGGTTCGCCGCGGCGCCACCGAGCGGACGGAGGCGGGGTCTGACCCCTCGCTCGCCTAGCCTGGATTTCCACGGAGGGGAATTCCCCTAAGAACTGACCGCCGGGCACGTCTCCGCCACCGGCCCGCGTCACGCGGGCTAAATGCGGCGTGGTTGCGTCTGTCCCTCGTGCGACCGGACCCTCGCCAACCGGAATCATGCTCCCCCGTTCCTGCTGAGCCCCCAACGGACCTCGCGCGTATCTTATCCTATATGGTGCTCTCATCGGCACGTAGATTCAGCCATCATGTGCTGTTTGGCAAGCGGGCCAACGGTGCGGGCGAGGAAGTGCACCCCGGCGGAGCTGCGACGCCGCAAGCGGTATGAGCCCGCGTGAGGCAGGCGCCGGCCAGGCCTGTGCTTTTGTGCTTGACTTTGCGTGGCGATGTGGTAACTGTATGGATATGGCTATCGGACAACCTAAGAGCCTAAGCGAATGCAAGCGGTTCTTCTGCCAGCCCAGTTCTGCCAAGCAGCGCCAGTACGAGGCCCTTCGCGCCTACTTCGCCGAAGGGCGCTCCTCGGCGGAGGCCGCCCGCGCCTTCGGCTACACGACGGGCTCCTTCCAGGTGATGTGCCATCGCTTCCGCCGCGAGAAGAACCCCTCCTTCTTCCTGACGCCCCAGCCCGGCCCGCGCTCTCAACCGAAGAAGTCGGCCGCGCGCGACTTGATCGTCAAGATGCGCAAGACCAACCATTCCGTTTACGAGATCAGCGAGATCCTCAAGTCGCACGGCAAGCCCCTCAGCCCCACCGCCGTGCGCGAGGTCCTCAAGGTCGAAGGCTTCGCCGCTCTGCCTCGTCGCCTCGATGAGGAACGGCCCGACGGGCTTCGCCCGACCATCGAGGCCGTCGCGGATGTTCGCCAACTCTCTCTCGCCCCTCGCCGCTTCGAGACGATGTGCGGCGGCTTGTTCTTGTTTGTTCCTGGCCTCGTCGCTCTCGACCTCGAGGGCCTCGCCGAGGCAGCGGGCCTCCCCGGATCGAAGATGATTCCCGGTAGTCACGCGCTGCGCTCCATGTTGGCCCTCAAGCTCTGGTCCATCGAGCGCCGCAGCCACGTGATGCCCCATGTCGCCGACCAGGGACTGAGCCTTCTGGCGGGCCTCAACGCGATCCCCAAGCGCAGCTTCTTGTCGGAATACTCCTCCCGCGTCGGCCACCACCAGATCGTCAAGCTCCAGGCCGCCTACCACAAGCAGATCGACAGCCAAGCGCTCTTCCCTGGCGAGTCGTTCAACCTCGACTTCCACTCCATCCCCTACTTCGGGGAGCATCCCGGAGTGCAGTGCCACTTCCTCGCGATGCGCAGCCGGCGCCAGAAGTGCGTGCTCACCTTCCTGGCGCAGGAGCTCGACGGTCGCGCCTTCTGTTACTCCAACGCCGACATCCGCAAGGGCGAGGAGTCCGAGGAGATCTTCAGGTTCGTCGCCTTCTGGAAGCGCGTCCACGGCGAGCAGCCGCACCACCTCGTCTTCGACTCCAAGCTGACCACTCTGGCCAACCTGGCGCGTCTGGACAAGATGAACATCATCTTCATGACCTTGCGGGCGCGCTCACCAAAGCTCAAGAAGGAGGTGGCCTTGATGCCTGCCTCCGCCTGGCGTGAGATCGAGCTCGATGTGCCCACGCGGAAGTACCGTTTCCCAAGAGTTCACGAGCAGCCCGTGCGGATCGAGAAGCGGGACTTCCGCCAGATGTTCATCAAGGAGCTCGGACATGACGAGCCGACGATCCTGCTGACCAACGACCGCCGGAGCGCGAAGGAGATCGTGACTCGCTACGCCAAGCGGATGCTCATCGAAAACGCTCTGTCCGACGCCGTTCGCTTCTTCCACATGAACGCACTCTCGTCGGCGGTCGGCATCAAGGTGGACTTCGACATGGCGCTGCTGGTGATCGCCAGCGGGCTGTACCGACAGCTGGCCGACAAGATGCGCGGCTACGACGATGCGCAAGCGAAACGCATCTTCCGCGACCTCATCGACATGCCCGCCACGGTGACGCTGGGCGACTCGGAGGTGACCGTGGAGTTCCACCGCAGGGCGCACCTGCCCATCATCATCGATTCCGGGATCCTCAACTCACGGGTCAACGTGCCCTGGTGGAACGGCCTTCCTCTCCGAATGCGCGCCTGAACCGGCAGGCCCGCTCCGCGGCCGGTTGCTGGCGGCCTGGCCCGAAGCCGTCGATTCGCTGCAGGAGGCACCCAAATCTTAGGGGAATTCCCCTCCGTGGAAATCCAGGCTAGCGCTCCGTGGCGAGCTGCACCAGGGCGCTCCGCAGCTTCGGGTGCGCGTCGAATCGGGCCACGAAGTCCGACTCCCTGCGACCGCCCTTGGCCAGGATCACCGCCGCCAGATCGCGGCGCTCCGCCGCGCTCCAGCGTTCGACGTCGGGCAGGATGCACACCACCGGCGCGAAGCGATCCCACGCCAGTCGCTCGCCGCTCGAGAGCGCCCTCACGTCGCGGACGGAAAGCAGGCGCGCGGCCTCGCGGGAGCACCAAGCCGCGCCGCGCTCACGGTCCCAACCGAATCGATCGGCAAGGAACTCCGTGACGCGAAGTCCGACGTTCCCCGTCCCGAGCGCGCCCAGCACGTCCGCTCGGAGGCGGCCGGTCTGGAAGAACACGGGCGCGGTGGCCAGCTTCCGAAGGACCGCTCGACTGGACCGGTGCGAGGGGTTCGTCCTGCGCCGGCGGATCTCATCCAGCACGAGGCGCCGGACGGAGGCCTCCCGCGACTCGAAGCCCAGCTTCTGGTAGAACCAGAAGGCGCCCGACGCCAGCGCCTCGTCGTTGTCCTCGCCGAGCTGGTACGGATCCAGGCAGAACGTGTCGGAGCCGAAGAGCGCGCGGACGCAGGAGAGGAGTCGCGCGAACACGTGCGACGCCTCGCCGCCGCGAAACGCTTCGGTCACGTTGAACGCCACCTCGGACGAGCGGAAGAGACTCGCCACCGTGCCGTATCCGATGGGAATTCCGTTCTGGAACACGACGTAGCCGTAGAGCGCCTCGAGAAGGAGCCGGCGATGGGGAAGGCACCCGAGGAAGGCGAACAGCATCCCTCTGCCGCAATCGACGAGTCGCACGTCTTGCTCGCTGGCGTGTGCGAACGCATCCAGATCGCGATTCATCGTGACCATCATTCCGCGGGCCAGATCCACGATCTCGCGGGCCTCGGAACGTGTCGCTTCCCGCACCGAGCGGGGGGAGCGGCGCGCTTCACGGGCGAGGTTGGGACGGTCCTTGCGCAGCGGTCTCGATTGCTCGAAGACGCGCGCGGTTCCCAGGCGCGCCCGGGTTCGCGACGGCGTGTCCTCAGCCGGTGTGAGGATCATCGGAACATCGAGGCTCTCGTAGAGCGTCTCGCGGGGCAGCGCTTCCACGCGCAGCGCGCCGAATCGTCGCACGAGGAACGCCGCGTCGGTCTCCGCGGGCCCCTTCAAGCGGCGGATCCACTCGCGGGTCGAGAGCACCAGCTGGTCGATCCCCGGCGTCTCGGAGTGATGGACCAGGAGCGGGAGCAGCGTATCCAGCCGGTCGGCCCCGTCGAATTCCTTCCAGTCGATCTTCAGTCGATCCCCCCAGCGCCACGCGAGCCAGCGGGCGGTCGGGGCGAAGAAGCAGAACCGGACCTCGGTGCCGGCGATGCCGCTCCCGGCCAGCGCCGCGCGGTGACGGCGAAGGTCGCGTCGGAGGGAGAACCCGTCGAGCATCCTCTCCGTGAGCGCGAGGATCTCCGTGTCGTCGGGGTAGGCGCGAAGGAACAGGAGCGCGTCGTGCAGGCGGAAAACGTCCCTGGGCCGTGCAAGACGCGTCCGCTCGAGATCCCCGAGTAGCTCGAGCTTTCGCCGGGCCGCGTCCCCCCCATACTCCGCCTTGATCGAGAGCAGCTGCCCGAGCTTTGCGGCCATCGTCGCCTCCGGGTGATCGAGGTCGAGCCCCTGCTTCTTGCACCTCGCAACGGCCCGATGCTCCGGAGGGTCCTGGAAAGGCCGCCAGGTCGATCGCGCCGGGTCTCACCGGAGTCCGGACGGCACCCAGGATACTCTCAGGACGTTCCGCGAGGAACACCAACCTCCGACGGGCCACGGCGACGGCATTTCGCTGCACCAACCCGAGCCGATACGGGACTCAGCGCGGCCCACCCCCAGGGTGACACGCGGGCGAGGCTCCTACTCCATCGTGACGGTCAGGGGGCAGTGGTCGGAAAGCCCATCCATGTGCCGCCGATCCTCGGGCGCGTAGGGAACCAGTCGCCACGACCCGCGGACGATCCACCCTGCGGCGGTGCGGCTGAAGAAGATGTGGTCGATGAAGTCGACCCAGCCGAGTTGCCAGCAGTCGGCGAGCGCCGTGGCTCCCGGATCGGTCAGAGCGGACTCAGCCGGCTCGCCGTCGCTCGAGTCGACCCACGCCGGATCGTGGGAACGAAGGCTCCGATTGAAGTCTCCCAGCACCACGAACGGCAAGCCCTCGGCGGCCCGCGCCTCCATCCATCGTTCGACCACCGCGAGCTGGGCGTGGAGGATGGAGCACGGTTCATTGGTGTCCGAATAGAGTGGGCCGGCCGGGCACCCGGACTTGAGGTGCACGTTCAGCAGCCGCAGCCTTCGGCCATTGAGGGCGACGAAAACGTCGGCGCCGGGCCGCAGCGCCGTTGTGAACGCAAGCTCGTCCACGTCGGGCTGCGGGACGATCTCTAGACCCTGCCGCCAAGCGAACCCGACGCCCTGACCGCCCGGTCTGCGAGCGGCGAAGTGGAAGTCCCAGGATCGCGCGTCGAACAGCCGCCGTGCGGCGGCAAGACCGTCGACCTCCCGGAGCGCCACGCTGTCGGCGTTGAGCGCTCGGGCGTACGTGCGCAGTCGAGCGTAATCCGCCGCGGTTCGTGGAGTCGGTCCGGCCCCGGTTTCGCGGCTGAGGTTTCCAAGGTTCCAGGTGGCCAGCGTCAGAGACTGCCTCGCGGGTGGCGCTTGGGCGCTCGCGATGCCCAGCGAGGAGGCGAGCACGAATCCGGCGAGCGCAGCGACGAGTGCGCGCTTCATGGGCCGAGCCGAGTGACGCGCCCGAGCGAAGTCAATCGTCGCCCACTTCGGGGTGCAGGGCAGGAAAGGGACGAGGCGAATGCCGTCGCTCAGGCCCGCCGTCGCCGCTTCCGACGAGCTTCCAGCAAATCCAGAAACCGCAGATCCTCGCGGTCCTTCTCTCCGTCGCGCATCCGTTTCAGTTTCCTGAGATCCGCGATCGTCGGGAGAGACGGGACGAGCGGATCGCCTTTCACGCGAACGGTGACGCGCCGGCGGTACGCGGGGGCGAAGTCGATCGTCTCGCCGTCCGGGTTCGTGAACGTCCGGACCTTGAAGACGTCGATCTTGACGGTGTCGCCGAAGAGGCTGAACAACGGCTTGGCCTCGATCTCCTGGACGCTCGACGGAGTCGCGAGCCCCACTTCCCGGGCGACCTTCAGCAGATTCTCGAGGTTCGCGGGCGTCGGGTCGACCCACAGGTCGTAGTCCATGGTCTGTGCCGGCACCCCATGGTGGATCAGAGCCTGCCGTCCGATGAGGAGCCAGCGCACGCGCTTCCGGTTCAGGGAGATCAGGAACCGGACGGGATCGGCGCCATCGTCGTGCACGGCGACCGCCCCACCGGGACGCGAGCGCGGCGGCGCGTATCGCGAATCTCCGGCTGCCCTCCGCGGCTCTGGCCTTCTGCGATGGAGTCAAGCGGCGAAACCAGGCCAGATTCTCTTCGCGCGCCTGCTCTTCGCTCGGCAGACCTTCCCCGGGCCGCGGGCCCCGCAGGAACTCCCAGGGCTCGCGCTCGACGGATCGTGCGAGCGCCTCGATGGTCGTCAGGGTCGGGTTCCGGCGACCGGACGCGTAGTCGGAGATCACGCTCGGAGCGATCCCGGCCCGCCGGGCGAGCGCGGCCTGGGACATGCCCAGCGCATCGCACCATTCTCGGATCGGCAGCCGCATTTCCCGTCCTCGCGTCTCGCGCAGCTCGGCAGCGAGAAAGACAACATAAAAGCAAATCTGTCGGTCGGCCAAAGCGTGGCTCTTGCCGGGGAGTCCGGAACCCACGACCCCACCGTCGACGGCCGGCCCGTGCCGGCCGTCTACCCGGAGGTCCCGGATCGAGCGTTCCGTCAGGGAAGCAGGACGAGGATCTGCGCCAGGATGATCTTCGCGATGAGCGCCACCGGATAAACCGCGACGTAGGAGACGTTGGGGCTCTCCGAGCCGGTGTGCTGGTTCGCGAACGCCAGCGCCGCGGGCTGGGTGTGGATCCCCGCGACCAGGCCGTACGTGGAGACGAGGTCGTACCCGAACACCCGGCGCGCCAGCACGACGACCGTGATCGCGGACAGCAGAGTGACCGCCGCGCCCACCAGGAGAAGCGCGACTCCCTGATCGAGGAAGGTCCGCACGAAGCTCCCGCCGGCCCGGGTCCCCACACCGGCCAGGAACAGGAGGATTCCGAGCTGGCGGAGGGTCAGATTCGCGTTGGGCGGCATCGTCCAGACGATCGGCCCCGTCCTTCCCAGCCATCCCAGGAGCAGGCCGACCACGAGCGGGCCTCCGGCGAAGCCCAGCTCGAGAGATTGACCGCCCGGACCCGGGATGGGAATCATGCCGACCGCCACGCCGAGAATGAGACCCAGGCTGAACGACAGGTAGTCCGCCTCGGAGAAGTCCTTGAGCGGGTCCCCGACGAGCTTCGTGACCCGCTCGAGATCGTCGCGGTGAGCGACCACGCGAATCTGGTCGCCGACCTCGAGGGGCATGTCCATGCGCGGGGTGATGTGAACGCTTCCGCGGCGGATCCGACTCACGATGACCGGATTGCCGACCTCGAGGGACAGCCCCTGCACGGTCATCCCCGCGACGCGCCGGTGGATCACCACCAGGTCGCGGTGCGCGATCTCCGAGGACATCCGCTCGATCCCCGCGTCGACGAGCGGACCGACGAGGAGCTCCGCCTTGCGGACCGCCTCGGCCGCCCCCACCCCGATCAGGACGTCGCCCGCCTCGAGCCGCGTTTCGGGCACGATCAGCTCGACGCGGGTTCCGCGCTTCACCCGGGTGAAGACCATGCCCGTGAGATCCGTGAGCGTGGATTCAGCCAGGGTCTTCCCGGAAAGCTGCGGGTTCGTGACCCGGAGCTCGCGAATCAGCAGATCGTCTCCGTCCTTTCCCGAGGGGCCGAAGCCGCTCGGCTCGGTCTCGCGGAAGTCCGCGCGGAGGAGCCGCGTGACGATCTGCATGGCGAGGATGATGCCCGCGACACCGAACGGGTACGCGACGCTGTATCCCACCGTGGGTCCGTCCAGGAGGAGCCGGAGTCCCTCCCCGTGCAGGCCCAGCGCCGCCGGAGCGTGACGCAGGCGCTCCACCGCGGCGCCGAGGGCCGGCGTGTTCGTGAGCGCGCCGCAGAACAGACCGCTCGCCACCGGCCCGGCGATGCCGAGGAGCGTAGCGGACACGACCGTACCTGCCGCCGCGATCCCGATTGCCGACAAGGCGAGAATCGTGATCCGACCCCCCTGCCGGCGGAAGAGGTTGAAGAACATCGGCCCGGACTGGATCCCCACCGTGTAGACGAACAGGACGAGGCCCAGGACGTAGATCACCTCGGGGAGAACGAATCCCTTGGGGTCGAGGGCGCCGAACACGAGACCGACGAACAGGACGGCCGCGATCCCAAGGCTGAACCCCTTCAGCTTCAGGTTTCCGAGGAAGTACCCGAGGCCGATCACCGTGAAGAGGAGAAGCGGCGTCGACCCGGCGAGGAGATCGTGGATGCCACTCATCGAGCCGCCGTCTCCCGATCCCGAAGTGGAGCGTTCCCCGAGACGATCGCCTCGGATCAGAAGAGGCCGGCGAGCGCCTCGTACCGACCGTGCATGCTCTCGATGGCCGCCTTGACCGCGGCTTCGTCCTTGCCGGCTTCCGCGACCGCGACGAGGTCGGCCACCGAGCGGCTCAGCTCACCCCGGCGCCCGTCGAACGCGGCCTGCTTGGGCTCGAGCCGCTTCGGCAGGACGGCGCGGTCCAGCGCGTTCATCTTGTCCTTCAGCTCCCGCACGGTGCCCTGGATCGTCGGCAGGGAGAACGCGTGCATCTCGTAGTGATAGAGGCGATAGAGAACCTGGTGAAACGCATCCATCTCGGGAAGCGCGGGCCGGATCGTGCGCACCAGCGTCTCGTACTGCGCGTGGAGCCTCTCCGCGGCGTCGAGCAGCGGCTGGAGCTCCTTCTTCTCGACCGCGTCGCGGTACTGCGACACGATCTCGTGCAGCTTCTCGACGCCGGCGGTCCAGACCTGCTTCTTTTCCCGCAGGATCCCCGGAAGCTCCGCCTTCTCGATCTTGGCCGCACCGGTTTCGATCTGCGGCAGGAGGGCGGAAAGCGCCGCGAGGTCCTTCTTGGGCCAGGCCTCGTGCCAGAGCGGGTAGATGACCTCGTGAAACGCGGTCAGCTCGGGGACCTGCGAAGCGGTCTCGTGGTCGGACGGACCCGCCGCGAGCGCCGGAAACACCGTCAGAACGCTCAGGAGAGCGATACCTGCTGTTTTTCTCATGGTGGCCTCCCTTCGTTTCGGATCAGGATTCGATCGACTCGCGCGCGTCGTCGCCTCGCCTCACGCGTACAATCCGCGAAGCTCGGCCGCGCGCGCAACGTGGCGGATCGCGACGATGAACGCCGCGATGCGCATGTTCACCTCGTGCTCGAGGCTGGCGCTCAGCACCGCCTGGAACGCCTCGACCATGTACCGCTCCAGCTCGTGCTGGACCCGCTCCTCGAGCCAGTAGTAGCCCTGGCGGTTCTGTACCCACTCGAAATACGAGACCGTGACGCCTCCCGCGTTGCACAGGATGTCGGGGATCAGGAACGTGCCCTTCTCGGTCAGGATCCGGTCCGCGTCGTACGTGGTCGGGCCGTTCGCGCACTCGGCGATGATGCGGGCCTTGACGTGGGGAGCGTTTTTCGCGGTGATCATGTTCTCGAGAGCGGCGGGAACGAGCACCTCCACGTCCATCTCGAGGAGTTTCATCGGATCGTCCAGCTTCCGGACCTTCGTGACGGTCTCGAGCCCCTGGAGCCCGTGGTGGGCGTGGTCGTGGCGGAACGCCGCCTCGACGTCGATCCCCTTCTCGTTGACGAACGCGCCGTGGACGTCCGAAATGCCGACGACCGTGAAGCCGAGCCCCGACAGCAGCCTCGCGGCCCACGAGCCCGCGTTGCCAAACCCCTGGATCGCCACCCGGGCGCTCTTGGGGTCGACACGCAGGTGGCGGCAGGCCTCCCGGACGCAGAAGACCATCCCCTGCGCCGTCGCCGACTCGCGACCGCGCGAACCGCCGAGCTCGATGGGCTTTCCCGTGACGACGGACGGCAGGTATCCGCGCTGGTGCATCGAGAGGGTGTCCATGATCCACGCCATGACCTGCGCGTTCGTGTTCACGTCGGGCGCCGGGATGTCCCGGTCCGTTCCGAAGAGGTCCTCGAAATCGGCCGCGTAGCGCCGGGTGAGCCGCTCCAGCTCGCCGATGCTGAGCTTCTTCGGGTCCACGATCACCCCGCCCTTGCCTCCGCCGAACGGGATGTTCACGACCGCGCACTTGTAGGTCATCCAGAACGCCAGGGCCTTCACCTCCTCGACCTTGACGCCCGGGTGGAAGCGCACCCCTCCCTTTGCCGGCCCGCGAGCGATGCTGTGCTGCACCCGGTACGCCGTGAAGAGCTCGATGCGCCCATCGTCCATCCGGACGGGAAGCATCGCCTCGGTGACGCGCCGGGGCTGCTTGATCACCGCGATCTGGTTGCCGCTGAGCTTCAGGATCTTGGCGGCCTCGTCGAACTGCTTCATCGCGTTGTCGAAGGCGCTCGCGGTCTCCTTCTCCATCTCGATTTCGTCGTCGTTCTCGATTTCCATGGACCCGCCTCCTCGCAGCTTGGGCGGGCATGGTATCGCGTGCGCCGCCGACTGTCAGCCGCCCCGACGGCGTCGCGGACGGCCGGCTGCGCCGGCCTCTGCGGGAACGGGCGGAAGGGCCTGGCGACGGCCGAGAAACTCGATTTTCAGGCGGGGAGAGGTTCGAGCGGATCCGCATCGGCGCGGAAGTCTCTGCGAATCCACGCGACGGAGAGCTCGAGACGGGCACGGGCGAAAAAAATGGGGCGCTCCCGGGGAGGGGACGAGGGTGAGTGATCCGGGAGCGCCCCGTTCGGTGCCGGCGGACGAGCGAGTCGCGGGGGCGATTCGCGCGAAGCCCGCAGGCGGCACGCCGAAAAACGAAAGGCCTACTTGTTCGTGCCGGCCGAGGCGACCTCGGTGGTGACGTGTTCTATCATGTGCTGGCCGATCCACTTCGCGAGAATGTCCGCGGGCATGGGAGCGAGGGTCAAGGTCACCTCTCGATCGGCGCCGTTCCGCTTGATCGTGTACGTCACCGATTGGCCGGGCTTCCACTCCTTGCGGACCTTCGCCAGCGCCTCCTTGTTCGTGTCGGAGATCCGCACTCCGTTCAAGGCGTACAGGACGTCCCCCGCCTGGATCCCGGCCGTCTCCGCCGGGCTTCCGGGGATCACCTTGGTCACCGCGTACCCCTCCGGTACCTCGGTGTCGAGCTCGACCCCCACCCAGCCGCTGTTCTTCATGTGGGTGGACATCTTGTTCAGGCAGTCCTGGGTGGGCATCGTGCACTTCTTGCCCATCTCGCCCGCGATCGCGGGAACGGCGGCGACGAGGAGTACGACAAGGATGCGGATCCGGTTGCGCTGCCACATGGCGGTCACTCTCCCTTCGGGATCGGAGCCCGGCGTGCGACCTTCGTTCAGGTCTCACGGACGGGTTCGTTCCGTCCCGCTTCGAATGTACCCGGGATGAGCTCGGATGTCGCCGAAAGACGCGTAAAAAGAGGTCTAAGTTGTCAAGCGGATGTAAACCAGGCGCCGGACGCGGGTTACGGGCACCCGGCCGCGGTATATTCGTCGCCTTGGAGGCGCTGCGTGCCGCTGACCGGGTTCCGAGCGTTTCTACGCCGCCACGCTCTCTCCGCCGGTTTCGTGGCGGTGCTCGTTCCCCTTGCGGTGCTTCTGTCGCTGCAGTCGATGTGGCTCGCCCGGCTCGAGCGCGCCTCCACGATGGCTCGCAAGGCCGCCATCGACAACTACCTCGATACGCTGGTCAACGAGGTCGAGCGGCACTACGCCGCCGCCGCCGAGCGCGCGCTCATCCTCCCGTCCCAGATGTTCACCGAGGGGGCCTTCCAGAAGGCCGCGATGCACTGGAAGAAAAAGCCGGTGGAGGGCGTGCGCCGCTTCTTCGTGGTGGATTTCACGCGGGAGCCGTTCGGCAACTACCTCGTATTCGACCCGAATTCGGGCATCCTCGCGAGCCCGCCCGCATCGGAAGAAACCCTGTCCATGATCATCGCGGTGACCCCTTGGCAGATGGTGAGCTACGGTGGCGCCCCGGCGGAATCGGCCGGCTTCACGGTGGACGAGCGAAACCCGGACTTCCGGATCCTGCTGAACCCCATCACCGACGACAGCTCCCGGGTCGTGGGAGTCGCGGGGATGCTCCTCGACACGCGGTTCTTCCTGGACGAGCTCCTCCCGTCGCTCGTGCGCAAGATCGGGCCGACGTTTTTTCCCGATGCGGGCCGCACCGATCTGTCGGTGTGCGTCCTGGAGGGACGCGGGCGGGTTCTGCGTGGACAGGCGGGGCACGAGCACGAGTCGATCCGTCGATTGAGCTTCGTCTTCGCCGACATGAGCCTGGGAGTCGACGTGCCCGAGCGGACGCCGCGCGTCTTCGAGCGCGCCGGCTACGCGATGAACATGGCCGTCTCCGCGCTCCTCGGGGCGCTGCTGCTGCTGGCGCTGTTCGTCGCGCTGCGCACCGCAAGCCGCGCCATGAAGCTCTCGGAGATGAAGTCCGAGTTCGTCTCGAACATCTCTCACGAGCTGCGCACGCCCCTCGCCTCCATTCGCGTGTTCGGCGAGCTCCTTCGCGGGGGGAAGGTGCAGTCGGGGGAGAAGGTCCGGGAGTACGGCGAGTACATCGAGTCCGAGAGCCTGCGGCTCACGCGCCTGATCAACAACATCCTCGACTTCTCGGGGATCGAGTCGGGCCGGAAGACCTACCGGTTCGCGCGAACCGATCTGTCCCGGGTCGTCCAAGCGAGCGTCGCGGCGTTCGAGCTTCGCCTGCGGCACAGCGGGTTCGATCTGTCGTTCGAGCCGCCGGCGGAAGCACTTCCGCCGGTGGAGGTCGACGCGGACGCCATCGGCCAAGCGGTGCACAATCTCCTGGACAATGCGGTGAAGTACTCGGGCGAGTCGCGGCGGATCGAGGTGCGCATCACATCAAAGGACGCGGGGGTGGTGCTCTCGGTGCGCGACCACGGGGTCGGAATCCCTCGTTTCGAGCAGCAGAAGATCTTCGAGAGGTTCCACCGCGTGAGTACCGGGCTGGTGCATGACGTGAAGGGAAGCGGGCTCGGCCTCTCGATCGTCCACCACATCGTGAAGGCGCACGGTGGGCGGGTCCACGTGGAGAGCGAGCCGGAGCGCGGGAGCACGTTCTTCCTCTGGCTCCCCGCCGCTGGGGGCGAAGCGCCGCACGAGGAGCCCCGGGCGGCAAACGCCGGCACGTGCGACGATGACGACGACAGCGGAGGGGACGCCTGAGTCTCCGAGTCCGGAGCGATTCGGACGGGTGCCTGAAGGGGAGGAATCGCGTGTCGAAGATCCTGATCGTCGAGGACGACGACTCGATGGCGGTCGCTCTGCGGGACGGATTCTCGCTGGAGGGATACACGATTGCCCTGGCTCGGGACGGCGCCGAAGGGTTGCGCATGGCGACCGAGGAGGCGCCGGACCTCCTCGTTCTCGACGTCATGCTCCCGAGAATGAACGGCCTCGACGTGTGCAAGAGATTGCGGGCCGCGGGAAGCTCCGTGCCGATCCTCATGCTCACCGCACGCGGCCAGGAGATCGACAAGGTGCTCGGCCTGAAGCTCGGCGCCGACGACTACCTGACGAAGCCGTTCGGCTTCCTCGAGCTTCTCGCGCGGGTCGAGGCCCTCCTGCGTCGTGGCCCGAGGCGCGACGACGCCTTGGATTCCTTCCAATTCGGCAACGTCTCGGTGGACTTCCGCAGGGGTGAAGCCCGGAAGGCCGGCAGCCTCCTCGACCTGTCGGCGCGGGAGATGAAGCTCCTCCAGTTCCTCCTCGAGCATCGCGGAGAGGTCGTCGGCAGGGACGAGCTCCTGGGAGCGGTGTGGGGACACACCAGCGCGCCCCTCACCCGCACGGTGGACATGCACGTGGCGAAGCTACGGAAGAAGATCGAGGACGACCCTGCGAACCCTCGACACATCATCACGGTGCACCGCGCAGGCTACAAGTTTACCGGCTGAAAACGGCGCCGGGCGGCCCAGAGCACGGCCGGAATCAGCGGCACGGCGATGGCCGCGACCGCCGACGCGACCGCCGCCGGCCTGCCGCTGGCGAGCCGCGGCCAGTTGAAGATGAACAGGTCGGCGGTGAAGTGGGAAAGCACCACGGTGAGCGCGTCGTAGCGCAGGAACGCCCACCCCCACACGCAGCCGACGAGCGTGAGGACGAGAGGACGGGCCCAGAAGGGGTCGGCCGGGGGGAGGAAGTCGAGGGTGGTGTGCGTGAGTCCGTACACCACGGCGGGGCCCAGCACCGCCACGACGCGGCTCCGCGTCGCCGAGAGGAGAAACGTAGCGCCGAAGAACCGGTATCCGAGCTCCTCCGCCAGTGCGACGCTCAGAAAGAACAGCACCGTCGACATGGATGGCGAGGCGGAGTTGAGGGCGTAGAAGAAGAAGCCTCGCGGCTGGATCGCCGTACGCGCCCCCGCGAGAGCCTCGAGTCCGAGGACGCTCGCCGCGAGTACCCCTCCGCACAGCAGTCCCACGAGGAATCCGCGCGCCGACGCGGCCGCCACCGCGGGATCCGCGATGCGCCCGCGACCCAGCGCCCAGAGCGAGGCGCCGCGCCCCGCTCCGGATTCGCGATCGAGCGCCTCCCCGGCGCAGAAGAGAGCCAGCAGGACGAGGAGCAGCCACGACTGCCCCGCGGTGTCGTACACGAGCGTCTCGAGCGACGAGACCCACCGGGGCCACAGCGTCTCCCACTCCGCGAAGCGGCGCGCGGTCTGCAGAAGCAGCGTCACGATCTGCATCGCCGCGAGCACGCAGATCCAGACCCCCACCCGTCCGAGACGGGCCGTTCCGTCCATGAGGCGTCGGAGGAACACGACGAAGGCAGCGAC
Organism: Terriglobia bacterium; assembly: GCA_963699985.1. Classification (GTDB taxonomy): domain Bacteria; phylum Acidobacteriota; class Polarisedimenticolia; order Polarisedimenticolales; family CAVOVZ01; genus CAVOVZ01. The sequence continues at coordinate 41,868 of CAVOVZ010000023.1, forward strand.
GGCGCCGCACGCGAGGAGCGCGATTCCCACGGCCATCAGGGCTCGGCCCGGCGCCGCGCGAGCCGTCGCCTCGCGACGCGCCGGTCCAGGAACGACGATCGTGCGGTAGGCGGACGCGATTTCGTGACCTGCGACCAGGACGACCGCTCGCTCCCTGAGTTCCGGACTCTCCGAGAGCGTCCGCTCGAACGTGAAGCTGTGGTCCCTCCGGTTCGGCAGCTCGCGGAGCGCCACGGATTTCTCTTCCCACTCGCTCGGGTCGAGGCCGAGACCCTCGTCGAGCTCGCGCCGCGCCAGGTCCCGGGCCGGCTCGGCGCCGATTCTCTGCCCCGGCTCGTCTTCTTCGAGCTCCCGAGACCACCCCAGAGCTCGTCCTCCAGGATGGAGACTCACCGCGTATGCGTCCGGATCTCCCGCCTTCTTGAACGAAGCGCGGTAGCTCACCAGGGGAAGTTCGTCGGCGATCCACGACTGGGCCCGCTCGCGTCCGAACGTCCGCTCGACGTAGTCGAGCGCGGCGTCGTCCACGGCGAGCCGAGTCGCGGAGTCGAACGTATCGATCCGGCGCCCGCGCTCCGCGAGGAACGAGCGCGCGCGACGCTCCACCTCCGCCGGTCGAACCGTCAGATCGGCGCGCGCCAGCGGCCAGATGCGGCCCAGGCTTGCGAAGAAGAGCACTCCCCCCGCAAGGGCGAGGACGACGAGGAGAGAATCGCTTCGCCGGAAGACTCGCGTGCGCTCAGGGGTCGCGGGCGCCTCGCCCGATCCCGCGGGAAGGAGATCGAGCTGCCGGGGATCGCGCTTTGCAGGCATCGGCTGCGACCGTACCGCCCCGGAGGTCGCCGCGTCAAGAGAGGCGGTCGTGCGACCTCGGGGTGCGACCTCGGGGTGATGCGGCCCGCGATCCACGGCTGCCGAGCGGGTGCGCGACGATCACGAGAAAACGGGGAGAGTCTTCCATGACGCCGGCGGCGTGACCCCGAGGGGACATGAAGACATCCCGCGGAAATGCACGCCGGTCCCCCGGCGTGCATTTCCCGCGGGTTTTCATCGCTTTCGGGTGACGCCCCGAGCTTCATGGGGAGCTGGCATCAAGGACGTTTCAAAGGATCGGGGGCCAGCCCCCGAACCCCCGCCCCCGCGTCCGGTGCAGTCCGGCAGACCGGCCTGCACCTCCCGCGGGCTGTCATCGGATCCGGGGGACGCCCTCGATCACGGGGCGGTCTCCTCCGGCCAGGGCGGGAAGAGCCTGATGAGCGCCCAGAGGATTCCCAGCGGCAGCACGAGCAGCACGATGGCCGGCAGCAGCCCCTCCCGCGTGGCGAACCCCATCTTGTAGGTCGTGTATCCGAGGAAGCTCTTCGAAAAGAGCTGCCCGCCGATGACCACGTTCCAGCGCATCGCGAAGATGCCCACGAGCGTGAGCGCGGCGGAAACCACGTAGAACCCCCTTCGTGCGCTCTCGCTCAGCCGGACGATCTGCACCAGGGCCAAGAGGCCTATGGGCACGAGCGTTCCGAAGATGATCTGCAAGATGACCTGGGAGGTGTAGAGCTTCGCGTGGACCATGAAGTTCAGGCTCTTGAACGACTCGTCGGCCTCGTAGATCCGATGAATGAGGTCGAGCATCTCCAGCGAGAAGTCGATGAGGAACGCGTAGAGGAGGTACCTGCCGATCGTATCCACGCACGCCATGTCCGGCGTCTTGCCGCGAGACCATGACAGGATCATGTAGATGAGGAGCACCGCCGCGATCCCCGAGACGATCGCGGAAAAGAGGAACACGATGGGCATCAACGGGGTGGACCACCACGGGTTGGCCTTGATCGAGCCGAAGATGAAGCCGACGTACCCGTGGAGGAGAAACGCCGAGGGGATGCCAAGCACCGTGACGAACCTGCCGACCTTTGCGTCCACCGCAAGGGCGCCCGGACCGACGTTGTCCGATCCCAGGGTCAGGATCCGGTACAGCCACCGCTTCGCTCCCCGGCTCTCCTTCGCCATCCGGACGATCTCGACCCGGTAATCGAGCCAGATCTCGAGCAGGAGGACGACGAGCAGGTACCAGAGGTAGACGAATCCGAACATCGCCATGGCGGAGCTGGTGTGCGGGGTCAGGTACATCTCGTAGGACCGCTCGGGGCGCCCCAGATGCATCTGCAGCGGCAGGGGCGCCACGAGCAGGAACGCCAGGGCGGTGAGGAGCGCCAGCCGGTACGTGGGCTTGACCGCCTCCACGTTGAACACCCGCTCCAGGGAGGCGAGGATGAACGCCCCCGCCACCAGGCCGGTGATGAACGGGTAAAGGACGATCAGGATGCTCCACTGGAGCTCCATCTCGTTCGGATACATGAACCCTTCCACGCCGTGGAAAACGGTTTCCATCGCGGGTCTACCTCACCGAGGCGTCCAGCCCGTTGTAGTAGGTCTTCGATCCCGTCGCCATCTGCGGTTTCAGAACCTGAATCGCGTGCGTCCTCAGAAACTCGTGGATGGGGTCCTTCGGGTTCTTGAGGTCGCCGAGCGTGCGCGCCCCGGTGGGGCACGTCTCGCAGCAGGCGGTGGTCAGCCCCTTCGTGATCCGGTGGTAGCAGAGGGTGCACTTGTCGACCGTCCGCGTCTCAGGATGGATGTAGCGGCAGCCATACGGGCAGGCGTGGACGCAATACCGGCATCCGAGGCAGTACGTCGCGTCCACCAGCACGACGCCGTCGGGGCTCTCGAACGTCGCGCCCACGGGGCACACCTGCACGCAGGGAGAGTGCGCGCAGTGGTTGCACAGCTTCGGCACGAAGAAGCTCTTCGCGCCGTCCCCCGTCCGGTATTTCTCGGGAAACCCGTCGTAACCCCCGTTGGGAGAGTCGACCTCCGGATGATCTTCCGCCTCGGGGCGCGACACATCCTTCGCGGGGATGTGGTACCGCTCGACCCAGGTGCGGAAGCAGTTCGGCTCGAGGGGAACGCCGTTCTCTTTCTTGCAGGCCCGCACGCAGTTCCCGCAGCCGATGCATTTCTCGATGTCGATGACCATCCCCCACCAGTGGTCGGCGGTTCGATACGTTTCCGCCTCCTCCGGTCGGCCGGCGAGGACGAAATCGAGCGCCTGGGCCGCGGCCCCGGTCAGCACCAGGAGCTTTCCGGTGTCCCTGAGGAACTCTCTGCGGTCGACGGGCATTCCGGGTCCTCCTTACTCCAGCTCGGGGTGGTGGTGCCGGTGACAGGTGGAGCACGCTTCCCCTCCCCCGTGCTCCGCGGGATCGACCTGGGGGAACGACGCAGGCTTGCCCACGTTGGCGAGATGGCAGGTCAGGCAGAGCTTCTTCGCGTCCGGGCGGTCCGGCTTGACCGCGGACGGATCCGAAGCGTGTTCGGCCAGCGCTCCGTGACACGCCTCGCATCGCACCCGGCGATGCTTGCTCTGGGCCTTCGTCTCGGCGACGTCCGAATGGCACTCTTCGCAGGCGGTATTTCCCGCGAAGGCGACCGCCCGAGCCCGGTTGTCGTCGAGCGCGCCGGCGCGATAGTGGCCGAGCTCCCCGAAGCCGTGCGGCACGAGCAGCGCGCGGACGACGAGGAACGCCAGGAATCCCCCGGCGAAGAGCGCGGCCGCCACGACGAGGTGACGCGAGTCCTTCATGAGCTCTCTCATGCTCTCTCCCGGATCCCGAGCTCGCGCGCGTCGCGGCCGGGAGCTCCGGCCCTCACCGTTTCTCCGGAACGATCATCCGCTCTTCCGAGAAGAACGTGATCCAGGTCCGGTTCTCATCGGTCCCGCTGGGCGCGTGCTCGTAGTGCAGCTTCACGGTCGCGTAGGCCGTGGCGCTCGTCGGGACCGGGAAGCGGAACGCCTCGACTCGCTTCTCGTCGGGCTTGATGCGCGTATCCGAGACCTCCCGCACGCCACGGGCGAAAAACGCGCTGTCCCGGGTGATGGGAGCGCCTGTCGCGCCGACGAACGACCTTCCGTAGATCTTCCGCTCGTCGCGCTCGCCGCCCTGGTTCGTCCGGACGCGGACGTCCAGGATGACGCGCCGTCCCGGCATCCCGGTGGGAACCGCGTGCCCCGCCCCTTTGTTTCTCAGCGAGACCTGGAGCAGCAACGCGTCCCCTTCGCGCTTCGGGTGCAGGGTCACCTCCAGGGCCTTGTGAAGCTGCTCGATGGAGTGGCCGCCGGGCACTTGATGCACGTTCACGTGGGAATCGGGGACGCGTTTCACCTTGGGATCCACCACGTCGGCCCGCGTTCGGGCCATGTGGCAGAGCTGACACGTCTTGCCCGTTTTGGCCGCCTCGCTGGACTTCCACTCGGTGAACGTCGTCATCAGAGGCGTCCCCTCGGCGTTGGCGAACTCGTGGCAGGGAGCGCACACGATGGACTGGGTGTGGAGCTCGGAATACTCGACCTCGTGGGCCATCGACGCGGCGTCGCGAATCGGGCCGCGCTTCGCGGAGCCCATCTTGTACACCAGCTTGGGCGCGGGCCCTTTCGTGTCCACGGCGACGATGGAATGGCAGACGTCGCACCCGACCCCCTCCCAGGAGAGCTTCTGCTTCAGCTCAAAGTCCTTCGTGATCGCAACCGTCGGCGCGTGGCACGAGATGCACACCTGGGAGACCGTCTTCCCCTCGCGGGCCTCTGTCTCCCGGAGGGCGATCAGGAAAACCGGGTCCTCCATGGACTTCGCGTGCGCGGAAGCCCGCCACATCTTGTAGATGTCGCGGTGGCAGTCCCCGCACAGGTCGCTGGGCTGGGGTTGGCCGACGCCTGGCTTCGCGGCAAGGCTGAGACTGGTCGCCAGGAACGAAACGCCGAGACGAACGATCGCGTTCCTAAGCATGTGTGCCTCCCACGGGATGCCACCGAACGAGGTCAGGTTGAGTCTCGCGCTGCATGAGTCGACACCAGCAGCCTCGACGGAGTCAACCTCGAATTTGGACCGATCGTGTCCTTTACGTGGCCAGACCCGCCGTGGACGCTGTCGTGAACGCGGGGCGATGCTCCCCGAGCGCTCCACGCGGGCGGCGTGCCGGAGAGCCTCATTCGGCGGCGGCGTGAGCGGGGAAGTTCCTCGGCTCGACGGTACCGGGCCCATGGAACGTACCGCCGAGGATCGGTACGGCGATCTTGACGAGCACGGTGAAGACCAGAAAGCCCGTCCCGAACACTCCCACCGCCACCGCCCATTCCGTCATCGTCGGTGTGTACTCGTAGATCTCTCCGAGGGTGTCCGGGGTCATGCCCGGGATGATCAGGCCCATCCCCTTCTCGATGTACACGCCCACCCAGATCAGCACGCAGCCCAGGTTGAGCGTGACGAAGTGCCTCCGGGTTCCGGGGATCAGGAACAGCACGAACGCCACCAGACTGCATCCCAGGGAGAGCCAGGCGTACGGGACGAGCGCACGGTGCTCCCCGATTCCCGTCCACAGGTACTGGGTGTACAGGAGGTGCTCCGTGGCGGAGTAGTACTCCTTGAAAAGCTCCGCGCCGAGAAGGAAGAGGTTCAGGAACATGGCGTAGGCCATGAGCTCGGCGATCTTCCAGATCGCCTCGTCCTTGATCGGAAGGTCGTTCGTTCGCCGAAGGATCTGGAAGAGGATGATCAGCACCGCCGGGCCCGAGCAGAACGCCGAGGCGATGAATCGGGGAGCGAGGATGGAGGCGTTCCAGTACGGCCGCGACGCCATGCCGTTGTAGAGAAACGCCGTGACGGTGTGTGTGGCGATGGCCAGCGGGATGGAGAGGAGAACCAGCGGCAGGAAGATCCGCGTGCTGTAGTGCCGCCCGCGGTAAGCGGTGAACAAGAGATAGACCACCAGGATCAGGTTCAGCCCGAGATACGCGTTGAGCACCAGCGCATCCCAGGCGAGCAGCGATGCGGGCCAGTTGGGCGTCCCCACGACCGGCATCAGGTGCAGGAACCGCTCCGGGTGTCCGATGTCCACCAGGATGAACAGGAGGCACATGGTGAGCGCGCTGATGGCCAGCAGCTCGCCGAGCACCGCAACCTCTTTGATGGGTTTCCACTGGTAGACGTAGGCGGGAATGACCAGGAGCACAGCCGCTGCGGCGACACCCACGAGGAACGTGAAGTTGCCCACGTAGAACGCCCAGGAGACCTGATCGCGCATGTTGGTCGCGATGAGACCGAGCCGGGCCTGATGGGCATAGGCGACGAGGCCCACGCCGATCATGACGACGAGGGAGATCATCCACGTCCAGTACGCCGCCCCGCCGGAGAGAACCTGGCGGAAGCAGCTCTTCAGAAAGCCGACGATTCCGAACATGGATTGTCCTCTCTCACGTCGCGTAGAAGTAGTAGAACTTCGGGTGCGTGGCGAGATCTTCTTTGAAGATGAAGACCCGTTTCGTCTCCATCACTTGCCGGATCTCGCTCTCCGGATCGAGCAGGTTGCCGAATTTTCGCGCCCCCACCGGACAGATCTCCACGCACGCAGGGTACTCGCCTTGGCGTACCCGCTGGATGCAGAACGTGCACTTCTCCACCACGCCCTTGGGCCTCGGCCGGTTCCCGAGGTAGTGCTGATCCGGATTGAGCTCCTCGGACGGGAGCTGCGGCGCCGCCCAGTTGAAGTGGCGTGCGCCATACGGGCAGGCCGACATGCAGCAGCGGCAGCCGATGCACCAGTCGTAGTCGATGACCACGATGCCGTCCGGCTCTTTCCAGGTGGCCCTGGTGGGACAGGACTTCACGCAGGAGGGCTCGCGGCACTGCTGGCACTGCACGGGCATGTAGAACTTGCCCGGCTGGGGAACGGCGTCGGGCTCGTAGTAGACCTCGGCGTGGGTCAGGTCGACCCCGTGCGCCTTGTCCATCTCCAGCACCCGGATCCAGTGGATCTGCGGGTGCTCGCGGGACTGGTTGTTCTCCTTCACGCACGCGTAGACGCAGCGACGGCAGCCCACGCACCGGGACAGGTCGAGGCCGTACCCGAACTCGACACCGGGCCGCGGCCCCAAGGCGGAGACGGTGGTTGTCTTCCCGAACCGCTCCAGGTTCCGCTTCTCCGCCTTCTGTAGAAGAAGCGCGAGCTCATCGGCGGAAAGCTCCCTGAAGTGCTTGGACAGCAGATTCTCGACGCTGCACCCGGTCAGCGCCGCGAGACTCGCTCCCGCGAGCGCGACGCGGAGCACGGCCCTCCGGCCCGGGTCCACGGCTTCTTCCTGCTCCGACGGCGCCGAGCGGTTCGGGTCGCTGCTCACGGTCTCATCTCCTCCGGACGCCGCGGCCGCGGTTCCGGTTTCAGAAGCTCGAGCGTGGGTGCGGTGGTCGGCTGCCCGTCCACGACGATCTCGACGACGCCCTTGAACCGGGGCGAATGAGGGTTGTGGCAGTTCACGCAGAGGTAGTAGGTCTTCGCGCCGTCCCACCGACCCACACGCTTGCCGTGGATCCCGGCTCGCCAGTCGCGGTACTTGTCCCCGTGACACTGCCCGCACAGACGGTAGGATTCGGTGAAGGGCACCGTGTCTCCGCTGGCGAGCCGCAGGACGTCGCGGGAGGACTGGTCGTGGCAGTCGAGGCACCAGCGGTGCTCGGAATCGTGGTCGAAGATGCCCTGGATGTCCTCGTGGAAGCCCAGCGTTCTTCGGGTCCGATCGCCCGGGGTTTCGTGACATCCGCTGCAGGGAAAGATCCCGTCGGTGAAGGGCGGCCGCCTGGCCTGGACGAGCTCTTCCCGCGGAGCGGGCGTGGATCCGGGGGTCGTCCCCGATGGCGGGCTGCTCGCCCCCGACGCCGTGAGGAGCACCGCAGCGACCAGAATGAGTTCAAGCCCGCGATTCGAGACCATCGCCTTCGCCCCTTCTGGAACCTCGGCGTGCATACGCCGCGAACTACTGCTTGGTCCTTCGATCCGCAAGTTCGATGACGAACTTGCTCACTCAGGACTCAGTGCTGCGTGAGCAATCCGCCGTCTGCTGAACACGAGTGATACGTCACCGTAGTTGCGAATCGAAGCACGTAGCTCCCGGTTCGTGGTTCGGCTGTGGGTTCCGCTCGGGTCAGGCTGACTCGCGGCCGTGCGGGGAACGAGCGGTCGCTTCATGGTTGCAGAAGGCCTCTTCCCCTGCGCGCCGGCCTCGAGGTTGAGTTCAAGCCACAGCCGAGAAACGCGAGAGGAAAGGTTGCACCAGACCGGCCGCCGGGGATAGCCCTCTTCTGGACCGAATCTGTCCACGATGCATCGACAGCTGGGCCGCCTGCCCGGTTCGATCGGCCAGCACGTTCGCTCCTTGCGAAACACTGAGCCACGCGTCGGTCGCCGGCTCGTATCGGCCGCCGCTGTGCGTTGCGGCAACTGACAATCCGCCCCAGACGATGAACTCGCCGCCCGTCCAGACCGACGGCAGCGTCGAGCGCCCGCTCGGCGGGTTCGTGCCGATGGCCGTCGGCACCCAGTTGACACTCGCGGGGTGGTAGCGGCCACCGGCCTTCGGCACGCGCCCCCGGTGGCGCGCTGCGAGGGCGGCAGATGCGGATCACCGATCCGGGACGAAGCACTCTCCCGCGGCGATCGACACGCGTCCCCGCTCGGGACGCTGGAGAACGCGCGTTAGAACCCGATGCGTCTCGGAGACGCGAGCCCGCGAGCATTCGCGGCATCGCACGCGTCTCCTAGGCCGTCCCCGTCGGCGTCCTGCTGGGACGAGTTGGGATCGAAGGGGCAGTTGTCGCACGCGTCGCCGACACCGTCGTGATCGGCATCCTCCTGTCGCGAATTCCACACGCCCGGACAGTTGTCGAGGCCGCCGGGCTTGCCGTCGCGATCGGGATCGGAGCCGTAGCACGCGCTCTGCAGAAGCTGCACGTCCTGGAAGCCTACGGCGGGGACGTCGATCACGGATATCGCCGCCGGGGCGGAAGGGGGTACCGTTTCGATTGCGACGGGTGCCAATGCCCCCTGGCTCGTCACCCTGGCCTCGCGTTCCACCCGACACCACGGATCGAGATGGCCCTCGGCGTCGACTCGAATCACCCAAATCCAGCCGGGCGGGGTTTTCGGCACGTATTCGACGGCCTCCCCCGCGAGGATCCAGCCTTCTTCCGACGGCACCAGAGCGAACGCGCTCTCGAACCCGTTGCGGTCGTAAGCGCGCTGCCAGTCGATCGCGCCGGATTCGTCCAGCTTCAGCAGGAACGCGTCGCTCGCTTCTGCGTCGCCGATCGTTCCGGCGATGACGTAGCCACCGTTCGGCGCGGCCTCGACGCCGTGCGGCGTGAGATCCGTTTCTGGCACGAGCAGCGGTGTCTGCCAGGAGACCGAGCCTTGCGCGTCCAGCTTCAGCGCGAGCGTCGAGGTGGCGTCGGCAGGATCGGCGGGGAGGCTCACCGCAAGGACGACCACACCGCCGCCGGGAGCCGGGGCGATGTCGATCGGGGCCTCCCAGGCACCCGGCCATCCCCAGCGGACCTTGCCCACCGGGATTCCGAGCGGATCCAGCATGAGGATGACGACGTCCACCTCGCAGCCGGCACACGGAAAACGGGCCAGCCGCGACACCCCGGCGAGGATCACCTCCCCTCCGGAAGACTCGCCAATGCGGGTGCCGACGAAGCCCTCGTACTGCCGGGCCCACTGGATCTCCCCTGCGTCGTCGACCTTCACGACCACGGTTTCATCCGCAGTGCTCGTCAGCACGAGGAATCCCCCCGACGCCGAGCGTACGATGGCCCCGGACGGCGAGGAGTCGCGGATCGCTCGTCGCCAGACCGGGGATCCCGAGCCGTCGACCCTCGAGAGGGTCAGCTCGCGCGAGCCGAACGGCGAGGACGGACTCGTGAGCATCACGACTCCCCCATCTCCGGAAGGGGCCAGATCCTCGACCTCATGCCCGATGAGTTCCGTCCCGAAGCTTCGGCTGAAGCGCACGGACCCTACGGAATCGACCCGGGCCAGCCACTCTCCGTCTTGAAGCCGGGAGTAGAACCAGCCCGCGAGGAAGAGGCCGCCGTCGCCCGCTGGCACAGCAAAGCGCGGAGTGACGCTGCGCCGGATCCGTGGATCCTGCGACGGCGGAACGCGGAAGCTGGCCGACCACGTGACCGCCGCCGGAGGTGGCGGCTGCCCGCTCGATGCTTCGTCGGACACGCCGGGGCTGGCGCATGCGCTCGCCCCCGGCAGAGGCGACGTCGCGTCGACAGTCGGGACGAGCAGGAAAGTCAAGAGCGCACCGATCACCGAGACGTTGTAGCGATTCCTGAGCATGGGCCGATCCTCCGAAGCTCCCACCGAGCCGGACGGACTATACCTCGATTCGGCGCCGGAGGTTTCCAGAACTCGCCGGAGGGCGCGCGTCGATTCACTGATTGCGAACCACCGCGCGTCCGCAGAACCTGCTACACGCCCGGCTGGCAGAGACACGACGAAGAGAGCTTCAGGTCGGCGCTCTTCCAGACGTCGTCGAACTGCGCGCGGACGGCGCCGGCGTCGGGGCTCTTCCGGATCTCCAGGGTCCGGGCGAGACCGAAGAGCGACCAGCCGTTCCTCGGGTGGATCTCGAGGTCGCGGCGGTACACCTCCTCGGCTTCCCCGGTCTTCCCGGCCCGGAGGAGCGCCGCGCCCAGAGCGTGGCGGACCGGCTGGATCCAGTCCGGCGGCTCGTCGTAGCGCAGCGCGTCCTCGCGCTTCACCGCTTCTCGCATCGCGGCGAGCCCCTTGTCGACGTCTCCCTCGCGAAACGCGATCTCTCCTTCGAGGAGGTCTTCCGCGACCGCGAGCAGATCGGCTGCGGTGTTGTTCCCAAATATCGCGTCGACGGGGATCGTCGATTTCTGCGCGAGGAACGACTTCTGCTCGGCGCGCGCCTCCTTCGTCATCCCCTTCGCGGCGTACGCGACGCCACGGCCGTACAGCCGCAGCGCCCGCGCGATCGGAAAGGTTTGCGCCGGCTCGGGCTCCGCGAGGATGTCGTCCCACCTGCCGAAGCGCATCAGGACCTCGATGGGCATGCCGAGGAACCCGTCGGCGATCGGCGCGTACTCTTCCTTCCACTCCTCGGGCATTTCCGCGATCATGGCGCGGATCTGACCGATCGCCTCCTCGCTCCGGCCGAGCATCATCGCGGCGAACGCGCGCATGTGACGGTTGTGGGCGATGTAGACGCGGTAGAAGCCTTGCTTCCTGTCCGCACGCTCGCGATACCTCGCGTCCGCTTCGATGGCGGCGGCATTGGAAGCGATCGCCTTCTCCCAGCTCCCCGTGCGCACGTCGATGTGCGAGGGCATGTGGACCATGTGGCCGAGACCGGGCTGAAGCGAGCGCATCCGCTCGGCCGCCGCGCTCGCCCGCTCCGGGGTCGGGCTGGCCTCGACAGCGTGGATGTAGAGGTGATTCGCCAGCGGATGGTCCGGCGCTTTCACGAGCACCCTTTCGAGCGTCGCGACGATCTCGTCCGTACCGGGCTGCGCGCTGCCGTCCGGCTTCCACAGATCCCACGGGCGGAGGTCCATCATCGCCTCGGCGAACAGCGCGGCGGCGTCGTGGTCCTCGGGGAACTTCGCGGCTACGCTCCGCATCGCGTCGGCATACGCCTCGTCCAGCGGCTTGCGATCCTCCGGCTGCGGATTCGCGAACCGCGCCACGAGCGTCGCGATCAACGCGGCGTCCTCGGGCTTCTGCGCGGTCTTCCCTGCGGACTCGCGCGCTTTCTCGGCGGCAGCCCACGCAGCCTTTGCGCGTTCCTCGGGGACGAGCGGGAAGTTGATGTGCGGTCCGTTCGCGGTCGCGATCCCCCACCAGGCCATCGCGCAGCCCGGGTCGAGCTCGGTCGCGCGCGTGAACGAGCGGATCGCCTCGTCGTGGTTGAACGCGAAGAGGAAGTCGAGCCCCTGGTCGAAGTAGCGCTGAGCCTCGGGGCTCGCGGTGGCGACGGGACGCACGTGAGAGCCGAGGCCGTCGAACAGGGGAACGTCCGCGAGCGGCGCGGGAGGGACCGCGGGCCGGGAGCACGCGACGGCCAGGATCAGGAGCGCGAAGACGAGCGTGGAACGAAGCCGCATGTCGAGTTCCTCCATCGTCTTCTCGATCAGGCCCCATCGGGGCGAGTTCTGCCAGGGCAGCCGGCGTGTCACTCCGCGGCGGTCGCGGCTCTCTTCCGGGATGTCGGCAGTCGAACCTGAGAGAGCGGAGACCGGAACTCGTCGTCGAGCGACGAGTCTCCTCCGTCACTCTCGAGCCGCCGCGAGAACCATGAAGATGGAGAACGCGAACGGGCTGATCCTCGCTCACGTCGTCCCGACGTCCGTTCCGACGCCTTCTCGACGCTCCGTTGGACTTCGTTCGCGCCGGAGTCCTTTACCGGATCGTTGCATCGCGCATCGATCCGCGCAAATCTGCCGGGTCTTTCCGCTCGTCGGAGAGGAGCTCGATTCAGGACAGACGTCGCGCGTCAACCGGGCCTCCGCGGGCGAGGGCCACTTACCCCCCCAGCCCGGAGAGCAGCGACTTCAGCGTGCCCTCCAGTGAGTTCGTTTCGGGGACCTTTCCATCCGGCGTGAGGTGGTCGATCACCGCCGGCAGCAGCCCGGCCAGGAGCGATCCGGCCTGCGCCATCGGCACGCCCGCCTTGCTGGCGAACTGTCCAATCGTCTCTTGACCGAGGACATCGGTCACCTGCGCGGCCGAAACCGGGGGGTTGGGTCCCGTCGAGATCCACGACGACATCATGTCTCCCAGGCCCTTCTTCTGAAACGCCCCGACGAGCCCGCCCAGGCCCGCGCTGCCGCCGACTGAGGTATCCCTGGTGCTGAGGAGGCCCGCCACTGCACCGAGGATCTGGGGGTTCTTGGCCACCAGCTCCACCAGGTTGCCGAGGCCGCTCGAACCGCTCTGCCCACCCAGCGCCTGCTTCAAGAGTCCGTCGAGGAATCCCATCGAGTCTCCCTTCCATCGCCCATGGAACATCGAGCTTTCCCCGCGCCCAGACCGTCTGGGTACGGAGATGAAACGACAAACGCACAGGATACCGCATTCTCGCTCCGGCGCCTCGTGCTGGAGGAGTCGCGCCGCGGTGCCGTCCGCCGTGCGGCCTCACCGGGAGCGAGGATGCTTCCCGGGCTCGCGATCTCGCGGGAGCGTTTCGGAGTATGCTTCGAGTTGCCTCCGCCTCGGCACCGGTGGCCGGAGCGAGGTAGGACCGCGCGACCGGCTTCAGGTCCCGATCACGCTTCGGGGCGAGATCGAGACGGCGGGTGGTTTCGCATTTCCGCGGAGGGCGACCGATGAGCGACTTCCAAACTTCGTACCCGACTCTTCCCGTGGAGGCGGTGGGCGTCGGCTCCCGCGCGCAGTTCATTCTTCGGACCTACAACCATCTCCTCGCGGCGATCGCGGCCTTCACCTTCATCGAGATCGGTCTTTTCAAGACCGGACTCGCCGTGCCGATCGCGCGGAGCATGCTCTCGGTGAACTGGCTCTTCGTGCTGGGAGGGTTCATGGTCGTGAGCTGGCTCGCGACCCGTTTCGCGAATCAGTCGGCGTCGCTCGGGGTGCAGTACCTGGCCCTGGGAGGCTACGTCGTCGCCCAGTCGCTTCTCTTCGTGCCGCTCCTGTTCGTCGCCAACCACTACGCGCCGGGCACGATCCAGGCCGCCGCGGGGTGCACCCTCGTCGGCTTCGGGGCCTTGACGACGGTTGCGTTCATCTCGCGGAAGGACTTCTCTTTTCTCCGCGCGATCCTGATGTGGGTGGGGATCCTCGCGGTCGGCGCGATCGTCGCCGGCGCCATCTTCGGCTTCCAGCTGGGCACCTGGTTCTCCGTGCTGATGGTCGGCGTCGCGGGCGCCGCGATTCTCTACGACACCTCGAACGTCATCCACCACTTCCCGGAGGACCGCTACGTCGGCGCGGCGCTCCAGCTGTTCGCCTCCGTCGCTCTGATGTTCTGGTATCTCTTGCGGCTCCTGAGCTCGCGCCGATAGTCCGGGCTTCTCACGACGGATTGCAGCGAGACCGCGAAGGCGGTCTCTCTGGCGCGTGACTGGAAGGACGAGAACCGCGGATGAATTCGAGCCGTGCGGCGGCGGCTCCACAGCCCCCCAGGCGGCCGCCGGAATGACCAGCTCCGTGGTCGCGGCGGAAGGTCCGAGCACCGCACGGACCGGCCCGGAGGAGACCTACTCTTCCGGGCAGCCTCTCGTCCGACCTGAAGCCAAATCTCAGGGCAGCGAGACCGTTCGGCCCGCGAGGACGGGCACGTCGTCCCACGTTCTCTCGACGGTTCTGCACTCCGCATCCGCGCACAGCTCGACGCGGTAGATCCCCACGGGAGAGCCGGGGAACGAAACCTCCCCCTCCGCGGCGGGCCGAACGACCTCGTCTCCGCTCCGTGAAATCCTGCGCGCCGCGGCACCTCCGCCACGCACCTGAAGCAGGCCGCCGACGGCCTGAAAGCGAAGATCGAGCTTCTCGAGCCTGCCGCGGAGGAGATCGAGATCGGTTCCGGCGAGCCGGATCTCGCTCGGGATCAAGTAGGGGTGGCTGAAATGCACACCGACCTCGACTTTCGCCTCCGGGAGGCCGCGGATGAAAGAGCGGTCGTCGTAGCTGTCCGTCTCGTGCGGAACCGGGGTTCTCTTCCCCGCGGCGTTCTCGACCGTTGCCGTGACCTCCAGCGTCCCGTGGCGCAGGCTCGGCGGCGGCTCACCGGACGCGATCCTCGGAACGAGCATCACGACTGGGCCGCACTCGATCCGCAGGAGCCCGACGTCGAGAGCGGCCGGCTCCTCGAGATCGAGCGACGCGGCGTGCTCCCGCACGAGGAGGTCCGGCGGCCAGCTCCAGTACTCGTTTCCTCGAGGCCGCACCGCGAGGGCAAAGCTCCCCGGCTCGAGGGGTCCCACGCGAAAACGATCGAGGGACTTGCCGGTGAGCCGAACCGAGTCGGATGCGAGGAGGCTCCCCTCGCGCAGCTCCGCGTCCTTCCACCAGTCCGGTCGCGCGGCGAAATCGAAGATCCGGAACGATGCCTCGGGGGGAAGGGTTCCGCCGTCCGAGCAGGCAAGGCTTCCGGTCAAACTTCCGGCTTTCTGCACGACCAGATCCACATCCAGTTTTTGTTCCTCCGAGAGCGTCGCGTCGAGCCGATCGGTCTCCTTCTCGGATCCGCGGCGCACTCGGACGAACCTGGTCCCCGAAAGCTCCCCCGACATCTTTCCGGAGATCCGGTACTCGCCCGAGGGCAGGCCCTTGACCTCCGCGTGGCCGGTCGCATCGGTGAGCACGAGACGGGAGACCTTCGAGGCGCGGATCGCCTCGGAGACCAGCCGGGTCTTGGGCGGTTCCCCGAGTCGTTCCACACGCAGCTCGACCTCGCGGACGGAGATCCCCTTCTCGTCCGCGGCGTGTCCGTGGATGCGCGCCCCGTCCCGGAGCGCGACGGTCACGCGGGTGGGCTCCCGGCCGGTGGGATCGTGCTCGCGCACGACCTCCTCGGCGTCGAGGAAATCGGCGTGCCCCGCGACGACGCGGTACGTCCCCTTCGAGAGTCCGTCGAACGTCGCACCGGCAAGGAAGGCCTCCGTCTTCTTGGTCGCAACCGGTGTCCCGCCGGCGCTCGGGGCGTCGGACTCGTAGACCTCGACGACGGCCCCCGTCACGGGTCTGCGCTCGGGAGATACGACCTTCACAACCAGAGGCTGGCCCCGACCCTCATGCTTGGTCTGGAGGGAGAAATCGAGCTGTCTCTCCTCTCCGAGTCCGATCGCGACGGCGGCCTCGCCGGGATCGGATCCGACGATCGAATCCCCCTCGGGACGAACGATCCAGAGGCCCTCCGGCAGCCATAGCCGGTACACGCAATCCTTCCGGAACTGCTCTGTGACCCGCCGGAACTCGGAGCCGCCGCGCGAGAGCGCGCCGGCGATCCAGTCTCCGGCAGGCTCGACGAGCGTCGCCACGACCCGCCCCGGGCAAGATCCGTCGTTCGAGACAGCCGTTCCGGTGATGAGGCTCCGCGCGTTGAGATACGCCCCGAGGAGCTGGGACCGCGGGTCGTCCGTGACGTCCATCCTCACGATGTGCCCCGGGAGGGATTCCCGGTTCCACACGAGGTCCGCCAGCAGGTAGCCCGCCGGGAACTCGAACTGCGCTTCCCACCGGCCCGGGACCAGGAGCCCTTGCCAGCGGCCGAACAGGAGCGGGATCCTCTTCTCGTGGAGACCATCCATGCTTCGGAAAACGAGGCTCGAGAGAGGAACGTCGTCATGGTCGACGAGCAGCTGGGCGGTCAGAGGTACGCCGCGCCACAACTCGACCTGCAACTTCACCCGCTCGTCGTCTTTCGCGATGGTGAACACGGGCGCGGGAGCGTACGGGTTGTCCGACGGGTTGATCAAGAGATCGCCGATGGAGGAGACGGAAGCCATGTACGAGCCGGTCGGCAGTCCCTCGAAGGCGACCTTGCCGTCGGGGCCCGTCACCCGGCTCGGCCATCTACGGTCGAACATTCCCCAGAACCGATCGCCCGGTGCCGGCGGCGGATGGATCAGAACCGCCACGTCGCGCAGAGGCGGCCCGTCCCGTTCCGTGACCGTCAGCTCGACGGTTGCGGCGAAGGAGGCGAAGACGGACAGCCACCACGCGAGGAGGCATCGGGTGGCTCGCATGCGGGCACGATTCACGCCGGTGTCCTTTCGTTGCAAGCGCGCCCCCCATGAGACGCCCCCTCCTCTCCGCGCGAACGAGAAGTGGACGGCAGTATCGAGACGGCGCGCAGGGCCGCGGGGTTTGTTCTCACGCGAAGATTGTCCCACGACGGCGGCAACGAAGCACCGGGGAGGGGGCGTACGACAGGAAAGTGAGGAGCAGCTGAATCGAAGCGAATCGGGGATAGTCCTCCATGAAACCCGAGGCGTCATGATGGACGACTGTCCCCGATCCGCACTTTGGCTCGATCCTCATCCGTGCTCCGCACGGATCCTCGATCGCCACCACGCACGCCGCGCGTCACGTTTTGTGACGTCCGCCCCGATCGCGGTGGGCTTCCAAAAAGCGATGTCCGCGTGTACATTCAGCGGGCCGACGAGGAGATTCCATGATCTCACGACGATCATCCCGGTGCCGCGCAGCGTGGCGCTCGCCGTCGCGGACGGGCGCGCCCGACCTCCGCCGGAGGCCGGCGCGACAAGGCCGCCCACATTCGAGGATCTCCCCGTGAGCGAGGCGCATTCCGGTCGGGCCGGGGCATCGCCGGTGCTGCAGCTCTCCCTTGCCGCCCTCGGAGTCGTCTACGGCGACATCGGGACGAGCCCGCTGTACGCGCTGCGCGAGTGCTTCCACGGCCCGCACGCCATGGCGGTCACCTCGGGAAACGTGCTCGGGGTCCTTTCCTTGGTCTTCTGGTCGCTCGCCCTCGTCGTGACGACGAAGTACGTCGGGTTCATTCTGCAAGCCGACAACCGGGGTGAGGGCGGTATCCTGGCGCTGCTCGCCCTGCTCCTGCCCGGGCGCGCGAGCACCGCGCGCCCGCCGGCGGTTCTCGTCCTGCTGGGCCTGTTCGGTGCGGCGCTGCTGTACGGCGACAGCATGATCACCCCCGCGATCTCGGTGTTGAGCGCGGTGGAGGGGCTCGAGATCGTCAGCCCGGCGTTCGGCCGGCTCGTCCTGCCCCTGACGCTCGCGATTCTGGTCGTGCTCTTCTCCGTTCAGCGCCACGGCACCGCGCGCGTCGGGGCGATCTTCGGCCCGGTGATGATCCTGTGGTTCACCGTTCTCGGCGCGCTCGGATTGATGTCCGTCGCGCGCGCGCCGTCCGTTCTGCGGGCGGTGCTCCCGTCCCATGCCTTCGCGTTCTTCCGCGAGAACGGCATCGAGGGATTCCTGATCCTCGGTACGGTGGTGCTGGTGGTCACCGGAGGCGAGGCTCTCTACGCCGACATGGGACATTTCGGACGCAGGCCCATCCGGATCGCGTGGTTCGGACTGGTCCTGCCGGCGTTGCTCGTCAACTACTTCGGCCAGGGGGCGCTGCTGCTCGCCGATCCGGCGGCCGCGCGGAGCCCGTTCTACCTGATCGCGCCCGAGTGGGCGCTCTACCCGCTGGTCGCGCTGGGGACCGCGGCGACCATCATCGCGTCCCAGGCGGTGATCTCGGGCGCCTTCTCGCTGAGCCGGCAGGCGGTGCAGCTGGGATTCAGTCCGAGGCTCGTTGTCGCGCACACGTCGGCCACCGAGATCGGTCAGATCTACGTTCCCCAGGTGAACTCGATGCTCTTCGTCGCTACCGCGGCCCTCGTCCTCGGCTTTCGCTCGTCGAGCAACCTGGCAGCCGCGTACGGCATCGCCGTTGCGGGAACGATGACCTTCACCACGATCCTGTTCTGCGCCGTCGCCCGGCGCCAGTGGCGGTGGAGCGTTGCCGCCGTCGCGGCGACCGGCGCGGCTTTTCTCCTCCTCGACGGCGCGTTTTTCGCGGCGACCCTCACGAAGATCGCGAACGGCGGGTGGTTCCCGCTCGCGGTAGGCGCCGGGATTTTCACGATCATGACGACCTGGAAGCGTGGCCGGAGCATCCTGGCGAAGCGCCTGCGCGCGGCGGAGGAGCCGCTCGAGCGGTTTCTCGAGCGCCTGCCGGCCTCTCCCCTCCCGCGCGTCCCCGGTGTCGCGATCTTCCTGAACAGCGATGCCGTCGGGACCCCACCGGCGCTGATCCAGAACATCAAGCACAACCGGATTCTCCACCAGAGGGTGGCGATCTTGACGGTACGGACCGAGGAAGTCCCTCACGTCGACCCCGAGCGACGGGTCGACGTCCACCTCCTCGATCACGGTTTCTGCCGGATCGTCGGCTGGTACGGTTTCATGGAAGAACCGGACGTTCCCGCGCTGCTCCGGGAAGCCCGATCGAAGGGGTTCGATTGCCGCGCCGAGGAAACGACTTTCTTCCTCGCGCGCGAAACGCTGCTTGCCACCGACGTCCCGGGGATGGCGATCTGGCGCGAGCGCCTCTTCTCGTTCCTCTCGCGCAACGCCGAGCGCGCCACGACGTTCTTCCATCTCCCGGCGGACCGGGTGATCGAGGTCGGGACTCTGATCCGGTTGTAGTCGAGTCGGGGTCGCGATGCTCTGGAGCGGAATTCGGAGCGAAGAAGGCCCCCCTCGCGAGCCTCGCACCGCGACGCCGGGAGCAGAATGTCGACGCGCGCGAGGCCGGCCGCATCCAGCCGCCGGCAAGCGAGCGGAGGCAAGCCGATCGCGCTCGCCGACTACTCTCTTTTAAGAAACAGATGCTCGGGGGCTTTGCCCCCGAACCCCCACTCCCGCCCTCCGCGACGCCGGCGGACCGGCATCGCTCCGGTTGGGCTGTTTCTTCCCGAGGTGTCGGGGCGCCCGCCCCGTACGGCTGCTCTTAAGAAACAGATGCTCGGGGGCTTTGCCCCCGAACCCCCACTCCCGCCCTCCGCGACGCCGGCAGACCGGCATCGCTCCGGTTGGGCTGTTTCTTCCGGAGGTGTCGGGGCGCCCGCCCCGTGCGCCGCTCTTAAGAAACAGATGCTCGGGGGCTTTGCCCCCGAACCCCCACTCCCGCCCTCCGCGATGCCGGCGGACCGGCATCGCTCCGGTTGGGCTGTTTCTTCCCGAGGTGTCGGGGCGCCCGCCCCGTGCGGCTGCTCTTAAGAAACAGATGCTCGGGGGCTTTGCCCCCGAACCCCCACTCCCGCCCTCCGCGACGCCGGCAGACCGGCATCGCTCCGGTTGGGCTGTTTCTTCCGGAGGTGTCGGGGCGCCCGCCCCGTGCGCCGCTCTTAAGAAACAGATGCTCGGGGGCTTTGCCCCCGAACCCCCACTCCCGCCCTCCGCGATGCCGGCGGACCGGCATCGCTCCGGTTGGGCTGTTTCTTCCGGAGGTGTTGGGGCGCCCGCCCCGTGCGGCTGCTCTTAAGAAACAGATGTTCGGGGGCTTTGCCCCCGAACCCCCACTCCCGCCCTCCGCGATGCCGGCGGACCGGCATCGCTCCGGTTGGGCTGTTTCTTCCGGAGGTGTTGGGGCGCCCGCCCCGTGCGGCTGCTCTTAAGAAACAGATGTTCGGGGGCTTTGCCCCCGAACCCCCACTCCCGCCCTCCGCGACGCCGGCAGACCGGCATCGCTCCGGTTGGGCTGTTTCTTCCGGAGGTGTCGGGGCGCCCGCCCCGTGCGGCTGCTCTTAAGAAACAGATGTTCGGGGGCTTTGCCCCCGAACCCCCACTCCCGCCCTCCGCGACGCCGGCAGACCGGCATCGCTCCGGTTGGGCTGTTTCTTCTGGAGGTGTTGGGGCGCAGCCCCGTAAAGCAAGCTCGACAGCCGATGCGAGAGGGGACCACCCACGTCGCATTCGGGCCTCTCGATCTTGCGGGTTGGCTCGCGGTGCTGGTGGCGCCTCCCAGATTCAACCTCGTCCGATACACCCGCAACCGAGTCTCGCGAGATTCGGCGACCGCCTTCCATGACGTCGCAGGCATCATGGGAAACCGTGCGAATCGGCTCCTCCTCACTTTCCTGTCGTACGCTCCACCCCCGGCTCCCGCGGGATGTTCTCGTTTTTTCAGGGTGATGCCGCAGGCTTCATGGGAGACTGTCCCCGAATTCGCCGGTATCGCCGCGGCAAAGGGGCCACGCCATGAAACAGCGATTGAAGCGACGAGTTCCTTTGAAGGTCTCTGCGCCGGTCCGGATCACCGTGCGGTCTGCCGGTCCCAACGACTGGGGCGTGATCGCGAGTCTGTTCGGATCGAACGGAGCGTGCGGAGGATGCTGGTGCATGTGGTGGCGCGTGGAGAAAGGCGGGAAGACATGGGAGGAGGCGAAGGGCGCAAGAAACCGGGAGCGTCTCCGGAGACTCGTGCGCGCAGGGAAGGTCAACGCGGTGATCGCTTTCGCGGGCGACGAGCCGGTCGGCTGGTGCTCCTTCGGCCCGCGGCGGACCTTCCCCCGACTCGAGCGGTCGCGCGTGCTGGATCGTCCCCACGGCGATGACACGTGGGGAATCGTCTGTTTCTTCATCCCGGCCGCCTGGCGCGGGCGAGGCGTGGCCACCGCGCTCCTCGTCGAGGCCACGAAGGTCGCGCTCGCCCGGGGAGCACGGGAGGTGGAAGGGTATCCCGTCGTGCCGACGGAGACGGGCGGCAGGATCCCCGCGGCGTTCGCTTGGACGGGAGTTCCGGCGTTGTTCGAGGAGGCGGGCTACGAGCAGAGCCCGCGACCTGGCGCCACACGACCGATCTACGTCCGGTCCAAGCGGTGAGGCCTGGGAAAAAACGTTTCAGCGAGGGCGCCGCGTCAGACCGAGGACGAGGCCCGACCCGAAAAAAAGCCCTTCGTACATGGCGAGGACGGTGCGGGTGAGGGGGCCGAGCCCGTCCTCCCCGAAGAGCCGGCCGAGGGGGGCGAGGCCCGCGTGGGAGCCATGAAACGAGCGGGCGAGGATGTCCAGGCTGACACCCCCCAAGCTCCTGCCGCCCCAGGTGAGCGCGACGCACGCGACCGCACAGCAAGCGCCGGTCGCGGCGGCGGACGCGATCCGCGACCAGGCGTGAGGCGTGGCCATTCCGCCTCCCGGGCGCGGTGTGGAGAGCGCATACCCCAGGCCGGTCGCCCCGCCGATCACGATTCCCTCGACCCCGCCGCCGATCGCGGAGAGGTTCGCTCCGAATACGCCCTCCAGGATCAGTCCCCCGAGAGCATGAGCCGCCGCCCCGACGACCCCGCCGCCGATCGCGCCGCAAACGACGAGCGCGGTGCCTCGAAAGGACCGCGCGAGCGCCTCGGCAACGGCGAGACCTGCCCCCACTCCGGCGGCGCCCAGGCCGCCCACCGCCGATCCGCAGAGCGCGAACACGACGGGAAGCGAGGGCAACGCGTCCGACCCGGGCGTCAAGCGGAGGACCAACCCGCCGACCAGACCCGCCACAGCGCCTGCCGCCGCCCCTCCAAGCGAGGCAGCGCCCCACCGCATCCCCACCAGCCGAGCTGCGAGCCGGAGGCGCAGCCCGACCAGGTGCCGGATCGCGCGGGCTCCGCCCGGCTGCCCGAGGAGGGGCACGTCTCCTGCGCCGGCGACCACCCAGCGCGCGTCGCGGAGGAACGCCCTCGCCGACTCGTGGCCGGGACGCTCGGCCAGGCGCCGCAACGCCTCCGCGGTCCCGAGTGCGTGGAGCGTCTCGGCGGCCTCACGCCGTTCATCGTCGTCCGGGCCGCCTAGCAACCGTACGAGCGCCTCCTCGATTGCATCGGGCACCGAGGGGAAGGCGCCAACCGAATCGGGGTGACTTGCGCCGGTTGCCTCCCGTCGAGTCGGCGGGGAGCCGGGCGGAGACGGCCCTTCCGTCTCCTCGGCAACGTCGGGGAACACGAACTGGTACCCGTGACGGGATACGGTTCGGATGAAGGATGGACTCCTCGAGTCGTCGCCGAGCGCGCGGCGCAGCGTTCTGACGGCCTGGCTCAGCGCGCCGTCCGAGACAATCACGTCGCTCCAGACGGTCTCCATGATCTCGCGACGATGCACCGCCTCGTTCCGGCGCTCGACGAGCAGGATCAGGAGGTCGAAATACCGAGGCACGAGCTGGACGGCGCGCCCGTCACGAACGAGCTGCCGCCGCGCGGGCGACAGGACGAAACCCGCGAATCGGTAGCACGGCCGGGGCGATCGGGGTGCTTGCATGGAGCCCGACGCATTCTACCCGTCCTGAGGTTCTGCGGGGGTGGGGTCCGAGGGGGCCGTCCGCAGTGAACCTGGATCCCCGGATAAATCGACTCCGCAGTGCCTGACGTCAGCGTCCGTTCCCGATTCGCGGTGTCTGAGAAGCTCCGAATCGTGGAAGCACCGCCCCGCGGATCCGCCGGATCAGGCGTCCGAGCCGCCCTGCCTCCGGGTCTCGGGCCGGAGGGCGGATTCGGGACCCGAAGCCGCGGAGACGGAATCGCCGAACTGCGCCGCGGAGACGCGGGGGACGACCTTCTCGAGGAAGACCTCGAGCAGATCGGGGTCGAAGTACGTGCCCGCGTCCCCCTTCATGATCTTCAGGATTTTCTCCACGGGCATGCCGGGTCGGTACGGACGGTCGGTACGGAGTGCGTCGTACACATCCGCGATCTGGCAGATCCGGCTGGCAAGATTCAGCGTCCACCCGACGGGGGGCTTGGGATAGCCGCCCCCGTCGACACGGATGTGGTGCTCGTACGCCACCACGGCGGCAAGCTCCGAGACGCCGCGCGTCCGAAGCAGGGTCCTCGCCCCCTCCGCCGGGTGGACCTGCATCGCCTTGTACTCCTCTTCCGTGAAGCGGCCGTTCTTGTTCAGGACGCTGAGCGGCACTGCCATCTTGCCGACATCGTGGAGGAGCGCGGCGACGCCGATCTCATGGGTCGTTCGGGAGTCGAAGCCGAGGGCTTCCGACAGAGACATCGAGAGGATCCCGACATTGATGATGTGGACGAACGTGTACTCATCGTGACCCTTCACGAAGGCGAGCGGCAGGATCGTGTACGAGGTGCCGGTCACGACGTGCGAGAGAGTCGAGACGATGTCCCCGAGCAGGTCGGACTCGAAGTTCCGGGAACCGTGGATCCCCTGCCACACGTCGGCAAGGGACCCGGTGGCGTCCGTCGGCGCGTTTGCGGGCTCCTGCGAGACGCCCTTCGGTGCCGCGACGGGCTGGATCGTTGCGCCCTGCACGATGACGCCGAACGACATGTGGGCGCTGGCTTGAAGCGATCTCGGAGCTTCGGCGTCCGAAGACGCGACGCAATCGAGGAAGTTCCGGAGTTCGAGAAGCTCCAGCCCTGCCCGGATCGTGATGTGGTCCGCCCCCTTCTGTCGCAGCAAGCGGAACAACCCTGTCGCCAGGCTGACGCTCGAGGAGAGAACGTCCTCTCCGAAAACGACGCGCTCGTCGACGGCGAAGACGGTGAACTCCGGACGGGTCGCGAGCACTTCGCGCAAGAGCGCGAGCGCCCGGTCCTCGCTCGTCTGGATCCGCGGGTGTTTCCGTGGATACAGCGCCCGCGCGAGCGCCGCGCTCTGGAGCTCGAGCATCGCGGAGTTGACCGAGTCGATCACTCTCGAGCCTCCAGCGGCTCGCGCGGGAAGAGCGCGTAGAACCGGGCCGCGAAACCTGCCGGGGAGAAGCGCCACCTGAGGGCGGCCCGAGCGGCGATCGGATCTTCGGCGCGTGTCTCGACGATTTCGTGGATGATCGCCCCGACTCGCACCGCCGAAGGGTTCAGGATGTTGCGGCGTCGATCCAGCACGTCGCAGAGACGGTGCAGCCCGCGATCGCCCATCTCGAGGAGGATCTTCGCAGCGCGGCGCGCGAACGGAAACGGAGCGACCGCACCCGGGAGCCGCCCCGCCAGGAACCCGGCGAGCGCCTCGATCGACTCGTTCGTTCCGAGCTCGCCGAGCTTTCTCACGGCGAGCACGACGATTCTAGGATCGCGATCGCCGAGGGCGCGGCGCAGGTGCCGCTCGGGCCCGTGAGGCGAGCGGTCCAGCTCACAGAGCAGCACGAGGGTCTCGCGACGGATCCTCGCCTCCTGGTGCTGGGCGAGCGGCTCGAGGGTCGCCACCGCATCGGGTGAGGACAAGAGCCGGACCACGCGTACCGCAGGCAGGACGCGGTCCCAGCCTTCCGCCGCGCGCTGCTCGATCACCTCCGACATGGGCCTCCGGCCCATGGTCACAGCGACATTCTGAAACACCGCCGCCACGGCCGGATCGAGGTCTCGTTCCAGACGATCGATGAGACGATCCAGCGCCGCCGCGCCGCCGAGCGCCAGGAGCGGCTCCACGGCGCAGTGCACCTCTCCATCGCTCACGGCCTTGCTCAGAATGCGGTCGATCCGCGCGGCGAGCGAGAAGTCCTTGAGGTACCCGGCCGCGGCCTTCCGTGCTTCCTCCGACGCGGTCTCCCGCCCCACGATCGATCGCGCCGTCACGGCCGCGTCCCTCACCGGCTGGAACTTGCCGGCGTCGAGAAGGGGGTCGGTGATGGACCCTATATGAGCGAGGATACCGGCCAGGTGCTCCCCCGCAGATTCCTCCTCGAGAAGCCGCACCGCCATCTCCAGGGTCTGCGACTTGACGTCGAGGGAGTTCGTCGGGTCCACGTAGCGCGCGCACAGCGAGCGCGTCGTGGGCGACAGCTCTCGATGGGTCAGATCATCGAGAAGCTCCTGGTACTTCTCCGGATTGCAGTCGATCTCCTTGCGCCGGAGGAGGACCTCCTTGAGAGCTGTGCGGAAGGCACGCGGATCCTCCCGGATCACGTCGCCGGAGATCCCCCAGCGCTCGAGCGTCGGGTCGAGCTGCGCCAACGGCGAATCGGACGGGTCCAGCCGTGCCATCTTGTTCATGAAATTCAGGAACTGGTCGTGGGTGCGCTGTCCGGCGTGATTCAGGTCGCGAAGGATGTCGAGAAGGGTAGAGTCCGCGAGCTGATCGGCGATCGTGGCGACCGTGCCGACGGACCCCTCTGCGTCGTGCGGGTCCACCCGGAGCAGGTCGCGCCGCAACGTCGGGTTGAGGGCGCTCACGAACCGGGCGAGTCGCGTGCGGATGGCCTCGCGCTGCCAACCGTCCATTCCCTGGACCTGCTGGCCGACAGTCTGGATCTGATGCCGCAGGAGACCGACGCCGACGCCCTCTTCGTCTACGAAGCGCTGGTTCGTTTCCTCTGCCAGAGCCTCGGGATCGACCTCCGGCCTGGGCGTGGAGAGCCCCGTGAGGTTGACCACCAGCCCTTCCCATATGTCCGATGGATTCGCGTCGTTGCGGCTCTGATCCGTGTGGGCCGAGAACGAGATTCCCCAGTAGTCGAGCGGGAAGATGCGGATGTTGTCGAGCTTGTCTTCGGAGAGGGAAAGGGCGAGCGCCGCCCCCCCCTGGTTGGCATGCCTGGACTCCCGCATCCGCACGAGAAATCGCTCGAACTCGCCAGTGGTGAGTCCCGCGCGGAACTCGATGGCCGCCACGTCCATTCCGTGCAAGAGCTGCGCGAGCGCCCCCAGCGCAGCCGGCCCGCCGCGGAAAGGCTGTCGATCGATCAGAAGATGATCGCGCGCGATTCCCACGATGGCGGAAGGACGCCCCGCGAGCGCCGCGACGAGAAGACCGCCCGAGACCTGGGCCGCGTCGCGCACCGCGGGGTGTCCTGGCGGGTAGATCGCGGTCTTTTGCAGCGCCCGGTAGAGCTCCTGGAGTGCTTCGACCAGAGAGTCGTCGACGCACGCCGGAGAGACTTCCTCCCCGACTTTCTCGACGGGCCGCGCGATGATCTTGTCGGGCTGCATTCTTGTAGTTGCTAGAATTCCGGTTCGAATGTCGGGCGGCCGTGCGGCGAAGTCAATCGCGTCGATCCGCTTTTCGCAGCGCGTCTGCTCTCTGAAAATCGAACCGCGATTACGAGCTCGAAATCGACCGACACGCGAGGTCACTTCGGCGGCGGACGCGGTGGCCCTCCGGCGCCCCGTTCGTGAATAATGAAGGCTGCGGCGCCGTCTGGAAAGAGGCGGTCCAGTTCCAAGTTGCGGAGGGATACCGTGCTCAACTGGGTTGAGGTGGATGCGGCGGCAATCCGCAACAACGTCGCCGAGTTTCGCCGCCGCGTCGGATCGTCGGTGCTGCTAGGGGCGGTGGTCAAGTCAAATGGATACGGGCATGGCATGCGGGAGGTCGCCGAACTGGCCCTCGAGGCCGGCTCCCAGTGGCTGTGCGTCAACAACCTGGACGAAGCGCTCGTTCTGAGGCGGGAATGGGTGGAGGTTCCGATCCTGATCATGGGCTACGTTCCGCTCGACCGCCTCGAGGAGATCGTCGCGAACGACCTGCGCCCCGTGGTCTACAACGTGGAAACGGTGGAACGTCTGTCCGCCCTCGCCCTGCGCGCCGGGCGCACGGTGCGACTCCATCTAAAGCTGGAGACCGGGACCAATCGGCAGGGCGTCGCCGAGCCCGACGTTCGTGCGTTCGCACGGAGGATTCGCGACTCGGGAGGGATCGAGCTCGAGGGAATCTCCACGCACTTCGCGAACATCGAGGACACCACGGATCACTCTTTTGCGGAATCACAGATCGCCGCGTTCCAGAGGATCCACGACGCCGTCCGGGAGGTCGGAGGACCACCCCCGCTGAGGCACGCCGCGTGCTCGGCGGCGGCGCTCCTATTCACGCGCACCCACCTCGATCTGATCCGGATCGGCATCTCGCTCTACGGGCTCTGGCCATCGAAGGAGACGTACGTGTCCTGCCTCGAACGAGGCAAGCCCACCTTGGACCTGCGACCGGCGCTGACCTGGAAGTCGCGGATCGCCCAGGTCAAGATCGTGGCCGAGGGTGGATACGTGGGCTACGGTTGCTCCTTCCGGGCAACGCGGCCGACGACGATCGCCATCCTGCCGGTGGGTTACCACGAGGGATACGACCGGGGCCTGTCCGGCGTGGCCCACGTCCTCGTGCGCGGGAAACGGGCGCCCGTCCGCGGTCGCGTTTGCATGAACATGTGCATGGTCGACGTGACCGATATCCCGGGGGTCCAGACGGAGGACGAGGTCGTTCTCCTCGGCAGCCAGGGGGATGAGCGGATCACCGCCGAGCAGATCGCTTCTTGGTGCGGCACCATTTCGTACGAGATCGTCTCCCGCATCCACCCGTCCCTCCCGCGCCTGGTGGACCGGACGGGGCTCTGACTCGGGGTTCGAATGAGGTTCGTTTCCCAACACGCCCTGGGGCGTCGTCCTGCCTCGATGACGGTTCGTGGGCGGGGGGCGGGGGGGCTTTGACCCCCTGTGCTGCTCGCGGCGAAAGCGACGAATCGCGGGCGAACGCGTGCGCTTCGAGCCATCGGTCGCTCCGCGAGGTTCTGCCGCCGTCCCGGCTCGCCGGCCTGTCTTCGTCAGATTTTTGCGTTACACCGGCGGGAACGGCTTGATTTGCAGTAGCTTTCAGGGGTAGATTCTGAGTCCACCGCGAGGACCGGCCGAGACTCGTGGGGGTTGCAGGCCGGGTCCCGGTGCCGCCGAGACGCCGCCAGGATGCGTTGATGAACCGCAGGCCCATCAAAATCGACTGGCACGAGGTGGAGTCCGCCTTCGAAAAAGGGCGTGAGGACCTCGTCTACTACCTCGACTTGGTCACCGGACAGGTGATCCTCGAGGGGCAGGGAGGAGATGCTCGCGACGATGACGACCAGGACGTAGAGGTCGCCACGGGCAATCCCCGTCGCAAGGACTCGACCCGGCTCTACGTAGAGCCTCCCGATCCGGGAGAAGAAGCCGAATGGATCGATGATTTCGTCGAGGACACCGTCGGCGAGAACACGGAAGCCGTCGAGCAGCTCCGGGCGGCGCTGGACCAGCCCGACCCGATCGAGGCGTTCCGCGAGATCCTGCGCAATCACCCCTCCGAGCGCGATCGCTGGTTCCTCTACCGAGGCGATCGCTTGCACCAGCGAATCGACAGCTGGCTCGAGCGGAACCAGGTCCGCTCGACCGAGCCTCCGCCCTGGCGCTGAGCGCCGTCGATGGCCGTTCCGGCCGCGCCTCAGGGCGCGAGCGTGAACGCCGCAAGATCTCCTGACCGCGAGGAACCGTCGGAAGACACCGCGACGGGTCGCCAGAGAAGGTCGCCCGACGGCAGGCTTTCGGACGAGTCGGACGGGGGGACGAGCGATCCTCGCGTGGTGGGAGGGGACGTCCAGAGCGGCACCCGGACCGGATCGAACACTTCCACGCGCACGGGTGCTCGGTCGCTCGGAGCCGTCCAGCGGAAGACGAGGTCCGCGCGGGAAACCAGACCGTACGGGGCGATTGCCTCGGGGACGAGACCGGGTCCGGTCTCGCGGCCGTCTCGAAGCAAGAGAGACGCGACGATCGTCGCTCCGCCCAGGACGGCGAGGGCGGCGAGAAGCAGCCCCGTCCGGACGGGAAACCGACGGACTGCGCTCACGCCGTCGAAATCCCGCAGGTTCCGCACGGGCACAGCTCGCGGAGTCGCTCGAACGTGTAGATCCCCGTATTGTGTCCGTCGGACCATCGGATATTGATTCCGTAGCGTCCCACGGGCTTCACGTCGACCGACTGCACGTCGCGGGGGACCAGCTCGGCGCGAAGGACCTTGCGTCCGGTCCCCTCCTCGACGCACAGCGCGCAGCTGCAGGCGCAGCGAAGCGGGTGTCCCGGATAGTTGGATTCGTGGCCGTCGGCCCAGACGATACCGAGCTCGCCGTTCGGAAACGGGGCGATTCGCAAGGGGCGGGATCGATCCTCGGAACCCATGGTTTCCTCCGGCGACAGCCTACCATCCGCACCTGGCTCTCGTCGTGCGTTGAAACCCAGGCGGGTGCGCGAGGCAACGCGACGAGGCGATCCGGCAAGCGAGGGACAGCCTGCCATGACGCCCGGTGGTCCATGACGCCTCGGGGCGTCCACCCGGAAGCCATGCCCCCCCGGGGGAGGCGCAACCGGTTTGCCGGACTGCAGCGTACGCGGGGCGGAGGGTTCGGGAGCTGGCCCCCGTAGTCTCACTCTGAAGCGAGGAGCGACGAGAAACGCGGGTCAGGCCTTGACCACTTCTTCCAGCTCGGCCGGCTCGGTGTGCCCGCACCCCTCGGCCTCGCAGATGAGCCTGCGGCCGTCTCGCTTGCTCACCTTCTCGACGAGATACGGGCGGTTGCAATCCGGGCAGGATTTCGCCACCGGCCGGTTCCAAAGGACGAACGTGCAGTCGGGGTAGCGGCCGCATCCGAAAAACGTCTTTCCGCGCTTGCTCTTCCGCTCGACGATCGTTCCCTTGCCGCACTCGGGGCAGTCCACCCCGGTCTCTTTCATCTTGATGTAGCGACATTTCGGGTAGCTGGAGCACGCGGTGAACTCGCCGAAACGGCCTTCCTTGACGGTGAGCTTCGAGCCGCAGCGCGGGCAGTCCTCGTCCAGCAGCACGGCGGGCTTCGCCTCGGCTTTGCCGTCCTTCGTCACCCGGATCCGACGGGTGTTCTTGCAGCCGGGATAGGCCGAGCATGCTAGGAACTGACCGAAACGGCCGCGCTTGAGGACCATCGGGCTGCCGCACTTCTCGCACGGCTCGGCCTCGGCCTCGATGGGGTCGGGCTCCGCGGTGACCTTCGATCCCGGCGCCGCCTTCGCCACGGCGGCGAGCGCCGTTGCGTCGTCGCCGCTCTCCCTGGCTTTCCCGTTCACCTCCCTGGTGTTCTTGCACTCGGGGTAGCCGGAGCAGGCTAGAAACTGCCCGAAACGACCCCACTTGAGCACCATCGGCAGCCCGCATTTGTCGCAGGTCACGTCGGTGGGGAGGGCCTCGCGCTTCACGTCCCGCATCTCGATCCGCGCTCGCGACAGGTCGGCCTCGAACTTGGCCTGGAATTCCCGAAGCGCGTCGATCCAGTGCAGGTGGCCCTCCTCGATCTCGTCCAGCTCCCCCTCCATCCGGGCGGTGTAACCGACATCCATGATGTCGCCGAAGGACTGGACCACGAGGTCGTTGACGAGCAATCCCAGCTCGGAGGGGCGGAACCGGCCCTTCTCTTTTTCCACGTAGTCCCGATCCAGGATCGTGGAGAGGATCGTTGCGTAGGTGGAGGGCCGGCCGATCCCGTTCTCTTCGAGCTCCTTGACCAGCGTCGCCTCGGTGAAGCGGGGTGGCGGCTGGGTGAAGTGCTGCCGAGGCATCAGCGTCCGCAGATCGAGGAGTTGTCCCTTCCGGAGCGGGGGAAGACGGCGGTCTTCGGCGTCCTCGGATTCGTCCTCGTCCTTGTCCTCCACGCGGTCTTCGTCTCGGCCCTCGTGGTACACGGCGAGCCAGCCCGCGGACTTCATCACGGAGCCGGTGGCGCGGAAGGTGAAGGGCCCGGCCTCGATGTCGGCTCGCGTCGTGTCGAAGATGGCCGACTCCATCTGGGATGCGACGAACCGATTCCAGATCAGCTGGTAGAGCCGGAACTCGTCGCGGCCGAGGAACTGCCGCACCATCTCGGGCGAATACTCGAGCGATGTGGGCCGAATCGCCT
This sequence comes from Terriglobia bacterium, assembly GCA_963699985.1. GTDB lineage: Bacteria > Acidobacteriota > Polarisedimenticolia > Polarisedimenticolales > CAVOVZ01 > CAVOVZ01. The sequence goes on from CAVOVZ010000023.1 coordinate 72,889, forward strand.
CGTGGGCCTCTTGGGCCTGCTTCCCGGAACGGTAGACGCGCGGTTCCGGCGGGAGCGCCTTCTGGCCGTAGGTGGCGACGATGAACTGCCGCGCCGCATCGATCGCTTCGGTGGACACGCGAGTCGAGTCGGTTCGCATGTAGGTGATCAGACCCACCAGGCCGGCGTCCCCGATCTCGCGCCCTTCGTAGAGCCCCTGGGCAAGCCGCATGGTCTTGCTCACGGGGAAGCCGAGCTGCCGCGCCGCGTCCTGCTGGAGCTTCGAGGTGATGAACGGAGGCTGCGGGTTCTTCTTTTTTTCCTTGGAATGAACCTCGACGACCTTGAACGGGATCGGCTGGCCTGCTCCGGCTTCCACCTCGAGGATCACGGCGCCGGGCGCCCCGCCCTCGACCGGCGTCGTCGCGCGCACCCTCCAGCCGAGATCGCGCAGGGCCTTCTCGACCTCGTCCTTCGCGACGAGCTCGATCTTCTTCCCGTTCTTCGCGACGAGCTTCGCCGCGAAGGGCGGAGGCTCCGACGCGGAGAGCTGGGCGAGCAGCGACCAGTACTCGCGGGGGACGAACGCGAGGAGCTCCCTCTCCCGCTCGCAGATGATCCTCAGGGCCACGCTCTGGACGCGGCCCGCGGAGAGACCTCGGCGGACCTTCTCCCACAGAAGGGGGCTGATCTTGTAACCAACGAGCCGGTCGAGGATCCGCCGCGCCTGCTGCGCGTCCACCTTGTGGAGGTCGATCGGTCTTGGATGCTCGAACGCCTCGATCACGGCCTTCTTGGTGATCTCGTGGAAGAGCACCCGGTGGAAGACCGCCTTGGAGTCCTTCTTCAATTCCTCGTGGAGATGCCAGCAGATCGCCTCTCCCTCGCGGTCGGGGTCGGATGCGAGGTAGATGGCCGAAGCGTCCTTCGCCGCCTTTTTCAGGTCCGTGACCGTCTTCTTCTTTTCCGCGAGAACCTGATAGGTCGGTGTGAAGTCCTTCTCGTCGACCCCCAGGGTCTTCTTCGGGAGATCGCGGATGTGCCCCATGGACGCCTGGACGGTGTAGCCCCGTCCCAGGAACTTATTGATAGTCTTGGCTTTAGCCGGAGACTCGACGATGACCAGCGCGCGGCCCATGGGTCAGGCCTCCTTTCGGAGCCGGGAAAGATAGTACCGCCCCGGTAATTGTTCAACGAGCCCCCGGACCTCCAGCCCGAACAGCGCCGCCTGGAGACGCCCGATTCCGAACGGGGCGGCATCGGCTAACTGATCCAGCTGCAAGGGTTCCGGGTCGCACAGCAGCGCGAGGACGGCCGCTTCGTCCGCCGGAAGTCCCTCGCTGTCGGGAGCCCTCGCCCCGGGCGGCGCCGGCCCCGGACCGGCCGCGGCCCTGTACATCGGCGACAGCTCTTCGAGGATGTCGTCGACTCTTTGGACGAGCTTCGCGCCCTGCTGGATCAGTCGATGGCATCCCACCGACTGGTCGGATGAGACGAGTCCAGGAACGGCCATCACCTCTCGACCCTGCTCCAGGGCATGGCCTGCCGTGGTCAGCGAGCCGGACTTCTCCGCGGCCTCCACCACGACCACGGCGGCGGACAGTCCGCTGATGAGCCGATTGCGGCGGGGGAAATTCTGAGGAAGAGGGTCGGCTTCGAGCGGAAACTCGCTGACGACGGCGCCACTCGCGGCGATCCGGTCGAAGAGCTCCGCGTTCTCGGCGGGGTAGAGGCGCAAGAACCCGGAGCCGAGGACCGCGACGGTGCGCCCTCCCGCCTCGAGCGCGCCGACATGGGCGCACGTGTCGATCCCGCGCGCCCCGCCCGAGACCACCTCGACCCGTCGCTGCGCGAGTCCCATCGCGAGCCCGGTGGCGATGCGCCGCCCGTACGCGGTGGCCCGGCGCGATCCAACGACCGCAATGCGCGCCACCGCCTCCGGCATCTCGCCACACATATAAAGGAGTATCGGAGGATCGGGGAGCGTCTCAAGGGCTGCCGGATAGATCGGACTCCCGAACTGCACCAGACGGATTCCGCGCTTTTCGGCGAGGCGGATCTCTCGTTCGACGCCGGCTCGCAGCTCGCGACGGGCCGCGACGATCGCTCCGGCCGAGACGGCACCGAACCCGGGGACTTGTTGCAGCGCCTGCACCGGCACCCGCCAGGCGATCGTCCCCGGATCCCCGAACCGCTCGAGGCAGCGGTGGGTGAGAATCGGCCCGAGGCCCGGCAGCAGGTGGAGAGCGACCCAGTCTTCGAGGCTTGCGGTGGGCACCTCTGCGATCCCCGAGGAGGCGAGCGTGAACATCGGCTCGCACGAGGCCGGGGTCAACACGCCGGGTTGCCCGGGCGCAACGAGCTGGGTCGATCTTGGAGGACAAGCCAAACGAGCGCTCTCGCGGCGCAAGCCTCCGCCGTTCGGCCTCTTCCAGCCGAAGGTCGACCCGCGCAATGTGGTGGGAAGCTCGTGCGATCTCCGAGGAAGCACGACTCGGCCAGATTTTGGATGGGGGAAACCTCGAAACGGCAAGGGCCCAACAGGCTTCGGGTGTACGGCAGGAAAGTGAGGAGATGATGTTGCGAATCGGGGACAGTAACCGAAACTCGCACAATGCCCCGTGGTTTGAACGAGTTGCGTGCTGGCGAGTTTCGGTTGCTGTCCCCGATTCGCTTCGATTGAGCTACTCCTCACTTTCCTGTCGTACACCCACAGGCTTCGCGCCACCTTGGGAGTCCGGACCAGTTACAGCGGCTCGATCGTTTTGCTCGGACTGCCGATCCGTTGCTGCCGGAGTTGCCGGCGCCCATGACCTACTACCCGGTCACCGCCCCGCGCCATCCGGGCGACCAGGCGCGTGGCGCTGTCCGGAACAGGGCTCTGATCAACGCGCCGATCCGTTCGTCGAAGCGCGGGACCGGGATCGGCACGCGAACCGACCCGAGCGCCAGGCCGGCGCCGAACACCGGCGCAAAGTAGATCGTACCGGGGGTGCATGCGCGGCCGGTCCCCGTGCGCGGCGGCGTCACGGTTTCGGTCGGGTCTTCTCGAGCCAGAATGCGACGCCGCCGTGCCCCGAGCACGCGCCCTGGGTGCTGGCGCTCTTCGTGTAGGTCCCGTCCTTGCAGCGCCCCGTCGCTTTCTTCGGCGGCTTCCCGAACCAGGTCTCGAGGCCGCCGTGCCCCGAGCAGGTGCCACGACGCTGCGCGGATGAAGACCAGGTCCCGTCCACGCACCGAGCCGTGGCACCACGCGGTACCTCCCCGGCAGCCGCAGCTGTGGTGGTGGGAGGCTGCGGCGGCGCCTCCGAAGCGACCGCCGCCGACCAGGCCAGGCACGAGAAAGCGAAGCAGGCTGCCAGAGTGAGCATTGTTCTCGTCATCACGCGTCCTCCGCCATCACGGCGCCGGAATCCAAGTTGATCGCGCAGGAGCCGCGCCCGCGAGGATCGCCGCGCGAGCCACAGCGGCGCTCGCCGCCATCCATGTCATCGCCACCGGGGTGTACGACAGGAAAGTGAGGAGACGATGCTCCTCCTCACTTTCCTGTCGTACACCCTCGCCACCGCCGAGATTTGCGTCGCAGAGATCTCCGTGGAACCATCCCGAAGAACGGTCGCCGTCGGAGACGGCCAAGGTCGACGGGAGCCGCTCGAGGTCGGTGCCGCGGCACGACGGGCAGGCGGGCTTCTCCTTGCCGAACAGACTCTACTCGAACAGCGGTCGATGGTGTACGCCAGTCTTTTCACTCGCGGAACCACTCGCCGGTGCAGTGACTCACGACGAAGTGCCTCTGCGAACGGCACGAAGTTGTCCGGACCGTGTCCGTCCGACTGAGTTCGTATGCAAGGAACCCGGCGTATGCAGGCACCGACTCGACGATCCGTTCCGCACGCGCGAGAGAAGTCCAGAACGGTTGAGCACAGTTGCCATCGGCTGCCTGGGGTGCGGACAACCTCGCTGGTCTTTGTCTTTGATCGTCCAGACCACGCGAGTTCGGGCAATCTCTCGGTAGAACGCCCACGCTCGTGAACCGGCCTGGGACATCTCGAGTGCCGCCTGACGCTCAGCGTGACCTGCGAGCCGGCCTGGCGCGGGCCGTGCGGAAGCGCGGACCGCGACCGGAAGGATCGTCAGGCTCACGCTGTTGCGAGACCGCGAACTGCGAGCCGTCGTGCTCGTCGACTCCCGATACGAAACCTGGGCCGTCGTCGGAGCCTCCTCCAATCACGCGAAAGCCCGAAACGCTGACATACCCGAAGTTCCTCAGTCGCACCGCAATCGCCTCTGGCACAGGCTGCCCCCGAAACGCTTCGAACAGGTGGTCGCCGGATTCAAGCGTGGCTGTGTCTTCGTCATCCCGAACCGCATCCGGAATGACGAGGACAAAATGGTACCCCCATTCACCCTGCTCATCTCGTTTCAGACACGCGACCGAAGGGAAGTAACCTCCCGGACCACCGTAGGCCCCGGCCTCGAACCGGAACCGGCCAGCGGAAGGGTCCGCCGAGCCGTCTTCACCGTGCCCGCGCGATCCGGGCTCGTCGGCACCGTGCGTGCGTGGCGCGAGCCCGCAGCACACCTTGAACTTCCGCCCGCTGCCGCAAGGGCAGGGTTCGTTTCTCCCGACTCCGGCCTTCACCTGATCTCCTTCCGACCTGCTCCCTGAGCGGTCCAACGTTGTGCGTACCTCACGGGCGAGACCGGCGCGGCCATGGCGTTGTGTGCAAGGGCCGTGATGGGATGGGCCGTCGGGTTCACGCGTTGGTTGCCCGCGGTGCCTCGCCTACTCATCGACCGCCTCGTACTGCGGCGGCGAGGAGCCGCGGCTCGCCCGGATCTGACCATACCGCGCCCGGGGCGCCGATGGATTCACTGCCTCGACGGCGCCGTCATGCCACTGGCAATCGCCAAAGTCGAAGAGATACTCGAACTTGTGTCCGGGCCTCAGGTGCAGATCGTCAAGCCTGGTCGCCGAAGCGTCCAATCGGCTCTCGGCGTCAAAGGTGTCGGGCTCGGCGAACATCTGCGGCGCCGTGTACTCCTTCGGCCGCGGCCCCGCGGTTCTTCGCCGGCTCGGCGCCTTGGGGAAGTAGAACGAATCGAGCCGCGTGTCGAAACGATCGAATGCCGCGAAGATCGCTTCCTGCAGATCATTCAACGTCGGGTCGCCACGCAGAGCGATCGTTCGGGCTCCCCGCCTCGAGGCCTTCCAGTTGACCTTGAAGACGCACTCCGTTTGAGACTTCGTTACGCCCATCCGAGCCCTTCCTTCAGAGCGCCCAACGCGCCGCGTACGCTGCGGGCTGGCTTGGCGCGGAGCGTGCGCAAGCACGGGCCGTGACAGAACAGACGGTCACCTGCATGCTTTTGTTGAGCGGCATTCCCCGCCATCAGGACCTTCCGCCAACCAGCACCCTGGCAATCGTGCGGATGGTATTCCAGTTGCGCGTGGTGACCGGGACCCCAAAGAGCCGGTCGAGCGTACCGAGGTACCTGATGGCCTTCATCTGCCGTCGGTACACGCCGAAAACGAACCGGTTATCCGTCGCGAGGATCTTCAGCAGCCACTTGCCGCTGGCGGGGAAGCTCATGGGCGTCGACGGCGTCGAACGGGGGTGTTTGGACAGGACGCTCACGAAGCGGACGACGTCGGATCGCAGGGGCTGGTGCGCGAAATGATTCTGAGACATCAGCCTGACAATCTCGCGGCCCTGGCAGATCACGATCTCGGCATCAAAGGGAAGCCTGCGTGCCGTTTCGGCGCGGAGTTGCGCCCGGGTGACTGGCCTCCGGATCACGAAGGTGCCTGCCGCGCCTATGTTGACGGCATCGAGGTGCATCAGTTGTTCGGCCAGCGTGGAGGGTCGGAACGTCCTGTGACCGCCGACGTTGACCCCTCTGAGAAGAACCACGAGTGCCACGCGTGCCCTCCTGGTGGCGCCGCTCGAAACGGATCCACTCGCCCGGCCGAGAACGGATCGACCGGCCCTCTGGTCTGCCCAACGTCCGGCTTCAGCTGCGGTGCGAAGCGCCGCCCGTTGGAAGTTGAGGTTAGGCGAACCTAACCGTTGGAGTGCGTCTACTTCGCGCCATGAAGAACGTCGTCGTCCCGATGACCTGGACCTCGTTGACGATTTCAAATCCAAATCTCTTGTAGAAGGCCACGTTCTCGGCTTTGTCTGTTTCCAAACATCGAGACGCCGACTCCTCGTCGAGCGACGAGCCATACGTGTCCATCCGACGTCGACCGACTCCTTGGCCCTGGACCTCCGGATCAACCCCGATGGGTCCACAGTGCAATGATGGTCGGCAGCATCGTTTCGAGCCCACGCGGCGAGCCATTAACTCACCCGCGGCGTTGATCGAAGCCCGAAGCCACGGAGCATTGACGGAACATGGCAGAGTTTTCGACGAGGCGACAGCAGGCAATTAGGAGACTCGACCCAGCGCATGAAGCCAATCTATCGCAACGAGACGACGACCGCGAAACAACGGCAGCCCAATGCGAAGAATCACCTGACTTCGTTCCATGACCGAATCCGCGCCGAAGGCTGCAAGATGAGTCGGGTTCGCGGCAAATGCTCGCGACAGGAGGTCGATCGTCGCTTTCGTGTGTTCCGGCTTCCAGTCAACCACGTCCATTCGAGCATCCAACCCTGTGTGATTCGCCGAACGTGCGCGGCGACCAGCTTGCCGAAGGCAAGGCCGGTTCAGCGAGGGGTTCAGCGTCGACTTGTGCATGCGAGGCCGTATGGGACTCACTGGCCTTCGGGTGGTTGCCAAAGTTCAACCTTGTTGCCTTCCGGGTCGATGACCCAGCCAAACTTGCCGTACTCGGAGTCGTCCGTCTTCTCCAGAACGTCGCAGCCCTCGCTGCGCAATGCCGTCAGGAGACTGTGCAGATCCGCGACCCGATAGTTGACCATGAAGGACGCCTTGCCAGGAGCGAACGAATCACTCTCGGCACTGCCCACCGACCAGACCGTCGTGCCTGCCTTGGGATTGCCTTCTTCATCGGTCCAGCGAAACGCCGTGCCTCCCCAGTCTTGCACGTCGATGCCCAGGTGCTTCTTGTACCAGGCGGCGAGTGCAACAGCGTCCCTGGCCTTGAAGAAGACTCCACCGATGCCTGTGACTCTCTTCATGTGCACCTCCGAAGCGCGACAGAGAACGGAGCCCACCTCTTCCGAAGCCTAACCTGGATCTTCACCCCAGCGAGATCGACTGACGCAAACGACCTCGAGTATACGCCTGTCGCCTCGTTTTCCGCGTCAGCAGCTCGCTCTTCCTCAGCGACCCCTCCAGATGCGTTATCGATTATACGTTCTTATACGGGTTGATTCGCAAAGCATTGCAGCGACCTCAGCGTCAGATATGGAACGCCGACCGCTGCGCCGACGAACCTCGTGGCGCCTGTTTATGGTTCATTCTTGCCAATTCGGTCGTGCGGTGACAGCCCGCCTTCGGGGGTCTCGACCGAAACGGCTCGATCTGATGTAGAACGTCGGCGTGGGTAACACACCTGATTCGATAACTGACGAGGCGCGCTTCTTTGTCGAGCCCGGTCACCCCCGCCAACGCCAGAACGAGGCTCTGCGGGCGTTTTTTGCCGAGGGCCTGCCGTCCGCCGAAGCCGCTGGCCGCTTCGGCTACCAAGCCGGCTCCTTTCGCATCCTCTGCTGGCGGTTTCGTCACGAGATGGATTCATCTCGACTCTCCGAGGCTTGCGATGGCCTCGGAGAGCGGCAAGCGCTTGCCCGTGCTGAGGTAGTGATTGAGCATCGCTGCGCCCATTCTCAGTTCCATGACGACGCTGTCCTCGGTCAGCGAGAGAAGCAGCCTATTGCCTTCCTCGCTCAGACTCGTAGTGACCTGCTCGTTCTTGCCGATGTCGATCCATCTTTTTCTCGCGTCAGGACGATCGAGTACGACATCACACGGAGCGTGTTGAACCGCACGAACTCGATCCTGGAAGGTGGCTCGTGCAAACTCATGACCCATGTTTCGTCTGACTCGTCACCCGCCGGTTTGGGGATGGACGTACGCGCGGGTCGCGGGGAACACCCACTGCCAGGGCCACTCGCGACCGGCGTTGGGGACCTTGCGGCCGAGCGCACTCGGGAGCTCGACCCATCCGGCGCCGCGCGCGAGGTCGCGGTCGTGCTGCCGCCGTATGCCCTCGAGGTGGCGGTGCAGCGGCTCGCGGACGGAGCCGGGAAGCATGGTGACGCGGTCCTTGTTTCCCTTGCCGCCGCGGACGACGATCTGGCAGGCGTCGAACTCGACGTCCTTCACGCGAAGCCGCGCACACTCGAGGAGGCGCAGGCCGGCGCCGTAGAGGAGCGAGGCCATCAGCCACTCGATCCCCTCCAGCTGCCGAAGAAGGCCGTAGACCTCGACGCGGGTGAGAACGGCGGGGATGCGAATCGGGCGCTTGGCGCGAACGATTTCGTCCATCCAGGCGCGGTTGCGACCGAGGACCTCACGGTAGAGAAAGAGCAGGGCGCTCAGGGCCTGGTTCTGCGTGGACGCCGCGACGCGGTGGTCAGCGGCGAGGCTCGAGAGGAAGGCCGTCACCTCCGCGTCTCCCATGTCCGCCGGATGGCGCTTTCCGTGGAAGAGGATGAAGCGTCGCGCCCAGCGTGCGTAGGCGATCTCCGTGCGGCGACTGTAGTGACTGCGTCGGATCGCGAGCCGGATCTGGTCGAGGAGCTTCGGTTTCGGGGACGTGGGCGGACTGGGGGGACGAGACGGAGTGGGTTCGCGGAGTACGGTTCGGATTTCGAGGGAATGCCCGGCGGACGACGTGCGCCCCATGGAAGGGAGTTTCTTCGAGGCGGGACAGGAGGAAGCCACGCCGAGACGCGCACGTGCGTCAAGTTGGTCGGACCGGCGGGGTGTACGACAGGAAAGTGAGGAGACGATGCTGCGAATCGGCGACAGCAACCGAAGCTCGCACAGCGCCTCGTGGCTTGAATGAGTTGCGTGCCGGCGAGTTTCGCTTGCTGTCCCCGAATTCGCCTCGATTCAGCTCCTCCTCACTTTCCTGTCGTACGCCCGGGAGCCCCCGAACTCTGTGCGGCCGCGGCCTGATTGGTTACACTCCTCTCCGCAAGACGCGGAGAACGACCGAAGGAAGAATCCACCCTCGGCGACACCAGGAGCGGACTGCCATTGGTCGCGATGCTGTACCTTCTCTTCTTCTTGTCAGGCGCCGCGGCCCTCGTGTACCAGGTGGCATGGGTCCGGTCCCTCGGCCTCATCTTCGGAGCCTCCCACCTCGCCGTCACCACCGTCCTGTCGGTGTTCATGGGGGGCCTGGCGCTGGGGTCCGCCCTGTTCGGCAGGCGTGCGGACGAATCGAGCCGACCGCTCCGCCTGTACGGGCTCCTCGAGATCGGCGTTGCCGCGTCGGCCCTTGGCTTCCTGGGACTGATGAAGGTCTACCCGGCGATCTACGTTCCGCTGGCGCGGCTCGGGGACGAGCACCGCCTCTGGCTCTCGACGATCCGCGTCGCCTTCGCCGTCGCGGCGATGATCGTGCCGACGACGCTGATGGGCGGGACGCTTCCGGTTCTTTCCCGGTTCGTTGCGGGCAGATCCGAGACGCTCGGGCGGCACCTGTCGTTCCTGTACGGATTCAACACCCTCGGCGCCGTCGCCGGGTCGCTCGCGACCGGATTCGCTCTCCTCAGGGCGTTCGGTGTCGCCAGAACGCTCCTCATCGCCGTCGCGACGAACCTGGCGGTCGGCCTGATCGCGCTCCTCCTCCGGGAGTCGTCGATCGTGTCGCGGCCCGACCGGAGGCGTCACGGGGCGGCGGGCGGCCCCGTTCCGGATGCCTCGCATCCTGCGGGGGGTAGCGGCGCCGTGCGCACGGACCTCCCCCTCGGCCTGGTGCTCTGGGGGATCGGCGTGAGCGGCTTCTGCGCGCTCGGGTACGAGGTCCTCTGGACCCGGATGCTGAGCGTGGTCGTGGGAACGTCGGTCTACAGCTTCACGATCATGCTCGTGGCGTTCCTCGCGGGGATCGCCCTTGGAAGCCAGGCCCTCGGTCTGCTGGAGCGACGTCGCACTTCGCCGTGGACCGCCCGGGGCCTCGTCGTCGGCTTCGGCGCGGTGCAGATCGCGATCGGCGTCGCCGCGTTCGCGGTGACGGTCCTGATGCGCGACCTGCCGTCGCATGCCACCGGCATCCAGGCGTGGCTCCTCGGGCACTTCGGCGCGGAGTTCTTCGCACGACAGGGAGCGAGTTTCGTCGTCGCCTTCGCCTACATGTTCGTGCCGGCCTTCTTCATGGGGGTCGCGTTCCCCCTGGCCGGAACGATCCATGCGACCCGGCGGGAGCGGGTCGGCGGCGCCGTCGGGCAGGTCCTGACCTTCAACACCGTCGGCGCGATCCTGGGCGCCGCAGTCACAGGATTCGGCCTGATCTATGCGTTTGGCATCGAGCGCTCGCTTCAGATCCTCGTGACCGTGAACGTGGGCATCGGCCTCTGGGTGCTGGCCGAGGCCTTGGCGCCGCGACTCCTGGCCCGGGCGGCGCCTGTCGCGGCGGGTCTGCTCCTCCTCGCGCTCGCCGTGAGCCCGCAGTGGGGTCGTCTGTGGGATGAGAAGTACTTCGCGATCTTCCGGAACAATCAGCGCAGCGCCTTCGACAGCGAGTTCCGGGTCCGCGATGCGCTGCTCCACACCGACGTCCTTTACTACCACGAGGGGGTCAACGAAACGATCAGCGTGATCCGGCCCAAGGGCGGGCGGCAGGCGTTCATCGTCAACGGCCGGCCGGAGGCGACGACATCCTCCATGGACGTGCAGTGCCAGAGGACTCTCGGCCACCTGCCGATGCTCCTTCATCCGAACCCGAAGCGCGTGTTCGTCCTCGGCACCGGCACGGGCATGACGCTCGGCGCCGTCACGATCCATCCCGAGGTCGAGAGGATCCTCCTCGCGGAGATCGAGCCGGGGGTCCTCCCCGCGGCACGGACGTTCGGGCCGTGGAACCACGACGCGCTCGACAGCCCGAAGGTGCGCGTCGTCTTCAACGACGGTCGAAACTACCTCACCACGACCCGGGAGACATTCGACGTGATCACCGCCGACCCGATCCACCCGTGGTCGGGAGGCGCGGCATACCTGTACACGGCCGAGTACTTCCGCACCGTCGCCGCGCGCCTCGAACCCGGCGGGATCGCGTGCCAGTGGCTCCCCATCTACGAGCTCACGGTCCGCGACGTGCAGACGGTCCTCCGGACGTTCGCCGAGCAATTCCGCCATGTCCTCATCTGGCTGACCCACTTCGACGCCGAGATCGTGGGAAGCAACGCGCCGATCGTCATCGACGAGGCGTCGCTCGAGCGCCGCATGGCGCGGGCGGAGCTCCGGGCCGACCTCGAGGTCGTGGATATGGGATCGGTGGAGGATTTCCTGTCCTACTTCATCGCCGGAGACGCCGCCGCGCGCGCCTATGCCCGGGGCGGGGTCCTCAACACCGACGACAACCTGTTTCTCGAATTCTCCGCCCCGGAGTCGATGGGGATCGGCCGCCTCATGGGAGACAACGTGTCGGCCCTCGCGCGCCACCGAGAGAGCATCGTCCCCTACCTCGCGCGGCCGGGTTCGGAGGCGGATCGGGTCTCGCAAGACTCCCGCTGGGCGCGCAACCTCGAGGCGGGCCGGCTCTACGACCAGCTCCACACGATGTTCCTCTGGAACCAGACTGCGACCGAGCGTTTTGCCGAGATGCGAGAGAGCCTCGATCGTCTGCACCCGACCTACGCGCCGATGCGGTTCCTTGCGAGAGAGATCGCCGCCGGCGAAGCGGAGACGCCACGGCTCGTCGACGCGGCGCGCTTCGAGGTTCTGGCACCGGGAGGAGCTCGGCGCGTCCTCGAGATCTCCGCCGTCGCCATGCGGATCGGCGACACCCGGGCGGCAGTCGTCTTCGTCGACAACGAGAGGCGCGACCTCTACGGCCAGCGCTACCTCGACGGACAGGGCGCGGACCTCGATCGGGAGGTCGCAGGATTCGCCGGTCGCGTGCTGACCCGATTGCGCCGGGAATACACCGAGGCTTCCGCCCGAGCCGCGGCGCGCGGGCTCGATCTTCCCACCGAGGCGGAACTCGCGGCCGCGTTGAGATCGCGCGTCGCGGCGGCCGTCGACGAGTCTCCGCCGTCCGACTCGGATTCTCCCTAGCGGTCGCCGGCCACGCCGTCAGGTAGGCCCGCGTCGCCGTCATGGTTGCGGTGGCGCGCACCCCTGCAGCGCCGCGGAGGCGAGGGCGATCATCGACGTGCGCGAGGCCGCGGTCGAGACGCCGGGTCGGACAGAGGCGACCAGATCGGTCGATCTTCGAAGAGCGAATCGGGGACAGCAACCGAAACTCGCCAGCACGCAACTCGTTCAAACCACGGGGCATTGTGCGAGTTTCGGTTGCTGTCCCCGATTCGCCGCATCGTCTTCTCACTTTCCTGTCGTACACCCCCCTCACCGCACCGACTGCCCGCTACCAAGCACGCTCCGGAAGACCGGATCGAACGGAGGCGGGTCAGAACCGGACCTTGAACCCAACCGTCGCGAGGAGGCCGTCCGATTCGACATGGCTGTCGAGGTCCTCGTTCTCCCTCGTGAACAGGTATCGGATGTCGAAGGTCACGAACATCCGCGGCGAAGGCGGCGAGCAACGCGATCAGGAAACGGCACACGCCTCCGGCGCCGAGACGACGGAAGTCGATTCGATCCATGGCCACCTTCCCGCCGGACCGGCGATCGATGAGGCGATCGCGGACGCTCGGGACGCCCTCGGTGGGTCCGGCGAGTCGATTCAGCCCGGATTATTCATGAAGAACCGTAGCGAGACCGACTTCGGCGAGCTCAGTCGAGTCGCGAAGATGCCCGTCCTGCTTGGCGCCCGCAGGGCTCGGGCCCGAGACGTACTGTGCCGTACGTCGCAGGGCCGGAGACCCGAGGACGTCAAGCAGGATGGGCAGATTCGTGGTTGCAGTAGGTTCTTCATGAATGATCCGGGCTAGACAGTTGATGACGCGGATCGCCCGGCCGAAGGGCGCGGATCTTCACCCCAGCAACCGAGTCTCGCGGGTGCTCGAGTGGCTCGAGCCACCGTCGGTTCGCGACATTCGGCCGCTGGGAGGCAAACTCGGGGGCTCCGCCCCCCCGGCTCGGCGAGGTGGTGCTAGACGGCGAGCTTCACCTCGAGATCGAAACCCGTGCCCGGCCTCAGCGGTGCTTGATGAACGTCCCGTCCTGAAGTTCCGCGATCGCCTGCCGCAACTCCGCCTTGGTGTTCATCACGATGGGGCCGTACCAGGCCACCGGCTCCTCGATCGGCTCTCCGGAGACGAGCAGGAAGCGGATCCCGCTCTCCCCGGCCTGCACCGCCACCTCGTCCCCGGGGCCGAAGAGAACCAGCGAGCGATTGCCCGTCTCCGATGTTTCGGCTCGGTGAACGCTCCCCTCGGGTCCGACTGGTTCCGTGCGGACCCGGACGGGCTGGGAGGCGTCGCGAAAGGTGCCGGCGCCCTCGAACACGTAGGCGAACGCCCGCCGCGAGCTCTCGACGGGAAGCACTCTGCGACGCCCCGGCGGAACCCACACGTCGAGGTAACGCGGGTTCGCCGCGACCCCATCCACGGGACCGGTCCGGCCCCAGAAGCTCCCGCAGAGGATCCGCACGCGGGTGCCGTCGTCGTCGGTCACCTCGGGGATCTCGGTCGAGGGAACGTCCTGGTAGCGCGGATCGGTCATCTTCAGCGAAGACGGCAGGTTGGCCCAGAGCTGGAAGCCGTGCATCTTCCCCTGCGGATCGCCCTGGGGCATCTCCTGGTGCAGGATTCCGCTCCCGGCGGTCATCCACTGCACGTCGCCGGCCCCGAGCGTTCCGGAATTCCCCAGGCTGTCTCCGTGGTTCACCGTCCCCTCGAGAACGTACGTGATCGTCTCGATTCCCCGGTGCGGATGCCAGGGGAAGCCGGCCCGGTAATCGTCAGGGTTGTCGTTGCGGAAGTCGTCGAACAGAAGGAACGGATCGAAATCGTCGGTCTTGCCGAAGCCGAACCCACGGTGCAGGCGGACTCCGGCTCCTTCGACGGCGGGCTCTGCCGCGAGCACCTGCCGGATCGGTCGAATGGACATCGCTTCCTCCCGTGAACGGACATCCAGTACTCGAGGCGGTCCGACGAGTGCCCCTGACCCGGAGTTTCGTTCCGAGCGTCCCGAGGAACGACATCCGGGCCGTGTCCCCGCGCGCTGCGGGAGGACCGATCGAATCCGTGACGCGGTACAGCGACCGTGGCCGTGTGCTCGACCGGACGACGATCCGGGCCAGACGAACCGCCGTTGAAGCTATCGTGGACAGGCCTCGAGGTTGGACCTGTACTCGGCGTTCTCCGGCGCAAGACGCACCGCTTGCTCGAAATGGACCCGCGCCTCCGCGAATCGTCCCGCACGAACGAGCGCGACTCCCAGGTCGTTGTGCGCCTCGCCGTACGCTGGATTGATGACGAGAGCCTGCCGGTACGCGGCGAGCGCCTCGTCCACGCGACCCAACACCATGCAGGCCAGGCCCCGTGTCGTGTGAGCCTCGGCCGAGTTGAACCGCAGGCCGATGGCAGCGTCCGCCTCACGCAGGGCCTCCGCGGGCCTCCGAAGCACGAGGAGCGCGTTGGCTCGATTGACCCTCGCGTCGCCGCGCCCCGGGTCGATGGCGATCGCCTTGTCGCATGCGGAGAGGGCATCGGCAATCCGTCCGGCACCGTACAACGCATGGCAAAGCGCTTCCTGGGCGGCTGCGCTGTTCGGAGATTTCTTCGCCGCATCCGTCCACAGAGTGAGCGAGTTGACCCACACCCGGCTGCGGACGAGCGCCGTGGCCGCGTACACACACAGCAGCAGCGCAACGGTGGCGATGGTGGCCGTACGCTTCCAGCCGGTCCTGCTCGCGAGCTCACCGGCAAGAAGGCCGATGCACCAGGCGATCCCCAGCGCGGGCAGGTACAGGTACCGCTCGCCAAAGACGCTCTCGCCGCTCTCGATGGCAGGAACGTAGAGCGCCGGCAGGAGGGGCAGAACGACCACGGCGACGGACATGCGGACGAACGGAGCTCGCCTGGATCGCACCGCGAGCACGAGGAACGCGAACGCGACGAGCAACCCGAAGGTCGCGGCAGGATCCGAGAAGCCCTGGTCGATGGGCACGATGCGCATGATGTTCAGGTTGACTGGCCATACCAGCGCTGCCAGGTAGCGTGCGAACAGACCCGCCCCGGCAGCAACGAGGCCCGCCACCGGGAGAGGATGCTGGCTCGCGCTCGGCGCGAAAGACCCCAGCGCAGCCAGGCGCATGGCCATGTAGATGCACGCGCACAGAGCCGGCACGGCAAGCCGCTTGACGGCGGCTGCGATGTGCCACGCTCGGTCCCGTCCGCATTCGATCCACTCGAGAACGACCATGAGGAACAGGACGACTACCCCAGTTTCCTTCGACAGAAGGGACGCCAGGAGCAGCGCTCCGGGCCACGGATTCGTCCCTCGCTCGAGGCCGCGAACGTACGCGATCAGCGCGAGCAGACCGAACGTCGTGTAGGACAGGTCGGTGATTCCGGCAACCCACGCCACGGCTTCCGAGTGGATCGGGTGGGCGGAGAACATTAAGGCGGAAACGAGGGGCATCCCTGCGCAGCGCTCCGGGCGAACCCATCGCCGGCACATCAAATCGGAAAGGCGATACACGCCGATCGCAGCGACTACCTGGAAGGCGACGTTCAGGAGGTGGTACGCCCACGGCCGCGCTCCGGCGATCGAGTACGCCACGGCATAGAAGACGTGCATGAACGGTCGATAGAAACTCGTGTCGAACCGAACGTCGAAACCGGCGGCGTGCTGCGCGAATGCGGCGGGGAGCGCGCGCCAGTCTCGGATCCACTGGTTCGCCAGCACGTTGACGAGATCGTCGAAGACGAAGTCGTATCCGATCGTCCGGGCCCAAAGGGCCACGTTGAAGAGGACGACTCCCACGAGCGGGACGAAGCTCCGACCACGGCGACCCGGTCGAAAGAAGGCGTGATTCGGGGTCGTCAATCCACACCCCCAGGACGGCGATTTCGTTCCATTCTAGCAACCGAACCCGGCAAAGGCGGAGACCCACGGCACGGCCGTTTGCACCTCTCGCCCCGGGCCGGCCCATCGGTCGGGTGATCGAGGGCGGACTCGTCTCGTGTCTCATTGTGGCTCCGCGCGGCCGGCGGCCCGGATGCCGGCAGGCAGGGCTACCCACCTCGCGCGACGCCCGGCGGGCGTCATGGACGACTGTTCCTGAAATCCCGAGCGCCGCCCACCCGGGCGAAAAGTCATCCGTTCAGGTGAATCTCACGGAGCGCTCACCCGTCGCTCAGGTTTCCGACCGGCGCGCGGCGCATCCTCTCCCGCGAGCGGCAGACCCCCGAATGGGGCCCGGCCGCCAAGGAGGAGCCATGACATTCACCCGGTTGTCCGCCATCGCGTTCATCTTCTTCGCCTCGACGCTCGCCTGGTTCGCGCTCGGGACTTCGCTGACGGTCCGGACGGGGGAGCACGACGCGCGGCTCGCCAGGGAGGTGGAGCTGCTCTGGGGAGGGCCGCACATGCAGAGGGCGCCGGTCGCGTGCATCGAGCGGCCGGCGACAGAGACCGAGACGGTCGAGGATCAGGACGAGGGGGGCAAGATCCTCCGCACGCGCGAGGTCGCGCGACAAACGGTAACCCGGGTCTCCGCCCCCCTGGAGTCGACGCAGGCGGAGGTCCGGCTCTCCCTCGACCATCGTCGGCGCGGCCTCCTCTGGTACGACACGTACGAGGTCGCCTTCACCGGCCGGTACGTGTTCCGCAACCTCGACGCGGTCGCGCGCGCGCTCGAGGTCAGCTTCGCGTTTCCCGACGGGACGACCTTCTACGACGACCTGAAGTTCCGGTGGAACGGACAGCCGATGAACGCGGCGGTGGACCTGTCGAAGGGAATCCGGGCGAAGGCCCCGGTCGGTCCCGGCGGCGAGGCGGTGCTGGAGGTTGGCTACCGCTCGCGCGGCGTCGGCACGTGGACGTACGCGTTCGCTTCCGAGGGAGTCGCCCAGGTGCGCGATTTCTCCCTGGTCCTGTGGACGGACTTCGATCGGATCGACTTTCCCGCCGGTACCGTCTCCCCGGGCGAGACGGAGCGCGCGGGGAACGGGTGGCGCCTCGCGTGGCGGTTCGACAACCTCGTGACCGCCCAAAAAGTGGGCATGGACCTGCCGAATCGGCTCAACCCCGGTCCGCTGGCGTCGCGGATCACGTTCTTCGCCCCGGTGTCTCTGCTGTTCTTCCTGACCGTGATGGTGATGCTCGGCGTGACGTCCGGCGAGAGCCTCCACCCGATGAACTACTTCTTCCTCGCTTCCGCGTTCTTCTCGTTCCACCTGCTCCTGGCCTATCTCGTGGATCACCTCTCGATCCACCTGTCCTTCCTGATCGCCGCCTCCACGAGCGTGGCGCTGGTCGTGAGCTACCTCCGTGTCGTGACGGGCATGCGAAAGGCGCTCCTCCACGCCGGTGCGGCGCAGGCCATCTTCCTCGTGCTCTTCAGCTACGCGTTCTTCTTCGACGGCTACACGGGACTGACCGTGACGGCGGGCGCCGTCGTCACGCTGTTCGTCCTGATGCAGAGAACCGCGTCGGTGCCGTGGGCCGAGGTCTTCCGCGCGCGGACCACCGCCGGCGCCGGAGCGAGGTGATCGTGTCCTCGCGATCCGCCCGGGCGTCGCTCTCGACTGCGTCGTCCTCAAGGGCAAGGACTGGTGTTGGGCCGCTCCACCCCGGCGCTGTTCCGCCCGAGACCCGTCTCCACGCCGCCCACGACGCCCGTCACCAGGGAGAACACGACGTCTCCCTCCGGAGGATCGTCGAGATCGTTCACCCACACTGCCGTGACGCCGCAACGGCGATCCGCGAGCGGTGTCGAGCCGGGTAGCTGCGTGTAGATCCCGTCGGTTCTCAGGACCGCCAGGTCACCCTCGTACACGTTCCACGACGACGGTCCCTGCTCGGCCTGCCACTGGATGGAATCGGGATCCGAGAACAGGATCAGGATCAGGCCGTCGTCGAGATCGCAGACGTCTCCCTCGGCGTCCGCATCCGCGTCCCCCTGCGAGGAGTTCGGCTCGAGCAGGCAGTTGTCGCACTCATCGCCCACGCGGTCGTCGTCGATGTCGGATTGAGACGGGTTGGATTCACTCGGGCAGTTGTCGCAGGCGCTCCCCACGAGGTCTGCATCCGGGTCGGACTGTTCCGGATTCGGAATCGCGACGCAGTTGTCGCACGCGTTCCCGGACCCGTCGCCATCCGTGTCGAGCTGGCTTGGATTCACGGTGAACCGGCAGTTGTCGCAGGCGTTGCGGACGCCGTCAACGTCCGAATCGACCCCGTCCGCGTCCTCGTCCACAATCGTGTCGCAGTCGTCGTCCAGCGCGTTGCACATCTCCGACGCACCGGGCCGGGCCGTCGCTCGCGTGTCGTCGCAGTCTCCGGAGCAGGTCCGGAACCCATCGCCGTCGGCATCGGCCTCGTTCGCAGGAACCGTCGGCCAGGAGGAGTCGGAGCAGTTGTTGTTCAACCCGTCGCAGACCTGCGGCGCCCACGGTCGGACGGAAGACCTCGTGTCGTCGCAGTCCCCCATGCAGCCGCGGAAGCCGTCGCGGTCGGCGTCGACCTCGTTCGCCGGGATCGCGGGCCAGGCGGGGTCGAGGCAGTCGTTGTTCCTCCCGTCGCAGATCTGCGGAGCTCCGGGGCCGACGGAGGGTCTCGCGTCGTCACAGTCCCCCGCACAGATCCGGAAGCCGTCCAGATCGGAATCGGCTTCAACCGCCGGCACCGCGGGCCAGATGAAGCTGGAGCAGTCGTTGTTCCGGCCGTCGCACAGCTGCGCCGCACCGGGGAAGACGAGCGAGCTCGTATCGTCGCAGTCGCCCGCGCACTCGGAGAACGAGTCCAGATCGTCATCCGCCTCGCTGGTCCCGCCGAGGGCGGGCCAGGATGGCGTGAGCGCAGTCGTTGTTCTTGCCGTCGCAGATCTGCGGCGCTCCCGCGTAGATGTCGGGATCGCCGTCGTCGCAGTCGCCGTCGCAGATCCGCTGCCCATCCTCGTCGTCGTCGCTCTCCGCCGTTGAAGGCAATGGCCACGATGGATCGCTGCAGTCGTTGTTGCGACCGTCGCAGATCTCGGGAGCGTGAGGGTAGGTCGCCGCGTCGAGAGGCCCACAGTCGCCCCCGCATCCGAGCACTCCGTCGCCGTCGAGATCCACCTCGGCCGGCGGAACGAGCGACCAACCGTTCGAGCAGTCGTTGTTGCGACCGTCGCAGAGCTGGGCGGCTCCCGGGCGGACCGTCGCATTCGTATCGTCGCAGTCTCCGGCGCAGGAGGACAATCCGTCCCCGTCCGCGTCGGCGCCGTTGCAGCCGCAGAGGACCCGCGTGAACCAGGACTCGAACAGCCAGGGTCCGTTGTTCGTATTGGCGATGAGCGCCCATGTCGAGCCGATCCAGACCGGCCAGCCTCCGGTGGAAGCGACGGAACCGAGAACGACCCCCGCCGCATCCATGCGGAAAAGCCGCGACCCGGCCGAGACGGCGTATTCGGCTCCGTTCCAGGCGATCGCCGCATAAGGAGACGGGAACGTCGTCGGCGAGGGGCCGATCGGCGCTCCCCCCGCGGTGACGCGCTGGAACGCGGAGGTCTGCGTGCCGCTATTCGTCCAGAGCACGAGGTACTCGGCCCCCGTCCAGGCGATCGCGGGGCCCTCCGAAGCGCTCGTCGAGAGCGTGATCTCGCCCCCGATACGCGCTCCGATCCTGTCGAAGCGCGAGAGCAGAACCGAGTTGCTCACGGTCCGGCTGGCCACGACATACTCGAAGCCATTCCATACGACGTCGGGATTCCCAGCCTGATCGGAGACCCGGATCCTGGGGCCGACGAGACCTCCCGAAGCATCGATCCGCTGGAGGTAGGTCCCGGACTGGGTTCCCGTTTCCGGCCAGAAGAAGCCCCACTCGGAGCCGTTCCAGGCGACGGCCGCGCAACCGAAGCCGTACGTCATCGGACCGCCGGTCCGCACCGTCGTCGATGGGCCGATCAGAGCGCCGGAGGAGCTCACCCGTTGGAACCGGAGATCCCTGGTGGTGTAGGTCTCGTAGACCCACACGGCTCCGAACTCCGAGCCGTTCCACTCGAGGTCGCAAGCGTAATGGAAGAGATTGTCGGCGTGGATGGTGGCGTCGGCCACGACCAGGCCGTTCCCGTCCCGCAGATGGAACCTCGTGCGCGTTGGAAAGCCGTCGCGATCCTGGGTGAAGGAAAGAACGCCGAGGTGCGACCCCGTCCATGCCGCGGCCGCGGCGGTATCGAAATCCACGCGCACCCCGTTCGGGACCTGGCGGTCGGGGCAGATCGAGGCGCAGCCCGCCTGCTCGTCCATGAAGCGGTCGCAGTCGTTGTCGTAGCCGTCGCACAGCTCCGGCGCGCCAGGATGGGTGACGGCCGAAGCGTCATTGCAGTCCCGGGAGGTCCCGCATCCGGCTTCGTAGAAGTACCCGTCTCCGTCCGCATCGGTGCACGAGGCGCCGGCGGACAGAACGGGGCTCACGAGGTTTCCACTGACAAGAAGAACAAATCCGGCGAGGGTCGGGAGAGTTCTCATGACACACCTCCTCCGTTGCCGGGAGTATACGGCGAGATGCGGTCCTGACCTTTCCCAATCACGGAACGAGCCGGTCGGTTTTCATCCGTCGGACCGGCTCACCCGGCCTGGGTCGGGCCAGGCGGCCGGCGGGTTGGCCGGGGGACCGTGAGGATCGAAATGCTCGGCGATCAGCGCTTGTGCATCGAGCCCACGTGCTCGCGCCAACTCCCGACGCGTCGCGCCGATTCGCTGGAGAGAGGTAGGGCAGTGCGACGCTCGAGAGGAGGCAGCGGCGGCTTCTCCGCCGTGAAGAGCCAGGTATCGAAGAGCTCGTCGAGCTGCTCGCCCGACAGCTCCTCGGCGAGGGCGATGAACTCGGGCGTCGTGCCGGTCCCGAGCGCTCTGTCGCTGGCCCAGGCTCGCAGAATCTCCCAGAAAACCTGCTCGCCCACTGCATCGCGGAGCGCCTGAAGGGTCATCGCGCCGCGCACGTACGTCGGCGGAGAGAAGAGGTTCGCGATGCCGGGATCTCCGACCACGACGCTCCAGAAGGAATCGTCAGGTGGAATCGAGTCATAGACGTAGGAGAGGATGTCTCCGACCGGCGCCACCCCTTCGTGCTCCAGCCAGAGCAGCTCCCCGTACGTCGCGAATCCCTCGTTGAGCCAGATGTCCTTCCAGCGGCCGACGGCGACGGAATCGCCGAACCACTGATGTGCCAGCTCGTGCGCGAGGATCTCGGTCCCGAAATTCGTGCCCTGCGCGAAGGCGTACCTCGGGTATACGGGACGCGTCTGGGTCTCCAGCGCGAAGGTGAGCTGGGGGTGGTCGTCGATGATGGCACCCACCGTCTCGAACGGGTACGGACCGAACGCGTCCTCGAGAACCTCGACGATCTCCGGCTGGCGAGCGAGAGCGGCGTCCGCCATGACGCCGACGTCCGGATCGACCGCGTCGATGACGGGGAGTCCCGAGTAGGTGCGGTATTCCCGGATCGACCAGTCCCCGATATCGATTGTTGCGAGGTAGCTGGCCATCGGGTCGCGAGCCTCCCAGACGAACGTCGTCCAGCCACGGGAGGAGCATCTCCCGCGAGGGAGGCCGTTCGCCACGACCTGGTATCCGCGAGGAACCGTGACGCGGAACCGGTAGGTCGCGCGGTCGGTGGGGTGGTCGTTCACCGGGAACCATCCGGCGGCGGATTCGGGCTCGCCGGCGACGATCGCGCCGTCGTCCGTGCGCATGAAGCCCATCGACTCGCCGAGGGGACCGATCACGAACGTCGTCGGGCTGCCGTCGTAGCGGACGGTTGCCGTGAACTCCTTGCCCGCACGGAGCTTGTGTTGCGGCCGCACGGTGAGCTCGTGATCGGTTCGCGACCAGCGAGCCCGCTTGCGGTCCACCTCGATGTTCCGAACGATGAGACCCACCAGGTCGAGGTTGAAGCGATCGAGGTTCTCGGTCGCAACCGCCCGGATCGTCGCGACTCCCCACAGGCGGTGATGCAGCGGGTCGTAGCGCACATCGAGGTCGTAATGCTGGACATCGTACCCGCCGTTGCCCGCCTCCGGGAAGTAGGGGTCGCCGACGCCGGGCGCGCCAGCTCGGAAGCGGCCGCCCTGCGACGCCGGCGCGACGGCAGGCGCCTCGGCCGGGTCACGACGATCGAGGGTCGGAACGTCGCTGCCGGAGCCCCCCGTCGATCCAGCGAGCAAAGCAGGACATGGGGACGCCAGCAGCCCCACGAGCAACCCCAATCGAAGCACGTTTCGCATCGTTCCCTCCCGTCGCGGATGTGATCCACCCAAAGAAGCTGCCTCCGAGACCGGCTGCGGCCTGCCGGTGTGCGTATTCCACCACAGTTCGGGCCGGCCATTCGGGTGAACGGAAGGCAATCGCTGCTCGGTGAGTCGAAACGGGGACAGTCCCCATTACGCATCGGGACGTAACGCGGAAACGGTGAAGACCCGTTGAGCCGTCGTCAGGGACAGCCCGACTGCGGCGTCCCCGAGCCGGCACCGGCGTAAGGGCCGTCGCCGCAGGAGTTGTGCGCGCGGACTAGGAAGTAGCTCCCCGTTCCCGAGATCGGATCGGGAGTCGGGTCCTCCATCCATGTCGACGCCAGATTGTCTCCGGTGCAGACGGCCGACGCGATCCCGCCGTCGCCGCGAAGGTCCCCGAGCGTACCAGTGACGACGTCGTACACCACGTTGGCACCGGCGCTCTGCCAGACGACGACCGCAACGGCTCCGGGCGATCCCTCTCCGCCGTCGAAACCGACGTGCAGGTCAAGGACCTCGCCCGGAATCGAGCTCGCGGTCGGATCGCCCGGCGCGCAGTCCAGCAACGCGAGCAGGCAGAGTGCTGCGAGAAGGCTACCTCGCATGACGTCGTCCTTCCGGTTCGGGGCGGGGGGCCGACGCCGTTCGTTCTGGAAGGGGGAGTGGGCCGCCGAGCTGCCGGGCTGCCGCGAGCGTCCTGGCGTTGTGGGATAATTAAGGGTCTCTCCGGTCGGGGCGTAGCGCAGCCTGGTAGCGCACCTGCCTTGGGCGAAGACGGTTCCTTCCAACAATTCCATCAGGTACAGCTCGTTTTTGAAGAATTCCATACGGATAGGGAATCTGCTTTTCGCTCACGCGCTATTCCCAAGCGGGTCAACAGATAGGGTGTGTGGGACAGTTCTCGGGACCATCGAGGGGGCGGCAGTCGATCGGATCATCAGCGCTCGGCGCGCGACGGGAAGCCCGAACGGCACGACTATGAAACGCACACGAAGTAAGCGGACGGTCGGAGACGACCTGCGGCCCGAGTATCAGTTCGACTACGCGCAGGCTAAACCCCAATCGGTTTGCGTCTGCCATGGGGCAAGGCGCGGTCGCCGAGTGCTCGACCCCGACGTCGCGTCCGTCTTCCACACCTCCGAGTCCGTCAACAATCTCCTGCGGATCGTGATATCCGCCGTTCCGACTCCCCGGCCCTCGCCTGGGCCCACGGCGCGTCGAAAGAGAGCGGGCTAGCGAAACGCTGGGGCCTGCGACGCCCACGATTACCCGGTCTGAGTGGGCCTGGTTCAGCCCTATCCGCCTGAGCCGCGCCAGCGTCCGGGCAAGGGCGCGCCTCGATGCGGCCAATTGACATGGTGTCTCGTGTGTTACCATAGGCGCGAGTGACCACAATCAAGCAATACGTGGGCATCGACGGGAAGAGCCCCTTTGAGAAATGGCTGAGGACGGCCTCGATGATTCCGGCGCCGCGCGGGTCCTCACCGCGGTGACGCGGATCGAGCAGGGCAACTTCTCCAGCGTGAAGGGCGTAGGAGGCGGTGTATTCGAATCGCGAATCGACTTCGGTCCCGGACTGCGGGTGTATCTCGGCAAGGACGGCGCGACAGTAGTGATCTTGCTCGGCGGCGGCACCAAGAAGCGCCAGGCCCGCGACATCGCGGACGCTCGGAAGTGTTGGCAGGACTATAAACGACGAAAGTGAATCGAGACCATGCCTCTGACGAAAGATTTCAAAGAGACCGTGCGTGCCCGATTTGATCCGGTCGTCCGGCTTCAGAAAGGCCGTGATCCAAGAGGCCATCGACGGCCTGCTCGCTGGAGACGTCGACACGGGCAAGGCGTTACTGCGTGACTACGTCAACGGCACCATGGGGTTTGAGCGCCTAGGCGAGTTGACGCACATCCCGGCGAAGAGCCTGATGCGGATGCTGGGGCCGAAAGGCAACCCCCAGGCGAGGAACTTGTTCGAGGTCATCGGTCAGCTTGCAGCGGGACCGAGGGCGTGCGCTTTACAGGTCTGGCTCAAGAACACCACGAAAGGCCGGGCCGCCTGAAGGCGCCGACCGACGCCAGGGCCGTCCCCCACGAGGGACCCCAGGGGCGGTCGGTCGCCACTACGCGACAAGGCAGGAGTAACCCTGCGAAACCATGACATCCGCGCAATTGGCACCAGCGGCCTATCCTCGGAATCCCGCACTTGTGACGCCGGCGCCATTTCAGAGGTCGAACGCGCGAGCGTCCGTGCAACTCGCTGTTGCGACGGGTCTTGACTCCGCGGATGTCGCCCCTAACCCCAGAGGAATCACTGAGTTGATAGCCGGCATGGGCGAACCAGGCGCGACAGTGACGCGATTCAACGACCCGGCGAGCACGCTGCGCGGTGCAGCGCAGGTAGGGGCGGCCATCCACCGGCGCGACGGCACGGATGCGCTTCTTGAGCAGCGCCCAGCCGGACTCGATGGGGTTAAAGTCATTGAGTAGGGCGGCAGGAACTGCACCTCGGCCCCAGCGGCCTCGATGAGGTCACGCACCGCGCGAGCCTTGTGGGCCGCCAGGTTGTCCATGAGCGGCATGTGCGCCGGGCGCAAGGCGCGGAACCAGCGCGCGCGCACCCACGCGACGAAGCGGTGGGTGTTGATCGCGCCCCAGTAGGTCGCGAGGGTGAGCCATCCCGTGAGCCGCATCGCGCCGACCATGCTCAGGTTGTCGCCCCAATTCATCGGGCGCGCTTCAATCAGTTCCCGGCCGCGCG
>CAVOVZ010000024.1:0-109555 GCA_963699985.1 Terriglobia bacterium
TCGTCATTGCCGGTGGTCCCCTGGCAGTGTTTGCCGGTCAGTGGAGAAAGAGGCGTGACCGTGGTGTTTTGGGGAGGGGTTCGCGGGCCCGTGCCGGGGCGGTCCACCCGTTTCCGCGCAGACTCAGTGGTTCGTCGGCGGTGGTCCCTTCGCCTCGTTGGAAGCGCGGCTGCGAGCGTCGTCCGCCGCTCCCCTTGAGGGTGTTTTCTCGGAAGTGAGAAAAGGGGCGTGACACCGGGCTTTTGGTTTCGCAGGCGAGCGGCTGCCGGTGTGGTCCATCGTTTTTCGATGGAGGCTTTGCCGGTGGTGGTCCCCCAAGCCTATCCGTTTCTCGCCCGACAGACCGGCGCAGGGAGCCTGGAGCCGTTCGGGGTCCTGGGAAGAGACGACAGCGTTATCCAGGGCCTCATGGGCGATGCCCTTCCGAGTCAACTGCCGCTTCACGTACTCGTGGCCGTTGAGACACAGCTTGGCGGTGTAAGGGAAGTGGGTGCAGAACTCGAGGGACAAGGGACCGAAGTCCCGGTCCAGGCAGTAGAAGTAGAAGTGGTTGACCATGGCGGTCGATCGGACAATCCATGGGTAGGGCCGGCCCGTCTCATCTCGTCGGCGCTCGGTCCGGAAGACGGGGGTCTTCTCCTGAGCTTTGCCGACGAACACGACCCCCTCGTCGCCCTCGAAGCGGCTCCGCTGTTCTCTCGCGATGTCGTCTTTCCTTTGCCCCTTCTTGAACACAACCACCGGAACCTGGTTCTTCCGGACGAACTCCTCGATCCGGGCTACGAATGCCTTGCTGATGGGGTCCATCAGGGCAGACGACGCGAACGTGTGGCCTCGGTGGTAGCGAAAGAACGCGACCACGCCCAGCTCCCGCTGGAGTTGAGGGACGTAGGCGTTCAGGTACATGCGGTCGATGCACTCGACCCCGCGAACGACCTGATTGGCGAGCATGTCGGAAACGCTGGGTGGTACACTCATGGTCGGCTCCGGTTGACCGGGTCCTTCGGGACCCACTGACCGCTTCGCGGTCCAATATGGGGGTCGAGTCATCGACCCGATCGACCTGGTCGTGGCAAAGCACGGCAAGATCGTACTGGCCGCGAAGATCAGGTCCGGCGTCCGCGTCGTGAATGCTGACCTGACGGGCCGCCGCTCGTTCGGAGAGGCCCACCCTGAGTTGCCGAGGGTCGTCGTATCGCGGGTGCCGGAAGAGTACTCGCTCGGCGATGTCGTCGTGCTCCCCGATCGCCGGTTCCCGGCCCCAAGAAACGATGCCGCGGCACACCGCTTGGCCTTGCCTCCCCGGCGGCCGAGCTCGTCGATCGACTCGACCGCCGCGAGCCTCCGGCGGCACGGACCCGTGCCTCACGGCGAGCAAGGCGTGAGGTTCCAGTTCTGCCTGCAACGGCCGGCGGCGGGTGCCTGCGGCCGCTCGATCTCCGACGGAATCAACAAGCGCTGGAATGTCAGGCCGTAAGATCCCTCCTCGTCGTTGTTGTTCTCAGCGACCACGAGGAAGTACCGGTCCCCCGACTCCGGCGCAATCTCCTCCTCCAGATCGGCCCCCGCGTCCGTGCAGGTCTTGAACGTGTGGCTGTACCAGTTGCCGAGCTGTCCCTCGTAGATCCCGTAGTCCTCGGCCCCCGGCGAGCAGCTCTCCGCCCAGCGAAGCACGACATGGTCCGGATCCAGCATCGACTTGTCCAGCCGAAGGGGGTTCTGGTAGACGTACTTGTCATACACGCGTCCCGGGGGTCCGTTCACGTAAAGGTGGGCTGGGATCCGCACCTCCGGTGCGTCCGGATCGTTGCTCGCCACGACGATGCTCGCGACGTGGTCCCCCACCATGGGGCTCCTCGCGTCGAACGTCACCGCCACCGCCATGCTCTGCCCCGCAGCGATCACGCCGGACTCCGGCTCGACCTCGAGCCAGCTCGTAGCGGCCGCCGTGACTCGCACGTCGTCGACGCGCCACGTCATGAACATTGGGTTCTCGCTTGCGAAGCAGCGGAACGTGAGATGTAGAATTCCGCCCGCGAATGCATCGAGGTTCACGGCGGACCGGACCCATCCCGCGGAACGGTAGTCGATTAGCCGTTCGAAATACGCCCCGTTCGTCGAGCGCCCCGACAGCGAGCACGACGCATACCCTGTCTCGAGGACGTACCACTCGTAGAACTCGAGCTCGATAGGTACCCCAGCAAAACGCAGGTCGATCGGCGGGCTTTCGAGGCCAGCATCGTACGGGAGGTCTCCGACATCGCAGCATTGCCATGCCGTCGTCGGGGAATGCGCCGGCGAACCCTGGAACCAAGAATCGTCCGACGCCAGGACGGTCCAGCCGTTCTGACCGTGCTCCATGTCGTCGAAGAAACGCGCCGAGCCGCCGTTCCCTTCCCGGACCGAGGTATGGACGCTCAGCGGAGGGCCACCGTGATTCTCGATGGACAGTGTGCGGGTGACGGATTGTCCGACCGACAACCTCTCGCTGAAGGAGCCGGGGGACACGGCGATGTCCGGGGGGACGAGCCCCTCGCCGTGCAGCGGGATCTCGAGCGCCGAAGAGTCCGGATCGTCGCTCGCGATCGTCAGGGTGCCGTCGAAGACCTCGGCCGACGTCGGAGTGAACGTCACCGTCACGATCCGACTGTCCCCGGGAGCAAGCGAGAACGAGACCGGGTCCGCGGTGAAGGCCGGGCTGTCCGCTGATACGTCGCTCACCACGAGGATCTCGCATCCAACGTTGCTCACCTCGACCTCGAGACTGCGGCTCAACCCTGCGAAGAGCGCTCCGAAATCAAGAGTCCCCAGCCCCTCCCGGTAGCGCAATCTCACCGTGTGGCGGTTCACGGAACAGTACGGAGACACGTAGTACGTATTCTGGACCGAGACGTTCACCACGCCATCGGCAGCCAGGGAGGCGAGATTCCCCGCGTCGACCGGGAACACTCCGCCGGCTGGAGAGCAGTCCAAGCCGGTGCCTCCCACCGTTCCGATCCTCCACGACTCGGCCGTTGCCGTCGCCGTATCCTCGGAATAGGCGAAGTCCCCATCCGCGATCACCTCGAACGTGCCGGCGCTCACGGGAGAGCTCACGATGGCCAGGGCATGCGTGGTGAGAGCCCCGTACGTGAAGTAGTCCTGAGTGGACTCGACCACGACCTCCGCTCCCGCCACCCGGATGTCCGGCACGCCGACGACGTGCAGGTGCGCCGGCACGATCACCTCCGCCTCGTCCGGGTCGTTGCTCGCGATGACGATGTTCGCGTCGTAGTCCCCGCCGCACAGGCCGGTCGCGTCGAACGTCACCGACACGTCCCCACTCCCTCCCGCAGGCGTGGTCCCGGAGACCGGCGACACCGAAAGCCACGCCGGCCCCACCAGGCCGAGGAACGACTCGAGGATCCCCCGCGTCGCGACGTCGTCGATGTACGAGCCGTCCGACCCCGCGTACAGCAGGTAGTACAGACGAGACGTCCCCGAAAGCCCCATCACCCGATGGTGGTCGTCGTTGGTGTTGCTCGAGAACTCGTGCGTGACGCCTGGCCCATCCGCCACGATCACCAGATGGTTCACCGAAGGGTCGCCCGTACGAAAGACCCGCTTCACGAATGCCCGGTGGGATGCGCCGCCCACGGATGCCACCAGCACCGACCCGTCGACGCTCCCCCCGCCGTCCGCGCCGAGGTTCCCGTCGATCGAGAATGAACTCACCCCCTGCAGGTCGGCGACCAGGACGAAGAGGCCCGGGTACTTCCGGGTGAAGTACCTCCCGCCGCTCCCCAGATACGGGCTCGAGGCGATCGCTCCGTCCGAGTACGGGAGGCTGCCTCCCAGGTTCGTGCCCAGGTAGTTCCCGTCGTCGTACATGTCCCCGCCGCCGTCCCCGATGGAGTAACCGAACTCGCCCTCGGAGAAGTCGTAGCGGCTGGGAATGGCGGCCGTGACGGACGAGAACCCCCGGTCGAGCGTGCTCAGGACGTCCTCGAGGACGACGGCAGCCCCGGCGCTGACGCTCCAGACGAGGTCGCTTCCCCCCATGTTCTCGATCGTCAGGGTGCGAGCCGACGTCCCGCCAGGGCCGAGGTCGGCGGAGAGCGAGGCGGGAGAAACGGCGATGTCCGGCGGGACGAGCCCCTCTCCGTGCAGCGGGATCTCGAGCGCCGAAGAGTCCGGATCGTTGCTCGCGATCGTCAGAGTGCCGTTGAAGACCTCGGCCGACGTCGGGGTGAACGTCACCGTCAGGATCCGACTGTCCCCTGAAGCGAGCGAGAACGAGACCGGGTCCACGGTGAAGACCGGGCTGTCCGCGGACACGTCGCTCACCACGAGGATTTCGCATCCAGCGTTGCTCACCTCGACCTCGAGACTGCGGCTCAACCCTGCGAAGAGCGCTCCGAAATCAAGAGTCCCCAGCCCCTCCCGGTAGCGCAATCTCACCGTGTGGCGGTTCACGGAACAGTACGGAGACACGTAGTACGTATTCTGGACCGAGACGTTCACCACGCCATCGGCAGCCAGGGAGGCGAGATTCCCCGCGTCGACCGGGAACACTCCGCCGGCTGGAGAGCAGCTCGAGCCGGTACCTCCCACCGTTCCGATCCTCCACGACTCGGCCGTCGCCGTCGCCCTATCGTCGGAATAGGCGAAGTCCCCATCCGCGATCACCTCGAACGTGCCGGCGCTCACGGGAGAGCTCGCGATGGCCAGGGCATGCGTGGTGAGAGCCCCGTACGTGGAGTAGTTCTGAGTCGACTCAACGACGACCTCCGCTCCCGCCACCCGGATGTCCGGCACGCCGACGACGTGCAGGTGCGCCGGCACCATCACCTCCGGCTCGTCCGGGTCGTTGCTCGCGATGACGATGCTCGCGTCGTGGTCCCCGCACAGGCCGGTCGCGTCGAACGTCACCGACACGTCCCCACTCCCTCCCGCAGGCGTGGTCCCGGAGACCGGCGACATCGAAAGCCACGCCGGCCCCAGCAGCCCGAAGAACGACTCGAGGATCCCCCGCGTCGCGACGTCGTCGATGTACGAGCCGTCCGACCCCGCGTACAGCAGGTAGTACAGCCGAGACGTCCCCGAAAGCCCCATCACCCGATGGTAGTCCTCGCCGGTGTAGCTCGAGAACTCGTGCGTGACGCCCGGCCCATCCGCCACGATCACCAGATGGTTCACCGAAGGGTCGCCCGTACGAAAGACCCGCTTCACGAATGCCCGGTGGGATGCGCCGCCCACGGATGCCATCAGCACCGACCCGTTGACGCTCCCCCCACCGTTCGCGCCGAGATTCCCGTCGATCGTGAACGAACTCACCCCCTGCAGGTCGGCGACCAGGACGAAGAGACCCGGGTACTTCCGGGTGAAGTATCTCCCGCCGCTCCCCAGATACGGGCTCGAGGCGATCGCTCCGTCCGAGTACGGGAGGCTGCCTCCCAGGTTCGTGCCCAGGTAGTTCCCGTCGTCGTACATGTCCCCGCCGCCGTCCCCGATGGAGTAACCGAACTCGCCCTCGGAGAAGTCGTAGCGGTTGGGAATGGCGGCCGTGACGGACGAGAACCCCCGGTCGAGCGCGCTCAGGACGTCCTCGAGGGTGACGACGGCAGCCCCGGCACTGACGCGCCAGAGCAGGTCGCTTCCCCCCGTGTTCTCGATCGTCAGGGTGCTAGCCGACGTCCCGCCAGGGTCGAGGTCGGCGGAGAGCGAGGCGGGAGAAACGGCGATGTCCGGGGGGACGAGCCCCTCTCCGTGCAGCGAGATCTCGAGCGCCGAAGAGTCCGGATCGTTGCTCGCGATCGTCAGAGTGCCGTTGAAGACCTCGGCCGACGGCGGGGTGAACGTCACCGTCACGATCCGACTACCCCCCGGAGCGAGCGAGAACGAGACCGGGTCCGCGGTGAAGGCCGGGCTGTCCGCTGACACGTCGCTCACCTCGAGGATCTCGCATCCAACGTTGCTCACCTCGACCTCGAGACTGCGGCTCAACCCTGCGAAGAGCGCTCCGAAATCAAGAGTCTCCAGCCCCGCCCGGTAGTGCAATCTCACCGTGTGACGGTTCACGGAACAGTACGGAGCCACGTAGGACGTATTCTGGACCGAGACGTTCACCACGCCGTCGGCAGCCAGGGAGGCGAGATTCCCCGCGTCTACCGGGAACACTCCGCCGGCTGGAGAGCAGCTCGAGCCGGTGCCTCCCACCGTTCCGATCCTCCACGACTCGGACGTCGCCGTCGCCCTATCGTCGAAATAGGCGAAGTCCCCATCCGCGATCACCTCGAACGTGCCGGCGCTCACGGGAGAGCTCACGATGGCCAGGGCATGCGTGGTGAGAGCCCCGTACGTGGAGTAGTTCTGAGTCGACTCAACGACGACCTCCGCTCCCGCCACCCGGATGTCCGGCACGCCGACGACGTGCAGGTGCGCCGGCACCATCACCTCCGGCTCGTCCGGGTCGTTGCTCGCGATGACGATGCTCGCGTCGTGGTCCCCGCACAGGCCGGTCGCGTCGAACGTCACCGACACGTCCCCACTCCCTCCCGCAGGCGTGGTCCCGGAGACCGGCGACATCGAAAGCCACGCCGGCCCCAGCAGCCCGAAGAACGACTCGAGGATCCCCCGCGTCGCGACGTCGTCGATGTACGAGCCGTCCGACCCCGCGTACAGCAGGTAGTACAGCCGAGACGTCCCCGAAAGCCCCATCACCCGATGGTAGTCCTCGCCGGTGTAGCTCGAGAACTCGTGCGTGACGCCCGGCCCATCCGCCACGATCACCAGATGGTTCACCGAAGGGTCGCCCGCGCCGAAGACCCGCTTCACGAATGCCCGGTGGGATGCGCCGCCCACGGATGCCATCAGCACCGACCCGTTGACGCTCCCCCCACCGTTCGCGCCGAGATTCCCGTCGATCGTGAACGAACTCACCCCCTGCAGGTCGGCGACCAGGACGAAGAGGCCCGGGTACTTCCGGGTGAAGTACCTCCCGCCGCTCCCCAGATACGGGCTCGAGGCGATCGCTCCGTCCGAGTACGGGAGGTTGCCTCCCAGGTCCGTGCTCAGGTAGTTCCCGTAGTCGTACATGTCCCCGCCGCCGTCCCCGATGGAGTAACCGAACTCGCCCTCGGAGAAGTCGTAGCGGTTGGGAATGGCGGCCGTGACGGACGAGAACCCCCGGTCGAGCGCGCTCAGGACGTCCTCGAGGGTGACGACGGCAGTCCCGGCACTGACGCGCCAGAGCAGGTCGCTTCCCCCCGTGTTCTCGATCGTCAGGGTGCTAGCCGACGTCCCGCCAGGGTCGAGGTCGGCGGAGAGCGAGGCGGGAGAAACGGCGATGTCCGGGGGGACGAGCCCCTCTCCGTGCAGCGGGATCTCGAGCGCCGAAGAGTCCGGATCGTTACTCGCGATCGTCAGGGTGCCGTTGAACACCTCGGCCGACGGCGGGGTGAACGTCACCGTCAGGATCCGACTGCCCCCCGGAGCGAGCGAGAACGAGACCGGGTCCGCGGTGAAGGCCGGGCTGTCCGCTGACACGTCGCTCACCACGAGAATCTCGCATCCAACGTTGCTCACCTCGACCTCGAGACTGCGGCTCAGACCCACGAAGAGCGTCCCGAAATCCAGCGCCGTCGCGTCGGCGCGATACCGCAGCCTCACGGTGTGCCGATTGACGGAGCAGAACGTGTTCACGTCCATCGTGTTTTGAACCCGGACATCCACGGATCCGTCCGACGCCAGGGCGGCGAGCGACAGCGCGTCGACCGGGAACGTCCCGGCGGCCTGTGCGCAGTCGCTTCCCGCGCGCCCTACGGTGCCGACCGCCCGTCCCTCGGCCGTTGCGGTCGCGATCTCCGAATAGTCCCCGAAGTCCCCTTCCGCGATCAGATCGAAGATCCCCCGCCTCCGGGTGGACTCTCGATCACGAGCGAGTGGGTGGTGGCGGCGCCATCCGTGGAGTAGTTCTGAGTCGACTCAACGACGACCTCCGCTCCCGCCACCCGGATGTCCGGCACGCCGACGACGTGCAGGTGCGCCGGCACGATCACCTCCGGCTCGTCCGGGTCGTTGCTCGCGATGACGATGCTCGCGTCGTAGTCCCCGCCGCACAGGCCGGTCGCGTCGAACGTCACCGACACGTCCCCACTCCCTCCCGCAGGCGTGGTCCCGGAGACCGGCGACATCGAAAGCCACGCCGGCCCCACCAGCCCGAGGAACGACTCGAGGATCCCCCGCGTCGCAAGGTCGTCGATGTACGAGCCGCCCGACCCCGCGTACAGCAGGTAGTACAACCGAGAGGTCCCCGAAAGCCCCATCACCCGATGGTGGTCGTCGTCGGTGTAGCTCGAGAACTCGTGCGTGACGCCCGGCCCATCCGCCACGATCACCAGATGGTTCACCGAAGGGTCGCCCGCGCCGAAGACCCGCTTCACGAATGCCCGGTGGGATGCGCCGCCCACGGATGCCATCAGCACCGACCCGTTGACGCTCCCCCCACCGTTCGCGCCGAGATTCCCGTCGATCGAGAATGAACTCACCCCCTGCAGGTCGGCGACCAGGACGAAGAGACCCGGGTACTTCCGGGTGAAGTACCTCCCGCCGCTCCCCAGATACGGGCTCGAGGCGATCGCTCCGTCCGAGTACGGGAGGTTGCCTCCCAGGTTTGTGCTCAGGTAGTTCCCGTAGTCGTACATGTCCCCGCCGCCGTCCCCGATGAAGTAGCCGAACTCGCCCTCGGAGAAGTCGTAGCGGTTGGGAATGGCGGCCGTGACGGACGAGAACCCCCGGTCGAGCGCGCTCAGGACGTCCTCGAGGGTGATGGCAGTCCCGGTGCTGACGCGCCAGAGGAGGTCGCTTCCCCCCGTGTTCTCGATCGTCAGCGTCGCAGTCGCCGTCCCGCCCGTGTCGAGGTCGGCGGAGAGCGAGGCGGGAGAAACGGCGATGTCCGGGGGGACGAGCCCCTCTCCGTGCAGCGAGATCTCGAGCGCCGAAGAGTCCGGATCGTTGCTCGCGATCGTCAGAGTGCCGTTGAAGACCTCGGCCGACAGCGGGGCGAACGTCACCGTCAGGATCCGACTGCCCCCCGGAGCGAGCGAGAACGAGACCGGGTCCGCGGTGAAGGCCGGGCTGTCCGCTGACACGTCGCTCACCACGAGAATCTCGCATCCAACGTTGCTCACCTCGACCTCGAGACTGCGGCTCAGGCCCACGAAGAGCGCTCCGAAATCCAGTGCCGTCGCGCCGGCGCGATACCGCAGCCTCACGGTGTGCTGATTGACGGAGCAGAACGTGCCAACGTCAAGCGTGTTTTCGACCCGGACATCCACGGATCCGTCCGACGCCAGGGCGGCGAGCGACAGCGCGTCGACCGGGAACGTCCCGGCCGCCTGGGTGCAATCGGTTCCCGTGCGGCCTGCGGTGCCGACCGCCCGTCCCTCGGCGGTTGCGGTCGCGGTCTCCGAATAGTCCCCGAAATCTCCTTCCGCGATCAGGTCGAAGATCCCCCCGCCTCCGGGTGGACTCTCGATCACGAGCGAGTGGGTGGTGGCGGCGCCATCCGTGGAGTAGTTCTGAGTCGACTCAACGACGACCTCCGCTCCCGCCACCCGGATGTCCGGCACGCCGACGACGTGCAGGTGCGCCGGCACCATCACCTCCGGCTCGTCCGGGTCGTTGCTCGCGATGACGATGCTCGCGTGGTAGTCCCCGCCGCACAGGCCGGTCGCGTCCAGGGTCGCGGTGACGTCGCGGCTCTCCCCGGCAGGGACGACCCCCGCCAGCGGGGTCACCGACAGCCAATCCGGTACGGTTGCCGTCGAGATCACGATCTCGTCCCACCACCCCTCCGATCCCGCATCGAAGTTGTACAGCTCGACGACGTTGATGTCGGGAACGGAGGACCCTTCGTAGAACGGGATGGCCGCCTGCACGAGCGCGCCGTCGACGAAGTAGTCGAAGGTGCGCGTACTCCAGTCGATGTTCCGGAACTCGACGTGGTACCAGGTGAGGGCCGCGTAGGGGTACCAGGTGTGCCCCACGTCCCCGTTGACGTTGAAGCGGCCGTTCTCGTTCGCGTAGAACCACATCGCCAGCGAGCCGTTCCTGCCCCGGAGCACCACGTAGGTATCGTTGGTCGACGTCGACCCGGAACGGACGTAGAAGCTCACCAGGGTCGGCTTGCCGGGCCCGATGTAGCGGTAGATTCCCTGCCCGTGAACCTGGTAGTCGTCGGTTTCGTGATAGCTGAACTGCGTGCCCCGCGCCGCGGTCGCCGCGGTCACCTCCCGAATGCCGGAGCCCACTCCGTACTCCCAGCCGTCGAGATTCGCGTCCTCGAAGTTTTCCGCCAGCAAGCGCGGTCCTGACCACCGACGCGCAACCGGAATCGCGATTCCAAGGAAGGCCGAGCTCGCGGGCTCCTCCGCGCGAACGCGGGTGACCAAGCGCGAGGGCAGGGGCGCGGCAGCATGATGAAACGCCGGGTTCGCAGCCCCGGTGCTGGCGACCTTCGCTGTGCCGGTCGCTGACTCGAACTCGATCCCGAAGGAGAGATCGCTTCCGCCGGTGTTGTGGACCGTCAGCGTCCGAGTCGTCGTCCCGCCCGTGCCGAGGTCGGCGGAGAGCGAGCCCGGGGAAACCGCGATGTCCGGCGGAACGAGTGCCACTCCCGCGAGGCTCACCGCGAAATCCGGCTCGTCCGGATCGTTGCTCTCGACGGTGAGGGTGGCTGCCACCGGACCCGGACCGCTCGGCCCGTACCGGACCGTGACCGGCCGACGCTCTCCGACGCCGAGGGTGAAAGACGATGGATCGGCGGAGAACTCCTGGTGGTCAGGGACGATCCTCGCCACGGTCAGCACGTCTTGCCCGCCGTTGGAAACCAAAATCTCGAGACTTCGCGAAGCTCCGACGAAAAGCGTGCCGAAGTCGAGCGCCGTCGGGGACACCTCGACATCGGGCGCGCTCGTCACGTGCAGGTGCGTCCCCACCGCCAGTTCCGGCTCGTCCGGGTCGTTGCTCGACACGACCACGTTCGCGTCATAGTCCCCGCCGATCAGACCGGCCGCGTCGAAGGTCGCGGTGAGTCTGACCGCCTGGCCCGCCGGCACCGTGCCCGTCGTCGGACTCACCGAGAGCCACGGAGTCCTGCTGCTCCAGCGCGCGGCGTTGCGGAGAACGAGCGGCACGTCCCCGATCCAGTAGCCCGACCACGCGACGAACACGTTGACCGCCACGACACCCGGCGCACGTGTGGCCACGAACGGCAAGCCGTTGTCCCACGAAGCGACGAGCTGCGCGCCGCTAGCCAGCGAGACGGTCCCGAGGAGGGCTCCGCCGGCGCCGGTCACCCCCTTCATGATCGGGTGATTCGGGTCGTAGCTTCCGAGGAAGCCGACGTCGCCCGGACCGTATCCGAGCTGGAACGGGAGGTAGCCGCCGGTCAAGAGCCGACCACCGACGTTGTACCCTTCGATGAAGGAAGCGAGCGTCAGGACCAGGCCGCCGCCCGCGTCCACGTAGTCCGCCAGCACGTCCCCGAGCGCCGTGGGATTGTGGAAGGGGGCGTTGCTCGCCAGGATGACCGAGTTGTACCACGCGAGGTCGCCGAGGCCTGGTGTTTCGTAGCCTTCGTTCCAGACGTCGACGACGGCGATGTCGGGGAACAATCTCAGGAACGCGCGAATCTCCGAGACGTCGCTGTCCGGGCTGTGGAGCAGGAGGACCCGCAGACCGCGTGCCGCCTCCGCGGGGTCCGGAGTCCCGTCCGGCTCGAGCCGATCCCTCAACGGGACTCCCCCCTCAAGGTAGAGCGGCCCCGCAGGGGGGTTGACGGGTGGGACCGGCTCGCGCGGCGCGCGCGCCACGGGCCCGGTCCGCATCGGGCCGTCCAGGTCCCGTGCAGAGGAGAAGCTGACCGAGACGTCGAACGTGAGATCGCTCGCCCCGGTGTTCTCGATGACCAGTTTGCGCGTGAGCCGTTCCCCCGTGCGGAGTCGCTCGTCGAACCGCGGAGGGGTGATCGAGATGTCGGGTGGGATGAGTCCCTCCCCCGTCAGGTTCAAGAAGACCTCGGGCCGGTCGGGATCGTCGCTCGAGATTGCGACTGTCGCCGCGACGGTGCCGGGGTAGGTTGGCGCATAGGTGAGCGTGACGGGCCGGCTTGTCCCGGGAGCCAGTTGGAATCGCGATGGGTCCGCCAAGAACTCCCCGTGCTGCGTGTCCACCCGCGAAACGGTCAATACGTCCGTACCGACGTTCGAGACCATCACCTCGAGGTTTCGCGAAGCGCCGACGATCACCGGCCCGAAATCGATCGTTGTCGCGTCGCCCCGGTAGCGGAGCCTCACGGTGTGCCGGTTGACCGAGCAGAACGAGCCCACGTCGTAGGTGTTCTGTACCTGGACCTCGACCGCGCCATCCGACGCCAGGTCGGCAAGAGTCAACGCGTCGATCGGGAACATCCCCGTGGCCGCGCTGCAGTCCCCGCCCGTACCTCCTACCACGCCGATCGTCCGCCGTTCGGCCGTCGCCGTCGCGAGCTCGGAATAGTCCCCGAAATCCCCGTCCGCGATCAGCTCGAACGCGCCCCCACCCACAGGGGCGCTCTCGATGGCCAGGGAGTGGGTCGTGCCCGCACCATCCGTGAAATAGTCCCGAGCGGAATCGACGGTCACCTCGGGCCCCGCCACCCGGATGTCCGGAGTGCCGGTCACGTGCAGGTGCGCCGGAATCCGGATCTCGGGCTCGTCGGGATCGTTGGTCGACACCACGATCTCCGCGTCGTAGTCACCGCCCACGAGCTCTGTCGCGTCGAACGTCACCCTCAGCGTACGATTCGCTCCCGCCGCCACGGTTCCCGTCTCGGGTTCGACCACGAGCCAGTCCATCGACGTACCCGTGACGAGCGTCTGGTAGTAGGCCACCGGCTCGCCGAACGCAGACCATGGGACATCCTGCGTCGGCAGTGGCGGGAAGTTCGTGTTCGGAGACCAGTCCCATCCGGCCCCGGCGATCAGCTCACCGAACGACGCCGGGATTGGGTAGGGGAAGATCGCCTGCGCATTGTAGTAGATCGTCTCCGCCGCGAACGAAGCGATGATGAGGTAGTACCGGTTCTCTTGCAGCGGGACGTTGACCTCACCCGAGCTGTACCATCCCGCCCCGGGCCCCGCGGGAGTCAGGTCGGACGCGCTCACGAGCTCGTAGACCCCCTGCTCCGCCTCGCCCTCGTAGACGAGGAACCACAGATCCGTCGACGTCGACGGATTCATGTAGAACCGGTGCTCGATCAGGTTCCGGGCGGAAGTGCAGTGGAAGATGTTGCCGCGACCGCGGTAGCCGCCCGAGAACACGTTTTGCGTGCTTCCGAAGACCTCCTCGGTCGCGTCGAGCGTCCGTGCGTTGGACGGCATCCCCCCAGGCTGTGGCGGCGCATCCCGGTCGACCGCCGGAATCGAAGGAGTCCCGGCGCTCGGCCCCGGCGATACCGCGATCGTTCGCGCCCAAATCGGCAGATCCGCCAGAGGCACGGGGCGACCGACGGCCGCCAGCTCGGTGGACGGTCGGGCGGGCTTCCCGGTGCCGCCGGACGATTCGCGGTCACCGGGAGCCTGGATCGAGATCTCGAACGCGAGATCGCTCGTCCCCGAATTGGCGATGACCAGAGGTTGCTTGACCGTCTCCCCCGCGTAGACGCTCTCGTCGAACGAAAGCGGCGAGACCGAAACGTCCGGAGGGACGAGCCCCTCCCCGTGCAGCGGGATCTCGAGCGTCGGAGCGTACGGATCGTTGCTCTCGATCGTGAGCGTTGCCGCAATCGGTCCCGGGGAGGTGGGCGCGAAGGTCACCGCCACGTCGCGGCCCTGCCGCGGCGCCAGGGTGAAACCCGCTCTGTCGACGCTGAAGTCGGCGCGGTCGACCTCGATGCCCGACACGTCGAGCGGCTCGCCTCCGAGGTTCGTGACGGTGATCGTGCGGGTGGAGGAACCTCCAACAGAGACCATCCCGAAGTCGAGATCGGAGTCCGACACGGCGATGTCGGGCGGGCCGACGATCACGGCAAGATTCTCCCATGCGGTCAGCGGCCGGGAGTCCGCCGGACCGCTTCCGGAGACGATGTCGATGTCCCCG
Organism: Terriglobia bacterium; assembly: GCA_963699985.1. Lineage (GTDB taxonomy): Bacteria > Acidobacteriota > Polarisedimenticolia > Polarisedimenticolales > CAVOVZ01 > CAVOVZ01. Next base: position 14,122 of record CAVOVZ010000024.1, read on the forward strand.
TCGGCGTCCAGATCCGCGAGCGCCAGAGCCAGGATCGAGTCGCCGGCCGCGCCCAGGTCGCCCTGAGGCCACGCACCGGAGAAGGGCGTCCCCACGTTCTCCCAGACGATCAGCTCGAAGCCCTCGCCCGGATGGCTTCCGGTGACGAGGTCCAGATCGCCGTCGAGGTCGAGGTCCGCCGTCGCCAGCTCGGGAGCAGGAGTGGAGCCGAAGGAACCCGCCATCCACCCACCGTCGAACGGCGAGCGGTCGTTGCGCCAGACGAACTGCGGTTGTGTGGGCTGGTAGCCGCACGCCGTCGCGAGGTCGATGAAGCCGTCGCCGTCGAAGTCTCCGGTCGCGAGGGCGGTGACCATCCCGTATCCGGCAACGCCCACATCGGCCACGGCCCAGCCTCCGTCGAAGGGAGTTCCGTCGTTCTCGAGCACGCTCACGAAGTCCTCGCCCCGGCTGAAGACGAGGTCGGGGGCTCCATCCGCATTCAGATCCGCGGCGGCGATCCCTCCGAGCGCAAGCGTCTCGTAGAGGACGTAGGAGGGCCAAGATCCCACGAAGGGCGTCCCGTCGTTGCGCCAGACCACGACGTCCCCGTACGCACCGTGGGCGATCCCGGCGGACGCAACGTCCACGTACGAGTCGCCGTCGAGGTCGACGAGAACCGGCATGGCGGCCGAGGCGATCAGGCCGATGCCCTGAGGAGTCCAGCCCCCGCCGAACGGATCGCCTTCGTTGGCCCAGGCGATGATCTGGCCGTTCTCGCTTCCCGCCACCACGTCCGGGTCACCGTCCCGGTCGAGATCCGCCACCGCGACGCGAACCTGACCGGAACCCCAGCCCACGATCACCCGCGTCCACCCGCCGCGGAACGGCGCGCCATCGTTTCTCCAGGCGATGATCTGCCCGTCGCTCCCCCCCGTGACGAGATCGACGCGGCCATCGCGGTCCAGATCCGCGGCCGCGATGGAGCCAACGCCGGCCGACGTTGAACCCACCGCGCGGCCGGTCGTGCCGAACCGGATGTTGCCCGTCGCCGCGCGCTGAAGCGGCTCTCCGGACGCCATCTGGATCGCGTCGCCAATTTCGCGGACCGCGCCGGGATCGTGGTGTCCCTCGATCAGGGCAAGATCATGAGCGTGGAGAGGATCGAATGCGCTCGCCACGAGCATCGTGGCGGCGAGGACTCCATGAGACAGGCTGGTGAACATGGCTCTCCCTTTTTCGGCGCACCCGCGTGCAGCGCGGCCCTTGCAGAGACATCGCGTTCGCGATCCGTGGAGCGACGACCCGGCAGGCATTCGGTGAGGCCGAAGACCCGGAGCGAGAGCTCCGGATGCTGGCTATCGACGCCCCCCCTCCCCCGGGCATGGCCCCCTCCTCGAGCCGTGTTTATTCCTGTGCGCGGCATTCTGTCAATGGAGACCTGGCTACAAATAAGACTCGCGAAGTCGTCTTTTGCCCGACGACAATTACACCTCCCCATCGGAAAAGCAGTTGACGCCGGGGAGTCGGGACGATCGCGCGAGATGGAGTCGACGATGTCCGATACGCGCCGCAGAGCCAACAAGGACCACCTGACTCTCACTTGCGGAGCCGCGCCGTCACTTTCTCTCGGGCCTTGGAGAGGCTCACGCTACGGCCGCTCTTCACGTGGCTTTCGGCTGTCCGCACGTCACGGAGCAGCTCGAGTTGATCCAGCAGCGTCTCGTACGCTCCGACATCGAGCAACACCGCGGCTCTTCGACCGTGGACGGTCAGGATGACCGGACGCTTCGTGACTTGTACCTGCTGGACGAAGGACGACGCATTCGCGCGAAACTCGGACAGCGGTCGGACGTCCTCGGTTGGCCGAATCCTCGCCATGCGCACCTCCCACCCCGAACTGAGCCGGCACGAGAGACCGCACGTTCTTGCGTACCTTCGGCAAGTCCGCGTTCCGCCGTCCAACCCCTCGCGAACCGAACCGAGAGGTGTACCGGAACCAAACGGTCTACCGGGTCGGACGCAGCGGCCGCGGCACGACCGGAGGCGGCCCCGGCAGCTCGCGCGGCTCGGCTTTGATCTTCTTCATCAGATCGTCGATCGCGTAGTCGAGCTGCGGGTCCTTCCCTCCGAGCAATCCGTCGGGACCCAGGTCGAGCTCCACGTCCGGATCGACCCCGTGCCCTTCGATCTGCCACGCCCGTCCCTTCGGGTCCCATCCGCCGAACTCCGGCTGGGTCGACAGGCCGCCGTCGCGGAACGGCTTGTCGCCGCGGATCCCGACCCAGCCTCCCCACGTGCGCGTCCCGATGACGGTGCCGAGCCCGAGGTCCTTGAACGTCTGGGCCAGCGTCTCGCAGTCGCTCCCGCCCTGGCGGTTGATGAGGAGGTTCATGCGACGGTACGAGGAGCGGTCCGGCGTCGTGTATCGCCCCTGCTGGTAGCGCGTCGCGGAGACGGAGAACGGCTTGCGATCGAGGTGGGCGGCAATCATGGGGGCCACGAAGCCGCCGTGGTTCCAGCGGTCGTCGACGATCAGACCAGCCTTGTTCCACTGCGGCGGAAAGTCGCGCGCGAACTGCCGCAGGCCGAGCCCTCCCATGTCGTACAGGTGCAGGTAGCCGAGCTGCCCGTTGCTCGCCCGATCGACATAGGCGCGGCGCTCCCGGATCCAGTCGGCGTAGCGGACCATGGTGTCGCTCGCGATCGGCTTCACGACGATCCGCCTCGCACCCTCGAGCTTGGCGGAATCGTTGATCGCAAGCTCCACCTCCTGGCCCGCCCGATTCGCGAGCCTCCGCAGGTAGTCCTCGTTCTGCCGAAGCGGCCGCCCGTCGATCGCCACGAGCCACATCCCGGGACGGACCTTCAGATCCGGCCGCGCCAGCGGCGACGAGACCTTCGGATCGGGATAGTCGCCCGGGTAGATTTTCCGGATCTGCCAGAATCCGCTCTTCGGGTCGTAGTCGAGATCGGCCGCGAGGAGACCGGTGCTCACCGGCTTGCCGCGACGGACGTCTCCCCCCCAGTGGTACGCGTGCCCGACGCTCAGCTCGCCGAACATCTCTCCCAGCAGGTCCTCGACGTCGTCCCGGCTCGCGATGCGGTCGAGCAGCGAGCCGTACTGCTTGAAGACTCCGTCCCAGTCCACGCCGTGCATCTTCGGGTCGTAGAAGAAGTCGCGCTGCAGGCGCCACGCTTCGCGGAGGATCTGCTTCCACTCGTCGCGCGGGTCGATCCGGACCGACCAGCCGGAAAGATCGATGCGCGCGTCCGGCGATTCGTCCGGCTTGGGAGCCGACGTCGCGCCGGCCTCCACCCGGAGGAACCCCTCCTTCGTCCGGTAGACCAGCACCTTGTTGTCGAGGGAGACGTCGTACCCGAGGACCCCGCTCGCGAGGGCCGAGAGCTTCTCCTTCTCGATGTCGTACGTGAACAGCGTCGCAGGCTCCGGTCCCTCGCCGTCCTCGTCGCCGTCGGGCGGCATCATCCCGCGGTTCTCGATCCCGAGAAAGTGGAGCTTCCCGGGGATCGCGCGCAGCCCGGTGTAGTTCCCCGGCGGGACGGGCACCTCTGCGATCCGGCCGGCGAGACCGTCGAAGTCGATCCGGATCGGCTCGACCTTCTCCTCCTTCGGCTCGTCCTCCCCGTCCTTGCCTTTCTTCTTGTCCTCTTCCTTCTTCGCCTCGAGCTTTTTCTCCTCTTCCTTCTTCTTCTCCGCGGACTCCGGATCGACGTCGCCGCGCGGCGCGAACGGGAGCGTCCCGTCGGCCTGCAGGGTCACCACGACGGGCAACGTGGCGGCGTCGACGATGAAACGCGCCTCGAAGCGGTCGAGGCGCGGATTGACGAACCGGTCCGACAGGTAGAACAGGTACTTTCCTTTCGGGTCCCACGACGGCGAAGCCGCGTTGAACATCGGATCGCTCGCCTCGTGCGCCTTCTTCGTCTCGCCGTCCCAGATCCGCACCTGGCTGAAGCCGTTCGGGAGTGCCACGACGTACGCCAAGTAGCGGCTGTCGGGGGACCACTCGTACGAGCGAATCTCGAACTCGGAGCGGTCGACCTCGGAACGACTTCCGGATGTCGCGTCGGCGACGACGAGCCGGTACTTCTCGTCACCCCACGCGAGCTTCTTCCCGTCCGGCGACCAGATCGGCGCCATGTACCACCCCGGGTCGACCTTTCCGAGTTGCCGCGGCGCGGCGCTGCCGTCCGCGGAGTGGAGGAGAAGCTGCTCCTCGCCGTCCACCTCGGTCCACGCCGCGATCGTCTTCCCATCGGGCGAGAACGCGGGAAACTTCGTTCGCGACAGCGAGGACTCCGTGATGCGCCGGATCAGCCCCTTCTTCTTCGTCCGCGTCACGAACACGTCTCCGCGCGCCTCGAGCACGATCCGCTCGCCGTCCTTCGAAAGACCCCAGGATCGCAGCGTCGGCATCGGATCCACGAACCGCTCCCGGACCTGAAGCCGGTCGCTGGGCAGGCGGATCGGCACCGGCTCGCTCCGGCCGGTGGCGATGTCGTACGTCCACACATCCATCTTGTGCTGGAAGACGATCTTGCCGTCTCCCATCGACGGCCAGCGGACGTCGTAGTCCGCGAACGTCGTGTGGGGCTGCACGTCGCTGCCGTCCGGCTTCATCGAGGCGAGGTTCGGCCGCCCCCACCGGTCGGTGACGAAGTAGATCCGGCCGTTCTCGTCCCACATCGGGAAGGCGTCCTTCCCGTCGTACTTCGTGACCTCGGCGAAGGCGAGGGGCTCGGTGGTGCCGACGAAGATCTGCTCCGCCTCTCCCCCCTTGTACCGCTTCCAGTTGTGGAACTCGAGGCCGATCTTCTGCATCGCCAGGCGCTTGCCTCCCGGCTCGTACGAGACCCACGCGCACGGCTCGAGCGGGATCATCTCGGGAATGCCTCCGCCCGGATCCACCCGGTACACCCGGTTGTCGCCGTGCGGATGGTCGCGCCGGCTGCGGAACAGGACCTTCCCGTCTGCCGTCCAGCCGATCGCCTGATCGGAGGCGGGGTGCCAGGTGAGACGCGCCGGCTCCCCTCCCGAGGCGGGCATCACGTACACGTCGTCGTTCCCCTCGTACTGCGCCGTGAACGCGATCCAGCGGCCGTCCGCGGAAAGACGCGGGAAGCGCTCCTCGCCCTCGGACGCCGTCAGCCGGAACGCCGTCCCACCCGTCACCGGGACCTTCCACAGGTCCCCCTCGGAGGAGAACACGATCGTCCCTCCTGCGATGGCCGGATAGCGGTAGAAGCCCTCCGGCGGCTCTCCCTGGGCGAACGCCGGGGTGAGCGAGAGGACGACGAGGGCGGCAAGGTACGCGGCGCAGAGCAGAGCCGCTGAGCGTGACGAGAAGATCCGGCGATGGCGCGTCATCATCATGGGGAACCTCCGTGTGCATCATACGCACTGCGCACGGCGGAGTTCCGGGCGAAGCCGGGTCCGAGCGCGGGCGCTCCCGTCGGACTCGAGCGTTGACGCTTGGCTGAAGCGAATCCCCGGGGCACATGGCGGACGGTGCGCGCGCCCCGCTCCCTCACGGACAGGGGGCGATGTTGGGCCTCTCGGCTCCCGCGGAGGTGACGCCCATCGTGCCCTCTCCGGCGGCGTTCCTTCCCGTCACGAGATAGGTCCAGCAGGCCCCGATCGCCGGGGTCGAGATGTCCGAAGTGGAGGACGAGAACAGCGTGTGCTCGAGACAGGACCCGTAGTCGGGTAGATGCAATCCTCCAACCTCGCCTCGGTAGAGGTTGAACGAATCGCTTCCGCTCATCGCGGCGCCCTCCCACGCGAGCTTGCCGGTATCGACGAACGCGAGCGGTTGCGCGGCGCCCGGCGGCGAGACCTCGTCTGGTTTCGGGAGGCCGCATTGCTGCGTCAGCGACGCGGCGATCGGCAGCGGGAGGGCCGAGACGGACGTGACCGTCGGCGTCATCGAGGTCATCGTGACGCCCGACGGCCAGCTTCCCACCTCGTCGGAGGCCGTGCCGTGCGGTACGTCGAGCACGTACGGACACGGTGCCTGAACCTGGCCGGATGCATCCGCCCGGATGAGCCAGTAGCTCGTCGTGCCCGAGCCGCTGACGCCGCCTGCGAGTGCGAACCCGCCGTCCGCCGTGGCGCATAGGGCGATCGCGTACTCGCTCACCCCGGATCGATCGTACCTGCGAACCCACGACACGTCGCCGGACCGGTCGAGGCGAGAGAGCCCGAAACCTCCGCGGGTGTCGCTCAGCGCATACCCGCCGTCGGGTGCCTGCCGGACGTTCCAGGAGGCCGCCTCGCCTCCCGCGCCGCCGAGGAAGAACGTGGACCACTCCCGTCTTCCCCAGGGATCGAGCTTCAGGACCCAGTCACCCGAGTTGCCGCCGCCCACCGACCAGAAGTCCCACGTCCAGCCGGCGACCACATATCCTCCCTCCGCCGTCTCACGCACCGACTGAGCGTACTGCCGGAACTCGGGGTACGCGCCGAGGCCCCGGACCCAATCGAGTCCGCCGTCGGCGTCGAGCTTGAAGATCGCGGCAATGCGATCCGGGTTCCCCGGAACCGAGCGCCAGCCACTGACGACGAAGCCCTCATCGTCGGTCTCGTCGAGTGCTGTCCCGACGAAATCGGCCAGGCGTCTCGTCCACAGGACGTTCCCCGCGGGGTCCAGGCGCATCACGACCAGACCGCCGCTCGTTGAGAGAACTCCGTAACCACCGCCAGCCATCGGCTCGATCACTCGGCCGGACCCACCGATCCCGTATGTCTTCTGCCACACCGGCTCGCCCTTCCCGTCGAGCTTCGCCACCCAGAGGCCCGCGGACGTCCCTTCGAGGTAGCCCGTGAGCACGATCCCCCCGTCCGAGTCCTCGCGCGCGTTCGCGATGCTGGCGATCCCGGGCGCACCGTACTTCTTCTTCCAGAGAGGATGTCCGGCCGCGTCGAGGCGCATCAGGAAATCGGTCTGGGGCTGCCCGACTCCCAGCAGCGCACCCGTCGCCAGGAAGCCGCCGTCGGAAACCTGCTCGATGGATTGAATGATCTCGCGGTCGGTGCCGGTCGGTCCCTCCGCCCAGGTGCCGCACGCGGAGGTGTCGCCGATCAGACGAAGCTCGTACCCGCGGTCGGGGCCGTGCGTCGCGTCGGCCTGCGACGCGCGCACGTGAACGCTGCCATAGCCGGTGGCGGTCCATTCGATCCGCGAGGCCCGCCCTCCGCCTCCGTCGTCGTTCTTCAGGATCAGCGTCCGGCAGTCCGTGTCGAACAACTAGAGTGAAAATACCGGTCGGAGTAGGGACCGCGGTCGCCCGCGGCCCCCTCCACAGATCCGGACGTGCGGATTTCCCGCATCCGGCTCCTGCCTCAGGTACCAACGCCAAGACGCTGGGAGGGATAGGGGTGGACGATCTGGATCGGTGGTACCCACCTCTCCGCATACCGTCGCATCCGGGCGCGGGTGATGCGGTGATTCTGGCTGCGCCGCTGAAGGGCTCGCCGCCAGGCCTCCGCGACTTGCCGAGCAAAAGCCCGCAGGGCGGGTCCGTTCCGCGGCACTCCGTAGTACTGGATGTGCCCCGCCACGACCGCCCTCACGTAGGCTCCCTGCTCGGGAACGGCATCGTGCATGCGCCGCCGAAGCTCAACTGCCACTTCCCTCAGCTTCGCTTGCAGCCTCTTTCGCATCGTCTGCCGCAGCACCGTAAACCGACCGCTCTTGGTCTTCGCGCAAATGTGCGTGAATCCCAGAAAGTTGAAGGTCTCCGGCTTGCCGTCACCCCGCTTGTCGCGCCTCTCGACCGCGTACCGGCCGAACTCGATCAGACGCGTCTTGTCAGGATGAAGTTCCAGGCCGAACTTCGCAAACCGCGCGCGCAGTTCCTCCAGGAAACTCTCGGCTTCGGCGCGATGCTCGAATCCCACGACGAAGTCGTCCGCGAAGCGCACGACGACCATTTCGCCCCGCGCCTGCCTCGTCCTCCATCGCCGGATCCAGAGGTCGAACACGTAGTGAAGGTAGATGTTTGCCAGGAGAGGGCTGATGCTTCCACCCTGGATCGTCCCCACCTCACTCTGCGTCCGCTCGCCATCCTCCAGCACGCCCGCGTTCAGCCATTTCTGGATGAGCCGCACGACGCGCTGGTCCCCCACGCGGTGCTCGACGAACTTCACGAGCCATCCATGGTCGAGGGTGTCGAAAAAACCACGAATGTCTGCGTCGAGCACCCAGTTCACCTTCCTCGTTACGATCGCGATTTCCAGTGCGTCCAGCGCTCTGTGTGGGCTGCGCCCGGGCCGGAAACCGTACGAGAACCCGAGGAAGTCCACCTCGTAGATGGCGTAAAGCACCTCGGCGACAGCGCGCTGGACGATCTTGTCCTCCAGCACGAGGACACCGAGCGGCCGTGGCCGCCCGTCCGCCTTCGAGATGTACGCTCTCCGACCCGGCTTCGCTCGGTACGCTCCCCGCTTCAGCCTTCCCGAGAGATCCTGAAGGTTTCCATCCAGGTTCTCCCCGTAATGCCGCCACGTCTCGCCGTCGATACCCGGTGCTGCGTCCGGCCTGATCTCGCGGTAGGCCTTCCGCAGCCGCTCGACGTCGTACACGTGGTGCAGGAGCGCGGTGAACCGCTGCTTCCTGTCCCTCCTTGCTGCCTGACGTATCCGCTCGAGCGCGCTGGGCGCGCCGTCCCGGCTCTGTGTCCGGGGCGCGTTGCACTCGGCCGGATTCCCCTTGGCCAGCCCATTTCCCTCCACCGTCTCCGCAGCCGGTCCCTCGGCTTTGTTCGACAGCTTCTTCGGTACAGTGGGGCTGTCCGACTTCCCGCGTCCGTTCATCACCGGCGTGCGTCCTTGGACTTCCCGGTGCGACCTGCTCGCCCCTCAGCGGCAGGCGGGCGCGGGATCTCCCGGCTCCCGTGCGAGGTGTTTCCGGACGTGCTCGGGGTCTTCGACCGCGCCGGGTCCAGGTACGCCTCGCTACTCCCTTTCGGCGCACCCAGTGTGACCTTCCGCCGAGCCCCACGGCGTCGGCACCCGGTAGATTGGGGGTTTTCGCGGCTCAGTGCCCGGCCCGTCCGTACCCCTGTCAACGCTTCGCCTCCGGTCTCACGGCCGGCAGCGCATGACTCGGGGCCGGTGTGGGTCGCTACTCCTTCACCGTATGGCTCTTTCATCCACTACACCTCGCCGGTTTTGACCGGCGCACGGGGCCAGCCCCCGGACCCCCGCACCCGCGTACGGTGCAGTCCGGCAGACCGGCCTGCACCTCCCGCGGGTTTTTCATCGCGTTCGGGTGAAGCCCCGAGCTTCATGGACAACTGATATGGTACGGATGGTCACCGTCGTCAACGGGTTTCGGTCTCCCCTTTCCATCTTCGTGCGAGTCCCGGACCCCGGTGTGCTCGTCGCGATGAACGGCGTCAACGGCCCGTGGTCGCCCTTCGCGTCCACTCGAGCCACTCGCGCGCCTCCCGGTCGGCCGGATCCAGCTCGAGCGCTTTCGACAGCGCGAGCCGCGCATCGTCCGTTCGCCCACGCTGCGCCTCGACCGCACCCAGGGTCCGCCACGCAACCTCCAGATCCGGTTTGAAACGAACGGCCTCTCGCAGGTGCGCCGCCGATTCGTCGAGCGCCTTGCGCTCGAGCAGGATCAGGGCGAGGTTCAAGTGGCTCCGCGCGTGCCGGGGGTCGATCCGCACCGCCTCGCGCAGATGGGACTCCGCGTCCGCGAGCTTGCCCTGGTTCATGAGCGTCGCGCCGAGGTTGCCGTGCGCGTCGCCGTACTGCGGATTGATCCGGAGCGCCTCCCGGTACTGCGCGGCCGCTTCCTCGAGCTTGCCGTCCCGAAAGAGGGCGTTGCCCAGGCAGTCGTGCGCCAAGGCGTTTTCCCTGGTCACCTCCAGGGCGCGCTGAAACAGGGTGACGTTGCTCCTCCAATACGCGACCTGCGCGTGGGCGCGCCAGGCCAGAAGCGAAACGGCCGCCACGGCGGGGACGGCGAGAAGCGCACGCCGCTCGGGACGACCGGCCGGAAGGAGCCGACCCACGAGGTCGGGCACACCCCAAGCGATTGCCAGGAAGAGACCGATGTGCGGAATGTAGGTGTACCGGTCGGCCGACGCCTGGCCGCCGACCTGCACGATGCCGATCACCGGAACGAGCGTCCCCACGTACCAGAGCCACCCGACGGTCGCGTACGGGCGCCGACGCGCGACCAGGACCACCCCCGCGGTGACGAGGGCGAGCAACAGCGCGCTCGCCGCGACCTGAGTCGCCGGCAGCGAGCCTTGGGGGTGTGGGTAGTAGACCGCGAGATCCGCGGGCCAGAGCGTCCTGCGCACGTACGCCACGTACGACACCGCGGCGTTGGCGGCACGCTCGCGGAGCGGGTATCGCTCGAACGTTCGGAGCGCTCCGCCACGGTCCTGTGCAACGACCGTCACGAAGCTCGATGCCGCGACCAGGAGCAGCAGAGGGACCTTCTCGCGCAGCAGTCGCGGCGCCTCGCCGCGGATCCGCTCGATCGGCGATGCGAGATCGATCCTCCGCAGGGGCCAAATGTCGAGGAGCAGGAGCACGAACGGCACGGTGACGAGCATCGGCTTGGCCAGCAGCCCCAGGGCGAGGCAGGCGGCAACCAACGCGAACCGCGGACGAGACGGGCGGGCGGCGTACCTCGCGTACGCGGCGAGGGTCGCGACGAAACACAGAGCACCGAGCACGTCCTTGCGCTCCGCGATCCAGACCACCGACTCGGCCCGGAGCGGATGCAGCGCGAATAGCGCGGCCACGAATGCGCTCCTCCACGCAAGGCCCGTCATCGCGTCGAGGACCAGGAAGAGGAGGATGGAGCTCAGCGCGTGGAGGAGCACGTTGGTCCGATGGAACGCGGACGCATCGGCCCCGCCGAGCTCGGCGTCGACCATCAGGGAGACCCACGTGAGCGGGTGCCAGTTCCCCTGCTCGAACGTCGTGAACGCCCACGCGATTCCCTCGCCCGTGATCCCGTCTCGAACGAAACGGTTCTCTTTGACGTAGGCGGGGTCGTCCAGGGCGGCGAAGCCGAATTCCCTCGCCTGCCCGAAGACCGCCAGGACCGCCGCCAGAAGAACCGCCGAGATCCCGATCCGCCCGTGGCGTCCCATGACTCAGCCGATCTCCCGGTACCGGAAGCAGCTCGTCAGGTGATCGTTCACCATGCCCACCGCCTGCATGTGCGCCTGGACGATCGTCGAGCCCACGAACGAGAAACCCCGCTCCTTCAGGTCGCGGCTCATGGCGTCCGACTCGGCGGTGCGAGGCGGAATTTCGGCGAGCGTTCGGAATCGGTTGCGCCGGGGACGCCCTCCCACGAAGCGCCACTGGTAGGCGTCGAACGTCCCGAACTCCTCCTGCACCTCGAGAAACGCCCGCGCGTTCCGGATCGCCGACTCGACCTTGAGGCGATTCCGCACGATGCCCGGATCGCGCAGCAGCCGCTCCACCTTGCGGCGGTCGAAACGAGCCACCTTCTCCGGATCGAACCCCGCGAACGCACGCCGGTAGCTCTCCCGCTTGCGGAGGATCGTGAGCCAGCTCAGTCCCGCCTGCGCCCCCTCGAGCAGGAGGAACTCGAAGAGCACCCGGTCCTCGTGCACCGGCACGCCCCACTCCTGGTCGTGGTAGGCCACGTACAGAGGATCCGTCCCGCACCACCCGCACCGCACCATGTCACGCTTCCCGAAGGGCGGCCGAGCCGTACCCGATGCTGAGTCGAGACTCGACCCCTCGGTCTCGCAGAGCGATCGCGGCGCCGAGACGATCTCGCGCCGTCGCGTGGGCGGGGGCGATCCGGAGCGCTTCCTCGTACTCCGCGATCGCCTCGTCCAGGAGCCCCTGCGAGAGCAGAGCGTTCCCGAGGTTCACGCGGATGTCCGCGGACGCCGGGTTCCCTCGGAGAGCCTCGCGGTACGCCGCGATCGCTTCCGCCACGCGCCCCTGCTCGGCGAGCGCAACGCCCAGGTTGCCGCGTGCCTCGAGGTTGGCAGGCTCGATGCGGAGAGTTTCCCGGTAGTGCCGTTCCGCATCGGCGGGCGATCCTCGCCGGAGGAGGAGGTTCCCGAGATTGTACTGCGCGCCCGCGTCGTCCGGATCGAGCCGCAACGCCTCCAGAAGAACCGCCATGGCCTCGGCGGAACGTCCCATGCGGCCGAGAGCCGATCCCAGGTTCGCGCGGACGCCGCGAGCTCGGGGATCGCCCCGGAGGGCGGTCTCGAAGCGCCTCACCGCGTCTTCCAGCCGGCCCTGCCCGGCCAGGAGTCGGCCGAGGTTGTTGTTGGCTCTCCAGTCGTAGGGCCTGAGTCGAAGCGTTTCTTCGTAGTTGTGCATGGCCTCCTCGATCCGGTTCGCGTTGGCGAGCGCGATGCCGAGACACCGGTGCGCGAACCAGTTGTTCTCGGTGACCTTCACCGCATGACCGAACAGATCGAGGTCGGTTCGCCAGAGACGGACCTGGGCGAACGCCGCGCCGCCCAGCGCGACGAGCACGCAGGCCACGGCGACGGGTGACGCGACGCGGAAGCGGGGACGCGACGCGGCGAGGTCGCCGACGCTCCACGCCACCATGACGAAGATCCCGACGGAAGGAATGTAGGTGTACCGATCGGCCATGGCCTGCCCACCCACCTGAACGAGGCCGATGACGGGAACGAGGGTGACGAGGTACCACAGCCAACCAACGGTCAGGTAGGGACGGCGCTTCCAAGCGATCGCCGCGATTCCGGACAACGCGGAGAGGATCGCGATCGCTGCCGCCATCTCCCCCGCGGGAGGCATTCCTCGGAGCGGGTAGAAGGGCGCGAGCCCGGCCGGCCAGGCCATCTTGCCGAGATAACCGGCATACGAGACGATGGCATTCGCGACACGCTCCACGGGGGGGATCTCGTCGACGCCAAGGATCGCACCCGCGCTCCTCTGCGCGACGATCGTGATGGCGCACGAAACGAGGGCGAGGCCGAAGAACGGCGCCTTCTCGAGGAAGAGACGCGCCGCCCGCTCGCCGGGCGTCCCGATCCTCCCTCCCCGCATCCCGAAGCGCCCGAGCGGCCAGACGTCGAAGAGCAGCAGGACGACGGGGAGACTGACGATCATGGGCTTCGACAGGATGCCCAGGACGAAGAGCCCGAGCGCGGCCAGGTAGCGGCCCGCTTTCGGCCTCTCCACGTACCGCACGTACGCGAGGAGCGTGAGCACGAAGAAGAGCGTGCAGAGAACGTCCTTCCGCTCGGCGATCCAGGCGACCGACTCGACTCGCAGAGGGTGGACCGCGAACAGCCCCGCCGAAAGACCGCTGCGCCACGTCGAGGAAGTCGTCCGTCGCAGGACGGCGAACAGGACGAGCGCGGCGGCGGCGTGGATCAGGACGCTCACCAAGTGGTGGGCGCCCGGAGCCGCTCCGAAAAGCTGCACGTCGAGCATGTGGGAAAGCCACGAGAGCGGATGCCAGTTCCCGTTGTCGAACGTGGTGAACGCCCAGCCGATGCTCTTCGGCGAGAGCCCGTCCAGAACTTGCCGCCTCTCGGAGACGTAGTCCGGATCGTCCAGCAGCACGAACCCGTGGAACGCGGTCTGGCCGAAGACCGCCAGGACCGCGAGGAAGAGCCCGAACGCCACCCATCGCTCCGCCGGGAAGCGTCGTTTCTCCTCGATGGGCAATCGTTTCACCATGACGCCGCGGGCCCGACCGACCCCCTCCCGCGGAAGGCGTTGTCGAGCGCGCCATCATAGCGTGCCGCGCCCATGGTGGAACCGATCATCGCCCCGTACGATCGGGCCTTTCGCTTCGATCTCGACGCCGCGCGAACCGATCGCAGCCCGCGTTTCTTCGGCATCGCTCCGTCAGGGGGTCAGCTCGGTGGTCATCTCGGGGCCACGTCCACGAAGGCGGGCTCCCGCCCCACGACCACCTCGGCGGTTCTCGCCGTTTCCTCTCCAATCACGATTTCGAGAACGTAGCGTGCCGGAGGAATCGGTCCCAGCAGCTCTTCGTCCGACCCGGCCGCACGCCGGGGCATGAGAACGTCCAGCGTCTCGGCCCACGAGAACACGTCGTCGCCGGACGGATTCATCATCCGGATCAGCAGCTCCTGTCGCCGCTCGCTCGCGGTCGCACGCAACGCCTGCAGCCCATGGACTCTGATGTCGCCTCCACGCTCGACACGGACCTCGATGGGTCCTCGGGGGCGCGACGTCGCAGCGAACCACGGGCTCGACGCCAGTCCGACTCCATGAACCCCCGCCCAGACTCGGAAGCCGCCGGGAGGCGGATCAAATCGAGCTTCGCCCCCAGGCCCGAGAGGAGCGACGTTGTAGAACCCACCCTCCTGGACCAGGGCGACGAACCCACCCTGTGACGCAGCTGCACCGTCGGGCCCGACGGCTCGCACGCGGACCGACTCGTTCTTCTTCGCGATTCGGACGAGAAGAGGATCGGGTCGCGGCAACGAGACGTCGACGGAAGCATCCTCGTACTCCGCTCCGGCTCGTGCCTCGAAGACCACGTTCCCCGCGGGAGGAACGCAGACCCGGAACGAACCGTCCGGGCCGGCGTCTCCCCATGCCCCGATCACCGGCCGATCCTCGACGAGAACGAACCCGCCCCTCGAGTCCGAGACCGGAACGCTGTACCGGACGACGTCGGGCGAGCTGTCGCCGGCGATCCACCCGACCTGGCTTCCAGGCAACGGGTCGCCGGCGGCCGCATCCACCACCGATCCCGCGAGCTCCGACGACGGGAGATCGAGGTCGAGGCGGGCTCGGCGCCGCTCTTCCGGTTGCGCGAACGGGAAGGTCGCATGGCAGCCCTGGGTGCGCACGTGGATCGTCCAGGTCCCGGGAGCGATCCCGGCCAGCCGGAACTCCCCGTCCCGATCGGTCTGCGTGCTGCGGAGCGAGGGGACCCCTCCGGACGTGACCGCCCTCACATCGGCCCACGCCACGGGGAGGCCCGATCGCCGAACCGTCCCCTCGATCGCCCCGTCCCCCCTGAAATCGACCCGCTGCGTACCGTCCTCTTCGACGCGCACGCTCCGCGTTTCCGTCCAGATCTCCGGCGCCGCGGGGTCCACGGTCATGCGCACCATCGCGGGTCCGGCCGGGACGCGCTCCAACCGGTACTTCCCGTCGATCCCCGTCACTGCCTCGAAGTGCGCCGCCAGCTCGGGGATGAGCACGTGCGCCCCGTGCACCGGCCTTTCGTCCGCGTCGGTCACGCTGCCCTCGATCGCCCCACCCCGGCCGAGCGCGATCAGGCGCTCCGGCAGCTCGCGCTCGTCCCCGGCCGTCCATGCGGGAAACGAGACGCGCGCGGGCGCCAGAGCCGGTGCATCCACGAGGAGCCGGAAGGAATCGTCCGGGAGCCCACCGATGTCGAACCGCCCATCGGGACCGGCCGCGACGAGCGCGTCCTCTTCCGACGCGGCGGAATCCGAGACAACCTCGATGGATGCGCCCGGAACCGGCTCGCCCTCCGGCCCGACGACCCGGCCGCGGACGCTCCGCCCGGTGCCGAGGGACACGTCTCCGAGGTCGGTGACCGAGGACTCCGCCACTTCGCGCTCTCCCACCCGCGCGGGGGCGAGACCAGGGGCGCGCACGACGAGCTCCCATCGACCGTCCGGGACTCCTGCGATCTCGAACGATCCCTCCGTCGTCGTGGCGACCCGGCTGAGGACCGCCTTCCCTGGGAAGGACGGACGGAAGAACCCGACCCGGACCCTCGCGAGCGGCCTGCCGCTGGCATCGAGAGCACGGCCTCGAACGGTGGCCCCCTGGGGAATCTCGATGATGACCGGAGCGCCCCCACCGGTGACTCCTTCGATGGTCACGGGCGGCCGGTTCCCGCTCGTCACCTCGATCGTGAACGGCCCTTCCGCGAGGCCTTCCAGTCGGAAGCGTCCGTCGGCGTCGGTGCGCGAGGGAGAGGACCAGCGACAGCCCAGCCGCTCGGCGCAGGCGCGGACGCGGGCGGAGGCGACCGACGCGCGGGCTCCCTTCGACACGACGCGACCTCGAAGCGCTCCCCCCGCGAGCAGGGTGATCGCTCCGGCCGACGTCGATTCGGAGTCGACGGCTCGGTAGGATGGGATCGCGGGCAGGATCCAGTTCCCATCCACGAGCTCGATTCGAAGCGTCGCCTCGGGCAGTCGATCGACCCGAAACGCTCCGCTCTGGTCGGATCGGCCTCCGCCGGCGCCCGACCAGGCGAGCAGGTCGTCGAGCCCTGCCTCGCTGGCCCTGAGTCGCACCCCTACGCCGGGTACCGGTTCACCGGCCTCGTCCAAGAACTGCCCGGAGAGCGAACCGCCCCGGGTCAGCGAGACCGAGATCTGCTCTCCATCCGAGAGCAGCCTGACGGGCAAGGAGGTCGGCGCGAACCCGTCGGCCTGCACTCGCAGCTCGAGCGGAACGCCCGCGGGAAGCGTGCCGAGCGGGATCACGGTCTCCGCCTTGGCGGCGCGGATTTCCAACGGGAGAAGGTGCCGGGCTCCACTCGTAGCGGAAGTCCCGCTCGCCTGCGTGGAAGCGAGGATCTCGAGTCCCTCGGGAAACGCCGCTCCGTTCCCGAGCGAGGCGTGAAACGCGGCGATGTTCACCCCGGTCACCCTGGTGCGGAGCACGAGCCCGGCTCGAACGCCGACGCACGACGGCATTGCGAGCGTGAGGCGCGCCCCGGGGGAGGCGACGACCTCGCGCCGAGTCGGCATGCGACCCGCCGCGGACGTCTCGAGCACGAGGGCGCCGGGAGCGACGCCCTCCAAGAGGAAGCGCCCCGTGGCATCCGTCACGGTCGTGCCCGCCGGAAGGGACTCGCCCTTCGCCCGAATGGACACATGCACCCCCGGGATCGGGCTGCCGTGCGCGGGATCCAACACGACTCCCTCGACGCGGGCCGCGCGCACCAGGACCAGTCTCCCGACACCATCCGCGACCACGGTCCTCGCCAGCGGAGTCGCCAGATGCCCTGCGGCCTCGACGTTGAGTCGGTCTCCCGATTCCCTCGGATCTTCGAGCCTCAGGGTCCCCGTCTCGTCGGTGATCGCAAGCGTCTGCCCTTCTCCGGCTCGTTGCGACCGAATGAGCGCAGCTCCCGGGATGCGCCGCCCGGCGTCGTCCACCACGACGATCTCGCGAGGGACCGCACCCGCCGCGGGCGTGGGTCGAACCAACAGGATCGCGAAGAGCGCCAGCAGCAGCGCTCTCGCGGTTCTGCCGGCTCTCGAGCCGCCCGCTCGAGCACGCGCTCGAGCGAGGGGGATCAGGGTCGATCCGGCGTGGGTGGCGGCGGGGCGACCTCGGGGCGGGGCGCAAGACGGGTCAGGCATCGGTGCCTCCATCGGACGCGGAGCGACTCGACCTCGAACTCCGCGTCCCAGCGTTGATCGATCTCCCGGAAGACCTGGTTGTCCGAATCGACGAGGCCGCGCTCCGCGGCGGAGCCCGATCCCACCTCGATGGAGGTCCCGTCGGGCGACGGCTCGAGGATGGTCATGCGTCCAGTCCACGAGATCGGCCGGAGACCATCGGGAAGGGGTGGGTCTCGGGTCCACGTCCGCTCCACTCGCGCCAGGAGCGAATGGTCCCCGAACCGTCTCCACCTCCCGACACGAGCATCGCGAAGGGTCGCCGCGTCTCGTTCCCATGCCGGTTCCCTCACGACGAGAGACCCTAGAATCTTCGAAACGAGCCCCGCGGGCAAGACCTCCCGAACGCCCGGGCTTCGGGGCTCGACCTCGTCGGTCTGGAACTCGCCGCTTTCACGCTGGCGTCGCGAGCGGGCGAGCAGGAGCCCCCGACTCTCGGCGGTCGTCGAACGGCTCGAGTCCTGGCCGGACACGTTTCCACTCTCGGACCGCGCCTCGACGAGATGCACCTCGATGTCGGCGAGACGCCCCGAGCGCCTCGCCCGCTCGCGCAGGGCGAGCTCGATCGAGAGCGATTGAGAACCTGGGTTGTCGTCGAAGTCCGATGTGACGGAACCATCGTCTCGCTCGTCGACGGATTGCTCGTCCCGGCACTCGACTCGGAGGCTCCACGCGACGTCTCGAGCGTGGGAGGTCGCGTCGGGGGGGGCTGCGATGGCGAGCAGGCCGTGAGCGAACACGATCGGGGCGATGCGAGCCGCCCGACGCGGCATTCGACAGGAACAGAGGACACCCTTGCGGAGAGCGGTTTCCATCTTGGCCTCTCAACCGCGCCTCCGGAACCGGCGCAGGAAACCAGGCCGCGGAGCCCTGCGGCCTCGTTCCGAGGCAGACCCCGGAGGCGCGCCGATCAGAACGAGCCACCTACACCGGGTCGAGCAGGGAGCCGACTCCTTCCACGACCACTGCGGACTGGTCCGCGGTGCACCTGCACCGGATCAAGGAACAGCCCGGGCTCTTGCCGCCGGGGCAACACACCGAGCAGAACCTCGTCTGGCAGCTCCCACCTGGGCAGCCTTCGAGGTTCCGACTGAGCACGTCGGCAGCGAGAGCGCTTCCCGCGGCCATGGCGAATGCGAGCGCGAACACGATCCGTTTCATGGCGTTCCTCCGATTTGGGACCCGAGTCGTTCTCTCCGTCCGTTCCTTCCCTGGCAGAGTTGCGCAGGCGTCCCGGAGGCGATCTCGAGCGTGGAGCCGAACGCGAAGGCGGCTCGAGAGAGCCACCGAAACCTTCGTTCTGCCAGCCCCGCGGGACAGGCATTCGCACTGGAAAAACCCGGGAGGAGGATGAGCGCCTCGGAAGCGCTCGAATCGGGAACCACCGCTCGCAATAGAGATAGGCCGGCGAATGCACCGTCGCAAGAGTGAACGCCGAAGCCCGTTGCCGGCGGGCAACGTCCTGAAACACCGGTGCCGCGTGGGTACAGGATCCTCACCGTGCGATTCGGAAACAGGTACCTCGCTTGATCTACGAAGTTCGGCCGCGAGACCGACTTCGGCGAGCTCAGTCGAGCCGTGGAAACAGCCGTGACGACAGGCGACCGAAGGCGCGAGGACCCGAGACGTGCTCCAACATCTCGTCGCAGGGTCCGAGCCGCGAGGATGCCCTTCAGCGCGGCGGGATCCGCGGTCGTGGCAGGAGCTTCGTGACTCATGCGGGCTAGCCCGCTTTATTCACGAAGGTCCGTCGCGAGACCGACTTCGGCGAGCCCAGTCGAGCCGTGGAGACGGCCGTGATGACGGGCATCCGCAGAGGCGAGGACCCGAGACGTACTTGAACGGTACGTCGCAGGGTCCGAGCCCCGAGGGCGCCCGTCAGCATGGCCGGATCCGCGGTCGCAGCAGGAGCTTCGTGAATCATGCGGGCTAGTCCGAATCTCCCTGCGGTCTCCACGTGTCGCCCCAGGTGGGCGTCGGGCCGAGTCGACGCGCGACGTTCTCGAGGTCGGCGAGCTCGATGCGCACGATTCCTCTGTGGTCGCGGAACGCCATGCGGCCCGCCCGAACCCGGACGCGGTAGTCCTCCTCGGTGGGACATCCCGGCCGAGCGACCTGCGGCCATCGGAATCGCAGGTAGAGCCACAGCAAGAGCTTCCACGACCGCCACCAGACGCGGGACATGTACTTCTCGGCGTAGATCATCTTGTTCCGATAACCGTTGTACACGTTCAGCACGGGGTGACCGCCGCGGTAGCTGCCTCCGGCATGGTGGAAGGCCTTGAACTCGGGCACGTAGAGGATCTTGAGTCCGGCCCTCAGAATGGCTGTCGAGTAGTCCCACTCCTCCTGCCCGAAGAAGTACTCTTCCGGCAGAAACCCGACTCTCTCGAGGACGCATCGGCGGAACAGGGACATCGCCCCGGACGCCCAGCCGGTCTCGCAGATCGTGTCGTACTGGCCGCGGTCCTTCTCGAGCTTTCCCCGCGGAATTCCCTGCACTCGGACGGGGTGGATGTAGCCGCCCGCCTGCCAGATGACATCCGGCGGGCTCATGTAGAGGATCTTGCCGGTCACCGCGCCGACGTCGGGGTCCCGCTCCGCGGCTGCGACCGCGGGCTGCAAGAGATCCGGCGTCACTTCCGTGTCGTTGTTCAGGAGGAACACGTAGTCGGCGCCGCGTGCATACGCCTCGCGCATCGCGACGTTGCACCCACGGCTGAAGCCGAGGTTCGACGGATTGAACAGGAACGTGCACCCGGGGAACTCGGCCTGGAGTCGCTCCGCCGAGCCGTCCTGGGAATGGTTGTCCACCACCAGGACCGTGTGGTTCGGGTAGGTGATGCGAGACAGCGAGTGGAGGCAGGAGCTCGTGTTCGGGTAGTTCTTCCAGTGCAGGATGACGACGTGCACGGAAGGCCACTTCTCGGGGGTCATGCGCTCCTCGCCTCCCTTCGAAATTCACGGGCCGGCGAGTCAGGATGGACCCGTGGCGGCTTTTTTTCCAGTTGCGCCGACCGCTCCCGAAGGTTCCCCGAGGCTCTCACCCGCGCGGCGCCATCCGGCGTGCGAGACGCATCGCACGGTCGAACGTCGACGCCTTGGCGCGGCGGAAGAGACGGAGCAGCGGAAGGTTGTAGTACGCGCGGTACGGATCGTTGGCGATCAGGCTCCAGAGGTACCCGTCGAAGTTCCGATCGAGCTGAGCTCGCACGGACTCGTCCCGGCTCATGCCGCAACCGTCGAGCTCCACGAACACCAGCGCGTCGGGAAGGTGAAACGCCCGGGACGGCCGGTTCGCGCGCTTCAGGTCCTCGAGGAACGCCGCGATGCCCCGGTAGACGATGTTGGCATCGTGAAAGGCGATGCAGCCGTTGTCGCGCACCGCCTCGAGACAGAAGCGGGCATCGCGCAGCACGGCGCCGTCCGTATGCTCCCCGTCGACGAAGCAGAGGTCAGGGCGCACGGGCAGCTCGGACGCTTTCAGCACCTCGGTGCCGCGCTCCAGCGTGACGAGCTTCGTGAAGTCGGCTCCGGGAACCGACTTCAACGCATCGAGCATGTTCTGGGTGGTGTTCAACGGGTAGCTGAGGCGCCCCCCTCGCTCGTCCGGAAGCGAGTAGGGTCGGGAGTCGATGGAGACGATTCGCAGGCAGCGCGGATCCACGAGGTAAGGCTGGAGCGACCCGCCGAGGTAGGATCCGATCTCGAGATACACGAACTGCCGATCCCTTCCCATCGCCGCCTCGAGGGCGAGGAGGGAGCGCCGGTCGTCGTCCGTGGACTGGCTGGGGGCGTGCGCGAACAGCCCGATGTCGAGTCTTTCGATCCGGCCTCGAGGATCTTCCATCGGTTTCCTCTTCGCGGGCGACCGAGGGGGATCCGTCCGGGCCCCTTCCGGCACGCCGACGATCGCACGTCGCGGCAGCGTCCTCGGCACGGCCGGAGAACTGCCGATTGCTCATAGTGCCATTTCGAATGGCGGAGGGAAAGCCCGCGGAGATCTCGAGCTTGCCTGCCGACGCGCCTTCTCCTACCCTGTGCTCTCGGGTCTGCACACGATCGGAGGTCCCCTTGAGCATCTCGCCGCTGCGATTCTCGGACCTGCTACGTTCCGCCCCGCGCGCGCTCGCCGTCGTTCTCGCTTTGGCGACTCACCCGGCGTTCGCGCAGTCCGGCGAGGCCTCGGGCCTGCTGACCGCCGACGAGGAGATGATCCAGAGGTTCCTTCGCCCTCGGTCGACTGCGGAGCTTGCGCAGGAGCTCGAGACGGCCCGGCAGCGCGCGACGGAAGCCGAGACCGACCTGGCCACCGCTTCCAAGGAGATGGGGATGGCCGAGGCCCGCGTGCGGGTCAAGAAAGAAGAAATCAGCCTCCTCAAGGAGCGAGCGCGTCTCGCCAAGAAAGAGGGAGATGCGGCCAAGCGCACCGAGATCGAGGCGCGCCGATCGAGCGAGGGGATCGTTCTCGACGTCTTCGAGGCCATGTACGCAACGGCGAAAGCCCAGAGAACCCGCGCGGACGCGGCGCTGGACTTCGCCAAAACGCGGATCCGGCTGCAGGAGGTCGAGATGCGACTCGCCGCGAAGCGGGACGCGCGCCTGGGAGCGCCGGTTCAAACGATCCCGACATCCGGCGGCGGCCCGCCTGTCGCCTCGCCGACCGAGGTGATGGACCGTGACATCCGATCCGAATTCCGGAAAGCCATCGAGATGCTCAAGGACTACGCCAAGCGGAGCGGCCGCCTGGCCGACACCACGGGCGATCTTGCGAAGACCCGCCTGCGGCTGCTCGATGCCTGGGAAGCGTACCTGGCGCGCTGACGCCGCGGCGCGGCGCGATCCGGCCCGTTCGCCGCTGGGAGGAACCGATGATCGACCACCTGATCCTGAACGTGGCGGATGTTGCCGTGAGCCGGCGGTTCTACGAGCCTGCGCTCGCCACCCTCGGATACCAGATCGTCATGGCCTATTCCGAGGGGGTCGGATTCGGGCAAGCCGGCAAGCCCGATTTCTGGATCGCTCGCAGGGAGCCGGTCCACGCCGGGGTCCACGTCGCCTTTCGTGCGGAGCGCCGCGCGCTGGTCGTGCAGTTCCACCAGGCGGCCTTGAAGGCCGGCGGCACGGACAACGGCGCCCCTGGGCTTCGCCCCCACTACCACAAGGACTACTTCGGCGCGTTCGTTTTGGACCCCGACGGGAACAACGTCGAGGCGGTGTGTCACACGTCCGAAGAGTAGACGAGTCGGGCGCGCCACTCGCCCGCGTGCGCGCAGCCTACCAGCCGTGGACCCGGAGCCGCGTCACCGCGGCGATTCGGACAGAGAAGTGAGCGTTCGCCGGACCGCGTCCGGCCCTCCCTCGGTGACCGCGCGTCCGAGGGCCTCGGGAAGATCCGGCGCGAGCCGGCCGCGCAGGCGCGCGTAGAGAACCTGGTCTGCCCCTCCCGCGACGAGCACGAGGTCCGCGATGGACTCGCCCGCGGGCTGGATGAGCACGAACGCCGAGTTGGGCGACTTGCGTGTCTTGACCACAGGCTCCCAGCCCCGCACGACCATTCGCGTGAAGTCGAGCTCGCCGGCTCCCCTGGGAACGCCGTACACCGCCAGCTCGAACGCGGCCAGTCCCGCGAGCGGGACCTCGCCGTCGTCGGACGCCGCGCCCAGCAGGGTCTTCGCCAGCGCCATCGTCGGCCGGCCGAGGGTCAGCTCGAAGACGCTTTGCGGGTCCTGACCGGATTGCCGGACGATCTCGTCGCGGATGGTCCGCGGGCTGAAGTGGGTGGCGCAGCCGAGCGTGCCCAGGACGAGCGCGAGACAGAGGCCACCCCGCAGCCCGCACCGAATCCGGAACGACGGAAAACGGATCGCGATCGCCCTCCTGGAGCTTGGGATGCCCTGGCGTCGGAGCCTAGCACGCTTCGGTGGCTCCCGCCGACGCGCGCTTCGGGAAACCTGGGCCCCCAAGGGGGGTGTACGACGGGAAAGTGAGGAGGAGCTGAATCGAAGCGAACCGAGGACAGCAACCGAAACTCGCCAGCACGCACCGCGTGCAAACCACGGGGTATTGTGCGAGTTTCGGTCGCTAAAGTGAAAATACCGGGGGCCAGCCCCCGGACCCCCACACCCGCGTACGGTGCAGTCCGGCAGACCGGCCTGCACCTCGCGCGGGTTTTCATCGCTTTCGGGTGACGCCATGAGCTTCATGGGGAACTGGTATGCAAACACCGGGGCTCCGCCCCCGTGCCCCCGGCTCCCGCGGGAAGTGCACGCCGGCGGACCGGCGTGCATTTCCGCGGGACGTTTTCAGCATTTCAGGGTGACGCCTCGGGCGTCATGGACGACTGTCCCCGATTCGCAGCATCGTCTCCTCACGTTCCTGTCGTACACCCCCCCAAGGAACTCACCTGGAGCGAGCGGATGGCTGGACGTATGATCCTGGTATCAAGGCGGTACGAGCGAACCGGTCCTTTGCCGGAGCCTAGATGCCTCTGGCGGCCTCGCCAGCACGGGCGCGAGAGAGGGGGGAATCACCAATGCAATCACATCGATGCGAAACGAGATGTCGCCTTCGGATGGTGTTCGTTGCCGTATTCGTGCTTCCCATCATCACGGGAAACGTCGCAACAGCAGCGCCGCAAGAATCCATGAGACCGAGCGATTCCGCCGGGCCGCGCGATCCTGCTCGAGGCCACGTTCGGGCTCAGGCTCTCCGGCTGACCGATAATCGGTGCACGGTCGATACCTCCGATCCGGTCTCCGGCCCCCGCAGCCAGGCGCCGCTCGTCTGCAACGACGGCAATCCGTGCACGGACGACTTCGCCGATCCCTACGTGGGATGCAAGTTCATCCCCAACGACTCGAACCCCTGCGACCCCGACATGAACTTCTGCACCGTCGAGAGGTGCGCGAACGGGCTCTGCGTCATCGTCGGCCCTCGAAACTGCAACGACAACAACGTCTGCACGGTGGACAGCTGCGACTACTTGCGGCACTGCGTGCACCAGCCCGTGGAGTGCGAGGACGGCCTCACGTGCACCGAAAACCGCTGCGATGCGGTCACCGGGTGCTTTTTCCCGCCGGTCGTCTGTGCGCCGGGCCCCTGCGACGACGCGATCTGCATCCCCACGCAAGGTGGATGCGTCTTCTGGCACGACGACACGAACCAGTGCTCCGATGGCTCGCCCTGCACCGAGGACGCCTGCGAGAGCGGGATCTGCGTGAGCGGACCGACGTCGGACCCCGACCGCGACGGCGTGTGCAGCCCGCCGGACAACTGTCCGAACGATCCGAACCCGAGCCAGGACGATTCGGACGCGGACGGCCAGGGGGATTCCTGCGACCTCACCGACGGACGGATCATGGTCGTTTGGACCGATGCCGGTGAGCTCCGCTGGCAGCAGGAGGCCGGATTCACCTCCTGGAACGTGTACGAGGGGAATCTCGGCGTTCTGAAGGCGACCAGCGTCTACACGCAGCCCCCGGGCTCGAACCCGCTGGCCGCGAGGACCTGCGGTCTCGCGCAACCGGTCCTGGCCGACGTCGGTGAGCCGCCGGCCGGCCAGTGCGTGTTTTGTCTGGTCACAGGTGTTCAGCTTGGCGGCGAGAGCGGCCTGGGGCAGGACAGCGCCGGAGCGGAGAGGCCGAACACGAACCCCTGCCCGTGAGCCGCGAGGGGGAGGCTCCCGCGGAACTCGCTCGAGAGCGGAACCGGGGGCTCCCCGGATCTGCGTTGTGCCGTCCTCACGTCGCTTCTTCGCCGCGCGCCTCTCCGAGCCACTCGCGTTGACATCTACGGGAATGCCGTGGATGCCTTCCTGCATGAGGACCACGATCCAACTGGACGATGACCCATTCAGCGCCGCGAAGCAAAGCCGCGGCGGAGTCGGGCCGCACGCTGAGCGCGGTGATCGCAGACGCTTTGCGCGAGGTGCATTGCCGACCGCGCGGGGGTGGGCCCACGAAGATCGATCTGCCCGTTTTCCACGGGACCGGTCTCCTTCCTGGAGTGGACCTCCACGATCCGGGGACGCTGCTCGAGCGGATCGAGGGGCTTCCTGACACTTACGTCCCGGTTTCGGGAAAACGGCATCGCGGAGAAGGAGCGGCGTCCCCACGCAGCGCTCGAAACGGCCGCGCGGCGCAGGTCGCGCGTCCTGATGGCTCTTCACAACCGCGTCGCGGACAGTTTACGCGGGGCCCCGGACGCAAGCCGATAGGCTCCGGACTGCTCTGCTGCAACGATGCAGCCTCCCGTCAGTCGGCGTTTCGTCCCCGACCGATTCTCGTCTAAACTGATGGCGAGCAGGGTGTGCTGACGGGTTGGGAGGAAAGAGGGTGACTGCGGCATCGCTAGCGGCGGGCTCGCAACGACCCATGGCAGCCGGCGTGTCGCCCGAGGACAGCGAGGCTCGGGATACGCCCCAGCTCTTCGGCGAAGACGTTCTTGCGACCTTCGACAACTGCTCGGAAGGGGGGAATGCGCTGGTGTTCGAATGCGCGCTTTCTACGGTTTCCGGCGCGCTGGCCGTCTAGGTAGGACGTTAACCATGTCACGTCATAGGCAGCGCCGACCGAACTTGGAGTTTCTGGCGCACATCCGCGACGAGGATGCGCGCACGTGGCTCGGAACCGGAGTACTTGTCGATTCCCGGCATGTGTTGACGTGCGCACACGTCGTGGGCTCCAGACGCAGAGGGGTGAGCGCACGGGTGGCCAATAGACTCGTGAGCGGCGAGGTTGTCCGGTCAAGCAACGAGCGCGACCTGGCCGTGATCAAGCTGGACCACGAAGTGCGATGTTCTAGCGTCCGCTTCGCCGAGTACACGGGTTCGCTGGAAGAACTCAAGCTCCACGACCCTGCGATCGTCGGCTTCGGCGCGGATCAATCCGACGAGCCCTTGCGGTGGGACGACTTCCAATTCACCGCAAAGGCCTGGCAAGTCGATGGGATCGCGTTCATCAGAATCGGGAGTGGCGTATCTGGCGGATGCAGTGGCGGGCCTTTGATCGTCGAGTTCGACCGGAGCGTTGGCTGCGTCGGCGTGGCAAAACTCGGAGGGGATTCTGCGGCGTCGTCGTTGGTCATCGGGGCCCACGTCTGCTCCGCCTTCCTGCAAAACGAGGGTATCGACACCGTCTCCACTCCGTTCGAGCAACTTCGCAGCGAGTCAGCGAGCCAAACCACCTCCGGCGAAGGGAAAAGCGGTCGAATTCGGAGTCATCGAAGCCTTCTGTGCTACCTCTTCGCGATTGCAGCACTCACCGCGCTCATCGGTTGGCGACTTCTCCATCCGTGTCGTGAGAAGGATGTCGCCCGGGTTTCTGCCGCTCGTGATCTCCTCGAGCGAGACCCAGGCAGGGCGGCGATGCTGCTTCGCGAAGTCACCGATCCCGAGCGAACCGAAGGATGGTTTCAAACGGCCACGGACTTGTGGTCCGTTGGAGGGATTCCATCCCGCCGATCCCCGCTCGCGGGACACGTGCGGGTCTTGGATTCGGTCGGCGGCAATCCCGAGCTGTATCTGCTCGGCGGCATGGATGGGAGTCTCCGCATTCTCCCACCGGGAGAGCAAGCCCGGCCGATTGTCTTGTCGGAAGAAAAGGACGCGGTGATCGAGCGAGCTCGTTTCAACGTCCGTGGCGACTGTGCCTTCTCAGTCGGGAACGAGACCGTACGCTTGTACTGCCGAAATGCGGGAGAATGGCGCTTGCGTGGCCCGTACGAGGGCCTCGACGCGGATTTTTCGCCTGACGGCAACACGTTCGCCGTGGCGAGCAAGGACGGTACAATCCAGCTTCGGTACCTCGTGGACGACAGCACCAAGCTGTATGGAATGGCGGCGTCAGCACCCGCGACCGTGGTGCGTTTCAGCGCGGGTGGTGACTGGATCCTCGTCGGCCGCAACAACGGAGATGTCGATCGGTTTCAGTTGAATTCGGCCGAACCGACACCCAGGTGGATCGGCAACGTCGAGCATCCCGTGACCAGCGCGGACTGGTGCTGGGACAGTCAATCGGTGGTAGTCGGAACGGCGCGCGGGGAGGTCATCGCATGGCGTTTGGAAACCGGAAAGAAGGAGAAGCTATGGCATCACGAGAGCCGCGACGTGGCCTGTAGCGTCAATTCGGTGAGCTGTTCTTCTCAGATGCAGGTCTTGAGCGTAGCCCGCGACTGCAACGCCATGTTGGGGTCGCTGGATTCCGGATCTGCACCGGTCGATCTTCCGGATGCCTCAAACGAACGGATCAGCTGCGCGAAGCGCGGCGGTCGAGCGGGTGAACTGGTTGCGGTGGGCACTCTGAACGGCGATGTTCAGATCTACGAGGCGCGACGGCCGGATCGACCGAGAATCGTGCTTCGTCACGACACTGTGGTGAATGACCTTGCGTTCTCAGCAGACGGACGGCGGATCGTCACCGTAGGAGCCGAGCGGTTGCAGACGTGGACACTCACCGGATCGACGCGGAGCGTTGGTCCGGGTGTGAAGTTCGCGGGGTTCACCGATCACGACGGCGGATTGGCATTCGGGCTGTCCACCGGACCGGGAACAGGCGCCCTCGTCGCCCTCGACCTGGCCGGTTCGAATCCCCCGATCATGCGCCCAACGCCGGATGAGATTGCCGCGATTGTGCCCGCGGGGGAATCATTAAACGTCCTGACGTACTCACCGGCCCTGTTCCAGTGGAGCTTCGCGAGCGGCGAGGAACGGCGGGGTGGTCTTCCGGATTCTCCCAAGAAGATCGTGGCCGCAGCCTTCAACGCCACAGGCACGCGAGCAGCCACCGTTGACGTAGATCGGCGTGTCGGGCTCTGGGATGGAACCCAATGGACCTTTCCAGCGTACGTCGACGCTGCCGACACCGAGTACGTGGCTCTCAGCGAGGATGGACGCACGATCGTCGTAACGTTCAAGAGCGGCGGATTCCAGGTGGTGGAGGAGGGCGTGCCCGTGCATCGCCGCCAACCAGGTGGTCGGGTTGCCGCCGTCACGATCAGACCAGACGGGAGAGTGATCATGGCCGTGCTCGTGGACGGTGGCCTGCAGCTCCAGGCGGCGGAAGCCGCGGCCCCTGCCCACGAGCTCACTGATTCTACCGACCCGACGTCCGCGAGGTTCAGCCCCGGCGGGCGGTTTCTCGCAGTCGGAGTCAACGGAGGGGCGACCGCCCTTTGGGATGTCCGCGACGCGAACAACCCGCGTGCAGTGGGAACTCTGCGTAGGAGTTCGCTGCGCGTGGCGGCGGTTGCCTTCAGCTCTGACGATGCGCAGCTCCTGGTCGTCGACAACGAAGGAGGAATCAGTCTCTGGCCCACTGCGCCCCTTGCCTTGCAAGCGGTTCTCCTGGGCGCCGCGCGTGACTGAGAAGGCCGGCCCGGGGATCCAGTTTTTGGATGGGCCAAGAAAGACGGTTTCTCTCGAAATTCCGTGACGGCGGAGGTTTCTGATGGCAACCGCCCGGTCCCCCTGCCCGCAAACCCAAGAAGCAGTGAGGGATAAGAACGGTAGATCCGGTCATTCCCGGTGCTCGGCGGGGGCCGCGCGCTGCCACCCAGGCCAGCCCCGGCCCCCTCTTCTTCCCTCGGTGAGTCCGGGTTTCCGAGGCGCTCGGCAGATCTCAAGCGCACCCCCCTCGGCACCCGCCCCCCTGAAAGTCGACGCCCCCACGGAACTTTGAGAGGAGCCAAAAAGACCAGAAAAAATAGTGCTAGACGTCGGATCGCTATGCGTATATATAGGTGCGGAAGCGGGGTGGCGCAACCATGGCGCGCTGCGTATCTTCCGCCCAAGAAGGGAGTCCCTGTGGAGAACTCCTCCCACGCTTGAGATGAGCAATGCGATCAGACGACGCAACTGACTGCTCAGTGAGGCTGATTGAGCCGCCTCGGTATGGGCGATTGCACGTCGGTCGACGCAGCATCGTGCTTCTCACGTCTGCATTTCTGCTTTCTTCGTCGATCTCGGAGTCCTCCGCACGGCAGTTCTTTATCCTCCCGCCGGCGTACCAGGATGAGTTGACCCCGGAAAGTGGGGTGCTGACGACTCGGGCAGACGGCACGTCTCCGATTTGCGAGGCAATGGCGATATGGCTCGCCAGGGCCGTGTCCACCGGCGACGAGCTCCGGTTCCTTCAAGTCGATGAACTCCGGTCGGTCCTGGCTGACCGATCAGCCATTGAATCCGTTCTCCGAGACAGGGTCTGCTGGCTGCGGGCCAAGGTGGATCGGGTGGATGACCAGTCGGAGCCGTTGACGTTCCGGCTTTGGGTCGAGGGTTGTGGAGCGAACCTGCGTCCCGTCGAGCGAAGGGTACAGGAGAACGGTGCCTCAGCAGCGTTCGCGGCGGCCGTTCAGGAGTTCCTCGGTCCCCACCGATTGCGGCCGAAGGCGGCTGACGTGTTCGCGGAATTCTCGAGACAGGACTGGCGGGCTCAGCACGAGGTCTTTCGCGCGATGCTCCGACGGGTGCTGGCGGAAAAAAACGGACCGGCGTTCGAGCAGACGTTCCTGCCTGAAGTCCTGAAAGGCCTGGACTTCGCGGGAAATCAGAGTTTGAGCCTGGCGCAACTGGAAAAGCTGCACCTCCTCAAGAGGCTCTCGAAGCTCGATAGAGTCCGATTCGGCCAGCAAGAGAAGAAAGCCTTCGAAAGCCTCAAACAGCTTCGTATTGACGCCAATGATCCGTCGTTCGTGGATCTCCGCATCGCGATCGCGGACGATCAGAAGCAGAATCCCGATGTGACGCTCCCAGCGATCCAGGAGGGTCTTCGGGCTGCGCTGGACCAAGGGCGGGCCGAGGCCTACCTGATTCTCGCGCACCACAAGTACTACGAGATCGAATCCGCTCAGCAAGGACCGCCAGCCTTTCGCAGACAGGACCTGGTTGAGATTGTCGATTGGCTCGACCGCGCGATCGAGATGAACCCCTTCCTGACCGACGCTCTCGCCCTGAGGATGAAGGTACAGGCTCCTCTCGACTGGGCGCGGTCCGACCAGATGAGCCCAGCGGACGCCGTGGCCACGAACAACGACTGGACGTTCCATTACAACCGCGCCAATGTGTTGTTCTGGCTGTTGCAGCGCGGCGCCGGTCGGCCCGACACGCATCTCCAAGGAGCGCTCCAGTCGGAGATCACCGAGATGAGACGCCTTGCACAGAATCGCCGATCCACGGAGCGGTTCTGCTCACGTGTCGCGCTGTTCCAGCGCGATGAGTCCGCGGAGCGGAGTTTCATCACGTCGCTCGCCGATACACCGATGTTCGACGAGCGATGGCGTCGGGAATACGAGCAGATCCTCGGAGAATCCGACAAAGAGCGGCAGCGGCGCCGGCTCGACTCGCTGTGGAGATCGATCTTGCAGCAACGGCCTCGCACCGCTCCACGGAGCGAGGCGGCTGCAATCACAGGCGACGAGACCGTGGGCCAGATCGTCCGGATCCAGCAAGACATCGAGCATGAGATGGGTGAGCTCCTCCTCATGGCGTTGATCGCGAGCCGCATGGGAGGTGAGAGCAACGTCGATGCTCTGCTCGGGAGAGCCGACGCCCAATTCGAGGACCATAGGCGCGTGCTGACGGCGCGGCACGAAGCCACGATGAGAGCCGCCCAACCGGGAGAGTCCGGATTCAACCCTCTCCCGTGGGAGCGGGAATGGAAAGCGACGATTGGGTTCGTGAAAGTGATTGCCTACGGTCGGTTGCATTCCGACAACGCGAAAATCGCCATCGCCGACGCGATGGCGATTTTTGCGCCGCCCGACCTCAGATGACGGTCACCGGAAGCATCGGAATCCGGCCAGGGCTGCGAATGGGGCAATGGTGAGGACGGAGGCCTCGACAGGGTTCGAAGGGAGTCGAGAGAATGAACGGAGCGGCAAGGGCGGTGCTCTTGGTGGTGATCGGAGCCGCATCCGTCACGGGTGTTGAGGCCCAGTTCACGACTCTGGAGTCTTCACTCAAAGCCTGGCAGACGTTGACGTGCGGTCCGGGCTCTTCCCTCCCATGGCCGGACTGCCTTTCGTCGCGCATGCGCTTGTGGATCGGCATCGATTCCGACCATGTGGCGCTGCCTGGGGTGCTCCCGGGTGCGCCTGCGCCGTCGGCAGATCGCACCGGCTGGGAGCCAGTGGACGAGCACCGTGTCGACGAACCCGGACGTTTCCCCTCCGCGGCGCCCAGAATTCGGCTCCCTCCCTGGGGGCTTCAGGTGCGCGAACCTGCCGATCCCGCGGTCCGGCACTGAGAACCGACCTCGCTGCATCGCTCGGTGGGAGCGCGATTGTTGCCTTGCAAACGGGGCGGGCAGCCACGCCGCAGCAGAGGCTCGTTCGTTCACACTGCCTGCAATTCCCGCTCTTGCGCTGGACCGCCCGTGAGATCTCAGTCATCCGGTGCCTGTCGCAGCGGCGGATGCCCGTGGTGCAGCATGCAGAGTTCTACCGAATTCGTGTGGCCGCCGCAATTGAGTCGCCGACAACCTCGTCCCCGCCGAGGAGGCTCCGCCGGTCGCGAAGCGGGTTCGGTGTCGTCAGCCCGCGCCGGTCGTTGGGCGGATGATCCCGCAGGAGGACGATCTCACCCGTGGGACCGGACCATGCGAGGCACGCGGACGCGGGATGCAGGGGCAGTCCGCGCCGCTGCGTGCTCGTTGCTGTGGCACGAGGCCCGCACGGCGAGAAATGCGATTCCCCTCAGGGGAGGAGGTCCAAGATCTTCGAGACTCCCCTACCGTTGCTTCGGAGGTCTTCCGCCGAGATGGCAAGACACTCTTCGCGCGGGAATCACGAGCTTCGCGCGCCAGACACCAGCTTTGCGGCCAAGCGCGCTGCGTCGCGCACGTCGGGGTCCGGGTCCTCCTGTGCCAGCCGCTGCATGAGTTCCACGTCACAGGACGCCACACGCGCGAAATCCCCGAGCGCGACGATCAGGGCCAGCGCGCCGACGCGATCGTTCGTCGAAGCCGATCGGATCTCGTCTCTTGCAACTCGCAGCAGGCCATCCGTGTCCAGGCTTGCTTCCCGCTCGCTTAGAGCGATCACGAGCCCGGCGAGTTGCCGTTCGAAATCCGGTGCTTCCTTGCGAGTCTGCTCCCGAGGGATACCGCGATCGGACGCCTCGTCCACAATCGCCCCCGGCATCTCCTTGCGACGGTTGAGGTTGTAGAGCGCGCCGAGAAAAACGCTGGTCGCCCAGGTCGCCACGGGCCAACCGACGAAGGACGCCTGATTCCGGACCGGGCCCGCCAGGGCCTTCCTGATGGAGGTTCGGAGGATGGGCACGTATCGCTCGGGGTCGAGCAGCTGGTCATTCAGTCGACGGGGCCGACAGAACGGGTGGTTCTTCCAGTACCGGTAAAAGACCCGCTCGTCGACGTCACTAATCAACTTGGCGATCGACCGCTCGCGCAAGATGTCCTCTTCCGCCTGCTTGCGATCCCTGCACAGGCCGAACGCGAGGAGCTCCCGCGCTTCCGGCGGAGCCCCGTGCCGATCGCTCGGCCACTCGGGAAGTTCCCCTGCGTCATGGTGCTCCGCATGCCGATCGGCCCGCCCCTCGGGAGGCTCCCATGCATCGGTCTGCCCCGCGCGCCGATTCGCCCGTCCCTTACTCCGACGACCGGTCCACACCAAGTTGTCGTCGCGCTTGGGATCGGGCAAATATGCGGTGAACACCTCGGAGTCCGCCTCGTCGAAATCGCGGTAGCGCCGACTCCTGAGGTAGTCGGCCAGGGGGATCTCGCCTCGATACACGCGGGCGCGCACCGTCCGCGCCTCGCCCAGCGTGCGATTCCGGTGGCCTTTGAACTCCGACCAGTCCAGCCAGTCGAAGCAGTACGGAAACCAGGTCATGACGAGCTGTTGGTCGGCCACCGATTTGTCGCGGGTTTTGACTTCGATGACATACCGGCGGATCTCGGGCCCGCTTCCATCGGGGTCGGGAATGACGATCGGCCGGGCTGTCGTGACGTCGATTCTCACCGGCTTCTCATAAACGTACCGCCCATCGTCCCCCCGGGCAGAAACGATGGCGTGATCGCGCAACGTTGCTGGCGTTGCAATCGGCACTGCACGATCGGGATCGCCATCGACAGCTTGCTGCACGCGCGCCTCGTACGGAATGGCACCCATGGAACCTCCTTCATGCATCGAAACGGAGCCCACGTGGGTTTTTGCGACCGGATCATACGAGACGATCGGCCCTGATGGCCGGGGGCTGAGGTTTGTCCGCGGCTTGGGCACCGCGCATCGAGCGCGGTCACGAGCGTCGGGGGACGCTCGACCAACCGATCTCTCGGGATGGCCGACCTTCCCGGCGGAATCGTCTCGAGTCCTTTCCGCAATTCCTCACGGCGTGCGCGGGCCCTGATGACAACCTCGCCACAACGCTGCTGCTCCCGGCAACGCGGCCCCCCCGTGGGGATCCGATCGTCCTCGCGTTCCGATCGGCTTCCCCGGGGGGAAACGGCAAGACTGGTTGTCAGCGGAGGAGTCGCTGACCAGCTCGCCATCTCGAGCGCACCGCGTCCCGGGGTTCGCGCGAGCCGAATCGACCGGAGATTCGGCATCGACACGCAACGGCCTCCCCTCCTCGGCCCGAGGCTCCCCGGCCACCCCGCACGACCCCCTCCGCGAACCGCAAGACGCAGCTCGTCGTGACCGTCCTTCACTGGACCTTTTTCCTTCTCACCGCCGTCTCCTTGCTCACCGGAATCCGGACTGCATGGGCTGAACCGGCCGCGGCGATCGACGCCGCCGAAGGCAGGTGGAAATGGCTGTCCGATGCGTTGACCCCGCAGGGCGGTGTGATCGTCTGGCATCTCCGTTCCGCGTGGCTCCTCGCTCTGATCGCCTCCGCCTACGCCGGTTACCTCCTCTTCACGAAGGAATCGCGGCGACTTCGGCTGCGAGGGCTGCTCGCCCGCGCGACCGCCTCGGGCCCCGAGCAGGGACGGGGCGCGAGCCGCCACGCGCTCTGGAGAGCCAACGTCCTCGCGTACTGGACGGTCTTCATGATGTTCGGCCTCCTGGCCTTCACCGGTGTCGCGATGTACCAGACCGACCTGGGGATCGACCGGCTCCTCGGAGGCTACCGGAACGCGGCGCGGATCCATGCGATCGTCGGCTATCTGCTCATCGTCCGGGCCCTCCTCCACGTCGCTCCCGAATGGGCCTTCCTGCGGTCCCGGTTCTGGTGCATTTTCAAGGCGGCCGTCGCGCCGAGGCGCCTCGCGCGGGGGCTCGTCGCTCTCGTGGCGGCCGCCTGCTGCATCGG
Organism: Terriglobia bacterium; assembly: GCA_963699985.1. Classification (GTDB taxonomy): domain Bacteria; phylum Acidobacteriota; class Polarisedimenticolia; order Polarisedimenticolales; family CAVOVZ01; genus CAVOVZ01. The sequence goes on from CAVOVZ010000024.1 coordinate 48,776, forward strand.
CGCAATCTACTGGTGGGACCGGCGGCCGGGCGTCTCCCGTGCGGCTTTCGATCTCCGAGCAGTTCGCGACCTGGGTCCGCTCGAGGACCTTGCGGATGTTGGTCCCCAGGCGCTTGGTCGCCGCGGCGGTCGCGAGCACGGCGGCGACCATCGCCGTCAGCACCGCGACCGCGATCAACGCCTTGCGGACGTCTCTGAGTTGGATTCGCATCGTGAGCCTCCTCCGGCCCTTGGATTCGCGCGGGCCCCGCACCCGTTGTGCGAGGCGGCGGATCGGGGAGCGCCGACGCGTCCCGCCAAGTCTTGCGAAGTCCCCCAACCCGGCCTTGCGAAGTTCCCCAAGATCCGGGGAGCGCCGAAGCGGCGGCCTGAAAAGGGGATGTGGTCGGGCCGGGAGGAAAGGGTGCGGCCTCCTGGGCGCCGAGATCGGAGGACTTCGGGAAGGATGCGAACGACACAGGCAGGAGAGGCGGGATTGGGATGCCCTGCCGACACCGGGACGCAGCGAGTTCGTGGGCGGGGCGCGCCAGACGGCGTCGGCCCGCATCCACCTGCTCCTGTTCTTCCCTGCCCTGCGGCGGCGTCGGAGTTCCGCCCGTGCCACGGTTCTTGACCTAGGAAGAGCCCCGCCGCGAAGGCGCTACCACCCCTGCTTCAATCGCCCGCGGCTGGCCTCGGTTCGGGAGGCCTCCGCACACCATTGCCCGCCCACGCGATCAAGGTCGCGCTCGATGAGTGTCCCCCGACCCACCGAGAAGCGTCGGACACGCCGGAAACCGAGGGGCCGGGCTCCCCGTCTCGCACGTGCGGTCGTCCGACTTGGGGCAGGTGCCCGCCGATCATCACCGCCGCTCCGATCGCGCACGGAACCCCGACCGATCCCTCCCGCAACCTCCCCGGCCTTTTGCTGGCTCGCTACTTCCCCGCCGCCGCCCGCCGCTCGCCCTTCTCCGGATCGAACACCCGGTTCGCGGCGAAGTCCTCGGTGGACCAGGGCGGCGCGCCGCCGCCGAGGTACCGGTGGAACCATTCGAGGTGGGCCGTGTAGTAGAGCGCCATCTCGTACCAGCCGGGCCAGTGACCGGCCTCGGGCAGGACCACGAGCTTGGACGGCACCCCGTTGCGGCGCAGGGCGGTGAACAGCATCAGGGACTGCGTGTACGGGATGCGGTAGTCCTTCTCGCCGGTGACGACGAGCGTGGGTGTGCGGAACGAGGCGACGTTGCGCGCCGGGTTCTGCGTCTGGTAGAGGTCCGAGGTCCACGGCGTGCCCTTCAGATCCCACTCCGGGTACCAGAGCTCCTCGGTGGCACCGTGGAACGACGGGATGTCGAAGAGTCCCATCATCGAGGCGAGCGCCTTGTAGCGGCTCGTGGTCCCCATGAGCCAGTTCATCGCGTAGCCGCCCCACGACCATCCCATGGCGCCGATCCGCTGTCGGTCGGCCCATGGCTGCTTCTCGATCCAGTCGGTGACCCTCGCGATGTCTTCCATCACGGCGCCCGTGTAGTCGCCCGAGATCTGCGCGGTGAACGCCTGCCCGTACCCCGAAGAGCCGTGAGGGTTGGGAAAGACCACGACGTAGCCCGCTCCCGGATAGACCTGCCAGTCGCCGCGAAACCCGTCGGTCCATTGCATCTGCGGCCCCCCGTGAACGTTCAGGATCACGGGGTACTGCTTCGAAGCGTCGAACCCGTGCGGCTTCACGACGAACACCTGGATCCGGGCCCCCCTGGCCCCTTCGATCCAGAGGCTCTCGGCGGGGCGGATATCCACCTCGTCCTCGAGAGCGCGGTTGTGGGTCGTCACCCGCAGCGGCGGCTCCTTCCCCTCGAGGTCGAGCCGCCAGATCTCGTGAGGCGCGCCCACGGTGCGCCTCACGGCGTACGCGAATCGACCGTCGGGAGACAGCTCGAACTCGTCGATCTGGCCCACCGCGGCGACGCGCACCGGGCTTCCTCCGGCGGCCGCGACGCGGTAGAGCGGAGTCTGCCCCTGCTCGTCCGCCTTGAACACCACGCCGGAGCCATTGGGAAGCCACGCCAGATCGGTGACCCAGTTGTCGAAACCGGGGGCCAGATCGCGCAGGTTTCCCGTGGAGCGCTCGTAGACGGCCAACCGCAACAAGTCCGACTCGTAACCGGGAGTGAGCTGGCGGCGCAGCGCGACGAGCTTGCCATCGGGCGAATACTCCGGACCACCGTCCCACGCGAGATTCGAGACCGTGAGGTTCCGGGCGGTGGGCGGCGCCCCGCCGGGACCCGGATCGATGGGCACTGCCCAGACATCGGAGTTCGTCGAAGTCGCGAGCTCGTCCGCCGGATCGGGATTGCGGGTGAAGGCCAGCTCCCTGCCGTCCGGGGAGAACGCGTACCCTCCGTCCCCCAGCGAGAACACGGGCGCCTCCCGGTCCCCGGGAGTCAGATCGCGGACCTTTCCGGTCGCGACCTCGACGACCAGGACGTGGCTCACCTTGCCGTCCGACCACGCGGTCCAATGCCGGTAGAGAAGCTCGTCCGCCACGTGCGCCTTCAGGGGGCCCTTGTCGCGCCACTCGTCGAGGCGCCGGTTGCACGCGTCATCGGCACCGCATTCCGGATGCACCTCACTCGCGAACGCGATGTGCCGGCCGTCGGGAGACCAGACGAGATCTCCGACGCCCGTGGAGAGCGTCACGAGGGAGCGCGCCTCCCCGCCGTCGGCAGGCAGCAGCCAGATCCCTTGCTGCGCTCCGCGCTTCGCGACGAAGGCGATGCGCTGGCCGTCGGGCGACCATCGCGGCGAGGACTCTCCCGTGTCGTCGGTGTGGGTGAGCCGTCTCGCCTCGCCTCCCGCCGCCGGGACCCAGTACAGGTCGGTGTTCTCCTTGCCTCGGGCCAGATCTCGGGCCTGCAAGACGTAGACGAGAGTCTTGCCGTCGGGCGAGACCCGCACCGAGGACGGGACGCGGACGCGGTAGAAGTCCTCGATCGTGAACGGTCGCTTTTCGGCCGCGGATGCGCCGGTGATCGCAGCGGCGAGGACGAAGGCCGTCGTCAGGGAATCCGTACGTTCGATCATCGCTCGATCTCCTCGGATCCTGTCTCGGGCGGCCCAACCATTGGATCGTGGCCGCTCTCCGGTCCAGAGTCGCCACGATACTACTCGGGACGATCGGGAGTCGGGACGGGACACGTCTCGGGTATCCTGGTGGCCTTCGCAGCGCGAGCCCTGCTTCGTTGCCCGCTGTGGGGCCAGAGGAGCGTTCGGGACCATGATCGACCTGCGCACCGTTCCTTCGTCCGCGTTCGTGGATGCCCTCGAGGGGAACCTGCGCCGGCTGGCGACTCCCCCGAAGGTGCAGGGGTACTTCGTGGAGGCCCTGGAGCTCCGCTTCGAAGCCGACGCGGCGTGGATCGATCGCCTCGATCCGAAGGGGGAGCCCTCTCGGGGGCTTTTCGTGCGCGGGAACGCCGCCCTCCGAGACGAGCAGTTGGTGCGGGAGTTCGCCCGCGCCACCTACCCTGAGATGCCGCGGAGCGTACTCCTGGCGCCGCTCAAGGTGCACGACCGCCTGTGGGGAGTGGTCGGTGTGGCCCGCGCGAGCCGCGACTTCGAGATGGGAAGCGGCCGCGACCTCAACAGAATGGCGCGCGTGCTGGGAGAGGAGCTGGAGCGCAGGGAGGACGTTCGGCTGCGACGCGTGGACGAGCGGATCCGCGAGAAGATCGTCGCCGAGCTGCGCCCGCGGGACCTGGCGTACCAGATCCTCGACGGGCTGTACGAGCTGGTCCACTACGACCATTCGGCGGCCCTGCTGGTCTACGACGCGGCGTCCGAGGTCCTCCGCGTGGATGCGGAGAAGATCGTCTGGACGAAGACCAAGAGCCCGTTCGTCGGCCGCGAGATCGCCGCCACGCCCGATCTGCTGAAGCGACTCCGTGGGTCCGGCCGATTGCACGTGCTCCTCCAGGAGGGCTCGGGGGAGGACGCCGTGTTCGAGGCGCTCCTCTCGTACCAGCGGAGCGCCGGCCTTCCAGCCCCCCGCAGCGTTCTCGCCGCCTCGCTGTTCTTCGAATCCGACCTGCTCGGCGTGCTTCGGATCGCGAGCCACGATCGGCCGCCGCTGAACGCCCACGATCGGCAGGTCGTCGAACAGCTGCTCCCGGCAGCGGCCGCGGCGCTGCGCAACGCCCGGGTGCGCGTCTCGCTGGAGGACCAGGCGCTCAAGGCCGAGATGCGCGCGGGGCTCGTGACCCTCGCGCGAGCCGTGGCGCACGACGTCAACAACGCGATCGGCACCCTTCTTCCCCTCGCGGAGCAGCTCCGGGAGGAGGCGCGCTGCGGACGGCCGGACCCCGCGACCCTCGAGTCGGATCTTTCGGTCATCATCGAGAAGGCGACCCTCTGCCACAGGATCTTCTCGAACATGCTCCGCGTGACCACGGGACGCACCGGCGCAGGACCGGTCGACGCGAACCGGCTGGTGACCGGGATGCTGCCGATGCTCGAAGCGCTCGCGGCACCCCGCAGGGCGACGTTGCTTCTCGATCTCGCGTCCGACGCGCCGCTCGTCCGGTTCTCCAGGGACCACCTGGAGCGCATCGTGTGGAACCTCGTGACGAACGCGGTGGAGGCGGCCACGGGCCGACCGATCCGCATCACCGTCCGCACCCGGGCCGGAGCGGACGGCTCGCTCCACCTCACCGTGACCGACGACGGACCGGGAATTCCAGACGAGATCCTGTCCAAGGTTCAGGAGCCGTTCTTCACGACCAAGCCCGACGGGACAGGCCTGGGCCTCTCCATCTGCCGGTCGCTCGCGTGGCAGTTCGGAGGAACGCTCGCCATCGAGACCGATCCTGAGCGCGGCACCGTGGTGCGCGTGACGCTGCCTGCGGCCTCGACGCTCCCGGGTCCCGCCGGAGTGCGCGCATGAGCGGATCGGAGAAGGCGCGGATCCTCGTGGTGGACGACGACGAAGGGATGCGTCGCGCCATGCGTCGCATCCTCGCCCCCCAGTGCGAGGTGGAGGAGGCGGCGAACGCCGGCGAGGCGAGGGACCGCCTGGCGCGCTCGAGATTCGACGTGGCCGTGGTCGACATCCAGCTCGGCGGCGACGGCGACGGGTACGCCGTGTGCGCCGAGATCCGCCGCGAGAGCCCGAGCACCGACGTCATCCTGATGACCGGCTCGATCACCCAGTCCGACGAGAAGCTGTTCCGATCCCTGGAAGAAGGGGCATTCTATTTCCTGTTCAAGCCGTTCGAGCGACGCGTGCTTCGCGCTCTTCTGGACCGCTGCTTGAGGCTCCAGCGCGAGCGGAAGGCCAAGGAGAGCTACGCTCGGGAGCTGGCCGACGACCTGGAGAAGGCGCGGCGCTTTCAGCGGAGCCTCCTGCCCGCCGGCTCGCTGCGACGGGCCGGCTGGCACGTGGAGGGGCGATTCGAGCCGTGCGAGGGGCTCGGCGGAGATTTCTACTTCTTCCTCGTGGAGCGGACCGGCGATCTGTGCCTCGGCATGGTGGACATCGTCGGCCACGGCGTCAGCGCGGCCATGTACGCCGGCATGCTCCGCTCCACGATCGACGCGATCCGTCGCATCGATCCCGAGCCGCGGCACGTCGCCGCCGCGCTGCGCGAGGGGATCGACTTCCTGGAGCCACCCCGCTTCGCCACTCTGTTCTACGGTCTGCTCGCGCCCGACGGCCGACTCCGCTACTTCAACGCCGGGCATCCGCCCGCGCTCCTGCTGTCGCGGCAGTCCGATCCGGTGCGGCTCGATGCGACCGGCCCCCTTCTCACCACGGCGTTTCCGGATCTACGCATCGACGTGCGCGAGACCGTCCTGGCTCCCGGCGACCGCGTCCTTCTCTATACCGACGGCGTGTTCGAGGCGCGGAGCCCCGACGGGCACGAGTGGGGGATCGACGGCCTCTCGGCCGCACTGGGACGCGGACGCAATCTCGATCCCACCGCGTCCCTCGACGACCTGCTCGCCGCTGTGCGGCGGCACGGCGCGGGACGACCTCTCGACGACGACGCCACTCTCCTACTCCTCGCCCGCTGCTGACGGGTTTCGGGGACAGATCTAATTTCGCGCGCGGGTTTTCATCGTTCCGAGTGACGCGCGGAGCGTCATGAAGAACTGCAGGCAAATCCGGGCGCTCCGCCCCCGCGCCCCCGGCTCCCGTGGGAACTGCACGCCGGCAGACCGGCGTGCAGTTCCCACGGGATGTTTTCTTGATTCCAGGGTGACGCCCCGGGGCTTCATGGGAAACTCTCCCCGAAGCTCGTCACTTGCTCTCGATGGCCACCACACCGTCCCACTCCGACGGTGGAGGCGCGGCCTCGAGCCGCTCGATGGCGCGCAGGTAGAACTCCGACGGTCCGTCGCTCCCCCCGAGGTCCGCGGCGACGGCGCGAAAGCCCGACGCGGCGGCGGCGAAGCGCCGTGCGCGGAAGTCCTCGAGGGCACGGACGAACCGCTCGATCCCGACCCGGTCCGGCCGCGTCGCCTCGTCGCGCTCTTCGAGCAGCTCGTGGATCGCAACCGGCTCCGTTCGCCCCGCGACGGTCACGATTCCCAGCGGCCGCGAGGCGAAGCGACCTTCGGTCGCCGCGAGGGTGTCGGCGCTCACGATGACCCGGGTGCCGAAGACCTTGTTCAGCCCCTCGAGGCGCGAGGCGAGGTTGACTGCATCCCCGATCGCCGTGTAGTCGAAACGCTGCTCCGAACCGAGGTTCCCCACCACCATGGGCCCCGTGTGGACTCCGATGCGGGTGACCAGGCGGGCGCCGGCCGCAGGGACCGCTCGCTCCTCCTCGCGCGCGAGGGCGATGGCCGCGAGACATGCGCGCGAGGCATGGTCTTCGATGCGCACCGGAGCGCCCCAGATCGCGAAGACCGCATCGCCGATGAACTTGATCAGCGTGCCGCCGGTCGCGAATACATGCCTCGTCACGCGGGAGAAATAGGTGTTGAGCATCGCAACGGTCTGCGGCGGCGAGAGGCGCTCGGCAATGGAGGTGAATCCCGCCAGGTCGGTCATGAGCGCGGTGCCGACGATCTCTTCGCCCCCCAGGTTCAGCGAGCCGGGGTTCTCCGCGATCCGGGCGATCATCTCGGGAGACAGGTAAAAGGAGAACGCTCGGCGGATGCGCTCGCGCTCGCGTGCCGTCGTCAGGTAGTACCAGAGCACGCTCGACAGGTACGCCGCGGGAAGCTGCACGACGGCAGGAATCACCACTGGCACCCAGGTCCGCCCGTAGGCGAACGCCAGGTGACCCGCGATCCAGGGCAGGAGCTCGAGTCCGACGAGCGCGAGCCCGCCGTAGAGCGGCCGCAGGTACAGGAACGCGAGCGACGCCAGCAGCGGGAGGAGGAGCAGCAGCGCCGTCTCGCCGGCGGCCGGCAGCAGCGCGATCTGGCTTCTCTCGAGCAGGTTGGCCGCGATCGTGGCGTGGATCTCGACACCGGCGGTCTGCTCGCCGCCCGATCCGCGGAACGGCGTGAGAAACGCATCCTTCTCGGCGGGACCCGCCGCGGCGGGCCGCGAGAGTCCGACGAAGACGACCTTGCCTCGGAAGGACCCCGGCGGGAGGTGCCCGGTGGGGTCGAGGGCCTGGTAGACCGAGACGGTGCGGACGGTTCGCGCGGGCCCGAAGTAGTCCACCAGCCGCGATTCCCGCCGGCGCATGGAGCGGTCGCCGGTGGCGACCTCGTACGCCGCGAGGGCCAGGCTCGGACGCTCGCCGTGCGCGAGCCACCCGTACCGGATCACGCCGTCGCGGTCCAGCGGAAGGTTCACCTCGCCCACCGCGGCGGCGGACGCGGCGAAGGGCTCGAACGGGTCGACGAGCCGAGCCTCGACGAAGCGTGGATCCGCGACCTGCTCCACCGTGGCGCCCAGCACGACGATCCCCGTCTCGCGCAGCGCGCTCTCGAGCGCGCCGTCCTGGTCGGGATCACCGGGGTCGACGAAGAGGATATCGAACGCCACCGCCCGGGCCCCCTCGCGTGCCAGAGTCCGGATCAGCTGGGCATGGAGCGCGCGGGGAAGAGGTCGCGCGGCATCGAGCTCCAGCACGGAATAAGAGCTGTCGTCGATGGCGACGACGCACACGCTCTCAGGGGCCGAACGTACGCCGCGAAGGAGGAACAGGAGGTCCAGACCGGTCCGTTCCAGGAACGCGGCCGGAGGCCAGTGCACCAGAGCCAGCCCCGCGATGCCGGGGAGGAAGGCCAGGAGCAGCGCGGTGCGGACCCACCGCACGTCTCGCGCCCGCCCGTGTTCTCCTCGCGGCACGACGACGCGCTCAGTACGTGAGGTTCATGCGCAGCACGGCCCTACGTGCCGGGATCACCTCATCCTGGACCGCGGGGAGGAAGAAATCGTACTCGCGATCGCTGGCGTTGCTCACCTCGAGCACCACCGATCCCCACCGGCCGGGGAAACGGAACCCGGCCTGCAGGTCCCCGACCCAGAACGCCCTCTTGACCTGGCTCCGGTCGGGCGAGGTCAGATCGTCGAACTGGTCGACCCGCTGCTGATAGCGGGTCCCCCGCGCCACCGCGAAGAACCCTCCGGGGAGGAACCAGCGCACCTCGGGGCGCAGCCGCCGAGTCCTGACGAAGTCCTCGAACAGCCCCGTGGGGCTCACCTGCGTGAAGTCGAACTCGCGCGACTCGTGCTCGTACCGGATTCCTGCGGAAACGCGGGGTCCGATCGTGGCGTTCAGGTAGACCGTGGCGCGGTCCTCCGTGCTGTCCCGCTCGACGATCGAATCCGCGACGGCACCCGCGCAGCCCGAATACGGATCGGACTCGGCACAGTACGGCTGCGGAATGGTGAGATCGCGCCGCAGCAGCTCGAACCCGACGAAGCACCGCGGGCCGATCTCCTGATCGATTCCCAGCCCGTACGACAGAGAGCGCGTGCCGCCCGGCTCTTCGTAGAACTGGTTGAACCCCGCGACCTGGGTCGGCTCGAGCGTCTGCACGCGCCCCAGGAACGGGCTCGTCCGGAAGAACCCCGCGGCCCGCACGACGGTGGTGGGTGTCGCGAAGTACGTCGCCCCGAGCTTCGGGTTCAAGCGCAGGTCGGAGAATCCCAGCTCGGCCGGGCCGATGCTCGAATCCCTGGGTGGGAGCATTCCCGTGGGCGACTGCACGCTCTCGACCGCGGCACCCGCAGTCCACTCCAGCGGGCCGACCGCCCGTGTTCTCGCGTACGCGTAGGCATTGATGAATCGGTCTTCGTCCTCCAGGCCCGCTCCCGCGGAGCTTTCGAGACGAAACGTCCCGTCGAACCCTCCCGCCCCCAGGACCCAGTTCGCGCGACGGAGACGCAGGACGTGCTGGACCTCGAGCTGCGGACCACGAAGCCGGCCGGTGGTCTCCGTGGCCGGGTCACCGCGCTCGACCCTCTGCTCGGTTTCATTGAAGATGGCCGAGACGGCGACGTCCGAAGCCGCCGAGACCCGCCGGTGAACGCCGACGCCGATGTTCGTCAGGTCGGTTTCGAATCGCTCGGGGGTGATCTGGATCGGGAGCTCCCGCAGCGGAAGGTCTCCACGCTCCTGCCTCCCGACCAGCACGTTGAGCTGCACGCTGTCGCGCCAGGTGGGAGCCCACTGGAAGAACCCTCGGTACTTCGTGTCCTCGCGATCGTTGTTGACGCGGAAGCCATCGTTCTGGATCCGGCTCGCGCCGACTGCGGCGGTGAAACGCTCTCCGTTGAAGCCGGCGAGCGCCTCGCCCGACCACGTCTCGCTCTCCCGAAGGGTCACGACCTCCGTGCAGGGGACGATCGCGCCGCCGGGGCCGAGGCACTGGGCGTTCTCAGGAATCACGCTGGCCAGCCCCTTGTCCGTCGCGCCCCACGAGCCGCCCGCGAACGCCCGGGTGCGGGGCCGGTCGAACAGCGCGGTGTACTCGTTGAACGACACCGAGGTCTCGCCCACCACATCCGGCCGCGCGGCGTTCACGTTGACCGGCTGGTAGATCCGGGCTTGCAGCACCTCGCTGAGGAACGCTGGCGCCAGGCCGGGAAGCGCGCGGTAGAGGCCGGACAGGAACAGGTGGCTCGAGTGGTTCGCGTGGTCCCCGTCGGCGCTCCTTCGCGCGGCGACGAGGCCCGGCTGCTCGAAACCGAGGTCGTTGTACACGCGCGCCAGGTCGGCGCTTCGAACCGCCAGGTCCTGGTCGAGCAGGAGGCGCGAGCGATACACCGCGCGGCGGTCGTTGCGCTCGATGGACGCCCGCACCGCGTCCAGAGCTTCCGCGGGTCGATTCTCGTTCTGAAGAACGAGCGCCTCGTAGAGATACGGGGTGGGATCCAACGGATCGGCCTGTTTGGCTCGCTCGAGCTCCTTGCTCGCCTCGGGCGACCGGCGCAGCTCGTAGTAGGCCTTGCCGAGGTACGCGCGGGCGAGCGCGTCGTCGGGATCGAGGGCGGTCGCGGTCTGGAGCTCCTCCAGCGCCTCGGCCGTGCGGCCGCGACGGAACCGGGCGATGCCCAGGCCGAGCCGCGCGAGGGGCAGCCCCGGATCCGCCGCCGTGGCCCGCTCGAGAGCCGACTCGGCAGCGGGCGTCCTCCGTTGCGCCAGCGCCACGAATCCGAGGACGGCGAGCGCTCGTGCCTCACTCGGAGCTCGCTCCACGGCCTCTTCTGCCGCCCGCCGCGCGCCGTCGAGGTCTCCCTCGGCCATGCGCAGCTCGGCGGCGCGAGCCAGCGCCACGGAGCTTTTCGGATCGAGGCGCGCGGCGCGCTCCGCCTCGAGCCGCGCGCGCTCGACATCGAACCGGGCCTGCGAAGCGTACGAGAGCGACAGCGCGGCAGCGGGCGACTCCGGATCGGCCGTCGCGGCCCGCTCGGCCAGTCGAAGAGCCTCCTCCGTCTCGTCACGCGCCACCGCGATCACCGAGGCCAGCGCGAGCGCAATCGGCTCGTCGGGGCGCTTCGAGAGCGCCGACTCGACCAGTGCTCGCGCACCGGACACCTGCCCGGACGACAGCATCTCCGCCGCCTCGGCGAGGCTGCGCCCGTCCGCGCCGAGCGAGGCGATCCGCTCGGCGTCGCGGCCTCCCACGACCCGCGGGTAGTAGAAGGACCAGGCGACGGCGTCCTTGGGTCTCACCGCGACGCGACGCTCCGGGGCCTTGCCGGGAGCGGCGAACGCCTGCTCGCCTGCCGTCACGCTGACGCTCCCCAGTTCGTTCGCAGCCAGGACGCTTCCTTCGATCATCGTGATCGTCGTGGCCCCGTCGGCCGCCACCTCGACGGCGAACTCGGTCCCTCGGATCGCTGCCGTCACCGTCCTGGTCTCGATGCGGCCGTAGTCGCGCGGTGTCCGGCTGGTGAAGTAGTGCTGTCCGGAGAGCACCCGAAGGACTCCGGATCCTCCCTCCTTCGGCGCCTGGATCTCGATCTCGCTCTTCTCGTTGAGGCGGTGGAGAGTCTGATCCGAGTACAGGATCGCGGCCCGACTCGCGGCCGCCGTCCGCACCCGGTCCATCCCCCGCAGCTCCTCTTTCGCCACGGAGAGGTGCCACGGACCGTCGGCGCCGCTTCGCGTCTCGACGCGGTTCTCGACCGACGCGATTTTCGCGACCGCGGAAGGGGCGGACTCCGCGGCACCCGCGGAAGGCAGAGACAACGCCGCAACGCACAGCCAGGCGATGACGAGAGACGATCGCTTCATGGTGCTCCCCCTCGACCCGGGCACGGGTGCACGCCGGAAAGGTGACGAGACGCGAAACGACGCCGTTCGCCGCGAGCGGTCCTGCGGTCGCCGTCCCCGAGCGCGAAACGGGGGCAGTGTAGCAGCGACGGCCGAGACTGGAACCAGCGATCGCGAGCGGACCGGTGGACGGCCGCTACCGCGCGCAGACCTCCGTCTTGAGGAGCCTCTTCCGGATGATGACGCTGTCCCGGCCGGTTCGCCCGCACGTGTCGGTGGACGCGACGCGGATCCGGGGCTCGTACAGGTAGGTCATCCCGCAGCGCGCCATGGCCTGGCAGAGAACGTACTTGTTCGCCTGTAGGAATTCGTCGCTGAGCAGGCCATCCCGGTCTCCCGTGGTCGAGCCGCTCCACAGCACGCAGCTTTCGAGCGAGACGGTCTCCGAAGCGATCGGCGCTGCCGACTGCGTCGCGAAGCGAATCGTGATGGGGATGGAAACGGAGGGAAGGCCGAGCTGATCGCTCGCCGGCTGGAGGATGTCCACGAACGGTCCCGGGTTCGCGACCTGGGTCGTTGCCGTGTCCGTGTTGTCCTCCGGCGAGTCGTCCTCCGCTTGGCTCGAAACCGTCGCCGCGTTGGTCAGCTCCTGCGCTCCCGCGCATCCGGGAACGCGCACGACGACCTCGATCGTCGCGGAGTCCCCGACTTCGAGGCTCTCCGCCCGGCACGTCACGGTGCCCGCGGCGCCCACCGCCGGCGCATCGCAGATCCAACCCGACGGCGGGTCGACCGAAACGAACGTCGTCCCGGCGGGTAGCGGGTCGCTCATCTCGACGTTCGCGGCGTCGCTGGGTCCCCCGTTCGCGACCGTGACCGAATAGGTGACATCCGAGCCGGCCGGGACGGGATCCGGCTCGTCCTCGACCAGGACGGACAGGTCGGCGCTCGCGCTGCCGATCCCCAGCGAGAACGGGACCTCGATCGGTTGCGGCTGACCGTCGACCATGCCCGTGAAGTTCAGCAAGAACGGCCGGATCACGTCTCCGGGATGCCCCGGCGGCACGATCACCTCGAACGCGATCAGGTTCGTCGAGGGCTGCGCGGCCGGGAACGGGCCGGTACACTCCGCCCCCGGAGCAGCCGTCACTCCCACCACGTCGGGATCGTACGGCGAATCCGGCTGCAGGATCATCACCTCGGCCTCGGTGGGATCGCCATCGTTCGTCAAGTCGACGGGCGGGCTGTCGAGAGTCGCCTCAGGATCCTCGTAGGTCGTGTCCCCCGGGTTGACCACGGTGACGAAGAGCATCCCGGTCTCGCCGGGCTGCAGGATGCCGTCGCCATTGGAATCCTGCACCACCATCTGGTAGGGGGTTAAGTACGCCTGCCCGGGCTCGATCGGCTTCGTCTCGTCGGGCACGAGCTGCATGAACGTGCCTTCCGTCGCCAGCTCGCCGCCGGCGCACATCGGCTCGCCGTCCGGGATGTCGCCTCCGCAGACGCGGAGAACTCCCGGGATTTCCTTTGCGAGGAACCCGCTGACATGGCAATCGGTCGAGGAACCGCCGGGAGGGATGACGACCGTCGATCCCGCCGTCTCGCACAGGGGCGCTTCCTCGACGTCGTGGAGCCGCTGGGCTCCGACGGGGATGGCCCGCGCGATCGATGCGCGACGCCCCGCCTCGCGGGCCTCGGCTCCGCGTCGCGCCCCGACCGACGGGGACGATTCCGTCGGGGACGAGTAACCGCCTTCGCCGCCCTCGCCGCCCTCGCCGCAGTAGCACTCGCCCCAGTAGCAGGCGGGCTCTCCGTACTCGTCGCACGAGACGACCTCGGAGCAATCGCGACCGCACGCGCCACAGTTCTGCTCGTCCCAGAGGTAGTCCACGCACTCGCCTTCGCAGTTCAACTGCCCCGAGTACTCGCAGCAGCCCAAGGGCCCCGGCGGAACCTCCACGGTCACGGCGCTCGACGTGTTGTTCGCGAGGGTGGTGGAATACGCCAGCTGCCCCGAGGCGAGGGGGATCACGCTGCTCGTCGCCGTCACGAGGAGCTGATCCGGGCTGAAGAACGTGATCAGGCTGGACGTCAGCGAGGCGCTGGACACCGTGACGTTGCTCTGGACCAGCGTGCGGCCGGGTACTGCCCACGCTGGCGTGTTCGACACCGGGTCGGGCCCCGCGACTCTGGTGAAGCAGAGATCGTTCGCGCACGAGTTCCCGGTGAACGAGTAGAGCGCCTGCGCCGTTTGCCAGACCCACTTGGCTCCGACTCCCGCGGTGGTACCGGTCCCGAGCCGGCTCGAGAACCCGCCCGGCCCCGCGGACACCCAGTTGAACGTGTACGAATCCCCCACCGCGCGGTTCGTGATCTTGTTCTCCACGGTCGCGGGAAAGGTCGGCGGGATGATGTTGAGGGCTACGGTGCTCTCGGAACCGTTCGCGCTCCTGCCGTCCAGGTTGATGCTCTTGCTCGCGGCGATCGCGATGGGGATCAGGACGAGCGCTGCCGCGGCGCCGAATCCCGCCACACCGACACGACGACGAAAATTACCCCATGCCATCGGAACCACCCCCAGGCCCCGCGTTCCGGGGCGCGTAATCGAACTCGGACGTCCACGCAAGACAACCCGTGTATCTGTACGCCAAACCGCCGTCCGGGGCAACCAAGAACTCCGAACGGGGTGTACGACAGGAACGTGAGCAGACGATGCCCTGAATCGGACGGGGAATTCGAGTCGGATTGCCTGCTCTCGAGAAACAGATGCTCGGGGGCTTTGCCCCCGAACCCCCACTCCCGCCCTCCGCGACGCCGGCGGACCGGCATCGCTCCGGTTGGGCGGTTTCTGCCCGAGGTGTCGGGGCGCAGCCCCGTAAGGCCGCTCTCGAGAAACAGATGCTCGGGGGCTCTGTCCCCGAACCCCCGCTCCCGCCCTCCGCGACGCCGGCGGACCGGCATCGCTCCGGTTGGGCGGTTTCTTCCCGAGGTGTCGGGGCGCAGCCCCGTAAGGCCGCTCTCGAGAAACAGATGCTCGGGGGCTCTGCCCCCGAACCCCCGCTCCCGCCCTCCGCGACGCCGGCGGACCGGCATCGCTCCGGTTGGGCGGTTTCTTCCCGAGGTGTCGGGGCGCAGCCCCGTAAGGCAAGCTCGTAACACTCCTGCCGTGGAAGCCTCGTCCCCTCGCCGTCGCGGTCCCCTGCCCCGTTCGGATAGAATTCGAATTTTCGAGGGAACAATGAGCGCTGGGACGTACACCCTCCGTTTCTGGGGGGCGCGGGGAACCGTGCCGACGCCCGCCCGCGAAAACCTCCGCTACGGGGGACACACGAGCTGCCTTTCCCTGGCGCTCGGCGAGGACGAGCACCTGGTGCTCGACTGCGGGAGCGGCCTGCGGCTGCTGGGAAAGAGCCTGGCACCCCTCCGGCCGGAAGGCTCCCGCCGGTTTCACTTCCTGCTGTCCCACTATCACTACGATCACCTGGAGGGGCTGCCGTACTTCCCTCCCCTGTACGATCCCCGCACGGCGATCGCGTTCCACGGATTCGCGCCGGCCGGCAGCTCCGTGAAGGAAACGCTGGAAGGGTTCATCCGACCGCCGTACTTCCCCGTATCGCTCGCGGGCGCGCCGGCTCGGCGCGAGTACCACGCGGCGGACCGCGAGCCGCTCGTGCTCGGAGACCTCATCGCATCTTCACTCCCGCTGAACCATCCCGACGGTTCGCTGGCGTGGCGACTCGAGCACGCCGGGCGCCGCGTCGTGTTCGCCACCGACCACGAGCACGGCCACCAGGACACCGATCTCGCCCTCGAGCGGTTCGCCGCGCGAGCCGATCTCCTGATCTACGACGCCACGTACGTCCCGGCCGAATACGATTCGCTCCGTCGGGGGTGGGGCCACAGCACGTGGTACGCCGCCGTCGCCCTCGCTCGCGCGGCGCGAGTCGGCACGCTGGCCCTGTTCCACCATCACCCCGACCACAGCGACGACGAGCTCGAGCGGCTGCTCGCGTTCGCCCGCGCGGAGCTTCCGTGCACGGTGCTGGCCCGAGAGGGAATGGAATTCGCGTTCTGAACGGCCTCGAGCTCGGCAGATCGGACTCCTCGTCTGGAAGCGCCTCCGGAACCGAAACGCGATCGATTCCGTTCATTGCCGTCGCGCGGACCATCGAATCCCGTCGAACTTGGCGGCGTGACCGAGTCCTGCGAGGGCGGGCGACGACGAAGCGAGCGCGGTCACGGGGTAGACTGGCGCTCGTGAGCGAGGCCTCCGCGTCGTTCGACTTCCGATGGGCCAGCGATCACGGACTCCTCGTCCGGGTCGCGGAGGGAGTCTCGCGCGACGCAAATCGGCGTGTCGTCGTCGCCCTCGCGGCCCTTCGGAGAGCGCGGATCCCCGGGTTTCGCGACCTGCACGCCGGGTACGCAACGGTGCTCGTCACCTTCGATCCCTCGCGGTCCGAAGCCGGCGAGGTCGAGCGCGCGGTACGCGACGCGCTCGCGGAGGCCGGAGACGACCTCGAGTCGGCTCCACGGCGATTCGAGATCCCGGTGTGCTACGACCCCGAGTACGCGCCCGATCTCGAGGACGTCGCTCGCTCCCATGCTCTGCACCCTTCCGAGGTGGTCCGCCTTCACGCTGCGGCGGACTACACGGTCTGCTTCCTCGGCTTCTCGCCGGGGTTTCCCTACCTCGCCGGCCTTCCGGAGCGGCTCGCCACGCCACGGCTCGAGGTGCCCCGCCGACGCGTCCCGGCCGGAAGCGTCGCGATCGGCGGCGCCCAGGCCGGGATCTACCCGTTCGAGACGCCAGGAGGCTGGCGGATCGTCGGGAGAACTTCCGTCGCGCTCTTCCGCCTGGATCGGGAGCCGCCCGCGCTTCTGGCTCCGGGCGACCGGGTTCGGTTCCTCCCGGTCGACGTCCCCACCTTCCTCCGGATCTCTGCGCACTGATCGGCGATGACCTCGATCCGCGTGCTGGCTCCCGGCGCTCTCACCACCGTGCAGGACCTCGGTCGCCCCGGGTCCGCGCTCCTCGGCGTTTCGGCCGCCGGGGCCGCCGATACGCTCTCCCTGCGCGTGGGGAATCTGCTCGTGGGAAACCCGATCGCCGCCGCCGGGCTCGAGATGACGCTCGTCGGCGGAACGTTCGAGCTCGAAGGGCGATGCGTCGTCGCTGTGACCGGCTCGGACTTCGGACCGACCCTCGAGTCGCCCTCCGGCGCTCGTCGTTCGGTCCCGGCGTGGGCGAGCTTCGAGGCTGACCCCGGCGACGTGCTCCGTCTGGGCCCCACTCGCTCCGGCGCGCGCTGCTATCTCTCCGTTCGAGGAGGAATCGACGTCCCGCCGACGCTCGGCAGCGCATCGACGCACCTGGCGTCGGGGCTGGGCGGCCTCGCGGGGCGCGCCCTCCATCCGGGGGACTTGCTCCGGGTGGGATCCGTCGACGCGCGCGCCACGCGCCGGAGTCTCGCGACCGTAGCCGCGATCGAGGCGGCGCTTTTCCGCCGGGTGCTCCGCGTCACGGATGGTCCGCAGCGGGATTGGTTCACCGCCGACAGCATCGCCGCCTTCCTTCGATCGGCCTGGCAGGTCACCGAGGAGGCCGATCGCATGGGTCTGCGCCTGCGCGGCCCGCAGCTCCACCGGGCGCTTCCGGGCGATCTGCCCACGGAGGGAGTGTGCGTCGGTGCCATCCAGGTTCCGGATGGAGGTCAACCGATCGTCCTTTTCGTGGATCAGCAAACCACGGGCGGATACCCGAAGATCGCGAACGTCATCACGGCCGACCTGCCCGCGATCGGACAGCTCCGCCCTCGCAACGCCGTTCGCTTCCAGGTCGTCTCGCTCGCCGAGGCGCATCGATTGCTCCGCGAGCAGGAGCGCGCGGTGGCGGCGGCGATGAGAGAGCCATGATCGGCGGCACGGCTTGGTGGCGTCAGGTGGAGCCGCGGGCCTGGAAGTGCCTCGCCGCCGCCCAGGCCGGCTGGATGCTCGACGCCATGGACGTGATGCTCTACGCGTTCGCCCTCAACGCCATCCGCGCCGAGTTCGGCCTGGACGCCGCGGAGGCAGGCGGCCTCGCCTCGGTCACGCTGGTCGCTTCGGCGTTCGGCGGCATCGCGTTCGGCTTCCTCGCGGACCGGTTCGGTCGGGCGCGGATGCTCGTGGTGTCGGTCCTGGTCTATTCGGTCTTCACGGGGCTGACCGCCACGTCGCGCAACGTGGCGGAGCTGATCGTGTGGCGCGCGCTCGTCGGGATCGGCCTGGGCGGCGAGTGGACGGCGGGATCGGTCCTGGTGGCGGAGACATGGCCGGACGAGCACCGGGGAAAGGCCATCGGCATCATGCAGTCCGGATGGGCGCTGGGGTACATGCTGGCGGCCGGCCTCGCGGCGTGGGTGCTCCCCGCTCACGGCTGGCGTCCTCTCTTCGCCATCGGCGTCCTGCCCGCGCTCCTCACCGTGTGGATCCGGCGCCACGTTCCGGAGCCTGCGATCTGGACCCGCACCCGCGGGCGCAACGAGCGGTCCCGTGTGCGCGCGCTGGTTCGTCCGCCGCTCCTTGGGCGCGTGGTCGCCGCAACGGCGCTTGCCTCCTGCCTCCTGTTCGCCTACTGGGGCCTGTTCACCTGGATCCCGTCCTACCTGGCGTCGCCGGCGGAGAGGGGGGGCGCGGGAATGGACGTCGTCCGCTCTTCCGCGTGGATCGTCGCCATGCAGGGAGGGGCGTTCTTCGGGTACCTCGCCTTCGGAGTGCTGGCCGACCGCTTCGGCCGCCGGCGGGTCTTCGTCACGTTCGTTGTCGCGGCCGCAGTTCTCGTCCCGGTTTACGCCCTCGCCGCTCGAAGCCAGGCTACGCTCCTCGTGCTCAGCCCGGCCATCGGGTTCTTCGGCCACGGGTACTTCAGTATCTTCGGCGCCATGCTCGCGGAGATCTTCCCGTCGGGGATTCGAGCGGCCGCGCAGGGGTTCTGTTACAACGCGGGGAGGGCCGCGAGCGCTCTGGCTCCCTGGGCCATCGGAGCCCTGGCCGACCGGTACGGGATCGCAAGCGCCCTCGGCGCGACCTCTTTCTTCTACCTGGCCGGCGCGCTGTTGATCTTTCTCATTCCGGAGACCCGGGGCGAGGCGCTGCGGTGAGGACCACGATCGACCTCAACTGCGATCTGGGCGAGCGGCCCGAATCGATCCTCGACGGCACCGACGAGGATCTGATGCAGTGCATCTCGTCGGCGAACGTCGCGTGCGGCGGCCACGCTGGGGACGAGGGCGCCATGGAAGCCACGGTACGGTGCGCGATCCGTCACGGCGTGGCGGTGGGGGCGCATCCCGGCTACCCCGATCGGGAGCGGTTCGGGCGTGAGGAGGTCTCGATGAGCCCTTCGCGGATCGAGGATTTCGTTCACGCGCAGGTCCGCGCGCTGGGTCTCATCGCGAGGCGGTTGCAGGTCGAGCTCTCCCACGTGAAGCCCCACGGGGCCCTCTACCACGCGGCCAGCCGTGACCTTGCGATCGCCGAGGCGATCGCTCGGGGCGCGAGCCGCTACTCCTCCGACCTCGTGCTCATCGGGCAGGCCGGATCCAACGCGCTCCAGTCCTGGCGCGCGGCGGGAAGAACGGTCGGGGCGGAGGCGTTCGCCGATCGGGTGTACGAGGCGGACGGAAGCCTCCGCGCCCGACGCCACCCGGACGCCCTGCTCACCGATCCCTCGCGAGCCGCGCGACAGGCCGTTCGGATCGCGCGGGGGGAAGGAGTGATCGCCACCGACGGAACGCTCCTGCCCCTTCGAGCGGAGACGATCGGCATCCACGCGGACACGCCGGGATCTCGAGCGATCGCCCAGGCCGTGCGGGAAGCGCTCGAGAGAGCGGGGATCGGGGTCGCGAGGATCTCGGCGGCCTGAGAACCAGGCCCTCTTCGGGCAACTCGAAGCGTATATCCTGCGGCGATCACCGAGCGGGGCGGGCAGGTGGTGTGATCATGCGGGCAATCGCGTGGGTCGTCCTCGTCGGGGTCTTCTTTTTCTTGCCGAGGGAGCCGCTCTCGCCCATCCGGGGCTCCACGACGAGATCGAGTCGCTGACGGTGAACATATCCCGAGATCCGTCGAACGCGACGCTCTATCTCGAGCGCGCCTACCGAGAGAGACTCGACGGACATCTCGATCGGGCGCTCGCGGATCTCGATCGGGCCGCAGCGATCGCTCCCGAAGACCTGCGCGTGGCAGCGGAACGAGGTCTGGTGCTCGCCGCATTGGGTTGCGATGTGGAGGCGGAGGCGGAGCTGACCCGTTTCCTGCAACGAGGGCCGCCCACGGCACCGGTGCTCGCGGAGTGGGCGCGCATCCACGCCCGCGCCGGACGTGACGACGCGGCACTCCTGGGCTTCGACGCCGCGATCGCCTTGCGTCCGGACCCGGACCTGTACCTCGAGCGCGGTGTGCTTCTCGAGAAGCTGGGACGGCTCGACGACGCGGCGGCCGGGTATCGGCAAGGACTGGCTCGCCTGTCGGGCGCCGTGGCGCTTCGGTCCGCCCTGCTGCGCGTGGAGACGTCCCGGGGGAAATGGGAGGACGCCCTGGTGCTCGTGGACGAAGAGATCCGCCGCGCGCCGGTCAAGACGCGGGGCTACCTCTTGAAGGCGGAGATTCTTCAGGCGGCGGCCCTCCCGGCCGAGGCTCGCGCCGCGATGGACCTCGCCCTCGCCGAGGCGGACCGCGTCGTCGAAAGAAGCCCGACCGGGCTGCACCTCTACGGAAGAGCGCGCGTCAGGCTCGCGATGGGAAGGGTCGAGGGGGCCCGTGCGGATCTCGAGGACGCGATCCGGAGATCGCCGCGATTCGCCGAGGCGCGGGGTCTTCTGGCGACGCTTCCGCCGTCGCCTCGTGCGGGTGGGTACGCTCCATGAGCCTGCATCGGCTTGGCCAGGTCTGCGTCGTTCTCGGAGCGCTCTCGGGATTCCCGGCATCCGCCGCGATCGTCACGTTCCAAGAGGGAAGCGCAGGCTATACAGGAACACGCGATACATACCTCGAGGAGAACTCTCCCACGACCGACTACGCCGCCGCGTCGACCGTTCGATGGGACGCGGACCATCCGGGCGGTACCGGCCTGAAGGACTACGTCCTGCTTCGCTTCGAGGAGATCATGGGAGCGGGGTCCGGCCGGATTCCTCCTGGGGCCAACGTCACATCCGCCTTCCTGTCCTACACCGTGACGAACCCTGGAAACCCTGGGACGGTCCACGAGGCTCTCCTCGCCTGGTCCGAGTCGACCACGTTCGGGTCGTTCTGCGGCGCGCAGTGCGACCCGACGCAGATCGGACCTCTCGTCGCGACCGCCCCGGGCGCGACCGTCGCCGTGCAGAGCGTGGATGTCACCTCGAGCGTGCGAGCCTGGGCGAACGGCACGCCGAATCTCGGCTGGATCTTCGTCCCCGACGGGACCGACGGCGTCGAGTTCGCGTCGCGCGAGTTCGTAACGCTTCCGGACCGGCCTCGGCTCGTGGTGACTCTCGACGAGCCGCCGCCGGTGACCGTGCTCCGCCAGCCGTACCTTCAGCTCGGCACCCCGGGGTCGATGACCCTCGTGTGGCGCACCGACGTTCCGACGAACAGCAGGGTCCGCTACGGAACGACCCTGGGACTCCTCGATCGGTCGGTCGAGTCCTCCGTGACGTCGACCGATCACGCCGTGACGCTGACCGGCCTCGCACCCGCAGCGCGGTATTACTACGACGTCGGCTCGACCGCAGGCCCTCATGCGGGAGGAACCGCCGAGCACTACTTCGACACCTCGCCGCCCGCGGGGAGCTCGACGCCGTTTCGCGTGTGGGTGGTGGGGGACTCGGGACTCGGGAACCTGGCTCAGGCTCAGGTGCGGGACGCCATGCTCGCGGCGACCGGCTCCCACCCTCCCGATCTGTTCCTGCACATGGGCGACATCGCGTACTACTCCGGCACGGACAGCGAATTCACCGCGTACCACTTCACCCCGTACCGGGACATCCTCCGCCACACCGTGATGTGGCCGACGCTGGGCAACCACGAGGGCATGTCGACCGTCTCGGGCGCTCCCGGTCCCTCGGCGGGACCCTACTACGACGCATTCGTCCTCCCAACCGGCGGCGAGGCCGGCGGGGAGTCTTCCGGCACGGAGGCGTACTACTCGTTCGACTACGCCAACGCTCACTTCGTGTGCCTCAACTCGTACCAGGTCGTCCGCTCGGCCACGGGGGCCATGGCCGCGTGGCTCGAGGCCGACCTGGAGGCGAACACGCAGCCGTGGGTGATCGCGTTCTGGCACCACCCTCCATACACCCACGGCACGCACAACTCCGACACGGAAACCGCGCACGTCGAGATGAGGCAGAACCTCCTGCCGATCCTGGAGGCCGCGGGGGTCGACCTGGTCCTGGGCGGGCATTCCCACTCGTACGAGCGGTCGTATCTGATCGACGGGACCTACGCCACCCCGACCCCCGATCGCGCCACCCTGCTCGCGCAGGGCCACATTCTGGACTCAGGCGACGGGAACCCGGCGGGGGACGGTCCGTACCGGAAGAACCCAGGCGGCAACGCCCATGACGGCACGGTGTACGTGGTCGCGGGACACGGCGGAGCCTCGACCGGGGGGAGCCTCGACCACCCGGTCATGTTTTTTTCGGAGGCGGTCCACGGGTCGGTTCTGCTGGACTTCAACGGCGACACCGTGACGCTCACCAACGTCCGTGGGACCGGAGCGGTGAGCGACACCTGCACGATCGTGAAGCGGCCGCCGGATCCCGTCGTCGTGACGACGGTCCCGTCGCGCGATGCGGTGGTGAACGATCTCCCCACCGTCGAGGTCACCTTCAGCGGCGCCGTGACCGGCGTCGACGCCGCGGACCTGACGGCGAACGGGTCGTCCGCGGCATCGGTGGTGGCGCAGGCTCCCGATCGGTACCTCTTCCACCTTTCCGCGCCGCTCCCGCCGGGGATCGCGACCGTCGTCCTGGCCCCGGGGGAATCGCCGACGCAGCGAACCCGTTGCTCGTGTTCGCGGGCGATGCTTGGACCTACACGATCGAGACGGCTCCGCCGGCGGTGGCCGCGGAATCTCCGGTGCGCGGGCGGGACGTCGTGAGCCTCGGATCGATCGCGGTCTGGTTCACCAAGCCGGTGACCGGCGTGGCCGCGGCCGATCTCCTGGTGAACGGCGCGCAGGCGACCGCGGTTTCGGAAGCCGCAGGCAGCGCGGGGCCGTACCGATTCTCGGGCTGGGCGACGCCGGCTCCGGGAGCGGTGCTCGTGACGCTGCTACCCGGCGCGATCCGCGACGTGGATTCGAAGCCGTTTGCCGGGGACGCGTGGGGCTACGTTCTGCACCCCCATCCGGTGATCAACGAACTCCTGGCGTCGAACAACACGGTGATCGCCGACGAGTTCGGGGATTTCGACGACTACATCGAGATCTTCAATCCCGCGTCGATCTCCATCGACCTGGGGGGCATGCACCTCACCGACTCCTTGGCGCTTCCCTCTCAGTATCCAATCCCGGCGGGAATGGTGATCGCCCCCCTGGGGCACCTCCTGTTCTGGGCCGACGGGGAGCCGTCGGAAGGGGCCACCCACACGAATTTCACGCTCCTGCGTGCGGGAGAGCAGATCGGGCTCTTCGATGCGGACCTGATGCCGATCGACACGCTGTCGTATGCGACGCAGACCACCGATGTTCCGTGGGGACGCTTTCCGGATGGCGGGCCCGCCTTCGTTCCGATGCCGCCCACGCCCGCCGCTCCCAACACCCTCGCCTGCTCGAGCGATGCGGCTTGCGACCTGCTGACCCGGGGATGCAGCTCTGGGATCTGCGCGCAAGGCCTGTGTGTCGCCGGCGCGGCGCCGGACGGGACGCCGTGCGACGATGGGAACTCCTGCACGTTCGCCGACGCGTGCTTCGGCGGCTCCTGCGTCGGCGCCATCCCGGTTCCGGCCGACGTGACGAACCTGCGATGGGGGTCCGACAAGGTCGGGCTCGGGTGGGATCCGACGGCGGGTCCTGACGGCGAGTACGATCTGGCGCGGGGCGATGCGGGTGAGCTTCCCGTGGGCGCCGGATCGACGACCTGTCTCGAGCTCGGTCTTTCGTCGACGTCGGCCTCGGACCCTCTCGTCCCGAACGTCGGCGGGTGGTTCTGGTACCTCGTCCGCGGCGGGAGCGCTTGCTTTCCGGGTACGTGGGGATACGAAGGAGATCGCGGAACCCCTTCCGTCGAGCGCTTCCTGTCCGCCTGTCCCTGACGGCGGCTCTCGGGAGCCGAACCGACGAATCGGAGAAGGCGGACGGCTTTCCGAGCGATCTCGCGGGGTCCTTCGGCTTCCTGCTGACCGAGACACAGGAGTTGGGAGGGCAGTTGTCCTGCCAGAAGCTGGATGGTGGCGACGACGCGTTGGACGCGACCGCGTTCGGCGTTTTCTACAACTACAATTTCAAGGCCGGAACCAACATGCATCCCTACCTCGGCGCCGAGTACAACATGTACGGGGGCGACGCAGGCGACACGTTCGACAACAGCTACGGCCTAGTGGCAGGCTTGAAGTTCTATCCGTGGGACAACGCCGGTATGAATTTCGGTCTCCGTTGGGCGTCGTGGCAGGGAGCGGACGACAACGAAGACGCCACGCAGTCCCAGATCTTCGGCGGCATTCTGATCAAGTTCTGATTCCTCGCATCGGTCGGCGAGCCCCCGCGGGAGAGCCTCCCGTGGGTCGTTCTGGTTTCCCGGTGACACGCAGCGCATCATGAACGACGCTCCTGAATCCCCGCAACGTCGAACGTGTTCCCCAGGCCCTCGTCGAGACTTCACCGTATAATCCGGATCGAGTCCTTCTGGGGAGGGTTGCCGATGCGTTCTCCTCGTCGCCTCGCTCTCGCTGTTCTCATCATCCTCTCGCTCGCCTCCACTGCCCCCGCCTCGCGGATGGGTCGGAACTCCGCTTCTCCGGCCGATCCGGGTCCCCGGGCCCCGAGGAGGCTCGAGGTCCAGGACGATCCGCCCGCGAAGGCGAACCCGCGCCTCGAAGAGTCGGCGCGCTCCATCGCCCGGATCATCGAGTTCAACGGATTCACGAGCGTCCAGGTCAACGTGGACGCCCGCGGCCTCAACATCGTCGGTGACGCGGCCAACGAGCCGTCCATCGCGGTGAACCCCCTGAACCGGGCCAACATGGTGATCGGCTGGCGGCAGTTCGACTCGATCACCTCGAACTTCCGCCAGGCGGGGTGGGCGTACACGTTCGACAACGGCGCGACGTGGACCTTCCCGGGTGTGCTCCAGACCGGGGTGTTTCGAAGCGATCCGGTGGTCGACGCCGATTCGCAGGGGAACTTCTACTACCAGAGCCTTCGAGGCAGCCCCGCGGGGTATCTCGTCGACGTGTTCAAGTCGACGGACGGCGGCGCGACGTGGCTGCCCCCAACGTTCGCGTGGGGCGGCGACAAGAACTGGATGGTGGTGGATCGCTCCGGGGGGCCGAGCGACGGACACATCTACGGAATCTGGCAGAAGTTCTTCACCCAGTTCGCCCCGAACGTGTTCACCCGATCGGCGAACGGCGCAGTCTCCTTCGAGCCGCCCGTTCCGGTCGCTCTGTGGCCGACGTTCGGCACCATGGCGGTCGGACCGAGCGGGGAAGTGTACGCGGCCGGGGCCGACGGCACGCTCTTTCAAGACCTCGACCGCTTCGTCGTCGCGAAGTCCGTGAACGCCCGGAATCCCGGCGTGATCCCCACGTTCACGGGGGTCGTGGTGGATCTGGGCGGTGCCATGGGATTCGGAGGTGACCCGAATCCCGGTGGTCTGCTGGGGCAGGCCAACGTGGTCGTGGATCGCTCCCCTGGTCCGACCCGCGGCAACGTGTACCTCGTCTCCTCCGCGACCCCGTTCGCCGGCACCGACCCTCTCGACGTGCACTTCTCTCGCAGCGTGGACGGGGGAGCCACCTGGAGCCCGCCGCAGCGGATCAACGACGATTACGACCCCAGCGGCGTGACGTACCAGTGGTTCGCCGCCGCGAGTGTCTCGGCGAACGGCCGGATCGACGTGATCTGGTACGACAACGGCTGCCCGGTCGAGCGCGACTCGAGCGGGGCCACGATCGTGTGCGCTCACTGGGAGCTGTCGCAGCTTCGCTATCGCTGGTCCTACGACGGCGGGGCGACGTGGCTGCGCAGCGTGCCCGTGAGCCCTCCGTTCAACAGCCTTGCCGGATACCCCCGCCAGAACAAGATCGGCGACTACATCACGCTGGACTCGGACGAAACCGGCGCGGACGTGGCGTACGCGGCGACGTTCAACGGCGAGCAGGACGTCTACTACGTGAGGATCTTCCCCGACTGCAATGGCAACGGCGCGTCGGACGAGATCGACCTCACGCACGGGACGAGCCAGGACGTGAACCACGATCGGATCCCCGACGAGTGCAGGCGGACCCCCGAGCGACGCGTCGGGACAAAACCAGCTCTCGCGGTCTCGGGGAAGCGCGCCTCCTGACCCCGGAAACGACGGGCTGACGGCGGCGGCCGGACCCGGCTGCGAGCCGCCGGGCATCCGTTGGCGCCGGCGTCTGGAGGAGTCGCATCAGGACCCCGTCTTGGCCAGTGCCTCGAGCTCCCTTCGGGTATCCGCCCGCCTCGGGTCCAGCCGGAGCGCCTCGCGAAACGCGGCCTCGGCCGCCACCAGGTTCCCGGCCCGCCGGTGGAGGATCCCGAGCGTGTGGAACGTAAGGGACTGCCACGGCTCGAGCTCCGCCGCGCGCTCGAAGCACTCGACCGCCTCGTCGATCCTCCCGTCGCGGGCGAGCACCTTTCCCAGCTCGAGG
Organism: Terriglobia bacterium; assembly: GCA_963699985.1. GTDB lineage: Bacteria > Acidobacteriota > Polarisedimenticolia > Polarisedimenticolales > CAVOVZ01 > CAVOVZ01. The sequence continues at coordinate 75,298 of CAVOVZ010000024.1, forward strand.
TGCACCTTCACCTGCCTCGGCTCCTCGCGCAGTGCCACGCGAAGCTCCTGCTCCGCGCTCGCGAGGTCTCCGTTCTTCGCGTACACCACGCCGAGATTGAAATGCTCCGTGGCGACGCTTGCGGCTCGGACGGGAAGCCTCAGCGCCGACGCGAGGCGGTAGATCGGATCGTCGGCCGGCGCTCTCACCGGCAGATGAACCGCGCAAAAGAAGGCCGCGGCGAGACCCGCGGCGCGCAGAGCCGGCGCACGGCGCGATCGATCGCCGATCGCGCTCCGGATCCTCCTCCACAGCTCCACCGCGCCGACCCCGGCGAACGCGAACAGCGGCGGCAGGGCAGCGAGCCGGTACCGGGACAGCACGAAGAAGAGGACGACCGCGGCCGTGTAGACCGAGAGGAAGACGAGCAGCGCGCGGGGCCAGCCCGGCCGCTTGAAGGCGAAGACCACCCCCAGGAGGGCGAGCGGGGCCACGACCCCGAAGCCGGGAAGCGGCCAGCGGAGCACCGGCGCCCACTCACGGTAGACGTAGAGATCGATGTTGTCCGGGATCTCGTACGCACCCCAGTAGTTCCGGAGCTTGCGCCAGGTGAGGCGGAGCCAGTCCGCCGGGTGCTCGCGGATCCAGCCGACCCCTTGCCGGAACCAGAAGCGTGAAATCTCCCGCGGCGTCATCTCGCGTCCGGTCCGTCTCTGCGCCTCCGCGGTGAAGTCGGCCTCTTCGTACTTCGGGTTCGTGCGCAGGAACGGCGGCGGGTCGCACTCTCCCTGCGTGTTCGACGGGTTGTTCCCGAGGAAGAAGTTCTGGCCGGCCTGGGCGGTCGTGAGGACGAACCCCCCGGAGACGATGAAGTTGCGCGCCACGCTGATGCCGAGAACGAGGCAGGCTCCCGCGAGGAGCAACGCCGCAGCCGAGGCCCGGCCGCGGGACGAGGGGCGGGAGGCGCCCGACTCGCCGTCTACCAGGATCCATGCGGCGAGAGCCGGAAGAACCAGAATCAGATTGCCCCGCGCCAGGCAGGCGGCTCCGAGGAGAACTCCCGTCGCCGCCCACGCGAAAGCCGATCGGCGGTCCATTGCCAACGCCAGGCACCAGACCGCTGCGGCGACCAGGAACAGATCCATCCAGGACTTGAGGAGAAGCCCCTCGTAGAAGATCGCCGGAAGATACGAGGCGGCGAGCAGCCCCGCGACGATCGCCTCGCTCTTGCCCACACCGCGGATCGTCGCGGCGTACACGAAGAGGGGCACCAGCGCCCCCAGCACCGACTGGATTGCGATCGCGACACCGGGCCGGTGTCCGAATAGGGAGTACACGACACCCAGGAAGTACGGATACAGGGGATCCTGGTAGAAGAGGCTGGTGCCGATCCACTCACCCGCCGCGATTCTCCCTCCCCACTCGTCGAAGAAGGCCAGGTCGAGCCAGAGATGGCTCGAGAACGGGGAGTCGCCGATCGTCGCAAGATGCACGAGGCGCAGGACCAGCGCGACCCCGAAGAGCCCCGCCGGCACCGCCCAGCCGGGGATACGATCCGATCCGGCGAGGAGCCGCGGCATGCCTTCCCACCTCTTCTTCGAGCGCTCCCGGGCGATCGACGCCCGCGCCGAGGCCCTCAGCCTACGCCGAGGGATAGGGGACGGCCAGCCTGCCGCGACGCGATCCGGACCCTGTCCCGTGGGACGAAGCGCTCGCTTCGCTCGCAAGGTACCTCTTTGCGCCCAGCTCGCTCCGTGGCACGATCGGGCACGGCGCCGGTCGAGGGGGTTCGCTCCTGTGCCGGCCGAGGCGAGATTTGGGCGACGGGAATAAAGGACGAGTCACCCGGCTCTGGCGAGGGGCCGCGCTTCTCGCGGCGGCGATCTTCCTCGTCATCTCGGTTCATGGGGCACGCCGGGAGACTCCCACGATCGACGAGTTCGCCCACCTCCCGGCGGGATGCGTGTGCTGGCATCAGGGAGATTTCTCGCTCTACGCGAAGAACCCCCCCTTGATGAAGCTCTGGATGGCGCTGCCGGTCGTGGCGGACCCGCGGGTGGTGGTGCCCGAATTCTCGGGCAATCCGCTCGGCTGGGGTCCGTGGGAATACGGCCGGCGGTTCCTGGATGCCAATCGCGATCTGTACTTCTCCTTCTTCCTTCGCGCCCGGATGATGGTCGTCGGGCTGACACTGGCCACCGGCTTGCTGCTGTTCGTCTGGACCCGGCGGCTCTTCGGCGAGCGCGGTGCGTCGGTTGCCGCCGTGCTGTTCCTTCTGTCGCCTCCCGTCCTGGCCCACGGACGGCTGGCGACGATCGACATGGGATGCACGTTCACGATTCTCCTCGCCTGCTTCACCCTGGCGTGGGCCTGCCGACGCCGCGACACGCGCGCCATCGCGATCGCCGGGGGCGCGCTCGGCCTGGCGCTGGCGGTGAAGTTCACGGCGTTGCTGATCCTCCCCGCCGCGCTCGCGCTCCTTGCCTTGCGCAGGCGGCCTGCGGCGAGCGGCACCGGAAAACGTACGGCTCTTCTCGCCCGCGACGCCGCGGTCCTTCTCGCCTGCTCGATCTTCGTCGTGAACGGCTCCATGGGATTCCAGGGATCGCTGCGGCGGCTCGACACGTACCGGTTCCACTCCGCGTTCTGCAGCCGCGTTCAGGCGGCGCTGCCCGGCTTCACGCCGGTTCCGCTGCCGCGCGCCTATGTCTCCGGCTTCGACGCCCAGAAGCGCGACACCGAGTCGGGGGAATTCGGGAGCTATCTCCTCGGAGAGTGGTCGAAGGACGGCTGGTGGTACTACAACCTCGTGGCGCTGCTCGTGAAAACCCCGATTCCGGTGCTTCTCCTCGCCCTCGCGGGAATCGTCCTGTGGCGGCGGGTAGGGATCGGAGCGTCCGAGGCGTGGCCGATTCTCCTCCCCTGCGCGAGCCTCTTCCTGTTCCTGTCGGCGTTCAATCGGCTCGACGTCGGGGTACGCTACCTGCTGCCGCTTTTCCCGTTCCTCCACCTGATCGCCGGGGTCGTCTTCGCGGAGAGGCTCGGCCCGGGGCGCGGTCGTTGGCGGGACGGCCTGGCGGCGGTCGCCATGGCGGTCGGTCTCTTCACCGCGGTGCGCGTCGCCCCGGATCCTCTGACGTACTTCAACGCGGTAGCGGGCGGTGCGAGCAGAGGGCACGAGTGGCTCCTCGATTCCAACCTCGACTGGGGCCAGGACCTGTACCGGGTTCCGGCGACGGTGTCGCGACTCCGGCCGGACGGGCCCATCGGGCTCCTTTACTTCGGCCACGTCGATCCGGGGCTCTACGGGCTCTCCTACGAGCCCGTGCCTCCTCGGCCGGTGAGCGGAGTGCTCGCGGTGAGCGTGAGCTTTCTGAAGGGCCAGCCGTACCCTGCACCGGCGCCGGGAAACCGGATCGTGTGGGTGAAGCCGGACCACCTCGCGTGGCTGCGCTCGCACGAGCCCATCGAGCGGCTCGGGTCGATCTGGATTTTCGATACCAGGGACAGGCGAAGCGACGATTCCAGGCCGGTGGAAAGGCGATGAGCCCGGAGGAGCGATCCCCCGCGGTCGAGCTCCAACGGATCACGAAGCGGTACGGCGGTCTGCTCGCCCTCGACGGGGTGAGCTTCACGGTCGCGCCCGGGGAGGTGTTCGGCTTTCTCGGACCCAACGGCGCGGGCAAGACCACCGCGATCCGCATCCTACTCGATCTCCTGAGGCCCGACGGCGGCAGCGCTCGGATCCACGGACTCGACTGCCAGCGCCAAGGGCTGCGCGCCCGAGCCGGGGTGGGGTACCTGCCGGGAGAGCCGTGCATGCCGGAAGAGATGACGGGCCGGGAGATTCTCGATCTTCTCGCACGGCTCGAGGCTCGGGGTGTGAACACGGCGTATCGAGACGAGTTGATCGAGCGGCTCGCCCTGCGCCCTGCCGACCTGGACCGGCGACTCCGCGAGTACAGCGCGGGGATGAAGAGGAAGCTCGGCATCGTGCAGGCCTTCCAGACGGCTCCTTCGCTCCTCGTGCTCGACGAGCCGACGGAAGGGCTCGACCCGCTGATGCAGGACGCCTTCTTCACGCTGCTGCGCGAGGTGCGCGAACGCGGTCGCACCGTGTTCCTGTCCTCGCACGTCCTGTCGGAGGTCGAGCGGGTGTGCGACCGGGTGGCGCTCTTGCGGCAGGGTGCTCTGGTGCTCGTCTCGACGGTCGACGATCTCCGCGCGCTCGCCGCGCGTACCGTTCGCGTCGTCTTCGGTCGGGCGGTCGAGCGGCCCGAGGGGCCATGGCCCGACGGGTGCGAGCCGGTCGCGCTGGGGCCTTCGGAGTGGAAGCTGACGGTGAGCGGCGCGCTCGGCCCGCTCCTCGGCCGCCTGTCGGGGTTGCCGGTCGCCGACCTCGAGGTGCAGGAGCCGCATCTCGAGGACGTGCTTCTGCGCTTCTTCCGGGAGGGGGCGTGATGCGTGGCGCCGCCGCGCTGATTCTGCGCTCTCTGAGGCGGTCGGCGGCCCTCGTGCTGACCCTGGGATCGATTCTTGCGGCGTTCCAGGTGGTCCTTGCCCTCGCCGGCTCCGCGCTTCACAGCTCGGGGCTCTTCGGTCAGGTCGCCGCGATCCTTCCGCCCGTGGTCCGCACGCTGATCGGTCCGGCCCTGGCGTCGGTGCTGTCCTACGCGGGGGTGGCGGCGATCGGTTACTTCCACGTTGCGGTCACCGCCGCGGTCGTCGCGCTCGCCGTCGCGCTCGGAACGGAGCCGGCGGCCGAGATCGAGTCGGGCTTCGCGGACCTGATTCTCGCGCGTCCGGTTCGGCGCGAGGTCGTCGTGGCGAGAAGCGCGGTCGTCGTAACGTTCGGGGTCACCGTCGTGGTGGCCATGATGGCGGCCGGAACGTGGTTCGGGAGCGCGTGGATCGCCCCTTCGCAGGCGGCGCGTCCTTCGGCTCGGCTGATCCTCTCTCTCGCGGGGAACCTCTGGGCGCTCGCCGTCTGCTGGGGGGGCCTGGCGCTGGCCGTGGCATCGCGGAGTCGCCGCCGGTCGACCGCCGGAGCGGTCACCGCGCTGGCGGCGCTGGCGCTCTTCCTTCTCGACTATCTCGGACGTCTCTGGCAGCCCGCGGCGCGCCTCGCTCGGCTTTCGCCGTTCCGCTACTGCAGCGGTCTCGAGCTGGTTGCCGGCCGACCGCTTGCCGTCGCTCACCTCGCCGTGTTGCTCTCGGTCGCTCTCGCCGGCTTCGTCGTTGCCGTGATCGTGTTCGCGCGGAGAGACATTTAGCAGGCTTCGCCTCGGACCGAACCGGCATCCGGGGGTCTCCCCCGGACCCCCGCTCCCGCGACCGGGTTCGGATCGAAGACGATCCAAACCCGATCGCGGGACGTACGCGAGAGACGACGGGTGCTCGCCTCACTGGTAGCGGGCGGTTCGCTCGAGGACGCCTCGACACCTCAGGGGCAGCTCGTCAGATCCTGCCCGGCCCGGCAGGCTTGCGCCGAGGCTGGCCGCTCGCCGCCGGTCGATGCGCGTCCGTAGGATCCCTCGGCCAGTCCGTTGTCCGCGGCGACGAGGAAATAGGCCGCGTCGCCGAGACGAACGTCGTCGACCGCCAGGCGGTACGTGCCGGTACTCACCCCGCACGCGAGCTGGGTGTCGTGATCGTACGCTCCAGCGGCCAGCGTCGCGAGATCGCCACGGTACACCGCGAAGGTCGCCGGGGAGCAGGGATTCGGAGGAACTCCCCAGTCCATGACGACGTCCGTGCCGGCCCGTGACAGGAGCAGCGGGCTCGCGGCCCCTGCCTCGCCCGGAGAGGCAGGGCCGGCGCACAGGTTGCACACCGGCGCCGCCGCGGTCGTGAGGACGAGAGACCACGACGTGAGCTGCCCCGTGTCCTGGATCGCGTCGTCGGCGACCTCGAGGCGCCAGATCCCGTTGGCGGGGATCCCGTCGAGAATCGACAGCGCTTGCTCCGGACGGAAGCTCCCCGAGAATGGGGCAGCTCCGCTCGTGATGGGGTTCGCGGCCTCGTCGTCGAACGTCGTCCCCGTGAAGTTGTCGCCGCTGCCGCCGTTGTCGCTCGACAGATCGACGCGCATCCCGTTCGGACCCACGAGCGAGATGTCCAGGTCGGCGTCGTAGCTGTGGGCGATCGTCAGGACCACGTTCACGTCCTGCACGGCGGCCGTGGTCGAGACGATGATCGTCGAGGCCGCGGTGGCGTTGTCGTTGATCGTCTTGGGCACGTCCGTCGAGGGAATCGTGGACTGTGTCGTCGTCGGCGTGCCCACGAGCGGAGTGAACGTGCGGTTCCAAGCTCCCTCGGCGCTCGAGGTGGAAAGCTGCAACGACAGAACCGTGCCGCAGGCCGTCCCGGGGTCCACGCGGAAGCTGAAGTGGTCGGGAATCGTGGACGCGGACACGCCGGGTGCGAGGTCCGGCCACGCCGCGGTCGGATCCAGCACGGCGAGCCCCGGCGTCGTGGACGACAGGCTCCCGCCGAGCGAGGTGAGGGTCGCGTTGCCGTCGTTGCGCAGCGTGACCGTCATGACCACCGTCTCGCCCGGCTCCAGGACGCCGTTGCCGGAGCCCGGCCCGCCGCCCGAGCAGGAGTCGGCGTACGTCGCGGACGTGGCGTTCGCGAGATAGACGGTCGGGCTCGCCGTGACGCACGCGCTTTCGGCCGACACGCACACCCCGTCCGCAGCCACCGCTTCGACCCGGTAGGCGTACGTCGTCGCGCCCACGCTCGTGTCGACGAACGTCGTCGCGGCGGTCTGCCCGACCGACACGAATGCGCCCCCGCACCCCTGCGCCGATCGGAGGATGCTGTAGGAGGCCGCGCCCGGGACCGCCGCCCAGGACAGGTCGACCTGGTTGATTCCTGGATTCGCCGACACGACGGGAGCCGACGCGAAGCACGCTTCGATCGGGAGGGCCATCGCCGAGATCGTGGCCAGCGCCGCTTTCGCGATGGAGAACGCGTACGGAGGGTGCATGTTGAAGGCGATGGTGTCGTTGTTCGTGTGGTAGTACGGATTCGGCTCGCTCCCCACGCACCCGCCGACCTGATTGTCGCTGAAGTAGTTCTCCGCGATCTCGATCGCCCCCACGCCCACGTTCCAGAAGGAGGCGTGGTCGGACCGGTTCGTGGCCGTCGACGTCAGGAAGTCGCGGGTGAGGCCGAGCGAGTACGAAGCCACGCTCGCCTGGAAGCAGTTGCCCACGTCCTGGGACTGCGAAAGCGATCCGGCGTGGATCTCGAAGCAGCGATCGCCGTTCGCGTCGTAGCCGAACATGTCCAGGTTGACGACCCCTTGAATCCCGCCCATCGGGTGGTCCTGGGTGTACGCCGCGCTTCCGTAGAGACCCTGCTCCTCCCCGGTGAAGAAGACGATGCGGATCGTGCGGCCGAATCGGTACTGCCGCAGGATGCGCGCCGCTTCGAGAAGGGTGGCCGAGCCGGTGCCGTTGTCGTTCGCGCCGGGAGCCGATGTGGTCGAGCTTCCGGACTGCCAGATGGAATCCAGGTGACCGGTGAGGAGGACCTCCTGGGACGGCGCCGTCTGTCCCGGAATCGTCAGGACGAGGTTTTTCCCCGCAGGTCCCGTCGAGAACGGATCTTCTTCGATCCTCGCGCCGCTGAACCCCCAGGCCTGGCCCTGCTGGCGGACGAAGTCGAACCCCCTGGCGTTCGCGGCGCCGCTGAACATCGCCGAGGTGAACCGGGTATCGATCGTGGCCAATGTGCCGCCGATGTCCACGGGCTCGGCGCCCGACAGCTTCTCGATCCAGTCCAGCCACTGGGCCTGGGTCGTCTTGCCGAGGATTTCGCTCACGACCGGCTTCGCGGAGCAGTCGAACGGAACGAGCTCGGTACGCCTCGTCCCCCACCCGTGCGGCTGGTGCCACAAGCGCACCGGGTGATGGCCGCGAAGGGTCCACTCCTGCGCCTCGGAATCTTCCGCGCGGAGAACCACGTTGAGTCCGTGGCGGTAGAGGATCCGCGAGGTCCAGGCAGCCGGCGGCTCCTCGCCCTCATGCAGCTCGAAGAGGAAGAGGCTCGTCTCGTCACTCACGTCGCGCAGCAGGAGCTCGAAGTCGAGGCCGAGCCCCTTGTTCTCGGCCTGCTCCCGTGCAGTCCACTCCGCCAGGAAGAACCCGGATCCCTTGAACGTCACCGGGATGTTCCGCTCGATGAGGATGTGCTGAGCGGAGAGGGGCAGGACCACGAGGTCGCGCGAAGGCTCTCCGGCCCAGGCTCCGGATCCCTGCCACAACACCACCGCCGCCATCACCACGCCCGCAATCCCAGATCCGAACCGCATATCGTTCCTCCCGTGAACATGCCAACTGGATTCTGCCCGTACCGCGAAGAGCTCGCACGCCTCGTCGTCGCACGATCTCATCCGCCGCACGGAGCCTCTGCCGTGCATGCCTTGTTCCGAAGCTCGAATTCGACGACACCCACGACAGGTGCCGTCGCCGCGCGACACCGGTTACGACGAAGAGGATATCGCATCGCCGAGGTTTCGCACGTGCCGGCTCGACTGGAGGTGTACGACAGGAAAGTGAGGAGGAGCCGATTCGCAGCATCGTCTCCTCACTATTCCTGTCGTACACCCCTCGACCGGCTCTCCGCTCGAACCGCTTGGCGATGGCCGGCGACGCCGGTGCCCGGGCTGTTCACGAAGCTGCGTTGCGAGACCGTGGAGACGGCCGGGATGACCGGCAGCGGCGCGGGCCTCGTCTCAGCGCGCGCGCAGAACGCTCAGAAGATTCGAGAAGTCGTCGGTCCAGAGCAACCCTGGACGCGGCGGCATCGAGGACGTCGGGAGACGCTTCCATCGAGGGTCCGCCGCGATCGGTTCCAACGCCGTGGCGCTGCGGGCCAGCAACGCCCACTGGGAGGAGTCCTTCCCCTCCATCTGCTCCGGGACGCCGGCGACCGGATCGGATCGGAGAAGCATCGCCACGCGGAGGTCCGCCGCGATCGCGACAAGGACCGGCACCAGGTCCACGGTGGCGCTCGAAAGGTGGAACGCGAGGACACCGTCCGGACGGAGCTTCCCGAGGTAGAGGTTCACCGCCTCACGGGTCACCAGATGGACCGGGATGGCGTCCGAGCTGAACGCGTCGAGGACGAGCAATCCGAACGTCCCGTCCGGCTCACGCCCCAGGGATGTGCGGCCGTCCCCGACGACGAAGTCGACTCGAGCGAGACTGTCCGCGAGGTATGTGAAGAGGCCCGAGTCCCTTGCGATGCGGACGACCTCGTCGTCGATGTCGTAGAACGTCAGGTGCATCCGCGGCCGGCCGTAGGCCGCGAGAGTTCCCGCGCCGAGCCCGACCACGCCGACGCGATCGGCGCGTCCGGATCGCTCGAGGGACTCGAAGACCTGTCCGATGGGGCCCGATCGATGGTAGTAGCTCGTCGGTGTCCTCCGCCGGTCCGGCTCCACGGCCTGGCTGCCGTGCCGGGTGGTGCCGTGGACGAGAACGTGGAACGGGATCCCGAACCGCCGGCTGGCCCCGGTGGGCTCGACAGCGACGAACCTGGGCTCGATCCGCACCACGCGGTGGACCCCGAAGAAGGTCCGAGCCCGGAGGAGCGGCGGTTCCAGGAGGTTCGTCCGGACGCTCCCGGCGATGAAGAGAACGCCCAGGGCTAGCGCGAATCGAACGGGCCGTCTCATCGCCGCCAGGGCAAGGACGCACGGAACACCCACCCGGGCCGCGGTCGGGAGCGCTCCCGGCGAGGCACTCCGCGCCAGCGCGTCGAGCCCGAAGGCCGCGGCCGCGACCACGGCGACCGTCGCCGCGTCGGTGGCCCATCGCCGTGGGCCGGACGCCGTTCGAGCGCGATGCGTAGCGAGCGGCGCGAGCAGGCACGCCGCCATCAGCGCCAGTGGATACTCGACCACGGAGTCGAACAGCACAGGAGCCGCCAACGCATTGAAAGACCCGCCCAGGGTCCCTCCGACGGCGATCCAAAGGTAGTACTCGGTCAGGCGCTCGGGCGCGGGGCGGTCCGACGCGAGGCGCCCGTGACAAGCCAATCCCACCGCGAGAAGCGCGAGGAAGTGCAAGGCAATCGCTGCCAGGGCGGGAGGCCGCACATCGAGGAGCCACGCCCCCGCCACACCCACGACGAGAACGGCGAGGCCGGCTCCGGAAGCCCGAGCAGGGATCCGTACGCGGCGCGAGAACGCCAGGACGAAGGTGAGCAGGTACACGGTGAGAGGCACCGTCCAGAGGAGCGGCGCGGATCCGACCTCGGTGGTGACGAACTGGGTCGTTCCCAGCAGCGCGCTCGACGGCACGAGCGCCAGCAGGACCCACCGCACGCGGCGCGCCCAGGGGATTCCATCCCGCTGCGGCGCGGGAGGATTCGCCCCGCGAACCGCCTCGGAAGCGGCGCGCCACCGTAGCATCGCGAAGCCGCTCGCGATGACGAGACCCCCGAGCAGCACGTAGCCGGCGGACCACAGTAGGCTCTGCGACAGGGGGCCGTGCCCGGCAGCGCGCCCGGAGAGCGGGAGGATCCGCTCGAGGGCGAAGGGATACGCGAGAAGGGCGGCGAAGCTCCCGAGATTGCTCACCGCGAAGAGGAAGTACGGGTCGCCTGCTTCGCGATGGAGGGTCGTGGAGAACCAGCGCTGGAGGAGTGGGCCCGTGGCGGCGAGCGCGCAGAACGTCGCGCCCACCGACGCCGCGAGCGTTCCCAGGAGCCAGACGGAGGGAGATCCGTCCACCGATCCCACGGGAGACGCGGCCAGACCCAGCGGCAGGCAGACCAGCCCCGCGCCGACGACCAGGACGTGGACGGCGACTTGCGCCCCGGCCCGGAGCCACCGGGTCAGCAGGTGGGCGTAGACGTATCCCGCCAGGAGCGCGGCCTGGAAGAACACCATGCACGTGTTCCACACGGACGGGCTCCCGCCCAGCGCCGGGAGGACCATCTTCGCAATGATGGGCTGGACCAAGAAGAGGAGGGCCGCGCTGAGGAAGACCGCGTTGACGTACAGGACGGTCACCCAGGGCCCCGGTCTGCGCGGTGCGTCGCGGTGCTCCAAGACTCTCCTCCGGTCGGCGCGGAGCGGCTCGGCGCCGCCGGCCCAAGCCCTCCCGTCGCGGGATCGGAGTCTAGCGCGACGGAAGCCTGTCGGCGCGGTCGATCGCGGGCTCCCCGGCGTCCGAGTCGAGTCGGGGTTCATCCGTTCCGGATTCAGGATGTACCGTCTCGAAGTCGGCTGCTCGAACCAGCCGCGTCGCCCTTCGCTTGCCGTCCCCGATACGCGTCGATCTGCCTGCTCGTCGATTCCCTGTCGTACACCCGCGGGCCGCTCGCGGCGTGACGCGTCGTTCCCCGCGGAATATACTCGCGCCCGGCGGCGGGGGGAGCCCGCGCTCCTGGGAGCGCGCCGCGCCACCGAGGCGAAGCCGGAATGGCGGAGGGACGGGAGAATCGCGGCGTGGATCCGGAGGCGCTCGCGCGCTTCCTCCAGGTCACCCGCCGGCTCGCGGCACCGTTCGAGCTCCCCGCGGTTCTCGCGGAGATCATCGAGGCAGGCCGAGCGCTCCTTCGCGCGGACCGCGGAACGGTATTCCTCTACGAGCGGGAAACGGACGAGCTGGTGTCGGCCGTGGCGACGGGTGTCGGGACCCTACGATTCCCAGCCGACCGCGGGATCGTCGGGGAGAGCGCGCGCACGCGCTCGGTCGTCAACGTCCCGGACTGCCATGCGGACCCGCGTTTCAATCCTGAAGGGGACCGCCGGACCGGCTACCGTACACGCTGCCTGCTGACGGTGCCCCTGATCGGGTACGACGAGTCCCTGGTGGGAGTGCTGCAACTGCTGAACCGGGAGGATGGAGTCTTCGACGAGGAGGACGAGCGCACGGCGACCGCCCTCGCGGCCCAGTGCGCCGTGGCCCTGCAGCGCGTGGAGATGACGCGGCAGCTCGTGATCAAGGAGAGGCTGGACCGCGAGCTGGGGTTGGCCCGCGAGATCCAGATGGGATTGCTTCCCCGCGCGGTGCCGGATCTGCCCGGCTACGAGGTCGCCGGATCGAGCGTGCCCGCCGGACAGACGGGCGGCGACACCTTCGATCTCGTCCCGATGAGCGGCGATCGGCTTCTCCTGCTCCTCGCCGACGCCACGGGCCACGGGATCGGGCCCGCGCTCAGCGTGACGCAGGTGCGCGCGATGCTCCGCATCGCGGTCCGGCTCGGCGCCGACATCGACGATGCGTTCCGCCAGATCAACGATCAGCTCGCGCAGGACCTGGCGCCGGGCCGCGGCGTCACGGCATTCCTCGGCCTGCTCGATGCGCGCAGCCACGAAGTTCGATACCACTCCGGCGGTCAGGCCCCAATCCTCCATTTCCACGCGGCCCGCGGCGAGTTCGAGTGGCTCGGGCCCACGGCGATGGTCCTCGGGTTCTTCGAGCAGCGGAAGCCGCCCGTTCCCCGCACACTCAGGCTCGAGCCGGGCGATGTTCTGGGTCTGATCACCGACGGCGTGTACGAGGCCGAGAACCCCTCGGGCGAGGCGCTGGGAAAGGACGGAGTGGAGGCCTTCCTTCGCGCGAGCCTGAACCTGCCTCTGCGGGAGGTGGTGGAGACGCTGGCCTCGTTCGCCCTCCGGTTCGCCTCTCCCGCCCCGCAAGCGGACGACGTGACCGTCCTCCTGCTGAGGCGGCATGCGTGACGCGTGCGGCGAGGAGCCCGCGGAATCGCGTGTCGGCATTTGACAGCAGGTCCACCGCTTGGGATGATGAAAAAGGGGAAGGGGTGACGCCGTGAAATTCCGCTCCTGGCTGGTCGTTTTCATATTGGCGCTCTGCGTGGCCGGTACAGTCCGAGCGCAGAGCACCGATCCGTTCGTCGAAGGGTTCCGGCTCTACGAAGAGAAGAAGTTCGCCGAAGCCCTCGTGAAATTCCGCGAGGCCCTGAAGTGGGTCCCGGACGACCCCACCGTTCTGTCGTGGATCGGCGCGACCCACATGAGCCTTGCCCAGTACGCCGACGCCGAGAAGGTCCTCACCGCTGCGATCGACAACGGCGGGACGACCTACAAGTACTTCGAGCTGCTCACTCTCTCGCAGATCAACCAGTCGCGCTGGGACGCGGCCCTGACGACGATTCGGCGATACCGTGACGCGACCGACGACGCGGACGAGCAGGAAAACGACGAGAAGCTGCGAAATCTCGAATCCGCCCTGCACCTCGAGAAGCGTCTGGTGTACCTCAAGCAGAGCCCGCCGGACAAGGAGAGCGCCGCAAAAGAAGCGGACGCCGCCTGGAACCTCCATCCCAAGGACGTTACCCAGTACGCGCAGTTCGCTCAGATCTGGCTCGGCGCCGCCGTGGCGGAAACGGACGCGGCGAAGAAGGCCGATCTCTATGCTCGCGCCGAGTCCGCGGCTCGGACCTGGCTCGCCTCGGGAACGGGACCCGATGTCGCGACGGTCCGGGTCATCCTCGGAACGGCCCTCCTGCGACAGAAGAAATTCGACGAGGCGATCCGGGTTCTCGGTGAAGCGTGCACCGCCGAACCCACGAACTGCCGCCTCAAGCTCGAGGTGACGCGCGCGCACCTGGGCAAGGAGGACTACGTCCAGGCGAAGATCGCCGCGACCGAAGCGATCACGTGCGACCCGAACGATCCGCAGGGGTACTTCCTCCGCGCGGTGGCGTTCCGCGGGCTGGACGACTGCCCGTCGGTCGTCAAGGACGGGGCCGACTACGTGCGCCGCTCACCCGGGAAGGAAGAGCCCCGGTTCATCACGTACTGCAAGGAGCTGCTCGCCTACAAGAAGGGCGAGGAGGAAGATCGCAAGAAGAGGTACGAAGAGTACAAGAAGTGGATCCTCCAGCAGCTCGAGCCGCCTCCCGAGGAGTAGCGGTCCACTGGAGCCCAGCCGACCGAGCGTTGAACCGGCCCAGGCAGGGATCGGGGGAACGCTGGGTTCCTCGTCGGATCCGTTGTCCATGACGCCTCGTGGCGTCACCCGAAAGCGATCAGAACCCGCGGGAGGTGCAGGCCGGTCTGCCGGACTGCACCGTACGCGGGGCCGGGGGTTCGGGGGCTGGCCCCCGTGTTTTCACTTCAGTTCCCCATGAAGCTCGTGGCATCACCCGAAAGCGATGAAAACCCGCGGGAGGTGCAGGCCGGTCTGCCGGACTGCGCCGTACGCGGGGCCGGGGGTTCGGGGGCTGGCCCCCGTGTTTTCACTTCAGTTCCCCATGAAGCTCGTGGCATCACCCGAAAGCGATGAAAACCCGCGGGAGGTGCAGGCCGGTCTGCCGGACTGCGCCGTACGCGGGGCCGGGGGTTCGGGGGCTGGCCCCCGTGTTTTCACTTCAGTTCCCCATGAAGCTCGTGGCATCACCCGAAAGCGATGAAAACCCGCGGGAGGTGCAGGCCGGTCTGCCGGACTGCACCGTACGCGGGGCCGGGGGTTCGGGGGCTGGCCCCCGTGTTTTCACTTCAGTTCCCCATGAAGCTCGTGGCGTCACCCGAAAGCGATCAGAACCCGCGGGAGGTGCAGGCCGGTCTGCCGGACTGCGCCGTACGCGGGGCCGGGGGTTCGGGGGCTGGCCCCCGTGTTTTCACTTCAGTAGTCGTTCAACAGGATCTCGCGCGCCCGCCGGCAGATCTCCCGTCCGTAGTCGGTCCACTGTCCCTGACCCCAGTACCGGAAGCAGCTCGTCTGCGACGAGAGCAGGTGAAACAGGGCGTTGCGGTACCGATGCTCGCCCGTGGGGATCCCCGGCCGCAGCGCTCGTTCGTGGAAGAGCGAGCTGATCTCCTCCATGGGCCCGAGCACGTTCTCGTAGCCGCGAACCCACGACAGGTCGTTCGTCCAGCTCCCCCCCTCCATGTGGACGCGCGGGTCCTCGCGGCGGATCTCCTCGATGGCTCGGCTCAAGCGCTCCGGACCGTCCCCCGGACGAAGCCGGTCCCAGATCCGCTTCTGGAAGAGAGGTTGAATCACCGGGAGATCGCTCTCGCGAACGCCCAGGGACGAGAAGAGGTACTCGAGGTACTCGGACACGTTCACCATGGGCACGTCGGAGCCCGAGCTCTCGCGAACCACGTCGAAGTACTTCGAGGGAAACTCGTTCATCATGACGCCGCCGTTTTCCCCGTCGGCGATCTGCGTGACGAGAGGGGGAACCGAGCGACCCGCCAGATCCCAGCGGGACAGGTCTCTGGCCTCGTAGCACGGCTGCATCTGCGCCACCAGCTTCGTATCGCTCCCCTGCGTCTTGATCACGGCCACGATGGAGGCGGACTCGCCTCGCGAGCTCGTGCACACCAGCCGATGCGGAAGGTGCCGGAGCTCCGGCCCGCGGCCGCTGTCCGGAAGCTCCACCGAGTGCTCCTGAACCAGCACCCACCGGTATCCGCAGTCCCGAAGGGTGCGGACGAACTCGTAGGCCACGTCCGGATGGTTGGGGAGCGCCATCTCCGACGGCGAGAACCCGGCAACGCGCTCGAGAGCCTCCCAGCCGAAGAGTGCGCCGAAATGATGCTGCCACGCCCGGACGTGGAGCCGATAGTCCTGCACCGGCGTCGACGGGGCGACCGCGTGGCCCCACGGAGCGCCGAGCCACTCCACGGTCCGGCGGTACTCGCGATCGACCGTGATCGCTCTCAAGGCCTCGAACACGTCTCGAAGGCCCATGCGCTCCAGACCGTGCAGGAGCGTTCCCGAGTACTCCAGCATCACCCGCGGCTCCTTCCCCTCTCGAACCAGCTGCGGGATGAACTCTCCCATGCGCTTGTAGCACCAGTGAAAGACCGACGCGTTGTGGTTGTCTCCGATTCCCGGGTGGTCGAACATGTACCGGAGATTGCTCACCATCCCCGCCGTCCTCAGGTCGTCTCCGCCCGCCGGAATCAGGGGCTGGTGCATGTGCAGCGCGATGGCGAACGCGCTGCGGGCCCGTCCGAAATCGATGCGGCACTCCGGCAGGAAGCATACGTCATCGCGACGTGCGCCGAGGACTCTCTCGATCTCCGTGTCGGCGCCACAGAAGTTCGGCAGGCCCTCGATGGACTCGGGGATTCTCGTCATGCGACCATGTCCTCCGCCCCCCGGCCTACTTGTGCCGGATGTACTCGTATACGTTCAGGTAGTGCTGTCCCGGGTGGTTCCAGGAGTAGTCGTAGCGCATTCCGTTCCGCATGAGATCGCGGAACTCTTGCGGGTAGTCGCGCCAGAGGCCGATGGCGCGCCGCGTCGCGGATTCCAGCCCCTGGTAGTCGGCCTGCCCGAACACGTAGCCGTTCCGTCGATCGACGGGCTGGTCGGAGTAGTCGCGGTCGAAGACCGTGTCCACCAAGCCGCCGACCGCGCGAACGATGGGCACGGTCCCGTAGCGTAGCCCGATCATCTGCGTCAGGCCGCACGGCTCGAAGAGCGATGGGACCACGATGAGATCGGAGCCGGCGTACACGAGGTGCGCCAGCTCCTCGTCGAAGCCGATTTCCAGATGACAGTCCGGGCTCTCGTTCAGATGGCGTTTGAGGTGCCAGAAGGAGTCGCTGATGCCGCGCTCGGGGCTCGAGCCCAGCAGGACGAACTGAGCTCCGTTCCAGATCGCGTAGAACAGCGCATGCCGGATCAGGTGCACCCCCTTCTGCGAGTCGAGCCGTCCCACGTAGGCGAGGAGCGGCTTGAAGTCCTGCCGCAGCATCAGGCGGTGGCGCAGCGCCTCCTTGTTCCGGTACTTCGGCTCCACGTCGTCCTTGTGGTAAGGATGCGGAATGTGGGGGTCCCGCTCCGGATTCCACATCTCGTAGTCCAGACCGTTCAGAATCCCACCGAACTTGTTCTGGTGCACGTGCAAGAGGTGGCCGAGACCGTGCCCCTGGTCAGTTTTTCGTGCCTCCCAGGCGTGCTTCGGCGACACGGTGGTGACGAAGTTCGAGTATACGATCGCGCCCTTCGTGTAGTTGACGGCGCTCTGGTTGAAGTCGTCGCCCATGCGGCTCTTGTCGTAGTAATAGGCGGGCCGGCCGAGCCCGGTCAGCGACAGCACGTTCTCGCCCGCGATCCCCTGGTGCAGGAAGTTGTGGATCGTGTGGCAGACCCGCTGGTGCTCCAGACCGTGGAATTTGTAGATCTCGAACAGCATGACCGGGAGGAGCGCGGCCTGCCAGTCGTGGGTGTGGATGACGTCTGGCCTCTTGTTCGACTGCAGCAGAAACTCGAGGGCTGCCTTCGCGAAGAACGCGAATCGGATGTGCTCGTCGGGAAACCCGTAGTAACGACCGCGCTGGAAGAAGTTGTCGGACGAGTGGGGCTCGATGAAGAAGCACTTGATCCCGTGCACGAATCCGAACCAAACCGTGCAGCGCACCTTGCCGAGACCCCACGGCACCCAGAGGTCCCGGAAGGTGACCGTGAGCCCCCAGATCTGGTCGTACCGCATGCAGTCGTACTTGGGCAGGATGATCTCCACGGCGTGGCCACGGATCCCGAGCTCCCGGCTCAGTCCGAAGACCACGTCCCCGAGTCCGCCCACCTTCGCGACGGGTGCGCACTCCGAAGCAACCATCACGATGTACATCGGCGCTCCAGACTTCCCCTCAGGACCCGGAACAGGCCGTGCCCGGAGAAGACCGGGGGCGACAATCGGCTCGTCATCCCCACCCCGTCATCAAGCGGCGCGCGTCGTTCAGGTGGCTCCAGGCTGCGTTGAGATCGTCGTGGACCCTTCCAACCCACGCTTCGCCCCAGAAGAGATTGCAACTCGTTTCAGCGCGTAGGAGCCGCCACATCGCGTTCTCCACCGCAGCCTCGACCTCGCGATCGCCCCGGTGCAGCTCCCCCACGCGCCAGCGCAGGTCGTGAACCGCCTTGCTCGTCTCGGCGAGGCGGCCCAGGGCGTCCTTCTGAGGCTGCGATCCGGTCCACTGCAGGAAATCGCGGCCGTGATGCCACCCGGTGTTCCACGCGCCGGTCCTCACGTGCACCGCTCCGTGCGCGCCGTAGCGGTCCAGGTAGTCCCGGAGGAACGTGGGACGCACCGAGGCGTCCTGCCGCCGGGCACGCTCGACGAGGGGCTGATAGAACCCCCCCCAGAAGTTCGCCGAAGCCGTCGTGTTGCGGAACCATCCCCCATTGTCGCCATCGGTGCACGTGGTGACCAGGGGCGGGAAGTCGCACCCGCTCGTGCGGTTCCGTACCTCGCGGAGGAACCACTCCAGGTCCATTCCCGCTTCCTGCGCGTCGGACAGCTCGCGGTCCCGGACCACGACGACGATCTCGTCGTCGCCGAAGCGGGCGACGTGAGGACGATAGCGGACCTCCTCCCAGCGCATCGGCTGGAGAGGCTCGACGAACTCGCTGTCCACCAGGACGTACCCGTAGCCGAGACGCTGGAGGAACGGAATGAGCTCCATGGAGAAGCCCATCTCGGGTGGCCAGAACCCGGCGAACCATGATCGCCCGAACAGATGCCTGCCGATGCCCAGCCAGCGCCGGAGGTGCTCCTCCCGGTCCGAAGAAGGGATCAAGGGGAGCACCGGGTGGTAGTAGCCGGTGCCCAGGATCTCGATGATTTTCTCGTTCTGGAGGTGCCACAGGAGGGAGCCGCAGTCCACGATGCCGTACACCCGCTCCTGGAAGCCCGGGCTCGACAGGGTCTCGAGCAAGGTGCCGGAAAGGGAAAGATGCACGCGCGCGATGTCCTGGTGATCCCAGAGCATGCGGGGGATCCGGTCGAGGGCGTAGAGGATCTGTCGGGCCTCCCACGGCTCGTGATCGAGAAGGTGCTCGAGATTCCCGGCGGGCTGGTGCAGGTTGAGGACGAGTGCGTGGTGAATCGTACCCATGGACTGGCTCCTGTCCAACCGCCACGGGGCTGTCGCTGGCACCGAGCGAGGAGCATGCTTCGCCCCGGCTCGGAGAGAGACGGATCATAGACAAAGCGAGCCGTTTTCGCATCGGCCATCGCTCTCGGGCATGAAGGCGATCGATGCCGTCTCCCGTTGCGCCTCCCCTCGTCCTTTCGGTTTGCCCCGTCTTCCGCAACGGCCCCCGGATTTCGGTCGCACCCCCGGCCATCCGGGGTGCGGGGAATCACCGGTTCAGTAGAGGATGCGGGTCCGGATCGTACCGTCCACCGCGTCGAGATCCTCCTTCAGGGCTCGGGTCTGCGGCGTAGCCGCCCCGTCCACGTCGATCACCACGTACCCGATCCGAGCCGTCGTCTGAAGGAACTGCGCGACGATATTGATGCCGCGACGGGAGAATGCGTCGTTGATCGAGGAGAGCACCCCGGGCTGGTTCCTGTGGATGTGGAGCACTCGGTGCTTCCCGACGTGCTCGGGCAGGGAAACCTCCGGGAAGTTGACCGATGTCAGAGTGGAGCCGTTGTTGCTGTATCGGATCAGCTTCTCGGCCACCTCCAAGCCGATGTTCTCTTGCGCCTCTTCGGTGCTTCCGCCGACGTGTGGCGTGAGGATCACGCTGTCGAACTTCCGAAGCGGGGAAACGAACGCGTCGTCGTTCGACTCCGGCTCGCGCGGGTAGACGTCCACCGCGGCACCCGAGAGGTGTCCCGACTCGAGCGCCGCGGCCAGCGCCTCGTCGTCCACGACGGAGCCGCGCGCGGCGTTGACCAGCTTCGCCCCACGCTTCATTCGCGCGATCTCCTCGCGGCCGATCATCCCGCGGGTCTCCCGGGTCTCGGGAACGTGCAGCGTCACCACGTCGGATCGCTCGAGCAGGACCTCCAGCGAGCGGACGGGCGCGGCGTTTCCCAGGGCGAGCTTTCGCACGATGTCGTGGTAGATCACCTGCATGCCCAGCGCCTCGGCCAGCAGCGCCACCTGCGTCCCGACGTGCCCGTATCCGACGATCCCGAGGCACTTCCCGCGAACCTCGTGCGCGCCGGTCGACGACTTGATCCAGGTTCCACGGTGACACGCGGCGTTGCGTTCGGGAACCCCGCGGCAGAGAAGGATGATCTCGCCGATCACCAGCTCCGCGACGCTCCGCGTATTCGAGAACGGAGCGTTGAAGACCGGGATTCCCCGGTCCTGCGCGGCGTCGAGGTCGACCTGATCGGTTCCGATGCAGAAGCACCCGACGGCGAAGAGCCTCTCCGCTCGAGCCAGGACGGCAGCCGGAAGCCGCGTCCGGGAGCGCAGACCGACGATGTGGGCATCGCGCAACCTGTCGACGAGCTGCTTCTCGGGAAGGGCCTTCTCGTGGCGCTCGATGCTCGTGTAGCCGTCCGTTTCGAAAAGCTCGACGGCCCGGGAATGGACCCCCTCCAAGAGGAGCACCTTGATCTTGCCCTTGTCGAGAGAGGTCCTGCGACGGAGATTCGCGCCGGTCGACATCGAGCTGAATCATGACCGACCGGCAGCCCGCGAGCAAGACCCGGGAAAACGGGGACAGCAACCGAAACACGCCGATGGCACCGTGGAATGAGACGCGAGCCGTCTCGCGAATCTCGGTTGCTGGATTGAAGACGCCGGGGGCCGGCCCCCGGACCCCCGCTCCCGTGGGAAATGCACGCCGGCGGACCGGCGTGCATTTCCCACGGGATGTTCTCATGATCTCGAAGTGACGCCGCAGGCGTCGTGGACGACGGTCCCCAGTCTTCCCGTTCCCGTCATTCCAGATTCACGGATAGATCAGCGCAACGGCCACGTCGTTCACGTTGGTGCCGGTTGCCCCCGTCACCCAGAGATCGCCCAGCGCGCGGAAGAAGGTCCAGGCGTCGTTGTTCTCGAGCGCTTCCCGAGCCGAGATTCCCGCTGCTCGGGCCCGTGGGACCGTTTCTCCGGTCACGACGGCGCCGGCTGCATCCGTGGGGCCGTCGATTCCATCCGTGGCGAACGAGAGAATCGCGACACGGGGGATCCCGTCGAGACAGAGCGCCGCCGCGAGGGCCAGCTCCTGGTTGCGTCCGCCGCGACCCGTCCCCCGCACCGTCACCGTGGTCTCGCCGCCGAAGACCAGGCACGCAGGAGGCGCGAGGGGGGCATGATCCTCGCGGACCGACCGCACCAGATTCGCGACGAGCCGCCCGGCGTCCCTCGCCTCTCCGTGGAGGCTCTCGCTCGCGACCCATGTAGGGAACCCTCGCGCTTCCGCCTCTGCCCGGACCGCGTCGAGGGCAGTCCGATTCGAGCCGATGACGAGCGTCGAGGCGTCCGTGGCATCCGCGCCGCTCTCCTCCTTCGCCTCCGCCCTTGCCGACGCCAGCAGGAACTCGGTGATCCGCGGAAATCGGACAGCGAGCCCCCGCCTCTCCAGGATCGCGAGAGCGTCGGATGGACCCGTGGGCGACGGCACCGTCGGGCCCGACGCGATGGCTGCCGGAGCATCGCCGATCACGTCCGAGAGGATCAGGGCGAGGACGCCTGCGGGTCGGGCCGCGCGAGCGAGCCCTCCCCCTTTCACCCGGGAGAGAGCGCGCCGAACCGTGTTCAGCTCGAGGACGTCCGCACCGTCCCTCTGAAGCTGGCAGGTGATCTCACGTGCCTCCCCGAGAGTCACACCGGGGTGGAGCGACTCGAACAGGGCCGAGCCCCCGCCGCTGATCAGGGCGAGCAGAACATCTCCGGTGCGCGCGCCCCGGAGGAGATCGAGGGCCGCGTTCCCCGCAGCAAGGCTCTCGAGGTCGGGAAGGGGATGTCCGGCCCGGAAGATGCGATACCTCGCCGGCCAGTCCGGGCCCGGGGCCGAAGGAGCCGAAATCACGCCGGAGGTCACGCGATCGCCGAGCAGCTCGTCCGCGGCGCGGGTCATGGCGAGGGACGCCTTGCCGAAAGCCACGAGCCACAGCCGACCGCCGGCGCCGAGGGAAACGGCACGATCCCCCGCTCGGATCCGATCCCCCTCGACCGACAGAACGCGCCGGATCGAGGCCGCGGGCTCGGCCGCGCGCAGCGCCGCCGCGTGGAGAGCACGAAGATCCGACCAGAGATCCTGCGGTGCGGGAACTTGCATGCCCCCCTCCACGGCCCCCCGGAACCGATCCGGAGAGGACCGCTTCATCGTAGCCGGGCCGAGCGACTCCGTCCCTCCGCGGCCCCTGCGCCCCGATTCGCGCCCCGCGCAAATCATCTGGAGTACCGGTCTCACCCATGCGATCATTCGAGCGATGCGGTCTACGGTCCGGGCGGGACGCGGGACAACGGGGCGCTGGGCGGATGCTTCCGCGGAGGCTTCGGGCCGGCGCGGTGTCGCGATCGGGCTGCGCGTCGCGGCGATCAGCGTGCTCGCCAACGTGCTCCTTTCCGTGTCCAACGTCCTCCTCGGTCTGCGGGCGGGATCCACCTCGGTGGTTGCGGCCGGGTTCGAATTCGCCGGAGACGTCCTCGCGGCGAGTCTCGTCTATCTGGGGTTCTCCATCGCTTCGAGGCCGGCCGATCACAACCACCCGTACGGCCACGGGCGCGCCGAGGTTCTGTCGGGCCTGGTGGTGGGAGTCCTGCTCTTCTTCGCGGGCGCCACCATCGCCGTCCAATCGCTCCGCGGCTTCGACGTCCGGCACCCGGCTCCCGACGTGTCGGGCATCTGGCCTCTCCTCGCAGCGATCGTCGTGAAGTCGGCCCTGATGTCATTCAAGTTCGGGTTGGGCAGGCGCGTGGGGAGCTCGTCTCTGGTGGCGGACGGCTGGAACGACGCCGTGGACATTCTCGCCGGCTTCGCCGCGTTGACGGCGCTGGGCCTGACGCTGTCCAACCCGGAGCACTTCCTCGCCGCGGACCACTTCGGGGGATTCGCGGTGGGGCTGATCGTGATCAGTATCGGCCTGCGGGTCGTGCGCGAGACCTCCCTCGAGCTGATGGACACCATGCCTTCGCGCACCCTCATGGAGCGGATTCGCGCCGCCGCGTGCCAGATCGACGGAGCCCGGGCCGTGGAGAAGTGCTGGGCGCGGAAGACCGGCCTGCGCTACCACGTCGACCTGCACCTCGAAGTGGACCCCACCATGACCGTGGCGGACTCGCACGGGGTGGCCGAGCGCGTCCGGCACCGCGTCCGAGACGAGGTGCCAGAGGTCGAAGACGTGTTGGTCCACGTGGAGCCGTTTCCCGGCCCGGCCGGAGAGTCGCCTGCCGAGCCGGGCCGGAAACGCAGGGAGTCCACCGACCGCCCTGCCGTCGGCGCGTAGCCGGGACGAGGGCGGACGCTGCGACTCCCGACCGCTTCGTGAGAACATGGTTCCGGTGAAACTGCATCGGCCCGTCCGTGCCGTTCTGCTGTGCGCGGTTCTCGGTGCCGCCGCTCCCCGCTTTGCCGTCGGCGCCTCCCTCGAGGCTGAGCTCGGACGCAACGAGACCCGCGTTCTCTCCGCGTCGGTCCCGATCGTCTCCGGTCAGAGCGTGATCGACCTCGCCTTGCCCAAGCGCCTGGATCGGCTCGGATACGTCCGTGTCCGGGGCCGACCCAAAGCGCCCGACGAGTACTTCCACGGGAACGAGGTCTTCTGGATCTACCGCCGCGCCTGCCGCAACGACGGCAGGGACCACGAGGCCGAGCTCTTCGGCCTCGCCCTCGAGCGGGGAAACGGCCGCGTGATCGGCCTGAAGCGGGACGGAGAGGCTCCCCGCTCGATCGACCGCGAGGGGGATGTCTGGCTCGAGCCCGAGGTCCTCGCGGAGGACCTCCGAGGCGATCGGGCGGACCGGACGCGGATCGCGCTCGACGAGCTCGACGAGACCACCTGGCGGTGTGTCCTCGCCGCGGAGGACGCCCGCTTCTTCGAGCATTCCGGGATCGACCCGCGCTCCCTCGCACGCGCCGCGCTGCGTAACCTGCGCAAGGGACGGGTCGTGGAGGGCGGGAGCACGATCACGCAGCAGCTGGTCAAGAACCGGGATCTCTCTCCGGAGCGGTCCTTCGGCCGCAAGGCCTCCGAGGCGATGCGCGCGCTCGCCCTCGAGGCCGAGCACGACAAGAAGGAGATCCTCGAAGCCTACTTGAACACGGTCTACATGGGGCACGTGGACGGGCTCGCCATCCACGGCATCGGCACGGCAGCCCTCGCGTACTTCTCGAAGCCGGCGGCCGATCTCTCGCTCGCTCAGGCCGCGGCCCTCGCCGCGATGATTCAGGGGCCGAACCGCCTCTCGCCACTCGACGACATCGAGGCGCTCCGCGTTCGTCGTGACTGGGTCCTCTCGCGAATGGAAGAGCTCGAATGGGCGACGCCTCCGGCCGTCGCGCGCGCGAAGGCGGAGGAGCCGGGCGGCAGACCGGCCGCCCTGCGCTCTTCCGCCCCCCGGCACTTCCTCTCGTGGGTCGCACAGCAGGTCGAGCGCGAGGCGCGGAAGCGCGCGGAGGCCGGGCGCGGCTTCCTCGTCGAGACCACGCTCGACCCGTGGCTCCAGCACCTCGCCGAGGAGGCGGTCTCCTCTCGCCTCGCCGCGCTCCGGCGGGAGCACCCGCACCTCGTCGAAGCGAAGCTGGCCGCCGCCCTCGTGGCTCTCGATGCGCGCAGCGGCGCGGTCCTCGCCTACGTGGGCGGCGATCCCCGCGAGCGCTCCCCCGGAATCGACCGGGCTCGCACGGCCAAGAGGCAGCCCGGCTCCGTCGTCAAGCCGTTCGTCGTCCTCGAGGCGCTGGACGATTGCGGCGGTCGGGAGCCGCTCACCGCGTCGAGCCGGATCTCCGACGAGCCGCTACGGATCGATCTTCCTTCGGGCCCCTGGGAGCCCGAGAATTTCGATCATCGCTTCCTCGGACCGATCCTGCTGCGCGACGCGATTGCCGAATCGCGCAACGTGCCGGCGGTGCGGATCGCCCGGCACTGCGGCCTCGAGTCGACAGCAGGCCTGTTCGAGCGCGCCGGCCTGGACCTACCGACCTCTCCCCCTCCCTCCTTCGTGCTCGGGTCGATCGAATCCTCGCCGCTCGCCCTGGCGCGCGCGTACACCGTTTTCGCCACTCCCGGCCGCCTTCTCGACGCATTCGCCTCGACCCGCGTCGAGACCTCGGATGGGCGCGACATCAGCCGAACCCGACCCTCGGCGCGGAAGGTCGCGAATCCCGCAGCCGCTTTCATCGTGCGCGACCTCTTGAGGACCGCCGTCGAGGAAGGGACCGCGACCACCGGAGGGATCGAGGGGGTGAATGTCGCGGCGAAGACCGGGACCAGCTCGCAGCTGCGCGATGCCTGGTTCGCCGGTCACGCCGGCTCCGTCGTCGCGGCGGTGTGGGTGGGTCTCGACGACGGGGGTCGACTCGGGCTCACCGGCTCCGTTGCGGCCGGTCCGCTCTGGAGCGACTTCATGCGGAACGCCGTTCGGGCCCGGCCCACATTCCAGGTCGAGCGTCCAGGAGAGGTCGTGGAGCGCTGGGTCGACACGACCACGGGACTGCTGGTCCGCGAGGGCAGATCCGACGCACGACCCGAGCTCTACAGGAAAGGAACGCTCCCCGCACGCAAGCGCTGGTGGCGCATCGACGCTCCGATGCCCGCGATCGAGTGATGCGCGGCGTGCTTCTCGGGCGCGCCGACGTGTCGCGTCGCCGGACACCGCGTGTCCGATTCCGCGACATCGCGCAGAATCCCCCGCCGGACTCCGGAACCGCCCGGATCGCTCCGGAGCCGCGGGGAGCCGTGTAGCGAATCGCGACGAGGGCAGCAGGAGACGGTCCGTTCCGCTAGAAAAACATGGCGGATCCTGGACGGATCCGGGGCGTCGGGCGGGCAGGCCGATTGCTCTTCCCGGGCTGCGGTCGGCAAACCGCCTCGGGAGGAAGCGATGGAATTCACAGTCTGGTGGCGGACCTCGGGAACCCGTCTTGCCGCGCTCGCCCTTGCGTCGAGCGCGTCGTGCTTCACTTCTTCGCTCGGCGCTCCGGAGATCACGGACGTCATGGCGAGCACTCCCCCCCACGGACAGGCCGGGGCGACGGTCCTGCTCTTTGCGACCGGCCTCGTGTCTCCGGTCGAGGTCCGATTC
This sequence comes from Terriglobia bacterium, assembly GCA_963699985.1. GTDB lineage: Bacteria > Acidobacteriota > Polarisedimenticolia > Polarisedimenticolales > CAVOVZ01 > CAVOVZ01. The sequence continues at coordinate 101,225 of CAVOVZ010000024.1, forward strand.
TCGGACGGGACGAATCCGACCGTCGTCGCCTCGCCGGTCGACCTCGACCTCGCGCGGGGCATGGCGGCCGTGCGCGTGCCCGCGGGAGCGGTGACCGGATCGCTCCAGCTCACGGCGAACGGCGTCGGCTCCGATCCGTACTTCTTCCGGAGGGAAGCTGGGTCGTTCGACCGTGGGACCGAGGTCGCCTCCGGGACCGTGCTCGGTCCTGGGATGACGCCCGTGGCCGGCGCGATGGTCGCCCTCATGTTGCCCACGGGCTGCGACGGAGGCAACACGTTCTGGGACCACGCGGTCACCGACGCCTCTGGAAGCTACACGCTTCACGCGAAGCCGGGCGATTACTTCTTGTTCGTTTTTCCGCCGCGGTCCAGCGGGCTTGCTTCGGCCGCAGCCATGGCCTCGGCGCCGGGATCCCAGAATGTCGTCCTGTCCGCGGGAACCACGGTGAACGGCCGGGTGGTGCGGCAGTCCTCTCCCGGAAGCGGCGTCGCGTACGCGAGGGTGGACTTCGAGGGAGACGGCTACGAAACCGCGCTCACCGACGGGAACGGGTACTATTCGGCATTCGTCGCTCCCGGCCCGTCGCGCCTGCGGGTGGCCGCGCCGCCGACCGTCGTCCTGGCTCGCGCCGCGGACATCCCCGTGACGGTGGGATCCGTCAGTCCCCAGAATCTCGGGGATACCGCCCTTCGAGGCGGCGTGAGGATCTACGGCACGGTGCGGCGACAGGCCGACTCATCTCCCATGCCCGGCGTTTGGATCTCGGGCTGGTCTTCCGAGCCGTGCTGCCCCCAGGTCGGCGAGACCGTAGCGGGCGGCGACGGGAGCTACGCGCTCGTCGTCTCCGGCAACGCGACGTACGGAATCTCCGCCAGCGTGGAAGACACGGAGCCCTATGCGAATGCTCGCACCGAGGGAATCGTGGTGGGTACGGCCGACGTGTCCGCCAACCTGTCGCTCCTGGACGCCGGATTCATTCGAGGCGTCGTGACGGACCGGGCGACCGCGCTGCCGCGCGGCGGAGTTCAGGTCTCCGCCCATCGGAGCCCCTGGGGCAGCGGCGCGTCCGAGGCCGGCAACGAAACGTGCGACGACGGCTCCTACGTCCTCCGCGTCCCGCCGAGCGAAACCGGGTACGTCGTGACCGCAGGCGCAACCTCGTTCGACGACGGGAAGGTACCCGTGGCGTGGACGAGCTCCGGGGCGGGCACGTTCTTCCTGTGCGAGGGAACGCCCGTCCCGGTGCCCGCGGTCGGGAGTCAGGTCTCTGCGATCAATCTCTCCGTCCCGAGCAATGCGGGAGCGATGGAGGGCTGGATCCGCACCCAGAGTTCGGGATGCACGGCGCCGTACGATCACTCCGTGTGGATAATCGTCGACGACGGCGCGCAGCACGCCTGCTCGCTCGGGACGACGGACTGGTCCGCCCCGGCGGGAAGCTACCGGCTGTACGGTCTCCCCGGCTCCTCCCTCATGCCGGTCCTTCGGGCGTGCATCTCCGAGCCGGGAATGTCGGGCGTGCAGTGCTTCGACCAGCGGACCTGGCCCGACTTCACCTCCGTTCCCGTTCCGCCCCGGCGGCACCCGCTCGGGCGTGAACTTCTGCCCGATCCTGGTCGATCCGCAGCCGAGGCAGCCGGTGACAGGGATCCAGGCGAGCAAGGAACCCGGCTCCTTCCGTCTGAGCTGGAACGCCTCCGGCGAGCCGAGCCACACGCTCTACCGACTTCGCGGAGCGGTGTCTCCGCGACCCGCGTCTCCTCCCGGGTCGTTCCCGAACGATCCGAGCTTCCAGGAATTGTGGGGCGGAATCGCGACCTCCACGTCGCTCCCGCTCAGCGCGTCGTCCGGGTACTTCCTGGTGACGAGCGTGGGACCGACCGGGCTCGAGGGACCGAGCGGATCGTACGCACCGTAGACGGCACTCAACTCCCGAGAGCGGCGGGGCGGGACTTCCCGGTCATGGGGATCGGGTCGTGCCGCCCCGCCGCGTTGTTTCCGGGGGGATCCGCGCGCTGGTTCTTCCGGTGTGCATGGCCCATCATGCCGGCGTCGTCGCGCGGAGCACCGACGTTGCGCTGGAACCCGTGGAGAGGACTCTCCGGCCTTCCAAGACAGGCCTGGGGCGTTGCCGCAGCGGTCCTGGTCAACCGGACAGGAACGATGGTCCTGCCGTTCCTCGTCCTCTATCTGACTCGGGAGCTTCGATTCGCCCCCGGACGAGCCGGCCTCGCCGTCTCTCTCTACGGCCTGGTTGCGCTCGTCGCCTCGCCCATCGCGGGCCGTCTGTGCGACCGTTTCTCCCACCTCGCCGTGATGCGCGCTTCGCTCTTCGCCACGGGGTTGATCCTGCTCGCCTTCCCGCTCGCGCGCGGCTGGGCCGGAGTGGTCTTCGCCACCGCCGCCTTGGCCGCGGCGAACGAGGGGTTCCGTCCCGCGAGCCTGGCGATCCTGGCCGATCTGGTTCCGGCGGAGAAGCACAGGGCGGTCTTCGCCCTGAACCGGCTTGCCATCAACCTCGGGATGAGCGTCGGACCGGCCCTGGGGGGGATCCTCGTCACCCACTCGTTCCATTCGCTTTTCCTCGTGGACGGGGCAACCTCGATTCTCGCGGGTATGGTCCTCTTTTCGGTCGCACCAGTGGAAAACCCGCGGCGCGGAAAATCCCCCGGAACCGAGCGCGCCGACGCGGTGATTCGGTCCGTTCCCGCACACAGGAATGCGAGGCTCCTGCTCTTCCTCGTCTCCGTGCTCCCGGTGGGCATCGTCTTCTTCCAGCACGGGGCTGCCATGCCCCTCTACCTCGTGCGCGACCTGCACTTCCGCGAATCGGTGTTCGGGCTTCTCTTCACGCTCAACACCCTGCTGATCGTGCTCCTCGAGGTGGAGTTGAACGCCTCGACGTCCCGCTGGCCGCACCGCCGGACGCTGGCCCTGGGCGCCCTTCTCACCGCCTCGGGGTTCGGCGGTCTCGCCGTGGCGGACGAGATCTGGGGCGTTGCCCTCACCGTCGTCGTGTGGACTTTCGGCGAGATGATTCTCCTCCCGGGGATCGCCGCCTATGTCGCCGCCGCTTCGCCGCCGGATCGGCGGGGAGAATACATGGGGATGTACACGATGACGTTCGGGGCGGCGTTCGCCATCGGGCCGTGGCTCGGGACCGAGCTTCTCGAGAGGGCGGGTCCTCGCGTGCTCTGGACGACGATGCTCGCCCTGGGTGCGCTTTCCGCGGCGATGATGTGGCGGACGGCACGGTCACCGGCCCCCGCCGGCGGAGCGCCGGATTCCGGCTAGCCCCCGACGCCTCTCCCTTTTCTGGACAAACATGGTCGGGTTTCTGCATTTCCCAGGCGGCGATTTCGTGGGAGCATGTAGATCACCCTCTCAACCGGGGAAGGAGGAAACGAGATGAGGAAGGTGTTTGCGCTCGTTGCGATCGTGGCGGTCGTCGTCGCCACCGGAGCCTTGTTCGCGGAAGAAGGGGCGAAGCAACCGCCCAAGCCCATCGTGTACGAGAGCAAGATGGGTCCGGTCACCTTCGACCATGTCAAGCACGGCGAGAAAGCGAAGGGCGACTGCACGGTCTGCCACGACAAGCTCTTTGCGCAGAAGAAGGGCGATCTCGGGTACAAGGAATCCATGCACAAGAAGGCCGAGGAAGCCAAGACCTCCTGCGGCGCTTGCCACCACGCCGGCGGTGCCTCCTTCGAGACCAAGGGCAACTGCCAGAAGTGCCACGTGAAGAAATAGAGGCTCGGCCCGCCTCGAGCCCCTGAATCAACGCCCCACCAGCGGGATCCCGACCGGGCCCCCGGTGGGGCGTTCTTTTTCCCGCGGGCCCGACGTTGCGGCGGCGCCCGCGACTCGCCACCATACCCTCTCCTCGCCGAGGACAGTGGCCTCCGTAGTCGCCTCGGAGTACCTTACCCGGGTTTGCCGCCGGGAGTGCGGCGAAATGACCGGAAAGGACGGGCCGTTCCGAACCACCCGTCCGCACCGGCGGGTACTGGATGATCTCGCTGCTGACGTTTCTCGTGGCCTTCTGCACGATCGTGTACGAGCTGCTCCTGGGCCAATCCCTGTCCGCGTTCCTGGGGAACACGGTGCTCCGGTACTCGGTGACCATCGGGCTGTACATGCTGTCCATGGGGATCGGGTCTCTGGCGGCGGAGGGGCGGATGGTCCGCGACCCGGTGCTGACGATTCTGAAGGTCGAGATCCTCCTGACGATCGTCGGCGGATTTTCGGTGCTGTTCCTGCACTGGATCTACTGGGCAGCGCTTCCGCACGCGGCGTTCTCGCTGCTTGCGCACGGGCTGATCGTGGCCATCGGCGCGTTGACCGGCTTCCAGCTTCCGCTGCTGATCGAGGTGCGGAATCTCGACGTGGGGAACTCGGCGAACGTGGTTCTCGGCGTGGATTACCTCGGGGCGTTCAGCGGGGCGGTGGCCTTCGCGTTCGTTTTCTACCCGCGGGCGGGAATCGTGGCGACGGCGTTCCTGCGGAGAACGGCTGAGCATCGACGACTGGCCGGGTGGCCCGGTCGCCGTCTATCGCCGTAGCGCGCACGAACTCGATGGCCTGAAACGCGTTGCAGCCCAACTACACGATCCGCAGTCGCAACAAAGCAGGCAGCCCATCGATCTGCAGACTCCGACCCGTTCGCACCTACCGGAGTATTTCGTTTTCATCCCCGTCGATACCGACCGCGCTTGTCAGATACGCTATATCCCACCCAACAAACAACCCAAACCGGATATCATTTGGTACGGCGGTTTCAGCGAGCCTTGCAACGCTTCGTTGTACGACACGGCAGGAAGGGTGTATCGCGACTATCGCAGCGAGCGACAACAGAACTTGGCAGTGCCGGGCTATAAGTTGATCGGAAGCAATCGCATCCAACTCACGAACGCTGCAAGATAATGCGGAATGACCATGACGGGAGGATTGTACAATGGCAAAAAGATCCCTAACCCTCGCCAAAACCTACACCCTGCTCGAACCCGGTCCTGTGGTACTGGTGACGACAGCGCACAAGGATCGCACCAACATTATGACGCTGTCGTGGCATTGCATGATGGAATTCGAGCCACCATTGGTGGGTTTCGTCCTGAGCAATCGCAATGACAGTTTCGAACTGTTGAAGACAAGCCGGGAATGCGTGATCAACATTCCGACAGTGGTCTTGGCGAAACAAGTCGTCGCGGTCGGCAACAGTCACGGTCGCAAGCTCGACAAGTTCGCGGCCTTCGGTCTAACTGCAAGACCAGCTGCCCTCGTCAAGGCGCCACTGATCGACGAGTGCTATGCGAATCTCGAATGTAAGGTCGTCGATACGCGACTGGTAAACCAGTACAACTTCTTCGTTCTGGAAGTGATCAAGGGCTGGATCGATCCTTCACAGAAAAATCCGCGCACACTGCATCACCGCGGCAAGGGCGTGTTCATGGTTGCAGGCGAAATCCTCAAGCTGCCGTCACGGATGAAATAATCGCACCTAAATCCGACAGGTAGTACTCCACCGTCGACACCACGCGGACCTTTTTGATGTGCGGCGTGTTGCTGTCACGGTCTTCGATTGTGAACTGACCCTGGTTGGCGCTCTTGATCTTACCGAGCTGGCTGGCCGAGTCCTGCGCGAACTTGGTGGCGACCTCACGAGCGTTGCGGGTCGCCTCCTCGATCATGGCAGGCTTGAGTTCGTTGAGCTTGGTGAACAGGAACTGGGTACGCGCTTCGTAATCCTGGCCAGCGATGGCGAAGACCCTGCTTGCCCAGATCGACCAGCTTGTCCATGGTCTCGCGCACGCGATCGACATTCTGGGTATACACGCTGATGCTTGATGTGGCGGTGTATCGATATTGCGATTCGCCCGCATTACTGTAGGCCTGTGCCTGACGGTCGACGATGGCCGGCACCGACACCGAGATTTCGCTGTCGGTGAAGCCATGCTGTTTGAGGAAAGCGACGATCAGCGCATTGTTCTTTTCGATGGTTGCATACAGCGCGGTCAAATCGTTGTCCGCTTCATTAAACTTGATCGGCCAGATGGCGACATCGGCCGGCATATCACGCTCGGACAAACCTTTAACAGTAACGGTGCGCTCCAACGCCTTGGCCTGCAGAAAGCCATTCGCAAGGTAGTAACCCAGTCCGATCAAGCCCGCACATAGAAACACACCCAATACAAACGCACCACCGACACCCGTTCTGTTGTTCATCATCGACTCCTGACCAAGAATGCCTCTACACGAAAGCGTCACAAGGCTGCTGCTCACCTGCGGCGGAATATTACTGCTTCGACAACCAGAACCACCAGACGATCAGCACGATCAGCGCCACGCCGCCGATATTCACCCACACATCGATATTCATGCCGTCTCCCCGGCACGTTGTCGGGCACTCGTCCAGGCGCGCAGTCGGTTGGCATTGCTGACCACGGTCACCGAGGACAGCGCCATAGCCGCGCCGGCGATCATCGGGTTGAGCAGTATGCCGATGAACGGGTACAGTGCGCCGGCGGCGACCGGAATGCCGACGATGTTATAGATGAAGGCACCGAACAGGTTCTGCCGAATATTGCGCACCGTGGCACGCGAAATCTGAATCGCATCGAGCACGCCCAACAGTGAACCGCCGATGAGCGTGACATCGGCGCTTTCCATCGCCACATCGGTGCCGCTGCCGATGGCGAAACCGACATCGGCGCGCGCCAGGGCGGGCGCATCGTTGATACCGTCGCCAACCATGCCGACCACAGCGCCACCCTCTTGCAGCCGTGCGACCTCGTTAGCCTTGTCCGCCGGCAGCACTTCGGCGCGCACTTCATCAATATTCAATTCGCGGGCGACGACTTCAGCCGTCACACGGTGATCGCCGGTGAGCATCACCACACGCAGACCTGCCTTGTGCAACGCGGCAATCGCCTCGCGCGCGCCGGGCTTGACGGGATCGGCCACACCGATCACGCCGGCGATCATACCGTCGATGGCGACATATAACGGTGTCTGCGCCTGCGCGGCGAATTGTTCACCGCGCTGTTCCCAATCGCCGAGTACGATGCTTTGTGTTTTGAGGAAGCGCGGATTACCGAGCAACACCGTGCGGCCATCGACACGCCCACTCACACCGCCGCCGGCGCTGGCCGCGAATTGCTCCACCGCAGCGGATGCGATGCCGCGCGCGTGCGCGGATTCGACGATGGCCTCGGCCAAGGGATGTTCGGAGGCGACCTCGACGCTCGCGGCCAGACGCAGTAGTTCGACTTCATCCCAAGCGGACGCCGTTTCGATCTGCGTCACACGCGGTTGACCCAAGGTCACCGTGCCGGTCTTGTCCAGCACACACGGTTAATGCCCGGCGCGCTGCAACGCCTCGCCATTCCTTATAAGGATGCCGTGCTCGGCGGCCTTGCCGACGCCGACAATAATCGAGATCGGCGTGGCCAAGCCCAAGGCGCACGGACAGGCAATGACCAGCACCGTCATGGTGGCCACCAGGGCGAAACTCACCCGCGGATCCGGGCCGACGTTGAACCAGGCAGGAAAGTGACGACCGCGATGATCGCACGCTCGGCACGAAGACTGCGGAAATCCTGTCGGCCAGTCGGCCAATCGCCGGTTTTGAGTTCTGCGCGCGCCGCACCATTTCGATGATGCGCGCCAGCACTGTCCTCGCCGATGCGCGTGGCATGAAACAGAAACGTGCCGGAGCATTCAGCGTTCCACCCGTCACTGCGTCACCGGTCTTCTTTTCGACCGGCAATGGTTCGCCGGTAAGCATGGACTCATCCACGTTCGAGTGGCCATCCATAACCACGCCATCCACCGGAATCTTTTCACCCGGCCGCACGCGCACGGTTTCACTCAAGCCCACTTCTTCAATCGGTATGTCGAGTTCCTTGCCGTCGCGCACCACGCGCGCGGTAGCGGTTGCAGGCCGATCAGGCGCTTGATGGCCTGCGAGGTCTTGCCGCGCGCGCGGATCTCGAGCCGCTGCCGAGGTTGATCAGCGCGATGATCACCGCCGCGGCCTCGAAGTAGGCGTGCTGCGCCAGCATCGGCACGCTGCGGCGCCGCCACCACCGCCATCGAATACACCCAGGCCGCGCCCGTGCCGAGCGCGATGAGCGTATCCATGTTGGCGTTATGATTGCGGAATGATTTCCAGGCGCCACTAAAAAAGTGACCGCCGGAATAGAACAACACGGACAGTGTTGCCAAGCCAACGGCGAACCAGAACGCGCGACCACCGGTATCGTGCAGCATCGGGATCACGCCTAGCAGCATATCGCCGACCACCAGCGGCAGCGCGATTACGCCGGCGAT
>CAVOVZ010000025.1:0-12435 GCA_963699985.1 Terriglobia bacterium
AGGTGCCAGACGAGTCCTGCCGCGAGGAGCTTCGCTTGCGCACCGGCCCACTCGTGGAACGGTCTGTGACGGACTGCGATCTCGTATGCGTCCAGGTACAGATCGCGGTCACAAAGGTCGGTCAAACGCTGCAGGTCGTCGTCGGGTATCGCCATCACTTCGCGGCCCGGAAGTTTCGCTCAAGAGCGAAAGGACTCGAGCGCCATCCCCTCGTCTTCGAGACAATCGAACAGCTTGGCGATGTTCGCCTCGACCAGCACCCCGTAGACTTTCTTCTGAAGCCTCACCAGCTTGAGCTGCGCGCCCGCCACGAGCACCGCCTTCTTCGAGGCCAGGAGTTCGCCCAAGCCCTCGCTGTCCATGTAGTGCACGTGCAGGAGATTGAGCAGAATTCGGCTATGCCCCGCGTCGAGGATCTTCACGACCTCCTCACGCAGTCGCGTGCCCGCCTCACCCCCCGTGAGTGCCCCCTCGATGTCGAGGATGGCCACGTCTCCGGACATTCTCGTCACGATCGTCATTGGATCGTGCCTCCGTGCCGCCTCCTCTTGCGGGCCCTTGTACCGTATCCCGTCCTGCGGGTCAATCCTCGCAGTGGGCGCAATCCGGGATCAGGAAACCGAAGTCGACAGCGGATGGTCCGGAAGGTACGACCCTGTCCCTGCAGAAGAATCCGTCCCGCGTCGAGGCAACCCCTTCGCGGCATGCGGCTCGGTCCTGCCAGCAACCCGTGGAATACCGTTCAAGCACTTCTCGCGTGCTTGCCCCTGCAGCGGCCTTCCGTCACGGTCGCTCCACCAGCTCCCACGCGAGGGGCGTTCCGCGCGCCACATCGCGAGCGGCCCGCCGGCCCAGCACTTCGTCGAGGTGCTTGGGCGGAAGGCCGTCTCCGGGCCGGATGGAACGGACGTTGTCCTGGGTGAACGGCTCGCCCGCTTTCACGTCCGCCACGACGAACAGGGAGCGTCGAAAGCGGCGGCTGGCCGCCTCTCGCTCGGTGGGCTGGTAGCGCACCTCCCCCATCGCCTTCTCGGCGAATCGAATCGCCTGAACCATCTCCCCGAACTCCCGGGGCTCGAGGGAAAACGCGCCGTCCGGCCCCGGCATCGCACGCGACAGCGTCAGGTGCTTCTCGACGATCGCGGCTCCCACCGCGACGGCGGCGACCGGCGCCGCGATCCCGAGGGAATGGTCGGACAGCCCCACCGGCACTCCAAAGCGCTCCGCCATGGCCGGAATCGTCCGGAGGTTCATCTCTTCGGGCGGCGCCGGATAGGCGCTCGTGCACTTGAGAAGCGCGATCTCCGCGGCACCGGCGTTTCGCGCTGCGTCCAGCGCCTCCGCGATCTCGTCCAGTGTCGCCATGCCCGTGGAGAGGATCAAGGGCTTCCCGGTGCCGGCGACGAGGCGGACGAGCGGAATGTCCACCAGCTCGAACGACGCGATCTTGTACGCGGGCACGTGCATCCTCTCGAGGAACTCCACCGCGCTGGGATCGAACGGGGTCGAGAACAGATCGAGGCCGATCTCACGGGCGACTTCGCTCAGTCGCGGCTGCCACTCCCACGGCGTGAACGCCTCCGCATACAGGTCGTGGAGGGTGCGTCCATCCCAGAGCGAGCCGCTCCCGTGACGGAACGATTCCGCATCCGAGCGGATGGTGATGGTGTCGGGAGTGTAGGTCTGGAGCTTGACCGCATCGGCCCCCGCGGTCTTCGCCGCCTCCACGATCTTCACCGCCTCGTCGAAGCTGCCTCGGTGGTTGGCCGAGAGCTCGGCCACGACGTACACGGGCCTGCCCGGCCCGATCTCCCGCGCGCCGATCCGGATCGTGGGGTTCGGTCCTCGCATCGTACTCATCTTTCCAGGTAGGGCGGGATGGCTGCCAGGCTCTCGACCTCGAGCCGTGCGCGGCCGGAGTCCGGAACTCCTTCCAGGTCTGCGCTCGAGCCGGTGCCGCGCCGGATCCGGATCGTCAGCATCCCCGCCGCGTTCGGCCAGACGAAGTCCTTCACGGGGTTGTCCCCGACGTACGCCGACTCCTCGGGACGCGCGCCCAGGAGAGACAGCGCGACGCGGTACGCTTCGCCCGAAGGTTTCCATTTCTCGGGCCCGAGCAGATCGCTGCACACGACGGCGTCCACGAGCGGATCCAGACCGAGCGCCTCGATCTTGCCTCGCTGCACGGCACCCATCCCGTCCGTCACGATCCCCAGGCGCACCCCTGCGTCGCGGAGGCGTCGCAGGACGGGGATCGCATCAGCGTACGGGACGATGTCCGGCCGGTGCCATCGGTACAGGTAAACGCACACATCCACGAGCTCGGTCGGCTCGGCGCCGAGGGAGCGCAGCACCGAGTCGAACACGTGACCGCGCCCCTCCCGCGCCAGGACGCCGAGCATGCTCTCGAACATCACGCCCTCGGAAACGCCCAACCGCGACGACAGATGTCTGGAGACCGCTCGGAATCCGCTCCGGACGAAATCCATCTCCGGAAACAGGGTATCGTCGAGATCGAAGAGGACCGCACGAACGCCGCTCATGGCACGCTTCGCGTGCCGAGACGCCCGGGCTCGAGGAAGAGGTCCTCGGTGTAGCGCAGCATCACGAGACCATCGCGGAAGTCGTCCACCGCCCGCGCGACGGTCTTCCCCTGAAGGAGCCGCACGAGGAACCGCGGCGACGGCGCGCCCGCGGCGAAGCTGAGGGCTGCTGCTCCGCCGAAGCGTGGGTTGACCTCGATGAACGGGATGCGAGCTCCGTCCAGGAAGCACTGGATCGTATTGTGTCCCGTGAGACCCAGCTCCCGGGCCAGCCGGATCGCCGCTTCGATCAACGGAACGCTCTTCACCGTCCGGCTGATGAACGACTCCCCCCCGAGAACCAGCATCCGCTCGCGAGGAACCACGGACAGCACCCTGCCGTCGAGATCGGCGAACAGATCGATGGTGAACTCGGGAGCCTCGACGAGTTCCTGAACGATCGGATCGGGGACCTTGCCCAGCGCCAGATCCAGATCCCGCGCGTCGTCCGCGCGGAACGTGAGGCGGCTTCCCTTGCCGAAACGCGGCTTCACGAAGAGCGGGAACCGCAGACCGGGGATGGAGAAATCGACACGCCGCGGCGTCGCGAGCCCCGCCGCCTCGCAGGCGTCGAGAAAGGCCGCCTTGTCCTGACAGACCCTCACGACCTCCGGACTGGGCACCAGCATCACCGTCCCCACCTCGGTGAACCGCTCCCGGTGCGCCGCGAAGATCGGAAGCTCCTCGTCGCGGGTGGGAACGACGAGGCGCACCGCCTCGCGCCGGCAGTAATCGACGAGGAAGTCCAGGAACTCGGGGTGGGTACTCCGCGGAAGCAGCACATGCCCGTCCGCGACGTACAGCGCGGCGGAAAGCGGACTCGCGTCCGCCGCCAGGACGGCGCCGCCTCCCTCGGCCGACAGCGCGTCCCGGAACGCTCGAACGAGCCCTACCTTTCGCGAGGCGCTCGTGACGAGGACCCTCATCGGCACACCAGGTCCGCGCAGATCATGCTTGGTTCCTTCGAAGACCACGCCCGTGCATCACGATCCTCTCGATCTCCCTGTTCGGGAGTCCGCACCGGCCCGGAAGGAGGCAACGCCGGCGTGGACCCGCGGATCCCGATCCCGCCATCGACCTGAAGGAGCTCCCTTCGATGCGACGACGAACCGCCCTCCCGGCGATCGTGCCCGCCCGTCCTGAATGGCCGGGCCGGTTCACGCGCCGAGGAGAAGATAGCCCGTGAGCGAGCTCATGGGAATGCCGGCCCTGTCGCGCCGCCGTGGCCTGGCTACGGCCGTCACGGCAGCGTGCGACGTCGAGGTCTCGCGATGAACGGGGCTCCCTCAGACGGCCGCCGAGGCCGGACCGTCTCGGGCGGGGGCTTCTTCCCGAATCGCCGTCACGAAGTCGCCAGGCGAGCTCCGGAAACGACGAGGGCGGGCATCGGAGCCCGCCCTCGTCCGGGGACATTCTCGCTACGACCGAACATTCGGGTCAACGGCTCACGGGCAGCCCAAACCGGAGGCCTGGATCTCGGCATCCCGAGACCCGACCTGGTGTGCGCCGGCGTCGTAGGTGCCGTTCCCCGAGATGTTCTCGGCCCGCACGACGCACCAGATTCCAATTCCTTGGGAGGGGATCGCGGCGAGCGGCGCCGACGTCGACGGCTGGTCGTTCTCGAGGCACTGGGTCGTGGAGACGGTGAAGTCACCGCCGGAGTTCCGCAGCGTCCGCAGATCCCCGCAGACGACGTCGTAGCCCGCCGGGAAGCTGGGTCAGCGTGGTATGGCCCGGGCTCGGCATGCCGAATCCGGTACCGGCCGTGATCCTGAGGAGATCGAAATCGGGATCGCCGGGGGGAAGCTGCCCCTGCAGCATGAACATGTCGTTGGCGAAGGATTGGAGCGGATCCCCCGGAGTGCGCGGTGCCGTGTGCGCTTCGCACATCACCTGCATGTTGACGACGCGATTGAAGCCGGCGAGCACACCCGTTCCCTGCATGCTCAGGGCGAGGAACGGTTTGAATTGCTCGACCTCTCCTCCGAGAGAGCCTCCGGGGCCGTAGCTACTCTAAGAACAATCTACTTTTTGTTGTCAATAGACGATAACAAAGCGAAGGTCTCATGGCGATGGCCGCCGAAGCGCTCGAGTTTCTCGGAAGCTCTGCATTTGGGTGCCTACTGGTATTCTGCCCATTGTTGCTCCGCACGAAGATGATGAATGGGATGGCAATTCCGTAATTCGCGACTCGGGAGTGCGTGCATCAGTCGAGATAAAAGTCCTGTTTTGAATCATTTGCTGGCTGCACGGATTTAGGTGGAGCCGCCGCCGGTACCGACGATTCACGAGTTCCTCGATCTCTTAAGAAACAGCGGCGCGGGGGCGCTGCCCCCGAACCCCCGCTCCCGCCCTCCGCGATGCCGGCGGACCGGCATCGCTCCGGTTGGGCTTGTTTCTTCCGGTGGTGTCGGGGCGCCCGCCCCGTGCGGCCGCTCTTAAGAAACAGCGGCGCGGGGGCTTCGCCCCAGAACCCCCAATCCCGCCCTCCGCGACGCCGGCAGACCGGCATCGCTCCGGTTGGGCTTGTTTCTTCCTGAGGTGTCGGGGCGCCCGCCCCGTGCGGCCGCTCCCGAGAATCCCAACAGAACGTCGAAGTTCGCCTGGAGAATTCCTCATGATCCTTCGGAATTCGTCTTCTCGACACCGAGCGTTGGTCGTCCCCAGGTCTCGGGATCGATAGCGATCCACCAAATCAGCGACTGGGTGGTTTGCGCCGGGGAGCTCCGGCGGTCGGTCCGGCGATCGCCGCGCTACGCCGCGGCAGGACCGTTCCAGGTCTTGCCACTCTGCGTGGCAGTCGCGGATCCAAACACCAGGATCATCCGCGGCCCCATCCGTGCCCCATGTGGGCCGACGCCGGCGGGCGTCATCGCTCCCGGCGGGACCTGCGAATCGGTTCCGCGACCTGTGAAGTCTTGGTTTCGCGGCGGAGGGCCCGCGAGCGAACCCTGCCGATCAGCGCCCTCAGCTCGCTCTTCGCTGGGACGGCGATTCGCTTCAAGATGACGGTGTTTCCGTCCCCCATGGCGACGAACTGGGTGCCGACCGTGAGGCCCAGCGCATTGCGGACTTCCTCCGGAATGACGACCTGCCCTTTCGAGGACATTCGCGTCGTCGCGACCGCTGCCATGACTCCGCCCTCCATCGTACCGGTACGATCTTGCCTGGGCGCGCGGCGCGGGCGCATCGGACGCCGACGTGCAGGACGGCGCCGCGCCGATTCTCCCTCGGCTGCGCGGAAGTAGCGGCGGCTCGCTCCCGCGCGCGGCGTCACCCGGATCCATAGCGCGCCGCGATGAGCGCGGACACCTCTTCGTAGTCCTCGGCCGCCGTCTCCGGAACCCGGACGACCCGCCGGAGCAGGGCTCTTCGGGGGCTCCCGGCCGGGATCGTCGCGGACAGTCGGAGGGTCTCAGCGGCGAGATCCTCGATCAGACCGTGAAAGACCAGCGCGACCATCGCCGGCGCGGCCGCAGTTGCCGCACAGCACTCCGCCACCAACTGGGCGAAGACGACGATCGCGAAGCATCTGCCCACTCCGAGGAGAACGCACGGGTCCTGCAGCGCCTCGGGCGGCACCGCGACGCTCTCCGCGAACCGGCGAAACGCGTCCACCTGGGACTCGAACAGCCGCACGTTCGCCACCGATCGGAGAGATTCGTACGCCGCAAGGAAGTGCCCGAACCGCACGGTCTTCGCATTGCGCTCGTGGGGTCCGGTCCAGTACGCGTTCTCGCCTGGCTCGCCGTCACTCGGCTCCGGCGGCGCAAGTCCACTGCCGAGACCGGCGAAGTACGGCTGGACGAACTGGGCGGTCATCCCGAAGTTGATGTGCGTGCTCCCCTCGAGCCCGGGGATCAGCTGCGCGTCCCTGAGGGCGGTCTCGAAGTAGGTCTCGGACTCCGCGCCCCGGGCGCCGATGCACTCGGAGAGCAGCGCGATCACCTTCACTCCCTCGGTGCTCACGCGGGCCTTCTGGACTGCGTGGAACAGCAGGTAGCGCCGCTCGTCAGGTCCCGCGACCTGCAGGTAGTCGAGCGCGCGGCTCGCGTAGAATTTCATCGCAACCAGGCGCGCGAACGCCAGCGCGAGCGTTACGCGCAGATGGGGCAGCTCGGTGACACGCCGGCCGTAGAGCTTCCGGGAGCGCATGTGCTCGAAGCTCTCGGCGAAGGCGTGCTCACAGATCCCGATCGCACCGAATCCGAGGAAGAATTTCCCGAGGTCCACCGTCCCGAACACCGCTTCCCAGGCCTCTCGACCCTCGGAGATGATGTCGCCGTCCGGGAACTCGTGGTCGTGGATGTCGAACTCGCCCACGAAGGCCGTCCGGATCCCGATGGTGCGGATCTTCCGGACGGCCTGGAACGCCGGCGTATCGCCGGGCCGCACGGCGAAGAAAACGAACGGGGATCTCCGCCCTTCGCCGGAAGTACCGGGCTTGCGTCTGGCCAGCACGGACACGATCGACGCGGCGTTGGCGTTTCCGATGTAGTACTTCGACCCGTTCGCGACCCACCGCCCCGGGCCCGCGGGCTCCACTGTCAATTCGTTCGCGAAGAGATCCGACCCGTGGGCCTTCTCCGATACCGCGAACGCGAAGAGCCCTCCGGCCTCCAGGCGCGTGACTGCCTCTGCCTTCAGCGCCTCGTTCGAGCTCATCAAGATCGGGAAGAAACCGAGAAACGACACGTGGAGACTGTACGCGTGGGCCGGGCTGAAGTACGCCGCGGCCTCCAGGAACCGCGCCAGCCTGCGCAGATCGAGCCGGTTGCCGCGGCTCGAGAAGCGCGCCGGAGAAAGAAGGCTCGCGTACATGCCGTGCGCTGCCTGGAACTCGATCCAGTCCGTGTACCACTCCTCCTGCCGGTCCTCGGTCTTGAGCGCGTCGAGCCCCTTCGATTCGAAGAAGCCGACGAGGAGTCGGACCAGGGGGTCGTCGAGATACGCCGCCGTGCCCGGCCCGGACGCCGGCGGGGCGAACGCGATGGGATAGACGGCGTCGCGGAGTATCGGACTCATCTTCCCCTCGCAGGGACGGCCGTTCGCTTGCGGACGACGGCGTCACCGTCCCCGGTGACGACGGACAGGACACCGACCTCGATGCCGACCGAATCGCGAACGTCCTCCGGGATACCCCTCCGTCCTCTAGCCCGGGTGATTCACGAAGGTCCGTCGCGAGAGTGACTTCGGCGAGCCCAGTCGAGCCGCGGAGACGGCGGTAATGACGGGCAGCCGCAGGGGCGAGGGCCCGAGACCTACTTGAACAGTACCTCGCACGACCCGAGTCCCGAGGATGCCCGTCAGCATGGCCGGATCCGCGGCTCGAATGAGCTCGCCGAAGTCGGTCGCAGCAGGAGCTTCGTGAATCATGGGGACAAGGGGCGTCCGCGTCGTTGCGGCGGCTCCCGAGCGTTCGGCCCTCCATCTTACCGATAAGAACATGCGGCCGCCCGATCGATAGCGCAAGCCGGCGTCCGCCGATCGTCTCGGAGGATGCCGACACCGAAATCCTCGATGTCGCTCCGCGCCGGCACGTGACACGGACGATCCCGCGGGTCCCGAGAGGAAGGCTCCCCGCGGGCGCAGGTCGCTCGGGGTGTACAACAGGAAAGTGAGAAGGAGCTGAGTCGAAGCGAATCGGGGACAGTCTCTCATGAGGCCCCAGGGGCCTCATGAGAGACTGTCCCCGATTCGCAGCATCGTCTCCTCACTTTCCTGTCGTACATCCCTGCAACAGCGAGGACTTTGAGGCGCGGCGTGAATCGCGTACAATGGCCGACGACTCGATGTGGCGACCGATTCGCTTCGGAACGATAAGGAGGATTCCATGAAGGCACGGAGAGTTTCGTCTCTCGCGGCGCTTCTCGCCGCCGCTGCGTTTCTCGTCTCGCACGCGATCCTGGCCGCTCCGAAGGCTGAGAAGAGCGCGGCAAAGCCCGCGATGGATGAGAGGGCCATGATGGAGGCGTACATGAAAGCGGCGACGCCCGGACCCGAGCACCAGGAAATGGCCAAGCTGGCGGGGAGCTGGAAGCTCGACGTCACCTCGTGGCCAGCCCCCGGCGCCCCGCCGCAGAAGAGCACGGCCACCGCGGAGTTCAAGCCGCTTCTGGGCGGCCGCTACATGCAGCAGGAAGTCCATGGCGACATGGGAGGTCAGCCGTTCGAAGGGATGGGGATCGAGGGATTCGACAACGCGAGCAAGGAGCGGTGGGGCATGTGGGTCGACAGCATGAGCACCGGCTCCATGATGACGCGCGGAAAGTGCGCGGCCGGGGCAAAAACCTGCACCCTGACCGGCAGCATGATCGACCCCATCACGGGGAAACCGTCCGCAGTGCGCGAGGTCTTGACGCGAAACGGGGACAACAGCTTCACGTTCGACATGCATGGGCCCGATCCGAACGGGAAAGAGTTCCACACGATGCAGATCGTGTACACGAGACAGTGATCCATCGGTCCGAGCCGCGCCCGGACCCGAACGCTCCCCGCGGCCGGTCCGGGCAGCGGATCGGCTCGCGCTGCCTCGCCACCAGCGAACCCGGAGCGTCGGATCTCGTCGGCGCCTACCCGAGCGCCGCGTCAGGAAATCCAGGGTCAGAACGAACTCAGATTTCCTCGCCTGTCGACCGCCAGGACCGAGTAGTACTGGTTCCCGGGAGGCGGATTGGGCAGCTCGAGCGAGGTTCCCGAGACGTTCTGGAACACCCCGACAGTCCCCGCTCGAATCGCGTCGCGGGAGAACGGCTGGCTCGACACGTAGACGTTGTAGCTCACCACGGTGGTCGGACGTCCGTCGAAATCCGTCCCGACGGCCGTCCAGGAAAGGACCACGGTCGATGACGGCGAGCCCCGGTTGACGCGAAGCGTGAGGATCCCGCTCGGAAGCTGGTTTCCGAGGCCACCCACGTTGCCGTCAACATCCACCGCTCGCACGAGATAATGATACGGCGCCGCGGTGGCGAGGGCGCCCGAATCCGTGAACGTGGGCGAGGTCGACGTGCCGATCCGGTTGGACAGAGACGGGAGGAAACCCGGAGTCTCTCCGCGGAAGATCTCGTACGAGGCAATCGTCTCCGGCTTTCCGTAGATGTCCATGGTGACCGGGTCCCACGTCAGGACCGCGCTCGTGCCGGACTTCGAGAGGCGCAGCGAGGTGATGAACGCGGGAGAGCGCACCCCCAGGACGAACGTCGGCACGCAACTCACCTCGGTGGAGAACCCCGAGGTCCGATTCGACGTGTTCGTCGCGGTGACCGCGATGTAGTAGCGGACGCCGTTCGTGAGACCGCTGAGCTGGTACGCCGTTTTGTTCACCGCGTTCACGGACTGCGTATACACCCCCGGCGCGGTACCCCACACGACCGTGTAATTCTTCAGATTGTCCGGCGCCCCGGCGGACGACCAGGACACTCTGAGGTTCCCCCCCGTCTCCGGGTCGACCACCGTCACGCCCTGGGGTGGCGGCGGAGGATTCGGGTTGGACGGAGTCGCCTTGACGCAGTCGGGACCGTCGACGGCGCAATCGGAGTTGAAGTTCGACCACCGACTCTCGAACCCCTCCGCGTCCAAGGCGACGACGAAGTAGTAGTAGGTCTGCATGTTATCGGCCGGAGCATGCTCGAACGTCGTCTCCGTCTGCGGCGATCCGGTCAGCTTCTGGTAGTCCGGAGGCACGAGACCGGTGGAGCCATAGACGTCGTAAAGCGCTCCCGGCAGCGCGCTGGGGTTCCACGAGAGGCTCACCCGCGCATTCCCCGGCGTCGCCTGGAGGCCGCTCGGGGGGGCGACCGCCGGAATCACGAGGTGGAGCAACGGGTTGCCCATGTAGACGTAGCTCTGGCAGGGTTCGACGGATCCCCGGCCGCACCAGTAGGCGAGGCTGTTCATCACCGGGATCCCAGCGATCCTCTCCTTCTCGGGCCCGTACAGGTCTTGAACAGGACCGACCGTTTGTCGCCGACGAACGTGTTGGATAGACCGGACGGGGAGAGCAGGTGACGGCGCCGCCGCCGTTCCTCTTGAGCCAGTCGTTCCCCATGGAGTACGTCAGCGTGGTGTGGAAGGCGCCGGTCAGGCAGTTGTGGGCGATCAGCCAGGGCACTTCGTTCCGTTGAAGAGCCCGTTCACGTCGGGGAATTGTTGTGCCCGATTGAAAAAGAAGTCGTTGGACCACAGCACGAAATTTCCGTGGCCCGTGTACTGGACGATCGAAGCTCCATCCGAGAACGTGTCCGATCCGTTCACCGCCTTCTTGATCTCGGAGAAGTGCATTCTGCGGGTTGCGGCAGGCTCCGGGCATCGCGTCGGGTTCTGGTTCGCGAACGCCGGATCCATCCAGTAGTCGAGGAAGCGGACGGTGTGGGGCGGGGTCTTCATGAACGCGGCCGAGTCGTTGCTGACCTTGCGGAACGCGTTCGACTCGGCCATCGAGTGATCTTTCCCCGTGGTTGTTGATGAGCACCGCATGGCGCTGCCACGGCTGGCCGAATTAGCTCTGCTCGTACTGCACGATCTTCTGGAAGATGATGTTCGCTTCGCCGAGGGTCCGGGCGGGGACTCGCCCGATCATCAGGTCCGGGAGCTGATCGTCGCCCAGCACGTCCGCGAGCAGGTTGTCGCTGGTGTAGTGACCGAGCCCGAAGACGTCCTTGAACATCACCTGCGTGGGTACGAGGTTGCCCGACGTGGTGCCCCCCTTGTAGTCGAACGACCCGTCCCCGAGCAGAAGAACGGCCTCGGGCTTCGGAAGTGCCCCATCCTTCACCGGGATCGAGGACATCACCCACGCCAGGAACTTCTCGATGGCGAGAGGCCGGCAAGGCCGTCGTTGAATTCGTCCTGCACATCCCTGATCAGCGCGATCTTGGAGGTGATCCCCTGCGAGGCTCGGCGCGCCAGGAAATTCGCGAGCTGGGCGGCGGACCGGAGGCTCTCGTGCGCGATCACGATGAGGTCCGCCTGGTTCGCAGTGCTCCGCAAGTCGGACACCGCGGCCGCCGCGAAGTCCGCCACGGACTAAACGCCCACGCCCCCGTCCCCCGCCACGACGAAGCGCCGCAAGCGCCCCGTCCGGTAACGCCGGGTCGTTCGTGATGCGGAATCGAATACTGAACGGACCCGTTGCGCCGGGGTTCGCTCCCGTCAGGCGCACCGGGCTGACGATCCCTACGATCCCACGCGCCCCGTCACCTCGTAGATCGAAGGAGAAGCCGTCCCGAGCGAGCTCACGACGAACTCGGAGTCGCCATCGGGCCAGTCGAACACGAGCACGTCGCCCAGGGCGGCGAACGATCTGCGGTAGCGCACCTCGACCCAGTCGAGGTATGCCTCGCTCTTCACCGCCGGGACCGTCGGCACCAGCTCCCATTTCACCTTCACGGGATCGGTGACTGGGGCCCCGGCGCCCGAGTAGATGAAGTCGTGCGTGTACAGCGTCCGCCCATCCCAGGTGCCGTCGTCCGTGTTCACCGCGAGAGGCTGGCTCGACGCGTCGAGGAGAGTCACCGTACCCTTGTGGTCGGGATTGACGGAGGCGTCTTCCCAGGCGCCGCGCACCTTCACCGTCACCCGCACGGGAAGCGACCCCGAACGAAGCCCCGGCAGGCTCACGTCCACGGTCCGGAACGTGGCCGGCGGAGGATTGCCGAACTCGCAGCCCGAGACGCAGAGGCTCAGCCCCCAGTACCACGGGTTGGCGCCGCCGAGCGGCTGGAACGAGTCGTCCGTCTCGAGTAATGGGCGACCGCCTCGAAGTCGAGCGCCGGGTCGCGTTGATCGGTGTGGAACGCTCGGGTTGCCATCCGCGCTCAAGCGCCCGGCTCGATCGTGAGGAAGTAGACGTTCT
>CAVOVZ010000026.1:0-153597 GCA_963699985.1 Terriglobia bacterium
TGCACCTTCGCCAGACATGGAGCCGCGCTGCGCCGCAGCGGGACGAGGGAGCAGGTCCGCGTCCGCATGCCGGTTGCCGCGGTCGTCGGCCCCTTCTTCTGATGTAGACTCGGGCCCGCCCTGCGGTGGACCGCTCGATGGACGCATCACTCGTCTTCCTGAGTCACTCGGGCGAGGACCGGGACCTCGCCCTCGCGCTCGCCGAGGCGATGCGCGGGGCGGGGCTTCGCGTCTGGCTCGACGCCGAGGCCCTTCGGCCGGGCGAGTCGTGGCAACCGAAGATCGAGGAGGCCATCAACGAGAAGGCCGCCGGCTTCGCTCGTGCTGGTGGGCCGCATGGGGGTGCAGCTCTGGGTGGATCAGGAGGTCCGCCTCGCGCTGATGCGGAGCACGCGGGAGCCGGGCTTCCGCGTCATCCCGGTTCTCGCTCGGGGGGCCGACCCGGAGAAGCTCCCGGGTTTCCTGAAGCTGCGGCAGCATGTCGACCTGCGCGCCGGGATCGACGATTCGACGCGCCTGAGGGAGCTGGTCGCGGCCCTCGCCAACCGCGAACCTGCGACCGTCTCGCTCCTGAGACAGGACGAGCCGCCGTTCCGCGGCCTCGAGGCGTTCGACGCGGAGCACGCCCACCTGTTCTTCGGACGCGACGACGAGGTCGCGGATCTCCTGCGGCCGGCTGGAAGAGTCGCCCTTTCTCACGGTCATCGGCGCGTCGGGGACGGGGAAGTCGTCGCTGGTGCGGGCGGGGCTGATCCCCGCCCTCCGCCGCGGCCGATTCCGGGCCGGGAGCGCGTGGGCCGAGCGCTGGCGGGTCGCCGTCGTCCGGCCGGCGGACGATCCGTTCGGGCAGCTGGTGGACGGGCTTCCCGCGCTCGAGCCCGACCTGAGCGCCGCCGATCAGGCCGAATTCCTCGACAAGCGCAGGGGACAGATCGAGAGCGCGGACGGGCTCTACAACTCCATCGTTGCCCTGGTACCCCCCGGATGGCGGACGCTTCTGGTCGTCGACCAGTTCGAGGAGCTGTTCACGGGGACGGTCCCCGACGAAGCTCGCGACCGCTTCGTCGCCGCGCTGATCGGGGCGACGAGCCGCTCGGGCGGCGATCACCCCGTGCACGTGCTGCTCACGCTGCGCGCCGATTTCTACCACCACTGCTGGCGCCATGGCGAGCTCTTGAAGATGGTGAAGAACAGCCAGTACGTGGTGGAGCACATCGAACCCGAGAAACTCCGCGAGACGATCGAGCAGCCGCTCGCGCTCGCGGGGATCGAGGCGGAGAACGGGCTCGTCGACACGATTCTCGCCGAGGCGGGCGCGGGACCGCAGGGCTCGGCGGCGACTGGCGGCGGCGACCCCGGCGATCATGGGCCGCCGTTGCCGGCGACGGCGGACGCGCGCAGCGCGGAACGCTTGGCCCGCGACACGGGAACGCTCCCCCTCCTCGAGCACGCTCTGCTCCAGCTCTGGCGAGAGGGGGGCGGTCGGCTGACGCACGAGGCGTACGGGAAGATCGGACGCCTGGCAGGCGCCATCGAGAGCCACGCGGAGTCGATCTTCACGGGGTTCGACAGGAAGGCCCGAGCTCGAGGATCTCTGCCGGCGCATGTTCCTCCGCCTCGTCCACCCGGGCGATGGCACCGAGGCGACCCGCCGCCGCGCGAGCCGGACCGAGCTGGTCGACGCTCGCGTGGTCCCGCGAAGACGGCGAGGAGGTGCTGGACCGACTGGTGAAGGGACGGCTGCTCGTCGCACACGGTGGGTCGGGCGACGCGTCGCAGTTCGTCGAGGTCGCGCACGAGGCGCTCATCCGGGGCTGGAAGCGTCTCGCACGCTGGCTCGAGCGCGATCGCGAGTTCCTCCTCTGGCGCAAGCGCCTCCAGGCGAGGATGGAAACCGGCGCGCATCTGACGGGCGCGGCACTCGGGGACGCGACGAGGTGGAGGAAGACGCACGACGCGGACCTCAGCGCGGAGGAGCGCGCGTTCGTCGAGGCGAGCGTGCGGCGGCGGAGGACCCGCACGGCTCTCGGGGTTGCGGCGGTAGTCGTCGTGGGGGCGATCGCCTGGGGCGCGGTCCTGTTCGGGCAGCGGGTCTCGAGCTGGGAGCTACTCGGCGACCATCTCCGGAACCAGCAGTACGGGGCTGCCTTCGCGCTCCTGCGCGACATGCGCGTCGGCGAGCGCGACGTCGCGAGGCTCCAGACGCTCTTCCGGGATGAGCTCAAAGGCCCGGCGGAGCTCTTCAGCAAAGGGGTCAGCGGCCTCGAAGCGAATCGCGCCGGATCGACGACGGTGTTGACGGTGGTGCGAGCGACCGTTCCCGCGCTGGGAGAGCGGGCGAAGGATCTGAAGGTGATCGGCGCGATGGCCTGGGCGCTCGACTACTTCCCCGGGCGGGACCCCGACCTCGCGGCCCGGGCCGAGGCGTTGCGGGACGAGCTGCTCGCCCCCTTGCGAGCTACCCGGCCGCCACCCCGGGTCGACGATCTCGAGTGGGTGGATCTCGAGGGCGGCTCTTTCGAGATGGGAAGCGCGGAGGGGGAGGGCTACGAGGAAGAGAGACCGCGCCACACCGTGACCGTCTCCCGGTTCCGGATCCTGTCCCACGAGGTGACGGTTCGTGAGTACCGGAAGCTCGTCCCGGCCCACCTAGAGCAGTACCGGGTCGACGAGACGTGGCCGGCGTTCAACGTGAACTGGTACGAGGCCTATGCGTACGCCGCCTGGCTCGACTGCCGGCTGCCCACGGAGGCGGAGTGGGAGTACGCCGCACGGGCGAAGTGCGGCTTCGACTACTGCGATCGAGATGGAAACAGCACAACGCTGGACGCGGTCGGCTGGTACGGGGGTAACTCGGGGCCGACGCCTCGGCCGGTCAAGACGCGCGAGCCGAGCCCTTCCGGCCTATACGACATGTACGGGAACGTCTGGGAATGGGTCGCTGACTGGAAGGCGGACTACCGGCCCGAGCGCCAGTCGAACCCGTGGGGCCCTCCCGGGGGTGACTTCCGCCCGTTGCGCGGCGGGTCGTGGAACAACAATGCGAACCTTGCTCGCGCCGCCATCCGTAGCCTCCCCCCGCCCGACCTCCGCAACAACAATGTGGGGTTTCGGGTGGTGCGTTCGTCCCTCAACTCGGTGAAGCCCTGATCACTGTTCGCCGCGTAGCGGCGAATCAAGAGAATGGCCCGGAACTCCGGGCGGCCGCACCAGCGGCCGCCCCAGAATCTCCCGCCTGAGGCCCCAGGTGTCGCCGCCACGCTCGCGTGCGCTCGATCCGGGGGTGCTGGTGGCCACGAGGCAGGCGCGAGCCTTCCGACGCGTGACCTCTCCCGAGTGCCACCGTCACGAGCGGCACTGTTCGAGGCGCGGGGCTTCCGAGGGCGCATGTGCGGGACATCGCTTCGTGCGCGACCCGTCCCGCTTGCCGAGGCTCCCACGCAAACCGCCAAGTGAAGGCGAGACTCCGCAACCGGCTCGAGCGCGCTCCCTCGAGCGGCCGGGAAGATGCGGCGAGTGTACCGCTGGGCTATATTCGCCGGCGTGGCGATCGTCCATCGAACCGCCCCCAATCCCGACCCAGCGCGGTCCGCTCCCGGGGGGCGGTCGGACATAGCTCGCGCCACGGAGCGCCGATCTCGTGGAGCCGATGCTGCCTGCGTTCGAGCGCCCTCCAGTCGTCGAAACCGTGCTCGGCGTCGAGTTCGCGCCGATCGGCCGCTGGGGAATCCCGCACTTCGGGCTCTACTGGGAGGCGATCCGAACGGACTACCCGGAGTTCGTCGTTCAGCCCCCGCTCCGCTCGCACATCGAGCAATTCGCGGGGGCATCGTTCGGCCCGAACCAGGCACGACTCGAGCCACTGGCGGAGCCGGCGGCCCGATGCTGGTTCATCAACGAGGCGCAGGACCGATTGATCCAGGTTCAGAAGGATCGGTTCATCCACAACTGGAGGCGACCCGAGCAGTCGCGGGTCTACCCGCGTTACGGGGCGCTTCGCCCGCTGTTCGAGGCGGAGTGGGAGCGGTTCCTGGCCTTCGTCCGGCAGCACGCACTGGGCGATCCTGAAGTTCGCCAGTGCGAGGTCACCTACGTCAACCACATCGAGATGGACGACGGCTGGCGCTCGTTCTCCGACCTGAACGCGGTTCTGCCTTTCTGGAAAGGGCTGGGCGATGCTGACTTCTTGCCGGAGCCGGAGACGGCTCACGTCGAGGTGAGATTCCTCATGCCGGATCAGCGCGGACGGCTGCACGCGGAGCTTCGGCACGCGCTTCGCGGCGCCGATGCAAAGGAAGTCCTGCTGCTCACGCTGACCGCTCGCGGCCGACCCTCGTCCTCGAAGACCGCCGACGTCATGTCCTGGCTCGACATGGGGCGTGAATGGGTCGTTCGTGGGTTCGAGGATCTCACGACGGAGGAGATGCATCGGCGCTGGGGGAGGAAGGAGCGAGCATGACTTCCGCAGCATGGGTTCCCACGAAGACGAAGCTGCCGACGGAGGCTGGTCCCGAAGCGCAGTGGAGTCGAGTGATCCAGTTTCCGCTCCTCGGAACCTGGCCCGTCGGCGTGTTTCAGAAGGTCCTGCGCCTCGAGGAGCTCCCGGAGGGCTGGGACGGACAGGACAGCCCGGCGATTCAGTCGGCAGCCATCGAAGGCGCGCTTCGAATGCTCGCGTCGGTCCGCGTGGAGGGATCGGAGGACCCGAGCGTCGTTCCCGTGCCTGGCGGCGGGGTTCAACTGGAGTGGCGCGTCGGTGGGCGAGACTTGGAGATCGAGTTCCTGCCCGACGGCTCGCTTCAGTACCTGCTGTGCCTCGGACGGGACCGCTTCGAGGAAGGAAACCTGGTCCCCGGAGACAGCGAGTCGGTCTGCGCGCTGTTCGATGCCCTCAGACGGTAGACGGCAGAGAGTCGCGAATCTTCGTCGCCTCCCCTTCCGGGATGCAGCTTGCGTCGAGATGACCCCACCATCCGAGACGACGACCCGCTCTGACGCCGCATCATCCGCGATTGGATCATCACCGACCCTACGGGCGGATCGCCCCGTCCTTCCTCTGCCGCCTTCATCGACCGGCGAAGCGGCGAGGTGTCGGTCCACCTCGCGGCGCTGACCACGGTGGCGCTGGCGCTGCGAAACCGCCCCGAGGATCGGATCGCCGAGCTGCTCGCTCGAGTTCCGCGGTCCGTCGAGCACGCGGTCGTGCGGGACCCGACACCCGCGGACGCGTCGCACGCCCTGATCTGCCCGCCGGCCGATCGTCCGCCGGGCCACCGAAAGCGCGATGCCCGGATCATGGCAGGCGCGACGCGAGGGGTGAAGTAGGTCGCGCCATGCTCCGCGGATCGCGCCGCATCAGCCGCGAGCCACGCGCGACCGTGTTCGCCTTCCAGGACGCGGGTGAGCGCGGCTCAGGGAACGTAGTGGACAGCGGATCGTCGAGAACCGTCCCGGCCGCGTGGAAGCCCACCTCATGCTTCCGGACATTCGCGGCCGCCTTCTTCGGATCCCACCGGAACACCACCGACGGAGTATGGAACGGTTGTAGCTCGACACGTTTCTCGTCCGGGAGACGCGACAGTCGACCGGCCCGCTCGTCCGGAACGGCGGGAAGGACGATCCTACGGCGCGTCGCGTTCCGGCGCCGACCGGCCGAGCGCTCGTGGATCGTGAGCCGCAGGGAAGCGAGCCGCTCGACGATCGCCCGCTTCCACGCCCACAGCTCGGACCGGCTGTCCGAGAAGAGCGCGAAGTCGTCCACGTACCGGAGGTAGCTGCGACACCGCAGCTCGCGCTTGACGAAGTGGTCGAAGGGATCGAGGTAGCAGTTCGACCAGAACTGCGAGGTGAGGTTCCCGATCGGGAGTCCCCGGGGCCGGCAGGCGGCGAGGAGGTCGTCACCGGGAAACCACACCATGCGGTACTCGTCGTCGAGCACCCCCTCGCCGCTCGCGAGGATCGTCTCGACGAGGCCCATGACGTCGTCCTCGGGGATCACCCGGCGGAGCGTCTCGAGGAGAACGGCGTGGTCGAGCGAGGCGAAGTGCTGCACGAGGTCGAGGCGCAGCACGTAGGATTGCCGGCGCGCGAACGCCTGCAAGCGGTCGAGAGCGGCATGCGTGCCCTTGCCCCTGCGGTTCGCGTAGCTGTCGAAGACGAACCTGCGCTCGAAGCGGGGCTCGATCACGTTGCACAGCGCGTGGTGCACGACTCGATCTCGAAACGGCGCCGCGCTGATCTTCCTCGCCTTCGGCTCGTGGATGCGGAAGTGGACGTAGTCCCCCGGGCGGTAGCGGAAGGACAGCAGCTCCTCACGCAGCTCGATCAGATGGTCGGCGAGCCGGTGCTCGAACGTCGCGGCGGCGGCGCCGCCTCGCTTTCCCCGCGACGCCTTGCGGTAGGCTTCGAGGAGGTTCTCCCATGAGGCGACGCGAGAGAACGCCTCGCGCGGCGCCGAGGAGTGCGACATGTCCGAAGAGATGGTCATTCTCACGCGCACCTTCGATCTGCTGAGCTGGCTGCTCCCCAAGGCCGAGCGTTTCCCCCGGCTCTACCGCTCGACCGTCACCCACCGCCTGATGTCGAGCGCCCTCGACCTCCAGGAGGCGCTCTTCGACGCCCACAGCCAGGGCGGATCGACGCGCGCGAGGCACCTGCGCGCGGCGGATGCGGCGCTCTCGAAGCTGAGGCTGTACCTGCGGCTGGCGCACCAGTGGAAGTGGCTCAGCAGCGGCCAGTACCAGCACGCGAGCGAAATGGTCGCGGAGATCGGACGCCTCCTCGGCGGGTGGATCAAGGCGCGAAAGTGAGGCGCGCCACTTGACTGTGTTCGCCTCGGCCCGCGAACCGTGGTCGGCGGGCAACTCCGGAAGCGCCCGTGGCGCCGGATTCGAAAGCCGTCGACGGACGCATTCAACGGTTTCGGGATCCCGGGGACCGAGCTGTGGAAAGGGGACCAAGAGGTGGATCGAACGCACCACCCGAAACCTGACATTGTCATTGCGGTCGTCGAGCGGGCTGCAGTTGTGGCAAGCGGTACGCGCGTTGCTCGCATCGTCGGTCCAGGCCGCACCGCGCAGCGTTGCGGGTAACCCGCGAGACGGCGCGGCGCCCACCGTACGTTCCTCGCGCCGGACGTGATCGGCCGAACCGACGGGTTCACCCGCGCGTCGGACCGCGTACCGACTTCGCCGGCGAGCGTCGTCCCGATCGCGCGCGTACCTTCCGATCCGCAATCGCCGCCAGCGCGCGAAGGGCATCGTTGACCGCTTTGGAGTCCGGGAACCGCTGGGCGACGTCCGGCTCGAGAATCACGATGTTCGTGCCTCGGGCAAAGCGCGCGGCGTACTTCCCCCGGACACCGCCTCGAAAGTCGTACTCGGCGCGCATCGCCGGCTCGCGAACCTCAGTCTTCACCTTCCTCATACATTCTCTTCTCGCGGCGGCTTGCCCGCCGAGCGCTGATGATACGAATCGCCTCGCTTCGTTCCGTGTGGGACACGACCAGCAGACGACCCTGGTGCGACAGCCCCAGGAGAAGATACCGCTGCTCCGCTTGGCTGTGGTCGGGATCCGAGATCGTGACCGATAGCAGGTCTGCGAAAGCGCTCAACGCCTCCTCGAACGAGATCCCGTGCTTCGAGACGTTGGCCTCGGCTTTTTCGCGATCCCATTCGAAATCGAGATTCACTCTCGTGCTCCCCGGGGTATCGTGACACGGAGCGAGCGGTCTGGAAGAGGCTACCACACGGTGGGGGCGCTCCAGGTTGAGGCCGTACCTGCGGCTGGCGCATCAGTGGAAGTCGCTCAGCAGCGGCCAGTATCAGCACGCGAGCGAAATGGTCGCGGAGATCGGACGCCTCCTCGGCGGGAGGATCAAGGCGACAAAGTGAGGCGCCTCAGGGTCGTTGCCGCCCAGGAGGCGCCTCGGTTCTGGATCTGCCCGACGGGCTCGTGCGGCGGCCGGTTGCCTCCGGCCGCGGCCACCGTTCCGTGCGGGCGGGACCACCCTGCGCCATCTCGGTGCCTTCGCCTCGGCCCGCAAACCGTGGTCGGCGGGCAGCTCCGGAAGCGCACGTCCCTCCGGCCCTGCCGGCCGGCAACGAACGCCCGCAACGGTCCCGGTATTCCGGGGCCGCGCCGTCGAAGGGGGACAAAGACGTGGGACGAACGCACCACCCGAAACCCCACATTGTTGTTGCGGTTGTCGGGCGGTTGTTGTTGCGGTAGGCGGCGCGAGCGTTGTTCGCATTGTTGTTCCACGACCCGCCGCGCAACACGCGCCGTTCGTTACAGGGGACCCCGCGACGATCTTCGCACAGCGGGGCGGGATCTCCAAAAAAAATTCGAACCGCGCTTCGCGCGGGACGGATCGGGCGCTACGCGCCCTCCTGCCGCTACGCGGCAAACAGGGATCAGGGTCAGACCGAGATGGGGGACGAACGCACCACCCGAAACCCCACATTGAAGTTGCGGTAGCCGGGCGGGTAGTAGTAGCGGTAGGCGGCGCGAGCGAAGTTCGCATAGCCGTACCACGACCCGCCGCGCAACACGCGCCGAGCCTCGGACAGCTCGGGGTCCTCCCTTCCGTCGCCAGCGTTGTACGGATAGGGCCGGTAGCAACTCGACGTCCACTCCCACACGTTCCCGTGCATGTCGTAAAGGCCGTTCGGATTGGACTCCTTCTCGCCGACGCGGTGGGTGCGGCCGCCCGAGTTCTCCAAGCACCACCCGACCCTCGTCAGGTCCCTGGGCGAGGATCCGCTCCAGTATGTGGTGTCCGTCCCAGCACGACAGGCGAACTCCCATTCATCCTCCCGCGGCAATCGAGCCTCGCCCATCCCCTCGCCCCTCGTCGAGAGCCACCTGCAGAACGAGACCGCCTCGAACCAGCTCACATCGACGGCCGGGTAGTACGCGAGGTCCGCATCCGAGACGCCTCGCCACGACCGTAGCTTCCGCTCCGGAGCGAACGCCGCGAACTGACGGTTCGTCACGGGAACCGCGGCGATGAAAAAAGGTGACGGCACCTCGAGGCGATGTCGCGGAAGCTCGTCCTCGCGGCCCTCTCCCTCCTCGGTCCCCATCCAGAAGACGCCTGCGGCTACCTCGCGCCAGAGCGGAACCTCGCCGTCTCTCGGCGTCTCGACCGTTTGGAACAGCTCTTCCGGCGCAGCCGGGAAGTGCTCGAACAGCCGGTTTCGAAGCTGGGCCGCGCGGCTCGCGTGCTGCGGGGAACGAAGGCCGACTCCCTGTACCGCGAGATCGATGAAAAAGAGGTCGGTGCCGTCCCGGGTGCGCCGGCACAGGCGTTCGAGCAGCGCGAGCGCGCGTTCCGGATCGCCGACCAGATCCGGGACCCGGCGGTAGACCTCGGAGCGCTGTTGCCAGTCGTCGCTCAATTCGAGGATCTCGGCGAGTGTTGCGTCCTCGAGCCGCTGTGCCGTGGCCACGGCGCGGACGCCGAGGGCGCGGTTCTGCTCGACGAGCCAGCGGACGAGGCGATCGGGCTCGGCGATGCGACCGGCGAGCAGAGCGTACGGCTCGGCCCAGCGGCTCTCGTCGCCTTTGACCTGGCGAACCTCGTTGACGAGGGCGTCGAAGCCGCCGTCGAGGTAACGTTGCTCGAGCGCCTCGGCGCAGAGAGCCTCGCGGAACGTGCGATGCCAGAACCTCCAGTCCGCCTCGGGGCCGTCGTGCGGGCCGAGGATACCCGTCTGTTTCGCCAGCTCGTCGAGGAACGGACGCATGCTCCGCCTCCAGCGCGGCACGCGCTCGAGAGGCTTTCGGAGCTCGTCGGCGTCCTCCCTGTAAAGACGAGCTTCGAGGGCGGTCACCGCCTCGGCGTCGACGTTCTCCCGTGTCATCTCGTGGCCCAGGTGGCGGAGCACGGCGTGCACCGCTTCCCGCGCGTCGATCGGCCGGCCTTCGGGGCGATGACGGCCCTCGAGCAGCAGATCGAACACCTGGTCGTAGAGTCGCGGCCGCTCGCGCTCGGGCGGGCGGTTCTCCTCGAGCAAGAGCGCCATCAGGGTCAGGTAGAGCGGATTTCCGCAGAGCTCCCGGAGGCCGGCATCCTCCTCGAGCTCGGACAGGGCGGCGCTGGCCCGGGCCAGGTCGCGGGAGCCCGTCGCGCGACCGAACCACTTCGCGAGGAACTCGCGCCGGCCGTCGCGGTCGAGAGGCAGGAGCTCGAGCTCGCGGAAGTCCGGGCGCGGACGGCGGTAGCCGATCGGGCGCGTGCTCACGACGATCGGCGTCTTCGGCCAGCGGTCGGCGAGGTCGCCCAGGAGCGCCTCGGCTCCGCCCATGTCCTCCGGGGCAACCTCGTCGAGGCCGTCGAGAAGGAGGAGCAGCCGGCCCTCCCTCCCGGCCGCGTCGAGGACCCCGGGCAGTCCGCGCGCGGGCTGCCCGGCGCGCTCGAGGCGGCGCGCGATCCGGTCGAGGAGCCACTCGCGCTCGCGCATCAGGCGCGGAAGCGACTCGAGAACCGGCACCCAGCGTGGCGCGGGCTCTCGCGCGAGCGTCGCGCTCAGATGCCGCAGCAGCGTGGTCTTGCCCGCCCCCGGGTCCCCACGAACCACCCAGCGGCGCGTGATCCACGGATGGTCGGAGGGCTCGAGCGCGAGAATCTCCCCGAGGCCGCTCGGCTCGTCGATCCGCTTCGTTCCGCGCTCCGCGTCGGTGCCGATCTCCGTCCTTTCCGGCTGGAGGCGCATGCGCACGTAGACCCGGTCCAGGACCACGGGCTCCGCCCGCTGCTGGAAGTACGGCACGAGGGACTCGTGGTCACGGACGAGGCCGTCGAGGTAGGTGCGCAACAGCCCTCGCTCGGGCGCGGCCTCGCGCAGGGCCTCGACCTGCCTCCGGATCGGGTCGAGCTTGGAAACGTGATCCGGCTCGTCCTGCCTCATCTCGTCGGCCAGCACGTCCAGGATACGCACGACCGCCGTGACCGGGTCGTCGTCTCCCGTGGCGCGGACGAGCACCGTCGAGGCGGCGCACTCCCACGAGGGCTGCTGGTCCAGCTCGTTGCGATGGAGGCCGAGCGCTGGCGCGAGGCTTCGCCGATACGCCTGTTTCTCCAGCAGAGGCGCCAACCACGTCACGATCTCTCGCCTCAGGTCCGCGGGCAGACCGTGCGAAGGAGTCTGCGGGACCGTGATGTCGGGCGGGAGGGCCGGAAGGTCGCGTCCGTCCGAGCGCCCGAGCAGGCCGCCGAGCAGCTTTCCCAGAGAAGCGCGGTACTTGGCGTCGTCGTGCTCCGTGAAGTCGACCCGATGCGGGAGCTCGACGAGGGGCGGCAGCGGCGTTTCCACGAGCAGCGCGACGTGGAGTCTCCCGCGCCAGTCCGCCGGGCCCTTCAGGAACGTCTCCATCTCGTCGGTGACGTAACGCGAGGCGATCGACTCGGGTGTGGCGACGAGAACGAACGCCTCCGCAACGCTCAGCCCAGCCTGGAGCTGGCCGAGCCATGAGCGCCCCGACCCGAGGTCGACCTCGTCCACGAAGATCTTGCCCGGGCGCCCCGCGTGGGCGAGGCCGGATTCCAGGTTCCTCTGGAGCGCGAGGACCCAGGGCTCGTAGAGGTGCGCGTAACTGATGAAGGCCGCGAATCGCTCGGGGCTCATGGCCGGAGTATAACCGGGCTGGGGCGCGGAGGATCTCGCCTGGACGGACGACGAGTGCCTGACGGGCGACCCGTTCCCACGAGGAAACGACTCCGGCGCGCAGGCGAGTGATCCGAAGGAACCCGGGGAGTACCCTCTCGGACGTGAGAGCCGTCCTAGGCCAGGGCTCGTCCGATGGGAAGTGGGTCGCGCCGTCGTGTAGCCGTATTCCCAGCCGGCGTCGAAGTGCGGGATGCTGCCCAGCAGCCGGTCCGCGGGGAGAACTGGCACCTGAAGCTGGGAGGAACCGCTCGACACGTGCGATTCGACGGTTGCTCTCCTCTGCCCGGCCTCCGTTGCCTCCCTCGGCTGTGCCGTGAGATCGAACCTGAATGACCATTCGAGCACCGTCGATTCGCCACGCGAAGGCGGTCGACACGGTGCATCCGGTAAGGCGCTGCGTCCCCTTGCCAGAAACCGTCCGACCACCGCGCCTCGGACGCGCTTCGCCGGCGCGGGATTCCGCGCTAACATCTCACGGCTGGGTGCGGGCAGGACAACCGGTCCGCTCGGGACGGAGAGCGACGAGCAGCGAGATCCTCCGTCTCGGATTCCCTGGCGGGGCCTCGACATGTTTCTGCGACAGCTCGAGCTGAACAACGTGAAGTGCTTCGCGAAGGGCACATCCATCGACTTCTGCGTCGGGAAGGACGAGCCACACCGTTGGGTGGTCGTTTACGGGGACAACGGCCTCGGCAAGAGCACCCTCCTCAAGGCCATCGGCATCGCGCTCACGGGCAAGCCGGCGTTGAACAGGCTCCTGCCCTCGGCCGAGGGATGGGTACGCGGGAACGCCCCGATGGCAACCATCCACGCCACGTTCACGAAGGGCCCGGGGGACGTGAGCAAGGGCTTCCCTCGCCAGCGGCCGATCGGGATCACCTGGAACCTGGTCGGATCGCGCGCGAAACGGCTGAGCGGGAACATCGCGCCGGCGGGGTCCATCGAGCTCGATGACGGCAGGACGAAGCCCGAGAAGGACGACGCGAAGCTGTTCCGTTCCCAGATCGCGGCGGACGATCCGAATCGCGGATGGCTCGTCTGTGGCTACGGGCCCCATCGGCGGCTGTCGGGAGCGGCGTCCGACATCGCCGAGAGCGTCCCGTCGGATGGCCGCGCGGCTCGACTGGTTACGCTGTTCCACGAGAAGGCTGCGCTCACCTCGGCGGAGCGCTGGCTGCGCGATCTCCACCACCAGGCACTCGAGAAAAAGCACGACGCGCAGGCGCGGCTCGAGGCCGTGAAGCGCATGCTGAATCACGGGCTTCTCGAGGATCGGGTGGAGATCGAGAGGATCTCTCACGCAGGAGTCTCCTTCAGGACACCGTTCAGCGCTGGGATTCCCATGGATGATCTCGCCGACGGCTATCGCACATCGCTCGCCCTGTCTCTGGACTTGCTCCGACACGTCTCGTACTGCTTTGCCGTCGAGAAGGTGTTCCGCGAACGAGACGGCCACGCGTGGGTGGACGCCGAGGGAGTTGTGCTGGTCGATGAAATCGACTCGCACCTTCATCCGTCCTGGCAGCGGACGATCGCCGGCTGGTTGCACCAGGCCTTTCCGCGCATGCAGTTCATCGTGGCGACCCACAGCCCGCTCATCCCGACTCGCGTCTCCGAGGACGATGGGATGGTGGTGCGGCTCGAGCGCAGGACGCAGGGTCGAGGTCAGGTCGTGGACGCCGTGACCGAGCAGGGCCGAATCGGGCTGACCGCCGACCAGAATCTGACCAGTCCGAATTTCGGCCTGGCCTCGACCCGGGACGTACTGATCGACGTGCTGCTCGCGGAGATTCGACAGCTTCGAGAGCGGGTGAGGCAGAGGAAGGCGGGACGCAACGACCGAGCGCGACTTCGGCAGCTTCAGCTCAAGTTCGACGAGATCGCGCCGGCGACGGAGACGTTCGCCGACGCGAAGTCCTGGCAGGATCGGACCCGAAGCGCCTGGGGCAGCGGGAGACGAACCACGCGGTGATGCCGCTCGACCTGCCGCCGGCGCCCGAGGACCGCGCGCTTCGGACCTGTCTGCGCAGGGCCCGGATGCGTCGAGGGCCCGGAGCGTGGAAGCGCTTCCGCGCGTCGCGCTGCGGCAAGATCGCGTTCGACCGTCTGCATGATGCGTACGGAGGTCGCTGTGTCTATTGCGACCACACGCCCGGGCGAACCATCGATCACTCCACCCCCCTCTCCGTACGTGCGGCGAAGGCCTATGCCTGGGAGAATTGGCGGCTCGCCTGTGGCGATTGCAATCGCCTCAAAGGCACGCGGCTCGTCGTGGATCCCGTTCGAAGCGACCCCAGGGACTTCCTGCTGTTCGACGTCGTGACGGGTGCTCCCGAGGTGCGACGAGACGCAGGCACGACCCGGTCAGCGCGCGGGGAAGAGACGATCTCCGCGCTGCGGCTGGACCATCAGATCTTCAACGACGCGCGGCGCCGGTTGAGGATCGACCTGGTCCTCCGTCTGCGGAGGCTGGTGGGCAAACCGAGCGATCGACAGAGAAGGCAGGTGCGCGAGCTGCTGGACCGGAGCGTGCCTCATCGAGCGGTGGTGCGTGAGCTCGTTCTCGAGCAGGACGATGCCCTGAATCCGTGGCGAGGCCTGATCGTCGAGGCGCTGTCCGTGATGCCCGAGCTGCTCGATTGGGCTCATGATCCCAAACGCACGGGACGTATCCCTCGACGACGGCGTCGTACGCACGATCGGCCTGCATCCGGTTCTCGTGGGTGAGCTTCGCGGCCGACTCGTGGATTGGAAGCCCATCGAAGGAGTTCGGACCGCCCCCGATGTCGCAGTGGCCCGCTGTGAGAAGGAGGCTCTCCGAGATCGCGACTCCGGAGCAGGCGAGACCGATTCCCAGGCCGATCCGCGGACGAACCGCGTAGATCGCGCGCCTCAGGGTCTCGACCTGCTGCCGCCGGAGGTTCGCCCCGTCCGGAGGGAACGAAGAGCCCTCGGTGAGGAGGACTCGGTCGTCCGTGCCGCAAGGAGTGGCGTGCGCCGGATTCACGATCGCCTGCGCGCCGGCCATCGCGGCGATCAGCGCCAGCCGCAATCCCAGCGTGCGCCGCGAGTGGTGCGTCCTCTCCATCCGCTGCTCGTTCCCCGCGCACGGATCATCCCACAGAGGGCTCGGGTTGGGGATTCCGTCCCGTCGCCGGGGTGCACGAGAGGAAAGCGCTTCGTGCGCTCTCACCGATGACACGGCGATCGATCGTCTGAGCCTCACCCACGAGGGGACGAGCGCACCACCCGAAACCCGGCAAGGCTACCCCGGGACGCCACAGATCCAGGATCGGGTCGAGTCGCGAAAGAGGGTCTCGTACCGCCGCTGGCGGGGCAAACCGGCATGCACCGCGGAACCCGCCTGAACCGCCCGGCCGGCGCCAGCGGCGAGGATATAATAATGATGTCGCTGCGGCAGGTCGCTCGTCGTCCCGTCACCGCCACAGCGACGCCAGATCGATGGCGAGATCGGGCCAGTTCGGGTGAGAGCGGGTGGACGATTCTTCGGCCCGAGCGACGAGGGAATAGCGAGCGTCCTCGGCTCGATAGCGCACTCCAACCGACGCGCATCCGGGTCCAGCAGCCAGAAATGGGCGACACCGAGAGCGCGTAGCGGCGCGCCTTGATCGTGCGGTCACGGTCGCGCGTCGAAGGCGAGAGGATCTCGACGACGAGGGCCGGCGCGCCCTCGATGCCGCGCTTCGAGACCTCATCGGGCTGCGTCACGACGACGAGGTCTGGCTGGACGACGTCGTGGTTGGACAGGATCACGTGAATGGGCGCGGCGAAGACCTCGCCGTCGGAGCGTGCACCGACGTAGTCCGCGAGCTGTCAGTGGAGTCGAAAGGAGACACGCTGGTGCAGGGGGCTTGGGGCGGGAGTCACGAGCAGACCGCCTTCCAGGACTTCGTAACGTCTTCCGTCGTCCGGGATCGTCGCGTAGTCGGCGTAGGTCAGGTTCCTTCGTGCGTCGACTCGCATCCTGCGGCCTCCCTTCGAAGAGGAATCGCAACGCGCGTCACGGGGCCGGAGCAAAGCCAGCGGGTTTCGTCGCCGCAACTCTGTCCGACCGCGAAGCCAGAACCGGCAGGGGCACGTCCCTCTCGTCGTCTCGCGGCTTCCGGGCTACGCCCCGAGCTCGATTCCGACGAGCTCGTCCGGGAGAACTTCAGACGGTCTCTCGCCACCGGTCCGCTGGACGTCGTCGATGAGCTTCCCGCCACGCTCTCTCGCTGCACCAAGGAGGTGCATCGTCGCCGTCCCGTCGCCCCGTTCTGTGTCACCGCCTCCCGACTGCCAGCCCTTCTGCAACCCTCATGTCGATTCCCGACGCACGCTCCGTGGCTCCGGCTAGCGGCCGTAGATCTCCCTCAGACTGCGGTACCCCTTGGCCAATCCGTCCCGGAGGCGCCGGGCCTCGTCGGCTACATCCGACGAGGGCGGTAGCTTCAGCAGCCGATCGAGCGTGTTTCGTGCGCCGTCGAGACGATTCCCCTCGATCTGGCTCTTCGCGAGCCCGAGGAGTGCGTCGTCGAGTAGCGACCTCGGGCCTCTCTCCGCCGCCAGTGAGAACATCCGCTCGGCGCGGCCCGCATCCGGACGATCGTCGCCGGCGCCCTGCAGGAGAACCTCGCCGAGATGATTCGCGACGAACGGGGCGAATACGCTCTTCGGATGGTCTCGCACGAACGATTCCCACCGATCGACGGTCTCCCGCGAGAGAGGGCGCGCGTAGTCGGCCCCGACCGCCGCCGCGTAGTCCTCCACGCTCGGGAAGTACCGGAGAACATCGTCCTTCGCGTCCGCGGACACGACGACCTCGGCGACGTTCGAGTACGCGAGCTCGCCCGAGCCGGGAAGAACCATCGACGCCCTCAGGTAGTGCTTCCCCGGAGAGGCGAGCGGGAACGGCACGGCTCCCGGGTGGACGCCGGGGTTGCCTGCCGCGAACTTCCCGAGCGAGCTCGTCAGAACCGTCAGCTCCCGCGAGATCGCGTCGCCGGGAGACAGCCGCCTCGACGTGTCGTACCCCAGAGCCTCCGGCCCCGTCGCGTACGGGGCGTACGCCCGGTCCTCGCCCGCGATCTCGAAGCGGATCTTGCCCGGACCGAGCGCCGCGGAGACCGGGATTTCGACGTCCTTGTCCGAGACGTTCTGGATCGTGCAGGTGACGACGACGGGCTCGTAGGCGGCGTACCGCAGCTTGTCGGTGGAAACGCGAAGCTCCAGGATCTTCGGAGACTGGGCCACCGCCCCGCCCGTCCAGCAGAGCGCAAGGAGTACCGTAAGCACGTGCTTGATCACGCTGCGAACCCTCCGGGCCGGGTGGCCCTCAAGGATAGCTCGGCCGCGTTACCAGCCGGATCCGTCGAATGTCCTCCGCGCAGAAGAGCGGCACCGGAATCGGGAGCGCATCCTTCATGAGGCCGCACAACGATGGTTGACTCCCCTGATGAGTCGATCCGAACGGCTGTCCCACCTCGTGCGCGGCCGTGACGATGTCTTCCTGCTGGTTCGGAGGCGCTGCCGTCGCGCGTTGCTCCCGGGGCCCGGAGGCGCATCGGCGGAGCCACGGATCGTGCTCGGCAGAGAGCGGGATCCTGCGGCTCCACGGGGGAGTCGAGCTACGGCGCGCTGCGCGGAATTCGAATCTCGCCTCCTGGTCGCGACACCGCTTCGCCGCGTTTCTGCGCTACACCCGCTCGCCAGCTCCTCGTCGGCGCAGAGCTCGGTTCATCGTCTCGGCGAAGTCGTGGAGCGAGGGCTTGGACGAGGCGGGGTCGGAGGACGAGCTGCTCCGCCTCGTTGAACTGGACCTGCGGAGCGGAGAACTCCACGCGCGGATGCTCGTCCGTGTTGAGAAGGTCCGCCGGCGAAGACGTTCGCCATTCCCCCGAATAGAGAGATCGTATGCTGCCTTCCGCGGAGGCCACCGGGATGGAATCCGAATCGTGCGGACCTTCCGCGGAGGCCATCCGACGAGCGAGCGACGCCCCGTCCAACGGAGCGGGCGAGTCGCTGCCGATCAGCGCCACGGTGACGAACGTCGCGTTGGCGTTTCCGAACCACACGCTCACATGGGGAAAGACCGACGCGAAGCCGTCGGCGATCATGAGCAGGTCTGCCGCACGGAGCTGCCAGGTGGGAAGCCACTGGCAGTACAGGCCACCTGGCTCGAGACGGCGACTGCGCGACTCGGTAGTGTTCGACCGTGTACAGGTACCCCGTTTGACTCTCCCAGGGGACGAAGATGTCCGAGACGATCACGTCAAAGCGGCTGTCCGTCGCGGCGAGGAAATGCCGGCCGTCGTTCGCCACCACGGTGACGCGGGAATCGTCGAGCAGGTTCCGGTTGAACGGGCCGAATCGGCGAGCCGCCTCGATGACTTCCGGGATCAGCTCCACGACCGTCACGCGCTCGACGTCCCGATGCGCCAGGGCAGCGCCGGCCGTGATGCCGGTCCCGAGCCCGATGAACAGCGTGCGCGCCGGTTTCGGGTGGAGCAGCAGCGGCAGGTCGCCCTGCCACCGTTCCTGCCACAGATCTTCCGTCGAGCCCATCACGTGGTGCGCGTCTCGCCGCATCCACGTGTGACCGGAAAGACGATCCCGAATCACATCGACCCAGCCGTACGCGGAATCCCAGTGTTCGACGAGCTCCTGCCCCTGTTCCAGACCGGTCGCTCTCCGAGGGGCCAGCAGCCCGAGAACCACGATGGCCACCGCCGCCGCCGCGGGAACGAGGCTGCGTCTCGGACCCTCGCCTCGCGATCCGGCCAGCGGCACGACGAGATACGAGACGGCGATGAGCCCGAACGCTCCCCAGAGCCCGAGCTGCGGCAGCGCGACGAAGCTCGCCACGACCGCGCCCGCGCTGCCTGCGATGGTGTTCACGGCCGCCAGATTTCCAACGACGCCGCTCGCTGTAGAACGGCCGCCCGCGGCGCGCCACGCCATGGGCAGCAGCATTCCCGCGAGGCTCATGGGCGGGAATACGACGAGCATCACGAGCCCGAACGCACCGGACAGATACGCGCCGAGACCCTCGCCGAAGGTGAAGTACCGCAGCCCCGTCGTCGCAACGAACGCGATCACCGATGCGGGGACCGCCGCGGACACCATGATGCACACGTCCCCGATCGCCCGAGTCCCGAGCGCATCGCCCAGAGGGCGCGCCAGTGCGGCGCCCGTCGACAGCGCGAGAAGGCACGCCACGAGCACCAGCCCGAACGTGTAGGTGCTGTTGTGGAACACCAGAGCGAAGAGGCGGGCATACAGCACCTCGAGCGCGACCACTGCGAAGCCGGAAACGGCTGCCAGGAGGAGGAGCCGACCTCGACCGATCTCGCCGTCGTGGGTCGAGCCGACGCTTCGTCGGGCGTGCGAGGCATCCTTCTGCGACGCGGCCGCAGGCGATCTGCCTCCGAATGCGGCATCGACCCCCAACGCGATCGCGCCGCACGCGCCGGAAATCGCGGCTGCCAGGTATCCACTCTGACGCACTCCGACCATGAGGAGAAGCACGGCCGTAGCCGACACGACTCCAACCACACCGCCGGCCAAGTTCGACGCGTACGCAGCGTTGACACGGCCTGTTTCGTCCGCACCAGCCGCCAGGAAATCGACGAGGAACGGCAGCGCGGCGCCCAACCCGATCGTTGCCGGCAGCAGGGCGGTGAACACGACCACGGTCCGGATGAAGAGCTGGATCCCGGGATTGTCGGAGTTCACTAGGGAGGCAATGGCCGGCTCGTCGATCCACGACACGATCGAGGGCACCACCATGGCCCAGCCCGCGACGACGAATTCCGCCAGGCAGTACCCGCGAAGCGGGCGGCTCCAGCGACGGGCGGCGCGACCCGCCCACAGGTAGCCGATCGCCATCCCTGCGAAGTAGGAGCACAGCACCACCGCCGCCGCTCGGGCCGTGTGTCCGAAGAGCAAACCCACCTGGCGCGACCAGGAGATCTCATAGATGAGGCCGGCGGCGCCGCTGAGAAACGCCAGGACGCATGCGATCGTGCACGCATTCGGGCCGGGGCCCGGATCTTCAGGACGTCTCAATCGGTAACTCCAGGTCGAAATATTGAGTTTTCGGGCGTTCCGAGCAAGGAGCAGAAAGGCGGCCGAGCGGACGGAGCCCCCGGATCAGTAGTAGTAGCGCGTCTTCGCCGCCCAGGGCGAGGCCGCGTGCGGGGTTGTCCCCCGCGGCGTTGAACGATCGACGGCGGTCTCCTACCCAATGAGATCATTGGGCCTGGTAAAGGAAGGAGCAGGATCTTCCCGTGATCCTGATCGATGGCACCGGCACCGGCTTTGGCGATCACCTCCTGGTCATCGCTCTGGGGATCGATACCACGGGCCAGAAGCACGTCCTGGGAGTCGTGGAAGGGACCACCGAGAGCGAGGAGGTCTGCAAGAGTCTCCTGCGGGACCTCAGCGACCCTGGGCTCGAGGTCGAACGGGCCCGGTTGTTCGTTCTGGACGGGGGCAAGGGAGTCCGCAAGGCCGTCCGAACCACGTTCGGCGAGTGGGGCTTGGTGCAGCGGTGCCAGATCCACGAGCTGCGGAGCATTCTGGAGCACCTCCCCGAGCACCGAAGGGCCTGGGTTCGGGCAGCGATCCGCAAGGCGTGGGCCGAGGAGACGGTTGTTCCTGCCGAAAACTCCATTCGCGCCCCAATTGCGGGTCGGCAACGGTCTTGCCCCCGGGGCAGGTCGGTACCCGGAGGGAGAGAATCCACCGTCCGGGCAGTTTCTTTCGAGACGTGGGGGAACGCGTTGAGGCGAGGATGGGCGGGTGCGCAGACGTCTGGGAAAGCCGGCGCGCCGTGCGTCGCGAGGTAGACCGGGATCAAGCAGCGCGGCGAAGGTAGCGATGATGAAGACCGCCGACTTCCGGGAGCTCGACGATCTCACCATCGTCCGGCCGCTCGACGGGTCGCGGCTCGGGCGCGTCCTTTTCCAGTGACAAGTGGGTGCGGCTGCGATGATCGTAGGCGAAGTAGCTCTCGAGGATTCGCCGAAGATGCTGGTCGTTGAGCACGATCACGTGGTCGAGGCACTCGCGGCGTATGCTGCCGATCAGGCGCTCCACGAACGGATTCTGCCAGGGAGATCGCGCGGTTGTGACCACCTGCTCGATCCCCATCGAGTGCACGACCCTCACGAAGTCGTCGCCGTAGACGCCATCTCGGTCGCGGAGTGGGAATCGCGGCGCGCTGTTCCAGGGAAGCGCTTCCCGGATCTGGTGGGCTGTCCACGCGGCGGTGGGATGGTCCGTGACGTTGACGTGAAGGACGCGCCGGCGCTGATGGACGAGGACGACGAGGACGAAGAGGACGCGGAACGTGGCGGTCGGGACAGTGAAGAAGTCGATGGCCACGATCTCGGAGACGTGGTTCTCGAGGAATGCGCGCCAGGATGATGAGGGTGGTTGCCGCCGGCGGGGCATGTATTTGGCGACGGTGGCTTGTGAGATCTCGAATCCGAGCTCGATGATCTCCCCATGAATCCGGGGAGAACCGCAGAGAGGATTAGCTTGGGCCATGCGGCGGATGAGCTGTCGAACGTCTCGTCCCACGGCAGGTCGGCCGTACGGTCGTGGCCGGCTCTTCCATCGCCAGTAGAGCTTGAACCCCTCTCGCTGCCATCGGACGACGGTATCGGGCTGCACGACGACGAGAGCGGAACGCCAGCCGGACCAGAGTCGGGAGAGCCAGACCCAGAAGATCCGATCGCTGCGGCGGAGCCGAACTCGACCAGCCTCGTGCTGGAGGATCGCGAGCTGCTGCCGGAGAGCGAGATTTTCGGCGATCAAAGCGGCTCGGTCGGACGCGAGCACACGGACGACACTCCTGAGGGCGATCCGGATCCACATCGGGAACTCCTCACCGCGTGTCGAGGAGGGGTATCCTACCCGGGTAGAACCGAGACCGAGAGGGCGCAACTCGTTACAGGTCAACGCGGACGGGGTTGTCGGTAGGCACAGGTGGGGGGCGAGTTGACCTATTGCCCCATCCCGGACGTACTCGGACGTGGAGCAGGAAACGCAGGTTGAAAGCGCCATCCGTCGGCTTCGATCCCATCGCCGTGGTTCCGTTGGGCGAGCACGGCACCCTGCACCCGGTCTCCAGGGCGCTTCGCGATTGCCGAACGGTGAAAATGGGCGTATCCAATGAACCACTCTCATCTCGTTCGGAGGGGCGATGGGTACCACGAGAGCCTCGTTATTGAAGGTGTTCGCCCTGGCGTCGTACGTAGCATTCGGGCTGGTCGCCGGGCCGACCGCTTGGGCCTACCAGACGATGAGGATCACGGCGATCAATGGGGTGCCGGTTCCCAGCGGCCCACCGTACGACGAGTACCAGGCCTACCCGAACGAGGACGGCTACTTCCTCATCGCGTGGGAGTCGACGGACACGACGTGCGGCGGAGGTGTCGACGAGTACAACATCCTGATCGACGGAGTCTACTACAGAACGCCCGTCTCCGACGGCGCGACCTCGGGGATGCAGGAGATCTACCCGCAGTATTTCCGGAGCAACCCCGGCGACCCTGGGTCCAACCTCGAGAGCCGGAAGAACTGCCGGCACACGATCCGGCTCTCCGACTTCTACATGTTGAGCCCGGACACCAACTGCCAATATTACAGACGCGTCCCGGGCAGCATCTCCGACACGCTGATCATCTGGACGACGCCGCGATCCCTGTGCGAGGGTCCGAAGGATTCCTGCGAGAAGACGGATTACGTCGGCGGGCCCGTCGACGTGGCGACGGGCGAGATGCACCTCAAGCGCACCGACCTCACGATGAAGGGCCCGATCCCGATCGAGCTCACGCGTCGCTACGACAGCGGCTCGACCTACAACGGCCCCCTGGAGTACGGCTGGCAGCACTCGTACTCGATGCGACTCGAAACCGACGGGAGCGCGGGTCGGATCTCCCTGGTCGACGGCGACGGCCACCGGACCTACTTCTCGAGGGTCGTCGACACGACCGATCAGTGGGAGCCGGATGAGATCGGTCACCTGACCTTGACCCAGCCGCCGGGCGTGCCTTGGCGCGTGACCGACAAGCACGGAATGCAGTACGACTTCGACGGCGACAAGCGCCTCTGGAAGTTGCGCGATCGCAACGGCAACACGCTGACCCTCACCTACGGTTCGGGCGGGCGGCTCGACGCGATCACGGACTTCGCCGGCCGCGCGATGACCTTCGAGTACTCGCCGGACAACCGGCACATCTTGCGAGCTTTCGTGGGGTCGCACACGGCGAGGTACTGGTACGTGGGCGACGACCTCGTCTTTGTATGGGTCTACAACAACGATGTTTCGAACGACGTCTCGCTCTACCAGGCTTACCACTACTCTCCGACGCTCCCGCACAAGCTGACGGAAGTCTGGGACTACGACCGGCTCCTCGAGGCCCACGAATACGACGCGCACGGCCGCGTCGTCCACACGTATTCGGACTCGACGAACT
Organism: Terriglobia bacterium; assembly: GCA_963699985.1. Classification (GTDB taxonomy): domain Bacteria; phylum Acidobacteriota; class Polarisedimenticolia; order Polarisedimenticolales; family CAVOVZ01; genus CAVOVZ01. The sequence continues at coordinate 23,159 of CAVOVZ010000026.1, forward strand.
ACGACTACACGATCGCGTTCGACGCCTACCCGGCGACCCAATCGACGGTGACCAACGGCCGCGGTGTCACAACCGTGTACGACCTGGATGCCGTCAATGGGCTCGTCCTCGACCGAACCCAAGGGCCGGCGTGCCAGTCGTGCGGCGGATCGGACATCACGATGCACAAGGAGTTCGACCGATCGTTGAACGTCACGCAAACCGTCGACGGCCGGGGTGTCGTGACCGCGATGACTTACGACGCGATGGGAAATGTCCTCACCAGAACCGAAGCGTACGGGACGGCCCTCGCGAGGACGACGACGATCACCTACGACCCGAATCTCAATCTACCCGCAACGATCAGCGTGCCGACGGTCGGGACGGGCTCGTGCGCCACGAGCCGGCCGAACAAGGTGACGACCCGTTCGTACGACGCCAACGGGAATCTTCTGACGGAAACCGTCAGCGGCTGCAACGGCGACGTGCCGTTCGACCACACGACGACGTTCACGTACGACGCGCGCGGCCGGGTCCTCACGCTCGACGGGCCCCGGGTCGACGTTCAGGACCTGACGACCTACGAGTACTACCCGGACGACCAGAGCGTGCCGGTTGAAAAGCGCGGGCGGGTCCGCAGCGTGACCAACGCCGTGGGGAACCAAACGACTTACCACGACTACGACCACGCGGGGAACGTCCTGAGCGAGACCGATGCGAACGCGATCGAGACGACCTACCAGATCGGAGGTTACGACCAGGTCCTGGAGATCCGGATCAAGGGCGCGTCGCCGGCGGAGGACATCATCACGTGGCCGTACTACGACGGCAACGGAAATCTCGAAAGGCTGTGGAACCCGATCTGCGCCCAGCGCTTCGAACAGGACGACTGCGAGTACAGCTACATCTACCAGTTCGACGAAGGAAACCGGCTGAAGCAGGTCCAGGACATCTACGGGAACGCCGTCCGCTACACGTACGACGTCGAGGGGAACAAGACTCGCGAGGAGCACCTCGACCCAAACCAGGTCACGCGGCGCGCGACCAACTTCGCCTACGACGGGTTCAACCGGCTCGAGTACGTCTACTTCGACGGGACGCCGGCGCCGCCGTCGGCGGGCTCGGTCTTCTTCCAGTACTCGTACTTCGACGACGGCATGCTGCACACCGAGCGCGACCCCGAGGGGCACGTGACCTCCTACGAATACGACGAGCTGAAACGGCTGATCAGCTCGACACGGACGGTCGGAAGCCAGACCCTGACGACGACGTACGCCTACGACTCGCAGGACAATCTCATCGCGGTCACGGATCCGGGCGGGCTGACGACGCACTACCACGTGGGCGACACGGGCTGGCGGCTTGCGACGAACTCCCCCGACGCGGGGACGACGACCTACACGTACGACCCCGCAGGCCATCTGCTGACCGCGACCAACGCCAATGGCGTGACGAGCTCGAGGAGCTACGACGCGCTCGGCCGTCTCACGGCGGTCACCTACTTTGACCCGGCTCTCAACGTCGCGTTCTCCTACGACGACCCCGCCATTCCCAACGGCAGCGGCCGGAGAACCGGGATGTCGGACGCTTCGGGGACCACGGTCTTCTCCTACGACCTGCGGGGGCTTCTCATCTCGGAGGACCGGACGACCGGCGGCTCGACGTACAACACGGGGTACGACTACGACCTCAACGGGAACCTCAAGCAGGTCCGGTTCCCTGCGATCGGCTCACCGTCGCGACGGGAAAGGGTGAGCTACGATTACGACGACGCGGATCGCGTCAGGCTCGTGACGGCGGAGGTCAACGGCGCGACGACCACGGTGGCCTCGGGATTTGCGCACGAGCCGTTTGGGCCGCGGTCGCAGATGACCTTCGGGAACGGCCTCGCCGAGGCCCGCACATTCGACAACCGTTACCGTCTCGGGACGTGGACCCTCGGGAGCCTCGCAAGCTACACGAACGCCTACGACGGCGACGGAAACCTCGTCGGCAGGATCGACAACCTGCAGCCTGCCAACAACCGAGTCTTCGGGTACGACGCGATCCATCGGCTGACGAGCGCCTCGGGTCCGTGGGGAAGCGGGGACGGATGTCCCGGCGGCGCGACCTACACCTACGACGCCAACGGAAACCGTCTCTGCAAGGGAGAGTCGGGCACACCGACGGCGTACACATACCCGCGGGGGAGCAACCGCCTCGGGGGATCGACCGGCGGCGACGTCGCGACGTACGGCTACGACGCCAACGGCAACACGACCTCCGACGGGACCCGGACTTTCCAGTACAGCCAGGCGGACCGTCTGGCCTCGGTGGATTTCGGCAGCACCGCAACCTACCTTTACGACGGCGACAATCGGCGGACGGTCAAGACCGTGGGAAACGCGACGACCTACTTCTTCTACGATCCGGCAGGCAAGCTCCTGCAGGAGCGCGACCCGGCGACGGGAGTGGGGAAGGACTACGTCTGGCTCGAGAACGTCCCGATCGCGCGCGTGGACTGGTCGACGACGGAGCTGACGATCGACGAGCCGGTGCTGACGCTGTCGAAGACGTTGGAGAGCGCGCGGCTGGACTGGACGCCGCACGCTTCCTCGGGACTCGACTACGTCGTCCGCCGGAAGCAGGTGGTGAATCCGCAGGACCGCAGCTTCACCGGAGCCGTGGTGATTGCGGCGCTACCTGCTGACCAGAAGACCTTCGACGATCCCGTGCTCGAGGACGGCAACCGGTACGACTATCAGGTGTTCGAGCAGACGAAGGCCGACGCGTTGTTCTACTACCACACGGACCAGCTCGGGACGCCGATCCTCATGACGAGCGGAGGCCCGGCGCCGGTTTGGCGGGCGGAGCACTTGCCGTTCGGGGGCTGTGGTCGAACACGGTGTCCACGATCGACAACAACCTGAGGTTCCCGGGGCAGTACTTCGATTCGGAGACCGGGCTGCATCAGAATTGGTTCAGGGAGTATGTGCCGCGGACCGGAAGATTCACCCAGCAGGATCCGCTCGGGCTGCTCGGCGGCTTGAACCTGTACGGCTACGTCGAGAATCGGCCCATCGTGTCTTCCGACCCACTGGGATTGGTAGGGCGGATCGTCTGCACGCGGTGCAAGAACGGATCTGGTGCACTGCGCTGCCGGGCGGTGGACGATGCCGGCGCCGACTTCTCGTTTACCTGCAACACGAAGGGGCCCAACTTCCCGGCCTTCACAGGCACTAGCCCGGCGGCCACAGTTTGCGATCCCTATGGCCCCTACGGTCCTATTCCGCCCGAAATCGAGTATGCGGTGCTGCCGAGAGTCCGAGTCTCCAAGCGGTCGCGCTTTCCCCTCGGGACTCCGGGAGTGACCGGGCCCGAGATGGAGCCAGGCTCCTTCGTCACTCCCGCGGGGACACCCCGGTCCGTGGTGTTCTGGCACGGAGCCGGCAGAACTGACGGTTGTTTTGCGTGCAACGGCAACGCCAGCAAACTCGTGGAGGAGGTCATGCTGCGCCAGCGGTCCTACGGCGGCACCACGGTCATCATTCACGAGGTCGAGTGCGATACTTGCGACGCGAGCAATCCGCCGCACTAGATTGGGGCATCGTGGTTCGAGCGTCAGGCTGGTGTCTCGCGGCGATCCTCCTGGCCGGCTGCGGCGCGCGCGCACAGGCGTGGGGCACAGGTATCGAGGTCGATCGAGATCCCAGCGTCGACTGGGCTGCCGAGCCGACGAAGGAAGCCTTCGCGCGCTACGACTCTAAGCGTGGCGACTTCTCGTGTTCCAAGCTCCGGGAGTACGTTGCGACGAACGACACGTGGGCTGCCTACTTTGCGATCAGAGACGCAGGCCTGTTTCTCGACAAGAGCTGCTCGGTCCACGTGGAACCGCACAAGCAGAGTTTGCAGGCAAGGCCCATCACGCAGATGGCACTGGCTTTCTACGAGGCGCGACGGGGCAGCGCACGCGCTCTCGATGCCCTGATCGCCATGTTCGACGAGTCGGCCATGGAGTCGCCAACGGGTCCGTCAACGGACGATCTCGTGGTCTCTCTGCTGGGGTTCTTTTCAGACTGGGACAAAACCGGTCGACGCTTGCTGCGTCACGCGAAGTTCGCCGACGGCGCCGCCGCGACGGAGAGCGGCAACGCGCTCGGGTGGAAGAAGCACCTGTACGGGAAAGACGCCGGCTACCAAGCGAACTGTGCGCGAGCCGCAAAAGACGAGAACGTCGACGTCGACTTGGCTCCCCTTCTCTGCGATCCACCCTTGCATCGCGCTCTTGCGCCCGAGTGAATTCAGAACGCCGGTGTGAGCTCGTGCTCCTGCAGAGTGATCCCGCAGCGAGTCGTTGCGATCGACTGGATGCGCGGCTGGTACACTGCCCCACCGATTCTTTGGGTCGTCCCTCGGCCCGTCGCCGGTTCTGTGCCTACCGACAACCCCGTCCGCGTTGACCTGTAACGAGTTGCGCCCTCTCGGTCTCGATTTCACCCGGGTAGGATACCCCTCTTCGACACGCGGTGAGGAGTTCCCGATGTGGATCCGGATCCCCCCAGGACCGTCGCCCGTGTGCTCGTGTCCGACCGGGCCGCGTTGATCGCCGAAAACCTCGCTCTCCGGCAGCAGCTCGCGATCCTCCAGCACGAGGCTGGTCTCGTTCGGCTCCGCCGCAGCGATCGGATCTTCTGGGTCTGGCTCTCCCGACTCTGGTCCGGCTGGCGTTCCGCTCTCGTCGTCGTGCAGCCCGGTACCGTCGTCCGATGGCAGCGAGAGGGGTTCAAGCTCTACTGGCGATGGAAGAGCCGGCGACGACCCCACGGCCGACCTGCCGTGGCACGAGACGCTCGACGGCTCATCCGCCGCATGACCGAGGCGAATCCCAACGTGGGGCGCGCCGCGCAGCCACGGCGAGCTTCGCATGCTCGGCTTCGACGTGTCGGAGCGTACGGTCTCCCGATTCCTGCCATGGCGCCCCGCCGATCCTGAAGCACGGCAGCGTTGGCGCAACTTCCTTCGCAACCACCGCGAGGTTCTCGCCGCGATGGACTTCTTCACCGTGCCGACCTCGACGTTCTGCGTCCTCTACGTCTTCTTCGTGATTCACCACGCACGTCGCACCGTGCTCCACGTCCGCGTCACCGAGCACCCGACCGCGGCGTGGATCATCCAGCCGTTTCGCGAGGCGTTTCCCAAGGACGCCGTCCCTCGCCACCTCGTCTTCGACAACGACGAGAAGTACGGGACCGACGTCCTCGTCGCGATCGAGCACATGGGCATCCGGTGCAAGCAGATTGCGCCGTACGCCCATGGCAGAACGGTGTAACGGAGCGATGGGTCCAGACAGCCCGCCGGGATCTGCTCGACCACGCGATCGTCCTCAACGAGCGGCACTTGCAGCGCCTTCTCCCCGAGTTCGTCGCGTACTACCACGACGACAGAACGCATCTCGGGCTCGGCGAGGGCACGCCGTCGATGCGGGCGGCTGCCTCGAGGCCTACTGGCGACGCCGAGATCGCCGGCCATTCGCGGATCGGCGGCCTTCATCATCGCTGCGAGTGGCGCCAAGCTGCCTGATCGTCCGCCCACGAGTAGAACATCGCCTTGCCGCCGCGGAACTCGTGTGCTCGCGGTTCGATTACAGGACCTCGAGCCCACGTTCGTGCGCTCGACAACCGGTGCTCGCCACCCCAACCTCGAAGCGAGAAGCCCGACCTTTCGTCTCGTCACGACGTCGGCAGGGCGGTTTTGGAGCTCGGATGAGATGTTGGCGAGGGACAGCCGCGCCCCGGCTCGGCCGTTCCGGCCGTCGGGGCTGGTCCCGGAAACGCGGTTTCTTTCGGCTGTCCTCTGGGAGATTCATCCGGTCACGACGATCGAGTCCCGGACTGCTCCTGAGCCGAGCAGCGGAGCTGCCGCCTCAATCCCGGCGTTGCAGCAGCTCGCCGATCACGGATGCTCTTCTTCTCAGTTCGGCCGATCTAGTCATCGTTGCCAGTAGTTGCAGACTGACTCCCATCGGGATCCGGATCTCCGGATGGGCCACAGCCAACTCGCCGAGGTCTCTGTCGAGCTGGTCCAGCACTCTCGCGAGCGTCAACTTTCGGCAACGAGCGTTCGCGAGAGCGATGGCGGCACCGTCCACGACGTCACCGCTCTTGGCCAGCGCGCCCTCGCACAGATCCACGACGCGCGCGAACTCCGGTTTCCAATCCGGCATGCCCAGGAGACTCTTCAAGGCGAGATGAGCGGCGTTCCACCGGAGTTCTCCCGCGATCGTAACGAGATGCTGCATCGCAGCCGGAGTTCCTATCGCGCAGAGCAGTTCCACCAACCCCTGTCGCCGCTTGCCTTCGAAGCGAGCGATCAGCTTGGCGACCTCCTCGACGTCGTCGGGGCGGAAGAAGCCAGCCGGGCCGAGATGCGTCGCCTCGAGGATGACGTCGATCACGGCAGCCGAGAGCCCCGCGAGGCTGCTGCGCAGCCTGACCAGCAGGTCCTCGTCTTGCTCGTCGCCGGCGAGTCGCAAGGCAACCAGATATGCCCTGCCTGAGACGTTCGCCTTCGTGCTGGACACCCATCTCTCGAGCGCGCGAACGAACTTCGCGCGGAGCGCCGGATCGTCGAAGCTCAGGTACCGTCCGTCCCATTCCCGCGATTCCTGCCATTGGTTCAGCAACTCACCCAGGAACGCGGCGTCGGCCGACGCCGATTCGCGCTCGAAAAGCGCATCGAGCAGCGGCTCGAGCTGATCCACGCCGTTCCAGATCTGGACCGCCAGCGTCTTGCCGATCATCCCCCATATGCCTGCATCCGCCGCGATCGCGGGCAGCAGCTTCTTGATGGAGGCCGACAACGTCGCGACTTCATCGGCATTCGCGAGTGGAACCTCGGAGAAGTAACGGAGCGCGGCTCGCACGATACGCGGCGAGTCCGTCCTTTCGAGGAGAGTGAGCACGTCGGACCACGCAGCTGTGTGAAAAAGAGAGGTCAGGACGCTCAACCCCGCTTCCACGATGCGTCCGTCGGAATCGCGGATCCATTCCTCGGCGTGAAACGCCAGGGCCCGCGTCGGTATCGACTGGGCCAGGACGCGCAACGCGTGCAGCCGAACGTGCGTCGGGTACTGGTCCGACAGGAAGCGGGCGATGCGTCCCACGTCGATCAGTCCCGGGTACGCCTCGTGCAGATGCGATATCCCGAAGGTCGTGAGCCGCACGAACGCCTCGGAATCCCCGTCTTCGGCTGCGTTCTTGATCTGGGTCGCGGCCTGATACTGGCGATCCTGGATCGTGGAGGGAAGCTCCACGGCTTCCGCATCGCGATCGTAGGCGGGGTTGCAGCGGTCGATGATCTGCGCGATCGATGCGCTCAGGGACCCCTCGTCCATTGCATCCGCCCAGACCCGCCGCTCGACGAAGCCCGGGAGCTCGCAAGCCTCGATCTTGAGCGGGAGCAGAATCGTTCGACCGATCTTCTTCTCGCGCTCCACCGTCATCTCGAGCTCGCGTTTCACCCAGTCCGATTGCATGGCGGCACTGGACAGGAGTGCGACGACGAAGCCATTCTGCTGGATTGCATTCTCGATCCACGCTTCCAGCGCATGTCCCAAATGGAGGTCCGCCTCGTCGAGAACGACGGAAACACCGGCGCGTTCGAGTCCACGCTTGATGAGGCGCGCAGTCGCGATGTCCTGCGAGCTGTGGCTGATGAACACGGAAGTAGCCATGTCGCGGTGACCACCCTCGATGCACGCCCGGGGCGTGACGCAGAAACGAAAAAATACACCACTCCGCGTTCAGAATCCTCGCCTCGCCGCGCGGGGGATGAACCTTTTCTCGCGATCCTCGAATCAAGCTGGTTCTTCCCAACATGGCGCTCCGCGCCACGCCGGGAAGAACCCTCTTCGTGATCGAGCGTCCCGAGCAAGGAGCAGAAAGGCGGCCGGGCGGACGCAGCTCCCGGATCAGTAGTAGTAGCGCGTCTTCGCCGCCCAGGGCGAGGCCGCGTGCCTCGTCTTCAGCAAGCGGAACCATCCCGCGCGCGTCGCTTCCGGGACTTCGTCGAACACGCCGCGCAGGCAGGCCATCCCGTCGCTGCTCTGCTTGAAGCACAGGATCGCGTGATGGAGCGCCTTCGCCTCGAGATCGTCGTCGCGACGCTCGCCGAGACGGGCCAGCGCTTCCGCGTAGAGCGCGATCGGCGCGACACCCGCATCGACCCGCGTCGGCAGCCTCGCGGAGAGGCGGTCGCACGGACAGCAGGGCGCCGGCACGCCGTTGCGCTGATGGAGGAAGTACCCCGCGTTGAAGAGTCCCTTCGGATCGGATCCGTCGCGCGCGAGCGCTCGGGCCGCGGTCTCGACCTCGTCGAACGGCGCCGGCTTCCCCGCCTGCTCGTGGAGCGCCAGAAAATCGGCCCAGCGGCGCTCGCGAAGCATCCGGAACATCAGCTCGCTCGCGGCCGCCGCGGGGCCCTCGCCCGCTCGCGGAAGCGGCGATCGCTCGCAGCGTGTCCTCGGAGGGGATGCGCTCGAAGACATCCCGCGCGACGACGCCGACCGTGAACGGAGAGCCGTCGGCGAGCGCGTCGGAGAAGTCGCCGTCGGCCAGGTGGAGCCGCAGGATGTCCGCGACGAACTCGTGGCTGAGCCTGAGGTCGGGAATCTCGCGCGCCACGGACCGGAGGACGGCGCGCGCCTCGGCGGGACGCCCCTTCGCCTCGAGCGCCGCCGCCCGCTCGTAGAGAACGCCGAGGCGGACCACCTGCGGGGCGCTCTCCGGAGCGGCCAGCGTGAACGCCTCGGGGCGTCCCGCTGCCGCAAGCAGCGGCACGGCGACGAGCTCGTAGAGGCCTGGATACGGGGCGTAGCGCTCTTTCGCGCGGCCGAGTCGCTCGAGCGCGCCCGCCGGATCCTGCTCGAGCGCGGGAACGTGCGGTCGCAACGTGGCGGCGAGGATCGGCTCGTCGAACGGGAAGCTGTCGATCGTGAACGCGTTCAGATCCAGGAAGTCCGTGATCTCGGTGAACGCCGTCCTTCCGAGCTCCTCGAAATCGCCGGCCGAGTGCAGGCGGGCGAACCGCTCGACGATCAGCCGGTTCAGCTCGGCGCCGCTTCGCTCGAGATAGGCGGATCCGCCGCGTCAGGCCTTCCGCCGAGGCGACGTAGCGCCCGTCCGGATGGGCGGCCACGTACGCGGCGAACGCGGCGCGGGCGCCCTCGAGCTTCGCGCCGTCGATGCGAGCGAAATCGGAGTACCCGTCCCAGGCCGCCTGCGCGGCCACGAGCAGGGCCCGGCCCCGCGAGTACGAGGCGGCCTCGCGGAGCCGGCCATTGCTCGACCCCGCGACCTCTCCGAAGATCGTCGCGGCCTCGTCCCCGCGCCCCGCGTACAGATGGGCCGCGCCGACGATGTACTCCGCCGCGTCGCGCATCGCGGGCTCCGCCGCGGCGGCGAGCCGGATCTCCTCGATGAGACCGTCCACCTGCCGCACCTGCGCGGGACACAGACCGATCAGGCGCGTGCGCCACACGACGAGGCGGGCGGCGTACGGCGCGAGGGCCTCGTCGCCTGCGAAGATTTCCAGAAACCGGGTGGCCGCGTCGTAGTCGTTGCGCGCGCAGACGCCGTCCCATTCGCGGCCCTCGAGTGTGGCGGGAGGCAAGTCCGGCGCCGGCCGGCCGAGCGCGGCGAAGAGGCGGCCGACCGCCGCCTCGTACCTCGCCCGCATCCCCGCGGCGTCGAGCAGCGCGTCACGTCGAAACATCCGCTGCACGGCATCCTCGCCGTGATGGGCGCGAACGAGAGCGGGCAGCCTTGCCCAGCGCCAGTCGTGAGGGGAGATGATCCGCCCCCTGGTGAGGTCGAGGTCGCCGTAGGTGACGACGAAGCAGGGATCAGGGCCGCAGGGGAAGGCGGCTGTGGGAGCCAGCGTCAGGAGCAGACACGTGCAGGTCAGCAGGCTCGACCATCGCATCGGCGGGACCCTCCTCGCGGAGAAGGAACACCACGGCGCCGCGCCAGTGCCGGCTGCGCATCGCGCGGCGCGGCGGTTCCATGCCCGGGACCAGGCCGACCCGGAACGGCGCTTCGAACGCGGCGAGCGCCGCGTCGTAGCGTTCGACGTGCGGCACCGGGTGGCGATCGTGGTAGAGCTGGAAGACGATCTCGTCGGCCGCCCGGCCGAGCCGGAGCAGATCCTCGCGGCGCGACGCGACGAGCCAGTCGGCCAGCCCCGTGACGCTCAGCGCATACCGGCGCGGCAGATGCCCGCGGACCGCCGCGACGAAGTCCGCGTGCGCGCCGAGGCGGTGGGACGGCGCGTCGTGGTCGATCTGCACCATCGGCACCAGGCGGCCCCTCGCCTCCCACGCACCCGCGACGGCGACGAGATGGCGCGCCACATCGCGGGCGGGAGGCCGGCCGGAGATCCGCACCACCGGAACGATCGCCCTCGCGTCGCCCCCGTTCGGATGCACGCCGCGGCGCTCCACGGTCACAGCGCCGCCGCGCTCGACGATGACGCCTTGGTACACGTAGACGGTGCGTGCGTGCTCCGGAACCTGCGACGGCGGGACGCCGGCCCAGAGCCAGACGGCCGTGGCTGCGATCAGGGCGCCCATCCCCGCGCAACATAGGTCCGCGCAGCGGGTCCCGTCGATGCCGGAAGCGCGCGACCGTGATGTACGATGACACTTCCGCAGGCTGCCTTACCGCGATACCGAAAGAGGAGTCCACCATGAAAGCCGACACGAGCTCCGACCTGCTCACCGCAGGAGCCATCGCGAAGGCGATCGGCGCATCCGACGCCAAGGTCAAGAAGGCGATCAAGGACCTTCAGATCCAGCCGAAGGCGAAGAAGGGGGTCTGCTGCCTCTACTCGAAGGACGTTTTACCGAAGCTCAAGGCGGCTGTCTCCAAGTAGCGGGCAGGAACTTCCGCCGGCGTCCGGCCGGTGGCGCCGGCTCTCTCCGAGCGGGATCCGTCACTCGGGCAGTTTCTCGATCGGCCGCGACCGCGCAGCCGAGGCGACTCGGCGTGCCCTTTGGTATCCTGCAGGCTTCCGTGCCATGATCAGCAAGCCGCGATTCCGCAATCTAGAATTCCTCCGCTCCGGCTTCGGCCTGGTGCCCGATTCGAAAGACCGCGACCCGGGCGTCGCGGTGCTCGTCCCGCCGCGCGCAGCGGCCGGCGATACGCCATACAAGTCCTGCACCTGTGGGGCAGCGAAGCGGAAGAGCTGTCGCCACATGCGGGAGCTCGCGGGCCTCGTGCCCGAGTTTCGCAAGGCCTTGGACGGCCGCGACGGCGAAGAGGCGCTCTCCGGGAGCTTCTGGCGCGCCCTCGGCGAGATCCTGTTCCGGAGCGAGCCGCTTTCCTGCACCGAGGTCCGCGTTCAGGGGACCGGCGGCGACGGCGAATCGGCTCGAGTCTTCGCGGCCGCCGGCGGCCGCGAGATCCTGCGCTGGCTCGACGGCTCGCCCGGTCTGATACGGTTCGAGGAGCGCGCCGGACTGCTTCCGGGTGCGGCGCGGGAGAGCGGCCGCGCCGGCACGCTCCGCAAGCTCGGGCTCCTCGTGCGCAGCGAGACCGAGCAGCGGCTGAACGCGGCCGGCGTCCGCTCGCACCGTCAGTCCTTCGAGGAGAGCTTCTGGGGTCGCTTCGCGTACCACCTCTTCCGCGAGTACGGCGACGCTCCCCGACCGCTCGTCCCATGCATCGACGAGACGAGCGGCGAGTTCGCGCTGACCTTGCGGGACGGGGCGGCGGCAGGTGCCGCCCCGGTGCTGCGGCTCGTCGTCCCACGGACGGAGGTCCGAAGCGTTCTGACCCTCCTGGCGAGGACGTTTCCCGGAGAGCCTGGGCTCGCGATTCATCCGGTCCCCTTGAAGTCGCTGTTCCTCGTCGCGCCGACCACCGGGCTCGACCTCGTGGAGATCCGGCCGATCGTCCAGGCCTTGCAGGAATCGGGCGAGGCACGCTTCTTCGAGCGGGAGGGGCTTGCGAAGTTCACGTACGGCGACCTCGTCTACGTCGGGGAGCTGGGGATCCTCGCCGAGCTGGAGAATCCGGGGCACGAGAGGAAGTTCCGCGCGCCGGTGTCCATGAAGCTCGCGCGCAGCCAGGTTCCGAGCTTCCTGTCCGAGCACCGAGAGGAGCTCGAGAACGGAGCGCTCGTTCTGGAAGGCTCGTTCCGTCCACTCGACATTCTCCGGAGCTTCGACCGGATCGAGATCGAGCCCGAGGAGCGCGACGCAGGAGGGCGAAGCTGGTACTGGCTCTCGATCCGATACGGCTTCGGCAACGCGGAGATCGGCCTGCGAGAGATCCTGACGGCGAAGCGCGAGGGGCGGCAGTACCTCGAGACCGAAACGGGGTGGGTGGACATCTCGGCGCCGGCGTTCCGGGAGCTCGATCGCCTCCTCGATCGCGGGGATCTGCTCGACCCAGGCGGAACCGGCGGCGCACTGCGGCTCTCCGCGGCAGATCTCCTGCGCCTCGCCATGTCGATTCCCGGATCGGTGGGTGTCTCCGGCGCCGGGAATCGCGGCGCGGTCATCCGGCGCCTCCTGGCCCACGAGCCTTCCGGGCCGATCGGCACGCTGCGCGGCCTGACCGCACCGCTTCGTCCCTACCAGCGCGTGGGCCTGGAATGGGCGCGGTTCCTGTACGAGAACTCGCTCTCCGGCCTCCTCTGCGACGACATGGGTCTGGGAAAGACGCATCAGGCGATGGCGCTCATGGTGTGGCTCCGCGAGGTCGAGCGGTCGGAGGATCCGTGCCTGGTCGTCTGTCCGACCACGGTGATCAGCCACTGGCGCGACAAGCTGCGCGCCCACGCCCCCGTTTTGAGGGTGGCGATTCACCACGGCACCGGGCGCGATCTGACGGGAGCGCTCGCCGAGGCCGATGTTCTGGTGACGTCGTACGGCGTCCTCCGAAACGATGTCCTCGAGATGCGCGAGGTCCCGTTCGCTCTGGTGGTTCTGGACGAAGCGCAGCACCTGAAGAACAGCGACACCCAGGCCTTCCGGGCGGCGTGCCTGCTCCAGGCCAGGATGAAGCTCGGGCTCACCGGGACGCCGATCGAGAACTCGCTCCTCGAAATGAAGGCGCTGTTCGACCTGGTCCTGCCGGGCTACCTGGGCACGGACGCGGAGTTCGAGCGGTCCTACGTCCCTGCCGGGAACGGCGGCGCGCGGACGCTCCTGCCGGAGGCCCCGACCCTCGAGGGCCTGCGCCGCCTCATCGCCCCGTTCGTGCTGCGCCGCACCAAGAAGGCGGTGCTCGACGAGCTGCCCGACAAGATCGAGGACGTGAGAACCTGCCAGCTCAGCGACGACCAGGTCAAGCTGTACCGCGACGCTCTCGAGACGCGTGGGCGCCCGTTGCTCGCGCAGCTCACCGAACGCGCGACCGCCGATCGGCCCGTTCCCTACCTGCACATCTTCGCGCTCCTGACCCTCCTGAAGCGAATCTGCGACCACCCGGCGCTCCTGTTCTCCGGGAAGGGAGCTGACGACGAGCGGTACCGCTCGGGGAAGTGGGAGCTCTTCCAGGAGCTGCTGTCGGAGAGTCTCGACGGAGGGCAGAAGGTCGTCGTCTTCAGCCAGTTCCTGGAGATGCTCGCGATGATGGAGCGGCATCTGAATCGGTTGGGGGTGGGGTGGGTCGCCCTCACGGGATCCTCGCGCAACCGCGGCGAGATCGTCCGGAGATTCAACGAGGACCAGGACTGCCGCGTGTTCCTGGGCAGCCTGAAGGCGGGCGGGACCGGCATCGATCTGGTGGCCGGGTCGGTCGTGATCCACTACGACCGCTGGTGGAACGCCGCGCGCGAGGACCAGGCCACCGACCGCGTCCACCGGATCGGCCAGCGCCGGGCGGTCCAGGTGTTCAAGCTCGTGACCGAGGGCACGCTCGAGGAGAAGATCGGCACGATCATCGAGCGAAAGCGACGCGTGATGCAATCGGTCATCGGGGAGAGCGACCGGGCGCTGGGTCGGCTGTTCTCGCGAGAGGAGCTGGTCGATCTGCTGGGCGGGATCTGAGGCCCGACGGCCGGCGCAGGGCGCTCAGCCGGTTCGCCGGGAGGTCCTCCGACCGTTCGCGCAACGCCGGCGTTCTCCCCTGACCCCGGAATACTCCGCTTGCATTCGCCCGAGGTTCTCGGTACACATGTGGCGGTTGCGGGTCGTTGCGAGTCCTTGTCGAATCGGCAAACGGAGGGCGCCGGAGCGTGACTCATCCGGTGCCTTCAAAGGCAGACCTCGTGCCTCGGCAGGCGTGAGGGGAGGGAAGGTCATGAGGCAGAACGGGTCGTTCGACGCGGTCGTCTTCGTGCACGGGAAGCTCCGCCGGATCGCTCTCGGTTTCTTTCTCGCGCTGATGCTGATGGCGCTCGTGCCTCCCGCCTCGGCGGTCGAAGTCTGCCTGCCTGCCGGCGGCTCGTGCGGCGCCGATCACGCCTCCAACGACGGCCTCTGTTGCTCCGGCCTGGTCTGCGGCCCAGGGGGGCTCTGCACGGCCGGCTGTCGCATCAACGGCACGTTTCGCAGCGCGGGCGAGGTCAACCCCAGCAACGTCTGCCAGGCGTGCGACCCGAGCGTGCAGACGAGGGGGTGGACCAACGTCCCGAACGGCGTGAGCTGCGACGACGGCAACGCGTGCACGCAGACCGACGCCTGCAAGAAAGGGGTCTGCACGGGATCGAACGCGGTGGTCTGCGTCGCGCTGGACGAGTGCCACGTGCCCGGAGTCTGTGACCCCGCGACCGGAAGGTGCTCCGATCCGGCGGCTCTGGACGGAACGACCTGCGACGCGGGTCTCGCTGGCCTGGAGGTCCGAGCGTGCGCGTCGGGGGCTTGCGAGATCTGCTGCCCGGATCCGGTTGCTGACCCTCGATTCGTGGCGAACTCCGACGGCACGGTGACGGACCGCGCCACCTGCCGCGTGTGGGAGAAGAAAGTGCGAGGCAGCTCGCCGGAGCATGGCGTGGATGCATCCGTGACCGCCGTGACGCTCCTGGACGACATTCTGCCGCGCATCAATTCCGAGGCGTTCGCAGGACGCCAGGACTGGCGCGTGCCGTCCCTGGAGGAGCTGAGCGGCATCCGAGACTGCAGCTCCCGCGCCAAGGCGTGCGTTCCCTCGATCTTCGGGACCACCAAGTCCGCGCCGTACTGGACGTCAACGGTTTCCGCGCCGGGGGCGTTCTGGACCGTCCATTTCGCGGAAACGGGGTCCGCGGTCTCGACCCCCCTCAACGCGTCGGCGTATTTCCGTGTGGTTCGCGGCATCGATCATTGCAGGGACGGCGTGCAGGACTGCGGCGAGATTTTTCCGGACGTGGGCGGCTCGTGCCCGAGCGACTGCCCGGCGGTGTTCTGCGCGGGCTCGCCCAGCTGCGGCGACCAGTGCCTGATCGCGGCGACGATCGAAGGAGACTGCTTCTGCGGGTTCAACGCGCGGTGCCCCGACGAATTCTGCTCGAGGAGCGAGGAGTGCCCGGCCGGGTCGCGTTGCGTTCCGAGTTGCGGCTGCGGCGGCTCGGTGTGCATCCCGCAGTGCGGAAGCAGCTCGACCTTTCGCGAGATGTTCAGCGTCAAGCCGAGGGCGGCGGGCAAGACTTCCTGACGGGGCGGGGGCGTAACCCCAGCGCTCGCGCGACGGGTCTCGCTCCGGCGTGCCCGCACCCGCAAGCGCGGGGCGACGCTGGGTAGGAGAGCCGGGGGAATCGGCGACGATCCGGTGGCGGGAGCCCGCCGTCTCATTGGGATCCGGACGAAACGTGCGCTGATCCCAGTCGTGCTGCAGACTCCTATCCCGACTCGCAAGCGGCTGAGCCTGCTCGACCTTCGTGGGAAGATCGCCTGCGCGAACGGCTGCGACCACAAAGCCCCAAGAAAGGGCCGCCCGTGATCGCCACGCTACCGCCCGGGCGGCGGAAGCCCCCGATCGGGGGGCTTCCGCGGTGCCGCCTCAGAGTCCGCAAACCTCCGACTTCAAGAGCCTCAACCGGATGATCCGGCGAGCCGATGCGGTGAACCCGCACGGATCGGTCGATTCCACCACGACCGTCGGGTAGGCGAGGCTGGTCTTGCCACAGGCCGCCATGGCCTGACAGAGGCGGTACTTCGTGATCTGCAGGGATTCGTCGCTGAGCATGCCGTCTCGATCGCCGTAGGTGTTGCCGTCGAAGAGCAGACATCCGGCACCCAGCGGGGCATCCCGCCAGCTGAGCTTGACGACGTCGTGCGTGGGCGTCCTGCAGGCGCCCCGGATCCCGAAGCTCACGTCGATCGGGATGTTCACCGACGGCAGGCCGAGCGTGTCGTGGTCAGGCTGGGTCAGGTCGACGGTCAGGTCCACGCAGTTCGGGCACGCCATTTTCGGGGAACCCGCCATGAATTGAACGAACGCGTCGGAGCTCTCGCACCCCGGGGTCGCCGGGGCACCGCCGCAGGTCGCCGGTCCGCAGCGCGGCGCAGCGGCAAAACGGGCTGAATCTTGCACACAGCAGGGGTTCCCCACCCCGTGGCCGGCCAGCCTCAGGTAACCGAACAGCGCCGAGTCGGATTTCCTGTAGACCGCTACGGCTGGAGTCACGCCATGGAGGTAGACGACGCTCGGCGGAAAAGCCGTGATCGAATCGTTGACCACGAGAAGCGGGTCGAGGTTGAACAGGGTTCCGATTCCCGGAACGTCCACCTCGACGAAGACGTTGAAGTAGCTCAGCGCCGGAAAGTCCGAGCTCGCATCCCCGGGTTTGCTCTCGACTTCACCGGGGCTGAGCCGGCGCGAGATCGGAATCTCGTTCCCGAACGGATTCGCGTCCGGGTGGTTCCCGGCGCGCAACGTAATCAACCCCGTGGTGTCGGTGAGCACGAGCCTGGTGATCTTGGTGTGGACTTCAAACTCGCCTGGTGCTTCGGAACCGGGCGGCTGCACGACGATGTCGCCGTCTCGGACCGGCAGGGGATAGAGGGAGCCTACCGGGATGCCGCCGGTGTCGTCCGACGATCCCTCCAGGAACGGTCCGCTCCTTCCGATGATGGTTTGCCCGCCTGGCTGCTCGTACAACACCGGACTGATGAGCTCGAACGTGACCGGGTCGTAGCAGATGTCGGGCCCGATCGGCGGTGATGGGATGCTGGTCACAGCGCCTCGAAACTCGGGGCGAACCCAGATGAGGAGCTGCCCCATGGAATACGGATTGTCGTCAGCCGCCGGGGGGAACGCAGCCTCCGTGGTGACGGCCGAAGCGGCCGCAAGTGCGATCCCGAGGGCAATCAAGCCCCATCTGGCGATTCTTGTTCGATGCATGAAAGATCCTCCTCGTTTTGGTGAAACGTCTTGGTCAAACCTCGCGTCTGTTGAACCGAGCCTATATCGGACAGGGTCGGCCCGCGCGGGCGATCGGGAGGCAAAAAGTTCGATCGCGGTGCAAGAAGTTTGGTCAGACCGGCCCGAAGGCTCGACGGTACGCAGTGGGAGCGACTCCCACGTGCAGGCGGAACTGGCGGCGGAACACGTCCGGCCGGCTGAATCCCGACTCGTAGGCGACCTCCTTGATCGACTTGTCGGTACCCGCGATCAGCTGGCAGGCGTGCCAGACGCGGACCTGCAGGAGGTAGCAATGCATGCGCTGGCCGACGACCTGGGAGAAGAGGTGGGCCAGGTACTTGTCGTTGACCCCGAGCTCTCTGCTGATGACCTTGAGGGAGAATCGGCGCTCCAGGGCATGCCGGGCGATGAACTCGAGGGCCCGATCGACCAGCGATCGACCGGCTGCGGCGGTGAAGCCATCCGTGTCCGCCGCAACCGTTGCGTCGCCATCGTTCGTGGCCGGCATCCGGCCGTTTCGGATCTCCTCGAGCTCGGCCACCTGGTCCCGCGCGGTGTCCAAGTGGTCGGACAGGTCTGAGACGAGGGCGTCCTGGCACGCCTTGGCTACCGTGAGCTCCAGGATCCGCACCGCGCGCAGGAGCTGGCGGTCGGGTGTCTTGGGGCTGACGACGCACTGAGCGATCGCTACCAGCGAATCACCGTAGTGGACCGGAACGCAGGAGCATCGCAAACCCAGAGGGCAGACGTGCCGCTGTGCGGCGCGGGAGCGGAGGCCGCTCCGAAGGTGTTCGCGCCAATGCTCGTCGCACTGCGGGTGGTCGACGCAGGTGCGCAGACGCGAGGCGCAAAGAGGGTGCATCGCGGGTGCGAGCGCCGCGCATCCGGGAGGCGCAGGGACGGGGCTCAGGAAGCTCGTGACCGCCGTGAAGCCGGTGAGCTCCCGGAACAGCCGAACCGCCTCGTGCAGTCGGCTGGGCATTCGCGCGAGCACGGCTCTTTCCGGATCTCCCCCCACCTGCTCCCGACTACCACCGCTGCCGGCGGCGGCGCTCCCTCGACGCGAAGGCCGGGATCGGGCCCCCATCGCCTTCGCGCTGGAGTCTCGGCGTCCGATCTGTCGTTTCATCCAACGGCCCGCCATCGCGACTCGCGTCGCCCCACCGGGCGCCGGCGGCAAGACCCGCCCGCTCTCCCTGACTGCTGTATGTTCGTCTGGGCTCGCGGCTGCGATTCCGTGTTCGACCCTGCGCTGGGCGATTCGAGCTTCGATCGAAGTGTACACCACTTCGGTCGCGGGTCCGCGCTCGCGTTCCGAAGCCGCCCCCCGCTGGGCCCAACCGGTCCGGGTCGCGAATTCCCGGCCGGGCGTGATCGCGCGACCATGCGCGGGACGAAAGTTCCCGCCTGGTTCACGGCGTCCATCATTGCAGCGACGGACTTCAGGACTGCGGCGAGATTCTTGCGAATGTGGGTGGCTCGTGTCCGAGCGACTGCCCGGCGGATTCTGCGCGTGCTCGCCGAGCTGCGGCGAGCAGTCCCTGATCGCGGCGACCACGGAAGGAGACTGCTTCTGCGGGTCGAGCGCGCAGTGCCCCGACGAGTTCTGCTCGAGGAGCGAGGAGCGCCCGACCGGGGCGCGCTACGCTCCAAGCTACAGTTGCGGCGGCTCGGTGTACATCCCACAGTGCGGAAGCGGCTCGACGATTCGCGCAATGTTCAGCGTCAAGCCAGGGGCCGCAGGCAAGACTTCTCGAGGGGGACGGGGGCGTTGCCCCGCCGGTCGCGCGACGGTTTCGCTCCGGCGCGGTCGCACCCGGCGAGCGCGGGGCGACACGGGAGAGGAGAGAGAAAAAAGGGGACAGATCTATTTTCCCTATTTTCCCCGCCGGTGGAGGCCGATCCCGGCACCGCCGGGCGTACCGCTCAGGGACAGACCGGCTCGCCGAGGAGTTGCGGCAGACACGCGTTCGGACCGGGCGGTCGCTGGGTCCCGTCGCTGCTGCTTCCGTAGGACCCCTCGGTCGTTCCGTCGGTCGGCACCACAAGGAATGCTGCGGCTTCGAGGAAGGACTCGAACTCGTGGCTCCGCTCGCCCGCGGTGGTGCAGGTCACAGGAGACATGTCGAGCGGATCGGCGAGCGGGCCCTGGTAGACCGCGTAATCCTCGTCGGCCGCGCGGCACGACGATCCCCAGGTTAGCCGGATGGACCCTCCGGACAGCTTGCCGAGCCTCAACGGCTCCCCGGCAACGTCGTGGCCGTCCGGGACCTCGCCGCCGGGCGCTCCCGGCCCGACGTCGGCGATCTCGAGGGCGACGGCATACCTGGCACCACCCTCGAGCTGGATCGGGTCGAGCCCTCCGTCCTCGATCCGGGCGACGGTCCGGAACGTGTACTGGCCTGCGGCGAGCGTACCGGACTCGCCGACGGCCACCGTCCGGAAAAACGCGTTCAGCTCGTGGATGGACCCCTGGGGTCCCTGGAGCGACAAACCCGCGAAGCCGGCGTAGCCGTCGAGCGAGCCTTGCAGGCTGTAGCCCGCCGGATGCGAGAGCACGAACGTGACGCTCAGCTCGGAGGTCGCGAGGACGTGCCCGTAGTCCCCCAACCCCCAGAGCCACACCCAGTAGCCCGTGTTGCCCGACGCCCGGATCCCCTCGGCGTCGATGGTCGAATCCTGGAACGCCGAGGACGACACGATTGCGCTCGACAAGTCCACGGTGGCCCCCACGCTCGCGAAGAACGGCCCGAAATCGCTCGCGGCGTCCTGATCGGCGTCGCTGTCCCACATCGGCGGGGAGCCGGCCTCGCTGGCGGCGCGGACCGTGCGCTGCTGGAGCAGGGGCACGAACGCCGGTCCGCCCTGGGCGGCCAGGGGACCGATTCCGAGCGCGAGCGCGGCGAGTACAGAGGTGAGCTGGAGGATGGTACGTCTCGAGGAACAGTGTTTCATGGTCAACCCCCTTTGCGGACTTCGGCACCGTCCTGATTCGATTGTACACCCGCGGTTTCTGGGCACGGTCGAGTCGTGCGGAGATCCGAGGCCGACGCGCACGTCGCCCCCGGCAAAGCGCGAGCGCACGGATCCCATCCCGCTCGACATCCTCGGGATTTCCGTCCTCGCCCGACGGCTCCTGAGGTATCCTCGGGTTCGTTGGGACCCGCGGAGAGGCCCACCCGAGGGAATTCCAAGGAGCCGTTGCGCCGGGTCGGCACATCGGCGCGGGAGCGACCGGTGGTTCGGCCCTCCGCCCTTCGCACGGACGCGACGCAGGACACCCGCCTCACGTGACACGCAACCTGAACTCGTTCATCGCCTTCCGGCTGCTGTTCAACGCGCGCTACTACTACCCCGTATTCGCCGTCATCCAGCTGGACTACGGACTGACGCTCGCCCAGTTCTCCGTGCTCAACGCCGTGTGGGCGGCCTCCATCGTCCTTTTCGAAGTGCCTTCCGGCGCACTGGCGGACCGCATCGGCCGGCGCCGCATGGTCGTCGCGGCGGCGGCTCTCATGGTGCTGGAAATGGCGCTGCTGGCGTTCGTGCCGCTGGGCAACAACACGCTGGTCTTCTGGGTGTGGGTCGTGAACCGCTTCGTCTCCGGCGCTGCGGAGGCCTCGGCCAGCGGCGCCGACGAAGCCCTCGCCTACGATTCCATCCCGGAGGACCAGCGCGGAGCAACGTGGCCCAAGGTGCTGACACGGCTGATGACGCTTTCCTCTCTCGCGTTCGTGGCTGCGATGCTGATCGGTTCGGCAATCTACGACCCGAGCCTGGTGAATCGCGTCCTGGCGGCCCTGGGCAGCGAAACGACCCTCGACAAGCAGACCGTCATCCGCTTTCCCGTCTACCTCACGCTGCTCAACGCGCCGCTGGCCACCGTGGCTGCGTTGCGCATGCGCGAGCCGGCGGCGCAGCCCGCCCCACACGCGCCTTCCTCGCTGTGGTCGGGAGTTGCCCGGACCGGCAGCTGGATTCGCAGGACGCCGGCCGTCCTTGTCCTCATCCTGGCGGCGCTGGTGCTCGACAGTCCCGTGCGGCTGTTCCTCACGCTGAACTCGGAGTACTACCGGCTGATCGAGATTCCCGACGCCGCGTTCGGATTGATCGGCGCGGCGTTCGCGGGCATGGGCCTCGTCGTGCCTCGCATCGCCGCGTGGCTCGTCCGCCATCGGCAGCCTGCGACCAACTACCTGCTCGTGGCGGCGCTGGCTCTGGCGGGGTTCATCGGCGTGGCGCAGGCGTTTCCGTTCTATGGCGTACTGGTGGTCGTCTGTTTCGCCGTCAGCTTCGGGCTGCTGAGCTTCTTCACCTCGCACTACCTGAACGCTCAGGTGGACTCGGCGCGTCGCGCCACGGTGCTCAGCTTCAGAGGACTCGCTCTCAATCTCGGCTTCGGCGCGGTCAGCCTGGGCTACGGCGTGTTGCTCCAGGGGCTGCGCGCGGGCGGCGACGCGGGCTCCGCGCGCGAGGCGTTTCGCGTCAGCCTGCTCTGGCTCCCGTGGGTGTTCCTGCTGTCGCTGCTGCCGCTCGCGGCGTACTGGGTGCTCCGCGTGAAGCTCACCGCCGATCGAACAACAGGCTGACGATCGCCTCGATTCTCGTCGCTGCGAGATTCATGCGCACGCGCAGAAGTCGGGAGCTGACGTGAAGACCCGGGCTGCGCGCCGGGCGCCCCGACCGTTCCCGCCAGGAGCGCGAAGGGGTCGCAGACGATCCGATACGGCGCGCGGTCGGCCTGCCGGGGACGACGGACTCGGAAAACGAGAGCCCGACGCGCCCCCGGCTCGCGGCGAAGCTTCGGATCGGCGAGGTCGCTGGTGCCCCGCGAAACCTTCGACCGGGTATCCCCGTATAGCACCGACCGGACGCTCGAGACGGCAGACGGAGGCGCTCTCACGATGACAACGGCTGAAACAAAGCAGGCGCCATCGCCCTGCCCGCGGTGGCGGCGGTGGCTCAGGTGGGCGCTGCGGCTTGCGGCAGGTGCGGTGACGCTCGCCTTGGTGACGTTCGGCATCGCCTACTGGAGATCCGGCAACATGTGCGACGACACCAACGTCCCCGCGCCGCGCGACCCGATGAAGGCCGTCATCTATTGCGACTACGGCTCACCGGATGTCCTGAGGTTCGAGGAAGTCGAGAAGCCGGTCCCCCTCGACAACCAGATCCTGGTCAGGGTCCGCGCGGTCTCGGTCAATCCGCTCGACTGGCACTACATGCGGGGTGAGCCGTACATCATGCGGCTGGGGACCGGACTGCGCCGGCCAGCGGAGACGCGACTGGGGGTCGATTTCGCGGGCACGGTCGAGGCGGTCGGCCCGAGCGTGACGCGCTTCAAACCGGGCAACGAGGTCTTCGGCGGGCTCCACGGGGCCTTCGCCGAGTACCTCGTCGTCCGCGAGGACGGCGCCGTGGTCCCGAAACCCGCCAACCTGACGTTCGAGCAAGCGGCCTCGATCCCGATCGCGGCGATCACCGCCCTCCAAGGCCTTCGCGACAGGGGCCGACTGCAGCCGGGGCAGAAGGTCCTGATCAACGGCGCTTCGGGCGGCGTCGGGACCTACGCGGTGCAGATCGCCAAGTGGCTCGGCGCCCACGTGACCGGCGTGTGCAGCACGCGGAACGTCGAGATGGTGCGTTCCCTGGGCGCCGACGAGGTCATCGACTACACGAAGGACGACTTCACGCGCGGCGCGCAACGCTACGACGTCATTCTCGACAATGTCGGTAACCGCGGGCTCCTGGAATGCCGGCGCGTCTTGGCCCCCCGGGGGAGCTACGTCATGGTCGGCGGCGGGAAGTCTGGCGAGCAGGGGCTGTTCGGCCCGCTATGGGGCCCGGTCAAGACGCTCCTGCTGTCGCCATTCGTCAGCCAGGAGATGGGCATGTTCATGGCCGACCTGAAGCAGGAAGACCTGGCCAGCCTGGGCGATCTCATGCAGGCCGGGAAGGTCAAGCCGATCATCGACCGTCGCTACACGTTCGGCGAGATCCGGGAGGCAATCCGGTACCTGGAGGAGGGGCACGCCCGGGGCAAGGTCGTGGTCGCCCTCGACTGACCGGCGGCAGGCATTGAGACGGTCTCCCGGAGTGCGTGAAACGAGCGCGAACGCGGCCCGCCGGCCTCGGCGGATCGTCGGATCGAACGACCTCCCGGGCCCTCCTCCCGAGTGAGGCGCCGCGGCCAGCGTCCGGGAAGGGGCAACCTGTCAACCAGCCTTCCCCCACCCCCCTCGGGGCGTATTCTCCGCCCGGCGCCCTGGCCGCCGCTGACAGCGCGGGCAGAAGTGCGTGCCGCGCTGACCGACAACCATCTTGGCGAGTGTCGCACCACATCGCCGGCAAGGCTCGCGATCGTGTCCGTAAACGGCGAGCTGCTCGAGGAACCTCCCGACTTCACCGTTCACCGTGCGGTAGTCATGGATCGTCGTTCCTTGCGCCACGAGGCTCGCCTCGAGCACCGCGACGATGGCGCGGCGCAGGGCCTCGACCTTCGCGCGCGATATGCGTGCGGCGGGTGTCGTGGGATGAATGCGGGCGCGCCAGAGCGCCTCGTCGGCGTAGATGTTCCCGACACCCGCGACCGGACGCTGCGACATGAGAAACGCCTTGATGGGCGCCCGACTCGCGCGCAGGAGGGCGAGAAAGGCATCCGTGGTGAAGCCGGCGTCGAGCGGCTCCGGGCCCATCTGCGCCAGGGTCGGCAGCGTTCGGTACGCGCCCTGCGGAACCACCAGGAATCGCCCGAAGCGGCGCGCGTCCTTGAAGTACAGCGTCGTGCGGTCCCGCCCCGACAACTCCAAGCGGACGCGCAGGTGCTCGTCGGGCCTCTTTGGGCTGAGGATTCCGGTCATTCCCAGATGGATCACCATCTCGCGGCCGCCGGAAAGCGGTAGGAGCAGGAATTTGCCGCGCCGGTTCACCTCGAGAATGCGTCGCCCTTCCGCCTCCTCGAGGTGCGAGTACTTCGGTCCGCGCGGCGCGTCCGCCCGACGCGCGCGCAGGATGGTGCGCCCGGTCAGCCAGGGCGCCAGCTCGCGGCGTACGGTTTCGACCTCAGGCAGCTCGGGCATGACGGGTACCCGCGAATCGGGCGCATGTTACCGTCTGCCTCATGCCCGACGAGGGTAGCGTATCAGACTCCCGGATCGCCGCTGCGCGTTCACCGTGGCGATGAAGCCTCGATCTCGTGCGGGCCGGATGCGCCCGCTTCGCCGACCTGCCTCCAGATCTCGGCGTTGCGATGCACGAATCGCTCGCACGGCTCCTGCGCCGCCTCGCCGCCAGGTCCTTCCCTTTGAGGATGACGTGGTCGCTCATGGGATCCCGCCTTCGCGGGTGGGGAACATCATGCCACGGGTCGGGGCGAACGGAGCAGGAACTCCGCGCGCGGAAGTCGCCCCCCACGACCAGGGAAACTCGGCACGGGAGGTGGCACGGCCGTCGGAGGCGCGATGGGTGGTCAGTGCCGTAACGTGGTGGCAAATTGAAGGCATGAAATCTGCCATCGATGCCGCAGGTCGCGTTGTCATTCCGAAGGAACTGCGGGACCACCTGGGGCTCTTCAGCGGCAGGCCGGTCGAGATCCGCGAGCGGGACGGCCACATCGAGATCGAGCCGGCTGCGACGCCCATGTCTATGGTCCGGCGGTCGGGCGGCACCGTCGCCGTACCCGACGAGGAGCTTCCGCCGCTGACGGACGAGATCGTCCGTGACACGCTGGAACGTACGCGACGGTGATCGCCGTCGACACCAGCGTGGTCGTGGCCGCCTTCGCCTCGTGGCACGAAGGACATCGGACCGCGGTGGCGCTCCTCGCCCGGAAGCCGCGGATACCCGCCAACGTCCTGCTGGAGACGTACTCGGTCCTCACCCGTCTTCCCCCTCCGCACCGGGCGCCAGCGCGTCTCGTCGCGCTCTTCCTCGCCGAGAGGTTCGCCCGTGTCCCGATCGTGCTTCCGCCGCGTGCGCACCTGTCCTCATCGAGAAAGCGGTCGCCGCGGGACTCATCGGCGGCAGCATCCATGACGCACTGATCGGGGCCACCGCGCTGCACGCGCGAGCCCGCCTCCTGACCCGCGACCGACGCGCCGCGTTGATCTACGAGCGCGTTGGCGCCGAATACGAGCTTCTCGTCTGATCGCTCTGTTCCGGCGATGCGGCGGTCGGAGCCAAGGCCGATCCCTCGCGCTCGGCGGCGACGAACAGTGGTCGTTCTTGGAAACGGGACCGCGGGGGAGAGAAAAAAGGGGCGGGTACGAACCGTGGCGAGCGCCCGCGAGGACACCCGCCACGTTGGGGCCGAAGCTACGGACCGGTCGTGGACCCACGCGGCGTCGAAGACCCGCCGGCGAGGCAGATCACGGGCATGGGCCGATGATCTGCGGGCTGGCACAGACGGCGATTCCTGGCGGACGCTCGGCGCCGTTCGAGCGCCTCCCGTAGGAACCCTCGCCGTTGGGGTTCTTGGGTACAACCAGGTAGTCGAGACAGACGCTCCGTTGCGACAGCGGGGCGTGCCGCGTAGCGGATCAAGCGTTCGCAGGGTCCGAGCCCCGAGGACGCCCGTCAGCATGGCCGGATCCGCGGTCGCAGCAGGAGCTTCGTGAATAATGCGGGTAACACGTATCCGCCGCGCCTGGCAATGGGGCGATCACCGAGCGCCCCCCTCGGCGCGTATTCTCCTCCCGGTGCACGGGTGACAAAGCTGAACGAGGGGAGTTGGCTCGAACCAAGGGGCGCGCCGCGGAGGCGGCGGGGAGAGGACGATGAGACGCGTCGTGATCGCCGGGCTGGGAGCATGGATGACCTTGGCGGCTGTGGCCGCCCCCGGGAATGAGAGCGAACGTCTCGGCTATAGGACCTATCGCGAGAAGGTCGGCGGCGTCTCCGTCCTCGCGGACACGACCCTGGCCGCGCAGGACCCGGCGTCGGACCACGTCCCGATCGCGGTCGCTTCAGGCTCGCGCTCGGCACTCCGAATGCAACCGTCCCCCGCGAATCGTTCACGCGGATCGACGCCGTCGGCAACCTGGTGTCGGCCGCGGGACCCATGGAGATACGGGAACGCCACGGCAGGATCGGCTTCGACGCGTCGGTCAGGCGGTCGCAGGGCATGGCGATCGGGAAGGGGTTCGCGGGGGATATCGATGTCGAGTCCCGGTTGTACGGCGACCGGAACGGCGTCGGCCTCGTTCAGGACCGGGTGAATCCCTCGCCATCGACCTGGTTTCGCAACGTCGTGTACTTCCCGCGGCCTCCGGCCGGCCTCGAGGGGGTTCTCGCGCTCCGGCTCGAGGGCGGAGGTCTCGAAGCGCCGATCGAGGTGCGGTGCCGCGTGATCGGCGACGAGCCGCAGTGATAGAATGGCTCGATCGTCGGCAGGGTCGGGGCAACTCGCGCTGATCGACGACCTGTGGTTCGCCAATACTCCGTCCGCCTCGAGAATAAGAGGTTGACACGTGTTGAGAATTGCCGCCGATCCCGGCCTGGAGCGTCGCTGACACCGATGTGCTCGGCTCGGGTGGTAGCATTCGGCGGGCCGGACACAGCGCCGGCGCGTGGGCGAACCCGCTCCGAGCCGACAGGTGAATTCGCCCGATCCAGTCCGGAAGGAGACCCATGAGACGCCTGCAACGCCCCGCAGTCCGAGTTCTACTGTTGATCGCGGCCCTGCTGGCCTTCGCCTTCGCCCCGAAGCTGGTGGCGCTCTACGTCGCCTGGCTCTGGTTCGGCAGCGTGGGGCTCGGGCAGGTCTTCGCCACCAGTCTCAAGGCGCAGGTCTTCTGGACGCTAGCGGGGGGGCTGCTCGGCTTCGTGATCACCTACGCCAGCCATCTGGTGATGGCACGGGCCACCCGGGGGCGGGCGCTCACCGTCGCCATCGACAACAGCGACGCCTTTCGCCTGGACCTGCCGGGACGGCTCGACCGGATCGCCCTCGTCGCGCCGGCTCTGGCGGTGCTCGTCGTCGGCGCGCTGTTCGGCGTCAACTGGCGCACGTTCCTGTTCCGGGCCAACGCCACGCCGTTCGGGTCCGTCGACCCGGTCTTCGGCCGGGACATCTCGTTCTACGTCTTCACGATGCCGGTGCTGGAGCTGATCGTCTCGGCCCTGCTGCTGTCGCTCGGCATCGCGCTGCTCGCGGCGACGGCGATGTACGTCCTCAAGGGCGCGCTGCTGCTGACCGGCCGCGGCATCGCCGCCGAGCGGAAGGTCGCGGCGCACCTCTCCGTCCTCGGCAGCCTGCTCTTCCTCGTGCTGGCGCTCAACGGCTTCGTCGGCATGCACGCCGCCCTCTACGGGACGCGAGGGCTCGTCGCCGGTGCGACCTACGTCGACGTCAACGCCCGCCTGCCCCTGGTGTATCCGCAGATCGTGGTCGCCGTCGTCGTGGCGATCCTGCTGCTGGTCAACATCGTCGTGCGGCGCAACCGGCTCGTCGTCGCGGGGATCGGCGCCTACGTCGTCGTCGCGTTGGTTGGCGGAGCGGTGTACCCCGCGTTGCTGCACAAGTTCGTGGTGGCGCCCAACGAGCTGGTCAAGGAGACCCCCTATCTCCTGCGGAACATCGCCGCGACGCGCGAGGGATTCGGGCTCAACGCCGTCGAGGAGCGCGGCATTTCGGGGCAGACGGGCCTGAGCCGGGAGGACGTCGAGCGAAACGGCGCGACGATCCGCAACATCCGGCTTTGGGACCATCGGCCGCTGCTCGACACCTTCAGCCAGGTCCAGGAGATCCGCACCTACTACGACTTCACGACGGTGAGCAACGACCGCTACACGATCAACGGCGAGTACCGGCAGACGATGCTCTCGCCGCGCGAGCTGTCCAGCAACAGCATCCCGACCAAGAACTGGATCAACGAGACGCTGACCTTCACCCACGGCTACGGGCTGACGCTCGGGCCGGTCACGCAGGCGACGCCGGAAGGACTGCCGGTGCTGCTGGTCAAGGACATCCCGCCGGTCTCGACGGCGGCGGAGATCCAGGTCACCCGGCCCGAGATCTACTACGGGAAGCTCTCCTCCCGTTACGTCATCGTCAACACGAACTCGAAGGAGTTCGACTATCCGGCAGGGGAAGAGAACGTCTTCGCCGAATACGCGGGGGCCGGCGGTGTGACGATCGACTCGCTGCTCCGCAGGTTGGCGTTCACGGTGCACTTCGGCTCGATGAAGCTGCTGCTCTCGAACGACGTCAGCTCCCGCAGCCGGGTCCTGTACTACCGGAACATCGCCGACCGGGTCGGAAGGGTCTTCCCGTTCCTGCGGCTCGACAGCGACCCGCACATGGTGGTCGCGGACGACGGGCGTCTGGTCTGGATGTACGACGCGTACACGGTGAGCCAGCGGTATCCGTATTCGCAACCGGTCGCGGGCGGCGTGAACTACATCAGGAACTCGGTGAAGATCACCGTCGACGCCTACGACGGAAGCCTGGGTTTCTACCTGGCCGACCCCGCCGACCCGATCGCGCTGACCGTCGCAGAGACCTTTCCGGGCGTCCTGCGCCCGATGGCCGAGATGCCCGCGGACCTGCGCCGGCACATCCGCTACCCGATCGACATCTTCGGGGTGCAGACGGCCGTCTACTCGACCTACCACATGGAGGACCCGCAGAGCTTCTACAACCGCGAGGACCAGTGGGAGGTCCCGGTGATGGGCCCGGAAGGGCGGCGCGAGCCGATGGAGTCCTACTACACGATCATGAAGCTGCCGGGAGAGCAGAAGGAGGAGTTCATCCTGATGATCCCCTTCAACCCGAAGAACAAGGACAACCTCTCGGCCTGGATGGCGGCGCGCGCCGACGGCGAGCACTACGGCAAGATGATCGTCTACCGCTTCCCGAAGGACCGGCTGGTCTACGGCCCGAAGCAGATCGTCGCGCGAATCAACCAGGACACCGAGATCTCGCGGCAGGTTTCGCTGTGGGACCAGCGCGGGTCGGAGGTCATCCAGGGCACGCTACTGGTGATCCCGGTCGAGAGCTCGCTGATCTACGTTCAGCCGCTGTACCTGCGCGCGCAATCGGGGAAGATCCCCGAGCTCAAGCGCGTGATCGTCGCCTACGAGAACAAGATCGCGATGGAAGAGACCCTCGAGCGGGCGCTCGGGCGGATCTTCGGCGAGGGGACCGGCGGGGCTCCGGCGGCCGATGCGGCGGGCGCTCCGATCCCTCCCCCCGGCAAGAACCGGGTGCCGGCTGTCCCCGGCGATCTGGCGGCCCGCGCGCGGGAGCACTACGAACGGGCGCTGAAGGCCCAGCGCGAGGGCAACTGGGCGCTCTACGGCGAGGAGATCGCGAAGCTCGGCGAGGTCATCGAGCAGATGCGGTGACCCCGTCGTCTCGCTAGCCGCGCCCGAGCCGTGCCGGAAGCCCCGCCGCCCGCAGCGGGACGGGCAGGAGTTCCTCGGTCCCGTCCACGGCGATGCGGCCGACCCGCGCGAAGTCGCCGTTGGCGCCCGACCCCGCTCACGCACGGCGCCCGGAGCGAGCCGCTGATTCCCTCCGTCGCGGGCTACCAGCCGGTGCCGTTGGGGAAGAGGCCGACCCGCCACACGTCGTTGTTCACCCGCGTCGCGTTGACGGGTGGAGGCAGTTCGAAGCGCTCCCGGTCGCCCCCGAAGGTGAAGATCGATGGCAGCGAGCAGCCCGGCGCTCCGTCGACCACCAGAGCGTCGAAATCGTATTTCACGTCGTCCGGGCTTGCCGCGTTCCAGGGTGGGGCGAACGGCGGACGCAGCTCCCGCCAGCGGCGGCCGTCGCCGCTCATCCAGATGTCGCTCGGGTTCTGCGGCTCGCCGTAGCCGCCGAAGCAGACGATCTGGTCCAACACCACGACGCACTGGTGGCCGGGACGCGGCGACCAGCCCGCCGAACGCGTCACGCGCTGCCAGCGCTCCCCGTCCCTCGAGCGCCACACATCGTTGAAGTAGAGGTCCCGCTCGGGCACGCACTCCGGGTCGCCGCCGCAGGTGAATCCACGTTCTCCCCCGAGCAGGTAGATGAAACCGTCCTTGACGACGGCCGCCGCGCCCGCCCTCGGGGCCCACCCCGCGTTCGACGTGACCTGCGTCCACTGCGCGCCGTCGCGTGACTTCCAGACGTCGTTGAATAGGTGCCGTCCCGCGCCGCCGGTGGAGGCGTCATCTCCCTGGCTGCCGCCGAAGACGAAGATCTGGCCCTTGAACGCCACGGCGCTCAGCCCCGCGCGACCCTCCCAGCCGGCGACGGGGGTGACCTGCGTCCAGCTTGTCCCGTCTTCGCTCTTCCACACGTCGTTGAAGAAGATCGAGTTCGGGATGAACGGCAGGCAAGGGACCCCCGGCGGGTTGTTCGGACAGCCCGAGGGGAACTCGGGATTTGGCAGGACGTCGAAGTTCTGGCCGCCGAGGACGAAGATCTGCCCACCGCGCCGGACCGCTTGGAAGTACGCCCGGGCTGGCCACGCTGCCGGAGACGCTTGCTGCCAACTCGCTCCCCGATCGGAACTTCTCCACACGTCGCCGTAGAGGACCGCACCGAACGGGTTGAACGGCCCGCGACCACCCATGACGAAAAACTCGCCCGCCAATTCGACGGCCTGCAGCCCAGCCCGCGCCGCCCACTCCGCCTGCTCGACGACACGCGTCCACGCGGACCTGGTGGAAAAAGGCGATACCTGGTCCGCAACAATTGTCTGCGTCGGCGCCGCAAGCGATGGACCGAGGACCGCGGCCGCGAGCCCGAGCCCCAACACCGCCGAGAATGTACGATTCCGCATGACTCCGACGCCTCCTCTTCGAGATCAGCCCGTGCCGAAGCGAATCCCCGTTGCCTGCGATGCGCCGATCATAAAGCGCGAAGCGACTCTCCGCCATGTAACGGTCGTTGCTCGAGCTGCATGCGTCTTCAGCGGGTTGGCCGCGATGGACACGCTATCCCGGGGCGCGGCGCCGGGAAGGCTTTCGGCGGCCGAAGACCTCGCGCAGGCGAGCGCTGGTCAGAACCGGACGGTGGCGGACACGACCGCATAGTGAAACCAAGCGAAATTGTAGACCTCATCCACGTCGGCGCCGCCCTCGACGGTGCGATAACCGGCCGCGATGCTCCACCGCTCACCGATATCGCGGCCTGCCTTGACGCCGAGATCGACGGCGCGGCCGGGGCCTCCGGCGAGACCGTCGAAATCGACGAACAGGTGCCACTCGCCGGCGAACCGCCAGTCGCCCTTCAGGTAGAAAAGGGGGACGAAGCCGAAGTCCGTCTTTTCCCCGACCGTCGATCCCTGCTCGAGGCGGATCTCGGCGTCACGGATCTTGGCCGTCGCGCCGATCCACCAGCGCGAGCGTTCCCCCTCGTGGATGCGATAGCGATAGGTCGCGCGCCATGAGTTGAATTGATAGGTCGCCTTCGTGGGGACGCCGGCGTCGAACGCGGCTCCGGCGAAGCGCACTGGCCCGTCGAGGGCGCCGGTTTCGGTGAAGGACAGCGGCGCCGCCAGGAATCGCAGTGAGTGGCGACCGCGGACGTCCCAGGCGAACTCCAGCCGAGCGGCGGGCCACGGGCCGTCTCCGGTCAAGTCGCGCAGCGAGAACCGGTCGCCGGTCTCGTCGTTCGGGATCTGGACGTCGTTGCGCTCCTGCCAGACCGCCCCCGCCTCCAGCTCGATTGCGAAGCGTGGCGGATCGTCGGCCGCCGCAGCCGCCGGTGGCAGAACGAAGCAGAGACCAACGAGCAAGGGAAGAAAAGTCGACGGCGACATCGTGCACCCGCCCTCCGAAGCGTTCCGGAGGTGACGAGTGTACAACCCGGCTCGCCGGACCTCCATTCCCCTTCGACCAGCCTTGCCTGGTCGCACGGTTCGGCCTATCCGCGGAGGGTGAGGGCAGACGATTCGAGGCTCGAGAAGAGGAATGGGAGCGTCCCCTCGCCCTACTTCGAAGGCCCCGCCGCGCGCTCCACGCCGACAGCCCCGCCCCGAACGCCTTCATGCCGCGGCATCGGGTGAAGGGCGCCAGGGAAAGCACCCTCTTGGTTTGCGCGGTCAGATCGTGAAGGCGAACGTGATCGTGAGCGGTCGAGGTCGTTACGAGACACCCGGGTGAGGCCGAGACGGGAGCGCTTCCCTGCTTCGTGAGAAGGTATGCTGGCGGTTGGACAACGGCCGAAACCGCGATGCCGAAACGTGAAGGAAGGGACCTACAGAATCGCTGGCGCGCTTCACCCTTCGTTCCTTCGCCATCCCGGACTCCTCCCGTCCCGCTGTGCACGGCTCATTTCGCCACGCAAGGCCGACGAGCCGCCATGCCACCCGACGCGCATGACAGGCCGGACGTGCCCCATGTGGCCGCGTGGTCGCCAATAGCGACGGATGTCAACGGTGGGAGCGCCTTCAGCCGGCCGGCGGCGCAAACGACGGGGGCAACCCCGAAGGGCTGCCCCCGTTGAATCAGAACCCGGACCGCAGTGTGGGGCCGGTGGCTGCCGGCCGCTATCGCTCTTCGATCGGCGCCATGGCCGGCTCTTCAACCTCCTCAACCACCGCCTCGGCCGTGGCTTTCTTGCCCTTGGGCTGGTCCTACGGGGCCGGCTCATCAGCCGCAACGTCAATGTCCGGCGACAGGCTCAGCGACATGCTGCCCCCGGCGCCACGCGGACTCTCGGCCGGACCATTGCCGGTGGGGGTATCGCCGTTCTTGGTCAGGTAAATCCGGTCCACCTTGTAGCCGCCCTCGCGGCGGCGAAGCTGGAAGGTCTTCGTCCCGGCCGTGCGTACGGCAACGGTGCCCAGGTTGCTCCAGTACCACTGATTGACGTAGCCTCCGATGTTGTCATAGAGGCTGGACTGCACGCCGTCGATGCCGCCAAAGCCGCTGTTGTCCCCCGTTGACACGGAGTACCGCCGATACCACGCCGTGTATGTGCCGGTGGTGATGAAGCTGACCTTGTACGTCAACTCGCACGAGGCCATCCACGTGCCGTTGGTGGAACTGGTGGGCGTGACTGCGTACCCCGTGCCCACGTAACCCGTCTGCGCCGTGGCGATGCTCCAGTCCAGGTTGGCCGAGTCGAAGTTGCGGTTGGCCCCGTCCTCGTTCTCGGCCTCCATGCAGACCGCCCCGCCGGACTCCAGGAACGCCTGCACGCCGTCGTTGTCGGCAATGTTCACCGTGGCGTTGAAGGGTGAGCCCACGGTGTAGCCGGTGCCGCTGGTGACGGTAAGGACGCAGGTCTCGCTGCCTTCCACCGCCGCGTCGTCCGTCACGTCCACCAGCACGCTGGCGGATTCCGAGCCGCTGTTGATGGTCACGGTTGAACCGATGCTGGCGTAGTCGGTTCCATTGATGGCCGTGCCGGACATGGAGATGTTGACCACCAGGTTGCTGGCGGTCGAACCGGTCCGAGTGACTTTGAACCTGCCTTCATCCGCCGGCTCGGCCGCGCTGGCGTCGGTGGCCATGACGGTGACGGTGGTCGTGCCGCCGCCGCGGGGGCTTTCGGGGGGGCCATTGCCGATGGGGACGTCGCCGTTTTTGGTGAGGTAGATGCGGTCCACTTTGTAGCCACCCTCGCGGCGGCGGAGCTGGAAGACCTTTTCGCCGGGCGTGTTGACCGAGATAGTGCCCAGGTTGCCCCAGTACCACTGGTTGGAAGCGCCGACCAGGTTGTCGACGCCGCTGGACTGGAGTTCGTTGATTCCACCGAAGCCGCTGTTGTCCCCGGAGCCGTTCGAGTAGCGGCGGTACCAAATCCTGTAGGTGCCGATGGTGGTGAAGTTAACGTTGTAGGACAGCTCGCAGGAGGCCGTCCACGTGCCATTGAGAGAGCCGGTCGGCGTGACGGCATAACCTTCGCCAACGTAGCCCGTCTGAGTGGTGGCGATGCTCCAGTCCCGGCCGGCCGGGTCGCTGTGGCGGGCGGCCGCGTCATAATGCTCGGCCTCCATGCACAGCGCCCCGCCCGACTCCTGGAAGGAGCCGCTGCCGCCGGAGGAAACGTCCACCGTGACCATCCTGTGGACCTTGTGGTTGGCGGTGTCTTCCACCTCCAATTGGATGTCATAGTGCCCGGCCGAGGTATAGGTGTACTGCACGCTATCGCCGGTGGCGTCGTAGGATCCGTCGTTGGTGAAGTCCCAGCGGTAGGTCAACACGTCGTTGTCAGGGTCGGTGGCCGTGGCGCTGAACGTGACCGCCAGCGGGGCCTGGCCTTGCTGCGGGTCGGCATTGGCGCTGGTGATCACCGGAGGCTTGTTGGTGACCGCGTCGATGGAGATGTGGTTACTGTCGGCGCTGGCCCCGGCATTGTCTGTGACGGTGAGGTACACGTCCTTGGTGCCGGTGGTAGTCCAGCTATGGGTCTTGTCGGCCGGCGGGACCCCGCTGCCGGTCTCGGTGCCGTCGCCCCAGTGCCATACGTACGAGGCGATCGTGCCGTCGGGGTCGCTGGCGGTGGAGGTGAAGTTCACCACCTCGCTGGTGTACACGACCGTCTTGTCGGCGGTGATGAAGCACGTCGGCGGCAGGTTGCCGCTGGCCTGGCGGATCCACAGCGCCGCCTCGGTGGTCAGGCCGGCGGGCTTGTTGCGGATGAAGTCGGCGTTGACGCCGCCGTGCACGATGCCGTTCTCAACGGTCTCGGAGCCGCCGATGGGGTCGTACCACAGCAGGTCGTACGTCGCGGCCGGGAGGCTTTTCACACCCAGCATGTCGGGTGTGTTGCTGGCATAGGCGATGTAGCTGCTGCTGCCGGCCAACACGTATTGAGTCATGCCGGCCTTGCGGGTGTCGTCCGGGACCATGGTGTTGAAGTCGGTCTTCTCGAAGAAGGTCTGAACCCGCTTCATGTCCTGGAGCATTTCGGGGGTGGGAGCGTTGATGCCGGATTTCCAGGTGCCGTAGGCCATGTGGTAGCAGCCGCCCATGGCGGTTGCCCACTCGAGTTGGCGCAGCAGCGTGCGGTCGCCGCCATGCAAGACGTCATCCAGATTGGTGTTCTCGGAGTAGTTGCAGTTGAAGCGGCCCTCTTCGTCGAACGCCGCCACGGCGCCGTTGTGATAGTTGGTGGTGGTGTTGGCCGCGTTGTATTGCATGGCGAACTGGTCGATGTTTGCCGCGGTGGGGAAGTCGAAGGTGGTGCCGCTGAGCTGATGTACGGCGATGACGTGGTCATAGTCGTCGGCGTCGCGGATCTTCTGAGCCAAGGTATCGACAACGCTTTTGGAGTTGCCCTCGGAGTATTCCTCGGCGACCACCCAGATCAGGTGCTTGTAACCCTCGAACTGATTGACCAGGCCCGCAATGTAGTTTTCTTCAACGGGGCCGACCGTGCGGTCTCGGGCGCCGAAGGGATTGGAGCCGTCGTCGTAGAAGAAGAGGTAGATTGTTATGCCTGCGGCATCCAACTGGCCGAACCAGCCGTGCCACTGGTTCATGATGTCCGGGTCCAGGCCGCTGGCGGGATCGCCGGGGGTGTTGAACGGGTTTTCGCTACCGCCGCCGTCGGTGGGGCGCCAGGCGATGATGTATATGCCGTTGCCGCCGTCGTTGACCAGCGAACTGATGATGTTGGGCTGGTTGCCGCCTTGCCGCGTGCCGTCGGCCTGGCGGACGCCTAGGTAGAGGAAGCCTTCCGGGTCGCCGGCCCCGCACAGGAAGTAGGGGTCCAGGCCGCTTCTGCCATCGGTGTCTCGGTTGTACACCAGGTAACGGGGGTTGTTGGGGTCTACGATGATCTGTCCGGGCAGCGGAGCGGCCAGGGCCGGCGCCGCCAGAGCCAACATCAAGACCGTGAGAAGCCCCCGCGTGAGTTTCTGGCTTGCGATCATTCTCATGCCTCCTTCCGGGCGAGTTCGTCATCGGACCTGCGGATCGAAGGACTTAGTCGCTCCTCCAGCTTGCAGGTTCAAAATAAGTCCTCGCCTTTCCCCGTCTGCGAGTAGCGATTTCAACCTGCGTTTGCTGCTCCACGTCCGGGTAGGGGCAATGAGTCAACTCGCTTCCCCCCGCTGCCTCGGCGCGCATTCTCCTCCCGGCGCAAGGGAAAAGAGCCGACCTGGTTTTCCTGCTCGCCGGCTTCGCCGCCGGGAGCGCAACCCTGTCCCAGCAGTCGCTGCCGCTGCGGGGCGTGCCGCTCCGGGACCCGGCGACCCTCGAGCCGATGCCGTGAGACGGGACGACGCTCCCCCTCGGAGCGAGCCATGTCCGGTCTTTCGATCATCCACGCCGAGGGAGGCATTGCAAGCGGTTCTTCTCGGCGATCCTCTGGGCGGTTTCGAGTCGCGGAGGCACGATCATCGGCCGTCGATGTCCTTCGCACGGTCGCGTCGGGCCGGAGTGAAAGGCCTGCTGCTCCTCGGCCCGCGCGAGACTGGGAAGTCGGACTCTCGCGTAGCCTCACTCGAACCGGACCCGACGGTCAATCTCGCGCACGAGCCGACCTTCCTCGGGTTCGCCCGCAACCCCGAGGAGCCGGAGCCGCGGCTCGGCGCCCTGAGGAACCTCCACACGGTCTTCCTGGAAGAGATCCAACGCCTTCCCAGCCCTCTGCGCACCGTCCAGTCAAGCAGGGACCGCTCTGCAGGGCTCCCGTTGGATCTGGACAGAATTCGTCCGGAATGCAGCGCGGGACGGCCTTCGGAACCGGCGTATATTCCAAGGGTCTTCTGACCGCATTCAACGATCCCTGCCGTCCACTTGGCAGGGGGGCTCGATGGCATAGGGGGCGCCTACCTTCCCGGATGCGTGGTTGAGGAACGCGCGTGGCGCTGCGGTTCCGCAGGGGACCCGTTCACGCCCAGTCGACCAGGAGGAGTGAAGATGAAAGCGCACATCGTTCTCGTCGTGTCTGCACTTCTTGCACAGTGCCTTGCGGGGCCGGTCTTCGCGACGGAGGCACCCAAGGCGATCGAGCCTGTCTCGGCCGCGCGGGCGAGCGTGTTCAGCGGTGAGTGTGACGGGCAGCCGGAGGGCACCGAGTGCCGCCCCGCAGCGGGCGATTGCGACGTCGCGGAGTACTGCGACGGGGTGAGCCCGGATTGCCCGGATGATGCGTACTCGGTGGGCGGTGAGTGTCGCCCCGCCGAGGACGCCTGCGATGCGCCGGAGTACTGCAACGGGACGCTACCCTACTGCCCCGACAATCTGCCACAGCCTCCGGACTACGAATGTCGCCCGGCCGCGGACGTCTGCGATGCGCCGGAGTACTGCGACGGGTCGAGCATGGCCTGCCCGGGTGACTTACTGCAGCCGGGGGGAACGTCGTGCTCAACCCCCGAGCAGGGCGCCTGTCAGGAGTCCGGGTACTGCGACGGGACGAATGCAACCTGCAATCCCGGTTCAATGAGGCCTGCGGGCTACGAGTGTCGTTCCGCGTGGGAACCCTGCGACGTGACGGAGTATTGCGACGGGGTGAGCCCGGATTGCCCGGTTGATTCTCTCCAGCCGCCTGACTTCGTGTGCCGCCCGCCCGTGGACAGCTGCGACGCGCCGGAGTACTGCGACGGCGCTGGCCCGTCCTGCGGGGAGGATGTATGGCTGCCGGCAGGCTTTGAATGCCGTCCCGTGTACGGCATCTGCGACAACGCGGACTTCTGCGACGGGTGGAGCCCATGGTGCTCGGACTCCGTGGTCCAGGAGGGCGATCCGGGGTACTGGTGCCGCCCGGCCACGGACCTCTGCGACGCGCCGGAGCACTGCAACGGCGAAGTCGGGACGTGCCCGGATGATTCCATGCAGCCATCGAGCTACGAGTGCCGCGCGTCCACCCAGGAGTGCGACCCGGCGGAACTCTGCACGGGAGTCACGGCGCAATGCCCCGCGGACGTCGTGAGCGCGAGCACCGCCGTCGGCATCACGGTGAGAGTCGCTCACAACGTGGGCACGTCGACCACGACCATCGGCTGGACGGGCGAGATCCGGCCCGGACCGTTCAACGTCTACCGGGGCTCGATCACGCCCGGGACTTCCTGGTCGTGGAACCAGGGCTGCCTCGTTTACCAGATCGCGGGGACGAGCACGGTCGACGCGCTCGTTCCGGCGGAGGACCAGGCGTTCTTCTATCTCGTCACCCGCCAAGAGGAGAACTGCGCAGAGTCCATCCTCGGGTTGACCAGCGGAGGCGAAGAGAGACCGAACACCTGTCCGTGCCCCTGTCCGGGACTGGTCGTCGGACTCGAACGATGAGAACGCGGCGCCGGAGCTGGGCGCTGGCCGCGGGCGCTCTGCTTTCGGCAACCATGGTCGCGGGGGCAGCGCCCCCGGCACGGATTGAATCGGCGCGTGCGACGCCCCAGCGCTCGCCGGAGCGTTGGTGGGCCCAGGTCCAGGGGAAGCTCGCGGCCGCGGAGTACGAAGTCACCTGGCAGGGCGAGACGGTCCTCGTGGACGTTCCGGCCGCGTGGCAGGCGCCAAACCGGGCGCACGACTTCCGGACGTACTTCACCGGGCGCGCGATCCGCGTCGTACCGCGCGCCGAGACGAAGCCGTCGTGGGAGTGGGGCCTCGCGCTGGTTGGCTACGGCCGCGGCGGGCAGGTGTGGCCGGTGGCCGAGGCAACGGCTCGCCCGACCGGGAACCGGATCGAATACGCGCGGCGCGGGATCGTGGAGTGGTACGAGAACGCGCCGCGCGGGCTGGAACAAGGATTCGGTCTTGCCGGGCGACCGGGTGAGGCATACGTCGATTCCGGTGCAGGTCCCGAGGCAACAATAGCGCCGCGGAGGCCGCACGAGAGCTTGCGGAGGCCCGCGCATGGCGAGGGAGCGGTCTTCGTTCAACTCTCGTTGACCGGGACGCTGGATCCCGTCGTCAGCACCGACGGCCAGTCGATCGACTTCCGGA
Organism: Terriglobia bacterium; assembly: GCA_963699985.1. Classification (GTDB taxonomy): domain Bacteria; phylum Acidobacteriota; class Polarisedimenticolia; order Polarisedimenticolales; family CAVOVZ01; genus CAVOVZ01. The sequence continues at coordinate 62,299 of CAVOVZ010000026.1, forward strand.
CCCCGGGCGGCGTCAACGTCGTGCATTACGCCCACCTTCGGGTGACGGACGCGAGCGGCCGGGAGCTGCCGGCGTGGATGGAGGGGTTCGCGGCGATCGCCGGCCGGACGATCCGGATCGTCTTCGACGACACCGACGCCGCTTACCCCGTGACCATCGACCCGCTGGCGACCAGCCCGGCGTGGACGGCGGAAAGCAACAAGGCGTTCTCCTCCTTTGGCGTTTCCGTGGCGACGGCGGGGGATGTCAACGGCGACGGTTACTCCGACGTCATCATCGGGGCGCCCCGGTACGACAACGGTCAGACGGACGAGGGACGGGCCTTCGTGTATCTCGGCTCGGCCTCGGGCCTCGCTGCCTCCCCCGCATGGACGGCGGAGAGCGATCAGACCAATGCCGAGCTCGGAGTCTCCGTCGCGACGGCGGGGGACGTCAACGGCGACGGCTACTCCGACGTCATCGTCGGAGCCCACTGGTACGAGAGCGATCCGTCCTACGAGGGACGGGCCTACGTCTACCTCGGCTCGGCCTCGGGCCTCGCGTCCTCCCCCGTCTGGACGGCCGCGGGCGGCCAAGCGGGCGCCGAGTTCGGCCGCGCGGTGGCGACGGCGGGGGACGTCAACGGCGACGGGTACTCGGACGTCATCGTCGGGGCGCCCTGGAACGACAACGGCGAGACGGACGAGGGGCGGGTTTACGTCTACCTCGGCTCGGGCTCGGGTCCTGCTTCCTCCCCGGCCTGGACGGCCGAGAGCGACCAGCCGGGCGCCGCCTTCGGCATCTCCGCCTCGGCGGCGGGGGACGTCGACGGCGACGGCTACTCCGACGTCATCGTCGGGGCCTACCTTCATGACAACGGTCAGACGGACGAGGGGCGGGCCTACGTCTACCTGGGCTCGGCCTCGGGCCTCGCCTCCGCCCCTGCCTGGACGGCCGAGAGTGACCCGAGTTCCTACGCTCGCTTCGGCATTTCCGTCGGCACGGCGGGGGACGTCAACGGCGACGGCTACTCGGATGTGATCGTGGGAGCAGATGGGTACGATACCAGCCAATCGTGGACGGACGAGGGACGGGCCTACGTCTACCTGGGCTCGGCCTCGGGTCTTGCTGCCTCCCCCGCGTGGGCGGCCGCGGGCGACCAGTGGTTCGCCAACTTCGGCATCGCCGTCGCGACAGCGGGGGACGTCGACGGCGACGGGTATGCCGACGTCATCGTCGGGGCCTACGCATACGACAACGGCGAGAGCGACGAGGGGCGGGCCTACGTCTACCTCGGTTCGGCCTCGGGCCTGGCCTCGTCGCCGGTCTCAACGGTCGAGAGCCAGCAGTCAGGCGCCTACTTCGGCGTTTCCGTCGCGACGGCGGGGGATGTCAACGGCGACGGCTACTCGGACGTCATCGTCGGGGCGGATTGGTACGACAACGGCGAGACGGACGAGGGACGGGCGTACGTCTACCTGGGCTCGACCTCGGGGCTCGCCGCCTCCCCCGGCTGGACGGCCGAGAGCGACCAGGCATCCGCCAACTTCGGCTGGTCCGTCGCGATGGCCGGGGATGTCAACGGCGACGGTTATTCGGACGTCATCGTCGGGGCCTACCTCTACGACAACGGCCAGACCGACGAGGGGCGCGCGTTCCTGCATCTCGGCTCGGCCTCGGGCCTCGCATCCTCGCCCGCGTGGACGGGCGAGAGCAACCAGGCAAGCGCCTTCTTCGGCTGGACCGTGGCGGCTGCGGGTGACGTCAACGGGGACGGCTACTCGGACGTCATCGTCGGAGCGCCGTACCACGACAACGGCCAGACCGACGAGGGACGGACCTACGTCTATTCGGGTTCGGCCTCGGGTCTTTCTGCCTTCCCGGTCTGGACGGCGGAGAGCGACCAGGCGTCTTCTTCTTTCGGCTATTCCGTGGCGACGGCGGGAGACGTCAACGGCGACGGCTACTCGGACGTCATCGTCGGCGCTACACAGTACGACAATGGCCAGACGGACGAGGGGCGGGCTTCCGGGTATCTCGGGTCGGCCTCCGGCCTGAGCGCAGTCGCAGGCTGGACGGCGGAGAGCGATCAGTCGGGCGCCAACTTCGGCCGCTCCGTCGCGACGGCGGGGGACGTCAACGGCGACGGCTATTCGGATGTCATCGTCGGAGCGTTCTTCTACGACAACGGCCAGACGGACGAGGGGCGGGCTTCCGTGTATCTCGGGTCGGCCTCCGGCCTGAGCGCAGTCGCAGGCTGGACGGCGGAGAGCGACCAGGCAGGCGCCCGCTTCGGCAATTCCGTCGCGACGGCGGGAGACGTCAACGGGGACGGCTACTCGGATGTCATCGTGGGGGCGTATTTCCACGACAACGGCCAGACCGACGAGGGTCGAGCGTCCGTCTACCTCGGCTCGGCGTCGGGTCTGGCTTCTTCCCCGGCCTGGACGGCGGAGAGCAACCAGGCACTCGGCTACTTCGGCAATTCCGTGGCCACGGCGGGAGACGTCAACGGGGACGGCTACTCGGACGTCATCGTCGGTGCCTACCTCTACGATAACGGCCAGACGGACGAGGGGCGGGCGTCCCTGTATCTCGGCTCGGCCTCTGGCCTGAGCGCAGTCGAGGGCTGGACGGCGGAGAGCGACCAGGCCGGCGCCCGCCTCGGCAGTTCCGTGGCGACGGCCGGAGACGTGAACGGGGACGGCTATTCGGACGTGATCGTGGGAGCGCCATACCTCGACTCCGGCCAGCCGGACGAGGGACGGGCGTTCGTGCACTACGGCGGCGGAGGACGCCATCTCGCCCTCCGCCCGCAGCAGCGCCGAGCAGACGATGCCAAGCCGATCCAGCAGCTCGGCAGGTCGGACAGTCCGACGTCGTTCCGGCTGGCCGCGCTCGGGCGCTCACCCTTCGGCCGCGGGGGGGTGAAGCTCGAATGGGAGGCCAAGCCACTCGGCACGCTGCTCGACGGGTCGGAAACCTCGACCGGAGCGTCGTGGCTCGACAGCGGCACGGCGGGGGCGGCGCTCGACGAGCTGGTGAGCGGTCTCGCCGCGGGACGCGTGTACCACTGGCGCGTGCGCCTGCATTACGAGCAGGCGGCGACGCCGTTTGTGCAGCGCAGCAGGTGGTTCGCGATTCCGTGGAAAGGCCGGCAGGAAGCGGATCTCCGGACGGGCGGTGCAGGCGAAGCGGGCCGAGTGCCGGACGGTTCGCACGGAGCGCCGCTTCGTGTGAGCACGGCGTCGGGCGGGCAGCTGACTCTCGCCTGGGACGCATCCTGCCTCACGACCGACACCGACTACGAGATCTACGAGGGAATCATCGGGAGCTATTACAGCCACACCGCGTACGGCTGCAGCACCGGGGGCGCCACGGCGACGACGATCAGCCCGTCGTCCGGAAACCGGTACTACCTGGTCGTTCCGCGCAACGTCTTCCTCGAAGGATCGTACGGAACCGACAGCCGGGGCCTCGAGATCCCGCGTGGTGCCTCGGCGTGTCTCGAGCAGCGGGTGGGCGCCTGTCCGTAGCGAGAGAAAACGACGCCGGGGCCCGCACGCAGGCTCCAGGTTGAAGGTGGCCGATGAAGCGCTCATTCCTTCCTGCGTTTCTGATCCTCCTGGCATTCATGCTGCCGCAGTCCCAGACCGCGCCGGAGGCGGCCGATCCCGGGGAAGGGGTCGCCCAGAAGATGTCGGCGCTGGCGTCGGACCGGCGCCTCATTCTGTTCCGGGCGAGCGCCTTCGATCCGACGATTGGCATGCCTGCGGAGGCGGGGTTCGGTTTGACGGATTCCCGCGATCGGAGCTCGGGGGAGCTGCTGTACGTCGTGCAGTTCCGGGGGGTTCCGGGGAAGGCGGAGCGGGGGATGCTGGAGCGCCTCGGCGCAACGGTCCTCTATTACGTTCCGAACAACGCCTATCTCGTGAAGATCGACTCGGGTCGGTTCGCGGGACTGTCCGGGGAGAAGGCGGTGCGAGCGGCGTTCCGGCTACCGAAGTTCGCGAAGCTGGATCCGTACGTGACGGAGGACGTGACGCGAGCGCGGGCGGTGGAGCTGATGGCGGCGCCGGGGGCGGACTTTGCTTCGACGGCGGAGAACCTCCGCACGCGGTTTCCGAAGGCGGTCTTCATCAGCGCCGCATACCACCACGCGCAGGGGCGGATCATTGTGGAGGTGGGGGCGGGGGACCTGCGGGGTTTCCTGGACGCCGCGGCGGGGCTGGAGGACGTGCTGAGCGTGTTGCCGTGGGAGGAGCCGCAGGCGCTCAACGACAACTCGATCTGGGTGATCCAGAACTACGATGCGACCAGTACGACGAACTACTCCCTGTCGGCCACGCTCTGGAACCACGGGATCACGGGAACGGGCCAGATCGTGTGCGTGAACGACTCGGGCGCGACGAACACGATGTGCTCCCTGCGGTACGACGGGACGCCGGGGAGCGAGGCGATCGCGCAGAGCCTCACGCCGCCGGACACGGGGACGATCACCATGAGCAAGAAGGTGATCGCGTACTACGTCGAGCCCTGGGCGACGGCGTACGACGAGTACATCTACCACGGCTCGCACACGTCGGGATCGGTGCTGGGAGACAACTACGCCACGCTGTCCACGCCCGCCTCGGGCGGCCACGACAGCGGGGACGGGATGGCGCCGAACGCCCAGCTGGTGATGCAGGACGTGGGCGTAGCCTCGGGGGCGCTGGCGGGTCTCACAGGGGATCTGGACCTGATGTTCCTGCAGGCGTTCCACGCGGGGGCGCGGATCCATTCCGATTCCTGGGGGACGACGTCGAGCAATTACAGCCCGATCTCGATGGACATGGACGAGTTCACGTACCGGCACGAGGACTTCCTGTTCGTGTCGTCGATGGGAAACTCGGGAACCGCGCCTGGCGACGGATCGATCGGGGCGCCAGCCACCGCGAAGAACGTGGTGAGCGTGGGAGGCACGACGAACGGGGGCGACGTCTCTCGGGCCAACGATCTGGTTTGGTACAGCCGGGGCCCCGTGGACGACGGCCGGCGGAAGCCGGACGTCTGTTCCCCGTCCTACTACATCAACTCTGCCGACGGTGCCGCTGCGTGCTCGACGAAGAACACGTTCGGCGGGACGTCCATGGCGGCGGCGACGACGTCGGGCGGCCTGGCGCTGCTGCGGCAGTACTTCGTGGACGGGTGGTATCCGACGGGGACGAGGACGGCGGCGGACGCGCGGATTCCATCGGCGGCGCTGATGAAGGCGTGCCTGGTGAACGGGGCCATGGAGATGACGGGGGCGGATTGGCTGGGCGGAGCCGCCATCTCGCGCATCCCGAGCATGGACCAGGGATGGGGGCGCACCCACCTGGAGAACGCGCTGTATTTCAATGGGGACGCGCGACGGGTGCGGGTGTGGGACGTGTGGAATGCGAACGGGCTGATCACGGGAGAGCAGGCGGAGTACACCGTCAAGGTCACCTCGGGCAGCCAACCCTTGAAGGTCCACCTGGTGTGGACGGACCCGGAGTCGAGCCCGTTTGCGGCGACCAATCTGGTGAACAATCTGGACCTGGAGGTGGTGTCGCCGTCGGCGACGCTGTACCGGGGCAACGTGTTTTCGGCGGGGCAGAGTGCGACGGGGGGTGCGGCGGATGTGCTGAACAACGTGGAGGGGGTCGCGCTGAACGGCCCGGCAACGGGGAACTGGACGCTGCGGGTGAAGGCGACGTCTACGCCGGGCGCCGGCGGGGCGCCGTACAGCAACCGGCAGGGCTACGCCCTCGTGGCCACGTATGCCACGTGCGCTTCGTCCCTGTCCGCCCCGACGGGTCTGACGGCCACGAACAACGGGACGACGGGAATCGACCTGGCGTGGAGCAGCGTGAGCGGGGCGACCGGCTACCTGGTGTACCGAGCGCCGGGAAGCAGTCCACCGGCTGGGGCGTACACGGCGCTGACCCAGACCGCGGGAAATGCGTTCACGGACACCAAGGCGCAAGCGGGCTACACGTACTCGTACGAGGTGCGGGCGACGGACGACTGCTCGGAGTCGGCCTCGTCGGCGCCGGCGTCGGCATCGCACACGGGCAACTGCGCGCTTCTCCCGACGTTTGCGGGGCTTTCGGGTGTGGTGAACGACACCGGCACGGCGATGTGCGACCTGGTCCTGAGCTGGGCCGCGGCCACCTCGAGCTGCCCCCTGGCGCCTGGAATCGTCTACAACATCTATCGCGGCACGAACCCTTACTTCACGCCGAACGCGTCGTCGAGGATCGCGGCCGGCCACACGGGAACCACATTCGCGGACGACAGCGCGGCTTCGCTGTCGACCTACTACTACGTGGTGCGGGCGGAGGATGCGACGACGCGGAACGGCGGTCCGGCGAACGGGGGGAACGAGGACACCAACCCGGTGATGGTCCGGGGGACGTCGTGGGGTTCGACGACGGCGCCGGGGACGTTCGTGGACGACGGGGGCGACTCGATCGCCACACTGAGCCTGGCGGGGGTCTGGCGGGTGACGAGCCAGCAGAACCACACTCCGGGAGGGACCTACGCCTACCACGCGGCCGCCGACGGTTACGCGTATCCGGCGCGGCAGTGTATCGCGGCGACGACGCCGCCGATCTCTCTGCAGGCAGAGGCGACGCCGGTGCTGGCGTACTGGGTCCGCTACAACATGGAGTTCGAGTGGGACGGGGTGGTGGTGGAGATCAGTACGAACGGGGGGGCCACCTGGGCCGCGCTGACGCCCGACGACGGCTACCCGTCGTCGTTCTCGCGGACGGGGAGCACGCCGGCCAACACGTGCGGGTATCCGCCGTCGCAGGGCTGCTTCAACGGCCCGCAGGGTAGTCCCTTGCTGACGGAGTGGACGCAGTACACCCACGACCTGGTCGCCTACGCGGGGCAGACCGTGCTGGTGCGGTGGAATCTCTCCACCGATCCATTGGTGGAATTCGAGGGGTTCTACCTGGATGACATCGCCATCACGAACGCCGAAGTGAACGTGGCGTGCACCTCGAGCGACGGGATCGTGAGCCTGGACGCCTCCGCGTACACGTGCTCCGGGGACACGATCGGGATCGACCTGGTGGATCTCGACCTCCAGGGAGCGGGGACGCGCGCGGTGACGATCGCGAGCGCGTTCCCGGACAGCGAGAACGTGACGCTGACGGAGACTCCGCCGAACACGGGGCTCTTCTCGGGCAGCGTCGCGACATCCTCGGCGAACTCGCCGGGGGTGCTGGCGCTGTCGAACGGGAACACGATCACGGTGACGTACCTCGACGCGGACGACGGGCACGGACGGACGAACGTGCCCAAGACGGACACGGTCGCGGCCGACTGCGCCGCGCCGGTGATTTCCAGCGTCGGCGTGACCGACATCGGCAACTCTTCCGCCACGGTGACCTGGTACACGAACGAGCCGACCGACAGCCTTGTGACCTACGGCGCTTCCATTCCCCCGGGGACGAATCGGCGCGAGCTGATTCCGGCCTATGTGACCTACCATGCGGTGAGGCTGACGGGGCTCTCCGTTGGCGCGACCTACTATTTCAGCGTCACGAGCGCGGACCCGGCCTCCAACACGACCACGGCCGACGACGGCGGGGCCTTCTACTCGTTCACCACTCTCGGAGAAGGCGGGCCTGTTGCATGGTTGCGTCGCTACAACGGTCCGGCGAATGGCGCCGACAGCCCCGTCGCCGTCGCCGTCGACGGCGCCGGAAACGTCTATGCGACGGGCAGCAGCGCCGGCAACGGAACGGGTGACGACTTTGCCACCATCAAGTACGACAGCTCGGGCAAACGGCTCTGGATCGCTCGCTACAACGGTGTTTCGAATAGTTATGACAGGGCTCACGCCCTCGTCGTGGATCGTGCCGGCAACGTCTACGTGACGGGCGAAAGCGACAATCCCGCGCCCGGCACGGCTACGGACTACCTCACCATCAAGTACGACGTCTCGGGCGATCCGCTCTGGGTGGCGCGATATGAAGGCATGGCAGGTAGTCCGGACACGGCGAATGCCATCGCCGTCGATGACTCCGGCAACGTCTATGTGACGGGCTACAGCATCGGCCCGTCAACACCTTCTTCGTGGGATTACGTGACCGTCAAGTACGACGCATCCGGCAGCCAGCTCTGGGTGGCACGCTACAACGGTCCGGGGAGTAACTCCGACATGCCGTTCGCCCTTGCCGTGGATGGCGCCGGCAATGCCTACGTGGGGGGGGAAAGCTACGGCGGCGGCAGTACCAACATCGACTACGCCCTGGTCAAGTACGATGCCTCCGGCAATCAGGTGTGGGTGGCCCGCCACCCGGGTACGGGAAATAGCAGGGATACCATTCGCGCCGTTGCCGTGGACGGTGCCGGCAATGTCTACGTGACGGGCACCTGCTACAACTTCCCGACAAGCGAAGACTACGTGACCATCAAGTACGACAAGAACGGAAATCAGCTCTGGTTGGCCGGCTATGACGGGGGCAAGAGCGATGACGACTGGGCTCAATCCCTCGCTCTGGATGCCTCCGGTAACGTCTATGTGACGGGCTACAGCAGGGGCGAAGGCAGCGGGGCGGCTCACGACTACGCCACCGTCAAGTACGATGCCTGGGGCCACCAGCTCTGGGTGAGGCGATACGACGGGACGGCGCACGGTATCGACCACGCTTGGTCCATCGCGCTGGATCGTGCGCGCAACGTCTACGTTGCGGGCGACAGCCCCGGCATCGGGACTGCCTCCGACTACGTCACTCTCAAGTACGACACCGACGGCGCATCGCTCTGGGAGGCGCGCTACAACGGTCCGGCCAATGGCGCCGACGGGGCGAGCAGGCTCGTCGTCGACGGTCAGGGCGATCTCTACGTGACGGGGAGCAGCGCCGGCGTCGGTACGGCCGGTGATTACTTCACGATCAAGTACTCCCAACCAGGTCCCGGCGCAGGGCGGGTGCCCGGGCAGCCGGGCTGGCCCGGCGCGCCGCTGACGGTGACGCGAGCGGGAGCCGGCCAGATCACGCTCGACTGGGCCGTCTCCTGTTTGGTGACCGACGACGATTACGCGATCTACGAGGGCGTCCTCGGAGATTTCACGAGCCACGTGTCCCGGTTCTGCGGGACCAACGGCGCGACGACGATGACATTCGCGCCGGCTGCGGGAGGCACGTACTACCTCGTGGCGCCGCTCAATGCGTCGAGCGAGGGCTCCTACGGCACGGACCGCTCCGGCGTCGAGAGGCCGCAAGGCCTCGACCCCTGCCTGCCGCGGCGGATCGCGGCCTGCCCGTAGTGCCGCTCGAAGGCGCGAGTCCTTTCCTTGGCCGGCCTGCAGGTCGAGATGTCGTCATCGCCTCCACGGGTCAGGACGCGAGGATAAAGACGGATCGCGTGAAGTCCGAAGCCGGGTTTCGTCGGCTGATCGTCCAGCAGGTGGATAAAAGCGAAAACCTCGCCCGTAGTGTCCAAATAGTCGAACGCTGGCCGCGCGACCCGGAGTTGACCTGAGGTCTCGACAAAGTGGAATCTCCCTCCGAGCCACCGGTCCGTCCTAGACTCCGGCCTATGGCACAGGTCATCCAACCCTGGCAGATTCTCCTGGCGGCACTCGCAGGCTGGATCAACCGTCACCAGCAGGCCGCGATCGACTTCCTTCGGGAAGAGAACCGTATCCTGCGCGAACAGCTCGGCGACCGCCGGATCCGGCTCACGGATGAACAGCGACGTCGGCTGGCCATCGCCGGCAAGGCCGTCGGCCGAAAGGCACTGCTGGATCTCGCTGGGTTCGTGACCCCCGAGACGATCCTCGCGTGGCATCGCAAGCTCGTCGCGGCCAAGTGGAATCACCAATCGCGGCGTGGACCAGGTCGGCTGGGTGTGATGAAAGAGATCGAGAGGCGCGTAGTCCGTTTCGCCGGAGAGAACCCGAGTTGGGGCTATCGCCGGAGCGAAGGCGCCCTGGCCAATCTCGGTCATCACGTGGCTCGGACCACGGTCGCCAACATCTTGAAGAGGAACGGCATCGATCCCGCACCCGAGCGCGGCCGCCGGACGTCTTGGCGCACGTTCCTCGGTGCCCACGGGTCCACGATCGCCGCCATCGACTTCACGACCGTCGAGGTGTGGTGCCGGCACGGCCTCGTCACGGTCTACATCCTCTTCGCCATTGAGATTCGGAGCCGTCGTGCTCACTTCGCCGGCATGACCCCGAACCCGGACGAAGCCTGGATTCGCCAAGTCGGACGGAACCTCACCGATCCAATCGATGGATTCCTCCGCGAGAAGCGTTTCTGCCTGATGGACCGCGATACCAAGTTCACCGCGGCATTCCGCACCTCGTTGGCCGGTGCCGGGATCGAGCCCGTCCGCCTCCCGGCACGTTCGCCGAATTTGAGTGCATGGATCGAGCGATTCATGCGCTCGATCGAGTCCGAGTGCCTCGACCGGATGATCTTCTTCGGCGAGGAGCCGTTGCGGCGCGCGGTTCGCGAGTACCTTGCCCATCACCACGCCGAGCGGAACCACCAAGGACTCCACAACCGGATCATCGAGCCGGAGGATGTCGTCACCAACCCACACGGGGTCGTGCGGTCTCGCGAGCGACTCGGTGGAATGCTCCACGACTACCATCGATACGTCGCGTAGCCAAGATATCCTGCGCAGCGGTAACTTCGTTGGCAGCGCCGCGGCCGTCCCGTCGAGATCCACAGATGTTCGCACGGGAAGCCGAAGCCGACCATCGAATCGCTCCCTCGCCTGGCGCTGGCGTCACGCACCTCTCGCTCCCGCTACCCTCTCCGCTTGGCCCCGCGTTCACCCAGGCGTAACGCGCTGCCCGACATCGGCGGAGTTCTTGGACCATACGGCGGTGCTCCGGCGCCCGTCACGCGCAGGTCACGGTGTGGACGTCCGACTCGCCTCCGCAGGAGACGTCGAAGTGCACCGCGGCGGCGCAGGCGCGGCGAGCGAGCTGCTCGGCGCGCAGCCGGCCCTCGTAGATCGCGTGGAGGGCGCCGAGCGCGTAGGCGCCGCCCGAGCCGATCGCGTCGAACCGCGCGAAGCGGGTGACCGACATCTGGCCGGTGACGTGGAAGATGCCGTTCGCGTTCACGACGAGAAAGGCAGCGTCGAGGTCCGCGAAGGGAGACTTGTCCTCGCCGACCGACTGGTCGTTGACGAACGAGTAGTCGCGCCGCATCCGCTTCCAGAGGCGATTGAAGAAGGCGAAGATCTCGACCTCGTTGCGCAGACGAGGCGTACCCACCTTGGCCAGGTAGTCGCCGAGGATGTTCTCGTACAGGCCCCAGCCGGTCTGCCCGAGGAACGAGGATCCCACCTTCATGATCTTCGAGCTGGTGTGATCGGGGCGGAGCACTCTCCGATCGCCGAAGCTCTCCTGCGAGTCGGCTCCGATGGCGATGGTTCGACCCTTGCGGACGGCGACGGCGACGGACATGGGGCACCTCATGGGAGCGGCCGAGCATTCTAGATGTCATGAAAGCGGCCATCCACCGGCCGGGGGAGTTGCCCAACGGCCGGTCTCTCGCGAAAGAGGAGGATGGCCATGGACTACTGCGGCTCGGGCCGTGCGGGATACGGGAAGGCGGATCCACCGGGGGAGGCGGCGCGAGCGAGGGCGCCGGTCGGGTCGAATCCTGGTGGCGGAACTCGAGGGCGGCCCCGCTCTCGGGGCCGCCCTCTCCGGTCACTTCCGAACCGCGATCAGAAACAGACCTCGGTCTTGAGCAGCCTCTTTCGGATGATCCGCTCGGCGAATCCCGTGTTGGCAGCGCAGGCGTCGGTCGCCTCCACGCGAATCTTGGGCTCGTACAGAATCGTGAAGCCGCAACGCGCCATGAACTGGCACAGCTTGAACTTGTTGAGCTGGATCAGCTCGTCCGAGAGCAGGCCGTCGCGGTCGCCGTACGTCAGCCCGTCGTAGATCGTGCAGCCCTGGAGCTTGATCACCTCGCGCGCGATGCCGCCCTGGGCGCCGTCGTTGTCGTCGGCGTTGAACACGACGTTGATCGGGATCGACACCGGCGGAAGCGCGAGCTGGTTGGAGGCCGGCTGAATGATCGTCACCGTCGGGGGCGTCACGTCCACGGTGAAATCCACCGAGTCGGTTGCGAAATTGCCCGAGTCGTCGGTCACCGTCACCACGATGTGGTAGTCATCCGTCGTGGCGTACGTTCCGTTCCCTTCGGAGTAGGTGGTCGTCAGGCTGGCGTCACATACGTCGGACGAGTTGGAGGTCACCGTGACCGGAGCGGCCGAGCAGATGCCGTTCGGCGGACCGGTGATGTGCACCGTCGGATCCATGGTGTCCTCGACCGTGACGTCCACCGTGTCGGTGTCCGAGGCCGACCCGTCGGACACCTCCAGCGTGACCGTGTTCGTCCCGAGCGGGAACGTTCCGATCGGTTTCTCCGCCGCCGCGTCGTTGAACGTGACCCCGGGCGCGGCCCAGGAATACGTCAGCGCGTCGCAGTCGGCGTCGGTCGATCCCGACCCGTCGAGCATTCTCGGCGTCCCGGCCGGGGAGGTGCACTCGATCGTCGCGTCCGAGCCGGCGTCCGCCTCCGGCGCCCGGTTCGGCGCGCGGAACGGGTTGAGGGTCGTCACGATCCGCTGGGAGCACACCGCGCAGAACTCGCCGAAGTTCCTCATCATGCAGTCGAACTGGGGCCGGTACGCATCGCAGTGGTAGTAGTGCGCCCCTTCGAAGAGCCCCACCGTGTCGGCCGAGACCGGATTGGACTGCGTATCGCATTGGGTGCAGTCCGCGTTCTGCGTGGTCGGCACGGCCGTCGCGGGGAGGATGAGGCCGCCCCACTTCACCGTGGCTCGATTGGTGTCCACGGTGACGTTCGGCTCGACCGGCTCCACCGCGGGGTGGTTCTCGCGGGTCGGCTCGCCGCCCGGAGAGCAATCGCCGGAGTAGTACTCGTACTCGTCGGCGAGGCCGAAGCCGGAGTGGCCGAACTCGTGGACGGCGATGTTCTGCCAGGTGCCGCTCACGGAGGTGACCCCGATCGAGCCGCCCGAGCCGCCGTACGTTGAGCTGTTGACGATCACGAGCACCTGATCCCACTCGGGGATGAGCGAGTTCGCGACGGCAGTCGCCGTCGCCGAGTTGGCGCCGAGGAGGCGACGGATCGCGCCGTCGGAGCAGAACGTCGCGTCGAAGTAGGTGGCGACGACGGCTCCGGTTCCGTTGCACGGCGCGCCGGCCGGATCGTCGGCCCCGGAGTTGGTGGAGCTCACGTCGATGCGGTAGACGTTGAACGCGCCGCACTGCCGGTCGAACGGCGGCGTCGCGAGCAAGAAATCCACGAACGACTGCGCGTCGGTATGGAACTGGGCCAGCTCGGTGCTCCGGTATCCCTCGGCGATGAGGACGATGTTGTAGCGATCGGAGGCCGGGCCGTTGTCCAGGATCTTCGTGATGCCGATCACCGTCCCGTCGGAGGTTCCCGCCGGGGTCGGCACGGCGGCGAGCGACAAGCTGAGCGCGATTCCGAGGCTGAAGCGGATCGTGTTCTTCGCGCTCATCGGCCCTCCTCCTTCTTCTCGTTCTTCACGTCGGGGGACGGGGACAGCGCGAGCCGAGCGATCGCCTGAGAGGCTTCCCCGCTCGTTCGCTCCTGGTGATCCGGCAGCGAGCCATAGAAGATGAGAGCGTCCCCGGGCGCGATGCGGGGTACGAGAACCGAGAACACGCGATCCCGCGCGGCCGCTTCGGCCCGTTCGGTCACGACGGCGCCGCTCTCGGTGACGACCGGCCCCTCGTAGACCAGCCTCGTGGGGTCGGCGACGACGCGCCGGTAGCGAAGCTCGCCGTCGGCCGAGCGCAGCTCGTACCAGAAGCCGCTGGCCTGGCCCTTGGCCGGGAGTGAATCGGTCGGGGCGAGCGTCTTGTTCAGCGGGACGCTCGAGACCACCTCGAACGTGCCCTCGTGGTAACGGACCACGATCCGGCTGGCGGGGATCGCGGATGCGCCGAAAGCGTCCCGGGAAAACGCGGAAACCACGAGGCAAGTCGCGAATACAGAAAGTAAAGCGAATAACGAGACTCTGAGTCCAAAGCCTCCACTTTTGCCTGTCATCTGGGTCCTCCTTTTGAACTTGAAAATACTATCTGTAGAACTGTCAAAACTCAAATCGACGTCACCGCCTCGGGCGTGCGACGAACAGGCGCCGAGAGAACGGATCGAGTCATTCGGAGTTGTTCCGGGCGCCGCCGATTCCGCGGGACCCGCGCGCGGCGGTTACCGCGGGGCCGCCATCCGCGAGCGCGCGTCGGCCAGGGCGGACCTCAGCTTCCCCAGAAAATCGGCGAGGTCGTCCGAATCGCCCAGAAGCCGGAAGCCGATGGAAGGATGCCCCACGTAGACCGTGGGAGTTCCGGGCACCTTGTGGGCGACGGCCCACGCGAACGAGGCCGCGGTGCGCGCGTGAGCGGAGTCCTCGCCTTGTTTCAGCAGGCAGTCCGAGTGGACCTTCGCGAACTGGCGGGTGCGAGCCGAGACGAATTTCTGCGCGCAGTCCGCACGACAGCGGTCGCGCGCGGGCGGGTCGTTCGCCGAACACGCCGCGATGCAGGCGCTGGAGGTCGCGCACAGCTTGTCGCACTCCGCGTCGCCGCGGCACCCGCCCGGGGCGCACGCGGACTCGGCGCGGGCGACCTCGGTGTGAAACTCCCGGCGTCGGGTCGACGTCACGCGGTGCTTCTCGTAGCTCGAATCGAACAGTCCGCCGTCGCGGTGCAGATCGGCGATCTTCGCCGCGGCCCAGCCCGCCTCGGACTTCCACGGCTCGACCGTGAGCCAGTCGAGGTACGACGCGGCGCTCCACGGGCGACCCGCGCGCGTCGCCTCGAAGCAGAACGCGTCCATCACGACGTGCATCGCCTCATCGTGGATGGCCAGCGGGAACGGCATGCGTGCCAGCACGGCCCGCGCGATCTCCGTGTCGCCGGTCTCGCGGGACTTCACCAGCGCGAGGTGGAGCTGCATGCAGTAGGGGCACTGGGCGTCGTCGACGACCAGGATCCATGGGAGACCTTTCGTATCGGCACCCGGCGGGAGGATCACCCAGTCCGGGAGGTCGAGGGTGGTGAACGCCGCCGGGACCTCCGCGGGCGGGTCGGCCGCTCTGGCTCCCAGGACCAGCAGCAGCGAGATCATGAACGGCAAAGCACATCGTCGCGACACGAAAGACCTCCCGGACCGATCACCGCCGCCCCTCGGGACGTCACCGAGACGACTCGGTTCGCCCCACGCGACGAGAGCACACCGCATCACGGCCCGCATCGAGTGAGATCATACCTGCTTGGAATGGCGGCCGTCGCCTGGCGGGAAGCCGTTCACCCGGGGCCGACGTCCCGCCGATCTCGGGTTACCCTGTCACGGGATTCTTCAACAACGTCCTCGAGGGGGAAGGAACATGAGGTCATCGATGACGAGCGCGCTCGCGCGTCGGACGATCCGGGCGATGCGGCGCCGCGCGAGCGCCGGGGATTCACATCGGCCGAGGTGGTCGCGCTGCCTCCTGCTCGCGCTCGCCGCCGCGGGGACCGTTCTCGCCGCTCGGGCGGAACCCGCCCGGCAGGCGGCGCCGGCTCCGCCGCGCTCGATGGCGGAGGTGCTGGCCGCAACCAAGCCATCGGAATGGCGGCCCGTCGATCCGGAGAACACGCTGTATCTCGAGCTCCCGGCCGGCCGGGTGGTGATCGAGCTCGTGCCTCCGTTCGCGCCCGGGCACGTGTCCAACGTGAAGGCGCTGGCGCGGGAGGGCTACTTCGACGGTCTCTCGATCAACCGCGCTCAGGAGAACTACGTCGTGCAGTGGGGCGATCCGAACGCCGAGGACGAGAAAGCGCGCCGGCCGGTTCGCAAGGCCAGGCGCGCGCTGCCCGCCGAGTTCGATCGGCCGAGCGCACCCGACCTTCCGTTCGTTCCGCTGCCGGACGGCGACGTGTATGCGCCGGAGGTCGGCTGGTCCGGCGGCTTTCCCGCGGCGCGCGATCCCCGCGCGGGCCGAGCGTGGCTCGCGCACTGCTACGGCATGGTCGGGGCCGGAAGGGACACGGGCGCGGATAGCGGGAGCGGCACCGATCTGTACGTGGTCATCGGCCACGCGCCACGCCATCTGGACCGAAACGTCACGCTGCTCGGCCGCGTCTTGAAGGGGATGGAGCTTCTCTCGACGCTGCCGCGCGGCACCGGCGCGCTCGGCTTCTACGAGAAGGCCGAGCAGCGCACGCCGGTGCGAGCCCTCCGCGTCGCCGCGGACGTGCCTCCGGCCGAGCGGACCGATCTCGAGGTCCTGCGGACGGACACGCCCTCTTTCGCGGCGCTGGTCGAGTCTCGTCGCAACCGCCGCGAGGAGTGGTTCAAGCATCCGGTCGGGCGAATCGAGCTGTGCAACGTGCCGATTCCCGTTCGGCCCCGGGAGACGGCGCAGGCCCAGCCGGGGCGATAGGAGCGAGACCCGTGCGGACGATCGCTCCATGCGTGCGCCATGGAAGGCCGCTCGCGACAGGCACTCGGTCGGCGTGTTCCGAACTCGAGCTTCGAGTTCGGATTTCGGTGTTCGAGTTTCGGTTGCTGTCCCCGGAATTCGGACATACCCTGCCGGCTGCGGGTGGGTGGTTCGCCCCAGGGAGGACGAGATGCCGATGAAGAAAAAGACGAAGGTCGCGTCCAAGGCGGGAAAGAAGAAGACGGTGGCGCGGAAGAAGCGGGCCGCTCCGGCGATGGATCCGGAGGCCGCGATGGCGGCCTGGCAGAAATCGATGACGCCGAGCGCGGGGCACCAGCGCCTCGAGCCGATGGTGGGCACGTGGACGACCCGGACCACCTTCACCATGGCGCCCGGCGCGCCGCCCGAGGCGAGCGAGGGAGTCTCGGAGCACCGCTGGGTGCTGGGCGGGCGCTACCTGGAGCAGGTCTACAAGGGAACTTCCATGGGAATGCCGTTCGAGGGGATCGGCTTCACGGGCTACGACAACGTCCGGAAGAAGTACGTGGGAACGTGGATGGACTCCTTCGGAACCGGGATCATGAGCAGCGTCGGCGTCGGCAAGCCCAGCGACAAGAAGATCGACTTCGACGCGGAGTCCTTCGATCCCTCGGGCAAGCGGGTCCGCTTCCAGTGCCAGGTGCGCATCGAGGACCACGATCACCACGTCTACGAGATGTGGACGAAGGCGCCGAACGGCCGGCGCTTTCGCATGATGAAGGTGGAGTACGCGCGCACCTGACCGAGGGGTGCAGCCCCGGCGGAGGCAGACCGTGAACGGAACCGCTCGAGGGATCGCCGCCGCGTGGATCGCGACGGCCGTGCTCGGCGCCTCGTGGGCCGGTGCCGAGGCGCCCGCGCGACCCGGCACGCCGCCGGCCGCCGCGGCGAAGCTCGCCGACGTCGCGTGGATGGCGGGCCACTGGGAGGACCCCGACGGCGCGAATCTCTCGGAAGAGGTGTGGACCGCCCCGTCGGGCGACTCGATGATGGGGATGTGGCGCCTCGTGCTCGACGGCAAGGTGAAGGTGCTCGAGCTCCTGAGCATCCTCGAGCAGGACGGCGGTCTCGTCCTGCGGTTGCGGCACTTCGACGCGGCGCTTTCGGCCCGAGAGGAAAAAGACGCGCCGATCTCGCTGCCCCTGACGAATCGGGCGAGCGGGGTCGCGACGTTCGAGGGATCCACGAGCGAGGGGCCGATCCGCATCACCTACGAGCGCGAGGGATCCGACGGACTCCGCTGCGCCCTCGAGAAGAACGGCAAGCGCGACGAATTCCGTTTCCGGCGGAAGCGATCCGGGAAGCGCTGAGGGCCGGATGCAGCGAGGCAGGTTCGCCGGAGCTTCAGGCGGTCGGGCTCAGCGGAACGAGCGGAAGAACCAGGTCAGCGCGCTCTGCGCTCGTGGCGTCAGCTTGGTCCTGCGCCAGGAGTCCGCGGCCTTGCGGATTGCTTCGCCCTGTGTCGGGTAGGGATGAACGGTCCGTCCGATGGCGGCCAGCCCGATCCGCGCCGTCATCGCCAGGACGATCTCCCCGATCAGATCTCCGGCGCGCTCCGCGACCAGCGTGGCTCCCAGGATCGTGTCCGATCGTTTCTTCACGACGATCCGCAGGAACCCCTCGTCGTCGCCGTCGAGCACGGCCCGGTCCAGCGAGGAAAGGGGGACGTCGAACGTCTCGCAGGGAATCCCGCTCGATCGGGCATCCCTCGCGGTCCAGCCGACCTGAGCCAGCTCGGGGCTCGTGTAGGTCGTCCACGGAATGACCAGCCGGCTCGCCTTCGCCCGGCCGAAGAACAGCGCGTTCGCGAGGACGATCCGGGCCTGAGCGTCGGCCGCGTGCGTGAACTGGTAGCCCGACGCCACGTCGCCCAGCGCGAAGATCCTGGAATTGGTCGTGCGCATTCGATCGTCCACGCGAATGCGCCCGTCGACGGCAACGCGGGCCGCGTCGAGCCCGAGGTCGTCCACGTTGGGACTCCGGCCGGCGGCGACCAGGATCCGGTCCGCGGCGACGCTCTCCTCGCGGCCTTCCGTCTCGAACCGAACGATCTTCTCCCCGCCGCTCTCCGACACGCCGAGGATTCGCGCCCCGAAGCGAAAGACCACGCCGTCCCGCGCGAGGGATCGGCGCACGATCGCCGCGGCGTCCGGCTCGTCCCTGGGGAGGAGCGTCCCGCCCCGGTCGAGGACGCTCACGCGGCTCCCGAAGCGAGCGAACGCTTGCCCCATCTCGCAGCCGATCGGCCCGGCGCCGATGACGACCAGCCGGCCGGGAAGCTCCGTGAGATCGAACAGCGTCTCGTTCGTCAGGTACCCGCACTCCGCGAGCCCCGGGATCGGTGGAGCCGACGCGCGGGCGCCCGTCGCGATCACGGCCCGGCGGAAGCGGAGCCGAGCTCTTCCAACCGAAAGCGCGTCCGGCGCGACGAACCGGCCGTGGCCGAGAAAGACGTCGACTCCGAGATCCCGGAACCGTGCCGCCGAATCGTGACGGCTCAGGGAGGCGCGGAGGCGGCGCATCCGCTCCATCGCCCGGCCGAAGTCCGCGGGCCCGCTGCACGGGGGCCCGCCGAATCGCTCCGCCGCGGTGGCGGCGTCCTTCCACGCCCTCGCGGCTCGGATCAAGCCTTTCGACGGCACGCAGCCGTGATTGAGGCAGTCCCCTCCCATGAGGTGCCGCTCGACCAGCGCGACGCGGGCGCCGAGGGCCGCCGCCCCGGCGGCGCAGACGAGTCCACCCGGGCCCGCGCCCAGCACCACGAGGTGGTAGCGATCGCGCGGGACGGGGTTGGTCCATCGGGATGGATGGACCTGCTCGAGCCATTCGCGATCGTGCGTACCGACCGGCTGGATGGCCGGTCCCGCGTCCTCCGACGGGCACGGTTCTCGATCGCTGGAGGTGCGGCTCATCTCTTCGCCCGACCGCTCGCATCGGCCCCGTCGTCCGCGGGCGGCGGGATCCGCTCCGCGAGCGCCGTCCGCGCCACCCGCGTGACCACCGCCGTCGCCGCCAGGGTCGCGATCAGTCCGGCCGCCGTCACGATCCACCGCCCCGGGCCCCCTTCGATCGTCGCCCCAGACGCAACGGTGGCGACGTCGCCGGCGACAGCGCCGGAGTACACGTAGAGGAGGGTTCCCGGAATCATGCCCACCGAAGCGATGAGGTAATGGGCGAAACGGACGCGAGTTAGCCCGAGCGCGTAGTTGAGCAGGCTGAACGGGAAGACCGGAGACAGGCGCAGCAGCAGGACGATCAGCAGGCCTCGTTCGCCGATCCCACGGTCGATCGCCTGAAACCTGGCGTCGCGGGCGAGGCGCTGCTCGATCAGCGAGCGTGCGCCGTACCGAGCGACGAGAAAGGCAGCCGCCGATCCCGCGATGGCGCCGATCAACGTCAAGACCGTTCCACGCGCGAGGCCGAAGATCGCTCCAGCGGCGAGCGTCAGGATCGACGCAGGGATCAGAGCGACGACGGCGACCGCGTAGGCCGTCACGAACGCCACCGGTCCCCAGGCTCCCAGCGCGTCGGCTCGGGCTGCGAGCCGTGGCAGCAGGTGCGCGCCGCTGCGCGCCGCAACGAGGAGCGCGGCGAGCGCGACGGCGACGGCGACCCACCTCGTCGTGGGCCGAAAGCGGCTCGTCGGGGCGGCGCTCGCGCCGTGTTCGACCCCATCCGAGGTGGGGATCACGCTCATGCTCCGTGGCGACGAAACTCCCGAGACCTCGGGCGATTCCGATCGCGCCGATTCGCGACGTTCGACCCTCTCGTCGGACTTCCGTCGTGGATTCCGAGATCGACGAGTGACGGAACGTTTCACGATACACTGCAATTCCTTGACGGGCCGGAATGCGGGGGCGTGCGACGGAAACGTGAGGAGACGATTCGCGTCCGAGGCGACGAGACGGTGAGCGGGTCCTGCGTCAGCATCGTGATCCCCGCGTGGGAAGAACGGGAGCATCTCCCGAAGTGCCTCGCGCGCTTGCGCGAGCAAGAGGCGCCCGTCGAGGTCCTGGTCGTGGACGGCGGGAGCACGGACGGGACCCCTGAGGCGGCTCGAGCCTTTTCGGACGTCGTGGTCCTCGAAGGCCCTCGGGGGCGCGCGCGGCAGATGAACGAGGGAGCCCGTCTCGCCCGTGGAGACCTGTTGTGGTTCCTCCACGCGGACAGCCTGCCGGCGCCGGGATCCGTGGCCGCGATTCGACGGGCTCTCGCGAATCCTCGCGTCCGTGTGGGGGCGTTTCGGTTCCGCCTGGATGGCTCGCGGATCGGGTACCGTGTCGTCGAGGCCGGCGTGAGCCTGAGGACGAGATGGCTGCGGCTCCCGTTTGGGGATCAGGGACTGTTCGTCCGCCGCACGGACTTCGAGGCGATCGGAGGATACCGGGAGATCCCTCTATTCGAGGACGTCCGGCTCGTCAGGGAGATGAGACGGAAGGGGCGCCTCGCGCTTCTCGACCTACCCCTCGTCACGTCGGCTCGCCGGTGGGAGTCGAACGGACTCTGGGCCACCACGCTCCTGCACTGGCGGCTGCTCGCGCTCGAGAGGCTCGGCGTCGGTCCGGAGCGCCTGGCGCGCGTGCGCGAGGGGGCGGCTCCGAAAGCGGGCGGTCGCGAGGCCGGTCGATGAGCTCCGGCCGCGAGGCGCTGATGGTCTTCGCGAGGTTTCCCGAGCCGGGTCGCACGAAGACGCGGCTGATTCCGAGGCTGGGTCCGGAGAAGGCCGCGCTGGCATACCGCCGGATCGCGGAGGAGACCGCACGTCAGGCCGCGCGCCTCGATCGACCGGATCTCGAGCGCGTGGCCTGGATCGAGCCCCCGTCGAGGGTGACGGACGCTTCTGTCTGGCTCGGTCCGTCGTTCGCGTTCCGGCCGCAGCCCGAAGGCGACCTCGGCGCGCGCCTCGCGGCGGCGTTCGCTTCCGCGTTCGATTCCGGCGCGGCGAGGGCGGTCGCCATCGGAACCGATTGCCCGGGCCTCGGCGCCGTCCGGCTGGGGCGGGCGTTCGACGCGCTGGCCACGCACGACGGGGTGATCGGCCCGACCCAGGACGGCGGGTACTACCTGATCGGCCTCGCGCGAAGCATCCCGGCGGCGTTCGAGAAGATCCCGTGGTCCACCGCGGAGGTCGGCAGGATCACGAACGACCGACTCCTGGAAGCCGCGGCGTCGGTCTGCGTGCTGGACACGCTTCGGGATCTCGACACTCCCGAGGACCTGGATGCCCTGGCGAGCCGCTGGCCCGAGCTGCTCGGCGATCTGGTCGATCGTTGATCGGCGCCGCTCCCGGGAGCGGCGGCGCGGGAGCCCGGCGCACGAGCAGCCGATCCCCCGGCGGTATCGGTAAGGGATCTCAGACGCCAACACTGGCCCGCATGATTCACGAAGCTCCTGCTGCGACCGCGGATCCGGCCATGCTGACGGGCGTCCTCGGGGCTCGGACCCTGCGACGTACCGTTCAAGTACGTCTCGGGTCCTCGCCCCTGCGGATGCCCGTCATCCCGGCCGTCTCCACGGCTCGACTGAGCTCGCCGAAGTCGGTCTCGCGACGGACCTTCGTGGATGAAGCGGGCTAGCCCGGATCATTCAAGAAGAACCTACTGCGACCACGAATCTGCCCATCCTGCTTGACGTCCTCGGGTCTCCGGCCCTGCGACGTACGGCACAGTACGTCTCGGGCCCGAGCCCTGCGGGCGCCAAGCAGGACGGGCATCTTCGCGACTCGACTGAGCTCGCCGAAGTCGGTCTCGCCACGGTTCTTCATGAATAATCCGGGCTATCGCGCCAGGCAAAGCTTGGGGAAGGGGGATCTCACCATGAGCGAGTGAAACCTTTCGACGGAGTCCAGCTGGTGAAAGTCCAGCCCGGCCAAAGTCGTAGCGGGCAGGCCGGAAGCGAGTCTTGCTCCTCACCGGGCGACTGGTGGGGTTGAAGCGTAGACAGCGAGGAAGTGGGCCGCGAGGGTCAGCTCCGAAATCGTATATCGTTGCGGATGCCGACGCCGTTAGCCTGGCGGAAGGCAGCATCGGGGCGACCGTTACCGCGAGGTCGCTAAACGAGCCGCCGGAGTCCCTAGCCCGGGGCACGCTTCCAACGGGATTCCCCAGGAACCTGGGAGACCTCCTGCTCTCCACCCCGAGATCGGGATGGTAGGGATGGCCCAAGGGAGACCGGAGGGCCGCTCCGATGGCGCGGGAGGAGTCTTACAACCCCGTAGTACCGATGAAGGTGGGGAACTGGCGCGGCCGGGACCCACTGGAGGAAAGGGGCGAACAAGTGGACGCAGCGGCTGACGGAGACATGGCGATACACAGAGATCGGAGAAACATGTCAACGGAACTCAACCGCATAGCCGAACTGGCCAAGGGGGACAGGAAGCGGCAATTTCTCTCCATCGCTCATCTGCTCACGCCGGAGGCGTTGCAGCGCGCGTTCGAAGGTCTGCGGAAGGACGCAAGCGGGGGAGTGGACGGTGTCACGTACAGGGAATACCAGGCAGACGCGAAAGGGAACATCCAGAAGCTCCACGAGCGGCTCCGGAGCAAGCGGTATCGGGCACAGCCCCTGCGCAGGGTCTATATCCCGAAGGAGGACGGGAACCAGAGACCGATCTCGATTCCGTCCCTGGAGGATAAGATCGTGCAGAAGGCGATGGTCGAACTGCTCAACGCGATTTACGAGCAGGATTTCCTCGAGTGTTCGTCCGGGTTCCGGCCGGGGCGCAGTCCACACAATGCCCTCGATGATGTCGGTCGCATCGTTTGTAGGCGGCCGATCCGATGGGTTCTGGAAGCCGACATTCGAGGCTACTTTGACTCTATCGTGAGAAACCTGCTCATGGAGATGGTGGGGAGACGGGTGCAGGACGGCAGTATCCTCCGACTGATTCGGAAATGGATCCATATCGGCGTCATCGACGATGGACGGCTTCTCGTCTCCGAGACAGGGACGGGTCAGGGGCAGGTCGTCAGCCCTCTACTGGCCAACATCTACCTCCACTACGTGCTCGATCAGTGGTTCGAGGAGGTCGTCAAGCCCCGCCTGCGGGGGGAGGCCTATGAAATCAGGTACGCCGATGACTTCATCCTCTGTTTTCAGTACCGGGAGGACGCGGAGAGGGTGCTGGTGGTTCTGAACAAGAGGTTCGCGAAGTACGGGCTGACTCTGCACTCGGAGAAAACCCGGCTCATCGAGTTTGGGAGGCAGGCCTTGGAAGAGGCAGCCAAGCCCGGGGGGAGGAAGCCGGCCACGTTCGATTTCCTCGGCTTCACGCACGTAGCGGCCCGAAGCCGCCGAGGGCGTTTCACCATCCACGTTCGGACGATGCGAAAGCGTCTGCGGCGAAGCCTGGCCGAGGTCTCGACCTGGTGCCAGGCCCACAGGCATGACCCTGTGGAGGAGCAGCAGAAGGTGCTCAACGCGAAGCTGCGGGGACACTTTGGATACTACGGCCGCCCGACGAACTACCAGGGCATCTGGAGGTTCTACCGGGTGGTCCGGCGCATCTGGAAGAAGTGGCTGAACCGGCGAACCCGAGGGAAGACCCTGGACTGGTACTCCTACGCGCTGCTTCTGCTCCGGCACCCGCTGCTGCGACCCCGCATCACTCGCTCCTGGACCAGTGAGACGAGTCACGCTTGAGGAACCGGGTGCGGTAATTCCGCACGCCCGGGTCTGTGAGGGGGGAGGCCCGACCTCGTTATGGCGAACCTAAACGGGCACGAAGCTGGAAACGGCGGACACGGCCAAGGGGAACCTGTAAACGGGGCTGGGCCTCCTCTACTCGGAGGTCCCAACGATCTCGACCCGACGGATCTCCGGAACCTCTACCACCCGAGCGCTTTCCACGGATTCGGCAAGTCGGGTCGACCGGCGCGGACGAACGCGCACGTTCGCGACACGAGCCCGCCTCCGAGGGGTCAAACGGTGAGAGCACCTCCGCAGGAAGATCCGGAGCCCGCCGTGCAGCCGAAGCAGTGCCTGGCCGTGACGACCCTGCGCCGGAGATCCCCCGCGCGAAGCAGATCGGCGAGAGTCCTGGGTGCGCCGTGATCGACGGAAAGCCCGAGCATCTGGTTGAAGTCGCAATCGTACAGCGTGCCGTCCCAGCCCACCGACAGATAGGTGCGGCACATGACGCCGTCCGCGGCAGAGGGACTGAACGAGGCCACGAGTAGATCCATGTACGCCCGGGTGTTGCCGATCCGTTCCAGATGATCCAGAAAGCGGCTGATGGGCATGTTCGTGATGGTGTACAGACGGTCGAACACGATCCCGTGACGCTCCGCGAGCTCCCGCCTGTACTCCCGCTCCAGCGAGGCCTGCGCTCCGGGAAGGAACGCCCCAACGGGGTTGTGCACCAGGTGGAGCGGCAAGCTCTCGTCGCGGGCGTATCCCGCGTCGTTGAGCCGCCGCAGCGCCTCGAGGCTCTTCGAGAACACGCCGGCCCCGCGCTGCGCGTCGGTCCCCGTCATCCGGAAGGAGGGGAGGGACGCAACGACCTCCACGCGTCGATCGCGTAGAAAATCGAGGAGGTCCCGCTGTCCGGGAAGGAGGAGCACGGTGAGGTTGCACCGATCGATGACGTGGCGTCCCAGCGCGCGCGCCTGGTCGACGAGCCAGCGGAAGTTCGGGTTCAGCTCGGGTGCGCCGCCGGTGATGTCGAGTGTCGGGATCGGATGACTGCGGAGGAGCGTGACCACCTGCTCGGCCACCTCGCGTCCCATGGACTCCTTCCGATCGGGTCCGGCATCCACATGACAGTGTCCGCAGCTCTGGTTGCAGAGCTTCCCGACGTTGACCTGGAGGACCTCGATCGACGCGGCCTCGATCGGCGGTTTCCCGTGGGCCTGGAGCACGTCGTCGAAGCTCGCGATACCGGTCCCATCGAGAGTGGCGAGCTGCCGCCCGGGCTCGGCCAGAGGATGGCCGCGCGCGTTCAGGCTCTTTGCAGCGATGTCGGTCAAGCCTCACATCCCCAGGCGGCCGGCGACGTTGCGCATCTGGATCCCGTGGACGAGGCTGGCCCCGCCGCGGATCGCGTTCGCGACGTGAACGGCCTCGGTCATCTGGTCCAGGTCGGAACCGTTCTCGAGGCAGGAGCGGGTGTAGGCCTCGATGCAGTACGGGCACTGGACCGCATGAGCGACCGCCAGGGCGATCAAGGCCTTCTCGCGCGGGCTCAGGGCGCCGTCGGCGAAGACGGCGTTGTAGTAGTCCATGAACTTGCCCCAGAGATCCTCGCGGTTCTTGCCCATCTCGCCGAATCGCGAAAGATCGTGGGGACAGTAGTAGGTCTCCATGCGCCCTCTCCCGGGAAGCGCAAAGGTGCCGCGCTCCACCGCTCCTCATGGTAGCGCGGCGCCGATTCCCCCGCGTTGCGCCGGCTCGGGCCGGGTGTACGACAGCGAAGTGAGGAGGAGATGAATCGAAACGAATCGGGGATGGCCACCGAAACCAGCCAGCGCGTAACTCGTTCAAACCACGGGGCGTCGTGCAAGTGTCGGTTGCTAGCCCGGATCATTCATGAAGAACCTACTGCGACCACGAATCTGCCCATCCTGCTTGACGTCCTCGGGTCTCCGGCCCTGCGACGTACCGCACAGTACGTCTCGGGCCCGAGCCCCTGCGGGCGCCAAGCAGGACGGGCATCTTCGCGACTCGACTGAGCTCGCCGAAGTCGGTCTCGCTACGGTTCTTCATGAATAATCTGGGCTAGGCCGCCGATGTTCTCGGAGTCCGCCGAGATCTACGACCGGATCTACGGGCAGATGAAGGACTACGCCGCCGAGGCGCGCGCGATCGCCGAGCGCCTTCGAGAGATCCATCCGCGAACGACGACCGTCCTCGACGTGGCGTGCGGAACGGGCGAGCACGCGCGCTTCCTCGCGACCCACCACGGATTCCTCGTCGACGGCGTGGACCTCGATCCGGCGTTCGTGCGCATCGCCGCCGCCAAGAACCCTTCGGGCCGGTTCGTGCGAGCGGACATGGTCGAGTTCGATCTCGGTCGTCGCTACGACGCCGTCGTGTGTCTGTTCAGCTCGATCGGGTACGTGCGCACGGAGGATCGCCTCCGCCGTGCGCTCACCTGTTTCCGCGAGCATTTGGCGACGGGCGGAGTGGCCGTCGTCGAGCCGTGGTTCCAGCCCGGAGCGTTCGCGTCCGGGCAGACGACCTCGCGAACGGTCGAGGCCGGCGGCCTGAAGATCGTGCGCGACGGCACGACGGAGATCGACGGCCGTCTCTCCCGCGTCCGGTTCGACTATCGCATCGAAGGCCCCGAAGGACTCCGCCAGGCCACGGAGGTCCACGAGCTCGGGCTGTTCACCGTCGAGGAGATGATGTCCGCCTTCGCGGCGGCGCGACTGGCGGTGGACTACGACCCGCGAGGACTCACGGGACGGGGACTCTACGTAGCGCGGGCGGCGGGTCTCACCGCCTAGGCTCGTACCAGTACTCCTCGAGCTTCCGCAGTCCCGCGCGCCCCCGGAGCGCGAAGCCGACGGCCGCGCGCGGCAGCAGGGTGAGGTAGTGCCAATCCCCGTGCTCGTCGAACTTGCGCGTGGAGGCGACCGCCTTGACACCTTGGAGACGCGTGAGGCGCCGTCCGCGGCGGCGGCCGAGGCGCCTGAGCGCGACGAGGAACGCGACGTCCTCGGCGACCCGCAGGCCCTCGTCGTAGCCGCCGATCGACTCGAAGTCCCGCCTGCGGCAGAACACGACCCCCGTGTCGAAGGACGTCGCCCACACCATCGGCATGAGGAGCGCGAAGGTGACCGCGAGCCCCACGGACCAGCGGTCGAGAGTGACACCGGTCGCGCCGCCCACGACGCGCTCCGACGCCAGCGCCCGGTCGATCGCGTCGAACGTCCCGACGTGGATGCGCGTGTCGGCGTCGACAAACGCGAGGATCTCCCCGCACGCGGCCGCGGCACCGGCGTTGCGGGCGGCGGCGATCGCGCGCTTCGCGACGGGGATCATGCGGGCCCCGTGGGCTCGTGCGATCTCGGCGGTGCGGTCGGTGGAGGCATTGTCGGCGACGATGACCTCCACGGCGGCCCGGCCGTGTGCGTATGCGCGCGCCGCCGCGGCGACCGAGTCGAGCAGGCGGGGCAGCGCTCGTTCCTCGTTGTAGGCCGGTATCACCAGCGAAATGCGTGGCATGGGTGTGGGCTCGACCATGGCGGGGAAGAGCATAGGCTCCGCCGAGGCGGTTCACCAAGCCCATTGAATGCGCCCGAGAGAACCGCCGATCGCGGCGCGAGACGGAGCTCGGCTTGAAGAGCTCCAGCCAGACTACGACCACGCGGGGCCGGATCGGCTGACGTACCGCGACGAGCACACGAGCCTGGATTTCCACGGCGCCGAATTCACCTGACACGAAGTCGTCGCGCGGCCCGGCGCGCCACGCGTACAACTCGAGCCTTGCGCCACCCCACCAGGGGACGGCGACCGGCTTGGCGAGGATGCCCGAGGCGAGGAGGATGGGTAGCTGGGCGCGGCGATGGAAGTGAACGCGCATTTTCTCGGGCGTGACGGCGACCTCCGCGGGCATGTCGACGAGGCCGCGGAAGATCTGCCGCGCCTGCGCTTCGCAAAGAGCCGGTAGAGCCCGCTCGCGAAAACCAGCAGCGCCATGTCGAAGTCGACCTCGCCTGCCCCCGTTTCGTGTATTCCCATCACTCGAGCCGGTTCATGGCATAATGGCTGCGCTCGCCACTTTCCAAGGAGGGTTGCATCATGCAGGCACTTTTTCGAGCGGGCGCCGGCGCCGCGCTGACGGCGCTGCTGGTCGCCGTTCCCGCGCCGGTCCTCGCGGAAGAATCCCGGGACGCTCTCGAGAAGGAGATCGACGGGCTGAAGCAGGGCCAGCAGGAGATCCTGAAGCAGCTCGAGGAGATCAAGAAACTGGTTCAGGCGCGTCAGGCGCCGCCGCAGCCGTCGGGACCGAACGTCAAGGACATCGTCTTCAACTTGGGGAACAACCCGATCCGAGGCGCCGCGACGGCGAAGCTGACCTTGGTGGAGTTCACGGACTATCAGTGACCGTTTTGCTCGAGATACGTCCGTGAGACGTACCCACAGATTGCGAAGGAATACATCGATACCGGCAAGCTCCGCTACGCGTTGCTCGATTTCCCCCTCGCGATGCACGCGAAGGCGTTCGACGCGGCCAAGGCCGTCCGCTGCGCGGGCGACCAGGGGAAATTCTGGGAGATGCACGAACGGCTGTTCGCGAACCCGCAGGCGCTCGAACCGTGGAACGGCCACGCCGAGGCGCTCGGCCTGAAAGTCCCGGACTTCGAGGCGTGCATGAAGACCGACAAGCACGCCGAGGCCATCCGATCCGACATGAAGGAAGGACAAAAGGGAGGATTCTCCGGAACGCCGAGCTTCCTGCTGGCTGCCACCGATCCCAAGGATCCCAAGAAAGTGAAGGGTCTCGTTCCCATGGTGGGAGCGAAGCCGTACGACGCGTTCAAGGCGGACATCGAGAAGGCGCTGGCGGGGAACTAGGAGACGCGGAGATCTAAAGTGAAAATACCGGGGGCCAGCCCCCGGACCCCCGCGCCCGCGTACGGTGCAGTCCGGCAGACCGGCCTGCACCCCCCGCGGTTTTTTCATCGCGTTCGGATGACGCCACGAGGCGTCATGGACAACGGAGAGGGAGATCGAACGGCCTCTCCGGTCCCTGTGCCAACCGGAAACTCGGTCCGCTCCCGAGGGGTGGTCCTGAAACGAGATCGGCCCGGATCGGCGACGGTCCCAATCGTCGACAAGATGGTTCCGACCGGGGCGCGGTCCCTTCACGAGAGTGCCGCCCGGAGTGCTGGCGACCGCGTCGGTACGCCTGGAACCCTCATCCGTCACGTCTTGTCGACGGCCGACGACGCTCAGGCCGCGCGGCGCGCGTACCGGTGGTGGCGGTCGCCGATCTCGGGAATCCCAACGGTCTCGCCATGGTCCGGTGGCTCGACTTCGCGTGACTCCGGAGGGTCCTTGTCGAGGGATAGGTCCGTCCTCGCTCGGTGGTAGTCGGCGAAGTAGGACTCCAGGAGCCGCCGGAGCTGCGCCTCGTTCAGGACGACGACGGGGTCGAGGCACTCCCGACGAATGGCACCCACGGTACAGTCCGCGAGTGGGCTCTGCCACGGGGGCCTGGTGGCAGTGAGGACTTGCTCGATTTCGAAGGCCTCCACGACACGAACGAAGTGGTCGCCGTAGATGCCGTCGCGGTCACGGCGGAGGAAACGCGGCGCGGTGTTCCACGGGAACGCGATCCCATGCGAAAATCTGCCAAGCGAACTGGCATTGGGACTAGTTCACGCTCACCGGCGATGTGCCTTGAGCAATCAAGTCGCCGTTGGGGTGCGTGACCACCACCTCGAGTTGGTAGTCGCCGGGTGGCAGCGTGTTCGGCGGAACCGTTTCCAGCATGTCCTGGCAGGACACTCCCTTGCCGCGATTCTCGAGCTCGAGCGGAACCGTGTCGAACGTGTGGACTGTCTCGCCCTTGACCGTCCGGATACTGCGCGATACCTGGGCGTCGCCACCGACCGGGTTCTTGCCGGATACGCAAGCGGACCAGTAGAGTAGCAGCTTGTCCTTCGCGCTGATCTCCTCGACGAGCAAGGGCTCGAATCCGTTCCCCGGCCCCAAGACCTTTCCGAGCCTGGTGCTCTCCGCCTGTTCCTTCGGGTTCGCGCGGAGGAACAGCCCGCCGGGAGCGACGCGACCCATGACGGGACCGCGCAGGATCAGCAGGTCGTCGAGCATCTGCGGGACGGTGAAATCGGTCCGTGCCGTGACGATCTCGTCGCCGTTCGGATTGCTGAGCACCACGGTCAGGTCGTACTGTCCGTCCTGGAGCCTGGTGTCTCCCAGCAGGGTCACCGAGCGCGACTTGGCGCCGTCCGCCGCCGGGTCCACGTGAATCCGTCGCTTGTATTCGTCGATCTGCATGTTGTCGCGTCGAACGACCGCTCTCACGTCGATGTCAACCCCCGAGGGGACCACAGGCGCCGGGAAATTGACGGCAAGGAGCGTATCCCACTTGCTGGCACCGGCAGGTACCGCCGGGAAGGCCCACGCCCGGACCAGGGGGCGCTCGAACGGCCCGGGATCGACGTACGCAGCGCCCGCGCGGGCCTGCTTCTTGCTCGCCTCGGTGAACAACTGGACCATCTCGGGTACGCGGATGGAGACGCCCGCCCGACTCGTCTCCAACGAGAACTTCTGGGGATCGCGCCCTTCCGCCGGATCGATGTACGTTCCGACCAGGTAGCGGCAGGACAGGTCGCGCTGCGCGCGTCGGTAAGGAAGCGAAAGATCGTTGGAGAAGAACGGCATGCGCCCGCCCGACTGGTTGGCGAAGCGTGTCAGTGCGTCGCCGGCTCCTGCGGTCAGAAGATCGGGCTTGGCCGGGTAAATCGCAGCGCGACCGGCTGCCGCGTGCGCCGCGACGTTGTCGTGGTAGAGGTTCCGTGCCGTATCCCCGACGCTCGTCGCCTGGGAGAAGAGGACGACCGCCTTGGCACCCTCGTAGCTTCCCAGTACGTCCATGAGCGTGGAGATGTTCCCGAAGTAGGTGCTCCCCGTCGCTCCTATGGGGAAGGTCCTGGCCCAGAGCGTCACGTCGCGCTTCATCCGATCGAGCGCCCCGAGGAGTTGCCGGATGTCCTTCGTGAACCGCTGCTCCACTCGAACCTCGGACGTGAGGGCGACGAGCATGACCTCTTCGTCGTCGGTCTTCGACATCCGCAGCATGGACGCCGCCGCGTCGAGCACTTGCGCCCGCATCGTCACGTCGAGAAACGAATAGTCGAAGGCGAACACCACGCGACGCTTGATCCCCGGCGCAATCGGCGCCGGGGGGGCCTTCTGGTCGTTCTCGAGCGGAACCGGGTCGACCGCGGCTCCCGTGGGACACGCTAGGTCGACGGTGCTCACCTCGAGCGGGACGCCTCCGATCTTCATCGAGAAGTCGCCCGCCCGGAGATCCGTCACCGTCTTGCCCTGCTTGTCCAGAGCCACCGCGTCGACCTGGAGCAGCGTGACTCGAACTTTCTCTTCGATGTTCGTGGCCGCCGGCTTCTCGGCGGGCTGCTGGGCCCGAAGCGGGGCGGAAACGGCGAGCGTCAGGGCGAAGGCGAGGATCAGGTTTGATCGTCTCACGATGTTCTCCACGGGCCGAGGGGCACCGAGAATGAGCCAGAATCATAGCGCCGCGGCACCAACCCGGACCGGAGATTCCCTATCCGTTTTGCCCGAGAGAATCGCCATGAGAGCGATCGCCGAATCGAAGCGGGTCGTCGGAACGATCGGCCTGTCCGAGCCCGACGCCTCGTATCGAGATCATCCGAACGTCCGCTACGTGGTCCTGTGCATTCCCGCGGGACGTTTTCAGCATTTCAGGGTGACGCCTCGGGCGTCATGGACGACTGTTCGCGATTCGCAGCATCGTCTCGTCACTTTCCTGTCGTACACCCGCATGGCGCCGGATCGTTGACATCGCCCCCGGAGAGCGAATACCGTCGACCCGCGGGGCGCGAGCGCCCCCGCGGGGATGCCCCCGATGGAACGGATCAACCTGGCCTCCGGCTGGATTGCCATCCTCGTCGGGCTGGTCGCCGGCGCGGGAATCGGGCTTTTCTTCCACGACGATTCGTGGCTCGGCGGGTACGGCTCGTGGCGGCGGCGCATGGTCCGCCTCACGCACATCTCCTTGATCGGCACGGGCCTGCTGAACCTGGCATTCGCCTTTTCCGTGCGCGCCCTCGGCATGAGCCCGTGTCCCCCGGTCGCCTCGGGCGGGTTCCTGATCGGCGCCGCGACGATGCCCGTGGTCTGCGCGCTGTCGGCCTGGCGTGCCCCGTTTCGTCACGCGTTCTTCGTGCCCGTCGCGAGCCTGGTCGTGGCCGCGGCGGATCTCGTGTACCGCGGGGTGCTGCGATGAGGATCGGGCTGATCGCGATGAGCGGGATCCGCGTGTGCGACGCCGAGCTCCTCCGGCTCGGGCTCACGCTCCCCGGTTTCGTCGAGCGCAGCCGAACGATCGCGTCGCTGCCCAGCCTCGGCCTCCTCACTCTCGCCGGAATGACCGGATCCGAGCATGCGGTCGAGTACATCGAGGTCGAGGACCTTCGCCAGGTGACCGCGCTTCCCGACGGATTCGACCTGGTGGCCCTCTCGAGCTTCAGCGCCCAGATATCCGAGGCCTACGAGCTCGCGGACCGCCTCCGGGCGACGGGCATCCCGGTGGTGATCGGCGGATTGCACGCCACCTCCCTCCCCGCGGAAGCCGGCAGCCACGCCGACGCAGTGGTGGTCGGCGAGGGAGAGCCGGTCTGGCTCGACGTCGTTCGCGACGCGGCGCGCGGCGCGCTTCGCCCGGTCTATCGCTCGGAACGGAGATTCGACCTGGCTCGCGCTCCCATGCCGGCCTTCCATCTCCTCGATCCCGCCCGGTACAACCGTCTCACCGTCCAGGCCAGCCGCGGCTGCCCGTTTCGCTGCGAGTTCTGCGCCAGCTCGATCCTGCTCACGCCCCGCTATGCCCAGAAGCCGGTGGACCTCGTGCTCGCCGAGATCGACCGGATCCGGGAGATCTGGTCGCGCCCGTTCCTCGAGTTTGCCGACGACAACGCACTCATCGACAAAGTGTATTGGAAGCGCCTACTCGAGCGGCTCCGCAGCCGCCGCGTGCACTGGTTCGCCGAGACGGACCTCTCGGTCCACGAGGACGAAGGCACGCTCGACCTCATGCGCGCCAGCGGGTGCTCCGAGGTCTTGATCGGTCTCGAGAGTCCCTCGAGGCCGGACTCGGCGGGCTGGAGATGAAAGCCGACTGGAAGCGCCGGCAGTGGCCGCGCTATCGGGAGGCGATCCTCCGCATCCAGTCCCACGGGATCCGCGTGAACGGGTGCTTCGTGGTCGGGCTCGACGGACACGGTCCGGAGATCTTCGACGCGATCCTCGATTTCGCCGAAGACACCGAAATGTTCGACGTGCAGATCACGCTGCCGACGCCGTTTCCCGGGACGCCGTTCTACGAGCGGCTCGAGCGGGAGGGGCGCCTGCTCGAGCCGCTGGCCTGGCAGCGGTGCACGCTGTTCGACATCAACTACCGTCCCCTCCTGATGTCGGTGGGCGAACTCCGGGAGGGCTTCCACCGGCTCGCGGTTGAGCTCTACAGCGACGATCGGACCCGGTGGCGTCGGGAGAACTTCAATCGCAAGTACCTGCGTGCCGACAAGCACCGGCCGGAGGCGTCGTCATGAGAGTCCCCACCTGGATCCGTTTCCTCTTTATCGTCGCGGCTGCGTACGACGGCGTCCTCGGCGTCGTGTTCCTGATCGCGCCGAACTACCCGTTCGCCCTCTTCGGCGTCACGCCGCCGAATCACGCGGGCTACGTGCAGTTCCCCGCGGCGCTGCTGCTGGTCTTCGCGCTCATGTTCGTCGCGGTGGCGCGTGACCCATGGGGTCGCCGCGAGCTGATCGTGTACGGGATCCTGCTCAAGGTCTCCTACTGCGGTGTCGTGGGAGGGCACTGGGCGACGGCCGGCGTGCCCGGCATGTGGAAGCCGTTCGTGATCGCGGACCTCGCGATGGGTCTCGCCTTCCTCTGGGCCTACCGGTTCCTGCGAACGAAAACGGCGTAGGCGCGCTCTGCGAGGGGATCGAGCGGCATGTCATCCGTCACGCTGGGGTTCCCCGAAGGCCTGTGCGCCGCGGTGCGGAGTGCGCGCCGCGTGTGCGTCCTGACCGGCGCCGGAGTGTCCGCCGAGAGCGGCGTGCCGACGTTTCGCGATGCTCAGACCGGCCTGTGGGCGAAGTACCGACCGGAGGATCTCGCGACGCCGGAAGCGTTTCGCCGCAATCCAGGAATGGTCTGGAACTGGTACCAGATGCGGCGAGAACGAGTACGCTCGGCGGAGCCGAACCCAGGGCATCTCGCCCTGGTCGAGATGCAGAGTCGTGCACCGGGATTCACGCTGGTGACGCAGAACGTGGACGGGCTGCACCAGCGTGCCGGCAGTCGGGACGTGATCGAGCTGCACGGAAACATCACGCGGACGAAGTGCTTCGAGGAGGAGGTGGTGGTGGAATCGTGGCGCGACACCGGAGACGTTCCGCCGCGATGCCCTCGCTGCGGCGGCATGCTTCGGCCCGACGTGGTGTGGTTCGGAGAAACGCTTCCCCGCGGTGCCTTCGAGGCCGCGGAGACAGCGGCGGAGACGTGCGATGTCTTCTTCTCGATCGGCACGTCCGCGCTGGTCTATCCGGCCGCCGGCCTGGTCTCCGTCGCCTTGCGCGCCGGTGCCATGGTCATCGAGGTGAATCCGGACGAGACGCCGATGACGCCGCGCTGCAGCTACTTCTTGCGCGGCCCTTCCGGCCAGGTCCTGCCGGGGTTGACCAGAGCCGTCTGGGGCTGAGCGCGAGGGACCGGACAGTCGACCTCGGCCACCTCCTGCCGCAGCCCAGGACGCCACGACCTACTTGATGAAGAGCATCTCTCGATAGGTCGGAAGCGGCCATCGGTCGCTCGGTGCCACCAGCTCGATGTGGTCGCCCGCCTCGCGCAGCGCATTCATGGCCGGGATGACCTTGTCGCGGTAGTGCTTGGCGTGCTCCTCGGCGGAGCTGCCGCCGTGGTCGAGCTCGTTCTGGAGCGCGTCGGTGGCCCTCCGGAGCTCGCACACGAAGCCGCAGATCTGCTGCAGGAGCTTGCGGCCCTCGACGCAATCCACTCCGGCCGTTTTCGAGGCGTTCACCGTGTCGGCGACCTCCTTCTGGTATGCGAGACCGGCCGGCAGGATGTAGCGGTTCGCCATCAGGATCATGGTCTGCGCCTCGACGTTGACCGTCTTGTTGTACTGCTCGACGGCGATCTCGTAGCGGGCGCGCACCTCGCGCTCGCTCAGGACCTTCAGCCGCTCGAAGACCTGGATCACCTCCGGCTGGATCAGCTCCGGGAGCGAGTCGACGGTGTTCTTCAGGTTGAGAAGCCCCCTGCGGGCGGCCTCTTCCTCCCACTCCTTCGAGTACCCGTTGCCGTTGAAGATGATCCGCTTGTGCTCCTTGCTGAGGCGGGTCAATCGCTTCGAGATCGCCTCCTCGAGCTTCTCGCCGCTCGCGACCGACTTCTCGAGATCGGTGGCGATCGAGTCCAGGGCATCGGCGACCACGACGTTCAGCACGATGTTGGGAAATGCGATGGACTGGTTGGAGGACACGGCACGGAACTCGAACTTGTTGCCGGTGAACGCGAACGGCGACGTGCGATTGCGGTCCCCCGCGTCCCGCGGCAGCTGCGGAAGGACCGCGACGCCGGTGTGCAGGAGGCCCCCCTGCCTCGTCGAGGAGGCGTCGCCCTTCTCGATCTGCTGGAAGATGTCGGTGAGCATGTCGCCGAGGAAGACCGACAGGATCGCGGGGGGTGCTTCGTTGGCGCCCAGCCGGTGGTCGTTGCCGGCCGACGCGATGGACATGCGCAGGACTCCCTGGAACTTGTCGATCGCCCGCAGAACGGCCGAGCAGAAGACGAGGAACTGCACGTTTTCGTGGGCGGTATCGCCGGGATTCAGAAGGTTGTTGCCGAGGTCGTCGGACATGGACCAGTTCAGGTGCTTGCCGGAGCCGTTGACGAACGCGAACGGTTTCTCGTGGAGCAGCGCGGCGAGGCCGTACTTGGGCGCGATCCGCTTGAGGGCCTCCATGGTCATCATCTGGTGGTCGGTGGCGACGTTGGCGTTCTCGAAGATCGGCGCGACCTCGTACTGGCCCGGCGCGACCTCGTTGTGCCTGGTCTTGATCGGCACGCCGCAGCGGTAGAGCTCCGCCTCGACCTCCATCATGCAGGCGAGCACTCGCTCGGGGATGTGGCCGAAGTACTGGTCCTCCATCTCCTGGCCCTTCGGCGGACGGGCGCCGAAGAGAGTGCGGCCGGCGTGCACGAGGTCGGGGCGATTGAAGTAGAAGACCCGGTCCACCAGGAAGTACTCCTGCTCGGGACCGCAGGTCGTGACGACGCGCGTCGCCTTGGAGCCGAAGAGCCTCAGGATCCGGAGCGCCTGGGCCGACAGCGCGTCCATGGATCGCAGCAGCGGCGTCTTCTTGTCGAGCGCCTCCCCCGTCCAGCTCACGAACGCGGTGGGGATGACGAGGGTCGTCCCGTTCGGGTTGCGCAGCAGCCAGGGGGGCGAGGTCGGGTCCCAGGCGGTGTACCCGCGAGCCTCGAAGGTGGAGCGCATGCCGCCCGACGGAAAGCTCGAGGCGTCCGGCTCGCCGCGGATCAGCTCTTTCCCGCTGAACTCCGCCACAGCCTTGCCGTCCTCCGTGGGCACGAGGAAGGAGTCGTGCTTCTCGGCGGTCAGCCCGGTCATCGGCTGGAACCAGTGGGTGTAGTGCGTCGCGCCCTTCTCGACGGCCCAGTCCTTCATCGCCGCCGCGACCGCGTCGGCGTTCGCGGGATCGAGGGGCTCGCCCTGCGCGATGGTGCGGCGCAAGGCCAGGTAGACCGGCTTCGGAAGCCGGGCGCGCTGGATCTGGTCGCTGAAGACCTGAGATCCGAAATCCTCGGGCTTGATGGCCGGCCGGGACGTTCCCGGGAGATGGCTGGTCGCCCAGTCGCGAATGGATTTGATCGCTTCCTTGGAGGCAGCGGAGCCCATGACCTGTTCCTTTCTGTCTTGTGTACGTCGCGAGCCGACGGGCACGACACCCTGGCGTCGCCGCATTATTGCAACAAGTCCGCGGGCCGACAACCGCCGTGCGACGGGGGGGTGTACGACAGGAAAGTGAGGAAGAGCTGAATCGAAGCGAATCGGGGACAGCAACCGAAACTCGCCAGCACGCAACCCGTTCAAACCAAGGGGCATTGTGCGAATTTCGGTTGCTGTCCCCGATTCGCAAGTCGTTCCCGCAGGCGACCGGACGTCGCGCCGGTTCGTCGCCTCAGGTCGGCCGGCTCGTTCTCGATCCCCTCGGCCCTCCCGTCAGCATCGCGGCGAGTCGCGGGAGGAGCGAGCGCAGGCGATAGCTCGCGACGCGAACAGGCTCGCCTCGCTCGAAGCGGACGTCGAACCGCCCGGCGGGCTCGACGGCAACGAGATAGCGCACCGTTCTGGTGATGCCGAGACGTCGGTATTCCCTCGATCGTGAATACCGGTACCCCTCGAACAGCGGGCGGACGACGGCGCGGGCGCCCCGCGGGGCGCAGACGCGCTCAAGGACTCGGATCACGTATCGATCGCCCCGGATCACGGGACAGTCGAAGGTCTCGTACACCACTCCGCCGGGTCGCAGCCGGTCCAACGCCCCGGCCAGCATGCGCGCAGGGAGCTCGCTCCCGAAGTCTCCTCCACCACCGGCATAGAGCCTCGACGCTCCGTCGGCCACGGTCCAGCCGCTCGGCGGATTGATCAGGACCGCATCGAACGTCCCTTCGACATTGGAGTACAGATCGGAGACCGAGAAGCGACAAGTGCCGACGCCGCCGAGCGCGGCGTTGAGGTCTGCCATGCGGATGCAGCGCCCCACGATGTCCACCCCCAGCGCCTCGGCGAACGCACCCGAAGCGGAGATGGCGCCGATGCCCGACCCGGACCCCACCTCGAGCAGGCGTCCGCCATGCCGCCCGCTGGCGCGGAGCGCCTCCGAGACGAGGAACGATCCGCGCCCCATGTACACGTGCTCGGGATCGGATTGCGTTCGGAGCGGATCGCTCGCGTACAGGCGACCGTCGAACGGAGTGATCATGAGCCGCGATCGGATGGAATGTCCGATGGTCACGAGCACGCCCGCGTCGATGAGGCGTGCGAGCAGCCCCGGAGGAAGGGCGCGGCTCACGCGAGCCCTCGGCAGCGGGTCGCAGAGGAAGAAGAGGACGTGAAGGTCGGCGGCCCGACGGTTCCGGAGCCGGAGTGCCTGGCGGTACGCGGACGCGATGGCCGAGCGATGCAGCAGGTTCCGTTCTCCTCGGAGCGCGTGGACCACGTTGGCCAGGTCCAGGGGAAGGTCGTGAAGCCCGCCCGGCAGCGGGAGAATCTCGGTGCGTTCGTACCCGGACCCCTTCAAGTCGGTCCAAAGCGCGCGGAGGGCCGAGAGAGCCTCGCTTCCCACGACGGGAACGGGGAACAGAGGCTGAGTCGCCGCGACCTCCCCGCGAACGGGTCCGGTCATCGATTCGATCCTCCCGCGACTAGCCCGCATTATTCACGAAGCTCCTGCTGCGACCGCGGATCCGGCCATGCTGACGGGCGTCCTCGGGGCTCGGACCCTGCGACGTACTGTTCCAGTACGTCTCGGGTCCTCGCCCCTGCGGATGCCCGTCATCACGGCCGTCTAGCTCTCCAGCGGTCTCGCGACGGACCTTCGTGAATAAAGCGGGCTAGGCCTGCCCTTGCCCCACAAGTAAGTCTGGACATTTGCGGCCGTACGACGAAGCCGCCAGTCAATCTCGGTCAGGCGATCATCCTGGTCGCCAGACGGGGCGGATGTTCGGCGCGCCGTTCCGACCCGCCACCCAGCCCCAAGTGCAGCTGGAAGGGAATCGTACACCTCTACAATCTCGCTGCGGGATAGGAACTTATCAACTGGCCGGGATTCGCGCCGACCCCTCACCCTGACAAATGTCCCGGAGGATTTGTGGGGCAAGGGCAGGGCTAGGCCGCGTCGACCGATCCGTCGAAGCGAGAACGGGATCACGCCGGCACGTCACGCAACGAACCCGCGCATTCTACCCGGTCGGCGGAAGAATCGTTGACGCTCCCGCGGGGAGATCGACGCGCGTCCTCGGCGGCCCCTTCTGCGACCCCGCGATGGTACGATCCAGTCATGGTGCCTGGCGGTCGAGAGATGATGTGATGATCGACGTCGGAGATCCCGCGCCCGAGATCCGCCTCGAGTCGCTGGGCGGGGGGACTCTCTCGCTCTCGGAGGTGCGCAGCGGAGCGAGCGTCGTCCTGCTCGTCTTCCTCCGCCATCTCGGCTGACTGCCCTGCCGGGATCACGCGATGCAGTTGCATCGCAGAGCAGGATCGCTCGAAGAGGCCGGAATCCGCACGATCCTCGTGACGTTCAGTGCGAAAGAGCTTGCGCTCCGGTTCCGCGCGGAGACGGGTGTGCGATTCCCCGTCTGGCTCGATCCGACGCGCTCCGCGTATGTCGCGTACGGGCTCGAGCGATCGGCGCATCGGACCTTCACGCTTCGGACGATTCGCTACTACGCCTCCGCCATGCTGCGTGGGGAGAGGCTGCGACCGTCCGGAGGAGATCCGTACCAGCTGGGCGGCGATTTCCTCGTGGACGCGCGGGGGGTGCTGCGATTCTCGTATCGAAGCGCCGATCCGGCGGACCGGCCATCCGTCGATCTGGTTCTCGAAGCAGCGTCGAAGACGCCTTCCTCCTGATCGACGCTCCGCTAAAAGGGAATCCGTGAGCGCGCCCGGTCTCGGGCGCTCAGGCGCTGCCGGGCAGGGCGGCTGCCGCGCGTGGTGCGGTTCTTGGGATGTTCCACTAGATTGTCCGCCCCATGATCGCCCTCTCGAGCATCTCGAAGCAGTACGGCAGACGCGTTCTCCTCGTGGACGCGTCGTTCCAGCTGAACCCGGGCGAGAAGGTGGGGCTTGGTGGGGCCCAATGGGGCGGGGAAGACCACCATCTTCCGCATGATCGCCGGCGAGGAGGCACCCGATTCCGGCGAGGTGTCGGTTCCGAAGCGGGCGACGATCGGCTATTTCCGGCAGGACGTGGAGGAGATGTCCGGGCGGCAGGTGCTCGACGAGGCGATCGCGGGGAGCGGCCGCCTGGGCGACCTGCACCACGAGCTCATCGACCTGGAGCGACGGATGGCCGACCCGGCACGCGCGGGCGAGATGAATGCGATCCTCGCCCGCTTCGGGGAGGTCCAGGAGCGCTACCAGGAGCTGGGCGGGTACGAGCTCGAGGCACGCGCGCGGGAGGTCCTGCACGGTCTCGGATTCGAGGACCGGGCCATCGACGGTGACGTGGGAGCGCTGTCCGGCGGATGGAAGATGCGCGTCGCGCTGGCCAAGGTCCTGCTGGGGAATTTCGACGTCGTGCTGATGGACGAGCCGACCAACCATCTCGACATCGAGTCGATCCTCTGGCTCGAGCGCTTCATCCAGAACACGCGATCCGCGGTCCTGATGACCTGCCACGATCGGGACTTCATGAACCGGGTCGTGGACCGCATCGTGGAGATCGACGGGGGGGAGATGATCTCCTACTCGGGAAGCTACGATTTCTACGTCACGGAGAGGGCGCAGCGCGAGACGCAGCGGGAGGCCGCGTACGAGCGGCAGCAGGCGATGTTCGCGAAGGAGCAGCGGTTCATCGACCGGTTCGCGGCGCACGCGGCCAAGGCCGCGCAGGTGCAGAGCCGGGTCAAGAAGCTGGAGAAGATCGAGACCGTCGAGCCGCCGCGCCGCCGCAAGCCGGTCCGCTTCGACTTCCGCACACCGCCGCGCAGCGGGGACGACGTCGTCATGCTCGCGGGGATCGAGAAGCGCTACGGCGACCGGGCGATCTACGACGGCTTCGCGCTCACCGTGCGCCGGGGCGAGCGCTGGTGCGTGATGGGGCGCAACGGAGCCGGCAAGACGACGCTCCTCAAGATGGTCGCGGGATCGCTCCGGCCCGACGCGGGCACGGTCCGTCTCGGGGCGGGGCTGGTGATGGGGTACTTCGCGCAGCAGTCGCTCGACCTGCTCGACCCGGAGCTGTCCGTCTTC
Organism: Terriglobia bacterium; assembly: GCA_963699985.1. GTDB lineage: Bacteria > Acidobacteriota > Polarisedimenticolia > Polarisedimenticolales > CAVOVZ01 > CAVOVZ01. The sequence goes on from CAVOVZ010000026.1 coordinate 103,562, forward strand.
GAGCAGATGCAGCACGACTTTCCGCTGGAGACCCAGGGAACGCTTCGCGCGCTGCTGGGAGCGTTCCAGTTCTCCGGGGACGACGTGGACAAGTCGGTGGGCGTGCTGTCGGGCGGCGAGAAGTCGCGTCTGGTGATCGCCCGCATGCTCCTCCACCCGCCGAATTTTCTCGTGCTGGACGAGCCGACGAATCACCTCGATCTCGAGACGAAGGAGATGCTGATCGAGGGCCTGCGTGGCTTCGAAGGGGCCATGCTCTTCGTCTCGCACGACCGCGAGTTCCTCCGCGGCTTGTCGAACCGTGTCCTGGAGCTCCACCCGGACGACGGCGACCTCCGCCCGAGGGTCTACCTGGGCGGGTACGGGGAGTGGGTCGATTCCACGGGGCAAGAGGCCCCGGGGGTGCACGCGTAGGTCCAGCCGAAGGCGAGCCTGCGGCCGAGCGGCGCCGGGCTACCATCCCGCGAGGACGTACTTTCCTTCGCGGAGGATCGCGATCCGCGTCGCGTCCTCTCGCACCAGATCGGCCCGGAGGATCGTGATCGGATTTCCCTTCGCGTAGACGATGTCCTGGTGGACGACGTTCGACGGGTCGAGGAACGCGGCGAGGCCGGTGACGCCTCCCAGGTGGTCGCTCCGGCCGTACGCCCAGTGGAAGCCGGCCTTCTCGTCCTCGAGAACGTTGCCGGTCACCTCCGCCCGGTCGTTGCAGCCGAACGCCACCTCGGCGATGTTCCCGCGGGCGGGGTCGTCGCGGAAGAACCCGCGATACCGGCCGGCCTCCGCGCCCGCGCCCACGACCTCGACGATGCGGTTGGCGAGCACCCGGAAGACCACGGTCTCGGCTCTTGCAGCGACGGGGAGGTCGCCCGCGGTGCGTGAAGGCACTCCGTTCTTCTCGCCTTCGTACGGGACCTCGAACGTCTCCCCCGATGGAAGGTTGATCACGGGGATGTCGTCCGACTTGTCGCGGTGGAGGTAGCCGTCGTCGGCCTCGGGGATCCGGAACCGGAGATCAAAGAGGCAGCGGTGTCCCGTCGAGAACTCGACCTCCGCCCGGTCCGCGGTCGAGAACGCTTCCTTGAGGAGCCGGCAGCGCCGCGCGACCCGACCGTAGTCGGCCGCGAGAGAGGTACGCTCCATCCGTTTCTCGATCCCCGGCATGCTCGCCGCGCGGAAGACGTGAGCCCCCGGGCGACGCTTGCAGACGTCCACGAGGGCCGCCGTCGGAGAGAACTCCGTCAGCGCCAAAAGCAGGCTCACCTCGTCGAGCAGGGTGCCCATCGCGACGGGCCGGTCCGCGACCCGCGCATCATCGGGAAAGCCGGCGCCGTGCGCCCCGGTGGCGGGGTAGGTCAGAAGCGGCAAAACGTCGAAGCCCACCTTCCGGCCGAGGGCCTCGAGGCCCTCCCGCCACTCGGCCGCCATCGCGCGGCGTTCCGCCCAGGTCTTGGTGTCGGGAGAGGCCGGAGTGGGCACGTCGGTTGCCACCACAGCGCGCTCGCCCGGCTCCGGTGCGAAAACGTCGATCAGGAATCGCTCGAGATTGAATGGGTGATCCATGGCTCGTCCCCCTGACGCTCCGCGGCCGCTTGGACCGCATCCTACGTCTGCAGGCAGGCCCGGCGCCACACAGGTTCCATGTCCCTGGGTCGCGCTGACGCCTGCGGGTGACCGCGAGAGCACCGCGCCGATTGTCTGCCCTGCGGGATCGGGGCTCTCGAACCGCGCGACCGGTCCTGAGTATCATTCCCATGCCGAGGCGGGCTGGGAACACAGTCCCGACGGAGCGCACCGCCGTTTTCCCTGGCAGGCGATCTACGCTCCAGGCGAGACGGTGCCGCGAGGCGGCGCGTGCGATCCGTCCGCCGCGAGGGCGCTTTCGAGCGGAGGGCGACGATGCGACGGTTCGCGAGACGGGCAGTGGGTCGACGCTCTTGCGAAGCGTTCTTCCGGATGCGCCGATGTGTGCCTTCGAAGGGCAAGGCGACGAGCCGCCGGATCTCGATCACGTTTCTAGCGGGCGTCTTCCTCTGCCTGGGCTCCATGGGTTGCGGCCGATCGCAGCCCCCTCCCAAGCCGCGAGACGTCCTCCTGATCTCCATCGACACGGCCCGCGCAGACCGGTTCTCCTACACCGGCGCGACGGTCCCGGGAACTCCGCGCATCGATGCCCTCGCCCGGCAGGGCGTGGGCTTCTCGAATGCGATCTCCCCGGCGCCGCTCACGAAGCCGGCCCATGCGTCACTCCTGACCGGACGCCTTCCTCCCAGCCACACGGTTCGCGACAACGGCGCCTACCGCCTTCCGGATGCCGAGACCACGCTGGCCGAGGAGCTGCGGCGAGCGGGATTCACGACCGGCGCGTTCATCGGAGCGCAGGTCCTGGACGCTCGGTACGGGTTCAACCAGGGCTTCGACACGTACGACGATCGAATCGCAGAATCCGGCGATCAACGGTTCCTGATGTACGCGGAGCGGACCGGCGAGGAGGTCGTCGCCGCGGCCACCCGGTGGCTGGAGACGCAGCGCGATGGGCCGGTCTTCGCCTGGGTCCACCTGTTCGACCCCCACACTCCGTACCGGCCGCCGGAGCCCGAGCGATCCCGGTACGCGTCCCCCTACGACGGAGAGATCGCGTACGTCGATCGGGTCGTCGGGCAGCTCCTCGACGCGTGGGAATCGCGACGAGGTCTCGAGCGCACGCTCGTGGTGGTGACCTCGGATCACGGCGAGGCTCTCGGCGAGCACGGCGAGGCGAGCCACGGAGTCCTCGTCCACGACGCGACGCTACGGGTTCCCCTCGTGATCCGTGCCCCGGGCCTGCACGTCGAAGGGAACGTCACCGCTCCCGTCAGCCTGATCGACGTCATGCCCACGGTTCTGGCCCTCTTGAATCTCCCGTGCCCCCCGGACGTCCAGGGGCGTGACCTCGGCCCCGAGCTGCGCGGAGAAACCGTGCCGTGGCTGCGGACCGCAGGATACGCCGAGAGCCTGTACGCGCAGCTGCACCATGGCTGCGCGCCGCTCCTGGCGCTGCGGGAAGGAGGATGGAAGATCGTCCGAGGTCGAGTCGACGAGCTGTACGACCTGACGAAGGACCCCGGAGAGTCCCAGGACGTCGCCTCGCGGGAGCCGGATCGAAGCGCCAAGCTGGCGACGGCGCTCGAGGAGCTCACGGCGGACATCAAGGGCGGGGCGGGGGAGACGGCTCTGCTCGACGACGAGGCGCGCCGAGCGCTCGAGTCCCTTGGATACGTGTGGGCGGCCGGCTCGAGCGCCGCGCGGGGTGGAACGGCTCGGGATCCGCGGGAAGCCCTGCGATCGATGAAGCAGATGGCCGATGCCGACCGGAGCCTCCTGCGCGGCGACGTGGAGGGCGCCATCGCCGGATACCACGCCGTGATCGACTCCGAGCCGGCCAGCGTGGATCCGCGCATCCGGCTCGCCCAGATTCTCATTGCGCAGCAGCGTCATGCCGACGCGTACGAGCTGCTCGTCGCCGCCGTCGCCATCGCCCCCCAGGAGCCGTTCCTGCACCAGAAGCTCGGGGAGACTCTCGAGGCTCTGGGAAGAAACGAGGCGGCTCTCGCGGCCTTCGACGCCGGTGTCGCGCGCCATCCCGATGCGCGCGAGCTGCGAAACGGCCGCTGGCGCTGCCTCAACCAGCTCGGCCGGCAAGAGGTCATGCTCGCCGAGGCGCAGCGTGCGGTCGAGCGGGATCCGTCCGACGGCATGGCGCGGTACGCACGCGCCATGGGGTGCTGCAGTCGCGGGAGCATCGGCGCGTTCCTGGCGGCGTTGGAGCGCGAGCTGGCGGCGCTCCCCGGCGACAAGATCCTCGAGAACGCGGTGGCCGGCGCGCGCGCCGAGGCGGCCGGCCAGGGCGCCCGTTCTCGAGGGTCCCGCTGAGACGTTGCTGTCCTGGCACGAGTCGCTGGTCGCGCAATCGCTGCCATCGTTGCAGTCCAGGTCCGGAACGACGGCGGAGACGCGCCTCGTCGAAGGATCCCACCCGGGCTCGGTGCAGATCGAGGAAGAAGCCCGATCGCAGGACGCGAGCGTGGCGGAGACGAGCCCGCGGCGGCCCCGCTCACCGATCCCCGCCCCGCAGCGACGGTGGCGGCGCGCAAAGGACCGTCACGAGAAGGCCGGTGCGCGGATGGCGGATTCGCAGCTCCGCGGCGTGGAGCAGATACCCCGGATCGCCGGGAACCGCGCGGCTTCCGGGGATCGGCGCACCGCCGGGCCCGTAGAGCGGATCGCCGGCGAGCGGATGCCCCGCAGCGGCGAGGTGGACGCGAATCTGGTGGGGCCGGCCGGTGGCGATGATCACGTCGCACAGAAACGTGTCCCCGCGCCGCTCGACGACGGCCACGTTCGTCGCGGCGGATTTCCCGGACGCGGACGCCCCGTGCACCGAGCCGAGCACGGGATGAGGGACGGGGCCGATCGGGGTCGCGATCGTGAACACGTCGAGCGCAGGATTCCCGGATGCAAGGGCGCGATACCGCTTGTACACCGATCGTTCCGCCCACTGGCGCGAAAGATCGGCTCGTGCCCCGTCGTTGCGGGCGAAGAGCACGATCCCGGAGGTGAAGCGGCCCAGCCGGTGGATGGGCGCGGCCCGCGGCTCGCGCGCCCGCACGCGGTGCAGCAGCGTGTTCTCGAGGAAGCCTCCGCCCGGCAGGGTCGGCAGGCCGCTGGGCTTGGCGACGGCCAGGAGGTCGTCGTCCTCGAGCAGCACGGCGAAGGTGACGGGAGCGTCGGGCTCCTCCCACGCCGGCCGGCGCCAGACGAGCCGCTGTCCGCGCCGCAGAACGTCGCCGGGTCGGGCCGGCCTGTCGTCGACGAGCACCCGGCCCGCCTCGATGCGCTCGCTCCAGGCGCCCGCGTCCGCGTGAGCGTATCGCGATGCGAGCCATGCGAGGAGCGTCCGGCCGTCGGCCTCGGGACCGAGAAGGGCGACGTAGTCGTGACCGCGGTTGAGGGGCACTTCGGGAGAGTAGCAGAGCGGTGGGTTCGCGCCGTGGCGTCGCCCTCTCCCTGGGGACGCTCGACGACGGATTCGATCCAGTGCGTCTGCGGTGTGCTCGTCATCGGTTGTAGACTCGCCGCCAGGAGGCTCGACCATGTCCAGGTGGAATCGAATCGTCGCTTCCCTCGCTTCTCTGCTCCTCGCCGCCCCCTTCGCGCCGCGCTCCGAGGCGAAGCATTCCCCGGCGCCATTCCCGGTGGAAGAGGCGACGATTGCGTCGTTGCAGGAGGCGATGGCGAGCGGCAAGGTCACGTCCCGTCGCCTCGTCGAGGCGTATCTCGCGCGCATCGCAGCCGTCGACGACCGCGGGCCGACGCTGAACGCGGTCGTCGAGGTCAATTCGGACGCACTGGCCATCGCGGATGCGCTCGACCGGGAGAGGAGAGAGAAGGGACCTCGAGGCGCGCTCCACGGCATCCCGGTGCTTCTGAAGGACAACATCGACACGAACGATCGGATGCAGACGACCGCCGGCTCACTGGCGCTGCTCGGCTCCAGGCCGACTCGCGACGCGTTCGTCGTGGAGCGTCTCCGCGCGGCGGGCGCGGTGATCCTGGGGAAGACCAACCTCAGCGAGTGGGCGAACTTCCGCTCGACGAAATCGGTGAGCGGATGGAGCGCTCGAGGAGGTCAGACCAAGAACCCGCACGCGCTCGACCGCAACCCTTCGGGCTCCAGCTCCGGCTCCGCCGCCGCGGTCGCCGCCAGCCTGTCGGCGGTCGCGGTGGGGACGGAGACCGACGGATCGATCCTGTCTCCGGCGTCGGTCTGCGGCATCGTGGGCGTCAAGCCCACCGTGGGGCTCGTCAGTCGATCGGGCATCATCCCGATCGCGCACTCGCAGGACACGGCGGGGCCCATGGCGCGGACCGTCGCCGATGCCGCCGTCCTTCTCTCCGCCATGACCGGCGTCGATCCGCGCGATCCCGCCACGAAGGCGAGCGAAGGATCGGCGGCCACCGACTTCACGCGGTTCCTCGATCCGAAGGGGCTCGCCGGCGCGCGCATCGGAGTGGTCAGGGCCGATACGTTCCACCTCGGTCCGAAGACCGGGCCCGTCCTCGATGCCGCCGTCGCGGCGATGAGGAAGTCGGGCGCCGTGGTGATCGAGGTCGAACTGCCGAACGCCGGCAAGACCGACGACGCCGAGCTCGAGGTGCTTCTCTACGAGTTCAAGGCCGACCTGAACGCGTATCTTTCTTCCCGCCCGGACGCGAAAGTGAAGACGCTCTCCGAGCTCATCGAGTTCAACAGGGTGAACGCGGATCGTGAGATGCCGTTTTTCGGGCAGGAACTGCTCGAGATGGCACAGAAGAAGGGAGGTCTCGAAGAGACGGCGTACGTCGAGGCGCGCACGAGCAATCTCGAGAAGACCCGAGCGCAGGGGATCGATGCGGTGATGGACCGCGAGAAGCTCGATGCGCTCGTCGCGATCACGAACGGTCCGGCGCACCTGACGGATCCGGTCAACGGAGACTCGTTCACCGGGGGGAGCGCGTCCCCCGCTGCCGTCGCCGGCTATCCGAGCGTCACGGTGCCCGGCGAGCAGGTCCAGGGCCTCCCCGTCGGCGTCTCGTTCTTCGGGCGCGCGTGGAGCGAGCCGACGCTGATTCGGCTCGCCTTCGCGTTCGAGCAGGCGACACTGGCGCGAAAGCCGCCCGCGTACCGGTAGCCCGACGCGAGGGAGCTCTCCCGCCTGTCACCGGATCGGGAGATCACTCGTCTCTTCGGTGCACGAGGACACAATGAAACCGGATTCGAACAAGATGGAGGATCCCGCGATGAATGTGGTCCGTCGATCGCTCACTCTCGGTTTGCTGGCGGTTCTGGCCGCCACGATTCCCGCGATGGCGCAGAGCCGTCCGGACATGCTGCCTTTCTCTCCTCCTCCGCCGATGGGCGGTCCTGGGTTCCACGGCGGCCCGCCGGACCCCGCGATGGGGATGGCGGGGAGAATTCTCCACGACCTCGACCTGACCGAAGAGCAGCAAACCCAGATCCACGACCTGCTGCGCGGCTCGATGACGGGCCCCCTTGGACGGCTCGCTCAGTCGTTCGGCGAAGCACGACATCTCCTGGAGGTCCGGATCTGGGATCCGGCTTCGACCGATCAGGATGTGGCGGACGCGCACGCGGTCATGGCGGAGCGGTCCCGCCAGCTGGAGGTCGCGCGGCGCCGACTCGCCGCCGATGTCCTGGCCGTGATGACGGAAGAGCAACGGGCGGCCTTTCAGCAGATGCTCCGCGAGCCGCCGCCTCCGCCGCGTGAGCCCCGCGGTCCCGGCGGCCCGAGTCGACGATGTGGGACGATCGATGAAACGCCCGCGCCTCCGACCCGATGAAGCTGGTTCCTCGGACGATCGCGGCGGCGGGATGCGCCGTCGCCGCGGTACGTTCGATTCCGAGACTCGATCGAGGATAAGCTCGGATTTTGCCGCGTCGCCGGGCTCCAGGGTCCCGGCGACGCATCGCGGAGCGCGCACGTGCCGACGCCGAACCACCCAGATCTCGCGATCCTGCTCGCCGCGAGGGACGGGGATCACGAGGCGGGGCGGCGACTCGTCCTGGAGCATGCGGCATCGATGGTTCGGACGGCGTGGAGCGTTCTCGGCCGCTACGGCGGCGCGGAGGCGGAGGACGTGGTTCAGGAATCTCTCGTCGCGGCGCTGACGACCCCGGCGCTTCCCACCGAGGACATCGGAGCCTGGTTGCGGGCCATCACCGCCCGGAAGGCTCTCGACTGGCTCCGCCGGTCGACGCGTCGGGCCGAGCAACCGTTTCCCGAGTCGGCCGATGCGTCCCCGGAACCGATCGAGCCCTCGAGCTCCGAGGCGCCGCTCGCGGTCCTGACGGTGCGGCGAGCGCTCGCGAGGCTCACGCCGCTCGATCGCGCCGTCCTGACGCTGGTGGATCTCGAGGGTTTCTCGATGGCCGAGGCGGCGAAGGCGATCGGCTCGACCACCGTCGCGGTGAAGTGGCGAGCGGTACGCGCACGTCGCAAGCTCGGCGCGCTCCTCGGGTTCGATGCGGGGGAAGGCGCGACAAGGAGACGGACCGATGGTTGAGCGCAATGACCGGAGAGGGGACGTCGGGTCCCACGGCGAGGCCGGCAGCCTCGCGAGCCGAGCGCTTCGTCTCGCGAGGGCGGATCGAGAGCCAGGGATCGATCGCCTCATCGGCGCGGTCCCGGCAATCCTGGCCGAGGCCGATCGCCGCCGTCGCCCGGCACCGACCGCCGGCGAGCGGATCTCCGCTGCCGCGAGGCTCTGTTTCCCGTGGCTGGCCGCAGCCACGGCCGTGCTGGTCTTCGCGGCCCTTCTCTGGTCCTTCCCGTCGAGCGACGAAGGTGCTTCCGGGACCGACGAGGCGTCCTTGCTCGATCGCTGGGTGATGACGGGCACCGCGCCTTCGAGCGTCCCGGACCCCGTGCTGGACGCGCTGGTTCGCTAGGCGCTCGCGAGGAGATCGAGATGGCCGATCCGACGTCCAGCACGAAGCGGTGGAGCGCCACGCTGGTCCTTCTCGGCACGTTCGTGCTGGGGATGATCGCGGGCGCGGCAATCCTGCACATCGTCCTGCTCGCACTCCGTGGGCCGGGCGGCCCCCATGCGGGACCGCCCTTCGGCGAACCGCCGGTCGTTCACCTGCGGCGGACTCTCGGCCTCAGCCCGGAGCAGGCCGACCAGCTTCGCGCGATTTTCGAGGAAAGCCGCGGTCGGATGCGGGCCGAGGCTGAAGCGACCCGCAATCGGATTCGTCGGATCCTGACCCCCGAGCAAAGAGCCAAGTTCGACGCGATGGGTCCGCCTCCTCCACCTCCACCGGGCTTCCCGCCGCCTCCTCCGCCCGACGAGGGACTTCCGCCTCCGCCCGGGGATCGTTGAGGAAGAACCGTGCGGCCCGTTCGGCAAGGGCGGCGGCGGGCTCCGGGTATCGACCGGCCCGAGCTCCTGAACCTGTCATTTCGTCATGAACTCCTCGGCGGCGCGCAGCCACCGAGAGAGGGAGTCCCCCTCTCCCGATCTGGCCTTCAGCCAATCGATTGCTTTCCGAGCGAGAAGCGCCCATTCGTCGCGCGCCTCGCTCGTGCGGCCCGCGATCCAGGCCAAGGCAAGAGCCGTCGCCCAGACCCGCGGCGCCTCGGGCGCGCCCCCGACCTCCCGCACTCCCGCGAGAAGCTCCTCGAGATCGATGCCAAGCGCCTCCCCGAGCTCGGGCGTGAGATCCCACGAGCCGTCGGCGCGTTGGAGCGAGACGAGCCGGTCGTGCGGGCGCCTCCGCCCAGGCGACGAGACGGGCACATCCGCCGGGTGCGCCGCGACGGGCTCTCTCATGAAGCAACGCACGACCGTACGCATCCCCTCTTGCAGCCACGAGTGCCTGATGTCGTCTTCCGAGAAGTTCGCTGCGAAGCACACGTCGGCGTCAACGGATGTGGGTATGCCCCTCCGGTAGACCGGATCCAGGCCGAATCGCCGCGCCCTCGCACGCTCCACCCCAGCCTGGAGACTGCCCCACCCGCTCGTCAACGCCACCGGGATCCGGCGAAGCGCCGACTCTCCCTCCAGGGGAGAGTCGCGGCGCTCGACCGCGACGAATGACGTCTCCCGTGAAACCAGACCGTAGTGGGTGGCCAGGCTCACGATCTGGTCCCTCACCCGATCGACCTTGCGCGCGAGTTGCCTCGATCCGCGGCCTGCGAGTCCGTCCGGGCTCTCCTCCAGCTCGCGGATCCGTTCTCGCGCCGCCAACGTCACCAGCGTGCTGCCCTTTGTCGCCCCACCAGGATCGAGGGGAACGGAGAACGAGACGCCCCCCTGCGCACCGCGCGCCGACAGCGTGATCGTCGCCGGGCGCGGGTCCTTCACGAAGCCGTAGACCAGCAGCCGGCCCCCGGCGAAGACCGCGGGCGCGACCGTCGGCGCGGACGTCACGTCGAGCCCGCCCCAGTCGATCGTCACGTCCGTGAGGGCGGGCGCCAGCAGGCGAGCGAACTGCCGCAGCACCTTGGCCTCGGCGCGCTCGCCGGGCGCGATGAATTCCGCGACGCCGTTGCCCGCACGGGCGAGCCCGCGGACCAGATGCGTGCTGGCTCCCGCGCCGATGCCGAACGGGAACACGCGACAATCGGCGGCGTGCTTCCGGACGAGCCCGATCACCGCATCGGTGTTCGTGACCTCGCCGTCGGTCAGCACGACGAGCTGTCGTGGCAGATCCTCCGCTCTGCGCCGTGAGAACACGAACTGCAACGCGGACAGGATCTCCGTTTGACCCAGGTCGGCGTCGAGCGATTCCACGTGGGCGGTGGCTCGGGCGAGCGTGTTCTCGTCGTACGGGAGCGACTCTTCGAACAGGCTCGTGTACGTCGAGCCGAATCCCACGATGTTGAAGCGCGAGCCGGGTAGGATCGATCGCAGGCACAGCTGCAGCGCGTTTCTGACCTCGGCGATCGACGTCCCGCGCATCGAGCCGGAGCGATCCACGAGAAAAACGATCTCGGACGGCGCCCGGTCGGCGTCGAACCGGGGCAGGAACGCGACGGCCGCGGCATGCTCCCCGCGCTCGTCGCGCTCGACGAGCGCGTGAGGCACATTCAATCCCGAAGCTCCGACCAGCAACACGACGTCCCGATCGAGCGCCGTCTCCGCCTGCGCCAGGGTCACGAGAGCGCCGGTTCCCCGGATCTCGATGGAAAGGGGATGGGATGGGGACTCGACCCGAGTGATCTCGCCCGGCATCGTCAAGTGGATCGTCAGGTCGAGACCGTAGGGCACCCTCCAGGCAACCGGAGGGTTCAACGCCTCCGCGTCGGAGCGGCCGATCGCTGCCCTGTCCTGAGGTGGCGCGTAGCGCGGGGAAACCGTTGTCGGCAGCGTGAAGCGCAGCGCGTCTCCCTCCGCGGCCAGCTCCGTCACGTAGGTCAGTCGAACCAGGACCTCCGCGCCGGGAGGGACGTTCCCCAGGCTGGCCGTGAAGACGTCCGGGCGCTCCTCGTCCAGCAGGTACGCGCTGTGTCCCGCCTGGAGCGCATCGTCGTACGCCTCGAAGGCCTCGTCTCGCGGCTTCACCTCGCCGACGTAGTGGACTCCGGCGGAGACGGCTTCGAAGCCGCAGACGGCGGCCCCCTCGTCGAGAGGGAACACGTACACCGCTTCGATCGGCTGCGCTTCGCGGTTGCGGTATCGCTGCGTGATGGTGACGCGAGCGCATTCGCCGGTCACGTCCGCGCGGACCGACACACCCTGCAGCGGGACCGGGGCCTCGCGTGCGATGAGGCCGACCCGCAGCCTCGAATCCGCCATCGCTGGTTCATTCTTCGGCATGCTCGTCGTCTCCACTGCGCCCCAGATGGACGCGACACCATTCGGTCAATCGTTCCAGGCCGGCGGCCGAGGGCACGCGGACGTCGGCGGCCAGGTGCAGTTCGACCCCGGGCGCCAGGGTGAGCCGCCTCCATACCGAGGGCGGCATCGGCGCGGGCGCTGCCTGGGCGGTTGCCGCGGCTCGCTTTCCGGACAACGCGCGGCGGACCTGGTTGAGCGTCCGCCCCGCCTCTTGCAGCGACCGGACCTCGAGCAGCGCGTCGAGGTGCTCCCGGCCGTAGTGACGGCCGCGCCCCACACCGAGCGGCGCGGGCAGCAGCCGCTCCTGGATGTAGTAGCGGACGGTGCGGCGCGAGACGCCGCCCAGGTCCGCCAGCTCCTCGATACCGTATCGCTCGTCTTCCCGGCTCACCCGATGAATATAGACAGTTACTGTCGTATTCGCAACTGTCATATTGTGCGGGAAACTCGCGGGGAGGGTGGACGAGTGCTCTGCCAGGGACCGGGCCCGGGTCGAAGCGGAGGGGACGAGGCCGGTCGTCCGCTCCGGCGGATCGGGAACCACTCCGGCGATGGCCACGGCCGTCGTCCGTGGCGCCGGAAACCTCCCTCCCTGGCGGATGTGCCCCGTCCAGTGGATACTTCTTCCACGTTGCCGGAATTCGGCGCGGCTTTCGTGGAAGGGAAGGTGCCATGCAGACGGATTCGACAGGAGCGATCGGGAACGTGAGGAAGATCGTGCTCGCCGCGGGGCTCTTCGCGGTGCTCGCGGGTGCGCTGTCCGGCCCGGCGATCGCGGGGGGCAACTGGAACGACGAGGGAATCCGGTGGATGAGTTATCCGGAGGGTCTCGAGGCCGCCAAATCCCAGTCGAAGCCGATCTGCCTGGTCTTCTACACGGAGTGGTGCCCGCACTGCGTTACCTACAGCGGCGTGTTCCACGATCCGAAAGTGGTCGAGCAGTCGAAGCGGTTCGTGATGATCCGACTGGACCGGGACAAGAACCGCGAAATCAGCAAGCAATACGCGGCCGATGGCGACTACATCCCGCGGACGCACTTCCTCTCCCGGGAGGGGAAGTTCGATCCCGACATCCATGCCCCGCACGACAGGTTCCTCTACTTCTTCGACGAGAAAGACCCCGCCTCCGTCCTGGCCGGCATGGACGCGGCGCTCGGGAAGCTGGGTCCGGCCGACACGGGAAAGCCTCCGGCGCCCGCAACGAAGTGACGCGAGGTCTCCCGGACGCGCCATCGGCCGGAGTGAGACACACCGGGGCTACCTGAGCTGCCGCGGCCGGTCGCGCCAAGGAAGAGGACCGTTGCTCTTCCGCACGCAGCGGAAGCCCTACGAGAGGCTTCTCTCGCGGGGGATCGGTGCACGCGAGGTCATGCCCCGGCCGCGATGACGATCGAGTGGTTCGCGGCGACGGCCGAGCGCACGACGCCGGTCATTTCTTTCTCGATTGCCGCTCGATCCGCGAACACCGACCAGACCGGCGCGGCGTCGTCCGGTGCCGGCTCGACCTTCGTCCCCAGGGCATGCACCCAGCGGAAGCGGTCGGTGGGACAGGGGTGGCTGTCGTACGGCGAGGGCTTACGTTCGATCGCGCCGCGGATCTCGTCGGCGATCTTGGAGTCGTCGAGCGGCGTGGACGGCGCGTAGCTGTAGAGGTTCGCGAGAGGCTGCTCGTTCTCGACGACTTCCTGCAGCGTCGCATTCACGTGTGCGTTGAATCGGACGGAGCGCTCGATGACGTGCCGCAGCCCGTCCTCGAACATCTGCGCGCCGTAGAGGATCGCGGCCCACCGATCCGCCAGCACCTCTTGGAGTCGCGAGGCTCCCTGCGAGATGCGAAGGAACATCCGGTGGAAGCCGTTCACGAAGAGCCAAGCGGGGTTGTACCAGGACGCCGCGCCGCTCTGCGCCAGATTCCGAGCGAGGGACAGGACGGACATGCGAACGGCCAGCGCAAACCCGCCTCCCGCCGTGTCGCGGTTCGAGAAATGCCCGTACTCGTGGGCGAGCACCGCTCGAAACGGTCCCAGGCGCAGGTCGGTGAGGGCGCCCACTCCCAGGATGAGGCAGCGCTCGGTGCGCCCTCCGATCTGCCGCAGAAGCCCTCCGCGCTCGAAGACGGCGACCTCCGTTCCCGGTGTCATGTAGACCGAGTCGACCGGGCGCGTCCCGACGCGCGCGGCTACATCGACCAGGAGCTTCCGGAGGGCGGGCTCGCGCTCGAGGTCGATCCGGACCCCGGGGTCCCCGTCCTTCCTACGCACGAAGAGGCTTCTGAGGATCGACCAGGCCGTCAGGGCAGTGACAGCCAGGACGATCAAGAGAAGCTTGATCGGGATGTGACCGACCGCGAGGAGTCCGTACAGGAGCCCGCCCCCGATCACGAGGACGAGCGCGAGGAGGATCGGCATCGAGAGGTAGTAGTAGACGCAGCAACCCCACAGGACGAAGCGGTACACGCGTCGGAGAAACGCGTCGAGGCCGGTGGCGCCTGCTTCGGGATGAGCCGGCGGGCGCTCCGATGCGTGAAGCGTGACCGCACTGAGGATCGATCCGATGAGGAGGAGCACGAGCCCGACCGCCACCCAGGCGCCGGCCGTGATTCCCCCCCAGCGGGCCAGGCGCGGGCCGAGCGGACGCGCCTTCCGGATCGAGGCGAGTGACGCCCGGTAGGCGTCGTCGGGGAGCCCGGCGGCGTGCGCGCGCTCGAGCGACGCCTCGGCCGCGTCGAAGTTCCCCCGAGAGGCGGCCGCGATCGTACCGAAGTAGTGCGTCGCGATCTCGTCGGGTGCGACGCGCACGAGCGCGGCGACGGAAGCATCGAGGAAGTCGAGATCGTGCTGGTCGACCGCGATCCCGGCGCACGTCGCGAGCACGTAAAAGCTGCCGGGTTCGAGCTTGAAGGCCCGGCGCGCCAGAACCCCGGCTCGCGAGAGATCCGCGGCCGGAGGGGGCGAGTCGGTGCTCGAGGAAAGTGCGCGCGCGAGCGTCGCCAGGTTGTCGGCGCTCTCTTCCAGCCCCACCGCCCGCTCGAGCAACGCGATCGCTGCCGGGCGGTTGCCGAGCGCCAGCTCCTCGCCCGCCTGGCGCCGCAACGCATGCACGAAGGTCGGCGCTTTCTCGAAGACCTTCGCGTAGAGGTCGGCCGCCGCCCGGTGGTCCTCCCGCTCGCGCGCTTCGTCGGCTCGACGCAGGAGAGACTCCGCATCGGGGTCGACGGCCAGGAGCTCGCGGTGGATCCGGTCGTTGAACTCCACGTACGTCCGGTTCACCTTCTCCGAAGGGGCGGCCACCACCGGCACGGTTTGGAAAAGAAGAGCGAACGGCAGCCAGACGGTCAGGCTCAGCGCAGGGAATCGCATCGGGCGGACCCTCCGATCGGACAGCACGATGCGCGGATTGTGCCACGCAACACTCCGAACGGGAAGCCGCGCGGGCGACGTTCACCGATGGTTGGGAGCATGCAGTGCTGCTGGAAACCATCGACGAGCACGTGGCGGGGACCCGCTACCCGTGGGTTCTGAATGGGCGCCGCGCTTGCGGGTGTACGACAGGAAAGTGAGGAGACGATGCTGCGAATCGGGGACAGTCCTCCATGACGCCCGAGGCGTCACCCTGGAACTGATGAAAACGTCCCGCGGAAATGCACGCCGGTCCGCCGGCGTGCACTTCCGGCGGGAGCCGGGGGCGCGGGAGCGGAGCCCCCGCGTTTGCATACCAGTTGTCCATGAAGCTCGGGGCTTCACCCGAACGCGATGAAAAACCCGCGGGAGGTGCAGGCCGGTCTGCCGGACTGCACCGCACGCGGGTGCGGGGGTCCGGGGGCTGGCCCCGTGCGCCGGTCAAAACCGGCGAGGTGTAGTGGATGAAAGAGCCATACGGTGAAGGAGTAGCGACCCACACCGGCCCCGAGTCATGCGCTGCCGGCCGTGAGACCGGAGGCGAAGCGTTGACAGGGGTACGGACGGGCCGGGCACTGAGCCGCGAAAACCCCCAATCTACCGGGTGCCGACGCCGTGGGGCTCGGCGGAAGGTCACACTGGGTGCGCCGAAAGGGAGTAGCGAGGCGTACCTGGACCCGGCGCGGTCGAAGACCCCGAGCACGTCCGGAAACACCTCGCACGGGAGCCGGGAGATCCCGCGCCCGCCTGCCGCTGAGGGGCGAGCAGGTCGCACCGGGAAGTCCAAGGACGCACGCCGGTGATGAACGGACGCGGGAAGTCGGACAGCCCCACTGTACCGAAGAAGCTGTCGAACAAAGCCGAGGGACCGGCTGCGGAGACGGTGGAGGGAAATGGGCTGGCCAAGGGGAATCCGGCCGAGTGCAACGCGCCCCGGACACAGAGCCGGGACGGCGCGCCCAGCGCGCTCGAGCGGATACGTCAGGCAGCAAGGAGGGACAGGAAGCAGCGGTTCACCGCGCTCCTGCACCACGTGTACGACGTCGAGCGGCTGCGG
This sequence comes from Terriglobia bacterium, assembly GCA_963699985.1. GTDB lineage: Bacteria > Acidobacteriota > Polarisedimenticolia > Polarisedimenticolales > CAVOVZ01 > CAVOVZ01. The sequence continues at coordinate 119,399 of CAVOVZ010000026.1, forward strand.
AAGGCCTACCGCGAGATCAGGCCGGACGCAGCACCGGGTATCGACGGCGAGACGTGGCGGCATTACGGGGAGAACCTGGATGGAAACCTTCAGGATCTCTCGGGAAGGCTGAAGCGGGGAGCGTACCGAGCGAAGCCGGGTCGGAGAGCGTACATCTCGAAGGCGGACGGGCGGCCACGGCCGCTCGGTGTCCTCGTGCTGGAGGACAAGATCGTCCAGCGCGCTGTCGCCGAGGTGCTTTACGCCATCTACGAGGTGGACTTCCTCGGGTTCTCGTACGGTTTCCGGCCCGGGCGCAGCCCACACAGAGCGCTGGACGCACTGGAAATCGCGATCGTAACGAGGAAGGTGAACTGGGTGCTCGACGCAGACATTCGTGGTTTTTTCGACACCCTCGACCATGGATGGCTCGTGAAGTTCGTCGAGCACCGCGTGGGGGACCAGCGCGTCGTGCGGCTCATCCAGAAATGGCTGAACGCGGGCGTGCTGGAGGATGGCGAGCGGACGCAGAGTGAGGTGGGGACGATCCAGGGTGGAAGCATCAGCCCTCTCCTGGCAAACATCTACCTTCACTACGTGTTCGACCTCTGGATCCAGCGATGGAGGACGAGGCAGGCGCGGGGCGAAATGGTCGTCGTGCGCTTCGCGGACGACTTCGTCGTGGGATTCGAGCATCGCGCCGAAGCCGAGAGTTTCCTGGAGGAACTGCGCGCGCGGTTTGCGAAGTTCGGCCTGGAACTTCATCCTGACAAGACGCGTCTGATCGAGTTCGGCCGGTATGCGGTCGAGAGGCGCGACAAGCGGGGTGACGGCAAGCCGGAGACCTTCAACTTTCTGGGATTCACGCACATTTGCGCGAAGACCAAGAGCGGTCGGTTTACGGTGCTGCGGCAGACGATGCGAAAGAGGCTGCAAGCGAAGCTGAGGGAAGTGGCAGTTGAGCTTCGGCGGCGCATGCACGATGCCGTTCCCGAGCAGGGAGCCTACGTGAGGGCGGTCGTGGCGGGGCACATCCAGTACTACGGAGTGCCGCGGAACGGACCCGCCCTGCGGGCTTTTGCTCGGCAAGTCGCGGAGGCCTGGCGGCGAGCCCTTCAGCGGCGCAGCCAGAATCACCGCATCACCCGCGCCCGGATGCGACGGTATGCGGAGAGGTGGGTACCACCGATCCAGATCGTCCACCCCTATCCCTCCCAGCGTCTTGGCGTTGGTACCTGAGGCAGGAGCCGGATGCGGGAAATCCGCACGTCCGGATCTGTGGAGGGGGGCCGCGGGCGACCGCGGTCCCTACTCCGACCGGTGTTTTTACTCTAGTTCCCCATGAAGCTCGGGGCTTCACCCGAACGCGATGAAAAACCCGCGGGAGGTGCAGGCCGGTCTGCCGGACTGCACCGCACGCGGGTGCGGGGGTCCGGGGGCTGGCCCCCGGTGTTTTTACTCTAGTTCCCCATGAAGCTCGTGGCTTCACCACTTTCCTGTCGTACACCCCGCGCTTTCCCTCCGGATGATGTCGCCGGAGTCTCGGGCTAGACTCGGTTTCTGCGCGTCATCGCGGATCCAAGCCATCCGGAGCATGAGGAGTTGACGGAGTGGTTCGGCGGGTCATTCGATTCCGAGGGGTTCGACGTTCAGGCGTTGAATCGATTGTTTCACGGTGGGTGGGCGCCGAAGAAACCGAGAGGATAGGATGGGGACGAATCGGTGAGCTGGTTCCTACCCATCAACACGACTCAATCCGTCCCGTTTCCTGCTTCTCCCCGGTCGCCTTTGGGTGTACAACGGCCAACTTCCTCGCCCTCAGGGGAGTACCCATGACCCGCATGTTCGCAGCCGCAGTCCTGCTCGTTGCCGCTCTCCCGTCCCTGGCCAGCGAGCCGGGGCAGCCGCGAGTCCTGACATTCGACGACCGCGTCGCGGCCCAACGCGCCATTGAGGAGGTTTACTGGCGCCACCGGCTCTGGCCGAGGGAGAACCCTCAGCAGAAGCCGCCGCTTTCGGCGGCAATCCCCGACGAAACGATCCGAGAAAAGGTACGGGACTACCTCCGGAAATCGAACGCTCTCAAAGAGTGGTGGCATCGCCCGATCACCGGCGCACAGCTGCAGGCCGAGATGAACCGAATGGCCCGCGACACGCATGATCCGAGCGTCCTGCGCGAGTTGTTCGAGGCCGTGGGCAACGACGCGGTCATCGTGGCAGAGACTCTCGCAAGGCAGACGCTCGCGGACCGGCTGGTGCGAGGCTGGTATACGACGGACGACCGCTGGCATGGCGACGTGAGGCGAACGGCCGCGGCAGCACTCGCCGCCTGCAAGGACGTCTCATGCATGAAGGCGATGGGGGGCGAATACCAGGAGACGAGGGCGACCCTCGGCGCGCGCGACGCTCGAGCGCCGGGCGGAATGGAACGAGTGCTCGACGCCGAACACTGGAACCGCTATCTCGCAAACCTGGCTGCCCGGGTAGGAAGCTCTCCGGAGACCATGTCGAGGCCCGTCATGGGTCCGCTGGAGGATCGGGCCGATGCGTTCGTGGTCACCGCCGTGCTGTCGCACCGCGACGGCGAGGTCGTGACCGCGACCACATCCTGGCGCAAGCGCCCGTTCGACGCGTCGTGGCGGGCCGAACGCATTGCGCTTTCGACCGCGATCGAGAATGCCGTCGGGCCGTTCGTGCTCCCGGAGGTCTCCGCGACGGCTTGCACGAATGACACCTGGAGGCCGACTCACCAGGACACCCCGGATATGCGGATTCACCACACGGCCGTCTGGACTGGCAGCGAGATGATCGTCTGGGGAGGCGGACTCGGCCCTCCGGACATGAACACCGGTGCACGGTACGACCCCGCCACCGATACGTGGACCACGACCTCGGTCGGGGCGAGCGTTCCATCGTCTCGCCGAGAGCACACGGCGGTCTGGACAGGCACGGAGATGATCGTCTGGGGCGGGGATTACTACGACGGGGCGGCGAACGCCACCGTGTACCTGAATACCGGTGGCCGTTACGATCCGGCCACCGATCGGTGGATGTCGATCTCGACGGGCGCGAATGTTCCCGCAGGGCGTCACGCGCACACGGCAGTGTGGACCGGCAACGAGATGATCGTCTGGGGCGGTGCCACTCACGACGGCCTGTCGAATAGCGGCGGACGCTACGATTCCGCGAGCGATCAATGGTTGCCGACCTCCGCGGGTGCGAACGTACCATCGGGGCGCATGGACCACACGGCGGTGTGGACCGGCGAACAGGTGATCGTCTGGGGCGGTCTCGGTCCAGGCACCACCAGCGGCGGTCGCTACGACCCAGCAATGGACTCCTGGCTGGCGATGGACTCCGGCCTCGATTTGCTCCGTGGGAGATCTCTCCACACCGCCGTCTGGACCGGCACGGAGATGATCGTCTGGGGTGGCACGACGCTATTCGGCCCGACCACGTACCTGGCCACCGGTGGTCGCTACGATCCCGTCACGGATCGCTGGACCGACACGTCGATCGGCCCAGGTGTCCCGCAGGGTCGGGAATACCACACGGTCGTCTGGACCGGCAGCGAGATGATCGTCTGGGGGGGCGTCTACTACGACAGCTCCGCGCACTACTTGAACACGGGCGGGCGTTACGATCCCGCCACCGATCACTGGGTCTCCAGCGCAACGACGGACGCGCCCACGGGTCGCCTGCTCCACGAGGCGGTGTGGACCGGCGAGGAGATGATCGTGTGGGGCGGCTTCACTCCCTCGACCTACCCGCCAGGCGGTCGCTACAGCCCCTCCACGGACAGCTGGGTCCCGATCTCGACCGGCGGAGACGTTCCCGCCGCGCGATGGGGCCATGCCGCCGTCTGGACCGGCAGTGAGATGATCGTCTGGGGTGGATCGGACATCGATTCCGCTCGGCTCGACACCGGCGGTCTCTTTCTGCCGAGCACCGACAGCTGGACTCCGACTTCGACAGGAGACGGCGTCCCGCCCGCAGACCACGGTCCTGCCGTGGTGTGGACGGGCACCGAGATGATCGTCTGGGGCGGCTTCGCCGCCGGAACCGTCACGAGCTCGGGTGCCCGCTACGATCCAGTTGCAGATCATTGGAGGCCAACGACGGGAGACGGCGCTCCGTCGGCACGCGACGGACATGCCGCCGTCTGGACCGGTCGAGAGATGATCGTCTGGGGAGGCAAGCAGTACGACGGAGTGACGAACCCTCCGGTCAACACGGGCGGACGCTACGACCCGGCCGCCGATCGCTGGACCCCGACCTCGATCGGAGCGAACGTGCCTGCCGCGCGATCAGGTCACAGCGAGGTGTGGACGGGGACCGAGATGATCGTCTGGGGGGGCAACGTGGGCAGCCTGGAAACGAATACTGGCGGCCGCTATGACCCCAGCTCCGACACATGGCGATCTACATCGACCGGCGCCTTTGTCCCGTCCACGAGGTCCCAGCAGACTGCAATTTGGAGTGGCACGAGCATGATTGTCTGGGGAGGCGGCCGGAGCGGGGGCTCGGACACGAACACCGGCGGACGCTACGATCCGATTCTGGATCTCTGGACCGCCACCTCGACGGGCGCGAACGTTCCCCTGAATCGAAAGAGTCACACAGCGGTGTCGACCGGAGCGGAAATGATCGTGTGGGGAGGCGCACCGGTTCCCAACGTCTTCTCGACGGGCGGCCGCTACGACCCCGCGAACGACCACTGGACGCCGACCTCGACCGGAGAGAACGTCCCCGGCGGCCGCTACGGCGCGACGGCCGTATGGACCGGCAGCGAGATGATCGTCTGGGGCGGTATCTTGACCTCGACTGGGGGCGTCTACTGCGCGTGCCCTGACGGTCGCATCGTGTACCACGACGCCGATGGCGACGGCTATGGAACCCCGGCCGAGTCTCTCCCGAGCTGCGACGGCTCGATTCCCGCGAGCTTCGTGGCGGATGACTCGGACTGTGACGATTCCGATCCGAGCATCCGCCCGGGCAGCGCAGAGGTCTGCAACGGCACCGACGATGACTGCGACGGCCTGGTGGACGAAGACTCCGTCGGAGAAGATCCCGACGGGGATGGAGTCGGGCACCTCTGTGAGAACTGTCCGCTGGTGTTCAACCCCTCCCAATGGGACTTCGACCACGACGGCGAAGGTGACCTGTGCGACCTCGACGACGGGTTGATCTTGATCCTCTTCACTGACTCGAACTACGTCGAGTGGCAGGAGGAGGCCGGGTTCACGTCCTGGAACGTATACAACGGCGACCTCGACGTATTGAAGGGGACGAGTGTCTACACCCAGCTACCCGGCGCCAACGCCCTGGCCCAGCGGCACTGCGGGGCGACGGTCCCCCGGGTGGACGACTTCGACCAGCCGCCCACGGGAAAGACGGTGTTCTCCCTGGTTGCCGGGGTGCAGAACGGTGTCGAGGGCAGCCTGGGGCAGGATAGCCGAGGGGTGGAGAGGCCAAACGCGAATCCGTGTCCGTGACGTCCTGAATCGCGAAGGGGATCCCGGCGGTGATCGGGATGGCGACAAGGACGGGGATTATCAGACGCGCCAGCCGCTCCGCTTCTTCGGGCAGTCCCCAACCATCCTTCGCGCGTACCGAAGGGGGTTCGGTAACGCTCCACATGCGCTACGACCGGCAAATCCTCGATTTCGTCCCGCCGGCCAGCGAAGGCTCGTTCATGAGCTGCGACGGCGCGGCCGTGCTGCGTCGAACGAACGACCAGCGTCAGGGGCAAGGCGAGAATAGGCTCCTCTCGACGAGCGAGCCGAAGCCGAGCGTCCCCTCCACGCCTCCCGGAGACTCCGCGGTCACGAGATAGAAGAAGCCGCTTCCCGCGGTCGGCGATTCGGTATCAACGCCCGCCGGCGTCGGCGGGCTCGCCAGGAGATCGTCCCGGCACACGCCGAAGTGGCCGTAGGAAAGCTGGGCGAGCTCTCCACGGTACACGTGATACCCGATGGCGCCCGCCGCCACGCTCCAACCCAGGCTCGTCGGATCGCTCCACGACAGGTCCCGCACCTCGAGCGCCGTCGACGCCGCGGCACGCTCGTACGCCCCGCAGTCGGATCGCGCGATCCCGTCGCCGTCGAAGTCGAGCAGCCTCCTTCCTCCGTCGCCGTCCGTCCGAGGCTCGCCCGCGTACTGCGCCGGATCGGGGCCATGCTCCAGACACGGGGACCCGTCCCCCAGGTGATACTGCCCGTCCAGCGCCGGCGGCTGCGACAGGTTGTCGAGGACGCCAGAGCAGTCCGGCACACCCACGTCCGACCAGGAAACCGATCCGCACGACACGTCCAGTAGATCGCCTCCCGCGTTCCCGTGGACGATGCTGCTCGCGATCCGCGCCGTTCCCCCGACCGCGCCCCGTACCCCGCCGTCCGCGTTCCCGACGATCGTTCCGTACTCCAGATCCAGCCCGCCAGTCCCCTCGATCACCACCGCTCGCGTCGATCCCGCGATCACCACGTTGTCGAGCTGTGCCGCGCCCGACACCCGCACCGCCGTCCCGGTGAGGCCCACGAGCCGGCCGCGGTCCAGTCGCAGCGCCGCTCCGGCCGCCACGCGAATCCCGTCGAGGACTCCCGCGCCGTTGGACACATCCAGCGCCTCGTGGGACCCGCCGAGCAGATCCAGGCCGCACACCGCGATCGACTCGAAGCGCACGTTCTCGATCCGGGTCGCAACGCGTGCCCGGATCCCCACCGCCCCGCGGACGGTCAGTTCGCGGAAGATCACCGGTCGCCCCAGGGTCCCCGTGAACACGTCGAACGCGGGCCCGCCCAGACCGTCCACCACCACCGAGGTCCCGGGACCCGAGATCCCCTCGATCGTCACCGACGCGCCACGATCCACGAGAACCCCTCCAAGATAGGGGCCGGCGCCGGGATGAACCGCGATCGTCGCGACCCCGGCCGCCGCGTGATCGAGCGCTTCCTGGATCGTCGCGTAGTCCGGGTCGTCCGGAATGCTCGACGAGACGTGGAGGACCCCCGGCCCGTCGCACGCGTCGCCCACTCCGTCGCCGTCGACATCGCGCTGCGACGGATTCGCCGAGAAGCTGCAGTTGTCGAGATCGCCGCACACGGCGTCCGCGTCCGCGTCGTTCTGCGCATCCGAGGGGCATGGGTCGCAGGCGTCCCCGAGCCCGTCCAGGTCGGAATCGTTCTGGGTCGGATTCGCGACCGCGGGACAGTTGTCGCAGACCTCTCCTCGCCCGTCTCCGTCGGAGTCGAGCTGTTCGGGATTCGGGATCGACGGGCACGTGTCGCACGCGTCGCCGTCTCCGTCGCCGTCCGCGTCGGACTGATCGGGATTCGAAGCGGCCGCGCAGTTGTCGCAGGCATCGCCCACGCCGTCCGCGTCCTGGTCCTCCTGCACCGGATTCGATCGCCCCGGGCAGTTGTCGAGCGCGGTGCAGACACCGTCGCCGTCCGGAGTTCCGGGCGACGCCGGGTCGAGGAACGTCAGGCACTCCAGCGACTCGGTCTGCTGGACCTCGGACAGCGCCTCGCTCTCCAGAACCTCCCCTCCCCACCAGTACATCGGCGGCACCCGTACCTCCCTTCCGTCCCCCGAGGTTCCGTGGTGGCTTCCGAAGCGAATCTCGGCGGGCGGAACCGCCGGGGATCCTCCCGCCGCACCCGAATCGGCAACCCAGGACCCGACGGGCCCAGCGGCTACGCTGGCCACGACATGGACCCCTGTGCCGTCGCCGGGATCACTCACCGATACGAGCATGGGCGAGCCTCGCTGGAAGAAGACCGGGTCGGAACGAAGGGTCTGGACCACCTCTCCTTCGCGCACGATCCGGGCGAAGAGCGACGAGGCTCCGGGATCCGCCGTATCGGCGACGATCTCGACGTAGTTCCGGTCGTCGCCGAAGAGGGTGGCGATCGGCCACTCCGTGGAGGTCCGGACGGAGCTGTCCCAGCCGTCTTCCGGGATCTGGGCGGCCAGCGTGATCGTCCAGGCGGCGGAGCAGGTCGGTCCGGTGATGCGCGCGATCTCGTCCGGAAACCAGACCCCGCTCGCCGCGGGCGACTCGTCGGGAGGCGGGGGGTATCCAGGAAAACCGGCTCCTTCGATCACGGCGTCGAGGGCGAGCAACACATCCAGGTCGTCCGGCGTCGTCAGGCAGCTCGACGTGATCTCCACAAAGGGCGCGTAGCCGTTTTCGAATTCGACGTTGCCCGAAGCGACGATCGGAATCCAGCTTTCCGTCGACTGGAGCGCCGCGCCCCTGAAGAACTCCGCGGGGCCCAGCCCGTCGTCGATTCGAAGGCAGGGATGCGCCGTCTGCGTCGCATCGTTGCCGCGCAGCCAGACGCGAAACTGCATCCCGGGCGAGTCGACGAGGTCGCCGACATCCGTCGCGCCACCACAGGGATAGAGCCTACCGATCGTTCGGTCCGACGCGAAGCGGGAGCCGGTGACGCGATACACCTGACCGGATGAGGGCGGCTGGGGAACGAGCGGCCTTCCGTCGAGGAGCCAGTCGCCTTCCGGCGATCGGTGGAGTGGCGCGATGTTCCCCGCCATTTCCCCAAGAAACGCATCGCCTCGGGTCCCACGCTGCAGGCCGCCCGAGCCGATCTCCATCGGCCGTCGAGTCAGCACCGGCGGGATTCGTATCCGACGAAAGTCCGAGGAGGGCACGTGCGAATCCAGGTAGATGTGATCGCCATGGACGAAGCCGGTGGCGTCCCACGGAGGCATGTAGGCCTGGGTCCACCTCGATCCGTCGGGGGAGTAGAGGATTCGCAGCCCATTCGCGGACTCCCCGCCTCGGTACCCCGCGAAGACCCCGCAGTACGGCCCGGCCCGCTCCGGGGTCGGGGTTCGGATGAGCATCATCTTCGCGAGCGGGTTCCCGTCCGAGCGCCCGAGCCCCCCGACGAATTCGTGGTGCGCGCGGCCGGGCTCCGCGGAATCGGGAATCAAGCGGAGGAGTTGCTCCGACGCGTTGTCGCCGCCCAGAAGCAGGCTGCCCGAGGCACTCGGAGCGCAGCCGACGAACTGATTCCCCTCGCGCCCCGGGTCGGCGACTCCCGAGCCGCGCGAGCCGTGGTATTCCTGGTCGATCTGCCAGCCCAGGGGATCGCCGTAGTTCCGATCCGCTCGGGTGAGGCTCACGATCCGGCTTTGCGGCCGGTTGTCTCCGACGGCGACGAGAACCCGCAGCCCGCCGACTCCGAACGGGAGCAACGCCGAGGTATGGAAGTGCTCCCAGTCGCGGCCTGCCGTTGCGTACACCACGGCCGTCGGCTCGACCAGCCAGGGGGCGCCGACCGCGGGGCGCGAAGCCCGGAACAGGTAGCAACGTCCTCCCGTCGAGCCCGGGTTGGCCCGGTAGTCCGTCGCCGTGAAGAACGATTCGAGGACGGGCCCGCTCGCTCCGGACGGCCACCAGTTCTGCATCGCCCAGAGGTTGCCGCGTGGATGACCGGGCTGCGTCGGGACGTCCTCGAACGAGAGGTGCCAAGTCCGGCCCTGATCCTGCGAGGTGACGAACGCAGTCGAGACCGGACGCCAGTCTTGCGTCGGCGGGGCACTGTCCTCCCACACCACGCAGAGCACGACGATGAGCCCGTGGGCGATCGCCGCGCTCCTTGGCTGATAGGCCCGGTTGGGAATCGACCCATGCAGTAGATCCCACGGCCAGCTGCTGATCGAGGTGCGGACTCTCCCGATACCGGTCGCCTCCGCGAACACGAGATCCGGGCCGGCCACCGTGAACACGTCGACCCATTCCCGGTTGGCGTCCATGAGGACGAGCAGGGGAGTGGTGCCGTCATGATCGAGGCCGGAACCGAGCAGAAGCGTTCCGCCGCCCTCGCGGACGATCTCGACGTGAGGGGCGCCGGCGAGCGTGCTGCTGGGCGCTGTTCGCGGGGTTCCCGGAGGAACCGGGTAGCCGTCGCGCCCGTGCGTCGACACGGGGCGTGAGAACGAGAACTCGAGTCCTGGCGACAGGTGGGGCCCCTGATCGAAGTAGAACCAGCGGCGTGTGGGCGAGCTCGCAGCCTCCCTGGTGTCCCGACTCAGGACATCAGGTCCCGGTCGCGAGTGGAGGCGCGCCGCGCCGGTAGGCGTCGCGGCAGACCCGATCGCGGCCGCCGCGACCCCGGCGATCATGATCGGGAGAACACGTCTCCATCCCAGCGGCGAGCGATACGAGGACATCGAGCCTTTTCCTCGGAGGCCCGATGCGATCGAGGTCGTTCGATCCGGCCTCGCCGCTGCCTCCGCACATCGAGTGTACGGCGAGATCCGCCGAGGGGAAGCACGAATCTCCCCCCGGATCCCGGAGTGGGAGCGTCGGTCCGCTCGAAGATCGCCGAGGAGATCCGCCTGCACCGTCGGGGCCCTGCTCGGAGACCGTGCAGCTGATATTCGCCGTTTTCGTCGAACTCTTGAACCGCCCCGGCTTCCGGGGGCTCGTCCAACGCGTGGCGATCCGCTGAGTTTCCGGGTACTCCGAGGATCCACCCTCTCGTCGCAGCATCGTCTCCTCGCTTTCCTGTCGTACAGCCGGCCTGCCGGTTCAGGTTGATCTTGATGCAGGCATGGAGTACATAACCGCGCATGCTCCCGCACCCGCGAGCCGGAATCCGATGAACGAGCGCGTGGCCGTTTTCGGAGGAGGGGCTGCCGGAGTCGTGTTGGCGAACGAGCTGGCCCGACGAGGTGCGCCCGTGGATCTCCTCGAAAAGGCCCCGCGATTGGGAGGACTCCATCGCAGCACGGCTGCGGCCGGTATGGAGTTCGATATCGGCGCGTTTCTCTTCAGCAAGGAGCACGAGCTGTTTCGCAGCTTCCCGTCCCTGCTCGGGTCGTTCACCCGCGTGGCGCCGAGCCTCGCTTCGATCACGCCGAAGGGGAACATCGACAGGTATCCACTCTCGCTGCCCGGCTACTTCCGCGACAATGGCGCGCGGGTCGGATGCCTTTCCGTTGCCGACTTCTTCCTTTCCAAGATCCGATACCGCGGACGCGCCACGGTCCCTGATTTCACGAAGTACTACGTGGGCGCTCAGGTCTACCGCCGCAGCGGGCTCCAGAACTACATCGAGCGGCTCTTCGGCATGCCGGATCACGACGTCGACATGGAGTTCGCCCGGCAGCGGCTGCCGGAAATTCAGGCCTACACGCCCATCCGTGTCACGGGGAGGTACCTGCGCAGGGTCCGGGATCGGCTGGTCATGGGGAAACGCGAGCCTCCCACGACGTTCGTGCGTCCTCCCGCGGGCTTCGATCAGGTCTACGACCTGATCCGCTCCGACCTGGAACGAGGCGGCGTCACCGTACATCTCGGCTGTGACGTTCGGTCCATACGGAAGACGGCCGATGGCTTCGACGTGGAGTTCGGAGGCGGCGTGCATCGGTACGGCCGCGTTGCGTCGACGATTCCCGTGCCCCTGGCTCTGCGACTCGCGGGAATGGAGTCCCACGCGCGATTCGACACGATGGCGGTGTACTCGATGTTCTACACGGGCCGGCTCCGGCACCATCACACCGAGATCTACAACTTCATGCTCGAAGGGGTTTGGAAGCGGCTGACGGCGTTCTCGAAATACTACGGCCCTCATCGGGGGCGCGACTTCTGGACCGTGGAAGCGACGACCCGAGACACATCCGCCGGGATCCTGGCGGCGCTGCGGGCCGAATTCGAGGACCACGCGCTCCGTTTCGGGCTGTGCGATGGGACGCCGGAGTGCGTTGGCGCGCTGGTCACGGAGCGCGCCTATCCCGTCTTCCACCGCGGCGAGTTCGCCGCCCTCGAGGCGGAGAAAGCCCGGCTGACCGAGATGGGGATCGATCACGTCGGACGGCAAGGCGCGTTCGAGTACCTCTCGTCGGACGCGGCGGCCCGAAAGGCGCGGGAGCTCGCGAAGCGGATCGGAGCGCTCTCGGAGGAGTAGGGGAACCTCTCATCGGGCGTCGGGCGCGGCCCCCGACGAGGCCTCCGGTGTTCCGCGCCGCGCCGCGGCACGAGTTGCGCCACGAGATAGCGTTGTGGCGACGATCGCGATACCCTTTCCCGCATGATTCTCCGGTCCTTCTCCTGGGCAGTGCGGTGTGTGGTCGTGATCATGTTTCTCGCGACGTCGGTAACGGTGTCCCGGAGCGCCGAGCCCGCTCCGGACGTCGCGATCCACGACCTGAGCGGGAAGCCGTTCTCCCTGGCGAGCCTCCGGGGAAAGGTCGTCGTCCTGGATTTCTGGGCGTCGTGGTGCGCTCCTTGCCGGAAGAGCTTCCCCTTCCTCAACTCGCTGCAGGATCGCCACGCGGGGGAGGGGCTCCAGGTCGTCGGCCTGACCCTCGAGGAGGACGACGAGGGCGTCCGGAAATTCCTCGAGGCCGTTCCGGCGCGTTTCACCATCGTGCGCGACCCGTCGGAGCGTGCGGGCGAGGAGTTCGGGGTGGTCGCGATGCCCACGACGATCCTCATCGACCGCGACGGGCGCATCGCCGCCCGCTTCGAAGGGGGGGACGAGAGCGTTCACGGGAAGATCGAGGCCGCCGCCGTCATGCTTCTCGCGGGGAAAACACTCGCCCCGGGGACCGGCGTTCACGTGGCGGCAAGCCTCGAGGCCACCGGCGACCTGAAAGCCTGGCAGCGGGGGTATCTGGCCGATCCGATCATGAACCTGGACGGGGATCCTCTGACGCGCCTCATCAAGGAGCACATCCACGCGAGCAAGGAGGCGGCCGCGGGGGACGGCGGCGCGGCGGGGGGCGGCTGTGGCTGCAACTAGACGCCGCCGGAAGCCGTCGAGCAAGCTGCCGTGGCTCGCTGCGGGGCTGGGGGCATTCGCGGCGCACGACGCCCATGCCCAGTCGAACCTGGATTTCCGTTATCTCTACTACAAGGAATTCGACGGACGCACGCAGGTCCTGAACCCGTGGGTGTACCTTCACAACGACTTCGGGCTGAAGGGGGGAGCGCTGTCCCTCCTGCTGGGCTACGACACGATCTCCGGCGCCTCGCCCACCGGAGAGCATCCGACCGCCGACGCGACCACGTCGGCTTCCGGGGCCGCGTCGAGCAGCATCCCCCTGGTCGCCTACAACGACACGCGGAAGTCGGCGACGCTGTCGTACGCGCGGAAATGCGGCGCGCATCTTCCATCGGTCGATCTCTCCTATTCCAGGGAAAACGACTACCTCGCCCGGAGCACGGGGTTGTCGGACGCCTGGACTCTGGCCCAGGGTCGCGGCACGCTCCATCTGGGCGCGTCGTTTTCTCGCGACGTGGTCACCCCCGTGACCACCGGCGTGAGTCAGGACAAGTCCAGCAACGCGCTGGCGCTGGGCTGGAGCTGGATCCTGGGAGAGAGGGACCTGCTGGATCTCTCCGGATCCCTCACGAAGCTGTCGGGCTACCTCGACGATCCGTACAAGATCGTGCCGGTCGGGACGGGTAGCCTTCCCGAGCACCGTCCGGACGCACGCTCGCGCCAGGCCGTCCTTTTCAAGTACGGTCACTATCTGGTTGGGTCCCGTGCCGCGTTCAAGACCTCGTACCGCTACTACTGGGACGACTGGGGGATCCGGGCCCACACGATAGACCTGGCGTACGACCAGCATGCTGGAGCGAACTGGATCGTGTCGCCCGAGCTGCGGTGGTACACGCAGGGCGCGGCGTCGTTCTTCGCATACGAATTCGCGGCGCCGCAGGACCACATGTCCAGCGACTACCGGCTGTCCGCGCTCGACAGCGTATTCGGCGAGGTCTGACGCTTTCCTACCAGATCCGGAAGGACCTGGTCATCACGGTGGGCGCGACCTACCAGAGCCAGCGGGGCCGCGACCGGGTCGTGCCGCGCACCGTGGCGGTGCCTCCGCCTCTCGTGCGCGCGCCGTTCGGCGATGACGACGACGGCGGCGACGACGACGGAGGGGAGGGCGGTGAGCCGGGGCCCGTCTCGGCCGCAGACCTCACCATCGTCACCGGGACGCTGGGACTGTCCTGGCGATACTGAGCGTGGTGGACGGCCCCGTCCTCTACAAGACCCGTTTCGCGCTGATGGGCGGCATGGGGGACGTTCGCTTCGTCGACGACCGCGGCCGCGACCGTGCCGCGGGGATCGCCCGCGCCGCGGAGGACGAGGCGCGTCGCATCGAGCGCAAGTTCTCGCGCTTCCGGGAGGCGAGCGTCGTCTTGGAGATCAACCGGAACGCGGGGCGGACCCCGGTCGCGGTCGACGACGAGACGGTGGCTCTCGTGGAGGCGGCCCTCGATATCGCGCGGCTGTCCGGCGGCCGGTTCGATCCGACCGTGGGGGTGCTGCGGCGAGCGTGGGATTTCCAGAACGCCCGTATTCCCGAGGACGGCGAGATCGCCGCTCTGCGTCTCCTCGTAGACTGGAGCGCCGTCTCCGTGCGCGACGGGACGGTGTTTCTGCGACGGGAGGGGATGGAGCTGGACCTCGGCGGGGTCGGGAAGGAATACGCCGTCGACCGCGTGGCCGCGCTGCTGATCGAGGAAGGGGTGACCTCGGCGCTCGTGAACTTCGCCGGCGACGTGCGCACGATCGGGGGACGCGGCGACGGCCGGCCCTGGTCGATCGGCGTCGCCGACCCACGGGAAGCGGGACGCTGCCGGTTCGCCGTGCGTCTTCTGGGGGCCGGCGGCGTGGCCACGTCGGGCGACTATGAGCGGTGCTTCGTTCGGGACGGGGTCCGCTACCATCACTTGCTCGACGCCACCACCGGCTGGCCGGCTCGAGGCGTCGCCTCCGCGACGGCCATCGCCGCCAACGCCTTTCTCGCAGGCCGGGTCGCGACCGCGGCGTTCCTCCTCGGCCCGCGCGACGGTCTGGCGCTGTTCGCGCAGCTCCCCGGGATCGAGGGCGCGCTGATCACGGAGGACGGGGCGGTTCTCGCGAGCTCCGGGATGTGGAGCGTCTCGGATCTGCCGGGAAGCCTCTACGCGGAATACCCCGCGATCTGACCGGCTACCGCCAGAGCGCGGCCAGATCGACGATCAGACCGTTCCAATCGGGATGCACGAGCGTCGTCTCGCCCTGCGCGTCGGCCAAGCTGCCGGAACGTCCCGCGGACCGAGCGGTGACACTCGATCCGCTTCTCCTCCGGATCGACGATCCAGTAGTGCTCGACCCCCAGCTCGGCATAGCGCTGCGCCTTGGTTCCTCGATCCTGCTTGCGCGTCGCGGGGGACAGGATCTCGACGATCAAGAGCGGCGGTTTCTCGATGCCGCGGTTCGAGACGTGGCTCGGATCCGGGACGACCAGCACGTCCGGCAAGAAGACGTCTCGATCCGTCAGGAGGCGCGGTTTCGCGTTGCCCGGAGCGCTGAATCGAGACCTCATCGTGGTGCGGTGCGGCGCGAGCCAGTGATTTCCTGGGCGCGCCCTCAAAGGCCGCGTGCACTGACGCCCGGAAGGAGAGTTCAATCCCACGGGTAGCGAGCTGCGCCACTGGTCCTCGCCTCCAACCCCGCCCAGCACGGCCTCCGCACGTGAACTTCTCGCATGGGTGCCCTCGCCCGTGGGTTCTCGGGGTTCTGCACCCCGCCAGGGCCCCATTGTTCGAATGAATCGGCGCGCTGTCGCGCCCGTTACGGATGATCACGGACAGGGATTCGTGTTAGGTCTGTCGTTTCCCTCGCTGTCCGCGCCGAGACCTCCCTCCGTCCCGGAACCCATTCCGGTGACCAGGAGAAACATGGCCTTTCCGCCCGGAGGATCCAAAACGCTTTCCAGGTAGGGTTGGTCGAGAAGGCAGAATCGACCCGCCAGCGGATTCGATCCGGGAGCCTGCGTGTACGTCCCGACGTATTTCAAAACGTCCAGATCGCCCTGATAGACATTCCACGGGTCCGTTCCGGACTCTGGCTGCCATTCGAGGTGCGAAGGATCGGAAAAGAAAACCAGCAGAAGTCCGTCATCCAGATCGCAAACGTCCCCCTCGAGATCAGCGTCGGAATCGTCCTGGCTCGGATTATGGTCGAGCCCACAGTTGTCGCAGGCATCACCCACCCCATCGGACTCGAAATCGTTCTGGAGCGGGTTGAAATCCGCGGGACAGTTGTCGCACGTGTCACCTCGACCGTCGAGATCCGCGTCCTCCTGAAAGGGGTTCCCTTCGGAGGCGCAGTTATCGCAGGGATTCCCCACACCGTCATGGTCGGAGTCCAACTGACCCGGGTTGACGGCATTCGGGCAGTTATCACAGGCGTCGCCCAACCCGTCTGCGTCGCCGTCTTCCTGCTCTGGATCCGGTACAGTTGGACAGCGATCGCAGATGTTGCCATATCCATCGAGGTCCGAATCGGTTTGATTAGAGTTCGGTCCGGATGGGCAGTTGTCCACCGGGCAGAGGTTGGCCGGGAAGCCTGGGTCTCCGAAACCATCGCCGTCCGTGTCGCTGCACGTATCGCATTCGTTGCCTTCCGGGTCCCCGTCGGCATTCGACTGAGCCGGATTCGGGATATGCGGACAGTTGTCGCAGGGGTCGCCATGCCCGTCTGAATCCAGATCGGACTGCCCCTGATTCGGCACGGCGATGCAGTTGTCGCACACGTCGCCAACAAAATCCGAGTCCGAGTCCACCTGACCGGGATTGAACCACGACGGACAGTTGTCCTGTGGACACGTGTTGAGGGGGTATCCAGGGTCGCCGCTCCCGTCACCGTCGCGATCAGTGCAAACGTCGCATGCGTCGCCCACGCCATCGCGATCGGCGTCGGCCTGATCCGCGTTGGTGACCGACGGACAGTTGTCACACGCATCACCCCGCAGATCCCCGTCGGCGTCGATCTGGTTCGAACTACCCACCAGCGGACAGTTGTCGCAGGCGTCGCCGACCAGATCTCGGTCGTTGTCCGTCTGCGTCGAGTTCGCTACGAACACGCAGTTGTCGCATGCGTTTCCGATGCCATCATGGTCGCTGTCCAATCGCGTGGGGTTGTAGACGAGGCGGCAGTTGTCGCATGCGTTGCGGACCCCGTCGCCGTCCGAGTCGACGCCGAGATCATCGTCGTCGGTCGAACCGTTGCAATCGTCGTCGAAGCCGTTGCACGGATCCGACGATGCAGGATTCCCGGGAACGCAGCTGTCGCGGACGCTGCCGTCGACGCAATAGGTCATGCCTGTTGCCGCACACACACCTGCGCCACACGTGGTGCCGATCGGCGAAAAATCGTCGTCGGGCTGGGAATCGCAGTCATCGTCGAGACCGTCGCAGTCGTCGTCTGGGGACGGAGATCCCGGTGCGCAGGAATCCTGAACACCACCGTTCACACACTCCGACACCCCCGTCGCCACACACAAACCCACTCCGCATGACGTGACCTCGGACGAGAAATCCTCGTCCGTTTCGCCGTCACAATCGTCGTCCACACCGTTGCAGGCGGTCTCGCTTTCGTTGCAGGCGATTCGCCAGCCTTGCTGCGGGTCCATGACGAGGTACACGGCGCCGACACCTGATTCCCCTCCCGACGTCGCGCCCGGTGCTCCGATTTCGAGATCAGCTCGTCCGTTCCGGTTGAGGTCGATCCCCCCCAGCGCGGCGGTGCCTACTTCCGAACCTGCTTGCGTGCCGACAAACCGGAGTCCCGGAACGACCGTTCCGATCTCGCCGACGGTTCGCAGGCCGGTTGCGCCGTCCCGCGACCCGGCGGCGACGTACACTCGGCCGACATCGGGCAGTACGGGGGCCCCCTGGTTCGGCGTGGAATCTGCGAGCGGTGCGCTCAGCACCACATCGTCGAATTCGTCCCCGGTCAGATCTCGGCCGCCGGCGACTGACGTCCCCAGATGATCCTCCGACCTTTCCCCGTACCAGCGAACACCAAGAGCGGTTCCGGGACCGGAGCTGCCAATCTCGCTCGTATACACGACGGCCGATGAGAGACGCGAGAACACGTGAGCGACCAGTCCCACTCCTGCCTCGTCCGGCGCAGAGTAGCGGGGCGCACCGACGAGAAGATCGGCATCGTTGTTGTCATCGGTATCCCCTCCAGCCGCGACCGAGTACCCCAACTGCATGCCGAGCTGATCTCCTTGAATACGCGTGCCAGGAACCAATGACCCGATAGACATGGCCGCGACGACCCCTGTGGTCAGGCTTCCCCCTTGGACGACGTACAGAGACCCCGCGTCAACCGCGACGGCCTTCCCTGACCCCATGACCGGGTCGGCGAGCGGCGCCCCGATGGCAACATCTTCTCCTGGCGTGCCTTGGACATCCCCGGGAAAACAGACGGCGAATCCCAACTCGTCGCCGGCCGACTCGCCCTGAAAGACCACACCCTCCACTTGATTGCCGAATCCGCTCGCGACGCGACCGAGGTCCACGATTCCGCTCAGTGCCTGGCCGCCGAACACGAGATATGCGGACCCTGCTTCGACCTTCCCGTCCACGTTTCGCCCGGGTGCGCCAATGATCAGATCTTCCGCAGAGTCGCTGTTCGAGTGCCCACCGATCGCAAGAGCCGCCCCGGCGCGGTCCCCGATCGCCCTACCCTCGAAGACGACCCCTGGGACTCCATCTGGCTGCCCGACCAAACCGAGGCGGACGATATCGACGTTCTTGGGATCACGAAGGTTGGGGTAATGAACCGTGTCGAAGGGATCGAAGAATACGACGTAGACTTTCCCGTTTCCACACGCGCTTCCGGCAGGGCAAAGCGGCGAGTCGTGAACCGTGCGGTTCGTCTGCTCCGCGCCGATCACGAGGTCAAGATACCCATCGCCGTTGAAGTCGGTTCCGCCAGCGACCGAGACTCCCGCTCGATCGTGCGCCTCTTCCCCCAAGAAAACAACGTCAGGAGTCATGCGTTCCTGAGCACTGGCGTGTCCGAAAAACACGAGCGTCGAACCAGCGTGAGGCAGAGCACCAACCGAGGTTGACGGCGCCCCGACGAGGAGATCCGAGTATCCATCCCCGTCCAAATCTCCCGCCGGCGACAGAGACGATCCGACCCGTTTGGCCCCGGAAAGCCCCGCCAACGCTTCGGATTGGCTTGGAAGTGTTTGCGCGCCCGTCCAAGCGACCGTCCGAAACACGCTGGCGTATGGTGGAACCGGACTGCCCGTCGGGCCCGCGATGCCGGACGTCACTTCGAGTGTGTACACCGTGTTGAGTTCCAGCGACGCGACGGGGTCGACGACGATCTCGTCTCCCGAAGGCGAAACGCGGATGATCGTCGGGGTCGAGCCGAGGCCGCTGACCAGCCTGACTGTGTTCTCGTCGACCGTGGTCGGGTCAATCGGCTTCGAGAATCGGATCGTAATGTTTGTTAGCAATGTCACGTCGACGGCTCGATGGGGTGGCGCTGCGAACGTCACCTCCGGCGGACAATCGAACGTATCGATCTCCAATCTCCACGACTCGAGCGTCCCGCCGACCCCAGCCTCGTGGTCGATCACAGAGAGTGTCCACTCTCCGTTGGGGGCGATTCCTGCCCACGCCGACATTGCCTCCTCCGGAACCAATCTCGGTTTGGGCGTTCTCGCAACATAGACGCTATCCGTCACCAGATGAGAGGCGAGAAACGAGTTGGCGGGAAACGGAACATCGTTTCCCGGATCGGCTCGATCATCCCAGGTCGTGCCATAGAAGGCGTCGACCGCATTTCCGCCGTTGCCGGTCGTGAGTGCGACCGGGGCTCCGCGCGGACTGGTGAGAAAGATGCTCAAATCACTCGGCCGCGCATGACGAAGGAACGTAACTGCACGAACCCGTCCCACCGGGCCTCGGGCACCACTGACGACGATCTTGGATGTGACGGCCGAGGCGGTCGACGGCACGATCACCGCCGTGGAATTCGTAAAGGCGTAATTGCTCCCACTGACGACGACCGGCAACGACCGGATTCCAAGAGACCACCAATCGAGAATCCCTGTGTCCGCCGGAGCGTCGTCTGACACCGTCAACGTCCAGGTGCCGTTTGGGTTCTCACCGACGAATGCCCCCAACGCTTCTTCCGGGACCAGGGGATCGGCGACCCGATTATCCAAGAACGTCGCATCTGTCACCGGGGCACGTCGTGGACTCCACCCTTGTCCGGCTTGATCGTCCCAAAGAGAGCCGTCGAACACATTCGGGTGGCCTCCCCCATTGTCCGAGGTGATCGTCACAACCGTTCCTGCGGGTGATCGAAGCGTCACGTCGAGATCGGCCGGAAAGGTATGGCGTATTCCGGTGGAGAGATTCAGATCGCTGAGATACGGACCTGCGGCCGACACGACGATGGTCGACGTAGTGGTACCCTGGTCTTGAATCGCCCGGGATTCGTTGTTGTAAAACATGTGAGCGCTGTCACATGGAAACACACCATCCCCGTACTGCGCTTCGGCCGACGTCAGTGAAGTCGCGCTGGACGCGGAGTCCGAACCCTTGTACAAATAGGTCCGGCCTTCAACGAGTCCGGGTTGGTAGGACTCTGGTTCTCCACCTCGAGCGAGCGCGACTCCGAATACGACCGTCAGCACGGCCGCGGCGAGCCGAGCAATCAGAGGTCGGGCCACCCACGAGTTCGCACGGGAGGTGGCGGCACTGGCGTGAGCCGGAACGTTCTTGAGGAACCCCACTGTCGCGTTCACGGAATCCTCCCGCCGATTCATTGATCGGCTCATTGCTGCCGAGTGTCCGTCGTGGCGCGTGACGCGCGGCGTGGAGGAGCCGCTTCGCCGGTGGGCGCGGGGACCGCCTGCACCGTGATGTAGTTCAACGCCGATGTGTTCTTGCCATCACCAAGTTCGACCGAGAGGCTGCCGTCTGTGACCATCGTGAGAACGCTCCGCTCGATCGACCGGCCGGCAGGTGTCCGTTCACCCTGGATGTCCATCTCTCCCTCGATGCGGAGCCGATGCGGACCTTGAGAGTACTCGGGATCCCCCATGGCGAACCACACGCGGTACCAGCCGTTCGGCAGCGCGAGGTTCCATTCCCTTGATTCCGACGTGAATACGAGCGTGTCCAGGACATGGGGAACCGGCTTCCTGCGATCGCGGGTGCCGACCCTTGCGTCCCATCCGTAACCCCGCGTTGAAGAAAACGGCTCACCGGAGTCCACCAGGAATCCGACAGGGGTCGGCGCGTCGGCAGGCTGGAAGTTGACCGAGCGGAGCGACGACGGGTCCGGTCCAACGAGCCAGGCTTCGAGGAAGTTGATCGTTGTGATCCCGCCACCGCCCCCGATCGTGACCTCGAGGCGGCCGGTTCGCACTGATACCCGACGATTGCTCACGGCGAACTCGTCCTTGGCGGTGCGAACCCGGTCGATGAGAACCTCGTCACCGACTTTGACGAGGTGTGGTCCCTGGGGGAAGGCGAGATCCCCGACGTTCACTCGGACAAGATAATCACCGTTCGGAACCTCGGCCGTCCACCGTCTCGGATCTTGGGAAAACGCGAACGTGCGAAGCTCTGGAGACGCTCGACCCTGACGTTCGCGAGTGGCCACTGCCGCATCCCAACCCATTCGACGTTCGGGATCAAATCTCGCTCCCCGGTCTCGTCGGAAGCCGATCCGCGCCGGGGCGTCCGGTCCGGCGAAGTCCACCGCCAAATCCGGTGGGCGATCCAGGGGGGCCTGCTCGCCAGTGGAAACCGATGCAGGAGGGTCTCGCGGGGGCGCAGCCTTCCCGCTCAGAGCGGCTCCGCGGATCATTCGTGAGCGGAACGCCGCGAGTTCCGCGCTCTTCGGGTTCAACTCCAGAGCCCGCGCGTACGCCTCTTGCCAGTCGGCTCCCTCCGAGAACCGAGCGCGGTCGAACCAAAGTCGCCAGTTTGTCCTATCCTTTCTGATGGCCGCCTCGGCTTCGCGCGTCGCCTCGGCGACATGACCTCGCCGGAAGAGCGACTCAGCCAGGATTTGCGTTGGAGCGGCGGACCACGGCATCCAGGCCGCTGCCTTCCGCGCCGCCGACTCGACGCCAGTCCACTGACCATCCCTCGCGCGGACCTGGCTCCTCCAAAGAGCCAAGTTTCCGACGAGCCCGACTGCGGCCATCGCGCCCACTCCCAAGAACGTCGCCCCAAACGCGAATCGCATGAACGGTCTTGGCACGACGCGCGTCGCCCTCGGGTCAGCAGCAGCGACCATCGCTGCTCCGCAGAAGAGCGCCGTGAGCGTGACGACGGGCACCTCCCAGTGCCAATCGACCGCGGCCTGAAGGCCGTAAGCGACGACGGCACCCGAACTGGCCGCGATGACCCAAGAACCTCGCCGGGGAAGGGTGGCCAGAAGTGGCACGAAAACCGCCCCAACGACAAAGAGGAGCCCTAGGGGGCCCAGTTCTGCCATCGATTCCAAGTAGAGGTTGTGTGCATCGCGAGCCGTGGCGTCCGTGGGGCGGTGTGACCACCAGTAGCGTTCGAAGCTCCCAGCCCCTGATCCAAGCAACGGATTCTCCCGGAATTGCTGCCACGCAACTTGCCATAGGGCGAGGCGCCCGTTGTCGGAAACAGACTGAAAGCGGTCACCGAGGTTCGACGCGATCTGAATCGATGCCTGGGGGGGGGGCACAGTCTGTCTCGATACGAGTGCCAACCCAATACCGGCGATCATAAGCACGCAGATTCCCATTACCGACGCCGGCACGAGAAGCCTGCGGCGCTCCGAGCTACGCTGAACGACGGCAGTGGCAAGCCAAGCCATCGCAGATCCTGCCGCTGCAAGCACGAGCAGCTCGATCGCGAGACCCCGTCCTTGCCTCGAGATCTCATCGACGGGAAACCCGCGGCGGTTGTGCACCTCGGAATGGGCCGCAAGCCACACGGCGGCCCCCGAGCAGGGGACCATCCACAGCGCCTTCGCTCTAGCGGAACCGGAAGCGTCAAGGGCGATCGTGACGATCACACCGACCAGCAATGCTCCAGCGGCCGCTCGGCTGAACGTGAAGTAGATCGTGACGGGAAACAAGACGAGCATCGCGGCGGACGCGGAGCGAGCCCACGCACGTTGGGTGTGGACTGTCACACCGAGCGCCAGAGGCGTCCCCATGGTGGCGAGCGCCCCTACGGCGTTCCAGTAACCGACCAACCCATGAAGGCGATAGGAGCGGTGAACGTCGCTCACGATCAACGATGGCAGCACCCTGGAACCGAGGCAGTACAAGCACACCACGACGATCGCACCCAGCACCCCGCCGACGAATCGCTGCGGGTCTGCGTCGCTCAGCGTGAGAAAAGCAGCCACCACGGCAACGGCGTAGAAAAGGGTTCGTTGCGCCTCGAGGATCGGCTCCGACGCGGCAGCAGACCACGCTACGGACAAACCAGCGAGAATGACCAGGGATGAAAGGGAGCCTACGATGATCCACGCCAGACGAGGAATCCGATGCTCGCCCCGACAGAGAATGACCCCGGCAGCAAAAAGGCTGAGGCAAACGCACCCCCAGCCCCAAGAAGGCGGGAAGTATCCGCCCTGGTCGAAACCGAGCCATCCGATCGTGAGAAAAGGGACGAGAAACGCGATCGCGCCGACGAGCCCGGACGGCCGAGTCTCGGTCGAGCGCTCCCGGCTGGTGGTCGTACTCACGCCGGACGCGGTTTCGGCGCGTTCACCGCCGTAGGGCTTTCTGCGTGCCGGCACCGGCGCCCCCGAGACGACCGTCTCTGTATACTGCTGTCGGCGCACATACTATCCCCAAAGTACCTCGGTACAACGCCTCGACGGCCCGGGGGAATCGCGGGCTGAGAAATCGGAGGGAATCGTGCGGAACCCAAGCGCAGTCGCTGTCGCGATCATCTCCGTCGCCGCTCCATTGCTCATCGAGGCGGGGGAGATCGTCCACTCCGCTCCGGTGCCGGTCGTGTTCGACCAGCCCTCTTCCGTGATCGTTCGGAGGAAAGGCCCGAACTACCTGGCTGCCATCTCCGGCGACTCGCTCGCGTTCTCGAGCGAACAGAACTTCGCAACAGTGCTGCAGGCTGCGATCGACGCCGTCGGGGGGGTGCACGGAGGCGGGCCGGGAGGGCTCGTCCTCGTCGAGGCGGGAACCTATGAGCAAGACTCGACGGTTGTGTTCCGGCCGAACTACCAGGGCTGGGTCACGGTCCGAGGAGAACCCGGAGCGGTCATCAAGATCACTCGGCACGGAGTCAGCGCCTTCTCGTTTCAGCGAGAATCCCCGTATGACACGATCCAGAACGTCACGGTGGAGGATTTGCAGTTCGATGCCAACCAGACACGTCGAGTAGGGCAGGGTGGGGCGATGCCGGCGCACGCAGGCGTGATTTTCGGTGTTCGCTCTGGCGGTGACGCGCACTACAACCTTCGGAACGTGCGGATCCGCGATCTCCGTGCGTTCAATCTTCCAAGACCTCCTTTTCTCACTCACGACGATCTGCGCGCTGGAATCGAACTCGGCGTTTCGAACGATGGCCAACGGCACTGCGGGGCCTCCCCGTACCTCGTCTGCAGCAACGATAAAGACTGTGTCGCCGGGACAGGACCCTGCGAGTTCCGACCGACTAGCTTCTCCAACGTCGCCATCGAGCGCGTCGCTGTCGAAGGCGGCTCGACAGCGGTTGCGGTAACGGGTGGAGGCGGGAACACCGGGCGTCACAGCTTGGAGTTTCTGACGATCCGGGACTGCACGCACGATCCTGGCGTGGCGACAGCGGAAGGGGTCAACGCGAACAACTTCCACGTCGGGAGCTATGCCGTTGTGCGCCATGCAACGATCGAGGGAATCGTCGGGCTGGACGCGCTGGATACCGGCCTCGAATTGAACAACTGTGTCGACTGCGTGGTGCGCGATTCGACTTTCAGGAATCCGCGAGTCGCAGGCGTCGGCTGCATGAACCACCTGTCCGAGGAGGTGCTGGACGATTGGGACCAGAGCGGCTGTCTCGTGAACAACGTCTCGGTCTCCTTCGATCGCGACGGCCTCGGGGGGTTCGCCTTCGGCGTGGGCAAGTTCGAAGCCAAAGTCGCCGCCACAGGCACGACGAGCATCGCCAGGTCGCGGGTCATGAACACAACCGGCACTCCGCACATCGCCATCAAAGCGCACCACACATTGTTCACGAGACTGTCGGTCGACGATTTGTCGGTGTACGAGGTCGGTGACCGGGATGCCCGCTTGGCCGATGTGACCGATCACGTGGTCTACATCGTCAATCCGCGCTTCATCGACGCGACAGGGGGGGAGCATACAACCCGAGTGAGCCTGCGCGGGGTGAACGTCTTCAAGCGGGGCCGCATTGCGAGGGAAGCCGGCGACTACCGCTTCCGGGTGTTCTCGTTCGGATTCGAGGACGGAATCGTGGATCTCTCCGATGTCACCATCGACGCCGACATACAGGGAATGAGTGAGAACCATGTTTCGGTGATTCAGCTCGTGGATCGCCCGACTTGGCCAGTCGTTCCCGTCCGCACACGCGTCACCGCCGACATCGACCGTCTTCGGCTCGTTCGCTTGGGCGACGACGGAAGTCCGCGTGTGGTGGTCACGCGCCCGAATGAGGAAATCGACGCGACGGTGTTCGCGGGGCGCGTCGAGTCCGATCGGAAACCGACGACGGTCCTTTTTGAGGTCGTGGACCGCAGTGGTCGAGCGCTGGCCCGAGACCCGAACCACGATCGGTTCCGCTCATGGAATCGGAACACGGTCGGCCTAGGCCGAAACGCCGACGCGGTCGTGTTCTGCGCGGATCGGGCGGAGGACGATCGTTGTCTTTCCTGGGTGGAACGAGACGCCGCCTTCGCTCTGAACGGTCGACTGAGACTCGACGGTGAGGACGGTGGCCGCGCCCTCCTTCTCCGGAACAACACCCGCGGATGCCCGAATCCGACGACGGGAGTCACGAGTGTTTGCTCGCTTCGAGATGTTCTGACGTTCGAGCCGGAAGCCGGCCGCGAACTGGTCGTCGTCACCGGAAGCGGGGCGCGATCCCATGGCCCGGCGGTCTGGGCGGCCGCCGGAACCCCCGGAACCGCGGCCTGCGGGGCAATGGCTTGTGAGGGTGCCTGGGATCTCATCGACGAGAAGTCGACTTCATGCTCGGAGATCGCGAATCTCAGACTGGTGCAATGCATGTGAAGCGGAAGCGAACCTCGGCATTCGACACGCCACGGTTCCCGGCATACGGTGCCAACGATTCGAGGGAATCGGCGGAGCGTGATTCGCGAGATGTCGTCTTTATCCGGTGGCCGTTCCGGTGCGCAGGCGATAGTCGCTTCTTGGTGCTGGATTCGATTTCAACGTGACGCGACGGGACGCGCGCGGGTGATCGTCTCCAGAGCCACCGTGATGGGTAGGTCGTCGCGGGGACGAGCGATCGCCGGAGGGCTACCGCCTGAGCGCGGCCAGATCGACGATCAGACCGTTCCAATCGGGATGCACGAGCGTCGTCTCGCCCTGCGCGTCGGCCACTCGCCGGAACGTCCCTCGGACCGAGAGGGGACACTCGATCCGCTTCGCCTCCGGATCGACGATCCAGTAGTGCTCGACTCCCAGCTCGGCGTAGCGCTGCGCCTTCGTTCCTCGATCCTGCTTGCGCGTCGAGGGGGACAGGATCTCGACGATCGAGAGCGGCGGTTTCTCGATGCCGCGGTTCGAGACGTGGCTCGGATCCGGGACGACCAGCACGTCCGGCACGAAGACGTCTCGATCCGTCAGGATGACGTCGACCGGAGCATGGAACACCTCGCCGATGGACCGACCTTCGAAGTAGTCGATCAGCACGCGCTCGAGCCGCTTCGAGATCCTCTGATGAACCGGGCTCGGCGAGGGGGTCACGACGAGATCCCCGCGAACGAGCTCGTAGCGTTTGCCGTCGTCGGGGGTGACCCGCAGGTCCGAGTAGTCGAGCTTGCGTTTGGGTTCGGATCCCATGAGCGATCGTTCCCTCTCGGCGGATCGTGCCGTGGTGAGCGACCCCCGGCAAGAACGGAGCCGGACGGGACCTCCGTTCGTATGCGAGGCGCGCCGCGGTCGATGACAGCGCGAGGACCTACGGAAAGCGAGACGGGGACCGCCGGACTCTTTGGAGTGTACGGGTCCAGACCCGTTCTTCGAGGCGGAACCGGCCTCAGCCCGATTCGGGCCGGGAGCTCCGGGTCGATCCGCCGCACTGCAGCGGGCCCCGTTTCGGTGAATCCCACGGCCGTGGGACAGGCCGCAATGGCGGCGCCATTGGCGACCGGGAGCCGGCCACGCGAGAGCACCCAGTCAGAGCAGGGGAGGGGTCCCAAGCGGCAGCCTGGCTGCGCTGCGTGGGCAAGCAGGGATATCGTTCTTGTGCGGCATGGCCAGGGCCCTTCGTGGATGGAATCTGTACCGCTCGATGCTCTGCGTTCCGTTAGGAGGAGGGCGTTGCTGTAAACGACCTCAACGTTGTACCAACGTCGTTCCGTTGAAGTTCGACTCCACCCTTTGCACCGGCGCGCAGAATCCGTCCTGCTGAAACGCGATTCGACGCGCGCCCGCGTACTTCCTTCTTCCCTGGCCTCGATCGCCGACGTCCCAGGTCGGTGAAAGTGCATTGACAATGGGGCCGTCATGGGGTAGACCCGTGCGTGCTATCTCTTGGCTCTCGTCACTTGGAGACAGCAAGGGTGCGCAGCGCGATTGCAGAACGGGTCTGAGGCTCTGTGTCGGCGCGAAACGGACGAGTGATATTTCCGCCGGGCCATCCGGACAGCGTTTCGTCCTCTCGAGAGGGAGAGGCGTCGATGTCCGGTGGGAGGCAGAAGGAGGAGCGATGTCACGGAGCGATTCCGATCGATCGTCCGATGTTCGTGCTCGCCGCGTTGTCGTCAAACTTCCGAGGGCCTTCGCCAAGTGCTTCGTGGCGGCGCTGGTGGCGGCTGCGGGGGGCATCTTCCCCGCCCAGGACTG
This sequence comes from Terriglobia bacterium, assembly GCA_963699985.1. Classification (GTDB taxonomy): domain Bacteria; phylum Acidobacteriota; class Polarisedimenticolia; order Polarisedimenticolales; family CAVOVZ01; genus CAVOVZ01. The sequence continues at coordinate 147,221 of CAVOVZ010000026.1, forward strand.
TCCGTCCTGTTCCAATCCCGGCCCTGAGTTTCCGGGGCGGGGATTCGATCTGTTCGCCTCCACCATGACCCTCAATGTCAGACTGGTGCCACAGCTCGGCGGTCAGACGTTCACCGTCCTGTTGTCCGGACCCGCAACCGTTCTTCGCAGCGCGCCTCTTACCGACACGGGCCCGATTCCGGACACCTCGGGTTTCCTCGGCGGGGGGATCAAGCGGGTGTCTGGACGAGCCGTTTCCGGGAACGTCGGACACTACGATCGGAGCGTTCCCTCCCGGGTTCGAGGGGGGCGGAGTGAACGAGGTCCACACCTTGCTCTGCAGCATGACGATGTCCGGCGAGGGGTTCCAGCTTCGCGTGGGCCGGGCCATGGTGAGTCGGCCGGACCTTCCGAAGCGCAGCTTCGGAGAGGTCGAGAGCCGATCGATGGACCAGACCGGATTCCCTGCCGACTCGTTCTTCAATGTCTTCTTCGAGGTTGCGACCCCTGCGGGGCTGATCCTCTTCAATCAGGAGCCACTCGTCGTGCTGGCGCAGGGCGTGTGCGCATTTCCTCCCACGAGCTGCAGCTACGTGTGCTCGAACGAGCTGCGATCGACGGGACAGGTCAAGCTCTACAACGTAGCCACCGGGTGCCTCGCCGGATGGCTGCTTGCCGGGAAGCACCTCGCGGGTCCGGCTCCCGACTACCCGTCCTTGGGTCCACCGCCAACGTTCCAGGACAGGTCGGTCGTCTTCTCGGTGGACGGTCCCGCCGGGCGCGCGGAAGGCCTGCGCCAGCCGGACCCGTGTTCCCCGCTCGGGCATCCCGCGCCGAACGATGTCTTCGCGTTGGGTCCGGCGGCGCCGGCGAGGAACTTCGCGACAGAGGGGGAGTTGTTCCAGTCGCCGGGTGACCCCGCCGTCGTCGGCGTCGATGCGACGAATCGGGATCGCATCTCCGCCTCTCTCGGCGTCGGTCCCGGCGGTGGCCCCCCACCGTACACGGGACCATTCAGTCCCAACTCGGGCGCGCCGCCGCCGTCGCCGACCCCACCCGTGGGACCTGGAGCACTCGGTCTTGTCCCGGGAGATGACGTTGACGGGCTTTCGTTCGGGATGGATGGTGGTGACGTCCTTATCTTCAGCGTCTCTTCGACGTCCACGGGCGTGGCCGGGAGCGCGGTCCGGTTCGAATCGGTTCTATCACCCCCGGCCGGCCCGATCGGGACCCCCTGGCCAAGCAACGGCGGAGGTGATGCGGGCAAGGAAGCGGCTGGGGACCTCTACTTCGGCACGGCCGCGCCGCCGCTCTGGTTCGGTGAAGGACTCGACCTCGTCCTGCGGATCCCGCCTCTCCCGCCGGGTACCAACTCGCTCGCCCTCGACGAGGTGTTTCTCGGCCTACAGGCGCCGGGGACAACCTACTCGGCCGTCGGACCTCCGGAGGACAACCTCGACGCGCTCGAGATCGACGACGCAAGCCATGTGGACGCAAACGGGGACGGTCTCCCGGAGGCTGGGGTCTACTTCACGCTTCACGCCGGATCACCCACGATCGGGCTCGCCGATCCACTTCCTGGGATCGCCACGGGGCCGGACCCGGACGGGGTCACTGCGGACGACATTCTTCTCTCTCCGCCGCCCGGCTTCTTGCCGGGAACGTTGCAGTTCGCCATCTTCGCGCGTGGAGTGGTGGACATCGGACTTCTTCCAGCGGACGACGTCGATGCACTGGCGCTTTACGACGCCTTCCCGTTCGGAGAGCTGGGAGCGGGCGACGTCGCGCTGTTCTCGCTCGCGGCGGGGTCTCCGTCGCTCGGCGGAGTGAATCCGAACATGCCGGGCGCAGGTCCCTTCTCGGGGGCGGACGTGTTCTCCTGGGCGTTCGGCGGAGGGATCGGGCTGTACGCCTCCGCCGCGACTCTCGGCTTACTGCCTCAGGACGAAATCGATGCGCTGGACATCGGCTGGCAATGGTCCGAGGATTCGGGTGGGCCTCCGATGACGATCTGCAGGAAGATTCGGGCCTTCCCAACGGAGATCTCGACCTGCTGAACGATCTCTGCGACAACTGTCCTGCCGTGAGCAATCCAGGCCAAGCCGACTTCGACGGGGATGGCATCGGCGATGCCTGCGACGACTGCCCGAGAAGCTACAACCGGGATCAGGCCGACTCGGATCACGATGGTGCGGGAGACGCGTGCGACTGCAACCCGACCAATCCGACCGTCGGCGTGTGCGGCGGCTCGTTCTGTTTCCCGGAGGCCTGCGTCGGGATGGTGTGCGTCCCAACGGTGAATACGTGCCCCACCTCCGGCTTCCCACCCTGCACCTCTAGCCGGTGCGATCCGGCAACGGGGTGCGTGTACGAGTTCCAGTACCCCGGCCTGACGCAGAGCCTGAAATTCAGCAATAAGACTACGATAATGTCGCCCACGGACGCGCCGTCGGACGGAGCTCTCGACCTACTGCGCGGGCCGTTCAGCGGGCCGTTCGGACCTAGCTTCAACTTCGCGGGAACGTCGTGCCTCTTCAACAACGTTCCCTCGGCAACCCCTCTGACGGATACCACGGTTCCGACGCTCGGAAACGGGCTCTACTACCTGATCCGGCAAGGCAACTGCTCCTGGAGTACCTTCTCGGCCAGGGAGAAGAAGGCGAGCGCTCCAACGTGGAGGGACAGTAACATCACTTCCTGCTCGCCGTAAACGGTGGTGGGGAAGGGGCTTCGAGTCTCCCAGTGATCGCGGGGGCCGCGCCGGTGGGATCCCGTGGCGGGATCCCATCCGCGGGAAGCAGCGTTGGTGTGAGTGGCAAAGGCGATCCGCGTGCTAACGCGCGAGCTTCGCCGAACGTGATTCCGTTCTCTCATTCGAGCAACGTGCTCATGAGTGTCCCGCACAGCGGCGTGAGCTGAAGGGCGTTGTGTCGCATCGGCGTTTCGGCTCGAGGACCATGCCCGCCGCACGGTCCGGTTTCAGCCGAGCACCCCGCAAGGGGATGCCCTGCCGAATTCCCCCGGGTCGCAATCATCTGCGAACCCTTCGGCGATGGTGTTGAAAAACGCGGTGCTCCCGGAGCCTCGCGTGCACGGGTCGCCCGAGGTCAACGAGCGCTGCCGGGCTGCAGTTCGAAGTCCTGCGCGCGGACACGTTTACGGTCGCGGTCCTCGCAGTCCCGCCCAGGAAGAGGTCCGCCTCGCCGGACGCCGCGCAATCATCGTCTCCCGCGATCACCATTCCTCGTCCGGTCGTGGAGGGCACGCAGCGACTGTCCGGCATCGTCGTTCAAACCGTGCGCGTGACCGGTCATTCCCTGGCGCGCTGCGGCTGGCGACGCCGCACGAACGGATGAGAGCGGCACATGGTCACGAAGCAGGTGCGGCGCGGTTCTGGCGACGGGTTTTCCGTTATCCGGTGTGGGGAGAGGATCCAGGCCTCCGCCCGCGATAGGTCGTCATGTCGGCGCATCCTGACTCGCCACGCCGCACGCGTGGGATGCTCGGACCTCGATATCTTACCATCTGGCTGATAGAGTAAGGCCATCTGGCAGGAGACGCGATGGCGAAGCCCCGCCTTCCCGGTCACGAGAGCGACGCCGAGCGGTACCGCCGCTTCTCGGTCGGCGACTCCCGCGCAGCCCACCCGTACCTCGCGTTCCTCGGCCTGCGTGGTCAGGAGACCGAAGGGCTCGTTCGAAAGCTGGAAGCCGGCCTCCCGTTCCCGGCGTTCGAGCGGTTGCAGCGAACCCTCGGCGTCACCTCGGGCGAGCTCGCCGCCGTCGTCGGCATCCCGGTGCGAACGCTCGCGCGGCGCCGCACCCAGGGCCGCCTTACGCCCGGCGAATCCGATCGGCTCGTGCGCGTCTCGAGAGTGTTTGCGCGGGGCGTCGATCTTTACGACGGTGACGCGGGGCGCGCGGTGGAGTGGCTGAAATCGCCGATCCTCGCCCTGGGGGGAAAGCGGCCGTTCGATCTCCTCGTCACCGAAGTCGGCGCGCGTGACGTCGAGACGATCCTCGGCCGACTCGAGCACGGCGTCTTCTCGTGATCCTCACCGCTCGGCGGGTGGTGCCGCCGCAGCGTGCGGCGACCGCATTCGACGGCGAAGGCTCCCGGATCTACGGAGGACGCTGGACGAGCGCCGGACGCCTGTCTGTCTACGTCGCGAGCACCACGTCCCTCGCCCTGCTCGAGACGATCGTCCACGCTCCGTCGGCGCTACTACCCGCATACCTCGTCGTCCCGCTGACGTTCGACTCCGGCCTCGTGTCGGAGATCGCGACGAGGAAGCTACCGGCATCGTGGCGAAGGTATCCGGCTCCTCCCGACCTGCAGCGCGTCGGAGACGACTGGCTCGCCTCGGGCCGGAGCGCCGTTCTCCGCGTCCCGAGCGCCGTCGTGCCGGAGGAGTTCAACTTCCTGCTCAATCCGGAGCACCGCGACTTCCGGCGCATCGCGATCGGCAGGCGGTTCGCGATCGCGACCGACTCGAGGCTGTCGGGATAGACTCCCGACGCTTCATTCCTTCTTCCGTCGTCGCGACCGCCGACGTGCCGGGGTGAGCGTAGCCAGCTTCGGCCCCGGCGTGTAGTGCGCCCCTCGCCCTCGTCCCTCGAGAGCCACCGCTCCGGTGTCGCGGAGATGTCTCATGAGCCGGAGCGTCTCGGCGCGCCCATATCCCGAGAGGCGCCGCACCTCGGCATTCGTCAGGCGACCCCGCTCCGCGAGCATCGCCTGCACGCGAAGTCGAATCGCCTCGTCGTCGAGGGGAAGAGCGTCGTCCGTCCGATGGCGGCCCCGAAGCGAGTCGGACCATTCTCGAGAGAGGCGGTACGCAGTTCCACGCCCTCGACCTCGCGGCGTCAAGTATCCCCGTTCCCGCAGCTCCACGAGCTTCTCTGCGGCGTCGTCCTCATCCCGTTGCAGGCTCCGAGCGGCGGCCCATCGGTCCACTTCACCCCGATCGGCGACCGTCCTCAGCACGATCAGGTCGTCCAGATCGAGCCGGCGGCCGGCGCGGCGCTCGGCATCCACGAAGCGCGCAAACGCGGCATGAGACTTCAGCGGAAGCATGAGCCGCACGTGGGCCTCGTCGGCCTCGTACCGGGGCATCGCCTTTCCGAGACGAAGCAGGTCCTCGTAGATCCGGTCGACCCCCATGCCGGCGCGATTGACGTACCCGAGCCGCTGCAGCGCGTCGGCCAGCAGGGGATTCCGGCGGACCGGGGGGTGGCGCAAGACGTTGTCCGGAGTGACACCACCCGTGAAGCCGCCCGGGCTCGACACCTCGATTCGACCCGGGCGCAGCTCGAGGTAGACGGATTGGCGAAGGAAGTAGTCGCGGTGCACGAGGGCGTTGAGGACTGCCTCCCGCGCGACCCACCAGGTGATGTCCGGAGTGGCGATTTCCGACAAACCGTCGGACTGCAGGAGGGACATCTTCACGTGCGGCTCGAGGTAGCGCTTGATCGCTTCGAGCACCAAGAGAACGGGACCACGCAGGTCGTGGCGGACGTCGTACCGGGTCGCGGTCTCGTACTTGAGGAAGATGACCTCGTGCTGGCTCGCCCACCGAGCGACCGCGGTGGGACGACCGACGAGCAACATGGCCGCGAGCGTGATCTCGCCGTCCCGCAACAGGTCCATGCCCGCGAGCAGCTCCTCGGCGGAGACGGACGAGGGCTCTCGCAGTCCGCTCTCCGGGGCGAGCGAGTCGCGAAGGATCCTCACGGCCTCCGGATCGAGATCCCGTGGGGTCGCTCCCGGCACCGGCTCCGAGGTGAGATCCAGGCCGCCCCGGCCGAGAGCGGCCCTCGCCAGGAGGACGCCGGTGAGGGGCTTGCACTCCTTGCCGATCCGGATCTTCGAAACGCCCTCGCTCGTCGAGTGGATCGTGACCCCGCGTGGAACATGAACCAGGAGCACCCGGCAGTCGCGCTCCAGCAGTTCCTCGATCTCCACCGTGAGGTGCGGATCGGTCCCGTCGAAGAGTGCCCTCCGAAGACGCTCCGGATCGAGATCACCCACGCCGACGATGGCTCTCCCGCGCGTCGTCGCTCGGTCCCGGATCCCCAACACGATCGTTCCGCCGCGGGCGTTCGCCAGACAGACGACCGATTCCCGGAGGTCCTTGATCTGCCCTTTCAAGTCGCCGCTCGGATCCCAGCCCTTGCACTCGAGGGTCTCGGACTCGAGGGCGTCCGCGGGCTCGCCATCGAGGCGGCGGAGAAGCGTCTGAACTTCGGCAGGAGAGTGCCGCACGGGGAAAATAATAAATCATTTCTCTAATGCGTCAATATTCATTCAAATGCGTTCCTTGCGCCGGCGACGGTGGCTCGGAGGGACGGCTCCGCTCCAGCGAGCCGCCGCGTTCCGGCACCGAGCTTCCAGAGAGG
>CAVOVZ010000027.1:0-428418 GCA_963699985.1 Terriglobia bacterium
GGCTCCTCTCGAGATTCCGCGATGGCGTCGACTTCCCGCAGGTTCCGTTCCAGAGGGATGCCCTGGGAACACCCCGTACGTTTGAGAAACCCGGATTCGCCGAGGGAGGAAGAGGGTCAGGGGCCGTGTCGGGTGGGAAGTTCGGGCCCGCCCCCGAGCACCGGCAATGATCGCACCTATTCTCCGTATCCCTCACTGTTTCTTCGGTTTGCGCGCGCTGAAACCCGGCCGTCGTCACCGGAAACCTCGGCCATCACGGGGAATCGAGAGGAGCCAGAGAAGAAGAGGATTTCTAGATTCTCCACCTCTCCTGTGTCGGGGTTGATCCGGGCAACGACGTCGTCCCCGAGTTCCTCGGATTCCTGCTCTGGGTACGGCGGACGCTTGCTGATGTGGAGGATGTCCGCCTCGCGGTCGTACTGGAAGGCTAGCTTCGCTGCCATTCGATCTCTCCTCCCGCGAGCCGGCGGGCAATGTAGGCGGTGATGACCCAGTGACGGCTTGCTTCTCCTGCCTGGCTGACAACCACAACGACAACGTGTTTGCCGCTTCCGAGGTCATCGTACCAGCGGGAAAACAGTCGCGCATTCCCCATTCTGGAGCTCCGACGGACCATCTCAGGATTCGCGAGGGTCTCGGCGATGCGATGACGACTTGCGGGGAGGAGCTCAGGGTGACGCTCCGCGATGTGACGCTCGCGTGCCTCGGACAATTCGACTGGATCGCGAAGGTGGGGACACGGAAACCGCGTCATGAGCCTTCTCCAGCGCCGTCACCACGCAAGATGGCGACCGCGCTCCCACTTCAGTCGTCCTTAGTATAGAGGTGTCCCGTGCGGGAAGGCGAGCTTCGTTCACGGTGACGTGGTCGCAGTGTCCCGCGCCAGAGCTTCGTCGCGTGTCTCGCTGGTCGTCAACAGCGCGCGGTTTCTCGTTTCGCCGTGGGGACGGCACCCACACCCGGCGTCACGGGTCCTGGCGGCCAATCTGCGATGGCGCCGTCGGGACCGGGAGGAGGCGTACGGGCAGCGGGTGATGCTGGCGGAGACCGTCGTCGACACGTCCCGTTTTCGCGGGACGTGCTATCGCGACAGCAACTGGAGCCACGTGGACGAGACCAAGGCGTGCTCCATGAGCGGTAGTGCGTATCGCCTCCACGGACACCCGGGGACCCGTCTCAGAACGACCGCCGCGGAACCTTCGGGTACGCCGGCCGCCGGTACTTTTTCGGCGGATTCCTCTCCACCTCCTCCATCACGACGCGGACCGCCGCCTCGAGCTGGGTGTCCCGCCCCTCGCGCCACGCCGTCGGCTCGAGGTCCACCTCCACGTCCGGCGCGATGCCGACGTTCTCCACTTCCCATTCGCCGTCCAGGCCGTAGAGCGCCACTCGCGGAGCGGTGACCGCGCCGCCGTCGAGCAGCGGCGGGTAGTCGTAGATGCCGACGAGCCCTCCCCACGTGCGTTTCCCCACGAGCTTGCCGAGGCCTGCTTTCCGGAAGTACCAGGGCATGGCGTCGCCGCCCGAGCCGGCCATTTCGTTGACGATCATGGCCTTCGGACCGTAGATGGCCGCGCCCGGCGAGCGCTGGTCGGCGCCGTCGCGGGTCGCGAGGAGGCTCATCAGGGGCCGCTTCAGGTGGTCGATGATGTAGTCGGCCAGCGAGCCGCCTTCGTTGAAGCGCTCATCGAGTACCGCGGCGTCCTTTCCGACCTGCGAGAAGAAGTACCGGTTGAAGTAGCCGTAGCCCGCCTCCGCGGTGTTCGGGAGGTAGACGTAGGCGACGCGCCCGTTGGTCATGCGGTCGACGGTGCGGCGGTTGTCCTCGATCCACGCGAAGCGGCGGAGCTGCCTTTCGTCGCCGACCGGCACCACGGTGACCTCGCGGGAGCTCTTCCCCGAGGGGTCGGGTCCGATCGTCAGGACGACCTGCCGGTCCGCCGTGTTGGCCAGCGCCTCGTCCGGGCTCGCCGGCGGAGCGAGGTCGCGTCCGTTCACCGCGAGCAGGTACTCGCCGGCGCGGACGCTCACGCCCGGCTGGGTGAGGGGAGCGCGCAGCTTCGGGTTCCAGTTCTCTCCGTCGTACACCCGCTTGAACCGGTAGCGCCCGTTCTCGAGCGCGTAGTCCGCCCCGAGGAGCCCGCCCCGAATCGGTTCTGTCTGCGGCGAGTCGCCGCCGCCCACGAAGACGTGCCCGAGCGTCAGCTCGCCGAGCATCTCCTCGAACAGGTAGTTGAGGTCGGCGCGCGAGGCGAGGCCGTTCAGGTACTTCTCGTAGAACGCGGCGGCCTTCTGCAGGTCGAGCCCGTGAAACCCCGGGTCGTACAGAAAGTCGCGCTGGATTCGCCAGACCTCGCGGTAGATCTGTCTCCACTCGGCACGCGGATCGACGAGAAGCTGCATGCCCGACAGGTCCAGCGCCTTCTCGTCCGGCTTCGGGCTCTGCTCCGATCCGGCGAGGAACCACTTCTTCTCCGGGTCCTTGCGGAAGAGCACCTTGTCGCCGCGCGCCGCCACGAGGAACGCCCCTGCGCCGATCCCGTCGGCGAACTTCTCGATCTTCCGCTTCGCCAGGTCGAAGCGATGCACGGTGGCCGGCTGGCTCTCGCCCTCCGCCGGCTCCACGAGGGGACCCTCCACCAGGAACAGGATCCCTTCCTTCCCGGCGGCGAGCCCGACGTAGTTGCGCGCGGGGATCGGGAGGGCGAGGATCCGCTGCGAAAGACCCTCCGGGTCGATCGTCGTTGGTGCTGCCTCTTCCTTCCTCTCCTCGCCTTTCTTGTCTTCCTTCTTGCGCCCGCCCTCCTTCGTGGCTTCCTTTGCCGCGTCGCCGTCGGCCTTCTTCTCCTCCGGCTTCTCTTCGTCGCTCTCCGGTGCGAGCGGTGAGGGGAGATCCTTCGCGAGCACGGCGACGTACGCGCTCCGCAGGACCGGGCGCTCGATGGACGACATGTCGAGCCACGACGCTCCCAGTCCGAGGTTCGTGCTGGCGAGGAAGAAGAGGTACTTGCCGCTGCGATCGAAGACCGGGAAGCGCGCATCGCTCATCCCGTCGGTGAGCTGCACGGCCTTTCCGGACTTCAGGTCGTACGCGAAGACCGCGTGCAGGTAGCTCGGTAGCTGCTTCGTGTACGCGATCCACTGCGAGTCCGGGGACCACGCCGGGTCGAGGGTGCGCGCCGGGGTCTCGTAGTAGTCCTGGTCCACGCGAACAGGCTTGCCTCCCTCCGCGCTCACGGTCCAGAGCGTCAGGCGCTTGTCGTGGAACGCGATCATCTTCCCGTCGGGGGACCACACCGGCCTATAGAAGAAGGAAGGCGGCTCGCCCAGCCGGATCACCTTCGGCTCACCCTTTCCGTCCTGAGCGACGATGTGGAGCGCGTACTCGCCCGAGGAGTCGGAGAAGAACGCGATCTTCGTCCCGTCCGGGGACCATGCCGGATCGCGCTCCGCGCTGGCGGGCGAGCTCGAGACGTTGCGCACGTCCCCCTTCTCGGCCGGCACCGTGAAGATCTCCCCATGCGCTTCGAAAACCGCGCGGGCGCCCCCGGGGGAGATGGCGGCGTTCTGGACGTTCTCGGCGACCTTCACCCATCGCGGACGCAGCTCGAGGAGATCGGCCGACACGGTGACAGGCACGGCCCGGTCCGTGCCCGCGGCGAGGTCGTACAGCCGGATCTCGCCGAACTTCTCGTAGACGATGGCGCCAGGTCCCGCGCTCGCCGACTTCACGTCGAGCCCCTGGGCGGGCAGCACGCGCGTCACGGCTTTCGAACGCGTGTCGTACGAGAACAGGGTGACCGGTCCTTCCCGATCCGACAGGAAGTAGACCCGATCCGAGATCCACATCGGGAAGTCGTCGTTCGAGTTGTCGCGCGGCACCTTCTCGATGGACGCGTCGGCGAGGTTTGCGATCCAGATCGGCGTGGTCTGGCCGCCGCGGTAGCGCTTCCACGCGTCCTGCCATTTCGGGGTGGGCACGTACGCGAGGCGTGTCCCGGCGGGAGAGAACGAGCCGGTCTGAGCCGCGGGCAGCTCGATCCGCGCCGGCAGCCCTTCGTCGAGCCCGATGGTGTAGAGATGGGCGTAGCTCGTCGCGCTCTCCCGGAACGAGCGAACGAGCACGCGCTTCCCGTCCGGGGTCCAGCCGACGACCGTTTCGTCTCCCGGGTTCCACGTGAGCCGGTGGGGCGTCCCGCCACGGGCGTCCATCACGTATGCGTCGCGATTGCCGTCGTGGTCTCCCGTGTAGGCGATCCACTTGCCGTCGGGCGAGAGAAGCGGGCCCGATTCCTGGCCTCGAGAGGCCGTCAGCCGCTTCGCCTCACCCCCCTCCCGAGGCACGCTCCACAGATCGCCGCCCAGCTCGAAGACGATGGCCGTGGCGCTGAGCGTCGGGTTGCGCACAAGGATGGGCGGGGCGTCGGCAGCGAACGGCGGCGCCGCCGAGAACGCGGCGAGCAGGGGAAAGACGATGATGATGCGTCGCATGAGAACCTCCCATGTTCGAGGACCTCTTGTAGCACGCGAGCCCCGATGGCGGAAGCCCGCGATCGGCCGCTTGGCGCAGATGGGGACAGTCCCCGTTTGTCCTCTCTGGTAGAGTTTCACCTCCGGCGCGCCGCTTTCGTGTGACTCCCGTGGCCTGCCGGCGGTCCAACGAGGTGGGAGATCCCGTGGCGCATCACGACGAGACCAGCGACGAGGAGTTGGTCGGCCTCGCCCGGAGCGCCGCCCCGGACGACCTCCGTGCTTTCGAGGCGCTGGTGCAGCGGCACCGGGACGGCGTGACGGCAAACTGCCGCTTCCTGTCGCGGTCGTCCGCGGACGCGGAGGATCTTTCGCAGGAGGTCTTCGTGAAGGCCTACTTCAGCCTGCAGGGGTTCGAGGGGCGGTCGCGGTTCCGGACCTGGCTCCAGCGAATCAAGATCAACCACTGCCTGAATTTCCTCGAGAAGCGCGAGGGGAAGAGCTTCGTTCCCCTCGAGGACCCGTCGATGGAGGGTGCGCCCGAGCTCCGGGTCTCGGCCCGGGCGGAAGCCTCGATGCAAGCCCAGGACGACCGCGGTCGGATCGCGGAGGTGCTCGACTCCATGTCGGATACGCTTCGAATCCCCCTGATCCTGAGGGACATGGATCAGCTCTCCTACGAGGAGATCGCGACCGAGCTGGGGCTCGGTCTCTCCGCCGTCAAGATGCGGATCAAGAGAGCGCGCGAGGAGTTCCGGCAGAGGTTCGAAGGGAAGCCGCTCGGTTCCGGGGCCCGCGGGTCCCGTCCGGCTCCTCCGGAGGCGTCCGCGTGAACGGCGGGAGCGAGACCCCGAGTCGAGCGGGGAGCGGAGAGGACGTCGACCCCGGAGAGCCCATCGAGGCGCTGGCGAGCCTGCGTCACGAGACCTCGACCGGCTTTCTCGCCGGCGTGAGGAACAGGATCCTCTTCCGTCGCACCGCGTCCCATCTCGTGGACCTCCTCTGGTCGGGGCCCGCGCTCGTGTTCATGGAGTTTCTGCAGATGATCTTCGAGCTCTTCCCACGCCCCGAGAGCGACCGGAACGAGCCCGACTGACGCGAGCGCCCGGACGAGCGCACCCGACGCCCCGGCGCGCGCCTGAAGGAGGCCCCCCGCATGGAGACCCCGGGACTGAGAGACCAGCTTCTGGCCGTGTACCGGCACCTGGTCGACTCCGCGTTCGCGACCGTGCCGAAGATCCTGACCGGCCTCCTGTTCCTCGTCGTCGCGATTCTGGTGGCGAAAATCGTCGAACGGGTGCTCCGCATGGGGCTGCAACGCATGCGGCTCGACTCTCTCGTTGCGCGCATGGGATTCGACAAGAGCTTCCAGAAGCTGGGCGTGGAGCAGCCCGCGAGCTCGCTGATCCCCCGCATCGCGTACTTCCTCCTCCTGTTCCTCTTCGCGCAGACCGCCGCGGCGACGCTGGGGCTCGTGCCGATCTCGAACGCGATCGGGTCGTTCCTCGGGTTCCTCCCGAATCTCGTCTCCGCGGTCCTTCTCGTGCTGATCGGCAGCTCCGCAGGGAGCGCGGCCGGTGCCGCGGTCACTCGGGCCTCCAAGGAGGCGGGCATCGACTACTCCTCGGCCCTGGGGAACGTCGTATCGTCCCTGATCCTGTTCATCACGGGGATCATGGCCATCGCCCAGCTGCGCATCGACACCGACATCATCCGGATCGTGACCGTGTGCACGCTGGCCGGTGTCGCGCTCGCCTTCGGGCTGTCCTTCGGCCTCGGCACCCGGGACATCACGCGAAACATCATCGCGGGCTTCTACGCTCGGAAGATCTACCGCACCGGGGACGAGGTGGAGATCCGCGGCGAGCGGGGGATTCTCAAGGCGATCACCCCGGTTCAGACCCTCGTCGAGAAGAAGGACGGGACGATGGCCGTCGCGAACGCGGTGTTCCTCGAGGAGACCGTGCGGCAGTGAGGCGGCGCAGCGGAAACGAAGCGATGTGACTTTTCCGAGGAAGGGCGGTCTCGAACCGACGATGAGCGTCGGGCTGCTCTACTTCGCGGTCGCGGTCGTCGCGAGCCAGCTCGCCGGGGTCGCATTCGCCGCGGGGATCCTCGAGGTGCTCCTGCGCATTCTGTCTCGGGCGAGGATGGTCGAGGCAAGGGCAATTCGCCGGAACGTGGAGTGACCGCCCGGACCGACCGCTGTGTCGCCACGGCGGCCGGATTCTCACTCTTCCGTGGGCACCCTCACCCCGTTTGGTCCGAACTCGAAGCAGACCTGGTGTCGCTTCCCATCGGGCCCGAGAATCTCCACCCGATCGCTGGAGATCCGGGTTTCCGTCTCGTCGCCCGGCTCGCTGGATGCGCCCGGCACGAGAAGCTCTCGGTGCCATTCCACGGTCCGATAGCCCGGGTAGTTCGCGGCGAGCCATTCGCTCTCGGCCCTGTTGACCTCGTCCCGGGACGCTTCACTCCGCGGCGCCTTCAGCTGAAGGCATGACGTTCCCTCGACTTTCCAGAACTGGAGGATCGGCGTGGGGGCGCTGCTTTCCTCTTGGATCGGGGGCGATCCATAGATGCCGCAGTCGAACGACAGAAGCCCAACCAAGATTCCGAAGACAAACGGCGCGCTCTTCATGGTCACCTCCCGGAGCTTCCGGGCACTCGCCGATCTCCCAAGGGAACTGCGTCGGATTCTACCCCGTGATTCTACCCCGGGCGCTCTCCAGGTGTTGCGTCCAGTCTCCGCCACATCGCGAGCAGCAGCGCAAGGGCGGCCTGCAGGAGCAGGCCGACCAGCGAGTGACGCGAGAAGAACTGCAGATACACCGCCGCGAAGAACACCATGACGCCGAGGATCTTGAGCGGAGGCCCGGCGTCGCCCCACCACAGGTACACCAGGCCCAGAACCAAGGATGTGATCACCGGCACCCAACCCAGCAGGTCGATCATGGCCTGGACGATAGCAAGGAATCGCGCAACCTGGGTGGCGGGATGTCGATTACCCGGCCAGGATCGTTGCCTGGTTCGCCAGGATCTTCTTCTGGTTGGCGACGATCGTCTTCTGGTTGCGGACGATCTCTCCTTGGTTGGCGAGGATCTTGGCGAGCTTGGCCTGACTCGCGAGAATCCGTTTCTGGTTCGCCATGATCCTGTCCTGGCGCGCGAGGATCTTCTTCTGGTTCTCGAGCGAAGCGCTTGCCATGGTCGTCCTTTCTGCTCCTTCCGGAGCGGAATCTGTTCCGGCCTCGGTTCCCGAAGGCTACTCGCCGCCGCGTGCCGCTGCAATGGGCGCCGACGCCCCGATGTTCGTCAAGGATGTGATGAGAGGAAGCCACGAACCTGCGGCGCCTACGCCGCCGATTCGCCGAGCATGGCACCACGTCGTTATTGGTTATTGAAGAAAAGGGGCGGATCCGAGTACTCGAACCCGCCCCCGTTTGGACCGGCGCGCTCCCCGCATTGGCATCGCCGGTCCCGGCCCCCGATCACCGTGGGGTCACGATCGGGGAGCCGCTCTGCTCGGGCGCCTGCTAGGGACAGTCACCGGGCCCGATCTCCAGATCCCTGTTCTCGCGCTGCAGCGGGTCGGTGACCGAGTCGTAGGTCCCGTGGACCTCGACCGGCAGCACCGAGCGGACCAGGTAGTAGAAGCCGTCGCCTCTCGGAGGCAACGCGAGGTCGGTGTATCGCGGCACCGTCAAGTTGTTCCCGAGGGGCATGCAGGTGCCATCCTGCACACCCCCGTTCAAGCGCATCGCGGAGATCTTTCCGCTGACGATGTCGTAGAGCGCGCTCTGAAGCGGCGCCGCGTTCCAGAGGATGTCGACCTTGTTGGTGTCGAAATGCAGTCCGGAGACGATTCCCGGACCGAGGATCGCCTCGTTCACGAAGCGAACCGGGGTCATGCCGTCGGGCAGGGTGACCTCGTACCGCACCAGGACGCCGCCCCACCGCCTCCAGTCCACCGGGATGTCGAGGTCGGCCTGGAATCCCGGCGAGAGCGTGATCGGGCTCGGATCTCCCGGCTGCCAGGGCGCGGGGAGGTCCCAGTTCAGAAGGTCGAGCGGCACCGGGTCGACGGTGAGCGCGAAGTCTCTCCGGATCGTCACCGCCCGGTCGAACGTGTCGGACAGCTGCACCACGTCGCGGATGAAGTTCCCCGGAGGAACCAGCCAGAACTGCCATGGGACCGGGATCTGGGAGACCTTGACCTCGCGGGTCCACGACGCGCGGACCAGCGGCTCCGGAGCGTTCGGGGCGAGCGAGATGCCGAAGTGACGGGTCTCACCCGGCTGCATCGGGAGACGGTCGTCGACCCAGGTGACCTCGGTCCCGCCGACGCCCAGAGAGGCGATGACGGGCGGGATTCCCCACGCCCTCGCACCCGTGTACCAGCCGAGGATCTGCGCCGGGGCGATGTGCTGGATGTCGAGCTCCAGGTCGTGGACCGGCTTCCCGGTGAGGTTCGTCGCGTCGAAGTTGCTCAGCGAGCCGACGATCGTCGGGACGGGTCCCAGCGTCTCGATCTGCGCCTCGTTCACGAAGCGTGTCACCACCTGACCGGGGCTGCTGGAGAGCGCCACGGTGTACCGCACGTAGGCCGCTCGAGCCTCGATCATGAAGGGAATCGGAAGGAGAGCGGTGCCTCCCGGCGAGAGTGGGATGGGACTCGGGTCGTACGGCTGCCACGAGAGGAAGGGGTCTGGATCGCGCCAGTTGAGCTCGTTGAGCGGGAGCCGCGTCATCGATAGCGCGAACTGCCGCTGGATCAGCACCGGTTGCGGGAAGTCGGCCGGAAGACGGATCACATCCACGATCTGTCCCGGCCTGGGCTCCCAGGTCTGCCACGGCACGGGGATGTCGGCGATCTTCTCGTGCCGCGTCCAGTACGCCTGCACCCCGCAGGTGATCGGCGCGCCCGGGTTCAGCTCGATCCCGAAATGCCTCGTCTGGCCGGGCAGCAGGGGATTCCGGAAGTCGGCCCAGGTCACCTCCGTTTGCGGCAGAGGCGAGAAGATCGGAGCCTGGGTAATGGGGTTGAGGCCCCACGCCATCGGCCCCTGGTACCAGCCCATGATGTGATGAGGCTGGATCCCGCGCAGGTCGAGCTCGAGGTTCGTGACGGGCACCCCGGTCAGGTTGATCGCGTCGAAGTTGCTCAGAGACCCTAGGATCTGGGGCTGGAACCCGGTGTGCGGGCCGAGCACGGCCTCGTTCACGAAGCGCGTCACGGGGGTGTTCGAGCCCCCCTGCGGCGTGACCGTGTACCGCATGGCGACGGCCTGCGCCACGGAGACATCGAGCCAGATGTCAAAGAAGCTCTGGACGCCCGGCTGGATCTCGATCGGTCCCGCCGGATCCGGCTGCCACGGAATCGACGGGTTGTCCCACACGAGATTAGCGAGCGGCACCGGGGTGGGAAGGATCGCCCACTGCCTCTCGATCACCACCGGAGTCGGGAACATGTCGGAAAGCTGGATGACGTCCCGCACGACGTTCGGCTGCGTCTCCCACCACTGCCACGGGACGGGGATCTGGTGGGTCTTGACGACCCGCGTCCAGAACGCGCGCACCAGCGGCTCCGGCGTGTTGGGGTTCAGACGCAGGCCGAAGTGCCGCATCTGGCCGTAGGCGAGCGGGTTCCACTCGTCCACCCAGGTCACCTCGGTCGTCGGCAGCGCGTCGAGCTGGCGGATCACGGGGGGGACGCCCCACGCGTTGCTGCCCGTGTACCAACCCTGGATGTCATTCGGAGTGATGTTCCGGATGTCGAGCTCGAGGTCGTGGACCGGCTTTCCGGTGTCGTTCACCACGTCGAAGTTGCTCAGGCTCCCGACGATCACCGGCGGGAACACGAAGGTCGCCAGCTCCGCCTCGTTCACGAAGCGCGTGATCACGTTCTCCGGATTCGAGGCGCGCGCGACCTCGTACCGGACGAGGACCGCAGCAGTCGACGGAAGGACCGGAATCGGCAGCTCGACGACGGCTCCCGGCATGACGACCACGGGATCTCCCGGGACCGCTTGCCAGGGAAGCGGTGTCGGCAGATCCCAGTTGAGCTGATCGAGCGGGACCGGAGTCTCGAGTGTGAGGAACTGGCGACGGATCGTGACCGGCTCGTCGAACTGGGGGTTGTTCCGGATCACGTCGATGACCTGGTTCAGGGGGCCGGATCGCCACGTCTGCCAGGGAACGGGGATCTCCACGACTTTCAAGTGCTGCGTCCAGTGGGCCGTGACCCCGCACGGAGGCGGCGCGTCGGGAGTGAGCGCGAGTCCGAAATGGCGCATCATCCCGGGCAGGAGCGGGTTCCGGAAATCCGCCCAGGTGACCTCCATTCCGCCCACGTCGCGGACGATGGGTGGAACGCCCCACGAGTTCGGGCCCTGGTAGTAGTTGAGAACGTCCGTCGGCTGGATCAACCGCATGTCCAGCTCGAGGTTGGTCATCACCCGGTTCGTGTCGTTCCGCGCGTCGAAGTTGCTCAACGTTCCGCGGATCTGTCCGAGGATGACGGACGTGGACAGAATGAGGACGGAAGCGACGACGAGGAAAACTTGGAGCTTCGGTCGAGCCCGTGCGAATCCGGCGCGATACATGAGAACCTCCCGCAGGCGATGCGGTGAAAGACACACTCGCCTCGGGGCGGTCGCCCCTGATCAACGGCCTGCCCGGCGGCTTGCGGATCCTCCCGGCCTGCTGTTCGTTGTCTTACTCTCTCTGCGGCGCCTGTCAACGGGCGAAAAAGACCATTTCCGGTCCACCAGTGCGGAAATCCCGAGGCCGAGGACTCGCCCCTCTCGGGAGGGAAGGATTCGCGCCCAGGTCCGTCGGCTCTCGGATGGAGCGAGAAGCTCGGCGGGAAGAACCCCGCGCTGGCTCGGAAGGATCGACGCTATACTCTGCGCACAATCATGAGGAGTGAACCTACGAACGAAGTCGAGTAAGAGGGAGGGAAAGCTCGATGCTCGTGAGCGCAGGCGACCATCCTTTCCGCGTTCTCTCGAGAGGCTCGATCGAGCGCATCTCGCGCGGCGTGAGTGGGGGCGGAGCTCCGAAGAAGCGCCCGGGCCGGGCGCCGTTCAAGGTTCGCGAAGCTCTCCTGGCGCTCTGCGCGGCCGCGGCGGTCGGATCCTCGCCCCCAAGGCCAGTCGCTCCTCTCGGGCCCCACGTGAGAACCCTCGATGCGCCGGAGACGGAGACGATCGCCCGTTCGGAGACAGCGCTATGCCGCGGCACCCCGATCGGCCCGTGCGGCGAAGCCGGCGCGACCGTTCGAACCGTGACGCGCCGGGGCAGCTCCCCGCCGATCTCGTCGCGCTCCATGCCATCGGGCCCGCTCGCGTCCGACGCCGAGGTCTGCGGGGTCGTTCCGCACGCCTGGCACGGCCAGCCCGTACCCGGAGGGGGAACGCTGATCCCAGCAGCCTTCTTCTGGCCCTCGACGATCGGTCCTTCGGGCCGGGTCGCGTTCGTCGCTTCCATCGACGGCTCCGAGCGCAACCAGGGGCTCTTCGTTGCCGACAGCGAGGGTCTTCGGGTGATCGTCAGGGGCTGCGGAGGCGGAGGAGGGAGCGGAAACCCCGGTTCGGGGTGCGGAGACCCTTCGCCGATCGGGGGGAGCTTCAGCGGGTTGTTCCTGGGGACGGCGTTCGTGCCCGACATCAACGTCAACGGCGACGTTCTGTTCCTGTCCGACGTGGATCAGGGGAGCTCTCCGCGCGGATTGTTTCTCTATCGCGCGGCGGAGAAGCAGATCGTGAAGGTGGCGGCGGTGGGCGACGCGTTTCCCACCGGCGGTCTTCTCGGAGCGATCGGGCCCGGCTCCCTCAACGCAAGCGGCGAGGTTGTCTTCCTCGCGAGCACGAGCACCGCCGGCCCCGCCGATGCGGACATTCTCTTCTGGCGAAAGGGCGTGGCCACGAAATTCGCCGCCGTAGGCGATCCGGCGCCGGGGGGAGGGACGTTTTCGTATCTCGGCACCGAGTGGAGTGGTTTCGTCGATGACACCTGGGTCCCCACCGGGCCGGCTCCGGACATCAACGATGCAGGGCAGGTGAGCTTTCGAGCCTACGTCAGCGGAGGCACCGCCGCGGGCGGGCTGCTCGTCTCGACCGGCAGGGAGCATCGCTGGACCGTGAAGGTGGGCGACCCGACGCCGGCGGGCGGGAGCTACGTCGACTTTTTCGCGCCCACGATCAACAACTCCGGGAAGATCGCCTTCTTCGCGGACTACCAGCGCTCGCCGGGCGACTACTCCTCCGGATGGTTCGCCGGCTCTCCGAGCACGCACTGGCGCAAGGCTCTCGCCTTCTACGATCCGATCGACGGCGGTGCGTGCTGGGGCCTGGCCGTGTCGCGCAACCCGATCCAGGCCATCGACGACGACGGCGACGTCCTGCTCTGGACCTCCGTGCTGATGCCGGGCGGCGAAGAGAGAGAGAGGTTCGTGATCAGCCCGGAAAACGGCGTGCCCCGCATCGTCGCCCGCCAGGGCGATTCGTCGCCTCTCGGCGGGCGGATTGGCGCGCTCCAGGCGTGGCCGTCGCTGCGCGCGGGCCGAGGGACGCTCAGCACGCAGGTCGTCGGCGCTCCCGACGGCGTGTTCAGCGCACACATGGTGTTCTTGCGAGGGCCTCGGGCGATCCGAGGAGTCGAGGTGCGTCACGGCGGTCTGCCCGACGTCGGGGTGGCGCTCTCCTGGGACGGACAGGAATCCTCGGATGGCAGCCTGATGCGGTACGACGTTACGCGCGGGACCCTGTCGGGCCTCCGCTCGGGAGGGCCCGTGGCCGACGCCGTCTGCGCGGCCAACGACCTGACGACGCCCTCCTTCGCGGAGCCGGAAGCGCAGTGCCCTGCTGGTCCGGGAGATGGATGCTGGTACCTGGTTCGCGGTCAGAACGACTGCGCCACGGGGATCTACGGGCCCGCCGCGCTCGACGATTCCACCGTCTGCCCATGAACGCGGCGCCATCGTTCCTCCGCGCGCTCTCGTGCTTCGAGGAGAGCCTCCGGAGATCGTGAAGGGGAGATTCCCGATGCGACCCGTCAAGAGCTTCCACGTGCGCCCCGCGCTTCCCGGGCGATTGCAGGCCCTCGAGGACCTGGCCTACAACATCCGCTGGTCGTGGGACCACGAGAGCATCGGCCTCTTCCGGAGACTCGATCGAGATCTCTGGGAGGAGAGCGGTCACAACCCCGTCCTGATGCTGGGAAGCCTCTCTCAGGAGCGGTTGCTCGAGGCGGCGCAGGACGAGGCGTTCCTCGCCCACATGGATCGCGTGGCGGAGAATCTGCACGACTACGTTTCGAGCTCCGGCACGTGGCATCAGAAGAAATTCGGGCCGTGCGACACGCCGCTGGTCGCCTACTTCTCCATGGAGTTCGGCCTCACCGAGTGCCTCCCCATCTACTCCGGTGGGCTCGGCATCCTGGCCGGCGATCACCTGAAGTCGGCGAGCGACCTCGGAGTACCGCTCGTCGGAGTCGGTCTTCTCTATCAGAAGGGGTACTTCCGGCAGTACCTGACCGCGGAGGGGTGGCAGCAGGAACGGAACCCGGTCAACGACTTTTCGGTGCTGCCGATCCGGCCCTTTCACGGTGAGAAGAACAGCCCGATCCGATTCTCGGTGGACCTCGACGGCAGGGAGGTGGTGCTCCGTCCCTGGCGGGTGCAGGTGGGCCGGGTCACGCTGGTGCTGCTCGACGCGAACATCCAGGAGAACCCTCCCGACCTCCAGGACATCACGGACGAGCTGTACGGAGGCGACGGAGATCTGCGGATTCGCCAGGAGATCGTCCTGGGCATCGGCGGGGTCCGCGCGCTCGAGGCGCTCGGGATGCGGCCACGGGTCTTCCACATGAACGAGGGGCACTGCGCGTTCCTCGGTCTCGAGAGGATCCGCAGGCTCATGCGTCACGATGGTCTCTCGTTCCGGACCGCCCTCGAGGTGACTGCCTCGAGCGGCGTGTTCACCACGCACACGCCGGTCCCCGCGGGAATCGACATGTTCCCTCCGGACGTGGTCGAGCGGCACCTCGGCCGGTTCCGCGAGGAGCTCCGGCTCACGCGCGAGGAGCTCGTCGATCTGGGAAGGATCCATCCGGGGCGCTCCGACGAGCCGTTCAACATGGCGGTCCTGGCCATCCGGACGTCGCGCTTCGTCAACGGCGTCAGCCGCCTCCACTCTCGCGTCTCGCGGGAAATGTGGCAGGAAGTCTGGCCGGGCGTGCCGGTGGACGAGGTGCCGATCGTGCCTCTCACGAACGGCATCCACTCCCAGTCCTGGATCTCGGACGACATGCGGAACCTGTACGACCGCTACCTCGGCCCCCGATGGGCCGAGGAGCCCGGCGACACGCGGGTCTGGGCGCGCGGCGAGCAGATCCCGGGAGAGGAGCTCTGGAGGACCCACGAGCGGCGACGCGAGCGGCTGGTGGCGTTTGCCCGGCGGCGCCTCGCGGCGCAGCTCGCCGGGCGGGGAGCCGGGAAGGCGGAGATCGATCAGGCCGAGGAGGTGCTCGACCCCGAGGCGCTCACGATCGGCTTCGCCCGGCGATTCGCCACCTACAAACGAGGAACGCTCCTCCTGCGCGACCCGGCGCGGCTCGACCGGATCCTCAACGGTGCCGGACGTCCCGTCCAGGTGTTGTTCGCCGGTAAGGCGCATCCGAAGGACGAGCCGGGAAAGGAGCTGATCCGTCAGCTGATCCAGCTGGCGCGTCGCCCGGAGTTCCGCCGCCGGATCGTCTTCCTCGAGGACTACGATCAGGTGATCGCGCGCTATCTCGTCGAGGGGGTGGACGTCTGGCTGAACACGCCGCGACGCCCCATGGAAGCCAGCGGAACGAGCGGAATGAAGGCGGCGTTCAACGGCGCCATCAACCTGAGCATCCTCGACGGATGGTGGGACGAGGCGTACACATCGCGTGCGGGCTGGGCGATCGGCAAGGGGGAGGACTACCGGGACCACGAGTACCAGGACCGCGTCGAGGCCGGGGCTCTGTATGATCTCCTCGAAAACGACGTCGTGCCCCTGTTCTATGCGCGAGGCTCCGATCAGCTGCCGCGGGGCTGGATCGCCCTCATGCGCAGCGCCATGGGCGAGCTGTGTCCGGTGTTCAACACCAACCGCATGATCCACCAGTACGTCGTCGAGGGATACTGCCGCGCAGCCGAGCGCCGCACGAGTCTCGAGGCGGACGGGTTCGAGCGCGCGGAGGCTCTCGGCGCGTGGAAGGAGAGAATCCGGCGGGCCTGGTCCGCGGTGCGCATCGCGCGCGTCGAGGTGGCGCTTCCCGACGAGACGCGAGTCGGCGGCGAGTTCGTGGTGTCCGCATGGGTCCGGACGGCGGGCCTATCGACCGACGACCTCGCCGTGCAGGTCTACATGGGCAAGCTCCGGGAGAGTCGCGACATCGTGGAGCCGACCCTGCTCCCGATGAGTCCGTCGGGTGAGTCCGCTCCGGACGAGGCGCGGTTCGAGGCTCGCATCACGTGCGCGACGAGCGGCAGCCACGGCCTCACCGTCCGAGCCGTCCCGCGCCATCCCGACTTGGGACAGCCCCACGAGACCGGCCTGATCGTCTGGGCGTGAGGGAGCGTCGGCGCCTGCGGTGATCGCGAGCCCGGCGGGCGCTGCCGGAGCGTGGGGAGCGACGCGGGTCAGGCCGGGCGGCCCACGGCGGGCCCCCGCGCTCTCGCCCGCGCGAAGGCGCCGATGGCCATCGCGACGATCACGGCCGCGGCCGCAGCAGCGTAGCCGAAGAACCAGTGATCCGGATCGAGCGTCGCCGGGAATCGCGCCATCACCTGGCCGGCGAGCGTCATCGCCATCAGGGCCAGCAGCCCGAATCGCACGACGACGAACAGCATCGCACCGATCACCAGGATCCCGATCAAGAGGCTGAGCCAAGGAGCGCCCGCAGCCGCGCGCGCGCTTCCGACCACGGGTCCCAGCAGCAGCAGCGTCACGACCAGGGCGGCCGCGTTCGAGCGCAGGATGCCCCGAAGCACGGCGAGCAAGAGGAGAATCATCATCGGCGACAACAGGACTCCCACGGAGGTGCCTGCCAGCTGGCCCACGAAGCTGCGCATCCCGAGCGTTCCGGAAAAATCCGCGACCGCCGGCGCCGTCGCCGTCCCGGTGAACGTCTGGGCCGCGCGAGTCACGCCGCCCACGATCCATGCGAGCGCCGGGGCGGCGGCCAGACCGTACAGAACGTCGCGCGCGACGAGCGAGTCTCGTACCCGTCCCGCCAGCAGCCGGCTCCACCCGATGAGCGCGTCCGGCCAGCGCTTGCGGACGATGGGCTCCAGGCCGAGATACAGGACGCAGCAGATGCCGGAGAGGAGAAGAGAGAACGCGATGCCCTGAAGGAGCAGGCTCCACTCCTCCGGGGCGACGCTCTGATGGTGCGCGTTGCACGCCCAGCTCAGAAGCGTCGTGACGAAGACCGCGAACGAGAGTCGCAGCGCACCGCGGCTGTCCCCTCGTCCCGAAACGAGGCTGCGTCGAGCGAGGAACCCGGCGCCGGATAGACCGACGAGGACGAGGAGAATGTTCAGATTCTGCCCGACCCGTTCCCAACGCGAGGGCACGTACGGCTTCATCCGCGCGGGTCGGCTCCACGGCCGCACGACCTCGAACGAGACCGGCTCTCCGCGGAACGACGCGGCCTCGATGCGGATGGGAATGCCGGGCGGCTCGGGCCAGATCCCCTTCCACGCGGCTCTCGAGTCGGCGTAGACCACGGGAATCCACTCCGGCTCCACGGTCTCAAAGCTCTTCGGGTCGAGTCCGGCCGCTTCGAAGAGCGGGTCCCATTGCGTGACCGCCGCCCCTTCGGGAGCGGGGCCGGGAACTTGCGGGGGCACGACGAGCAAGCTCAAAAGGCGCCCCGCCTCGTCGAGGGATACCACGCCGGACCCCGATTCGTCCGCGGGGCTCGGGTCGTCCATGCTCACGCGCCCTTCGATGTTGTCGGGGGTCAGATCGCGCGGCGCCTGACGGTACCAGAATTGCGTGGCGCCGATTCGCTGCGTCGCGAGCGGGCGAAACCGATCGTCGGCCGGCCCATGGTCGCCCAGCCAGGCGAGCGCCTCGCGGCTCGATCGGAAGCCGTATGCGCGATCGGCGGCAGGCGTGTCGAGGCCCGCGCTCCGGAGCGCCGCGCGCGCGCGCTCCGCAAGGGCTTCGGGAGGAAGCGCAACCGGACCGCGGCCGGCGACGCTGCGCGAGTGCGCGAGCCCGAGCGTGCCCACGACCCCCAATACGGCCAGCGCCAGCGCGATCCACGCCCGGGCGCCCGAAATCCCCTCATGGGCTCCGGCGGCGGCCACCATCTCGGGCGAGGGCAGCTCGCCCGCCGCGATCGCCGCGCGGAGCGGATCGCCTCCGGGAAGAGCGACGGCGACGGCGAGCGCCGAAGCGGGGCGCTCCGCAGGATCGCGCTCGAGGCAGCGCCGGATCACCCGCTCGACGGCCGGATCCACGTCGGCGAATTCGATGCGGGTCCGCTCGGGCGAGAAGCTCTCCCTCTGGCGACGCAGGTCGGCGAGCGTCGGTGCATCGAAGACCTGTCGGCCCGTGAACATCTCTTGGAGGACGAGGCCGAGCGCGTAGAGGTCGCTCCGGACCGTGACCTCGCGACCTTCGATCTGCTCCGGCGCCATGTAGGCCGGCGTCCCCGAGCGCAGGTCGTCGGCGGAAAGGTCGTCTCGGACGGCAGCCAGACCGAAGTCCATGAGACGCACCCGCCCCTCGCCGTCGAGCATGACGTTCTCGGGCTTGAGGTCCCGGTGGAGCACCCCGCGATCGTGCGCCGCGGCGAGCCCGGCGCAGATCTGCCGGGCGATCTCCACCGCTTTCACGCCGGGAAGCCGTCCGATCCGCCGCAGGAGCGAGGCGAGATTCTCTCCGTCCACGCATTCCATCGTGATGTAGGGCTGCCCGTCCGCCTCGCCGATATCGTGGACTCGGCAGACGTTCGCGTGCGTCACCTGTCGCGCCGCCCGGACCTCGTTGTGGAATCGCGCGAGCATGAGCGGGTTCTGCGCGAGCGAGGCCGGTAGGAACTTCAGCGCCACCGCCTGCCCCAGCCTCATGTCCTCCGCCCGATACACCTCGCCCATTCCGCCGCGACCCAGCGGACCTTCGATGCGGTACCGCCCGGCAAGGACCTCTCCCGGAACGAAGCGGGTCCGGCGGCCGGCTGCGGTGGCCCTGGGACTCGATGACGACGTGACGACCGTCGGGGTCGCGGTCGAGGAGAGAGCAGGACCCGCCGGACTTCCGCACGACGGGCAAAAGCGGGCCTCCTTCGGAACCGCAGCACTGCATCGAACGCAAGGTGCGAGCATGTCGCCGTAGAGGCTACCGGGGAAATCCGGGGACAGCAACCGAACCTCGGGGTCGACCCACGGATGGGAGCACCCTGGGTCTCGCGATCAAAGTTGTCGTCCCCGAATTTCCTCCGCGGGTCGTTTCGCGAGTTTCGGTTGCATACGGTCCGATGCCGCGCTGAGGATGGGGTTGTCTCGAATTCGGCTGCGGCACGGCGACTCCTCGGACATCCCCGAATCCGCCGACGCGACGCGCGGTCGTTACGAACAACGGCGTTGAACGCGTCTCCCCTGCTTCGTACGAATGCACGCGACGAGTTCATCCCACCGGATCTCGCGAACGTGGGGCGGACTCGACGGGAGAACCGGTGAAGTTCATGAGGCCGCCATCTCGACCGCGCTCGGCAGGAACGGCAACGGCCTCGCTTCTCCCCGACTCGACACGACACGTGAACCTGATGCGGCATGGCGTCGCACAGGAACGGTAAAGGGAGAGACGTATGAAGAAGAACCTGTTCCTGGCGGGGCTCGCGTTGGCCCTCGCCTTTAGCACGGCGCAGGCCGGCATCGATCTGAACGAAGTCGGCGCGTTCCTCGTCTATCCGGGAGTCGCCGCCACGGCGGACGGACTCCAGGTCGAGACGTTCCTCACGATCACCAACACCTCCGAGATGGCGGTGATCGCCCATGTGTCGTTCATCAACGGGAACGAGCGCAGCCCCCGCTACTGCTACGAGTGCGATTTCGACGTTCCGCTCAGCGGCCTCGACACCGAGACCCTGGTGCTGATCCGGCAGGGCGACGTCACGATCATCCGGAACATGGACACGGGTGCCCAGCGCTCTTGTTCCCAGGGCATCGGGTTCGTGACCGTGGACGTCGAGGACTTCAACCACAACGTCCTGTCCGACAACATCCTCCTCGGCTCCGAGGTGGTGGTCGACTACACGAACGGCGCGGCGATGTCCGTTTCCGCCATCTCCATCCAGGGCGAGAGCGGCGACGGCGACCGCACCTTCGCATTCGACGGCATCGAGTACCGCAAGTTCCCGTCGGTCGTGGGCGCCGACTTCCTGGCCCCGGACTATGACGGCCTCCTCGACGCGGACCTGGTCCTCTTCACGCTGGCGTTCGACCGCCAGTTCCCGCCGCTGACCGACTGCTCCGTGATCGGCTTCGACGCCTTCGAGTCGCAGTTCTCCAACTCGTTCCAGTTCGGCTGCTGGACGATGGCCTCGCTCGAGGACATCGACCCCGAGTTCGCGTATCCCTTCCTGGGCGACGTGTTCGACCAGCAGGAGCACGGCTGGGTGCAGCTGAGCTGCACCGTGTTCGGCACGGGAACCAACGGCGTGATCGAGGGTGGCGTGCACGGCGCGCTGGCCCAGTACGCTCCCGCCGGAACGATCCTTCGCCGCAACGACGGCGGCCCGGCGCTGGCCACGGCGGCCGGCTGGGCGCGGCTCCTCTACCAGAGCGGCACGGTGGGCGACGCCATGACGCTGCATCTCGAGAACGCGGCCCGCGGCGGCACGTTCTGATCCGTTTCCTCGAATCCGCTCCGGGGGCTCCCGATCGAGCCCCCGGAACGGTTTCTTCTCGAGGCCGGGGAGACGTCCTCCCCGGCCTTTTTGTTTCTGATGGTAGACTCTCTCGGTCGCTGAGCGCTCGGCCGTGCGGTGGGACGCGCGTTCGCTCCGTACGAAACCACCCAGGCAATGCTTGAAAACCCAGCGGCATCAGCGAGATCCGGAGGCTCGCCTGCGCTTGACACCGCCGATTCCTCGCCGTATGAAGCATCGCGTCGAGACGATCGTTCGGATCGAGATCTGGCGGCTGCCCGGTGTGCGGCGGCGCAATCGGTGAGGTGTACAGAAAGCGCGGCGGCGTGGGAGGCTCGGATGAGGCGGCTGACGTGGCTCTTAGGAAACAGATGCTCTCGGGGGCTCTGCCCCCGAACCCCCGCTCCCGCCCTCCGCGACGCCGGCAGACCGGCATCGCTCCGGTTGGGCTGTTTCCTCCGGAGGTGTCGGGACGCCCGCCCCGTGCCGCCGCTCTTAAGAAACAGATGCTCGGGGGCTTTGCCCCCGAACCCCCACTCCCGCCCTCCGCGACGCCGGCGGACCGGCATCGCTCCGGTTGGGCTTGCTTCTTCCCGAGGTGTCGGGAGAACGCCCGTGGGGCTGCTCCTAACCCTGATATTGATCCTGCCGGCCGGTTCGGCTGCGGCCGAACTCCTGGATGCCGCCCCGCCGAGCGCCGGGGAATCGACTCCTGGTGTTCCGTGGACGGGCCCGAGGGGAATCGTCGAGACGGTCGAGCGAATCGTCGCGCGCGAGGCCGCGTCGGCAGGCGTTCCCTCGGTGGTTCGTACGATCCTGCCCGAGCGTCTGAGCGTCCGGGCCGTTGCGCGCAAGCAGGATCCGTCGGCTCCCGCCGTGGCGCAGTGGCCCCCCGCCGAGAACGCATCCAGCGCCGCCCCGCCACTCGAGATTCTGGCTCCGCAGACCATCGGCGCCAGTTTCCTCGCCGCCAACCTCGGTGCCGCAGGGGGAGTCGTCCCCCCGGATGCGTCGGGCGACGTGGGTCCCACGCAGGTTCTGGTGGCCGTCAACGGCCGCATCCGCGTGTTCGCGAAGAACGGGACCGCGGGAGGCCTGAACGTCAGCCTCGACTCGTTCTTCGCCTCGGTGCGCAACGGGAGCGCCACGCGCGATCCCCGAGTGCGGTACGACCGGCTGTCGGCACGATGGTTCGTCGTCGCGATCAACGCAGCTCCGCCCAACCGGATCCTCATCGCGGTGAGTGACGGTTCCGCGATCACCGGGCAGTCGAGCTTCACGTTCTTCCAGTTTCAACACGACCTCGTCGGCTCGGTGCCGAACTCCGACAGTGGAGGCCTCCTCGACTACCCCACGTTGGGGGTGGACAAGAACGCGCTGTACATCGGGGGAAACGTCTCCAACGCCGCCGGCACCTCGCCGGTGGGGAGCACCGCGTTCGTCGTGAAAAAGGCGGCGCTGCTCGCGGGCACGCTCCAGGTCACCGCCTTCCGTCAGCTCAGCGACTTCGCGACGACGAACGGACCGTTCGCCCCGCAGGGAGTGGACAACGACGATCCGAACGCCTCGCAAGGGTACTTCGTGGGAGTGGACGCCCTCGCGTTCTCGCGTCTCGTCATCCGGCGCGTGACGAATCCGGGGGGTACGCCGTCTCTCTCGGCGAACCTGAATGTCTCCGTCCCCACCACCGTCTATCCGATCCTGGTGCCGCACGCGGGAGTTCCGGAGAACCGCAGGCTCGACGCGGTGGACGACCGCCTCGTCTCCGCGGCAGTGACGAGGAACAAGATCACGGGGATCACGAGCCTCTGGACCGCCCATGCCATCGAGGTGAACGCCGCCGGCGCGGCGACGATCGGAGGGGGGCGCGACGGGGTTCGCTGGTACGAGATCCGTAACTTGACCGGCACTCCGGCCTTGTTCCAGGCCGGAACCCTGTTCGACGGGGCGGCGACGGGCCCGAGGTTCTTCTGGATGCCCTCCGTCGCAGCGTCCGGCCAGGGAAACATGGCCATCGGCGCCAGCGCTGCAGGGACGGGTCGCTTCGCCGAGATCGCCACGGCAGGTCGGTACGCGAGCGATCCAGCCGGAAGTCTCCAGCCTCTCGCCATCGCCCAGACCAGCTCCACCTCGTATCTCGTCGAGCCGGTCGACGGCCAGCGGTGGGGCGAGTCCTCGCAGACCGTCGTCGACCCCGCGGACGACATGACCCTATGGACGTTCCAGCAGTACTGCGACGCGACGAACTCGTGGGGGGTGCGGGCGATCGAGCTGAAGGCACCGCCGCCCGCCCTTCCGGTGAGCGCTCAGCCGTCCACCGTGTGCCAGGGGGTTTCCTCCGCGAGCGTCACCATCACCGGTTCCTCCAGTGCCGGCTCGGCGTTCTTCGACCCCGGCTCGGACCTGGGCGGGCCGGGATTCTCGAACCGGATCACGGCGTCGGTGACAGGCGGAGTCGCCGTGAACGACGCCACGTTCGTTGGCCCGACTCAGATGGTCCTCGACCTGGCGACGGAGGGGGCGTCGAGCGGCTCGAAAGCCGTCACGGTGACGAATCCGGACGGGCAGAGCGCGACGGGGACGGGGATCCTCACGGTCGTCGCCACGCCACCCGCCCCCGTGCCTTCGAACAGCGGCCCGGTGTGCGCGGGGACGGCGCTTCGACTCTCTGCGTCCACTCTCGCAGGGGCCAGCTACTCATGGACCGGTCCCGACGGCTTCGTGTCCACCGAGCAGAATCCGGTGATTGCCGTCGCGACCTCCGCGAACGCCGGGGTCTACCACGTCACCGCCGCGGTGGCGGGTTGTCCGTCCTTGCCCGCCGCCACGGTGGCGGTCGTCGCAGGGGACGGAGGTTCCTGTGACGACGGGAACCCGTGCACGACCGGAACCACCTGCTCGCAGGGGGCTTGCGTGGGCGGATCGGCGACGAGTTGCAACGACGGAAACGCGTGCACGGACGATTCGTGCGCGCCCGCCAGCGGATGCGCGCACGTCGCCAACACCGTCCCGTGCGATGACGGCAACGCCTGCACGATCGCGGACGTCTGCGCGAACGGCGCGTGCCGTGCCGGAACGCAGCTGGGATGCGACGACGGAAACCTCTGTACGATCGACACCTGCGATGCGGTGCTGGGCTGCCTCCATACGAACAACGCGGTGGCCTGCAACGACGGAAATGCGTGTACCACCGCGGACCGCTGCTCGAACGGGGCCTGCATCGGCGGGCCGGCGGTGAGCTGCGACGACACCAACGAGTGCACCGACGATTCCTGCGATCCGGCTCTCGGATGTCGCCACACCATCCGCGCCGGCCCGTGCAGCGACGGGGACGCGTGCACGACGGGGGACGCCTGCTCGAACGGGACGTGCGTCGGTGGGGGACCCGTGAATTGCGATGACGCCAACCCATGCACGGACGAGGCGTGCTCGCCGGCTCTCGGGTGCGTCTACGAGGAGAACGCGGCTCCGTGCAGCGACGGCAGCGCGTGCACGGTGGGGGATGTCTGCGACGCCGGCTCGTGCCAGGCGGGTCCGCCCCTGAATTGCGATGACGGGAACGCTTGCACCGACGACTCCTGCAATCCGCTCTCCGGATGCGTGCACGTGGCGAACTCGATCTCGTGCAGCGACGGGAACGCCTGCACCTCGGGGGATCGGTGCTCCGGTGGCACGTGCGTCAGCGGGGGGGCGCTCAGCTGCGACGACGCGAACCCTTGCACGGACGATTCGTGCGATCCGGTCTCGGGCTGCGCCCACATCAACAACACGGCTCCGTGCAGCGACGGCAGCGTCTGCACCACCGGCGACCAATGCGCGGCCGGAGACTGCGTGGGCGGCCCTCGGCTGAGCTGCGACGACGGGAACGTGTGCACCACCGATTCGTGCAACTCGGTGTCCGGCTGCCTGCACGCGAACAACACGGCGCCGTGCAACGACGGGAGCGCGTGCACGACCGGGGACGCCTGCTCGGGCGGCGCGTGCGTCGGAGGACCCGCTCCCAACTGCGACGACGGGAACGTGTGCACGACCGACTCGTGCAGTCCGGCGTCCGGCTGCCTGCACGCGAACAACACGGCGCCGTGCAGCGACGGGAACGCGTGCACCACCGCGGATACCTGCTCGGGCGGAGTGTGCGTGGGAGGCGCCGCTGCAAACTGCAACGACGGAAACGTGTGCACCGCCGATTCGTGCGTTCCTGCGACCGGCTGTGCGCACACGAACGTCACCGGCTCGTGCAGCGACGGGAGCGCGTGCACGACCGGGGACGCCTGCTCGGGCGGCGTGTGCGTCGGAGGACCCGCTCCCAACTGCGACGACGGGAACGTGTGCACGACCGACTCGTGCAGCCCGGCCTCCGGCTGCCAGCATGCGAACAACACCGCGCCGTGCAGCGACGGGAGCGCGTGCACCACCGGAGACGCCTGCGCCGCCGGGGTGTGCGTGGGCGGGCCTGCTCCCAACTGCGACGACGCAAACGTGTGCACGGCCGACTCGTGCATCCCTGCGACCGGATGCGCCCACGCGAGCGTCCCGGGGCCGTGCAGCGACGGGAACGCGTGCACGACCGGGGACGCCTGCTCGGGCGGCGCGTGTGTCGGCGGGCCCGCTCCCAACTGCGACGACGGGAACGTGTGCACGACTGACTCGTGCAACCAGGTGTCGGGCTGCCAGCACGCGAACAACACGGCGCCCTGCAGCGACGGGAGCGCGTGCACGACCGCCGACACCTGCTCGGGTGGAGCGTGCGTGGGCGGCCCGGCTCCGAACTGCGACGACGGGAACGTGTGCACCACCGACTCGTGCATCCCCGCATCCGGTTGCCAGCATGCCAACAACACGGCGGCCTGCAGCGACGGGAACGCGTGCACGACCGGGGACACCTGTTCGGGCGGGTCGTGCGTCGGCGGCGCCCCTCCGAACTGCGACGACGGCAACGTGTGCACCGCCGACTCGTGCATCCCGGCGACGGGCTGTGCGCACGCGAACGTCACCGGATCGTGCAGCGACGGGAGCGCGTGCACGATCGGGGACAGCTGTTCGGGAGGAGTGTGCGTGGGCGGTCCCGCGCCGAACTGCGACGACGGGATCGTGTGCACGGATGACTCGTGCGATGCGGCGACGGGCTGCGTGCACGTGAACGGCACGGCGCCGTGCAGCGACGGGAACGCGTGCACGATCGGAGATCGATGCGCCGCAGGGTCGTGCGTGGGAGGGCCGCCGCGCCGGTGCGACGATCGCAACGTGTGCACGGACGACTCCTGCGATGCGGCGACGGGGTGCGTGCACGCGAACAACGAGGCGCCGTGCAACGACGGGAGCCTGTGTACGGTCGGGGACCGCTGCTCGGCCGGCGTCTGCTCCAGCGGGACAGCCGTGGCGTGCGACGACGGGAACGCGTGCACCACCGACTCGTGCGATCCGTCGGCCGGGTGCGTGTTCACGGAGAGCGAAGAGCGGTGCGACGACGGGAACCCGTGCACCGATGATTCGTGCGATCCGCTTGCGGGCTGCCTGCACGCGGCGAACGCGGCGCCGTGTAGCGACGGGAGCGCGTGCAGCGGTCCGGACACCTGCTCGGGCGGAGTGTGCGTGGGCGGACCCGCCCCCAACTGCGACGACGGAAACGCGTGCACGACCGATTCGTGCGCCCCGGCGTCCGGTTGCCAGCACGCGAACAACACGGCGCCGTGCAGCGACGGGAACGCGTGCACGACCGGCGACACATGCGCGGCCGGCGCGTGCACGGGCGGAATGGCGACGAATTGCGACGACGGGAACGTGTGCACGGACGATTCGTGCTCTCCGGCCACCGGCTGCGTGCACGCCAACAACACCGTTTCGTGCAGCGACGGGGACGCGTGCACGACCGGCGACACATGCGCGGCCGGCGCGTGCACGGGTGGAATGGCGACGAATTGCGACGACGGGAACGTGTGCACGGCCGATTCGTGCGTTCCCGCCACGGGATGCGCGCACACGAGCGTCCCGGGGGCGTGCGACGACGGGAACGCGTGCACGACCGGCGACGCGTGCTCGGCGGGCGCGTGCGTGGGAGGGGCCGCCCCGAACTGCGACGACGGGAACGTGTGCACGACCGACTCGTGCAGCCCGGGCTCCGGCTGCCAGCATGCGCACAACACCGCGCCGTGCAGCGACGGGAACGCGTGCACCACCGGCGATGCTTGCTCGGCCGGGGTGTGCGTGGGAGGTGCCGCTCCGAACTGCAACGACAACAACGTGTGCACGGCCGATTCGTGCATCCCGGCGACGGGTTGCGCGCACACGAACGTCGCCGGATCGTGCAGCGACGGGAGCGCGTGCACGACGGGCGATACCTGCTCGGGTGGGGTGTGCGTGGGAGGCGCCGCTCCGAACTGCGACGACGGGAACGTGTGCACCACCGACTCGTGTTCTCCGGCTACGGGCTGCGTTCACGCGAACAACCCGGCGCCGTGCAGCGACGGGAATGCGTGCACGACCGGGGATGCCTGCTCGGGCGGGGTGTGCGTGGGAGGGGCCGCCCCGAACTGCGACGACGGCAACGTGTGCACGTCCGACTCGTGCGTCACGTCCACGGGCTGCGTTCACGCGAACATCACGGGGTCGTGCAGCGACGGGAACGCGTGCACCACCGGCGACGCCTGCTCGGCCGGGGTCTGCGTGGGCGGCGCGGCTCCGAACTGCAACGATAGCAACGTGTGCACGGACGATTCGTGCTCTCCGGCCACCGGCTGCGTGCACGCGAACAACACCGTCTCGTGCAACGATGCGAACGCGTGCACGACGAATGATGCCTGCTCGAACGGTGCATGCGTGGGCGGCGCCGCTGCGAACTGCGACGACGCGAACGTCTGCACGACCGACTCCTGCGTTCCGGCCACGGGTTGCAAGCACGTGAACGTCGCGGGGTCGTGC
Source organism: Terriglobia bacterium (assembly GCA_963699985.1). Classification (GTDB taxonomy): domain Bacteria; phylum Acidobacteriota; class Polarisedimenticolia; order Polarisedimenticolales; family CAVOVZ01; genus CAVOVZ01. Next base: position 27,304 of record CAVOVZ010000027.1, read on the forward strand.
AGCGACGGGAACGCGTGCACGACGAATGACGCCTGCTCGGCGGGAGTGTGCGTGGGCGGCGCCGCTCCGAACTGCAGCGACGGCAACGTGTGCACGACCGACTCGTGCAATCCGGCCACCGGTTGCGTGAACGCGAACAACACCCTCTCGTGCAACGATGCGAACGCGTGCACGACCGGCGACGCCTGCTCGGGGGGCGTGTGCGTGGGCGGCCCCCCCCCGAACTGCGACGACGGGAATCTCTGCACCACCGACAGTTGCGTTCCGGCTTCCGGCTGCGCGCACGCGAACAACACGCTTGCGTGCGAAGACGGAAACGCCTGCACCACCGGAGACCGGTGCAACGGCGGGTCGTGCAAGGCGGGGACGACGATCAGCTGCAACGACTCGAACCCGTGCACCGACGATTCGTGCAACACGACGACCGGCTGCGTGAACGCGAACAACACCAGGACGTGCAACGACGGCAGCGCCTGCACCACGTCGGATCGCTGCGCGGGCGGCGTGTGCGTGGGAGGGCCGGCGCCGGACTGTGACGACAACAAGATCTGCACGGACGACCTGTGCAGCCCCTCCTCGGGCTGCCTCCACCTGAACAACACCGCGCCGTGCAGCGACGGGAACGCGTGCACGACGGGCGACCAGTGCTCGAACGGGTCGTGCGCGAGCGGCGGGCCGACGAACTGCGACGACGCGAACGTGTGCACGACCGACTCCTGCGTTACGTCCACGGGCTGCAGGCACGTGAACGTCGCGGGGTCGTGCAGCGACGGGAACGCGTGCACGACAGGCGATACCTGCTCCGCCGGCGTCTGCGTGGGAGGCGCAGCCCCGAACTGCAACGACGGAAACGCGTGCACGAACGACTCGTGCGACCCGGCGTCGGGATGCGTGAACGCGAACAACACGGCGCCGTGCAGCGACGGGAACGCCTGCACGACGGGCGACGCCTGCGCGCAAGGCGCCTGCGTCGGCGGCCCACCCGAAAGCTGCGACGACGGGAATCCGTGCACGAACGACTCGTGCGACGTCGCTTCGGGCTGCGTCCACGCGAACAACACGGCGCCGTGCAGCGATGGAAACGCGTGCACGACGGCGGATGCGTGCTCGAACGGGACCTGCGTCGGCGGCGCTCCTCCGATGTGCGACGACGGAAACCCGTGCACGGACGATGCGTGCCTTCCCGGCACCGGCTGCGTGAACGCGAACAACCAGGCGCCGTGCGACGACCGGGACGACTGCACGGGCGGCGACACCTGCTCGGCCGGAGCGTGCTCCGGGGTTCCACTCCCGCATGACGAGGTTACCGGCCTGCGCCTCGGGCCGGACAAGTCCGTGCTGACGTGGTCGGGCGGAGCGGATGTCCGTCTGGACACCGTCTACGAGGTGCCGCGCGGACTTCTCGGCGAGCTCCCGGTGGGGACCGGAGCCCGAGAGACCTGCGTTGCCTCGGGAATCGCGGCGGTCACGGCGACGGATTCCACGATCCCCGACGCGGGGACCGGGTACTGGTACCTGGTTCGCGCGCGGGACGGGTGCGGGATCGGAACCTACGGGCACGCCGCGGTGCGGGGAAGCCCGACCGCCGAGCGCGTAACGTCCGCATGCCCGTGATCCGGGATCGAGCGCGGCTTCAGGCCCGGCTGTCCCAGAGAGGATCGTCGATCCCGCGCTTCAGATTCTCGTAACGCGCCATCACGAACAGGGCGTCCGACAGGCGATTCAGGTACTTCACCACGAGCGGGCCAGCGTCCTCTTCACGGGCGAGGGCGACGACGGCTCGTTCCGCCCGACGGCACACCGAGCGGGCGACGTGGAGCTGCCCCGCGCCCGGGGCACCGCCGGGCAGGATGAAGTTCTCGAGAGGCGCAAGCTCGGTCGCGAGGCGGTCCATGAGCGCCTCGAGGGCGTCCACGTGTCGCTGCTCGATCCGAGGAACCGGGAAGCGCTTCTTGTCTTCCTCGAGCATGCAGAGGTCCGAGCCCAGGTGGAAGAGCTCGTTCTGAATGCGGGCCAGCTCGGGACGCAGCGCCTCGCACACGCCGAGGGCCGTCGCGGCGCCGAGGTGGGAGTTCAGCTCGTCCACCGTGCCGTACGCCTCCACCCGCGCCGAGTCCTTGGGGACGCGCTGGCCTCCTCCGAGGCCGGTGGTTCCGTCGTCTCCCGTCCGGGTGTACACGCGCGTGATCCTGGGCATTTCAGCTCCTCTCGTGAACCCGCCGGCCGGGCCAGCGGACCTCGAACCCCGCGGACAGGCGGACGCCGGCCGCGGGGAAACCGTCCGCCTCCTCGTACCTCTGGTCGGTGGCGTTGTCCAGGCGTAGATACGGCGCAATCGTGCCGAGATCGTAGCGCGCGTACACGTCGAGGCGGGTGTATGAGGGGTTCGTGACGCGTTGGTAGGTGATCCCGTCCACGTCGGGGCGGCTGCCGACGAAGGTTGCCCGCGCCGTCGCGAGCAGTCGTGGCAGCGGACGGAACGTCGCCGTCGCGTAGGCGCGATGTCGAGGCCGCCGGAGGAGGGGTTCGCCCGTCGTCTCGTCCGAAGCGTCGAGGTAGGTGTATCCCGCGTCCAGGGCGAGCGACTCCCCGACGCGTCGGCGGATCGCGACCTCCACGCCACGCGTCCGTGCGGCGCGCACGTTCTCGTTCTGCCTGGACCCGAGGAAGTCGTAGAAGATCATGTCCTGGTAGTCGCTCCGGAACACCGACATCTCGACGCGGTCCGAGTCTCCGAAGTACCGTTCGATTCCGACCTCGATGGAACGTGAGCGCTCCGGCCTCAGATCGGGGTTCCCGGAGCGCGGGTAGAACAGCTCGCCCAGGGACGGCGCGCGAAACGCGCTGCCCGCCGATCCGCGCAGCTTGGAGCGCCCGTTCCGCATGAGCCACGAAACGGAGGCGCGCGGGCTCAGCGCGGTGCCGAACGCGTCGTGGCGGTCCGCGCGGAGCCCGACCGTCGCGAACCCGCGGGCGCCGATCGGGAAGGCATCCTGGACGCCGGCGCCCCAGGTCTCCATCTGCCGCTCGTCGAACAGCACGATCTCGGATTCCTTCGCCGTCACGCTCCCGCGCTCCCACGAGGCGAACGCGGTGAAGCCGTGCCGCGCCATCGTCCAGTGATCCGTCGCGCGCGCCTGCAGCGTCCGCGCGTCGGTGTCGCTTTGGCTTGGGAACGGAGGGTCGGGGTTGCTGTAGGTGGGTGTCGAGCGGACGTGGGCGAGGAGAATTGTCGCGTCGTGACCGTCCGCGGGACGAAACGAGACGGGAGTCGCCACGCGCTCTTCCCGGAAGGTCCTCCGCGCGTTCGGGGATTCGCCATCCACCGGTCCGGGAACTCCGGCCTCGCCGTCCAGGATCGATCCCTCCACCCCGAATCGAATGACTTCCCCCACTGCCGCGTCCAGTCGAACCGAGCCGTTGTCTTCCCGCCAGTCCGAGTTCGCGCGCTCTCCGTCCGTTTCCGTGCCGCGATAGCTCGCGGTGAGCGACACCGGTCCGGACCCGGTGGAGGCGAAGACGGTGCCGGTTTTCGAGTCCCGGCCGCCGACCTCGATCGCGGCGCCGACGTCCGGATGAGCGGACGCCGGGCGCGTGAAGATCTGCACGACGCCGCCCGATGCATCGGAGCCGTAAAGGGAAGAGAAGGGCCCCCGCACGATCTCGATACGCTCCACGTTCTCGGTGGTGAGCGCGGAGAAGTCGTATCCGGAGAAGTAAGGCGAGTTCACTCGCACGCCGTTCACCAGGACCAGCGCGTGGGTCGAGTTCGCTCCTCGGAGGAAGAGCGACGTCACGGAGCCGTCTTCACCGGACCGCACGATGTCCACGCCGGGGACCGAGCGGAGCAGCTCTTGCACGGTCTGGGCTCCGCTGTCCTCGATGCGCGCCCGGTTCAGAACCGTGGTCGCCGCGCCGATCTGGGTCTCCTCCTGAGGCGAAAGCGTGGCGGTGACCACCACGTTCTCCTCGATCGGGGGGAAAACCTGGGCGCCCGCGACGCCGCACGCGAGCGTGGCGATTGCGATCCCGACCAGCGGGGCCGAGATGCGGCACGGAGTGGGCCAGACGGAAGACGCAGCGGACCGGGACCGTGCGACGGAGCGACGGATCATTCGAACCTCCCGTTCGACGAAACGACCTCCCCGTCCGAAACCGGGAAGACACGCCACGTCCACGAGAGATCGAAGCGCGCTCTTCCCCGTGCCCCGACGGGACAGCGGTCCGCTCGTCCGGTCTCCTGGCTTCCGGATCCTCCGCCTTCGGGCACCTTCCCGGGAGCGCGACCGGCCTGGCCGATCCTTCACCCCCAGTGGTGATTCCGCCCGAGGCGTCCCCGGTCACAGTGGCGGGGGCCGCGCGGGATTCTCACCCGCTTCCCCGATCGTCAGGCCTGGCGACGCGCCTTCCGATCGATGACGAACGAATCGATCCAACGATCGAACTGAAACCGGCCGAGCCTATCGTCGCTGCGGAGGGTTGTCAAGGAACGAGCGACGGGGGAATGTACGACAGGGAAGTGAGAGCAAATCGGGGCAGTCGTCCATGACGCGCAAGGCGTCACCCTGGAATGCTGAAAACGTCCCGCGGAAATGCACGGCGGTCCGCCGGCGTGCATTTCCCGCGGGAGCCGGGGGCGCGGGGGCGGAGCCCCGGATTGCAGACCAGCGACTGAATCTCGCAGGCTTGACCTGGTGCGAGACCGGCGGCTACGATCCACCCTTGGTCCGGATCACGATCCCGTTGCGACGGTGACATCGATGGGAGCGAGGGTTGCATGCGAATCGACGTCGTCCCGTGCATCGTAGGGTGCCTTGTTGCGAGCCTCTTCGGGCTCCCCGATTCGCCACGTGCCGCCGCGGACGACGAGCCTCCGACGGAGGTGGGAATCCTGCTGGGAGCTGGATTCGTCGATTCCGACGTGGCGGGCTACGATTCCGGGTCCGGCGAGATCGGGCCGGTGCTCGGAGTTCGGGCTGCACGACGGTTCGGGCGATCGATCGTCTGGTTCGCCGATTCGTTCACGTCGCGCTACGACACGACTCGAGCGCCGGGGAAGGTGGAGGGCAATGCCACCCGTACCGGGTTGGAGTACCTGTTTCCCTCGACGACGCGCGCACGATGGTTCGTGAGCGCCGCAGCCGGCGTGTTCGAGGCCGACTACGAGATCCCCATCGACTTCGACCGCCCCTTGGTGTCCGTGGGCTTCGGCAAGCGGCGGAGCCTCGCAAGCCCCGGCTCGTTTCGATGGGAGGTTCGCGTCGATCGGGTGCTGGGCGAGGACGGGATCGAAGGGCGGGATGTCGTGAACGCGCAGGCGCTCGTCGGCTGGTCGCTCGGACTGCGATTCCGGCGCCAGACGGTGGATACCGACGCGGACGGGGTGGTCGACCAAGCCGACCAATGCGCCGGCACCCCGTCCGGGGCCGTCGTGGACAGCTCGGGGTGTCCCATCGATACCGACCGGGACGGGGTGTGGGACGGGCAGGACCAGTGCCCGGAGACTCCAAGAAACGTCCGGGTCGACGCGAGCGGGTGTTTCACGGACGAGGACGGAGATGGGATCGCGGACGGGATCGATCGGTGCGCGACCACGCCTCGAGGCGCGGTGGTGGATTCCCGCGGCTGTCCCATGGACAGCGACGGGGATGGTGTCCCGGACGGGGTGGATCTGTGCCCGGACACGCCGCGTGACGTGATGGTCGGCATGAGCGGGTGCACGCTCGACACCGACGGGGACGGCGTTCCGAACGGTCGCGACCGTTGCCTGGACACGCCGAAGGGAACTCCCGTCGACGAGATCGGCTGCCCCGCCGCTGCCCCGCGCAAGCCCAAGTCGGAGGCATTGTTCTCGGACTCGAAGAACACCCTCATTCTCGAAGGAGTCAGTTTCCGGCTCAATCGCGCGGAGCTGACCCCCGAGTCCCTGGTCGTCCTCGACCGGATCGCGGCGAGCCTGGCGGACTGGCCCGAGGTGCGGGTCGAGGTCGGCGGGCACACCGACTCCAGCGGGAGCGATGCCCTCAACCAGCGCCTGTCGGAAGCTCGCGCCGAGGCCGTGCGAGCCTACCTCTTGCGTGCGGGAGTCGCCGCGTCGCGGCTCGAGGCGCGCGGGTACGGCGAGACCAGGCCGATCGACGACAACGGGACCGCAGACGGGCGCGCCCGGAACCGCCGCGTGGAATTCACGAAGGTGGAGTGATCGTCCGCGCAAGAGCAACTCCCGCTGTCAGGTGGTGGGGCGCAGTGTGTGATTCCACTTCGGAATCGACGTTCCGAGTGGCGCCGTTACAGCTACAGGACGCGCCAGCGAGCCGCGCCGCGACCACCTCCTGCATCAGAAGGACCACGACGACCTTGCCTGAAAAAGGGACCTGACCCCGATTCCCTTCATCTATCCATGGCGGCTCACGGCAAGGGTGTGTGGCTCTCTGAAGAGCAGGCGACGCGCGAAGAGCGGCGCCATTCCGCGATTCGGACTGACGTGGTTCTGGTTCGAAAGTTCGAGTCTCTGCGGAGCCAGATCTCGGGATTTCGGAATGTTGGCTCTCCAGCATCACTCACACCGCGAGATTCCTGGCTTTTTCCCCAGATCGTCGCCCGCGGGCGCGTTCTTGCTCCCGCCAGGGAACTCCGAGGTTCTCATTGTGGCGCGGATCGCCTCGGGATGGCGGTGAATACGGCAACCCTCGCCCGCTTTATTCACGAAGGTCCGTCGCGAGACCGTGGAGACGGCCGTGAGGACGGGCATCCGCAGGGGCGAGGACCCGAGACGTACTGGAACAGTACGTCGCAGGGTCCGAGCCCCGAGGACGCCCGTCAGCATGGCCGGATCCGCGGTCGCAGCAGGAGCTTCGTGAATAATGCGGGCTAGGGAAATGCGCGCTCTTCCTCTCCACGCCCGATCGAGAGCCGCCCTGATCTACGGCGCCCCAGCCGACGCTTCTCGGTCGCCTGGAGTTCGCCTTCCCAACGAGACGCGCCATGCGGTGGAGGTTCGGGCGATGCCTGCTGAATGCCAGATCGCCATTTCGTTGAATGCGGATCGATTCAGTCGCAATTCGGGGATTGACCGTAACGACGGGCAGGGGTAACAACAGTACATCCGAGGAGGAAATCTCATGATCAATACTCTGCTTCGTGCTGCCGCCACCGCGTTTTTGCTCGCGTGGACCGCGGTTTTCGTCGTCCAGGCTCGCGACCTGACGTTCGAGGATCGCGTCAAGGCGCAGGAGGCCATCGAACGCGTTCACTACTCCCACCAGATCGGCGCGCAACAACCGTTCGAGGCGGTGGTTTCGCGAGACGTCCTCGAGAGAAAAGTGCAAACGCACCTGGAGCGTTCGGAGGCGATCGAGACGCTGTATCGCACGACGCTCACGCCGGACATCCTCCGCGCCGAGCAGGAACGGATGACCCGGACCTCGCGCATGCCGGAACGGCTGCACGAGCTGTTCTCCGCGCTCGACGACGATCCGGTCCTCATCCAGGAGTGTCTCGTGCGGCCCGCGCTCGTCGAGCAGCTCCGGATGATCGCCGACGCCACCGACGAGCCGCTCCGCTTCGGCGAATGGAGCGAAGCGGTCTCGCGGGCGCGGAATGCGACCGACGCCGCGGCCCCCTCGCGGTTGGGGCGGTTGCTGCCGAGCGACGAAGGGCGCCCCGATTCCGAGGAATCAACCTGCGCGCCCGCCTGGCGCGACCTTCCCACCCCGGGCCCGCTTCAGCACTGGGGTCTCGAGGCGGTGTGGACCGGGAACGTGATGATCGTCTGGGGCGGACAAAGCCCCCAGACCAACACCGGCAGCCGCTACGACCCGGCGACGGACACCTGGTCGCCGATGTCCACCACGAACGCCCCGATCGCACGCTCGCTTCACACGTCGGTGTGGACGGGGACGCAGATGGTGGTGTTCGGAGGAAGAGGTCCTTCGAGCGAGTTCCTCAGCTCCGGCGGTCGCTACGACCCGATCACCGATACGTGGACGCCCACCTCGCAAGTCGGAGCCCCGATTCGGCGGCAGAGCGCCACAGCGGTGTGGACCGGCAGCGTCGCGATCTTCTGGGGTGGGTTCGGTCAGGTCGACAGCAGCACCACCACCTGGCTCAACACCGGCGGGCGTTATGACCCGGTCCTCGACCGCTGGACTTCGATGCGGACCCCATCGATGGTCGCCCGGGCGGACCATACCGCGATCTGGACGGGAAGCAGGATGATCGTGTGGGGCGGGAGCAATGGGTATCCGGTCCCGGAGAAAACCGGAGCGAGCTACGACCCGATCACCAACACCTGGACGCCTACTTCGCTCGTCGGCGCCCCGGTGGAACGGTACAACCACTCGGCCGTCTGGACCGGCTCGAAGATGATCGTGTTCGGCGGACTGGGGTACAGCTGGGAGGCCCTGCGGGACGGCGGGATTTACGATCCGAACCTCGATTCCTGGACACCTCTGGCCTCGCCACTCTCGGGGCGGTCGAGCCACACTGCGATCTGGACGGGAACGCACATGGTGGTCTGGGGCGGCCTCACCAGCTACTGGGGTCAGTCGGCGACGAATACGGGCGCGATGTACTCCCCGGCAGACGGACAGTGGACGAGTCTGCCGACCACGGGCGCGCCGTCGGCACGCTGGGATCACACCGCGGTCTGGACGGGGCAGTCCATGATCTTGTGGGGCTCCTCCGGGTTGGTCCTTCCCCGCGGGAGCGTCTTGACCCTCGGCTCGGACCAGGATGCGGACGGATATCCGTGCACGAGCGACTGCGATGATTCCGATCCGGAGGTGCACCCGGGCGCCCAGGAACGGTGCAACGGCCGGGACGACGACTGCAACGGGGTCATCGACGACTGGAACGGGATTCCTGACCAGGACGGCGACGGAGTCGTGGGCGCGTGCGACAACTGCCCGTTGCTCGCGAACGCGGACCAGGCGGACTCGGACGGCGACGGCGTGGGCGACGCGTGCCAGGTGTATGACACGGACGGCGACGGCGTCCCGGACGACTTGGACAACTGCGTCGAGGTTCCGAACCCCGACCAGCTCAACTCCGACAGCGACGCCTTCGGCGACGCGTGCGACTGCGAACCGACCTCCGCGAACAACTGCAACGACAACAACACCTGCACGGCCGACTCCTGCAACCTGGCGACGCGGACCTGCGTCAACGCGCCGCTTGCGGGCCAGGCCTGCGACGACGGGAACGCTTGCACCTCCGGCGACACCTGCGACGCGACGGGTGCCTGCTTCGGACCGGCGATCAGCTGCCGCGACGACTCCGCCTGCACCTTCGACTACTGCGATCCCGCGGTGGGCTGCCTGCACGTGGGCGGCGGAGATCCGGACACCAGCACGATCTCTTCGTCCTTCAACTCGACGCGGATCCCGGCCGGCAAGTACATCTGGTTCAACGCGAACATCAAGATGAACATGTACTACGACTGCGTGCCGACCGTCATCGACGTGACGAACAACGTGATCACGTTCTCGGCGAACGGCGTGCCGTACGTGCTGCACGCCCCCGACGCCCGCATCATCCTCGATCCGGCCGCCACCTGCTCCACGGCGACCTGGAACGCCGGCATGAACCGTTGGGACATCGTGGCCCCGATCCTGGGCACCGAGGAGATCTTCTTCACGGGCCTCGGATTCCAGGTCCCGGTGGACTTCCCCGGCGGGATCAAGCCGGTCCACTGGACGGCCACGTTCACCGCGAACCACCCCGGAGTCACCTTCGACTGGAAGTGGAGCGCCGCGGTGTACGGGACGGACATGAGCAACTACGCGGGTCTCGGCGTCAAGGCGTCGACGAAGAAGGCTTGCGGGTACAACAACAACGACAAGGCCGGAACGCCCGAGAACAAGAAGTCGTTCGTCATGAACGGCGCACGCGGAGGCGGCGGATCGAACTACACCGGCTCCTGGTCCAAGAAGATGGGGATCTACTCCGAGTGTCTGGACGTGGTGCACCCGGAGGAGTGACTCTGGCGAGGTGCCGTCGGTCGCTTCCGTGACCGACGGCACCGTCCCGGACCGAGACGAGCGCGCCGGCCCCGCGGGCCAGACCCCTGGCGGCGCTCCGGCTCGAAAGCATCGAGACGCCCGGGTCGAGCAGTCCCGACCCGGGTGAAGCGCGCCAGGGAAACTACGTACTCGATTTCCGCGGTTGGGTGCCGCACCACCGAGTTCAGGAAGCCGCTCGTTCGGAACGACGGACGGAAAGAGCGCGATCTGGTCGCGCGAGAAACCGGTGAAGGGCGCCACGCGTAGCTGGTGTATCGCCGAATTCGATTCCTGCGCTTTCGTGTTTTTCTGTTGGTTCCGAGGAGGATCTGTAGGACGATGCGGCGAGGTCCCTCATCAAGAACCGGAATGGAAGGCTCGGCGGTGCCTCGTTCGACGAATAGGCGCATGCTGTGGTTAGCCATCACACCGGCAATCGTTGCCTTGATGCTCGGCTGCCATGCCGCCGACAGCCGGCCGAACAAGCCAGCGGAGCAGGAAGCCATGGGAATTTTCGATGCAATCAAGGGGAAGAAGGCGGCGCGCGGGCCTGGAGAGGACCAGAGCGCCATCCTGACAGGCTTCATTCTGGCCAACGGCTCGGTGCTCCCAAGAGCAGAAGCGATTGTTGAGGCAGCGGCCGATTTGGGGGAGCCGAAGCTGACTCCGCTTCCCTCCGGAGAAGACGGGATTCTGGCCTTCCAGCACCCAGCCGGGGAGTTCCTTGTAACGCTCGTGACGGTGCGGTTCCCGGATCTGGACAAGATGCCCTCATCCCCGTTCTCCCCCACAGTTGAAGAGATGAACGCGACTTCCGCACACTTCATGACGGCCCTCACGCCGGGACACGGGGATCTGCGCCAGCGGGATCTCACGATTGCCCGCCTCAGCGGAGCGGTCGCTCTGGCAAACAAGGCCGTCGCCGTCATGCTGGGCCACGGGGTCACCTTCAACAAGACGGCGCGATTCGTTGCTTCTTTGGTGGAGGCTGGTGCAGACGGTGTCCCGATTCCTGGCGGGGTCGACATCACAGTCGCCAACGAGCCGAATGGCCGCGCCTCCCTGCTCACCCACGGCATGACTCGCTATGGCCGTGAGGACCTCTATGTGACCGGTGAGGCGACAGAGCCAAGCATGAAGGACGCCTACGAGTTCACAGTTTCCATCGCGAGTTGGCTGCTCGGTACGGACGAGAAGGTCCCTGACGGCGATACGGTGGGTCGCTCGGCGGAGGAGCGGGTGAAGGCCAAGCGAGTTGCGAATCCGACGGGTGCTGGGGCTCCGGTGCTACGCCTTGATCTGTAGACAGACGGAAGCACGCCATCGATTTCCAGACGCCACTTGCTCGGCGGAGCCGGCGGAAAATCGTCCCTCGTCTGAGTTAGGTCGAGTTCCCCAGACACTTCGCAGGTCGAACCAGGACCGAATCATTCCACTTTGTGAAGTGCCGCTGCTTTTTCCTCCTCCGACCGTGCTCTCCAGAGAGCCATGCTCCCCGCGCGAGCGCACCTACGCCGCCGATTCCGACTTCACATCCCAGCCCGGGAACACCAGGACCGCCGGGTGGCATCGCAGCGCCCGGGCGATCACCTTGGCGCGCTCGACCCCCAGCTTGATTCGATCGGTCTCGATCCCGGAAATCGTGGACTGGGGAATCCCGGTTCGTCTGGCAAGATCACTCTGCGAGAGCGATTGGAGCTCGCGCAGGATGCGCACCGACTCCCCAACGGATACGTCGATCATCTTTCGCGCACGGCGAAACTCCTTGCTTCGCATCACCTTCACCTCCTGCCATAGTCGTGCGCCGTCAGGTCGATCACGAGCACGTGAAGTTCCTGGGTCGCCATCCTGTAGATGATTCGGTGTTGGATCCCAAGCCGCGACGACCGATGCCCTTGCCACTCACCCCGGAGGGCTTCGTCATGGAACCCCTGGATCAGCCTCAGACCTGCTGGGCCAGAGATCCGGACGATGTCCTTCCACTTCTCGTAGCGCTTCAGAACCTCGACGGGCAGCCGGCGCAGGCGACCGGCGACGCGTCGATGCTCGTACACCTCCCACATACCATATATATACTAGGCGGGCGTCGGCAACACCAGCGGTGGAGGGTGTAGCGGGCCGGTGTAGTGCGCCAGCGATTCTGCCGGTCTACCCCCCCTCCGGCACGTAGCTGGCTCCGTTTCAGGCGGCTCTCCTCTTTCTACCTCCCCCCAGTACCCCCCCGGAGCAGGATCATGCGCGATGCCCCGGTCCTACGGAACCTCTCTCTTCCGAAGGGATGGCCCGCCCGCGTCCGTTCCTCGACCGTGCAGGCAATCTCCCTCGCCCTCTTCTCCCTCACCTTCGCCCGAGGCGTCGCCGCCAACAGCATTCACAAGAGGATGCGCCTCCAGGCGGAGGTCGACCGGCTCCGGCAGGAAGCCGCTCTCCTCCGAGAAGAGTCGCGCATCAAGGACTCGCGGATGCTTCGAATCCCGGCCCAGCGAAGGCCACACGACCCTCCCACCGAACGCCTCGCGATCCTCGAGCTTCGGGCGGCGCGGGCTTGGTCCATCGCGGAAACTGCGAGGCGGCTCCTTGTGACGCCGCCGACGGTGACCTCGTGGATGAGTCGCCTCGATGACGCGGGCCCGGACGCACTCGTCCGACTGACCGAGCCGGTCAACCGCTTCCCCGAGTTCGTCGGCTACATGGTCCGTCGGCTCGAGACCCTCTGCCCAACGATGGGAACGAGGAAGATTGCCCAAGTCCTTTGTCGAGCGGGGCTCCACCTCGGCGCCACGACCGTTCGCAGGATGCTCGCCGAGTCCGACCGACGGCGATCGAAGTCCGTCGGAGCCGAGTCCTCGCGCCGGATCCACACCACCCGGCCCAACGAGGCGTGGAACGTGGACCTCACGACGGTACCCATCGGAAGCGGGTTCTGGGTACCCTGGCTTCCGTGGGCCCTTCCCCAGCGCTGGCCGTTCTGCTGGTGGGTCGCCGTCGTGGTTGACCACTACTCCCGCCGGATGATGGGTGTGGCCGCGTTCCGCTCCGTGCCGACCTCCGCGGCCGTCCGCTCGTTCCTCGATCGCGTCATTCGGAAGGTGGGGATGGCGCCCAGGTATCTCATCTCGGACCAGGGCAGACAGTTCGGCGCGATCGGATTCCGGCGTTGGTGTCGGCGCCGCGGGATCCACCAGCGGTTCGGGGCCGTCGGCAAGTACGGGAGCATCGCGGTCGTGGAACGTCTGATCCGTACCATGAAGAACGAGTGCACGAGGAGAGTCCTCGTGCCCCTGCCCCAGGCCGCGTTCCAACGGGAGTTGTCGATCTTCGCTGATTGGTACAACGGCCAGCGCCCTCATGCCAGCCTGAACACCCGCACCCCCGACGAGGTGTACTTCGGACGCCGTCCCGCTTGCCGGATGCCGCGATTCGAACCCCGGTCTCGGTGGCCCCGACGCTCGCCCTGCGCCGCGCCGTGCACGTTGATTCGCCGAAGGCCTGGCGTTGTCGTCGAGCTCGACGTGAGTCGGAGGTGCGGCCGGAAGCATCTCCCGGTCGTCGGACTCCGTCGCGTCGCGTAGACACGGCGTTCGATGGAACGACGCGCTTGCCGCGTCCGACGCCCTCGTGTGCCCGCGACGCTCCACGGGGCGGCATCGCACGCTCACGACGCCCGTGTCGGGTTCATCCGGGTCTCTCGCAATCGCCTTGACCGTCCACGATCACGTTCTCCCTCTCGTTCCGAACGCCGAAACCGCGCCTGTACTTTCCCTGGCGCGCTTCACCAACCCTGGACTGCGCCCGATTCGCCTGCGTCGACGGGGCGTCGAGCTCACTCGGTCCATCCTGTTCCCCTGGAGTCACTCCACCCACCGACGCCAACGGCCCTCACGCAGCAACGTGCCAGACGATTCGTTGGTTGGGTGCGATGGCTTTGAGCAGTTCCTCCAGCTTCTCGACCGTCGGCATCGTTTTCCCCTGTTCGTATCGCGCGTAGGCGTTCTTGGATCGTTGTCCCAATCGCTCCGCCGCCTCCGCGAGCGTCAGCCCCTGGCGCTCCCGCTGCCGACGCAACAAGAGCGCCAGCAAGACGCCTACGCGATTGGCTCCGATCTCGAACGTCTCCCCTCCCGTCGGATAGACGGTGACGCGGAAGCCCTTTGCGTTGGCCATGGTCTCCATGAGATCCCCAGCCATCTCAAACGCCTCGCGCTTCGTTCGCCCTTGCGTAAGCGCGTCGAACGCTGGAATCTCCACCAACCAGAACTTTCCGTCTTTCCTAATGCTCCCCGGGAATCTCATCCTCGCTCCTTGGCCCTACGAAGAATCGCTTGCGCCAGTTTTTCGTTTATCTCTGCGTGTCGGGGAACGAACTCCATGAACGGGCCGTCCGGACTCGTCCAGACATCATGTTTCCCGCCGTGACGGTGGAACGTCCACCCAAGTTCGCGCAGCCGACGTTCCAGTTCTTTCCGTTTCACCGCACGAATGTACACCTATGCGTGTACGATGGCAACCCCGTAGGGTCCAGATACTCGAACGACGGTCGCACGGTGTAGTGCGCCAGCGATTCCATGGGTCAACCCTCTGGCACGTATCGGGCTCCGTTTCGGGCGGTTATCCTCTTTCCCTGAGCATCCCCCCCGGAGCAGGATCATGCGCGATGCCGCGATCCGTCGGAACCTCTCGCTTCCCAAAGGCTGGCCCGCCCGCATCCGTTCCTCGACCGTGCAGGCAATCTCCCTCGCCCACTTCTCCCTCACCTTCGCCCGCGGCTCTGCCAACGAGGGTGTCAAGATGATACGCCTTCGGACAAGGTCTACTTCTGCCACCGGCCAGCCTGCCGGACGCCCCCCTTCGAACCGCATGCTCGCTGGCCGCGTCCATCGCCGTGCGCGAGGACGAACGTCCTGGGGTGAGGTAGCCCCGGAGTCGTCGTCGACCTGGACGGCCGCAACCATGCGAGGCGGAAGCACCCGCCGATCGTCCACCTCCGTCGCGCTGCCTCAGCCTCGGTCAACGAAGAAACCCCGCCATCGATACGACGCGGTCGACGTGTCGCCTGCGGAAAGCGCACGTCCCGCCTGACGATGATTCGTGGTGCTCACGGCACTCGTGACAACCTCGGCCCCGACCCTTCCATCGACTGCGTCCCCTCCGAAACCGCCGTTTTCTGCCGCATTCTCGGCCCGAAGAATCGGTGGAGCGGATCAGCGCAGAACGCGGCCTTCTGCGGGAAGTCGCCGCCATGGCCTCCACGGAGGTCGTGTGCCCGCGACGCGCGACGGGGCCACCGCGCCCGATAACAAAACGCCTATCGGGCACATCCGGGTCCTCTGCGCCCCCCCCTCGAACGACGACAATCGCGTTCTTCGTCACCTTTCGACCGCGGAAATCGAGTGTGTAGAATCGCTGGCGCGGTTCACCTCCCCGTGCCCGGAAGAGGTCCGGAGCGGTCCGCTCGCGTCCCTGGCCGCGCTCGGTCTACGGGCAGGCCGTCGTGCCCCACACGAGGCACTCCGGATTCCCCTGCGGACGCTCGGCGCAGTTTCCGTCGAGCCCGTAGGAGCCTTCCCTCGTGACCGTTCTCGGAACCACGAGGTAGTACGTGTTTCGCTCCCTGGGGGTGAATGTCCAAACTGCATTTTCGTCGGCAATGCGGACCAGGCCGACACCGATTCCGACGGCCGCGGAAACGCATGCGACAACTGTCCGTTGAACGCGAACCCGATGCAGAACGACATCGATGGGGACCACGTGGGCGATGCCTGCGACAACTGCCCCCTCAGCTACAACACCGACCAGCGAGACCTCGACCACGATGGCGAGGGCGATCTCTGCGACCTCGACGACGGCGTCATCCTGATCCTCTTCGCCGACCCCAACTACATCGAGTGGCAGGAGGAAGCGGGGTTTACCGCGTGGAACGTGAACGAGGGGGACCTGGACGTGCTGAAGGCGGCGGGCCTCTACACCCAGGTACCGGGTTCCAATCCGCTCGCCGACCGGCACTGCGGTGAGGCGGCGCCATGGGTGTAGGACTTCGACATGCCACCCGTGGGCAAGACGGTCTTCTCGCTGGTCGCGGGCGTTGCGAACGGGGTCGAGGGGAGCCGGGGCCAGGACAGCCATGGAGTCGAGAGGCCGAACGCGAATCCGTGTCCGTAAGAGGTGCTCCGTACCCCTCTTCCCATCCCGCCCGCTTCGTTGTAGAACTTCCCCCAAAATGGGGAGACCCAGTATGATTCGCCTGTTCGCCGACACCATCGCGCTCCCGTCGGCTTCCGCTATCGTCTTGGGCCAAGGAGGATCGTGCGAATGAAGGTCTGGAAGGCTGTCCTCGTCGCGAATTTACTGTTGCTCACGCTCCTTGCGGTGCCGTGGGTTTTTGTGGGGTTCATCGCGCTCGGGTTCGCCGGACAGGTTTCTCCTCTGATCACGCTCTACCTCTTCTTGTACTGCGCCGTCGCAGTCGTCACCCGCGTGCACTGGCGGCGTCCGAGATGGTACCTGCCGCTGATCGCCCTGTGCTTGTCCCTCCCGTTCTACTTCGCCTACGTCTCCGACTATCTGGAAGGGCGCGGATGACCCGATCAGGTGGGTCAGCCCAGTCGGCCGGTGGCATCCTGGGACAGAACGGCGCCGGGACCGAAAGGCCGAACGCGAATCGGTGTCCGTAGCGAGCCCGATGACATACTTCTGAACCATCCCTCGGCGCAGTTCGGGCATGGGTCACCTTCTGAAGGCCCACCCGGCCCGAAGGGGGCCCTGCACCGAAACCTCACGACGGAGAGTCGAGGTTTGTGAACCACCGGCACCGATGGAGTAATTCAACGTCCTTGATGGCTCGAGGTCAAAGCCCCGCTCGAGTGCCGGCGGCGATGCCCTGCGCTCAGAGGATGAGGCTCACAAACTCCCCGCGTTACCTTCCGCTCCCGAGCGTATACTGCCAGACAGCGACCGTGACGGCTTGCTGAGAAGGCTGATCGATGCCGCGGAAGAACCAGGCGTTGATCGGGAGCGATGCGGTAGGCGGCGCGTTTTTCCTCGTACCGTCGACTCGATCCTCCCCAGTTTGCTGCTCGAGCACGTCAGCCCGTCTTTCGCGAAGACTCTCCCGCTTTCATCCCTCGTTTCGGAAAACCGCAACATGTCGTAGTGCGGGACACTCGCCGTGATAAAGAAACGTTTCGGAGAATAGGAGGTGCGACGTGAAGAGCGCAACACAGAGGGCCTCGCCTGGATTCGTCCTGCTGGCCATTCCGTTCCTCGTGATAGGAAGTGTGGCCTTTGCAGAAAACATCGATCCTGGCAACGAAGGTTCCCGGTACGCCTGGGCAGAGAACTTGGGCTGGATCAACCTTCAACCGAACGGCCCTGGTGGACCCGGCGTGCAGGTTTCGGATTCGGACCTGACCGGTTGGGCCTGGTCAGAGAACGCGGGATGGGTCAGCCTGTCGTGCACGAACCGTTCGTGTTCCGTCCGAAGCTACGGCGTGACGAACGACGGGTGTGGCACCCTCGCGGGCCACGCGTGGTCGGAGAACGCCGGCTGGATCAACTTCGCGCCCACGGGGGCGGGGGTCGTGATCGATCCCAAGACCGGGATGTTCAGCGGTCGGGCCTGGTCAGAGAACGCCGGTTGGATCACGTTCTCGTCGGCCGGTCCCAACCCGTACCGGGTGGCGACCGCTTGGCGTCGGGCCATCCCGGCGGGAAGGCCAGGTCTTGCCGCGGACAAGGCTGGCGGCAGCAACGTGCTCCTCTCGTGGACCGCGGTGTCCGGAGCGACCTCGTACGACGTGGTCCGCGGCGGGGTTAGCGATCTGCTGAACTCGAACGGTAGCTTTCAGTCCGCGACGCAGACGTGCATCGCCAACACGACCGATACGTCTTTCACCACGGGCGGGACGCCGAGTGAGGGCGACGGCTATTGGTTCCTCGTCCGCGGCCACAATTGCGGTGGCGCCGGGACCTATGACGACGGAACCCAGGTTGGCTCGCGCGACGCTGGCATCACCGCGTCGGGCAATGACTGCCCCTGAACGGGGTCACGAAAAGGAAGGTCAGCCATGAAAGCGACGACGATGAGACTCATGCTCGTGCTTGCGATCGGTTCAGTCGTTCTCGGGCCAGGCGCGGCGGGTACCTTGGACCCTCCGGGGCCTCCGGCGCCGACCATGGTCACGCTTCAACAGATTTACGACAAGATCGGTGCGAGTCTGACTGGTGTTCCGAAGACGGGTCAGACCGGTTGCTGGAACGCAACCGGCACCCCTATCGCCTGCGACGGGACGGGCCAGGATGGCGACTATCAGAAGGGTGTTTCGGTGTCGCCTCGCTTCACAGACAACGGGAATGGAACCGTGAAGGACAACCTGACGGGATTGATCTGGTTGAAGAACGCTAACTGTTTTGGTTACCGGACCTGGACGAACGCGCTGACCGACGCGAACACCCTGTCCGACGGGGCCTGTGGTCTGACGGACGGCTCGGTAGACGGGGCCTGGCGCTTGCCGAACGTGAGGGAGCTGCAGAGCCTGATTGACTATGGTCATTGGAATCTTGCACTCCCTGCAGGCCATCCGTTCTCCGGGGTGCAGTCGGGCGACTGCTGGTCGTCTACGTCGAGCGCGTACCGCCCGGACTACGCGTGGTTCGTGTACCTGGGCGTCGGCTACGTCGACAGCGCCTACAAGCCCAGCAACCTCTGTGTGTGGCCGGTCCGTGGTGGACAGTGAGGCGGTTCCCGACGCTCGACTCGTGAACGACCGGCGACGTTGACCTGGCAACCGGGGTTGCGAACGGCGTCGCGGGGAGCCTGGGGCAGGACAGCCGCGGGGTGGAGAGGACGAACGGGAGTCCGTGTCCGTAGGCTGGGTTCGTCGGTAGGCGCCGGAGAGTAGACACGCCTGGTGGATACGCGCATCCACGAAGACAAGACCCAAACACCCCCGCCCTACAGCGCGAGTCTCTCGACTCGTGGCGGTAATACGCGAGGTCCCTGGCACGGCCCGAATGCGACCCACGAGGGGATCCTTCCCCGGAAGATCGCGTAGGCGCTCATCGCGGGATCGACGGGCCCACGCATCGCGTCGATCTTCGCCTTCTCACCGAAGATTTCGACGTCCTCCCACTCGTTGGAGTCGGGCGCCACGCCGCTGACGGATCCACCTCCTGCGGCACCCGTTCCAACGAGTTCGGGCCCTGGCATCGGAGCGAGGATCGCGAAGTACGGGATGGAGCCGAACCGGGGACGCACCTCGACGGCGATCGCTTCCGGATCGTCCTCGTAGTTCCTGTGCACGGTCCAGTGGTAATTCTCCAAGTGCTGCTGCGGCAGACACGGAATGCGGCCCTCGACACCTGCCACGACTCGATCCACCCACTGGGGTGCCTTAAGATCGACGTACAAGCGCGAACGGATCGCGAGGGGTAGCTGTTCCGCGGGCACGCGATCCACGAGACCGATGAGGGGGAAGCCCTCGCCTCGCGCGTTGAGGGTGCGAAGACGCGCGTACTCGAGTTCCTCCCGGCACGCCTCTCGCGAAACGCTGTTCGGTGTCAGGAGCCAACCCCATGCGTCCGTGCCCTCGTCCACGATCGCAGCCTCGATTTGCGGCCAGAGCCTCCGACCCGGTACGACCACACGATCATCAAAAAGGACGTCGAGGCCGGCCCGCTCAATCCGCTGAACGAGCCAACTGAAGTCTCCTTCTGCATCGTCAAGACGCGCGTAGGTCAAGAACAGCTTCCGTTTCGGCGTGCCCATCTCTTACCTCGGCATAACATCGGCTCTCTGCTACCGGGGAGAGCGCGAGAGCCGGCGATGCCTCTCCTTTCCGCCACCCAACAGGTGCGGTCCAAGGTGGGAGAGTCTACACGTGTTCTCGGCGGTCGGGATGGGCGCGATGTGGCGGGCAGGAGTTCCGCATCGGCATACGGGCGGACCGTTGCGCCGGCCCGGGGGACCGGGGACCTCTCGTCCGGGAGAGGCGTCCCCCTGGGCTGGCTGGTTCGCTCGCTTTTCTGTCGGATCCTCCTGCACTCGTGGGAGCTGGGTGCGAGGGTTGGGGGTCGGAGGGATGGGACGCCGTTGGACCGGCGCGACCAATTCGCCGGGGGCGTCGGCGGGTTCAGCTCGTATCCCAAACCGGGCCGCTTAGGCGGGCCAGGTCGTCCAGCATCTCCTGGACCAACCGGCAGATCGTCCGCGTGACGTCTTTGCCTCGGTCTCGGCCGTAAGCACGCAACTGTCGATAGAGGAAGAGCGTCAACAGATTGTAGGCGACGAAGAACAGCCGGTAGAGTGCCAGGATCCCATTGCGGTCGTGAGTGAACACATGCCCGAATGCCCAATGCTTCGTCCACTGGTGGAAGCCGGTGTTTTCGATGTGCCATCGCCCGCGACCCACCGCGAGCACTCGACGCGCGGACAGGCGCGTCGCGCAACCGGTCACGGCCATGCACCATTCACGTGCCGACTTCTCCGGGTGCCGCAGATCGCCCACGCGAGCAAGAACCACCCGAATCGAACCGCGGTACGTGTCCAGGGTCTCCAGCCCGGGACAGTCCCACAACTCCACTCGCTCATTCGCTTCGAGATCCTCGATCACACTCTGGGGAGCTTGGTTGCTACAAAGCCTGCGTGCTTCCTTCAACGGCTCATCGCTCTCCCGACGCGCGATGACCACGGCCCCCATCCCCAGTTCCTTCACCAAGCTCAGAAAGGGCCCGTTCGAGTAAAGTCCATCGGCCACCGCCACGTCCAGCCACCCGAAGGTCTCCTTCACCCTGCGCAACAGCCGCTTGGCTGCCGTCAGCTCCCCCTCGTCTTCGTTGTCTCGGGCTGCACCCTCCGGCCGCAAGTCGTGCGGGAGCACCGGCTCGATGTCTAGCGCCAGATCGAATCGGGCGTCGATGAGCATCGCCACCGCGTACCGGTGGTAGTACTGCTCGACCTCCTTGATCTCCCCCTTCCGAGTCTTGACCTTCACCCGTCGAATCAGGCACCCCTCGCAGTGGCGGTTCCAGGATTGGATCGGCTCCCAGCCGTCCACGGCAACGTAGCGCAGAGCGAAATGCCAACCCTCGCGGAAAACCTTGTTCCGTTCCGCCTGGGCCAGCAGCCTGACGTTTATCTCCCGCACCGTCGCCAAGTCGGCCACTCGTACGGCTCGGCTCAGGGTGTCTGCCCCGCACAACTTGCGCACCTTCTCCGCGGCGCCGATCAACCACAAGAACGGCCTCTCCGATAGCCTCGGCTCCAACGCGTTGAAGCTCCGAATCCGAAGCAAGCCGGCGAAAAGAACCGTGCTCGCCACTTCCCACGCCGGTGTCCGTGGTCGCCGCCGCCCGTCCCGGACCCCACCGAGCAGATCCTTCAGGTCGTAGACATCCCGACCATAGGTCACCAACTGGCGTAATCGCCCTGGACCGATTCTCCATGGACCCGGCCCCGCGTCGGCCAGCACAGTGGCCTCGATGCTGTCAGCTCGGTTCGTGACCTTCTCCTCGAGGACGAGGGCCCCGGTGCCGTGCCGCAGGAAGCGGACGGTCGGGAGGGTAAGGATCGAGTAACGAACGTCCGAGCTCGTCGATCAGTTCCAGTTGCTGCTCGTTCAGCTCAGCCAGCCCTGCTCGGACCTGCCAGAACCGACGGTAGCGACCTACCCCGGCGGAAACCTTCTCCTCCTCGGCGACAGGGACGTGAACCTGGCGGACTCTCCCCCCGTCCGTTGCCGAAAGGTATCTGGACTCGTGCAACTCTCCGCGGGTACAGCGGCATCCCGCCTTCCCGCAGACGCGAGATCGGGCCCCGAAGCTGCCACGAATCAGAGGCCCTCGCTCGGCCAGGATGCGCCGGAGCAGCGCCTCGTACCGCCGCCCGAGGTCAAGAATCCGCTGCCGAAGCCGGCTGCTCTCGCTCCCCATCGCGGTGAAGGCTAGCATGTTCTGGCATACAAGTCAAATTAATAACTGTGCCAGATTTCAACCCCAGAATCCTCTCGGGAACCGGCCCTCGCCGAACGCCTCTCACTTCATGGGCTTAGAGGTCGCCGCGGAACTCCTGTGTGGCGGGCTCTATGCGTGAAAAGCGTTGAGATCTCCGGCGGTAGAGTTCACCAGAACGCCCGTTTCCGATTCCGGCAGGCCTGGCTCCCCAGACATATCGCAAATCACACCGAAAAAAGAGCGCCGTTTCAACAGGGAGCATGCTTGCTGGAGAGCCGGGACCACGTGTAATACGTGTAGTAGATGAAGAGGGCCTGCCCCGGGCCAGTGACAGAACACCCGGCAGCAGAGGCGCCACATCGACGGAGCACCGATCCAAGCAGCTTCCGCGTACGAGCCTCGCCATTTTGGAACACAACCTTCTCCTCGCATTCTCCTCGCGCCCGACAGCCATCGATGCGCCATGGTCGACGTGTCGCCCACGAACCGTGCATGCCCCACCAGACGATGCTTCGCGGTGCTCACGGTGTTGGCGGGGACCAGAACCCGCGCGAATTTGGTGAATAGCGCGGGTGACCCTCGGTTTTCTTCGCCGCTTCTGGTCGAGGGGAGCTTGCCGTAGCAGCGCCTGTGGGAGCGGTGGGAATCCGCAGTTTGGATTTCCACGGCTTCCACAGGTCCGGCGCGCGTAGTTTCCGAGAGACGAGGGAATCCGGTTCCGAGCCTGACCAACCGGCATACCATGAACGGTGATGCCCGAAGCCCGACGCCAGTTGTTGAATCGTGCTCACCGGCTCCTCCAGTGCAGCGGCTGCCGGTGCTTGTTCATCCTCTGCCGTGCCTGCGCCCGGAGACGGCGGTACTGCTCGGATACGTGTGCCGCTGATGCACGTTGTCGAAGCCTGCGGGAGGCCGGCAGGCGGTACCAAAGGACTCTGGTCGGTGCCTATCGGAATGCCCTTCGTCAGCGCGATTGGCGGGCACGTCGGCGAGGCCGCGTAACGCATCAGTCTCGGCATCGAGCGGCTCCCGTACACCGTTGTGGCGGCGCGGGAGCCTCTGGTCACCCAACTCAGCACCCCGAGGTCGCCGGTCCCGCCTCTCCGGGCCCTCGTCTGACTCAAGGCCACACTCAGGCGTTTCGGCATAGGTCCGCGGTTCGCTGCCACTCGTGCCACCGGTTCTGCAACGCCTTTGCTGTCGTTGGTCCAGTCGGACCGCGAAGAACCCGCCACCACCGTTCGCGCGCGTCTTCACCGGATTGACGCGCTTTTACAACCCCGCCAACACTCACGGCGCTCGTGAAGACCTCGACCCCGACGCGTTCATCGACTGCGTCCCCTCCGACGCCGGCATTCTCGCCTGCGTTCTCGGCCGAAACAACCGCTGGAGCGGTTCACCCGCTGCTGACACAGACGCGAACCTCCTCCGACACGAGCACCTCTCGCAACAGGAGTGGATCCGTCTCATCGTCGGTGGGCTCATGTTCATACCAGAACCTGATACCGTAGCACCCGGCTTGGATCCGATTGCCGCCTTTGTGGAGGTACTTTCGCAAGTCCATAGGCTGACGGAACTTCTGCCCGCTGCCGATGGTATGTTGTTCATCGCGATGACCGCCGGCTGGATCACCCCGAATCGCTGCGGCGCCGACAATCGATCCCTGCCAGCTCTCCAGTGTCTCGCCATCCTTCTTCTCACGAAAACGTCGCACTCGCCACACTGACGGCAACTGCGACACGACGACCACTATCGCCTCTGAGCAGTCGTTCGTCACCGAAATCGTGCCGCCGAGTGCTTCGTCCTGGCGATAGCTCCGTTGTGCCAGCGTGACATGAAGTGAGTGCTTCCGGCACCTACCGAACTCGCCAGCCTCAAGCTCGCCTTCGAGGCTGGCGGCAGTACGTCGGATCTTCTGTCCTCCCTTCAGGAGCAGAATTCTCTGCACTTCCTTATGGCACGAAGTCGAATCGATCTCGCACAGACTGCGCAGAGCCATGGAGGCGACGGATTCATCCGCGTCGTCAATCAAGCGGCTTAGGTGTCTCGCAGCATCTGGGACCTCGACGCGCCCCAGTATGATCGCCGTCCGCGCGCGAACTCTCGGATCGGTGCTGCGCGTCAGAGCAATTAAGGCTCGACCCAAGTTCGCGCACCGGTCGTGGGTCAGAATCTCTGCTACAACTCCGCCATCCCGCTCGTCCTCCAAGCGGTCTAACCATCGCTCATCACACCAGTCATAGCCATACTTCTTCTCGACGTGCTCTCGCTCTGCGGAGGCCATCGCTGAGAGCGGTGATCTGGTAGGTTGTTTCGGAAGTTCGCCAGCCTTCGAGTGGCTCGCTCGAGGCGCCCCGCCCGTCGAGTCACACCGCGTGATCCCCTGAGCCTGATAGACCTCACTCCGCAATTCCGAGCAAGACTGCGAGTGGGAACCCGCGATCCAAACAGCACTGAAGAGCGCCACAAAGTACCGGAAGCCGCGCTTGGCATTCGTGAGCGCCGCACGCCTGTGCAGACTCCCGAGCAAGATGGTCGACGCATGTGAGCCACACCGACGTTCTCGTTCCCCATCGATCCGGCACCGATTGTGTGCCGCAGCAGCGATTGGACTCACCGGTCCACCGCTATTCGGGACGTCACTTGGTCTTCGCAACTCTCTGCTCCCTGTACATCTCGTTGGCGACATCGGTTCGTTCCTCGGCCAGCGCGTGTCCGCCTGTCGCAGCCTTCACGTCTTCGGCAGTACCGGCCGGGTCAGCTTGCGCGAGAACACCAAGAGACGCCTCGAATCTGACCAGCCGATCAATTGCATCCGCACTGCCCTGTCGCACTGAGCTGCCAGGTTCCCGCGAGGTAGCGGCTCCTGCCAATTCCGGATCTATGCCCACGTCTATGGTGGTCGTTCCCGCTTGGGAATCGTACTGAAGCCTCGCCATTCCCCCGTCCTTCATCAGGTCGCTGCACACCCCTGTTGGATAATTGATGTAGCTGACATTGACGACGACGTCCGGGGAATCCATCAGCGCCTGGAAGATCGGTGACTGCGTCGCGAGATTGTCGAGAGCGGCATGGGTATCCGGGTCCGTTGCGCCGTTAATCACGGTTTGCCCGTCGGGGTCCTTGAGCACCAGCGGGCTGTTTCGCGAATAGGTGAACTTGTTCGAGCTCTGAGGAGCATCGACACTTGTGTCATCAACCGGATCGACGCTCAGAAACCGCGCCAACCCCGCCCCGTAGTACCTAGCTAACATGTAATCCAACCCAACCTCCCGATCCCGCTCGTGTCCGGTGCACTCGATCCGGTTCCCCACGCTGTCCGAATACTCCCGCCTCCTGGCCGAACGGGTAGTACTTGTACGCAGCCAGCGGCACCCCCATCTCGTCGGTCAGACGACAACGGCGCCGGCCGAGGTGATCCCAGTGCACGTACTGGAACGCCGTCGTCGGCCGCCGCGGAATTCTACCAAGTTCCATCGAGGCCTCGGTGCCTCTTTGCCGCCAGCTCGGACCTGGCTCGACACCCTCCGACATAGCCTGATTCCTTACCCAGGTACGCGACCTAGTGCCATGCCGGTCGTCCGTAGTCGTCATAGGTCGCATGAGCGAAACGGACCTTTGAGGTTGTTCCTGAAACGCCGGGCAGCGCGGGGATCGCGGCTAAGTCGAAACCCCGAAGGCACGCTCGCAGCACCGCTCACGTTTGCCGAAGGGCGCCACACGCTCATCGCCTCGTCGAACTGCGCGGCAATCTCTCTCGCGGCTTGGCAATACCTCTGAGGGCGATGTGACACGCGACGCCTCAGGGAACTTGCTTTGTTTGGTACGCCTCTCTGCACCACTGGTCAATGCTCGAATGACGACCGATACGATCCGCAATTAGTGGACACAGCCGGCCGGCCGTCAGCAGTCGTTGCCCAATCGTCCGCGCACGTCGCCTCACGCTGGAAGCCGGACATGCGGCACACAATCGGCTCATGAAGCGGCGGTTTGGCGGCGGTTCCGGCGGCCAACCGGCACGTTGGCGGCACGTTTCGCGACGAATGCGGCGCTTTCAGCAGGCCGCGGAGGCGCCCGATTCCACGCATCGCATTGTCAAATCAAGTAGTTAGCGCCAACGCGGCAACCGGCAGATCGGGAAACCCCGTTCCGAACATGCCGCTTGGTGGGCGATTTGGGCACCCCAGGCGTCCC
Organism: Terriglobia bacterium; assembly: GCA_963699985.1. Classification (GTDB taxonomy): domain Bacteria; phylum Acidobacteriota; class Polarisedimenticolia; order Polarisedimenticolales; family CAVOVZ01; genus CAVOVZ01. Next base: position 53,445 of record CAVOVZ010000027.1, read on the forward strand.
CGCAGGAGCGGTTTCGGTCCCCGCCAGCCCGCACCGGGCGCGATTTCCGTCCCGGGCACTCACGCCGAGGGCCGTTTTCGACCCGCCCGTTCGATCGCCGCAGGACGGCTCGAAGGATCGAGATCGCCGCGTCTACCAGACCGCATGCAGGATCGGGTCACAGAACTCGTCCTCGTTGCCCAGCCAGTGGACCGTGTAGTCCCCCAAGAAGAACCGGGTCGCAGCGATGCAGTCGTAGGTGAACGCCAGCGAGAAGTGGTTCGTCCCCGTCTTCACGTACCGGAACGATCGCGCCCCCGTCTCCTCGTCCTCCACGAGCCGCTTCGCGTCGGCCGCCAGGTGCTCGGCGAACTCCTGAACGACGGGCCCGCCCCGGGGGAGGACCACCCTGCGGTCCCGGATCGCCTGGCGGCTGGCGTCCAGCGCCTCGGTCCGGTTCTCCTGGACGATCTGCTCGTGGTCCCACTGGTACGTCCCGCGCTGGGACTCCAGGAAGTAGTTCAAGCAGACCGCCCGGATGGCGGTTGGCGAACGCCCGCGTGGCGTGGATCTCCGGCAGCGCGTCGATCACGCACAACGCACGTGAAGCGCTTCATCAGCTCGTCGAGCTCCAGTAGTGCTGCCGCATGCCGATGTAGACCACTCGTCGCAACCCCGCTGGCGTCCCTCGTGGATCTGGCGCGAGACCACGACGTGCAGTTCCTTCCGGTGTCGACGCCCATCGTGCAGGCCTCGGTCGTCGACCGTCGAGCATCCCGTACTCGCCGCAGCAGGCCAGCACCTCGTCGCCGTCAGCCGGTTCTGGGTGTCCGCCCAGGCGATGCCGATCTTCAGGTTGTAGAACCGCTCAGGAACCGGGTCGTCCGGTACTCCGCAGGATCTCCCCGGGGTCGACCTTGACGAGATGAGCTGGGAGACGTAGCCGTGGATCGGCCGGTCCGGGAAGTCTGCGACCCACTCCCCCTGGTCGAGGTCGAGCGGCTCACCGCACCGGGACAGGCGCGGTAGTAGCTGCCGTCGTCGCGCTCCCGGATGATCCGGACCTCCTGGCCGAGCTTCTTCGGGAACTCCTTGTCGAGCGCGGTCCAGTGCCCGCAGCCCGGGCACTTCAGCGTCCAGTGCCGCTGGTCCGAATGCTGGAAGGCCTCGTCGATCCCGTAGCCGGGCAGGGACGGGTTCGAAAGCTCCACCAGCCGTCGTAGTCGGAGTGGCAAGGCGCTCCCTCGCCCGGGTCTTCGCGTCCGGGGTCGCTTCGTCCAGCTCGTCGAACACGACCATGTCGACGGGGACCGACTTCATCCCGACCGTCGACTGCATGCCGCGGAAGTACAGGTACGCGGAGCCGATCCGCTTCAGGCCGGCGGTATCGGTGTCCTCCATCTTCCGCGACAGGAACGGGTTTTCGGCGATGAGCGGACCGACGCGCGACTTCGAGAATTCCAGCACGTCGGTGCGGGTCGGGAAGAAGTACATCCCGTTCAGACCCATGACGCAGGCGTGGACGGCGGAGGACCGCCCAGGTCGTGCCGCCGATCTGCGCGGCCTTCACAGGACGACGTGCGGCGCGGTGTCGTCGTAGATCGTTCGGAGGTACTCGTGGCCCTCGAACGAGAACGGCTTGCCGTCGAGCCGGATGCGCCGCAGCGCCCAGGCGGCCAGCGGCTCGCTCGCCGCCCGGGTGGCCGCTTCGCGATCTCCGCGACCGGCCGCGAAGGTAGCCCCGGACGGGGAGCCCCGGTGGCTCGGCGCGGTCGGGCATCCTCCGCTCCTCCTCGTCTCCCGCCGGGACCCGCTCCAGAAGCATCCGGGCGATCCGATCCCGCATGTCTTCGTCCGGGACCTCCTTCTTCACGATCCCGATGAACAGGTCGACCAGGCCGCGCCTGTCGGCCTCGGCCTGGGCGCGGATCTGCTCCTCGGTCTGACCGTCGAGCGACAAGCCGCGGGCGAGCCGCTGGCCCTTCTGCGCCCGCTCCAGGATGCCGGCACCTCCTTGAGCCCTTCGATGCCCATCGTCTTCTCGCTCTGCAGCGTCTCGAAGAGCTGCGAGACCACGACACCCCAGAGCTTGAAGTGCGAGCGTTCAGGGTCACGCGCTCGCTGGCGAGTTTCTCGACCAGCTGCTCCGCGGCCTTCCGCTCGATCTTAGACGGAGACCGTCCCAGTCCTCTTCCTTCTTCCAGGTGCCAACCGTGTGCGCCTTGTCCTCAGACGCCGGGCGATCTCGGCCACCGATGGGGCCTCGCCCGTCAGGAAGAGCGCCGGGCCTCCTCACGCTTGCTCTTCGAGTACCGCATCGTCCCGCGCCTCCATGAAGTGCCGGGCGAGGTTGGCGAGGCCGCGGGCCTTCCGGTCCCGGCCCTGCGGTGCCGTCGCTGGCGAGCTCGACCGCCCGCTCGATGAGCTCCTCCTGCTCCGGGGTGACGACGAACGTCATGACGCGCGGGAGGACCTTCTCCTCGCTTCTCCGCCTCGTCGGCCAGGAGGGCGGCGATCTCCTCGGCGGGAAAGTCGAGGAGCGAGTGCAGCTCCTCGAGCTGCTTGTCCGTCTCGGGGAGGAGCCCGGCGAGGTCCTCAGGCTCAGCTCGCCGAGCAGTTCGTGGATCAGCTGCGCCCGGCGGATCGGGACGTCCTGGCCCTGGAGGCGGTTCAGGGTGGCGAGCAGCAGTTTCGCCTCCCGGTCGTCGACGTCCCAGACGTCGCAGCGGACCTCGGTGTGGCCGAGATCGCGGAGGACCTCGACCCGGTGGTGGCCGTCGAGGACCTGGAAGCACCGGGCTCGTCGGGGTGCGGGCGGACGACGATGAACGGGTACCGGCCCGTCCGGTGGATGTGGGCCTTGAGCTTCTCCCTCAGGTCCTCGGGCATCACGTTGCTGTTGAGCGGGTGCGGGAGGAGGTCGTCGAGCGGGACCATCCGGGCGCCGATGCGCTTCACGTCTCCTGGTCGGTGTCTGACGTTCAGTTCGTCATCGCGTGACCTCCTCCAGGGCGCGGCCGCTTCCCGCCAGGAGCGGCGCCGTTGGGTCCCAGCCGACCACCAGGAACTCCCGGTTCGCTTCCTTCTTCTCCTCGGTCGCGACCGCCGGCAGGTGCTGGTACTTGATCTCGATCGCCCGGGTCTCCCGGCCGAGCCGGCGCATCTTCTCCTCGAGCTCGCCGATCGTGACGACCGCGTTGCCGAGGGAGAGGAGCCAGATCGGGATGTGCCGGGCCCGTTCGAAGAGCCCGTCGATCATCGCCGCGCCGTCCCTGGCGGTGAACGGGCTGGTGGGGCGGCGTCGCGCCTTCCAGGATCTCGTCGATGACCTGGTACTCCTTCTCGTAGCTCATGACGCCGGGATACGGCGGGTCGAAGTAGGCGACGTCGGCCTCGATCGTCGGGAGCACGTCGAAGACGCTCTCCTTCAGGACTCGGGCCTCGCCCTGGAACACGCCGGCGTTGATCTGCTGCGGCGAGCTCCCACAGCCTCTCCGGCCGGGTCAGCCGGAGGCCGTCGACGTAGTGGTGCACGCAGGACTCCGTGATCGCCTCGTACTCGCCGGTGGCCATCCGGTGGATCGTTCCTTTGCGGACCTGGCTCATCGGGTGCGCGAGGAGCGCGACCCGGATGGCGAGCATCCTCAGGAGCGCGGCCTTCGCGGGGTCGGCGGTCACGCGAGCCTGGCGAGCGCGCGGTCGATGAGCCGGGCGACGTTCGCGGTGAACACCGCCGGGACCATCTCCCGCTCGATGCGCATCGCCGGCTCCGGGTTCGGCGCGAGGAGCCGGAGCACGTCCTCGCGGGTGAGCTTGACGCGGGAGTTCTCGATCAGCGCCCGGCCGACGACGATCGACCGTTCCGCGATGTCGGTGGCGACGACCCGGAATCCCAGCGCCTTGGCGTAGAGCGAGACGGAACCGCCGCCCAGGAACCCGTCCAGGAACGTCCGACCCGGCCACAGCCGCCGCGGAAGCAGCCGGTCGACCTCCCGGAAGATCAGCGGGCACAGCCGCCGCTTGCCGCCCAGGTACGGGAACAACGCACCGAAGAACGCCAGCTTCCTGCGAGAACGCGCGGTCTTTCTCATCGCTTCACCATCGCCATGGCGGCAGTCCTGCAAGCAGTTCGCCTCATGACGCAATCGCCTTCTGATCCGCTTGATGTTGCTGGGAACCCGAGCACTCCTTGCCTCGACGCGGAACGGACCGCGAAAGGAGACCACGATGGGAACCGAGAAGCAGGAGAAGGAAGGACGGAGGTCAAGAGCAAGCGAACCAAGGGGAGACGAAGGGCTGCGAAGGCGAAGCCACGAACGACGCCGAAGAAGGAGAAGGCGCCGAAAGAGAGAAGATCTGCCGCGTGTTCGCTTAGGGTCGCGACGCCGAGCGGACGCGTTCCACAAGGCGACCGGGCCGCGGGCGCGACCCGGTTCCCCGCGCGGTGATGGCGTCTTCGCCAACGGGGACGAGACGGCGTTCCGCGCGCTGGTGAAGGAGGCTCGCGAAGCCCGAGCCTGATCCCACCGCATCGAGACGGCCCGCGGGTGGCGACGCTCGCGGGCCGTCCGTCCCTCTGGGCGTTCGGGATCGCCTCGAAAGACGGCGTTCATCGCCTCTCGCTCGCCACCGCGGCCTTCGCTGGCCGTGCGCCGCCCTCACACAGCCGCATGTTCGCCGGGCTGAATAGAAGCTCGACCGTCTTCCCCGCCATCCCCTGCCGTGCCTTCAGCACCTTCAGCATCAGCGTGGGGTCCTCCGCTCGCGGCCTCCACATCCCGACGAGGATGTCCGCGTTCTCTTCGATCGTCCCGCTGTCCCGTGCCCCCTCGAGGGACGGGAGCTCTTGCCCTTGCCCCCCGCTTCGCCGCGACCGACCTGGCAGAGGTTCACCACCAGCACCTCCTTGGTCTTCGCCAGCTCCTTCAGCTCGCGACTGAGACGAGACGACTTCTCGTACGGCGACTCCCCCTTCTGGCCGGCGAGATACTGGAAGTAGTCGATGACGATCGCTCGAATGCGGCGGCCGTGCTGCCTCTGCCACAGTTCGATCCCCCGCTCGACGGCGCTGAGCGGCTGCCGCGCTTGCGCGAACAGGCAGTAGCGGTCAGTCGTCAGCCTGCGGTACTCGGACGGCACTCGGCCGGAACGCATGGCGTGCATCACTTCCGCCTGCGTCCATCCCTCGATAATCCGGATCAGGCGGTCCGTCGCGAGCGTGCCCTCCATTTCGAGGCTCGCGAAGAGGACTCCCCAGTCGCCGGGTTGGCGGAGCCAGTTCGCCGCGAGGTTCAAGCCGACGGCCGACTTGCCGACCCCGGTCCGTCCCAGCAACGTGATCACGCTCCCGGGGTGGATCTGGCCGACCGCCTCGTCGAAGCTGGGCCACCCGGTCGTCGTGCTCCACTCCTCCACGCGCTGGTAGAACTCCCTCAGCCTCGTCTCCGCCTGCATCGGCTCCATCGCTTGCTCGAGGGGCCAGTAGCGATCGCGAGCTTCCCGGATCCTCCGTTCCCGCCACTCCTCGATCTCCTCGGGCTTCCAGCCGGGACCCTGCGCCAGCCGGCAGACCTCGTCCTCGATCCGGACGACGTCTCGCTGATGAGCCACGCGCTTCAGTCGCTCGACGTAGCCATCGAAGGCGCTGGTGACCGCTCCGAATCCAGGAGGGCGCCGAGTTCGGCGTGCGCGACTCGCCCGTCTGTTCCTGTATCCGGGAACGGACCAGCACGATGTCCGAGGGCAGCCCGTCAGCATCCAGCGAGGCCATGGTCTCGTACACGGCGCGATGGAAACCGGAGTAGAAGGCGTCGCTGTCGAAGTCGCACCGCCGAATCAGCTCCGGTCGTAGCAGGATGCAGTTCAGGACCGCCGCCTCGACACCGGGGTCGTGAGGCAACGTCCGATGTTGGTCATGCCACACCTCGACCTTGACTCGCACTGGTTGCAGTGCGTGTGCCCAGGCTCCGCCGGCTCCGAGCAGTAGGCGCAGAGTCCGGGCGCGTCGCTGCTGGTCTCGATGGCGTACCGCTCCTGGTTGAGGTAGGTGGTCGTCATCGGGACGAACTGGCCGTCGTCCTTGGTCCAGTCCCGGGACTGTTTCTGGACCTCGAGGACATGGAGGAGATCGTCGACCCGGTCCTCGAGGCCGTCCCGAGCCACCGCTTCACGCACCTCTTCGGGTCCACCCGTCGCCGTGCCGGGTAGGCGGACCACCACCGCTCGAAGCCTGGTGGTCTGGGTTCCGCGGGTCGGCGACCGCGCTCCCCCCTTGGGGGTAGGGGGGTGTTTTTCTTCTTTCGTCTCGTTTCGTTTCGTTTCTTTCGTGGCGCGCTATACGTGCGCGATACGTGCGCTAAACGCGCGCTATTCGTCCGCTGTTTTTCCGCGCCGTTTCGCGCTTTCTGCCACCTCGCGTAGTTGCCGGCCGTTCGCCTCCATCCAGCCGTGGGCGTGCTCTCCAATACGACTGGCACTCGTGATGAATTCACTTCCTCTAAGTTGCTGGCGCCATTCGGAGGGGTCTCCGCGCCACCCGGAGGCCTCCGCCAGAAGCTCGTCGGAGACACCCTCGGAACGCCGGTCTGGCGGTAGCGGAGGAGCCAGAGCCACAGACGTGTCAGGTGACCGACGGCCTGCTCCCGGGCGATCCCCAGCGACAACGCGAACTGGACGGTCTTGGGGTGGTCGTGGACGCCGTCCTCCAGGCGATCGAGAAGGCGCGCGGGCGAGGCATTCAGGTCGTCTCCACTGTGATCGCGCTATGCCGTGCTCATGGCTCTTTCACACCATCGAGCAGTTCGCTCTCGGGCAGTCCCAGGGCCTTCGCAATCGCTTCAATCTCTTCCTGTCGCGCCGGAAAGTACCTGTTCGCGATCCGAACGAGCCTGTTGTAGGGAATCCCGGTTTCGCGGTGAAGATCGACGAGTAGCCGACCTTGCTCCGCGAGGGCGATTCGCAGTCTTCTTGAATTCATCGCCGTGCTCCCGCCGAAGAATCGATCGGCTGAGTCACGGTACGTTATGTGACGGGACGGATGTCACCCCCAGCGGATGACAGACTCTGGGGGGTAGATCGGCGAGACCGCTATGTCCGGGGACGGCGTGTCGTCGGCGAGCGCATTCGCATCGCACGCGCCACCGGATCGCGAGCGATCTTCTTCCCGATGGTCTTCGGATCCGTGCCGTAGTACTCGGCTATCGTCTGGAGCGCCCAGCTCCGGGCAGTCCGGATTCGCCTCGACCCTGCGGTCAATCCCGTCAGGAAGGCTTTGCACCACCGGCGGCGCTCCCGCTGTTGAGGTATCAAGGAAGCGTCGTCGCGACGCGAGGGTGCCGGAACGAACCGACCGTCTTCCGTTTCGATTCCGGCTTCCACACTCTTCGGCGACTTGCGCCGCCGACGAAGCGCGCTCAGAAGATCGAGGATGCGCCGTTCGAGCGCCTCCCGGTTGTCTTTGAGGTCGAGAAGATCATGGTTCTCGATCCATGTCACCAGCCCCCTCAGGCCCGCAAGGAGCACGTCACCCTCGGGGAGCCAGCCTGTCTTCCGAGGCCGGCGGATCAGAACGTTCGCGGTCTTCCGAAGCTCTGCACGCGCTTTTCGGTCTGGGAAGTCGGGATCGTACTTCAGCGTCACCAGGGCCCGCATCGCTTGCTGATCCGTCAGGAACTCGATGTCGATGGCGACGAGCGGGGCCAGGGCCGTGCAATCTCCGTCCCCGAGGCGGTCGTAGAGCCTCTTGACCTCATCCGTCCACGTCGTCGGGTCGTTGTAATTCACGACTGGGCCAAAAGCGACGATGTGCTTATCGGGTTGACTCCGAACCATACAACATCTTGTAGGTCGTCGGGGCGCGGGCGGTGGCCAGACCGAGAAGGGTCTGGAAGGCCGCCATGGGGGTGCGGCGCCTGTTGAAGCGGAAGGTGAACTCGTCAAGGTAGACCTGCAGATGTTGCTTGCCGACGCCGTGATGAGTGCCGCGGAGCCAGGTCTGGAGGTTGCCGAAGACCCGGTGCACACGAGGCAGAATCTTCGCCGCCCGCTCCGGGTTGCCCTGGACCTTGGGGCGGTGGCGGTAACCCATGCCCTGGAGCGGTGCGTAGCCTCCCCAGCCATCGGTCAGGACGACCGCACCACGCTGGACGTTCGCCGCAACGAATCCGGTGAGCGAGGCGCCGGACACATCGGGAACCACCTGGAGACGCACCCTGCCGGAGCCCTTCCCGCGCACCTCGACGGCGCCCACAACCAACGCTTTGCACGACGAGTTGTCGTCCTCCCTCGAGGCTAGCTTCGGGGCCGCCGATGTAGACCTCATCCACCTCAACCTTCTCCTTCAAAGCTTCGCGGTCGGGCCGTACCATCGCCCGCCGCAGCTTGTGGAGCATGGCCCAGGCCGTCTCGTAGGAGTCCAGGCCGAGCTGCCGCTGCAGCTGCAATGCCGAGAGACCCGGTGTGTGCGTGGTGACCAGGTACGCCGCCCAGAACCAGAGGGTGAGAGGCATTCGGGTTCGGTCGGAGTACGTTTCAGCCGTGACCGAGGTCTGATAGCCGCAGGCCTTGCACTGCCAGAGCCGACGCCCAGCCAACTCGAACGCCTCGGTGTTCTGGCACCGCGTGCACCGGTACCCCTCGGTCCACCGACACGCCGCGAGATAGGCCTGGCAGGCTGCCTCGTCTGCGAACCGTCGCTGGAACTCTTTCAAGGACCTGGGGAAGTCGGGCCGACCCACCGCCGTACACTACCCATGGTGGTCTTCGGAGTCAACCCGATAAGCACAAGCGACGAATCGCTGAAAACGCAGGGTCACTGCGGACCTCCAATTCCCCCCCCCCCAAGAACCCGGAACGGCTCGGGGTTACTCGCTGAAGGAGAATTCTCCATCATCGACTTGGATGGTCAAGACGCGCGCCGCCTGTCTTCATCGATCGCCGACACTCGGGGAGTCGGCTGAACTCGCTGCGCTTCTCGCTCGCGCCTTCTTGCGGTTAACGCAGAAACCGCGCAACTCCGCCGTTTTCCAGGCCAGGGAGCCGCAGATTCCCCTTGATGTTCTGGCCCCGGAGAGCCCTCATGAAGTTGGGGATCGACCCCGCCGGAGACCCCGATGGCGGACGGCGTGATTGCACAGATCCAGGCTCTCAAGATGATGAGCGTCGCTGAGCTGCAGGCTCGCTGGCGCGAGTTGTACGGCGAGGACACCCGATCGCGGAACCGAGAGTTCCTCTGGCGGCGGCTGGCGTGGCGGGTCCAGGAACTCTCCCACGGCGGCATCTCCGATCGCGCCCGGGCCCGGATCGCCGAGCTCGCCCCGGATGGGTTCGAACGCGCTTAACGCCGCGGACCCCGGCTCCGGTGGACGTCTCCGCCCCGCCGCCCCGACCCAAGACGGTCCGCGACCTTCGCCTCCCCTCGCCCGGGACGGTCATCAGTCGGACCTGGCGCGGCCGTGAGCTACGCCTGCTGGTGATGGAAGGCGGATTCGAGCTGAACGGCACCTGCTACGCATCGTTGAGCGAGGCGGCACGAGCGGCGACGGGCGCGCACTGGAATGGGAAGTTGTTCTGGGGCGTGACGCAGCGGAAGCGGAGATCCTGATGTCGCTCGCGCGGCGGCACGGCCGAGCGTCCGCGGTAGCTACCGCGACGGCTCCCGTCCGGGCTGCCGTGTACACCAGGAAGTCTACTGAAGCCGGTCTGCAGCAGGCGTTCAACTCGCTGGCCAACCAGCGCGAGCGAGGTGAAGCATACGCCGCGAGCCAAGGCTGGTCGCTCGTGCCCACGCCATACGATGACGGTGGGTTCAGCGGCGGCACCACCGATCGCCCGGCATTGCAACGGCTCATTACCGACATCGAAGCGGGCCTCGTGGACGTGATCGTCGTCTACAAGCTGGACCGCTTGAGCCGATCCGTCTGCGACTTCGTCAACCTGAACCGGTTCCTGGAGAAGCACCGCGTCGAGATCGTGTCGGTCACGGAGCCGATCGACACCCGGACACCGATGGGCCGCGCCTTCGTCACGGTCCTGATGTCCTTCGGGCAGATGGAACGAGAACAGACCGCCGAGCGCACTCGCGACAAGGTCCACGCCGCTCGCCGACGCGGGAAGTGGACTGGTGGCACGCCGATCCTCGGGTACGACACCGCGCCCGAGGGCGGGCGGCTGGTCGTCAACCGTGACGAGGCCGGGCAGGTGCGGGGCATCTTCGAGATGTTCGTGGAGAACCCCTCCCTGGTCTCCGTCGCCGCCGAAGTGAACCGCCGGGGATGGCGGCGGAAGTCGTGGACCACCCGGGACGGCCACCGCCGCGAAGGTGGGACCTGGGATCGCCTCAACCTTCGGACCCTGCTCACCAACCCGCTCTACACCGGTCTGCAGAAGCTCGCTGGCCAGACGTTCCCTGGCGAGCATCCTGCCATCGTCTCGAAGGCGCTGTTCCAGCGAGTCCAGCGGCTTCTCGACGGGAACCGCCGTGACCGGGGCGCGCCCGAGCGAAACCGCCACGGGGCCCTCCTGCGTGGACTGCTCCGCTGCGCCACGTGCGACTCGGCGATACTCCACACGCCCACGAAGAAGAACGGCAGGTTGTACCGCTATTACCGATGCGGGTCTGTCCTCCGTCGTGGAGCGGAAGTCTGCGCGTCGCGGCCGCTCCCCGCGGAGAGGGTCGAGGGGTTCGTCGTCGACCAGATCCGGCGCATCGGCCAGGACCCGGTGCTCCGGGCCGAGACGTTCCGGCAGGCCCTGGCGCAGATCGCAGCAGAGCGCAGGGGAGCCAAGGCGGAGGTGAAGCGCGTCAGACGCGACCTGGACGTCGCCAGGGGGGACGTGGAGCGCCTCGTCGCCACCCTCTCCCGCACGACCGGCCCGGCCGCCGAGGCAGTCCGCGCCGAGGTCGAGAAGGCCCAGGCGAACGTCACCACCCTCGACGCCCGGCTCGCCGAGGTCCGGGCCCGCGAAGCCGCCCTGGCCAGCCAGCACGTCGACGAGGCCGATGTAGCTCATGCGCTCCGGGACTTCGACGAGCTGTGGTCGGTCTTGCTCACCTCCGAGAAGGAGCGCGTCCTCGGCCTCCTGATCGCCGCCATCCGGTACGACGGCTCGACCGCGAAGCTCGACATCGACTGGCGGCTGGCTGGCTTTGGAGAGCTCGCCCAGGAGCTTGGCGGTGAGTAGGGTGGCGGCGAGTTCGTCCTACGTGGTCGACTTCCGACCCGGGCGTGCCCCGGAGTCGGAGCCCGTGGGCCGCGTCCCCCGCGTCGCCCGGCTGCTCGCCCTGGCTCACCGGATCGACGGGATGATCCGCACCGGCGAGATAGCCGACCTCGCCACGGCCGCCCGACTGTGCGGCGTGAGCCGGGGTCGCATGAGCCAGGTGATGAACCTCTTGCTCCTGGCCCCCGCGATCCAGGAGGCGATCATCGACTTGCCGCCGGTCACGAAGGGGAGGGACCGGATCACCGAGCGGGGCCTGCGGGAGATCGTGGCGGAAACGGAGTGGGAGAGGCAGATCGCTCGTTGGGCGGCTATCCGCGCCCACGCGGAATCGTGAACGTGCCCCCGTGCGGCCGTTCCTCCTGGTCGTCCCGCCGGCGAGAGTCCTTCTCGTTCTGGAGCTTCTTCGTATCGTGGGTCTCGCGGGCCTTCCCCTGCTGCTCCTTCTGGTGGACTGATTTGGCCCAAGGATCGGGAGTCGTCCGAGGCGTTCTCTTGTCAGTCATTCCGGTCTCCATGACGAATCGAGCGGTACTCGGAGGATATCATGCCCTACCTCAGCCCCCCAACCCTCACCGCCGACGAACAGAAGCTGATCCTGCGCGCTACCATCGGCAACATTCGGGACCACGTGATCTTTTCCCTGGCCCTCGGCACCGGCCTCCGCCTCGCCGAGATCGTCGGGCTCAACGTCGGCGACGTGTTCACACCCGATGGCGCGCCCCGGGTTCGCGTCCGCATCCGCGCCGCGATCGCGAAGGGTCACCGGGCCGGGGATGTATTCCTTCCCGATCGGCTCCTGCCGAAGCTGAAGCGGTTCTGGACTCACAAGACGAAGCGCGGGGAGGGACTCCAGCCTGCCGATCCCCTCTTCGCAAACCAATCCCGCCACCGGATTTCGAAGCGGCGGGTCCAGTTCGCCTGGAGGACGTGGCAGCAGAGGGCGGGGTTCGATCGGCTGTACCCGTTTCATTCCATTCGCCACAGCAGTATCACGAACGTGTACCGGTCGTCCCGCGACCTCTTCCTGGCGCAGAGGTTCGCGAGGCACGTGAGCCCGTTGACGACGGTGGTGTACACGCATCCGAGCGACGACGAGATGGCCAGGAGGGTGTGCGAACTCCCCTGCTGAGCTGAGGCCAGCAGCAGCATCGTGGTACTCTGCCGGTGCGGTTTCCGGTGCGAACTGTGCGGAAAACGGACTGTTACGATGAGCAGACGATGGCGAACGGTTCATGGCTATGACCGGTCACGGGCAGCTGAAGAAGCTGAAGACACCGGCGAGCTGCCTCTGACCCGCGCCACAGATTTCGTCTATCGAGAGTATGACTGCAAGCGCCGTGGCATTACCCGCCGCCAGGTCCGAGAGTTCCTCGAGGCGAATTGCAACCGTGGCTGGCACCACGTGGCTGGCCCGAGTGTCCGAGCGGTTGGTTACTACTCCACCGACCTCACGGAAGACGAGAAGCGGATGTTGCTTGCTTCTGCGAAGAAGTCGGGTCAGTTGAAGACATCGGAACCCCGCCGCAATCTCAATACGCCGTCTGATCCGCCCCTCAACACCTGACTGGCAAGGCGTCCTGGTGGACGGAGGCGTTCCAGCCGGGAGATGCACTCTTCTGTAACTACTCCCGCCGCTGGATCTCGAAGAGGCGGATCCAGTTCGCGTGGCGTACTTGGCGGATAAAGGCCAAGTTCGATCGGTTGTACCCCTTCGATGCGATAAGACACAGCGCCGTGACTTCTGTCTGCCGGATGTCCAAGGACTTGTTCCTGGCCCAGAGATTCGTAGGCATTCCTCGAGGTTGGCGACGACCGTCCACACCCATCCCTCGGACCAGGAGATGGCGGGCCGGTTGAGACGGTTGCCCTGAAACCGATGGATGGGGTTGGTAGCTCGGCGTTCGCAGCGACGTCTCGCGTTCCACCTGACCCGAACGATGCGGACTGCAAGTCTGGCGCTATCATTCACGACGCGCGGAGGCGCGCGGAGGCAGACTGTGATCTGGGACAATCAGGACTTTCAACGCTACTGGCGCGGAATGTGGATGGAGCGACAAAGCAAGCATAACCGCGAAGCCCAGGGGCGCCTCGACAAGCTTCTCGCCGATGCCGCAAAACACGGCTACGTCTGGGGCGGCGGCCTCGCCGCAGCCGCCAGTGGATACGCAGCGGTGATTCTCACCGGCCGCGCAAATGAAGCGATAGAAACCTTTGACGAGTCCATCATGGCGCTCAAGCTGGAGCCTGACGACGCAGACTATCGTAACCTCCTCGTCGCAATCGAGCAGAGCATCGAGTCTACATGGCCTGCGGTGCAGACCCACATCACCGCGTCGCTGACGCGGCATGCCATGAACCCCTCGCTCGCCGACGTGACGCAACTGAAGGATCAGAAGCTCGCGGAGATAAGGCGACTAATAGACAGAAGGCAACTGGAGGTTAGGGCGAGGAATCAAAAGGCCATTCCAGAACTTCGCGATGCAGTGTTTAACCAGATCAGCCGCCTTAACACTTCCGCCAAAGCGCGACTCGGTTTCTCGATTTTCCGACTCTCGGAAACCCGGATAGTCTCTGACCTCGGACGAGTTCCGGTTGGTTCCGCGGACCTGGCAACCTGTTTCCAGGCCTTGGCGATCTTGATCGATCAGATGGACCAGGAGACCCTCATTTGCGAGATCACGAAGGCCGGACGAGAAGTGCCCAATGGCGGGCTTAACCGCGTGGGGATCGTGCTCGAGCTTCACGGGGTTTCGCACCACATCGAAGTCATTCAGAGGCTGAGAGATCTCAGGCGCTTGCGGGAAAGCTATCCTGCGCATCCAGACAGCCCCAAGATGCTCGAGGCTGAGGCGAGGATGGGGCTCAATCAGAGAGAGATGAATCCCGCTCTGGCCTGGCACGCGGCGCTTCGATATCTCATCTCCGCTCTAGCTGACCTCGACAGCGCGCTGAACGTTTTGCCCCGGAAGCAATGAGGAGTCCTCGCGAATCAACGCTCACCTTCGAGGCCGCGTGCAGAATGGTTCGCTCGGCATGCTTCGCCGTCGATTACGGTTATCCACACGCACCCCTCGGGCCAGGAGCTGGCGAGCCAGATTCGCGCGTTGCCTTACTGAGACACCGCGTGGCGTCTCGGTGTAGTCGTTCTCGTTGAGACGGCCTCGGGATTCGTCGAAGAGAAGCCGCCGCGCGGTCTCCACGATGGCCACACCACGACAGCGTAGAACGCGATAGTAGTTCAGCCGCGCGTGACCTGGATGGCACGCGGCGAGAGCACCGCGACTGCGTGGAGCAACGGGTCACCAACGTCGCGCAGGAACGGGTACGGACTCAGAATAGCGCGCATGGATCGTCGCGCGCTGGCGTCTCCGCAGCGACAGGTGAGGATTGTCTCGCCGAGGAACGCCGGCACCGACATGCTGGTCGCCGCGACCTCGCAGGCTTTCTGGACGACCTGTCCGGAACCGCGTAACGCCAAGAGCGACCGGTGGCGGACCCGGAAATCGCCTGGGATCCGCAAACCGTCGCCTCCCTCCACACCGGACGAAAGCCGGACGGAGGCATCGCAACGTAGCAAGTGGACTTGACGGGTCGTTCCGTATCAGAATCAGCTCAGAGGAGAACGACTATGGGTCTCATAGCAGGATGGCTCTTCCGAAGGGCCTACTACAGCCGGCTGGGTTCACCACACTGCCCCAAGTGCATCGTATTCGGTGGACGAGAGACTCGGATGAAGCGCGACGGCGGAGGCTTCTTCAAATGTGAAGTCTGCGGCTATGAGGAGTGGCCGACCCCAAGGATAAGGAGTTCGGAGACCGCATTCGTGCTGAGTACTTTGCCAAGAAGGAAGAGGCACCATGAAGGATCTACTCACGCAGCGCCTCGGTCTGGGCCTAGAGCTGCTCGGGGAAGTCGATATGCCGCCACACCAGCCGGAGGCCGAAGCCGCTACCTCAGCGAATCCTTCCAAGTTGGTCCGCCTGTCCGCCAATGAGCGCGAGCAGCCCGTCGTCACAGTGAAGTTCGGCCAGTTCGTTGAGTGGACCCATGACGTCGGGAGATACCAGCGGAACAGTGTTAATGACGTCGATGCCACGCCCGCAGTGCTCGCGTTACGCGACCCCTCACGTGCTGACTCGAGGTCGGCTGCCGCCGGGGGCGACCCGCTGTTCCTTAATCAGTCCCGCCGGTGGATCTCGAAGCGCTGGGTCCAGTTCGCGTGGCGGAGGTGGCAGAAGGGGGCCGGGTTCGACCGGCTGTACCCCTTTCAGTGCACGAGGCACACGGCCGTGACCTCCGTCTACCGGATGTCCAAAGACCTGTTCCTGGCGCAGCGGTTCGCCCGGCACGTCTCGCCGCTGACGACCGTCGTCTACACGCACCCCTCGGACCAGGAGATGGCTCGGGAGATTCGCGGGCTGCCGTGCTGATGCTGGGATACCCACCGAACGGGTCACGTTTCTTCTTTCCCCCACCCCGGTTCCGATGTAAAAGACACAGGATGTCGTTCGGAAGCGGCATCTGCCCATGCGGCGAAGGAGATGATGAAGAATGCGAATCGCACCCGCGATCGTGATCCTTGGCGTCAGCTCGAGCTTGTTGTGTTCCGCGGCATCCCCAGCGGCTCCGACCGAACCTGCTTCTCCCACCGCATGCGCGGGGTGGCGCGTGTCCGAGTTCCCCCAGGGAACGCGATACCGGACCGTTGTCCTCCACATGAAAAAGGCCGGCAAGGAAGCAAGCGTCCGATCTGTCGAGGACTTCGTGCTTGTTCCGTTCCACCGCAAGTTCGCTGGTGGGGACGTGGCCGGCACCTATCGATTCTGGAAGCCAGGCGGCTGGATTCTGACCGACCAGGCAGCTTCGTTTCGAACGACGGCCGACCTGGCGGTCGCAGCCGAGAAGTACTTGATACAGCAGTGGGGTGACCCTCTCCTGCCGAGGCGAATGATGTCGTCGCCGACGGAAGCAATCAACGCACAGACAGCCGGGAAGGCCGCTGGCGTTGCCGCTGGGTCCTCAGTATTCGAGATGCTCCTCGGCGGCGCGATCTTCGGTTCGCTGGCCAAGGAGTTCGTCGCGATCGCAGAAGGCGTGGACTGGGAAAGCGCCGAATGCCGTGCTCGCGCGAGGCTGCTCGTCGTTTCGAGTGCCGCCTGGCCAGAGGGTTCGCGTTTGGTCACCGTCGCCGTTTCGGCGATCGGCGCCAGCGAGAAGGAAGTGCTCCCGGAGGATCTTGAGGCGGTGCGACAGATTCTCAGGCCGCCGCTCGTGACGCCAGCAACCGATGCTCCAGGATCGCCCCCGGACCCGGCAACCGGTCCCGATGGCTCTTCGCGACAGGAGTAACGGACGAACCCGCCACGCGAACGGATCTCCCGGCTGTTCCCTTCCCCAACCCGACCGAATCCGTCCGGTTTCCCGCTTCTCCGTCGTCGTGTTTGGGTGTAGAACCTCCCCAGGTTTGCCACCCGAGGGGGGTAGCCATGGCCCGCCTGTTCGCAGCCTCCATCCTCATCGTCGCCGTTCTTCCCGCCCTGGCCAGCGAGCCGGGGCAGCCGCTGGATTGCAGCGACTGGGTGTTCGTGGAGCCGGGGCTGTCCTGCACCACTTGGATTCCGAACCCGTGTGACGAACGATATCCACCATGCGCCACGTCTGGCATACGGGAGGCGTTCGACAACCAGGGGCGCATGTACTACACGCGAATGATCCTCAGTATCCGCGTCGAGAGTTGCGGCGGCATCGATCGTGTTGAACTCCGCCGCTACGACGGCGCGTCGGACCAGTTAGTCGCTTACATCGAGTCGCGTTGTGTCGATGGTTCTGGCTCGGATTCCGTAGCCGGTGGCGATGACATCCTCTTTGATGACAAGGCCGGGCGTTTCATAACCCTCCTACGAGACTACTGCTACGGCCCGTCTTGCAACTACTCTCCCGGCCATTGGAAGGCTGCGCTCGGCGGTTTCGCGACGACATTTGACGTTCTCCACACCTACACACCACAAGCCGCGCTGGGGTTCCGCGTCCCCTACATGCCCGAAGGCCTCCCCGCCGCCGACCACTTCGACACCTACACCGGCGACATCGCCACGCTCGGGGACTTCTCCCAGGCGCAGCCGCTGCAGTGCGACTACCCGACCGCACCGCCGAGCGTGGGCGACTACCTCACCGTGAACGACAGCCTCCCGAATCCCGTGGTCGGGAGGGGCCGCTACTACGTCACCGCCGCCACGTACCAGGGACAGACCCGATACGGGCGCAAGGGATTCCGAGGCCAGTTGTCCGGTCGCGATCCCGCGCTCCTGCCCGCCTGCATCCCGCCCGGACCCTGACACGGAGGACGCCATGCGCCTCGCATTCATGGCGAGATTCTCGAGCTGGGCATCGAGGTCTCCCAGGCAACCGTTGCCAAGTACATGCCGCTACGCCGCAAGCCGCCCTCCCCTATCTGGCGAGCGTTTCTCGACAACCACTTGAAGCAGATCGCAAATGAGGAGGAATTTATGGGCCCACGTTCTAGATCCGACAAGGCACCAGCGTGGACGCGTAAGGCCGTTACAGTGGGAAGTGTCTTTCTGACTCTCGGAGCATCCTCTCTGGCATCAGCGACGCAAGTGACTTTCCGCGTCCTTGACCAACTCGGTCAGTCGATTCCTGGCTCGACCATACTGGTAGACAGCCAGGAACTCTCACAGGGCGATACAATCAGCCTAACGCCTGGCCCATACGCGGTCTTCGTGCGGCCCGGCAGGGATGGCAGTCCCGGTGTCAATCGATTGGAACGTGTTGACAGTCTCGAAGTCGCTGGCGAGTCGCAACTTGCGGACTTCGTGTGGAGAACAGGGTTGCTCACAGTCCGAATCGTCGACCAGAACGATGTGCCGATTCCCGCGTCACAATGCAGGGCTCCTGACCTGATCTGAGATTTCCTACGATTTTGCTTGCATCGAGACGGGATGTGGCATATCATTAGTGCCACATATGAATACCAAATCGCTTCTCCCCCGCCTGCCTCTGCTTCCTCCAGCCGCGGAGATCGTGAGCACGGACCTCGCGGTCGTCCGCGAAGACGGCAAGGTGGTCTTGTTCAACGCTGGAGGCCCGATCTACGAGTGTCGTCAGGATGACCGGGTCAGCGTGCGTCTTGGTGTGGCCATCGCGGCGGCGCTGCGGCTGGCGCCGGTCACCGCGTTGGCCGCGACATTCGGTATGGATCGCGGAACGTTGCATCGCGACCGGGCCAAGCTCGCAGCGGGCGGCATCGAAGCGCTTCAGCCGAAGAAGCGTGGACCGAAGGGACCGTTCAAGCTGGATGCCACAGCACTTCGGAGCGCGCAGCGCGCCCTCGATTCCGGCGCTTCGCAGCGCGAGAGCGGAAAGCAGGCAGGGGTGAGTCACTTCGCGATCTATCACGCGATTCAGAAGGGCCTGCTGAGTCGGCCGGAGAAGCGAGCAGCCGTTCCTGTGATTGCTGGTGCTTCGACCGACGATACGCTGATCCGGTCTGGCGTGCGGGCCGCGGAGGATCAATCGTGCGAAACCGGGGTGGCGGTCAAGCGCACCGCAGAGCGAGCGCTGGCGCGATCCGGCCTGCTCGCCGAGGCCGCACCGGTGTTCGAGGCGGCAGAAGGTGTTCCTGGCGCAGGGGTGTTGCTGGCGCTGCCGGCGCTGCTCGAGGAGGGATTGCTCGAGGTCGGAACGAAAGTGTATGAGGGATTGCGCAACGGGTTCTTCGGCCTTCGCTCGGTTTTGCTGACGTTCGCGATGATGGCCCTCTTGCGGATCAAGACACCCGAGCAACTCACCGAACACGCCCCTGGTGAGCTCGGTCGTCTGTTGGGCCTCGACCGTGCACCCGAGGTCAAGACGTTGCGTCGCAAGCTGCGCGAGATGGGCGAGCGTGGACTGGCGCGGACGTTCATGCGGCTGCTCACCGAGCGCTGGGCACGTGCGACCCCGAGAGAGCTCGCGTTGCTCTACGTCGACGGCCATGTCCGCCCGTATCACGGGCGGACCCAGGTGCTCCCCAAGCACCACGTCCAGCAACGGGGCCGGCCGATGCCGGGGACCAAGGATTTCCACGTCAACGATCGTCGCGCCGACCCGCTGTTCTTCGTCACTGCGGAGGCGACCGAGAGTCTCCTCGCGATGCTGGACTCGACCCTGCTGCCTGAGGTGCGACGTCTGGTCGGGCCCGGTCGGCGCGTGACGATCACCTTCGATCGGGAGGGCTGGAGCCCTGAGCGGTTCGCCAAGTGGAAGGACGAGGGCTTCGACGTCCTCACCTACCGGAAGGGGCAGTCGTCGCGGTGGCAGGAGCGGTTCTTCCGCACGGTCGCGGGGACGGTGGGTGGGGAGGAGGTCGAGTACCGGCTGGCCGAACGCACCGTGACGCTGTCCAACGGTCTGCGCGTCCGCGAGATCCGGCGCCTCACGGACGACGGCCATCAGACGGCGGTCATCACGACGAGCGAGAAGCTCCCGCTACTCGCGGTCGCGCACCGGATGTTCTCGCGGTGGCGGCAGGAAAACTTCTTCCGTTACATGCGGCACGAGTTTGCGCTCGATCACCTCTGTACCTACGAGGTCGAACCCGCCGATCCCAAGCGCGAGGTGGCTCACCCGGAACGCGCCGCGCTGACGAAGCGACTCGCCAGGGTTCGAAGCGATCTGGCGCGGCTCGAGAACAAACGCTTCGACATGCGGTCCGGAGGACGGGTCCGTGTCGGCCAGCGCAGGCTGTCCGAGAAAGAGCTGGACCAGGTGATCGCGCGGCGAGACGAGGAGATCGATCGCTTGGAGCTCCGGATCGCCGCGCTGCCGAAGCGGGTGACGATCGATTCCATTCTCGACCCGTCCGAGATCGTGCAGCTCGAGCGTGAGCGCAAGGTGCTCGTCGATGCCATCAAGCTGATCGCCTACCGCGCCGAGTCCGCGCTGGCCCGACTGATGGCACCTCTCCTTGCTCGACACGACGAGGAGACGAGGAAGTTCCTGAAAACGGTTTTCCAAGCCACGGCTGACATCATTCCGGACCGAGGTGCACGCCGTCTCACGGTGCGCTTCCACGGCTTGGCCAACCCCAGGATGACCCGCGCTCTCGGCGAGCTCTGCGCCTTGGTCAACGAACATGACGCTCTGTACCCGGGCACGAACCTCCGGCTCCATTTCGACGCGCCGGTGTCGCAGGAATGATCCCGCTCAGGTCAGGAGCCCTGCAATGGGGTGGGCCCTACCTTCCGGGTGAGTACCCCAACGAAGCAACGTTGGTTCTTCCCGTAACCGAGGATCCACTCGCACCCCCGGCACAGGGTCTGCTGGCTACAGGTTATGTGCTTACCGTCAGGCCCGGTCGCGACGGCGCTCCGGGTCTCAACCGACTCGAAAGAAACGAAGACCCAGTTGAGTTGGCTGTGACTGGCATCGTCCATGACGCGGAATGGAAGACTGCCCCGCTCACAGTCCGAATCGTCGACCAGAACGGTGTGCCGATTCCCGCGTCACAATGGGGTGGGCCCTACCTTCCGGGTGAGTACCCCAACGAAGCAACGTTGGTTCTTCCCGTAACCGAGGATCCACTCGCACCCCCGGCACAGGGTCTGCTGGCTACAGGTTATGTGCTTACCGTCAGGCCCGGTCGCGACGGCGCTCCGGGTCTCAACCGACTCGAAAGAAACGAAGACCCAGTTGAGTTGGCTGTGACTGGCATCGTCCATGACGCGGAATGGAAGACTGCCCCGCTCACAGTCCGAATCGTCGACCAGAACGGTGTGCCGATTCCCGCGTCACAATGGGGTGGGCCCTACCTTCCGGGTGAGTACCCCAACGAAGCAACGTTGGTTCTTCCCGTAACCGAGGATCCACTCGCACCGCCAGCTCAGGGGCAACTGGCAGTTGGATATGCACTCACGAGTAAGCCCGGATTGAACGGAATGTCGGGCACGAGTTACCACTTGTTTCGCGCCGAGGAACCCCAAGAACTGACTTCCGCAGGTCTTGTGAAGAATCTCGAGTGGGAGACATCGAGCGGAGAGCTTCGAGTTGTCGACGTCATTGAGCACGAGGTTCTTGGGTCGTTCTTCGAGATCGCGTCCATTCCTCTTTCGCCCTCTGGATCCTTGATTTCGCTACCCGTCAATGATCTCACTGTGTATCCGACGATGGGGGGAGTGTACGCGGGAGGTTACGGAGACTGCCGGATCCGGGTGGCGTCCGGACTCCACTCGGTGGCCCCTTCGATTTCACGTTTCGCTCCGGAAGGGTCGTGAGTCCGCCGTTCGTTCAGATCGACAAAGGGTCTTATGGGCTGCGGTTCCAACCGTGCCCTAGTTCGCCGGATTCGGACGCGGACGGTCACGCGGATGTTTGCGACTGCCAACCGAATGATCCCGCAGTGTATGCCCCCCCCGGTGCGGTTTCGACAATAGGGTGGGATGTGTCCAAGACCGTCTTCTCATGGGACACGCTGGCACCGATCAGCGGGACCGCGACGGCTTACGACGTCATCCGAGGGGCCCTCGGAGAACTTCCGGTAGGGGCGGGGATAGAGTATTGTGTGGAGTCAGGCGGCGCGGATACTATGACGACAGACTCGCTCGGGCCTGTGGAAGGGCAAGGCCTCTGGTACCTGGTTCGCGGCCGGAACTCGTGCGGCACGGGGACCTACGGATTCCAGGGCCACAACGGGGTGGCCACCTTGGAGCGGAACTCCAACGTGTGCCCGTAGCGCGATTTCCCCAGCGGATGCGCTCGGGACGGCCACGCCACGTCGAGGCCGGATCGTCACGGCGACGCGGGTGGCGAAAGCGACGGCATCCTCGTCCAGGACAGCGCGGAGAACGAGAGGCCGAACGGGAATCCGTGTCCGTGACGAAGCAGCTGGCGCAGCTCGGGGCGGTGTAAGAGAGGAAGGAAATCGGGGCGGCGATTTGGGTGGCGAGGATGGGGTGAGGAGCCAAGCTGGTCCCTTTCCCCTCCTTAACCCGACTCAATCGGTCCGGTTTCCCGCTTCTTCCCCACCGCGTATGGGTGTACAACGGTCCCAGTTCCGCAATCTGAGGGGGGGCATGGCCCGTCTGTTCGCAGCCGCCGTCCTGCTCGTTGCCGTTCTCCCCGCCCTGGCCAGCGAGCTGGGGCAGCCTCGGACACTCACGTTCGTGGACCGCGTCGCAGCCCAGCGAGCCTTCGAAGAGGTCTACTGGCGGAACCGGATCTGGCCCAAGGACAACCCCTCGCCACTTCGTGAGATTTCCACTTGCTTCTGGCAGGCTCCTGACTCACCGCGCGACAGCGCAGGGAGGTCCGGCGATGTTCACCGGCAAAATCGGCTACTCGTTCCAGAATGTCACTCGTGGCCTGGTCTCGGTTCTGGCGCTCTCGTGCTTCCTGTCGACCGCGAACGCCACGGACAGGTGCGGTTCGGTCTGCAACGAGACCTGGACCCTCGGCGGGAGTCCATATGTCGCAACCTGTGACGTAACGGTCGCGGCGGGATGCTCTCTGACGGTCGACGCCGGCGTCGAGGTGAGATTCGTCGCGGCGGCCGGGCTCGTCATCGACGGGAGTCTGAACGTGAACGGCACCGCCGCGAACGCCGTCGTCTTCCAATCGAGCGCCCCGTCCCCCACGCCCGGCAGCTGGGACGGACTGAGGCTCCAGGGATCGGGGCAGGCGACGATCGACCATGCGGCAGTCAGCTACGCGGTCAGCGGCGTGTACGCGACGGGCAATGCGGTGATGAATCTGAGCGGGACCTCAGTGGACCACAGCAGCAGCTACGGTATCTACGTGGATTCCCGTGCCGCGGTGACGCTGACCGGCGTGACGTCGCGGTACAACCGATTTGGTCTTATCGTGTACGGCTCCTCGCCGCCGCCCGTGGTGACGTCGACGGGCGGAACGTTCACCAACAACACTCTGTACGGGGTCTCCGTCGTCGGGCCCACGGCGACGGTGTCGGTGCGCGGCGGCGCGATCCACTCGAACGGGGGCGGCTACGATTTCACCGCCGAGAGCTTCGCGAACGCGGGAGAGCGTGTGGTGGATGCGACCGGGAACTGGTGGGGGACGACGTCTGCGGCTGCGATTGGGCCGCGGATCCTGGACCACGGGGACCAAGCCAGTTCGCCGATTGTGGACTGGTGCGGTTACCTGGCGAGCGCCGGGGGTGTGCCGTGGCTGGACGTGCACTGTCCGGACCTGGCGGTGTGCGGAGAGACGGCGAGCTGGGACCTGACCGACAAGCCGTACTACATGACGTCGGACGTGGTGGTGTGCCCGACGGGGACGCTCGAGATCGGCCCTGGGGTGAATGTGCGAGCCGCGGCTGGGGCGAGCGCGGGCATCGTGGTGGACGGCACGCTGCACGTGAACGGTACGGCGGGGAGCCCGGTGGTCTTGACCTCGGACGCCGCGGTTCCGGCGGCTGGGAACTGGGACGGAGTGAAGGTCGAGGGATCAGGGCAGGCGACGATCGACCACGCGACGGTGAGCTACGCGGGGAGCGGGGTGAACGCCACGGGCAGCGCGACGGTGAGCCTCGACGGGACGGCGGTGAGTTACTCGACCAGCGGCGTGTACGCGACGGGCAACGCGGTGGTGAATCTGACCGGGACCTCAGTGGACCACAGCAGCAGCTACGGTATCTACGTGGATTCCCATGCCTCGGTGACGCTGACCGGCGTGACGTCGCGGTACAATCGGTTTGGTCTCATCGTGTACGGCTCCTCGCCGCCGCCCGTGGTTACGTCGACGGGCGGGACGTTCACCAACAACACGACCTACGGGGTCTCCGTCGTCGGGCCCACGGCAACGGTGTCGGTGCGCGGCGGCGCGATCCACTCGAACGGGGGCGGCTACGATTTCACCGCCGAGAGCTTCGCGAACGCGGGAGAGCGTGTGGTGGATGCGACCGGGAACTGGTGGGGGACGACGTCTGCGGCTGCGATTGGGCCGCGGATCCTGGACCACGGGGACCAAGCCAGTTCGCCGATTGTGGACTGGTGCGGTTACCTGGCGAGCGCCGGGGGTGTGCCGTGGCTGGACGTGCACTGTCCGGACCTGGCGGTGTGCGGGGAGACGGCGAGCTGGGACCTGACCGACAAGCCGTACTACATGACGTCGGACGTGGTGGTGTGCCCGACGGGGACGCTCGAGATCGGCCCTGGGGTGAATGTGCGAGCCGCGGCTGGGGCGAGCGCGGGCATCGTGGTGGACGGCACGCTGCACGTGAACGGTACGGCGGGGAGCCCGGTGGTCTTGACCTCGGACGCCGCGGTTCCGGCGGCTGGGAACTGGGACGGAGTGAAGGTCGAGGGATCAGGGCAGGCGACGATCGACCACGGGACGGTGAGCTACGCGGGGAGCGGGGTGAACGCCACGGGCAGCGCGACGGTGAGCCTCGACGGGACGGCGACGGAGCACAACACGCACGGCGTGTACGTGGACACTCGATCGACCGTCACGATGACGGGGGTGACGTCGAGGTACAATCAGAACGGTCTTACGGTGAAAGGCTCCTCGCCGCCGCCCGTGGTTACGTCGACGGGCGGCATGTTCACCAACAACACGATCTACGGGGTCAACATCGATGGCCAAGGGTACGGAGCCAAGGTCTGGGTCGGCGGTGCGAGCATCCACTCCAACATCGGCACCTATGATTTCTTCGTCTCCGGCTTCGCCAACCCGGCCACGTCTCTCGTCTGGGCTCCGGACTGCTGGTGGAGAACGAACGACATCGCAGCGATCCGTATCCGCATCTACGACCGAGAGGATAGTGCCTCCAGTCCCCGCGTCTGGTTCCGGCCGTTCGGTGGCGATTGCGAGCGGGCCCTCGGCGGCGACGCTGATCGAGATGGCCTCGGCGACTTCGAGGACAACTGCCCGGCGACCCCGAACGCCGCCCAAACCGACGCCGACGGTGACGGGATGGGTGATGCGTGTGACCCCGCCGTGGCGACGCTTCCCGCGGGGGTCTGCGACGGCATCAACGACACGTTCGAAGGCCACGTGGACTCCGACGGTGACGGGTGGGGTGACCCTTGCGATTTCCAGCCGACCCGCGCCGATTCGCATCCCGGTGCCGTGGAGCGTTGCGATGGGAGGGACAACGACGGCGACGCGGGTCTCGCCGAGGGCGAGGACGTGGACGCGGACCTGGACGAGGCGCTCGCCTGCGGGGACTGCGCCGATCTCGACGCCGCGATCTACCCCTGTGCCTGCGAATCGTGCACCAACCTGATCGACGACGATTGCGACACGCTCGTGGACCTGGCCGACTCCGCATGCGCGAGCTGGCCGGCTTGCATCATCATCTCCCCGGGTCCTGAGCCGGTGCTGACGATGAGACGGGGGGCGTGCGTCGGCGGCGGACCGGCGGGGCCCTACGAGGTGATCCGTGGAATCCTGGATCAGCTGCGGATCGCTGGAGTCTCGGTGGACCTTGGCACCGTGGGCTGCGTCGCCAGCAATCTAGTGTTGGATCGGACCAGCGAGACTCCGCGGCAGGAACCACGGCATGCAACGACGTTTCCTACTTTCTCGCCCGCGCCGAGGACGCCGGCGACTTCGGCCACGCAAGCGGTGGGGCGCCACGGGACGTGATGAACCCGGATCCGCCATGTCCGTGATTCCGCCTGCGCCGCGGCAGCGCGCGGCCTGCTGGCTACCGCCTCGGCAGGAAAGTTCAAGAGACAGCGAGCGCGTCGCGACCGTCGTTTCTTAGAGGCGTCGTGCTCTCCGTTGGTGTGGAGAGTGGGAGAGCCCGTACTGGTTCTCTTCGGCTGTACACCGGCCGGTCGACACGACAGAGAAGTCGGAGAGCCCGTGAGCGTTTTCGACGCGGGACAAACGGCGACACGACGCGCCGAATTCACGAACAGGCCTGAGATGTCGAGCGGCAGAGTTAACCAAACCGCCCGTTTCGGATTTGGGACGGTCTGCCTCCCCACCCAGGGTTCGAACCGCCGACCCGCCGGTTAACAGCCATGACCTGAAGAGAGCCGCCGTCCCTCCGTGAGCTTCCGGCTCGCCGGGGTCTCGTTTCCGCCGGTCGCGGACCAAGGCAACCTCGCCGAGGGGAAGGACGCTCCGGGAGCTCCTGGGCCTCCGACGGGGGGGGCGGCGACCTCCGCGGCTCACGTTCGGCCTCCCGGTGGGGAACACCCCCACCCCACCGGGAACCACTCCCGGTGGGTGAGGGGGGAGGTCCGTGTCCGTTGCAGCGCTCGCCAACGGGTCGATGGCACCCGGCCTCCGTGTGACCACCGCGTGACCGCGACTGCCGCGACCGACGCGAATGAGCTAGGAAGAATGGCTGAGGGGGCTGGACTCGAACCAGCATGACCGCATTAACAGTGCGGCAGGTTGCCGTTACCTCACCCCTCAATATCGAGACGGGAACCGATCATCCAAGCCACCCACCCGCGAGACGAAGGCAGAGCAGCGGGAATGTACGTCACGACCGAAAGCGAATCCAGGCGACCCGCGGAAGACAGATCGGAAGCAGCTCCGCCGGTTCGTCCCGCCGAGCTCGCCCGGCGCGAGGTTCGGTGATCGAAGCCGGGCGGAGGCTCCGACGGTCCAGGGGCCTCCGGTATACTTCCGCTCGTCGCCCGAACCCGGAAGGAGCAACGTGAGCGGCCCGGATCGTTTCCGACTGACGAGCCTGGCTTCCTGCGCCGGCTGAGCGAGCAAGATGGGGCCGGAGGCCCTGGCGCAGGTGCTGCGCCCGCTCCGACGGATCTTCGAAGCCGGGAGCTACCCGGACCTGCTGAGCGGGATCGACGATCCCGACGACGCGGCGGTGTGGCGACTCGACGACGAGCGAGCGATCGTGCTCACAGCGGATTTCTTTCCGCCGGTCGTGGACGACCCGTACGTCTTCGGCGCGATCGCCGCGGCGAATGCCCTCTCGGACCTCTACGCCATGGGCGCGGATCCGCTCTTCGCCATCAACCTGGTCGGGTTTCCCGACGGGGTGGATCCCGCGGTGCTCTCGGAGATCCTGCGAGGAGGCGCCGAGAAGGTCCGCGAGGCCGGGGCCGTGATCGCCGGCGGCCACACGACCGTGGACAAGGAGCCCAAGTACGGCCTGGCGGCGCTCGGGATCGTGCATCCCGAGCGGATCCTCTCGAAGGGAGGGGCGCGCGCGGGCGACGCGATCCTGCTCACGAAGCCGATCGGCAGCGGCGTGATCACCACCGCCCACAAGCGCGGGAAGGTCGACCCGGCCGATCTCGACGCGGCGGTGGCGAGCATGGCGCGGCTTTCGCGAGAGGCCTCGCGGATCCTGCGATCGTTCGGCAGCGCGGTCCACGCGCTGACCGACATCACGGGCTTCGGTCTCGCCGGGCACGCTCACGAGATGGCCCACCGTTCGGGGCTTTCCCTTCGCCTCCGGTGGGCGGAGGTCCCCCGACTTCCCGGCGCCGACCGCTACGCACGGGAAGGGTTCCTGGCGGGCGGGCTTCGCAGGAACGAGGCGTACTACGGGGCGTGGACCGAGTTCCGCTCAGGCCTTTCTCCGGAAGAGCGGAGCCTCGTGTTCGATCCGCAGACCTCCGGAGGGCTCCTCGCAGCGGTGGATCCGGGGGCCGCGGACGCGGTCCTGGAAGCGTTCGGCGCCGCAGGCGAGCCGGTCTGGCACGTGGGAGAGGCGCTCGACGCTCCGGCCGGACGCCTCGAAATCGTCTGACCGATCCCAGGCGCCGGGCCCCCGGGAAGCGACCTCCGCATTGCTGCCCTGGCAAATCCGGGATCGTTTCCTACAATGACCCTGTCAACGAGAGGGCCATGGATCGACTTTACAGGCCGCTTCAGGAGCGCATCGACGGGACGGTGTACACGCCGGACCAGTTCGTTGCCGACCATCTGACGAACTTCGGCCACATCGTGCACGCGACCCCGCGCTTCGTGGTGGAGCCCAAGAGCGCCGAGGACGTGGTCTCCGTCGTTCGCTTCGCCCTCGACCATCGCCTCTCCGTCAGCACCCGGGGATCGGCCCACAGCCAGAGTCATCTCGCCGTGAGCGAGGGGGGCATCCTCCTGTCCATGCGCTCGATGAACCGGGTCCTCGCGCTCAACCACACGGCAGAAACGGTCGACGTCGAGCCGGGGATCGTCTGGCGCGACCTCGTCCACCACACGAAGCGAATGGACCTGTACCCACGTGTTCTGACGAACAACCTGGGCGTCACCGTGGGCGGCACGATCTCGATGGCCGGCGTCGGCGTTGCCTCGTTCCGGTACGGGACGCAGGGGGACAACGTCGTCGAGATGGACGTCGTCACCGGAACGGGCGAGCGGGTGACGTGCAGTCCCGAGCGCAACGACGACCTGTTCTGGTCGACCGTGGCCGGGCTCGGCCAGGCCGGGATCGTGGTCCGGGCGCGGCTCGCGCTCCGGCGTGCGAAGCGGATGACCCGCACGTACTACCTCCTCTACGACGACCTCCGCCGATTCATGGCGGACGCTCTCACGGCGATGGATGGCGGACGGTTCGACCACCTGGAGAGCTGGGCGTCTCCGTGCCCGCAAGGGACCAAGCCGGTGGCCGGCCGGCGCCAGGTCTTCGCCCGGTGGTTCTACCCGTTCCACCTCACCGTGGAGTACGACGAGGGCGCGCCTCCCGACGACGCGGCGATGCTCGCGGGCCTGCACCCGTACGATCGCGTCTACACCGACGACGCGCCGACCATCGACTTCATGGAGCGGCTGCTGCCGGTGTTCGAGCTGTGGAAGAAAGGCGGGACCTGGGAGCACGTCCACCCATGGATGGAAACCGTGCTCCCGTGGGACACCGCGGCCGACTACATCGAGCAGGTGCTGCCGGACCTGCCGCCGTCAATGCTCGTGGGGGGCCACATCCTCCTCTGGCCGGCGAAGGGCTCTGCCTCCCGATCCCGGTTCTTCATGCGTCCCCCCGGCGAGAACCTCGTCGGCTTCGGGATCCTTCCGGCGGTGCCGCCCCGGTACTGGGAAGCGGTCCGTCCCCTCCTCGACGATGCGAGTCGCCTGAGCGTCCTCATGGGAGGCAAGCGCTACCTCTCCGGGTTCGTGGACTTCGACGCGACGCAGTGGCGCGAGCACTTCGGCCCACAGTGGGAGGCGCTCCGGGCTGCGAAGGAGCGGTACGACCCCAACGGGATCCTGAACCCGGGGTTCATCGATTGGGCGGAACCGGCGGGAGCGAGGGCGTAGTCGTGGCCGAGCGATTCGGAACCTCCGAGTGGGCCCGGAGTCTCGAGGAGGAGATCAACTCCTCCAGCGAGTACCGCAACGCTGCGGCCTCGTGGGGAGTCGGGTTCAACGGGAACATCCTGCTGGCATTCGAGGCCGACGGCGCGATGGCCGATGCCAAGCGTCTGCTCGTTCGCCTCGAAGGGGGACGGTGCCACGGATGCGAGTTCGTCGAAGGGCCGACGCACGAGGACGCGGGGTTCGTCCTTCGCGCGCCCTTCTCTCTCTGGCGGGAGATCCTCGATCGAAAGACGCCGGCGGCCACGGCCATTCTGAGCGGCCGACTGCGCGTCGAGGGAAACACGATGAAGTTGCTGAAGTTCGTCGCGGCCCACCGCGCGCTCGTCCATTGTGCCGCGTCGCTCGACACCTGGTTCTCGTGAGCGATGCCATGATCCAAAGGAGAAAAAAGCCGATGATCAAGTCCGACACCGATTCCCAGAAGAAAGCCGCCCGGAAGCCCGCGAAGGCGAGCACCGCAACCGCGACCCAGAAGAGATCCGCCGTGGCGGCGCCACGGGCCAAGAAGGCACCGAAAGCCCCGAGCGCCCACGAAGACCTCGTGGTGCCCGAGCCGACGGTCGATGCGATTTCCCGCCGGGCCTACGAGATCTACATGGCTCGCGCCGGCGAGCCGGGGAGCGCTCAAGGCGACTGGGCCCAGGCCGAGAACGAGCTGCGGGCCGAAAGGCGGCAGGCTCAGGCGCTCAGTCGCGCGAAGGACTCGAACAAGGTCGACGCCTGATCGGGAGCGGGGGCCGCACCGTTTCCGAGTGATACGCCGGGGCGAAATGGGGACTGTCCCCATTTCCTACGAGATCTACATGGCTCGCGCCGGCGAGCCGGGGAGCGCTCAAGGCGACTGGGCCCAGGCCGAGAACGAGCTGCGGGCCGAAAGGCGGCAGGCTCAGGCGCTCAGTCGCGCGAAGGACTCGAACAAGGTCGACGCCTGATCGGAAGCGGGGGCCGCACCGTTTCCGAGTGACACGCCGGGGCGAAATGGGGACTGTCCCCATTTCCTACGAGATCTACATGGCTCGCGCCGGCGAGCCGGGGAGCGCTCAAGGCGACTGGGCCCAGGCCGAGAACGAGCTGCGGGCCGAAAGGCGGCAGGCTCAGGCGCTCAGTCGCGCGAAGGAGTCGAACAAGGTCGACGCCGGATCGAGCTCAGGGCTGCGCGCGGGGCGTCAACCGGGGCTTCCTCGATTCGGAGCATCGTCTCGTAGGTGGATTCCGGGGGCCGGCCTCCGGCCCCCCGGCCCTGCGTCCGGCACGAGCCGGCGGACCGGCTCGCGTCGGACGCGGGTTGCGCTCTTCCTTCAGACGGCCGCGCCGGGGCGTGATGGGGGTCGTCCCCGATTCGGTCCCCGAATTGCGCTATCGTCTCGTCGATTCTCTGTCGTGGACCTGGTGGAGCTCCCATGCTCGCGCTCGATCACGCAGCCGGACCGATGACGACGACCGGACGCGAGCGTCTCCGCGCGCGGCTCGTCCTCTGTCTCGTCCTGATCGGCGCCACCGCGGCGGTTTACGCTCCCGTCGCCGGTTTCGGCTACACGAGCTACGACGACACCGACTTCGTCACCGCCAATCCGATGGTCCGGAACGGCTTGAGCGTGTCCGGGCTTCTGTGGGCGTTTCGCACCACCCGGATGGGGAACTGGCACCCGCTGACGTGGATCTCGCTGATGATCGACGCGCAGATCGGCGGAACCGACCCCAGGGTGTTCCACGTCACCAACCTGCTCCTGCACCTTGCCGCGGTCGTGACATTGCTGCTCCTGCTCGAGCGGCTCACGGGATCCCTCGGGCGGAGCGCCGTCGTGGCGGGTTTCTTCGCGCTCCATCCGGTTCACGTGGAGTCGGTGGCGTGGATCGCGGAGCGGAAGGACGTGCTCAGCGCCCTGCTCGGGTTCCTGACAATCGGGGCGTACGCGGCGTACGTCCATCGGCCGGAAAGCGGTCGCTACGCGATCCTCTGCTGCGTGTACGTTCTCGGGCTCATGTCGAAGCCGATGCTGGTCACGATTCCCGTCGTCCTCCTGCTCCTCGACGTCTGGCCGCTCGCCCGGCTGGGACCCGCGGCGGGCGGGTGGGCGTCCACCTGGCGCAGCCGGGTCGGGGAGAAAGTGCCCCTCCTCGCCCTGGCCACCCTGGCTTCCGTGGTGACCGTCCTCTCCCAGCGGCGGGCTGGGGCGCTCGGAACCCTCACGCAGTACCCGGCCGGCGTGCGCCTGCAGAACGCGGTGGTGGCGTGGTCCGAGTACGTGGGCACCATGCTGTGGCCGCGGGGCCTGTCGGTGCTCTACCCGCATCCCGGCGCGACGCTGCCCTGGGGACGCGTGGCGCTTGCGGCCGCGGTTCTGGCCGCGATCACCGTCCTGGCGCTGCGGCTGAGGCGCAGCTTCCCGTACGTGGCGGTCGGGTGGCTCTGGTACCTCGTCACCTCGCTTCCGGTGATCGGCATCGTACAGGTCGGCCTGCAGGCGAAGGCGGACCGGTACACCTACATTCCGCTCGTCGGGCTCTACATCATCGTTGCGTGGGGAGTACCGGATCTGGTGGCGGCCTGGACGGCGCGGCGCGACCGGCGCGAGTCCCCGGGCGGCTCCGTCGGCGCGACGCGCTGGTCGCTCGCCCTGGCTGCGATCGTGGCGTGCTCGGCCCTGGCCGCCGCCACCTTCGTGCACGTGCAGCACTTCCGCGACGGGGTCACTCTATTTCGGCGGGCGATCGCGGTCACGCGGAACAACCCGGCCGCCCACTACAACCTGGGCTCGGTCCTGGCGGCCCGCGAGCAGTTGGAGGAGGCGATCGAGCAGTACCGTGAGGCCATTCGCCTCGAGCCGCGTTTCGCCGCGGCCCACTCCCAACTCGGCGCGGCGCTCCTGCGCCAGGGCCGGGTCGACGAGGCGCTGGCGCAGTGCGTCGAGGCGATTCGCCTCGAACCTCGGCAGCCCAATGCCCAGTACAATCTCGGTCTCGTGATGCTCCGGCAGGGAAGAGCCGGAGAGGCCGCGGCTCAGTTCCGGGAAACGGTACGGTTGCAACCGGAGGCCGTGGACGCCCACGTGAACCTGGGTGTCGCTCTGGCGAAGCAGGGACGGATGCACGAGGCGGTTGCCGAGTTCGAGGAGGCGCTCCGGATCGACCCGCGCCACGAGGGCGCTCGGCGGAACCTGGAGCGCGCACGCCAGGGCGTTCGCGTCGGAGATTCTCAAGTGGAGCAGGCGTGCTGACGTTGTACCTCGCCCGTCACGGCCAGACCGAATGGAGCCGTGTGAACCGGTTCTGCGGTTCCGGGAGCGACCTCCCGCTGAGTTCGGACGGCGTCGAGATGGCCGAAGCGCTCGCGGCGTTCTACGCGGAGGAGCCGTGGGACGCCATCTACTCCAGCCCGCTGCTGCGAGCGCGGCAGACCGCAGAGCCCCTCGCGCGGCGCCGCGGCGTCGAGGTGAAGGTCCACGAAGGGCTGCGCGAGATCGCGTACGGTGAATGGGAGGGAATGATCGAAGCGGAGGTCCGCTCGTACTCGCCGCGAGAGCACGAGGCGTGGCTCCGCGATCCTGGCCGCTTCGGACCGCCGAGCGGCGAAACCGGCGCCGAGATCGCCCGGCGCGCCTTGCGCGCGGTCGAGGAGATCCGAACGGAATACCCTTCCGGGCAGGTCCTGGCGGTGAGCCACAAGGCCACGATCCGGGTGTTGGTCTGCGCCTTGCTCGGCCTCGACGTGGGGCTCTACCGGAAGCGCATCGGCCAGCCGGTGACGGCCGTCACGGTTTTCGAGCTGCGCCCCGACGGTCCGTTCCTGCGCGCCATGGGGGACACCTCGCACGTCCCCGCGCGCTTGCGGCGCGAGCTGGGGGAGTGAGCGGCATCGGGGCGACGGGACGATGACCTCGCGTGGATCCGCTCCCTCGTTCGCCGCCGTCGGCGCCCTGTTCTTCTTTTCCGGCGCCGCGTCGCTGGTGTACGAGGTGCTGTGGTTCCGCCTCCTGCTCCTGAAGCTCGGCGGGACCGGGCTTTCGGTCGCAACGGTGACCGCGGCATTCATGACGGGGCTCGGGCTGGGCGCGTGGCTCCTCGGCACGCGTCTCGCCCGGGGCGTGCGGCCCCTCGCGCTCTACGGCATCCTCGAGATCGGGATCGGGGCGTACGTGTTGCTCTCGCCGCTTCTGATCTCGCTCGCGGGCCGCCTGGACGCGTGGATGCTCGGGGCGGAGCCTGGCCTCGCGGGGCGGGTCCTCTCGTTCGCGCTCGCAGGAATCGTGCTGGTGCCGCCCACGATGTGCATGGGCGGCACGCTTCCGGTGCTCGCGAGACTCGTGGAAGGGGGTGACGGGAAGCCGGCATCGTGGATCGGTCTCCTCTACGGACTGAACACCACGGGCGCCGTGCTCGGGGCGGGGGCCACGGGATTCGCGTTGCTGCCGGGGATCGGTTTGTCGCGCACCCTTCTTCTTGCGGCCGCGGGGAACGTGGCGCTCGGCCTGGTCGCGATCGCACTCTCGCGGCAGGCGGCCGCCGAGACGGATCGCAGGACGCAGGCCGAGCGGGTGGGCGAAGCCTCGGAAGAGACGCCACGTCTTGCGCTCGCGGTCGCAGCGTCCTCGGTGAGCGGCCTGGTGAGCTTCGTCCTCCAGGTTTCGTGGACGCGGATCCTCGCGCTCGTCTTCGGCTCGTCCGTCTACGCGTTCAGCTTGATCCTCGTGATCTTCCTGCTCGGCCTGGGAGGCGGGGCGCTGGCGGGCGCATGGGCGTGCGGCCGGACGCGCAACGCGCGCGATGGGCTCGCGTGGTGCTTTCTTTCTGCAGGCGGTTTCGCGCTTCTCGGCCAGGGCCTGGTCGGACTCCTCCCGCGGCTCTACCTCGGCGCGCTCGTTTCGGCGGGCGGACGTCAGGCGCTCGGCAGCGCCTCGTGGATGGCCGCCGCCCTCATGCTCCCGACCACGCTGTTTCTCGGCGCTGCGTTTCCCTTCGTCGTGCGCCTCGCGACGGGCGACCGGCGCGCCGGAGCGTCGGCAGGGGTGGGCCGGGTGTACGCGGGCAACACCGCGGGCGGTGTCGTGGGCGCGTTCACGGCGGCCCTGGTCCTCGTTCCGGCTCTGGGGCTCGCGGGCGCGGCGAGCCTCGCCGCCCTGGTGCTGCTGGCACTCGGCACCGCGATCGGCTGGACCGGTCGAGCCGATCGGCCGGGGCCGCGCGTTTCCTCGATGACGCGGGCGGCCGCCGCGGTGGCACTCGTCGCGGCGTGGCTCCTGGCGGTTCCGGGCTGGGACCGCAACGTCATGTCCATGGGAGTGGCGCTGTGGGGGCCGAGGGCGCACGCGGATGGCCGCGACGTGTTCCGCGATCTCGCCTCGCTACGGGAAGATCGCGTGCGCTACTACCGCGATGGGGTGACGGCGACGGTCGCGGTGAAAGAGGCGCCCCTCGCGGGGGGCGCCGTTCACCGCTACATGACCGTGGACGGTCACATCGACGCGAGCAACGGCTCGGACATGCCGACGCAGGTTCTCCTCGGACAGCTCCCGATCCTCGCGGCGCGCAGCCGCAAAGCCGACGTCATGGTCGTCGGTTACGCCTCCGGTGTCACCGCCGGCTCGGTACTCACCCACCCCGTCGAGTCCCTGACCGTCGTCGAGATCGAGGAGCGAGTGCGGGACGCCTCGCATGCCTTCGACGACGTGAACGGGCGCCCCCTCGACGACGCGCGCGTTCGCTTCGTGGCCAACGACGCGCGCGCCTACCTCGAGCGCACCGATCGTTCCTTCGACGTGATCGTGTCCGAGCCCTCGTCGGTCTGGCTCACCGGGCCCTCGAAGCTCTTCACGCGCGAGACGTTCGAGCGCATCCGCGCGCGGTTGAAGCCAGGGGGGATCCTCGGGCAGTGGGTCCATACCTACGACCTGACCGAGGAGGACATCTTCACGGTGCTCCGAACGGTGCGGCTGGTATTCCCGCACGTGGCAGTGGCGCAGCTGCTCGCGGGGGCGGACCTGCTGCTGCTCGCGTCGCAGGAGCCGATCCGGATCGATCTCGCCGCGCTGGACGCCGCGCTCACGGAGGTCCGCGTGGCCGAAGACCTCGACAGGGTCGGGGTCCGAGGTGTCTGCGGGATCCTCGACCGCGTCGTCGCCGAGTCGGAGGCCGTGGCCGCGGCGGTTCCCCCGGGCGCCGTCAACACCGACGACAACGCGCTGCTGGAGTATCACGGCGCTCTGATCGCCCGCGCGACCGGGGAAGCGGGCACGCTGGCCCGTCTCGTGGCGAGGGCCCGGGGCGGCGCGGCGTTGCTCGCCGGGCAAGGCGTCACGCCGGAGCGGCTCTCGTCCCTCGCGGCATCCTGCGTCTCCGCAGAAATGCCGAACGCGGCACGATCGCTCGCGGAGCGCCGCCTCGAGCAAGGCCCGGATGCGGCTTCGTTCTGGGTGCTCGGCGAGATCCTCCGCGGCGAGGGCGACCGGGCGAAGGCCCTCGATCGGTTCGCGGAAGCCGTGAGGGTCGACCCCGCCCACGTCTCGACCCGGATCTCGACCGCCATGACGCTGCAGGAGATGGACAGGCTCGAGGAGGCCCTCGTCGCGTGGGAGCAGGCCGTGCGCTTCGCTTCGACGGAGCCGCTCGTCCATGCGAACCGCGGGATCGTGAGGCTGCTTCTCCGGGACTACCGGGGCGCGGCCTCCGACTTCGTCCGCTCGCGCGAGTTGGCCTCGGGGCGCCCCGTGCCGATTCCGCTGGATCTCTACGAGGCAAGCGCGCTCCAGGAGTCGGGGAAGCTCGCCGACGCGCGGCGGCTCCTCGAGCGGTACGTGGCGGGTCTCGCGCCGGCATCGTCGACGGAGCCGCCCGGTGTCGCGGGACTCGAGCGGCTCTCCCGGGCTCTCTTCGAAGCTCCCGGTCAACAGCAGCGCGCGAGGGAGATGGCCCGGCGCGCTGCCGAAGGCCGGGGCGCTCTCGCTCCGCAAATCCTCTCCGAGGCGGCACGGCTTTCAGCCGAGGGAAACGAAGCGGGTGCGCGAGCGTACCTGCGGGGGCTCATGGCGACGGATCCGGCCCTGTCGGCGGTTCTCGTCGCCGTCGCGAGCCAGATCGAGCAGGCCGTACCCCGCGCAGCGCTCGAGCAGATTCTCGGCGAGCTCCGGGCCCGATAGACGAACCGGGCCGCACGCCTCCTGCGTTCGGTTACGATCCGGTCGCCGGTGGATCAGCGTCCGCCACTGCCTGCGTGGCCCGGAAGGCCGGGGAGCCTTCCACCGTCTCGTCGCTTCTCGGTCGTGAGCCCGATGGGTGGCCGTCTCCGTGTAGGAACTTCCCACGTCGCTGTCGGCGTTTCCCACACGGACGCACGTGCCGCATTCCTCGTGCGATCGACCCCGAGCGGCACAACGCGCTCCATGACAACGGCTTACGACGGATTCACCTCCGTCGTCGACGGAGGCATGACACTTGCCGCTCAACACGTCGGCGGCCTCGTCGCTGGAACCGAGACGTGTGCGGGGCCGACCGGAGGACCAGATGATCGGATGGATCACAGACGAGACGTTCTGGCTCAACGTGACGAACGCAGGTCTCGGGATCGTCACGCTGGCCGCCCTTCTCACCGTTGTCGGCGCCGTCACGGGCGATCTGCTCCACAGGGTCCGCCACGGCACCGAATCATCGGTCTCGGCGGATCCCCATACGTATCACCTGCCGGACCTGGGGACGACGATGGCCGACGGCGGAGAGAAGGTCGCGGAGGAGCCGGAGCCGGAAAAGAAGGCGTGAGCGCGGTCCATGCGCTGCCCTTTCCTGAAAGAGGTCGAGGTCCGCTTCTGCGAGATCGCGCCGGTGCGGAAGATGATCCCCCGGTCGGCGTGCACCGCGCAGATGGAGAGATGCTCGAGTTCCGCGTACGTGGACTGCGCCGTCATGGCGGACCGGCCGGAGCGTCGCTCGGGCGCAGGGCGTTGCCCCTTCCTGCGGGAGAGCTGGGTGCAGTACTGCGAGGCAGTTCCCGCCCAACGGTTCATTCCCTACAGCGAGGCGCTCTCCGCGTCCTGCCAGGGCGAGCGACACGCGTACTGTGAGGCCTTCCTCTCTCTTGCGCGCGCTGGAACGCAGCCCCTCCCGGTCTCGGACGGAGGAGTTTCTCGGCCGCGGCAACGCGGGGGAAGAGCCGGCGTCGGCCCGGACGAAGCCGACACGCCGGCCCGCCTGGCGTTCGCGGCGAACCACCTGTGGATCGATCTCGAGTCGGACGACACCTGGCACGTGGGGATCGACTCGTTTCTCGCCCGGGTTCTGGGGGAGGTGACGCGGGTTTCCTTCCCGGTCGCGCGGGGCCTCTGTCGTCCGACGGTGGTCCTCACCATCGATACCGTGGGCGTTCCGCTGGTCTTCCCGAGGCGGATGCTCCTGGGGGCCGTGAATGTCGCGCTGCGCGTTCACCCGGACCGACTCGTCGCAGATCCGTTCGGCCGGGGTTGGCTGTTCGAGGGCGTGCTCCCGGGCGACGTCACCGGCGAAGCGAGGCGCGCGCTGCTTGCCGGCTTGATACCGGATGCCGAGGCCGCAAGCTGGATGCGTCGCGAGGCGGATCGTCTGGCGACGTGGGTCGGCGACCTCGCCTCGCGCAGTCGAGCCCCGTCGCCGCTGGTCGAGCAAGGGATCGACCTTGCTGGTTCAGGCATCGCACAACAGATCGATGCCGAGGACCTCGTGACGCTGTTCCACGAGTTCTTCTCCCCGGAGAGGGAGACGACCGCGGCCTGAGGCTGGCTGCCGCGTCCTATCCGCGCTCGATGTTGTACTTCCGGATGCGGTCGTAGAGGGTGGATCGGTCGATTCCGAGGCGTGCCGCAGCCTCTTTCACGTTTCCTTCGGTCTGCTTCAGCATCGCCTCGACTACCTGCCGCTCGATCTCGGCGAGCGTCAGGTTCGTGGGGACGGTCCAGCTCGCGGCGTGAAGTTGCGTCCCGGGGCGAATGAACGCGAAGTCCTCCTCCGACAGCACGTGCGTGCGGCAAGTGACCATGGCCCGCTCGACGGCGTTCTCGAGCTCGCGGACGTTTCCCGGCCAGTCGTGCTCCAGCAGGACGGCGAGCGCGCCCTCGTTGATGTCGGTGATGCCTTTTCCCATCTCGAGCGCGAGCCGCTCGAGGAAATGCTCGGCGAGAAGGGGGATGTCCTCGCGGCGCTCCCGGAGCGGGGGGATGCGGATGCCGATGACGTTCAGGCGATAGAACAGATCGTCGCGGAATCGCCCCTCGCGGACCGCGGCCTCGAGGTCCATCTTGGTCACCGCGATCACACGGACGTCGACCTCGACTTCCTCCGTCCCTCCCACGCGAAAGAACCGCCGCTCCTGAAGAACGCGCAGGAGGTCGAGCTGGAGCTTGGGCGCGATATCGCCGATCTCGTCCAGAAAAATCGTCCCGCCCTCGGCCAGCTCGAATTTCCCCTTCCTCCGGGCCGCTGCCCCCGTGAATGCGCCCTTTTCGTACCCGAACAGCTCCGACTCGAGGAGCGACTCCGCCAACGCCGCGCACGAGACCGCAACGAACGGTCGATTCGCGCGATCGCCGGCATCGTGGATCGCGCGGGCGACGATCTCCTTGCCCGTCCCGCTCTCGCCCTGGATGAGCACGGTGCTGCGCAGGCTCGCCACATCCCGGACGAGGCCGAGGATCTCGTGCATCCGCGGGTTCTTGCTGACGATGTCGTGGAACCGGTAGGTCCGCGAGAGCTTCTCACGGAGAATCCGGTTCTCGCGCTGCAGGTTCTTCACCTTGATGATGCGGCGCACCAGGAGGGAGATCTCCTCCGGATTGCATGGTTTTACGATGTACTCCTGGGCGCCTTCTTTCATGGCGGTGATGGCGGTGTCGACCGTCGCGAACGCGGTGATGATGATGATCGAGGCTTCGGGCCGCAGCTGGCGGATCTCCATCATCGCTTCGATCCCGTCCATTCCCGGCGGCATCTTGAGGTCGATGAAGTAGATCGCGTAGTCCTTCTGACGGGCCCTCTCGATCCCGTCGCGTCCGTTCGCCGCAGTCTCCACGCTGTAGCCGTCCTCGCGAAGCCAGGCGGCCATGGACTCCCGTGCGATGTGCTCGTCGTCCACGACGAGAATGTCCCACTTCCGTGTCACGGACGGTCCTCCTCGCGGGCGAGGCCGTGGTCCCGCGCGCGGAGCCTCCGGAGCGGCTCCGCGAGGAGGGCGGAGCAGCCGGCGCAGAAGCCCGGGTTCTTGGTGTCGATCTGTCGGACGCTCGTGGAGAGCGACGCGACACACGTCGGGTCCGAGCAGTGCACGAGCCCGAAGGTGTGCCCCAGCTCGTGGAGCGCCTCCTTTGCGGCCCGCTCGAGCAGAATCGCCTCGTCCGGCGGAAGTCCGTAGATCTCCTGACGCAGGCGCGCCAGGGAGACGACCGCGGCGATCCCGCCCAGCTGCGCCTGCCCGAAGACGAAGGTCAGCATCGGAATGAACAGGTCCGCCTCGGTCACCGCCAGCACCCGCGACGCATCGGTTTCCCGCCGGGCGAGGACCTCCCGGAGGATCTCGCCGGAGCCGTGCTGGCCCCGCGCGGGGTCCAACGCGTAGGCCGGCAGCGGCATCGCCGGCCGTCGCCGCGTCGGGAGCCCGAAGAATCTCGCAGTGTGCTCCATGCGTTTCATCGCCCGTCCGTCCACGGTTCCGACGGCGACCACGTCCAGGAATCCCACTAGCCGCGTCCCCGTCCCTCCGACGACTCCGCGGCCGCCGCGCCTGCGCCGATGTCGGGGGGCGTTCGCGGAATCGTCACCCGGAACGTGCTTCCCTCCCCGACGCGGCTCTCCACCTCGACATCGCCGCCGTGGGCGTGCACGATTCCGTACACGACCGCAAGACCGAGACCCGTGCTCTTGCCGTCCTCCTTGGTGGAGAAGAACGGATCGAAGATCCGCGGCAGGATCTCGGGAGGGATCCCTGCTCCCGCATCGCGGACCTCGAGCACGACGGCGCCGCCGTCCCTCGATGGGCGCGTCGAGACCGAGACGGTACCGCCCGCGGCAGTCGCCTCCGCCGCGTTCAGGACGAGATTCATCACGACCTGCTGGATCTGCGAGGCATCGCAGGACACCCTCGGAAGATCCTCCGCGATGTCGGCCTCCGTCCGGATGTCGGCCAGCTCCATCTTGTGCCCCACGAGCGAGAGGGTGCTGCGAACGATCGCGTTCACGTCTGCCGGGCCGCGCTGTGGCTTCGGGCGCCGGGAGAACGCCAGCAGGTCCGAGACGATGTGTCCCACACGCGCGGTTTCGGACGCGACCTGCGCCAGGTAGAGGCGGAATTCCTGGACGCGATCCCGGGGAATCCCGTCGTCCTTCAGGATGCGCTGCATCAGCATGGAGAGGTTCAACACGCCGGCGATCGGGTTGTTGATCTCGTGCGCGACGCTGGCGGCGAGCTGGCCCAGGGAGGCGAGACGGTCGCTCCGGATCAGCTTGTCTTGGGCCGTCCGCAGCTGCTCGGTCCGCTTCTTGACCTTGTTCTCGAGACCGTGCGTCAGCTCGTTGAGCTCTCCCACTGCCACGCCGAGCCGCTCCTGCATGCTGTTGAAGGAGCGGGCCAGCTCGCCGAGCTCCTCGCTGGAGTCCACCTCGATCGGTCGCTCGAGCCTCATCTCGCTCACAGCCTTGGTGGCGTCGATCAGCTTTCGGATCGGCTTCTCCACGAACCTGCGCGTGAAGAAGACGACGAACGTGCCCAGCACGAGGATCTCCACGCCCGACACGAGAAGCGCGCGCAGCTTCATGCCGGCGAGCTCCCGATCCAGAGGGCCGAGGTCCAGGGAGATGTCGAGGACTCCGAGGACGCTCCGCCCGGCGGGGTGGGCGTGACAGGCAGCCCGGCTGCACGCCGACTCGTTGTAGATCGGGGTGATCATCGCCAGCTGACGCCGTCCGCCCTCGCCCTGGAAGATGCGAGTTCTCGCAGGCGCGTCCACCCGCACGTGAGGCCGATCCTGGGCATGGCAGACGAAGCACGCCTCGGCGCGTTTGTCCACGAGCGTCCCCGCCTCGGGGCCCGTGGAGAACATCACGCGCCCTTCCTTGTTGAAGATCCGGATCCGGTGAATTCCCTGCTGCGTCGCGATCGTCTGCATGACCTCGTACGCAGCCATCCGACGATCCGCGAGCATGGCGTGCCAGGTGGCGCTCGTGATGCTCTTCGAAAGCTGGTCGGCGCCCCGGACCATGCTGTCGAGGATCTGGCGCTCTTGCAGTCGGAGGTTGATGAAGGAGCCGACGACTCCGACGATGGCGACGATCGCGACCAGCGAGACAACGAGTTTGAAGGAAAGTCGCCTGAACATCCCTGGCACGCACGCCGGGTGAACCCGGCGTCCCTCGGGTCTCACTAGTCGCCCTGGCCCGGCAAGTCTACTGCGGTGCCGGATGAAGCTCAAGGGCGCGGACGCGCACAGGGGGCATGCCGCGGCCTTGCCTCGCCGCCGTCTCGCCGGCGAGGCGATTCCGGCTCCCACCGGGGCGGGCACCGATCGCGTGGCGGGCTCCTGTACAATCTCGCTCCTGGGAGGATGTCGAGTCGTGGATTGCCCCAAGTGCCGGCGTCCGCTCGTCGTCGTGGAGCGCGAGAGAATCGAGGTCGATCTCTGCCCGGCCTGTCCGGGTCTCTGGTTCGACGCCGGTGAGCTCGACCTTCTTGCGGAGAAGAACGGGATTCCCGCTGCGGAGCGCGACGTGTCGGCTCTGCCGGCCGCCGACAGTGCCGAGAAGGGGTTTCCCTGTCCCCGCTGCGACCGTGCCATGGAGAAGGTCTGGTTCGACCCGGGCCGCACCGTCCTGGTGGACCGCTGCATCCACGGACTCTGGTTCGACCGAGGCGAGGTCGGCCTCGCCCTCGAATCGCTTCGCCAGAAACTTCCGGGAACCCCCGGGACGATCGTCACGTTTCTCGGGGAGACGTTCCGCCGCTGAGGCGCTTCCCGCATCGGGAAAGGAGATCCCATGTTCCTGCTCGGATTGCTGGCGCTCGTCGTGGTGGCCGCGCTGTTCGTCGTCGGGGTCTACAACGGCCTGGTCCGCGCGCGCAACGACGTGAAGAACGCCTGGAGCCAGATCGACGTCCAGCTCAAGAGACGCCACGACCTGATCCCGAACCTGGTGGAGACCGTGAAGGGGTACATGGGCCACGAGCGGGGAACGCTCGAGGCGGTGACCCAGGCTCGCCAGCAGGCGATCCAGGTCGGGGGCGACGTGGCCGATCGGATGAAGGCGGAGAACGCGCTCTCGCAGACTCTCCGGTCGCTGTTCGCGGTCGCCGAGAGCTACCCCGACCTCAAGGCAAACCAGAATTTCCTCGCCCTCCAGGAGGAGGTCGCCTCCACCGAGAACAAGATCGGCTTCTCGCGCCAGTACTACAACGACGCGGCGATGAGGCTCAAGAACAAGGTCGAGATGTTCCCGTCGAACATCCTGGCGGGCATGTTCGGTTTCCAGCCCGAGCCGTTCTTCGAGGTCGAGACCGCCGAGGAGCGCAGGGCGCCTCAGATCAAGTTCTGACCGGGCGATGTTCGAGCTGATCCGGGCAAACCAGCGCCGTTCGGCGCTGCTGGTGGTGGCCATGGCGGGCCTCCTGGTGGCGTCCGGCTACGCCCTCGGCGAGATCCTGCAGCCCGGGGCGGGCCCCGTGGGCCTTCTGTGCGGGCTCGCGCTCTGGGCGATCCTCGCGGCGGTCGCCTACTCGTCGGGAGACTCGATCTTCCTCTCCCTGGCCGGCGCCAAGAGAATTCAGAAGGAAGACCACCCGGTCCTGTTCAACGTGGTCGAGGAGATGACGGTCGCGTCGGGCTTGGCCCGCCCCCCCGCCGTCTACGTCATCGATCAGGACGCGCTCAACGCCTTCGCCACCGGACGCGGCCCCGACCGCGCGTCGGTCGCCGTCACCGCAGGGCTGCTCGAGCGGCTCGATCGGGACGAGCTGCAAGGGGTGATCGCCCACGAGCTCGGACACGTCAAGAACCGCGACGTGCTGTTCCTCACGATGCTCCTGGCCATGGCCGGCGCCATCGTGATCCTCGCCGACACGGGGCGCCGCTTCATGGTGCTCGGTGGAGGGAGGAGGAGAACCTCGGACAAGGACGGCGGGGCAGGCGCGATCCTGGTCTTGGTCGCCCTCGTGCTCATGGTCCTCGCGCCCCTCGTCGCGCAGCTGCTGTACCTCGCGGTCTCGAGGCGGCGCGAGTACCTGGCCGACGCGTGCGGCGCCCAGTTCACGCGCTACCCCGAGGGGCTCGCGAGCGCCCTGGAGAAGATTTCCGCGAGCCCGGCTCGTCTGCAGCAGGTCTCTCGGGCCATGGCCCCGATGTACATCCACGATCCGGCGGCCGCCGCGAGATCGGCAGGCGCCAGCGCCTTCGGCAGCACGCACCCGCCCGTCGGAGAGCGGATCCGCATCCTCCGGTCGATGGGGGGCGAAGCCAGCCTGGCCCGCTACGACGAGGCGTTTCGCAAGGTCACGCGCCGCCCCGTCGGACTCGTTCCCGCCTCCGCGCTGGCGGAGGAGCGCGCGCGTCCGGCGGCCCGCCCCGCGCAGCCCGATCCGCGGAGTCGGCTCGAGCGCGTGCGCGAGACGACCGATCTTTTCTGGCGGCTCAACGGGCTCGCGTTCCTTCCGTGCGCCTGCGGAACCACGCTGAAGGCTCCGCGGGCCTACTCGGGGCAGACGATCACCTGTCCCCAGTGCGGTACGCAGCATCCGGTTCCATGACGGCAGGTCGATGCGCTCGCCCTGCCTCCCGATCCCGGTTGGCCGCCGGCGAGGTCGTGGCTGCCAAGAACTCCGTTCCCGTTGACCCGCAGCTTGCGTCCATCCCAACGCGGGTACGATCCGATTCGTTCTTCACTCGGGAGGGGGGCAACCATGGTCGCCGCT
Source organism: Terriglobia bacterium (assembly GCA_963699985.1). Classification (GTDB taxonomy): domain Bacteria; phylum Acidobacteriota; class Polarisedimenticolia; order Polarisedimenticolales; family CAVOVZ01; genus CAVOVZ01. The sequence goes on from CAVOVZ010000027.1 coordinate 97,816, forward strand.
CAACTCCTCCGGGCGATCTCGAGGACACGGTCCTCTCCGGCCGCGGCGCTCTCGCTGCCGAGAACCTCGCCTTGCGGCAACAGAAAGCCGTCCTTCAGCGGACCGCCCATCGTCCACGATTCCGTTCTGTTGACCGACTTCTCTTGGTCTTGCGGTCGAAGCTCTGGGAGGGTCTCTTAAGAAACAGATGCTCGGGGGCTCTGCCCCCGAACCCCCACTCCCGCCCTCCGCGACGCCGGCAGACCGGCATCGCTCCGGTTTGGCTCGTTTCTTCCCGAGGTGTCGGGGGAACGCCCGTGAGGCAGCTCGTACGAAGAGTTCGCCGAGGACCGCAGGAAGGTTCGACGCGGTGGTGCGCAACCTCGAGGTGATCGGGGAGGCGGCTCCGCACGTGCCCGAAGACGTGCGCGCACGGTATCCGGACGTCCCTTGGGCAGACATGTCGGACGTTCGAAACTTGCTCATCCACGAGTCCTTCGGCGTCGAGGTCGCCGTCCAGGTGTCGGTCGAGGGGTCGTATCGCCCACCGGTATTCAGGCGAGAGGACCCGCTGTTTCCGCCCCACACGATCATCCGCTTCCCCGTCCACACGGCGGTATGGCGCTGGCGCGTGGCCGGGAGGTTCGCGCCCGTCGAGGTCGGCGTCCAGGTGTCGGTCGCCGGGAGGTAACGCCCGCCCGTGCTCAGGTACGAGGCCCCGTCGTACCCCCCCCAGACGATCATCTCGGTGCCGGTCCACACGGCGGTGTTGTACCTACGCGCGGACGGGACGGTCGCTCCCGTGGAAGTCGCCGTCCAGGAGTCGGTCGACGGGTCGTAACGGCCTCCCGTATTCAACCCTGGCGACCCGCCCCAGACGATCATCTGGGCGCCCGTCCATACGCCGGTGGGACGCCCGCGTGGCGTCGGAACGTTGGCGCCCGTCGACGTTGCCGCCCAGGAGTCGGCCGACGGGTCGTAGCTCGCGCCGCTATTCGTGGATCCAGCCGTCCCGCCGCCTCCCCAGACGATCATCTTGGTTCCCGTCCAAACGGCGGCGTGGTCACTTCGAGCGGAAGGGACGTTCGCGCCAGTCGAGGTCGGCGTCCACGTGTCGCCCGACGGGTCGTAAAGCCCACCGGTGTTGAAGTACGACGAGGTCCCGGTCGTGCCGCCCCAGACGATCATCCGGCTTCCTGTCCAGACGGCGGTGTGGGCACGGCGTGCGGAGGGGACACCGGTGCCCGTCGATGTCGCCGTCCAGGTGTTGCTGGAAGGATCGTAGAGCCCGCCGGTATTGAGGTCCGACCCGCCGTTGCCTCCCCAGACGATCATCTGCGTCCCGGTCCATACGGCGGTGTGGGAGTGGCGCGCGGACGGTGTGTTCGCGCCGGTGGAGGTCGTCGTCCAGGTACCAGCCGACGGGTTGTAGAGCCCGCCTGTATTGATGTACGACGTGCTGTAGCCTCCCCAGACGATCATCTCGGTGCCGGTCCAGACGGCAGTGTGGCGAAAACGCCCGGAGGGGACGTTCGGCCCCGTCGGAGTCGCCGTCCACGTGTCGGTCGACGGGTCGTAGCGTCCGCCCGTATTGAACCAGCTCCCGTAGTAGCCGCCCCAGACGATCATCTGGGTCCCCGTCCACACCGCGCTGTTGCCATAGCGCGGCGTCGGAACGTTCGCCCCGGTCGAGGTCAGCGTCCAGGTGTCGGTCGAGGGGTTGTACCTCCCGCCGGTGTTCAGAACCAGATAGTTCTGGCCACCCCAGACGATCATCTCGGTACCGGTCCAGACTGTGGAGTGGTCGTATCGCGGATCCGGAGCCTCGAGTCGCGTGGGGCTCCACGTGTCGTTCGTGCAGTTCGCGAGAGTGACGGCGGGCAGGACGTACGACCTTGCCGGCTCGGAGACCTCGAGGGAGATCGAACCGCGCTGCGCGGACCACCAGGACTCGAACGGCACCTTCGGCCACACGACCGTCGCCACCGTGATCTCGCGTTCCGATCGCGACAGCACCGTGGTCGCCGACAGCGCGTCCTGCGTCTCTTCCAGTCCGCTCAACTCGCCGATGGGAAGCGAGCCGGGTTCCGCGCCGAACTTCCTCCCGAGGCGCTCGAGGTAATCGCGCCACTCCTCACCGTCGAGGATCAGCCCGGCGGTGTCATCCGATCGCTCCGCCAGATCGGATTCGTCGACTCGCAGCCTCACGCGCGTCTCGTGGTAGTCCCCGTCCATCGACTTCATGCAGGCGGCGCTCCGACACGCCGCCAGTGCCGCCGCGGCCTTGTCCTTCGCCTCGCTTTGAAACCGCGGGTCGAAGGCGTGCCAGTTCCTGACGAGGCGGTCGACCAGGGTCTGGCGCGCGAGGGTTTCCGCGATCACGTGGGGGTCGTTCCCCAGGGCGCCGAACAGCTCCTGGAGCACCTCCCCGTCGCGCGTGTGCGCCGCCATGCGGTCCATCTCGGCCTGGAGCTGTCCTGCCGTCACAGGCTGGTGCCAGAACAGCTCCATGGCGCTCGACTTCCCGAGGTAGTCCTCGACCTTGGCGCGCAGCGCGTCGTCGGACGTCACCGCGGAAAGGGGCGGCTTCGGCTCGGGGTTCTCCTTCGGCCAGATCCGGTGGTTCCAGTAGACACGTTCGATGGCGCGTTGCGCCTCGACGCGATCCTCGAACGTGAGCGTGCGAACGCTCGCGGCCGGCGGCGCCGGGGTCGCGGCTTTCGGTTCTGCGGATCCTGCCGGAAGGCAGACGCCGAGAGAAGCGAGCACGGCGGACAGGAGAAGGGCTGTCGCTGCAAAGGTCCCGGACGGGCGGGTGCTCATGGTCGTCTCCCCGGCAGTTCCAAGGTGAGTGACGAAGCTGGAACTGCGCACGCTCGGACGCACAACACGACTTCCCGCGGCCGAGCCTCGATCCGGACACGAGCGGCCGGCGCACGCCCCTCAGTTCACGAGTCATGCTTACGATGGACTCGAGACAGAAGCAATGATCCAAATGGATCATCTCGAGCGCCCACCGGCGCCGGCGCGGCGGACTCGGTGCGGGGACGAGTGGGAGGACAGGATGAAGGTGACCGTCAATAGCGGTACGTGACGCCCGCGGTGATCGACTGGCTCCGCCAGACGACCTCGTTGAGCTTGCCCGTCTCGACCGTTCCGTCAAAAAAGTAAATCGTGTCGGTGCCCGCGGCCGTGGTCCAGTCCTGGTATTCGAGCCCGAGTCGCAGCTTCGTTCTCAGCGAGATCTCGACGATCCATCCCGCCTCGACGAGGACGCCGCGCCCGTCGGCGTCGTGCTCGAAGCTCACGGGATGCTGGAAATCCGAGCGGAGGTTCCAGTCGGCGACCGCGTCGTAGTCGGCCCGGTGGAGCTCGAGCCGGCCGAGCACGCGCGAGCGCCCACCCGCGTCCCACCACAGATCGACGCCGACCCACGGGCCTTGCCACGTGGCCTCGTAGGAGCTGTCGAGGTCCGGGAAAGGCCCGACCGGCGGGACCGGCCGCGGAGCGAGGTCGCTGTCCGAGATCGTCAGATTGCCGTCCGTCATCCGCCACAGCTGCCGGTGGTAAGAGTAGCCGCCGCAGGGGGTGACGGTGAAGGTCGGCTCGAGCCCCGTCGAGAAGAAGGAGAATCGGTACCCGAAGCCGACGGCGGCGTCCCAAACCTCGCTGCCGCCCGCGTCGGCATAGGAACGCGACCATTCGAGCGTGCGGTCATTCCCCGCGTAGTCCGAGTCGCGGTTGCGCGCGGAGAGGACGGACCCGAACGAGACGTTCCCCTTGAACGTCCACCGCTCGTCCCCCACGAGATCCCCGCCGAGGTCGACCCGCAGAATCTGCAATCGGTCCCACGTCAGCTCCGAGAGGACGTTCTGCTCATCGCCGGCGATGCTCCATCGAAACTTGCCTGTCCGGTAGCCCAGATCCGCGCTCACGTGCCTCTCGACCTGTGCCCGGGCGATGCCCGGCATCGTCGCAGCGAGCACGGTCACCGCCGCGAGGATCCGGCGGACGGCGCTCGCTCGCCGCGCTGCCGCAGGGAGCATTCGGTTCACCGGGGCACCTCCCATCGATCCGTCCTGCATCTTGCCGCCGACCACGGTTCGGGAAGGCAGTGGGATTCTGACACGGATTGTGCTCGGCGGAACGGGAATCGCGTGTGCTCCGCTTGGGTGGCGCAACGACCTGGGATCGGACTCCGATGAAGGACGCGGGGTTTCGGAGGGCATCGATCGCGTATGGTCCCGATAATCGAACGACGTTCGCACGGCCCCAAGTTCACTGGAGATTTCGGCCAGGTTGAAGATCCCAACTCGTCAGCGGTTCATCCTACAGTACGCCCGTGGCACAGATCATCCAGCCCTGGCAGGTCCTCCTCGCCGCACTCGCCGGTTGGATCAATCGTCACCAGCAGGCTGCGATCGACTTCCTTCGGAAAGAGAACCGTATCCTGCGCGAACAGCTCGGCGACCACCGGATCCGGCTCACGGATGACCAGCGACGTCGGCTGGCCGTTGCCGGCAAGGCTGTCGGCAGGAAGGCACTGCTGGATCTCGCCGGGCTCGTGACCCCCGACACGATCCTCGCCTGGCATCGGAAGCTCGTCGCGGCCAAATGGGATCAGCACGAGAAACGACGTGGACCAGGTCGGCCGAGTGTGATGAAAGAGATCGAGAGGCTCGTAGTCCGTTTCGCTGGAGAGAACCCGAGCTGGGGTGATCGCCGAATCGAAGGCGCCGCGGCCGTCCCGTCGAGATCCACAGATGTTCGCACGGGAAGCCGACCATGGAATCGCTCCCTCGCCTGGGGCTGGCGTCGCGCACCTCTCGTTCCCGCCACCCTCTCCGCTTGGCCCCGCGTTCACCCAGGCGTAACGCGCTGCCCGACATCGGCGGAGTTCTTGGACCATACGGCGATCGCTCTTCGGTCTCTTTGGCACTGACGGAGCCCGACCCGTCAGCGACGCGGGCCGCCGCGCCCTGGCTCGGGCTTCTTCGGACCGCCGGCGCGCGCGTGCCCGTGGGGCTTCTTGGGTCCGGCGAACCTCCCCGAATCATCGAATCTCCGCGGCCCGAACGGGCGCGGGCCCTGCCTCTGCGGCGGAGCCTCGGGCACCACCGCGGGCGGCAACGGGCTGCCGGTTTCCGACTGGTCGTGCACGATCCCGACCGCGGCGGCCGCCACGTCGAAGATGTCGAAGTCCTGCGCCAGGGATTCCACGATCCCCCGCAGCTCGTCCAGCCCGCCCTTGTCCAGCCGCTCGCGGATCGCCGCGCGGGTGTTGTCGAGTCGCCTCGCCTGCAGGTCCCGCGCCGTGGGCAGCGTCAGCACGTCGATCTTCTGCTTGGTGAGCGACTCCACGCTGCGGAGATACCGGTGCTCCCGAGGCTCGGCCAGCGTGATCGCCACTCCTTCCCGGCCGATGCGGCCCGTGCGCCCGATGCGGTGCACGTACACCTCGGGGGAGGACGGCACGTCGTAGTTGATGACGTGGGACACGTGCTCGATGTCCAGGCCGCGCGCGGCCACGTCGGTGGCCACGAGGATCTCCACCTGCTCCTTGCGGAAGTTCTGCATCACCCGATCGCGCTGCTTCTGGTCCATCCCGCCGTGAAGCGCCCGCGCGCTGTAGCCGTGGGCGTTCAGCGTGTCGGTCAGCTCGTCCACCTCCAGCCGCGTGCGGCAGAACACCATGGCCGACTTCGGGCTCTCGAAATCCAGCACGCGCCCCAGCGCGGACGGCTTCTGACCGCGCGAGACGATGTAGGCGGCTTGCCGCACGCGCGGAACCTTGCCGGGCGCGCGCTTCTCCCGCGCGATCGTCACCCTCGTGGGGTGCTGCAAATGGCGCCCCGCGATCGCCGCGATCCTCGGCGCCATCGTCGCGGCGAAGAGCGCCGTCTGGCGCGTGTCCGGCGTCGCCGCGATGATGGCGTCCAGGTCCTCCGCGAAGCCCATGTCGAGCATCTCGTCGGCTTCGTCCAGGACGAGGACCTGCAGCGCGCCGAGGTCGAGCGTCTTGCGGCGGAGATGATCCAGCGCGCGTCCCGGCGTGGCGACGATGATGTCGGTGCCGCGGTGCAGGGCGCGGATCTGCTGTTCCATCGGGGCGCCGCCGTAGAGAGGCACGACGACGAGTCCCACGCCCTTGGCGTACTTGTGAATGGCCTCGGCCACTTGCATGGCCAGCTCACGCGTCGGAACCAGCACGAGCCCACGCGGGAGGCCCTTGCGCGTGGCATGGTGCTTCGCCAGTCGATGAAGCATCGGCAGCGCGAACGCTGCGGTCTTGCCGGTTCCGGTGCCGGCCTGGCCGACGAGGTCTCCTCCGCCGAGCAGCACGGGGATCGCCTCGCGCTGGATGGGCGTGGGCTCCTCGTAGCCCAGGGCGCCGACGGCCGCCACCAGGGCGTCCAGGATCCCGAGCGAGGAGAATCCGGGATTCGTGTCGACCGGAAGCTGTGTCATGGGCGGCAGTCCTCCTCTTCCGTAGGGCGTTTCGACGGCAACGGGAACCCCGAAAGCGGGGGCGAGAAAACTCCGCGTCGCTTCTCGCCGGCAGGTCGCCTCGGTCGCTGCGATCCGAACGCGCACTCGGAGACGGGACCTCAGCTCTCGAGCTTGTCCACGATCATCTCGACCAGCTCGGTGCCGAGTCCTCGAAAATCCCGGAAGGAGTACTCGCTGGAGAACCATTCCGAGACCGAGTCCTCCTCCCCCGCCTTCGACTTCGCGACGATCCCGGGCCAGGCCGAGGTCAACGCGACGACGCGATCGAGCACGGCGGTCGCGGCCGGGTTCGAGACGGGGTAGTTTTCTCTCAGGTACCTCACGATGACGTAGACGAGCACCGGGTCGAGATCCTCCGCGAGAGTCCGCGCGTCGGCGGCGCTCATCCCTCCGTTCTCGAGTCCCCGGAGCAGCCGGAGCGCAGGCGTCTTGCTCGTCGATTTGGTCATCACCGGGGCCTCCTCGCCATCGCGCAGTCTATCGCGTTCGAGGGCAAGATCCACGTCGCATCGTAGGAATTGTCTCCACCGCGCGCTCCGTCACGTCGCGCGGCCTCGCGCGCCCGGCCGATTCCTCGGTTCCATTGAGGTTTTCATCCTTCCCGAGACCGTCTCGGAGCTATGGGGCGTGCGCACCACCGCGGGGCGAATCTCGCTGCTTGGCTCGGAACGCCTCGCCGGCTCCCGGGCGGCCCCGGATCGGACTCGTCCTCGCGGTGGAAACTCCGTCGCGCCACCTCGATCTTCCCATTCCGACCGAGCACGCGCACGAGGACTCTCGGACGTTCGTTACTCGATCCTTACCCTCCCGACCGTCCGCTTCCTGCGGCACGGCACCGGGGCCCTCGTCCTCGAGGAGAAGGTCACGAACCGAGCTGACAGCATCGAGGCCACTGTGCTGGCCGACGCGGGGCCGGGTCCATGGAGAATCGGTCCAGGGCGATTACGCCAGTTGGTGACCTATGGTCGGGATGTCTACGACCTGAAGGATCTGCTCGGTGGGGTCCGGGACGGGCGGCGGCGACCACGGACACCGGCGTGGGAAGTGGCGAGCACGGTTCTTTTCGCCGGCTTGCTTCGGATTCGGAGCTTCAACGCGTTGGAGCCGAGGCTATCGGAGAGGCCGTTCTTGTGGTTGATCGGCGCCGCGGAGAAGGTGCGCAAGTTGTGCGGGGCAGACACCCTGAGCCGAGCCGTACGAGTGGCCGACTTGGCGACGGTGCGGGAGATAAACGTCAGGCTGCTGGCCCAGGCGGAACGGAACAAGGTTTTCCGCGAGGGTTGGCATTTCGCTCTGCGCTACGTTGCCGTGGACGGCTGGGAGCCGATCCAATCCTGGAACCGCCACTGCGAGGGGTGCCTGATTCGACGGGTGAAGGTCAAGACTCGGAAGGGGGAGATCAAGGAGGTCGAGCAGTACTACCACCGGTACGCGGTGGCGATGCTCATCGACGCCCGATTCGATCTGGCGCTAGACATCGAGCCGGTGCTCCCGCACGACTTGCGGCCGGAGGGTGCAGCCCGAGACAACGAAGACGAGGGGGAGCTGACGGCAGCCAAGCGGCTGTTGCGCAGGGTGAAGGAGACCTTCGGGTGGCTGGACGTGGCGGTGGCCGATGGACTTTACTCGAACGGGCCCTTTCTGAGCTTGGTGAAGGAACTGGGGATGGGGGCCGTGGTCATCGCGCGTCGGGAGAGCGATGAGCCGTTGAAGGAAGCACGCAGGCTTTGTAGCAACCAAGCTCCCCAGAGTGTGATCGAGGATCTCGAAGCGAATGAGCGAGTGGAGTTGTGGGACTGTCCCGGGCTGGAGACCCTGGACACGTACCGCGGTTCGATTCGGGTGGTTCTTGCTCGCGTGGGCGATCTGCGGCACCCGGAGAAGTCGGCACGTGAATGGTGCATGGCCGTGACCGGTTGCGCGACGCGCCTGTCCGCGCGTCGAGTGCTCGCGGTGGGTCGCGGGCGATGGCACATCGAAAACACCGGCTTCCACCAGTGGACGAAGCATTGGGCATTCGGGCATGTGTTCACTCACGACCGCAATGGGATCCTGGCACTCTACCGGCTGTTCTTCGTCGCCTACAATCTGTTGACGCTCTTCCTCTATCGACAGTTGCGTGCTTACGGCCGAGACCGAGGCAAAGACGTCACGCGGACGATCTGCCGGTTGGTCCAGGAGATGCTGGACGACCTGGCCCGCCTAAGCGGCCCGGTTTGGGATACGAGCTGAACCCGCCGACGCCCCCGGCGAATTGGTCGCGCCGGTCCAACGGCGTCCCATCCACGAGGACTTCCCGAGCCCCACGTCGAAGCCTCCACCCTGCTACAATCCGCCCCGCAACACGAGTAGAAGCGAGGACCGCACCGAACCCTCGGCGCCGCCGTCGCTGGATTCGAACGGCCGGGGAGATGGGCGCTGGCAGGCGAGCCCCACGGCGGGTCGCGCGCCCACATGCGAGGTCGAGCGTTGAGAGGCCGTCGCGTAGGAGGTCGCGTGACGTCGAACGTCTCCCACGCGCACCCTCATCCTCGCCCCTGGCACGTCGCCGGCCACATGCTCCGGCGCGCGCTCACGCTGCTGCCGCTCGCGCTCGGCACGCTCGCGCTCGGCATGTCGATCTACCACTGGGTCGAAGGACTCGCGTGGCCGGACGCATTCCTCAATGCCGCAATGCTGCTCGGCGGCATGGGTCCCGTGGACCCGATCCGCACCGAGGCGGGCAAGTGGCTGGCGGGAGGGTACGCGTTGTTCGCCGGCGTCGTGTTCCTCGTGCTCGCCGGCATCATGCTCGGGCCGGTCATCCACGCCGTTCTGCACCGGTTCCACTTGGAGACGGACGACGATCGGGCGCAGTGACGCCGGATCGGCGCGAGAGACGCCGTCGGCCGAGGGCTCATCCGACCACGACCTGCGGCCGTGGGCGGCGCGTGGCCCGCCCCCGCGCAAACACGGTTCGTCGCTCGCCGTTACCCGCGTCGCTCACGGAGTCGCCGTCGCCGCAGGTGTGCCGGACCGAGTCAGCGCTGCGCCCGAGTCGTTCGTGCAGTCGCCGCTGAACCCGCCCCGCATCGTCCGGTAGTTGCGCCCCGTGTCGCGGCTCACGGTCGCCGGGTCGGCGATCTCGAACCCCTCGCCCCGGTTGAACTGCGCCAGTCGGAATCCCGCGTGGCGGCGAGCGCCGCGCCTTGCGACGCGACCTGACGGCTCCCCGGCGATGCAGCGCCTCTCCGATCCGGGGAGTTGCGGCAGGTCGAGGCGCTCCGCTATCGTTCTCGAATGTCGCCCGCCCAAAGCTACGCGGCTTCGTTTCCGACACCGCTCTCTGCGTACCCTGCGGCGTCGCCGGACGGGTTGATCGCGACCTTGCAGGACCGCGTCGCCGCGGACCCTTTCAATCTGGTTGCGACGGTCATCTTCCTCCTGGCCATCGCGCACACGTTCGGCACGGCGCGCTTCGCCGGGTGGGCGCACCGCGTCCAGCATCGTCACGACCTGCGCGCCGGGTCGGAGGGTCGAGCGCCCCGTCCGAGCTTCCGGGCGGAGATCCTCCATTTCCTCGGCGAGGTCGAGGTCGTCTTCGGGCTTTGGGCCGTGGCCTTGATGGTCGCCATGACGATCTGGGTCGGCTGGGGATCCGCCCGGCAGTACTTGAACGGGACGGTCAACTACACCGAGCCGCTGTTCGTGGTCGTGATCATGGCGCTGGCCTCGACGCGCCCGATCCTCGGGCTGGCGGAGGCGGGCTTGCGCAGAGTCGCCGACCTTGGGGGCGGCACGCCCGCCGCCTGGTGGTTTTCCATCCTGACCGTCGGGCCGTTGCTCGGCTCGTTCATCACCGAACCGGCGGCCATGACGCTCTCCGCACTTCTTCTCGCGCGCCAGTTCTACGACCTCGAGCCTTCGCGGCGGCTCAAGCACGCGACGCTCGGGCTGCTGTTCGTCAATGTCTCGGTGGGGGGCACGCTGACGCACTTCGCCGCGCCGCCGGTCCTCATGGTGGCCCGCCCTTGGGGCTGGGACACGCCGTCCATGCTGGGGCACTTCGGCTGGCGCGCGGTGACGGCGGTGGTCCTGTCCAACCTCGCCTACTTCCTCGTCTTCCGTCGCGACCTGAAGGCGCTCGCCAACCGCGCGCCCGCGGCCGATATCGACGCGCCCGAGAACGGCCCCGCGGGAAACGGAGCCAGGCTGCTGCCCGTGCCGCCGTGGATCACCGCCGTCCACGTGCTCTTCATCGCGTGGACCGTCTTCAACGCGCACGATCCCGCGCTCTTCGTCGGCGGGTTCCTCTTTTTTCTCGGCTTCGTCAAGGCGACCAACCCCTTCCAGAGCCGGGTGGATCTGAAGGCGCCGTTACTCGTCGGTTTCTTTCTCGGCGGGCTGGTGATTCACGGCGGGCTGCAGGGTTGGTGGATCGCACCGGTCCTCGCGAGCCTCTCCGAGCACCCGCTCTTCTTCGGTTCCGTCCTCCTGACGGCGTTCAACGACAACGCCCTCATCACGTACCTGGCCACCCTGGTCCCCGATCTCGGCGATCCCCTGAAGCTGGCGATCGTCGAAGGAGCCGTGACCGGGGGCGGGCTCACGGTAATCGCCAACGCCCCGAATCCGGCCGGACAGGCTCTTCTGTCGAGGTTCTTCGGCGGGGCGATCTCGCCACTCGGGCTGCTCGCCTCGGCGCTCGGCCCCACGCTCATCGCCATTCTCGCGTTCCGGCTGATCTAGCCCGGATGATTCACGAAGGACCTACTGCGACCGCGCGGCATCCGGCCGAGGAGCGTCACGTGGAGCACGTTCGGATCGTCGAGCTGCAGGACCTGGAGGAAGCGATTCGCGGGATCGAAGCCGCTCCGTCGGCGTGGACGGAGCGCGCCCGGACGCTTGCCGTCGGGATGCGACGCGCGCTGATCCTGGGAAACCTCTCGAGCCACGCGCGAGCCGCGCTGGATCTCGCCGCCGCGGAAGCGGGCTTGGAGCGTCTGGGCGGAGCCGAAGATCGAGCCGCTGCGGCGGCGCGCGTCCTGATCGGAGACGACGAAGAACTCCGCGCCCTTGCCGTATCGCTCCGGAGCGCGGGGCTCCCGGCCCTCGCCGCGGGGGTGCGCAGGACCATCGAAGAAAAAGGACGACGCGAGTTCGTTCTCCCCTTCGCCGACGGCGGTACCATGGAGCTCGGCCGTTCGACCCGTGTCATGGGCATCGTGAACGTGACGCCCGACTCGTTCTCGGACGGGGGGCGGTTCTTCCGGCTCGGGGACGCGATGGCGGCCGCGGCACGGATGGCGGACGAAGGGGCCGACTTCATCGATGTGGGCGGCGAGAGCACTCGGCCGGGCGCGGTCCCGGTGGACGTCGACGAAGAGATCCGGCGGGTCGTCCCCGTCGTCGACGCGGTGAAGAGACGACTCGGGATCCGCGTCTCGGTGGACACGACCCGAGCGACGGTCGCGCGGCGCGCCATCGACGCGGGAGGCGACATGATCAACGACGTGTCGGCATTCTCCGACCCCGAGATGCTCCCGTTGCTGCGGGCGACCGGCGTCCCGGCGGTTGCGATGCACATGCGTGGGACGCCGCGCACCATGCAGCGAGATACCCGATACGAGGACCTCATGGGCGAGATCGTCGAATTCCTCCGAAAAACGGTCGAGCGAGCGGAAGAATCGGGTGTGCCCGGTGGTAGAATCCTCGTCGATCCGGGGATCGGGTTCGGCAAGTCGGTCGAAGGCAATCTCCAGATCCTCCGGCATCTTCCGGCTCTGCGGGGTGTCGGGTGCCCGATCCTGGTCGGCGCATCGAGGAAGTCGTTCCTCGGAGCGATCCTCGATGTGCCCGCGACGGACCGCCTCGAGGGGAGCCTCGCCGTCGCGGCGCTGGCGGCGTGGCAGGGTGCTCACGTCGTCCGTGCGCACGACGTCGCGGCGACCGTTCGGGCCGTGCGGACGGCCGACGCCATCCGCGGAGCGTGAAAACCCCGCGGAGGCGGTTGCCCGCATCGCGATGGTCAGAGGAAGAGCTTGGAGCGACTCGTCACCGCGCTGCACCTGCGGAACCTGGGGTTTTCGGCCCTGGTGGACATCGTCGTTCTCGGCGTCCTGATCTACCAGGTTCTCGTTCTGGTTCGAGGGACCCGTGGCGCGCGCATCATCGTCGGCGTGGTGGCCCTGGTCGTGGTGCACCTGATCACCGGCCCCGGCCTCGTCTATCTCCCGGCGGTCCACGCCGTTCTCGGGACGTTCCTGCTCTACATTCCGTTCGCGATCATCGTGCTGTTCCAGAATCCGATCCGGCAGGCCCTGGCCCGGGTCGGGCGAAACCCCCTATCCGCCCTCCTCCCGCGCCCGCGGCACGAGGTCCTCTCGGAAGAGATCGCCCTGGCCGCCGCGTCGTTCTCCAGCAGGCGCGTCGGCGCCCTGATCGTGATCGAGAGAGGCATGGGGCTCCGCGCGTTCTACGAGACCGGGATCGCCCTGGACGCTCTCGTCTCGTACGACCTCCTCATGAACCTCTTCACGCCCGGGTCTCCGCTGCACGACGGGGCCGCGATCCTCGCCGACGGGAGGATCAAGGCGGCGTCGTGCTACCTGCCGCTCACCACGAACCCGGGCCTCTCCCGGACGTACGGGACGCGGCACCGCGCCGCCATCGGGATCACGGAGGAGTCCGACGCGCTCGCCGTCGTGGTCTCCGAGGAGCGGGGCGTCGTCTCCCTCGCAGAGTCCGGCGCGATCGCGGAAGGCCTCGACGCCCGCGGGCTCGCCGAGCGCCTGAAGGCCGCCCTCGCTTCCAAGCACGGACACGGTGTGGCGCCGCGCGTGGGACTCGCGCGCGGGGAACGGCACGATGATTGACGCGCTCGCCAAGAACTGGCCTCTCAAGCTGCTGGCCCTTCTCCTCGCGTTCGCCATCTGGGTCGCGGTGACCGGCGAGGCTCCGATCGTTCAGGATTTCCGCGTTCCCGTGGACATCGCCATCCCCGAGGAGTTGATCCCCACGGGAGCGCCACCCACAGCCGTGAGCGTGCGGCTTCGCGGGCAGGAAGCGATCTTCCGCCGGTTGGATCGGCTCCGGCTCGAGCTGCACGTCGATCTGCGCGACGCCGCCACCGGCCCCCGAAACGTGCAGTTCTCCCCCGCCGATCTCGACGGAGTGCCACAGGGCATCGAGGTGGTCCTGATCGATCCGGACCGATTCCGTCTCGTGCTCGAGCGCCGGGCCCGGAAACTGGTGCCGGTCGTGGCGACTTTCGTCGGACAGCCGCCGCCGGGGTACGCGGTGTACGACGTGAGCCTCACTCCCGATGCGCTCGAGGTGGAAGGGCCGGCTTCGCGTGTGGTCGAGCTGACGCGGCTGCGCACGGATCCGATCCACCTGGAGGACAAGGTCGCACCGTTTTCCGCGAAGGTGAGCGCCGTTCCGGTCAGCCCCGACGTGCGCGTCGTCGACTCACGCCCGCTCGAGGCTCTCGTGACGGTGGACTCGGCCCCCTCGACCCGGACCTTCTCCGGAGTCCCGGTCGTTCCGGAAGGCAGCACACACGACGCGAAGGCGGATCCGTCCGCGTTGACGGTCAGCGTGTCGGGCCCGTCGGCGATGCTCGGCGCGCTGCGCCCCGGGCAGATCCGGGCGATCGCGGATGCAGCAGGACTCTCTCCTCGTGCCGAGCCGTACCAGGTCCCGGTACGTCTGGATCTCGTCGGAGTTCCGGAGGAACAGCGGAAACGGTTCCAAGCGAGGGCCTGGAGCCGTTCCCGAGTCTCCGTTACTGTGTCGCGTCGGGGGGGAGCTCGATGAAGCGGCTGTTTGGAACCGACGGGATCCGCGGCGTCGCGGGACGGAGTCCGCTGGAGCCCGAGACCGTGCGCCGATTCGGGGCGGCCCTCGCCGAAGTGATCGAGGGGGCGATCGGTCGTCCCGCGAGGCTGGTGCTCGGCCGCGACACCAGGGAATCCGGCCTCTGGCTCCGCGACGAGGTCGCGGCTGGGCTCGCCGCGCGCCACGCGCAGGCTGTGGATGCGGGAGTGATCCCGACCCCCGGTCTCGCCTGGCTCGCCCGTACGGGCCCGTTCGACGCCGGCGTGATGATCTCGGCAAGCCACAACCCGTTCGAGGACAACGGGCTCAAGGTCTTCGGTCACGATGGCACGAAGCTCCTCGACGCGCTCGAGGCCGAGATCGAGGCGCGGATCCTCGATGGAGCCGCTCCAGTCCCGCCGAAGGCGGTCGGCCAGGTCCACGAGGATTCGACTCTCGTGCGGGGCTACGTGGGGTACCTCGAGGGCTGCCTGTCCTCCCGAAACCGGCTCGCCGGAATGAGAGTTGTCCTGGACTGCGCGCACGGGGCAGCGTCGGCCATCGCGTCGGAGATCTTCCGCTTTCACGGCGCGGAGGTGGAGACTCTCGGCGCCTCCCCCGACGGCAGGAACATCAACCATCGGTGCGGCTCGCTTCACCTGGACGGACTGGCTGCCGCCGTGATCCAGCGGGGTTTCGATCTGGGTATCGCGTTCGACGGCGACGCGGACCGCGCGCTGGCCGTCGACCGGAGGGGCCGCTCGGTGACCGGCGACCACATCCTGTACCTCGCGGCCCGCCGCTTGAACCGCGACGGCGCGCTGCGAGGCGGCATCGTGGTCGCCACGGTCATGAGCAACCTCTGGCTCGAGATGCGCCTGCGTGACGAAGAGATCCGGATGATCCGCGCGCCCGTCGGCGACAAGTACGTCTACGAGCGGATGGTCGCCGAGGACGCCGTGCTCGGCGGCGAGCAGTCCGGACACATCATCTTTCGCGACCTGGCCAGCACCGGCGACGGCATCCTCACGGGCTTGCAGCTCGCCGATTGTCTCGTCTCGGAGCGCCTGTCGCTCGAGGAGATTCTCGACGGGATCGTCCCGATCCCGCAGGTTCTGATCAACGTGACGGTCCGGGACAGACCGGACCTCGGGACCCACCCGGTGATCGGTCCGGCGCTGGCGCGGGCCGAGGCGGCGATGGCCGGCCGCGGCCGCGTGCTGCTGCGCTATTCGGGCACGGAGCCGCTCGCCAGGGTGATGATCGAGGGCGAGGACCAGGCCCAGGTGAACCGGATCGCCGCGGAGATCTCGCAGTGCATCCGCCGGGAGATCGGAGCCTGACCGCGATGGGCCCCCCCTTCGCGGCCCGTGTCGATCGACCGGATCCGGAAAAGTGGTTTTGCGGTCATAATCCGGGACGCGAGGGAACCGCAGCGTGAGGATCATCGGAGCGGACCTCTCCCCGGACTTCCCGTCCCGGGGGGACGCGGCGAACACCCTGGTTCTCCTGAACGACGAGGGCCGCGTCCAGTCGGTGCGTCGGCCCGCGAGCCTGCCGGCCGTCGCGGTCGATGTGGGCGAGCTGGCCGGGGGGGAGCCGTTCCTTCTCGGGGTGAATCTCCCGGTGGTCGTGCCCGCGAAGCCGACGCGGAGCCGCCCCATCGAGGGGATCGCGCGGCGCAAGCTGGGGTACCGCCTCCCACCCGGAGGGCGTGCCGCGCTGGCTGCCGGGAACGCCGGCATCGCCGGCGAGGCGCTCCTCGCGGCTCTCGCAGCCGGGGGGCTCCCCTGCCTCACCCACCCCGACCGGGATCGCCGGCGCTCGGGGGTCGCGGAGATCCACCCGGGGCTCGTCTCCAAGATTCTTCTATGGGAGGGCTCCGCGGCCGCTCGGGCGGGCGGCCCGGCGGACAAGGCCGATCGTTTCCGGGAATATGCGCCACCCGACTACCATCCGCCCACCCGGCGGATCCGCGGATCGCTCGCCGAGCGGGCGGTCACGCTGGACCTGGTCCTCCGGGCTCTCGCGTCCGTCGCCGGGTACGACATCCGGCCCGCTGTCGACGCACTCGGCACCGCGGAGACGGAGGTCGACCTCGACGGCGTTGCGTCACTGCTCGATGCCTGCCTGGTGGCAGGAACCGCCGGACGATACCTCCACGCTCCCGAGTCGTGCGTCTTCCTCGAGGACCGCGACGGCGGATATCTGATCCTGCCCGCCGACAGCTTCGTCCGCCGGCTCTCCCTCGGCGAGGCACCGTCCGCACGCGCGCGGCTCTTTCCGAAAACCACGCTGCGCGAGCGACTCGATCCGGTCGCCGATCTCCGGACGGTGGACCTCCTCGAGCTGCCGGGACGGCCGCAGAGGATCGAGGCGACGTTCCGGGTGGCCCCGATCTACGAGTTCGACAACCTCGACGAGATGCTCTGGTGGAAGCACTGCCGGCACGTGGGCGGTCCCACGGTTCCCATTGACGGGCTTCGCGACCTGGTCGTTTCGCTCGGGAAGGACGCTCCCGAAGGAGAACGCAGCCCCGCCGTTCGGCTGGTCCGAAGCCGTCATCGAACGCTGTCGTTCCGATTCGACTCTCCCGCCGCGTGGCGCGGTCGGGTACCGACGCGGGACGGCCGGACCTACGCGTTTCGCGTCCTGCGGGCCACCTTCGACGCGCTGGCCACGGAGGGATGAGCCTCAGCGTCCGATCCCGTCGTCCTCCGGGCCGGGCAGTCGGATCGCCCGAGCGACGCCACGCGCATCGACGAGCAGGCTCACCTCGAGGGGTTCTCTCGCGTCCGTTCCCGACAGCGAGACGCCGAGAGCCGCAATGGTCGCCCGGGACAGCCGCACACGAATCACGAGGAACCCCTGGGGGTCCTCCAGGCGGTCCCCGGAGCTGAGAGGCACGAAGCCCGCGTTGCCTGCTTCCTCGCCGGAGAGGCTCGTCGAGGTCGGTACCGGCGCGGACGTCCGCGCCGGGTCGCTGCGTTCCCCGTCGCCCACGAAGCGCAGCAACGCGAGACCCAGCGTGAGAACCGCCGCCGCCGCCAGGACCTGTGCCCAGAATCCACTCGTGCGACGGGCCGGCGAGGCGCGAGGCGCCGACTCGCCGGTGCGTATCGTGCCGGCCCTTTCGCGGGATGCAGCCGGAACCGCCGCTCGCGCATCCGCAGGCGGCTCGAGACGCTCCGTGTGCGCCGCAAGCTCGTGAAGCGCCTCGGTCAGGCGGCGAGCCTCGGCCAGCCTCTTCCCGCATCCGGCGCACTGTGCGGCGTGCGAGAGGAGTCGGGTCCGTGTTCCCGGATCGAGGTTTCGCTCCCGAGCCAGGTCCAGGACCGCCTCTTCGAACGCGGCGCAGCTCACGGTCCCTCCGCCGCGGACGAGGGCGGGGCGCCGCTCGGGTGCGTTCGTTCGCGGATCCCCTCGAGGAGAAGCTCGCGGGCTCTGCGGAGGCGGCTCCGGACCGTCGCGAGCGGGGATTCCACGATCCGCGCCGTCTCCTCGTCGTCCATTCCCTGCATTTCGCTCAGAACCAGCACCTCCCGGTACTCCACGGGTAGCGCAAGGAGAGCCTTCCAGACCAGGTCGATCCGCTCGCGGGGAGGGCGACCGGCGAGCGGGTCGTCCACTCCCGGCGAGCCGGTGAGGCGCTCGGTCACCGTCGGCCGGGCGGGGTTTGCATCGGACCCCTCGGACGTTCCCCCGCCGGGATCGCGGGAGTCTGACCGAGAATGGTGTCGCGCCAGATCGACCCGGCGGAGGATTTCCCGACGTGCGGCAGCGTAGGACAGCGTGCGGGCCGGAGCGCGGCCCGAACCTGTCCCGGCAGTTCCGCCCCCGAGCGTGGAAAACGCCGTGCGGGTTACCTCGTCGGCGATCGACTCGGAGCCGGTCATCCGGAGGGCGAAGCGGTACACGTCTCCGTGGCGGCGGCCGTACGGGTCGGCGAGCGAGGCCCCATCGTCGGCTCGGAGGCCGCGCAACGAATCGGCTTCGTCCAGGGAATCGGCGCCGGAGGCCATCGCTTGTACTATACGCGAGCGCCTCGGCTGGGGAGGGCACGCCGGTTTCTCGATCTGATGCCGCGGGTTCTCCGCGCTCGGGAAGCGTCGCCGCGGCGCCGGCGGGACGCGGGAATGCCGTATCGCCATCGAGGAATCCGGGATCGCGCCGACGTGCGAAAACCGAGCAATGACTGGGGATTACGGACACTTTTGGGACAGAATCGGCGCTTGACCCAAGCCTCGAATCAGCGTAAACGAATGCTCCCGGAGCTACCGAGTGACAGCGAAACGTGTGTCTCTTTCCGTCGATTCGTTGCCATCCGTGGCGCCGTCCCGCCCGACCTAGAGCAACTCACCACACAGAGAAGGGGAGAATTTCATGGAACTCGCACCGACCCGGCGGCAAGGTAGATTCGGCGCTCGCTTTCTTCGGCGTTTTGTCTGGCTCACACTGGCCTGCTTCGTGTGGGTGTCGGGCACGATCCAGGCTGTCGATGCGGGTTCGGCGCTGCAGCGTCAGACCGCGGAGAGGCACTCGGCCGACTCTCCGGGGGAGTCGCTCGACGTTTCCGCGGCGGCCCTTCGAGCGGATTTCTCGCAATCCGGAGTGCGGCTCACCCTGAACTCCGATTCCGAGGCACCGTGGGAGCTCGGCCTCGCTCTGACCGGCCTCGGACTTCCCGGAGAGCCCGGCGCGCTCGATCCACCCGTATGGTCGCGCGACGGGGAACGCTTCGACGCGGCCTTTCCGGCGTCGTTCGTGACCGGGACCTTCTTCGCGAGTCGGCGTGGCCTGGAGCAGAGCTACACGCTGGCCCTGCCCTCCGACCGCCGCGTGCTGGAGCGGCCGTGGGGCCTCGCGCTCGATCTGGAGATGACGGGAAACCTCGGGATTCGGAACGCCGAGCTGTACCGGTCCGTGGATCTGGTCGCCCACGACGGAAGGGCGGTCCTGCGCTACGCGCTGATCTCAGCGACGGGGACCGGTGAGAAGGAGATCCAGGCCCGTCTCGAACCCCTCGACTCCGGCCACGGCGTTCGCATCCTGCTGGACGCTCCCGATGCGGCGTACTTCCCGATTCGGGTGCGGCTCCTGACGACTACCCCGGAGGTGATGGACTCGCTGCAGCCGGACGGCACGCTGGCGGACGAGGAGCCGGAACCAGCCGCGAGAGAGCTGTTCGCGCCGCCGTCCAACGACCAGTGTGCCGGCGCGGAAGTGATCCCGGGAGCCGGCCCCTTCCCGCACCTCACCGCCGTGACCGCGGACATCACCGACGCGACGACGACGGGCGACCCACGGCGGCCGAGCTGTCAGGGCACCAATTCCCGGAGCATCTGGTACACGTTCGCACCGGCGGTCTCCGGCTTCTATACGATCTCGTCCTGCGCCGATGCCCCCACCGGAACGACGGTGGATAACACGGTGATGGCCATCTACACGGCCGACGCGGCCTGCGTCGCCCCGTTCGCGCAGATCTCGAACGGGTGCGACGACAACTCCTGCGTGGATGAGACGAATCAGGCGGTCATCACGCACGTATCGCTCGACGCCGGGACGACCTACTACATCGTGATGTGGAAGCAGGGGACGGCGGCGCCGACGGCGGGGAACACGGCGGTCCAGCTGCGGGTCTCGAGAGACGTTGCTCCGAACAACGACACGTGCTCCGGGGTGGTCGCTCTCGCGCTCAACGCACCTCTCGCGGGGACGAATCAATTCGCCGCGAACGACTACCAGATCACGGCGGGAGGCTGTTTCGCGGGAATGGGGAACATCGTCTCGTCGGCGGTGGGCCGGGACTCGGTCTACAGCTTCACGGCGCCCTCCGCCGGCACGTACTCGTTCCGCGCGCAGCCGACGGAAAACGGGGGCGACGTCGTGCTCTACACCGCGTCGACGTGCCCGTCCGCGCCGCCGACGCAGACGGTCGGGACCTGCCTGCTCGCGGCGAACCGGCGGACGGACGCAGCAACCTGGACGGGGAGCGAGGAGCTGTACTGCCAGTCGCTCGGCGCGGGCCAGACGGTCTACGCGTTCGTCGACGAGGCGACGTTCACGACCTCGGGGGGCGGATACACGATCGAGGTGAACCGGTGTTTCCCGGAGTCGGAGCCAAACGATTCGCCGGGCCAAGCAGGCTCTCTGGTGTGCGGCCTCGAGGGGAGCGTCTCCCCGGCCGGAGACCCGGATTTCTTCGGACTGGGTGCGCCGTCGTCGGGATCGCGGCTGTTCGCCATGGCAGACGGCGTCGCGGCGCCTTCCACGGATTTCGACTTGCGGGTGACGACGGCGGCCGACACGCTGGAGTACGACGACCAGAACAACGACGCCCCGTTCGGAGGGACGTCGCCGAACTGTGCGGGCACGCCGCTCACGGGAGTCGCGTCGTACCTCCGGGTGAGCCAGTTCGTGGCGGCGGCTCAGGCGGAGCCGTACCGCCTCTACGCGGTCGTGCAGCCTCCCATCGGTTCCGCGGCGACGGAGATCGAGCCGGACGATACGCCGGCCCAGGCGAACCTCTCACCGGGAAACTACTACCGCGGAACGTTGACTTCGTCCGCGGATCTGGATTTCTACCGGTTCAGTGCCACCGCGGGCGACCTCATCTACATCGGAGCGGATGGCGACCCGCTCCGGAACGAGACCCCGCTCAATCTCACGCTCTCGCTCTACGACTTGGGCGGAAACGCCCTGCTTGCCGTCAACGACCTGGATTCCAGCGCCTCGTCGACTCCGGGAACGGGCTCGCTCACGTCCCTGACGCCGAACTCCCCCGCGGAGGGAATCCTCTGGCGCGCCCGGTACTCCGGGACGTACTTCGCGAGGGTCTCCTCGTTCAACGGTGGCGACTACCTGCTGTCGATCGCTTTGAATTGTCTCGCAGGAGGTGTGACCAGCCAGTCCGACCTTTCGGTCACGAAGACCGCGGCTCCGAATCCGGTCGGGGCAGGTCAGGATCTCACGTACACCATCACGGTCACGAACAACGGACCGGACGCGGCCCTCGGCGCCCAGATGGTCGATGCCACGCCTGCCGGAACCACGTTCCGTTCCGTCACGACACCGGCCGGCTGGACCTGCACCACGCCGGCCGTGGGCGGGACGGGAGCCGTCTCCTGCGCGAAGGGAAGCATGGCGGCCTCGACGTCCGAAGTCCTGACCCTCGTGGTACGCGTGAACCAGTGCTTCGGGAACGGCACGGTTTCCAACACGGCCACGGTGTCGAGTAGCGGCACCGATCCGGTCCCGGGGAACAATTCCGCGATTGCTGGAGCCGTGGTGACCGATCCGGGGACCTGCGACGATGGTCTGTTCTGCACGGTCGGCGACGCCTGCGTCGCGGGGTCGTGCGTGGGCGCCGCCCGTCCGTGCGGCGACACGAATCCCTGCACCGCGGACTCGTGCGACGAGGGGACCGACGCCTGCGTCAACAACCCCGTCCCGCTCAACGGCTCGTCTTGCAATGACGGGCTCTTCTGTACGATCGGCGAAATCTGCAACGCGGGGACCTGCGGCGGTGGATCGCCGAACTGTAACGACTCCAACCCCTGCACCGCGGATTCCTGCGATGAGGGGACCGACAGCTGCCTGAACAACCCCGTTCCGCTCAACGGCTCCGCCTGCAGCGATGGGCTCTTCTGCACGATCGGCGAAACCTGCAACGCTGGGACTTGCGGCGGTGGAACACCGAACTCCTGCAGTGACTCCAACCCCTGCACGGCAGACTCCTGCAACGAATCGACCGACAGCTGCCTCAACGACCCCGTCCCGCTCAACGGCTCCGCCTGCAGCGACGGGCTCTTCTGCACGATCGGCGAAACCTGCAACGCTGGAGCCTGCGGGGGCGGATCGCCCAACTGCAACGACTCCAACCCCTGCACCTCGGATTCCTGCGACGAGGGGAACGACGCCTGCGCCAACGACCCCGTGCCGCTCAACGGCTCGAACTGCAGCGACGGGCTCTTCTGCACGATCGGAGAAACCTGCAACGCAGGAACCTGCGGGGGCGGATCGCCCAACTGCAACGACTCCAACCCCTGCACCTCGGATTCCTGCGACGAGGGGAACGACGCCTGCGCCAACGACCCCGTGCCGCTCAACGGCTCGAACTGCAGCGACGGGCTCTTCTGCACGATCGGAGAAACGTGCAACGCTGGAACCTGCGGCGGCGGATCGCCCAACGCCTGCAGCGACTCCAACCCTTGCACCGCGGACAGCTGCGACGAGGGGACCGACGCCTGCATCAACAACCCCGTTCCGCTCAACGGCTCCCCATGCAGCGATGGGCTCTTCTGTACCCTCGGAGAAACCTGCAACGCTGGAACCTGCGGCGGCGGATCGCCCAACTGCAACGACTCCAACCCCTGCACCGCGGATTCCTGCGATGAGGGGAACGACGCCTGCGCCAACGACCCCGTGCCGCTCAACGGCTCCCCATGCAGCGATGGGCTCTTCTGTACCCTCGGAGAAACCTGCAACGCAGGAGCCTGCGGCGGCGGATCGCCCAACTGCAACGACTCCAACCCCTGCACCGCGGATTCCTGCGATGAGGGGAACGACGCCTGCGCCAACGACCCCGTGCCGCTCAACGGCTCGAACTGCAGCGACGGGCTCTTCTGCACGATCGGAGAAACCTGCAACGCAGGAACCTGCGGGGGCGGATCGCCCAACTGCAACGACTCCAACCCCTGCACCGCGGATTCCTGCGATGAGGGGAACGACGCCTGCGCCAACGACCCCGTGCCGCTCAACGGCTCGAACTGCAGCGACGGGCTCTTCTGCACGATCGGAGAAACCTGCAACGCAGGAACCTGCGGCGGCGGATCGCCCAACTGCAACGACTCCAACCCCTGCACCGCGGATTCCTGCGATGAGGGGAACGACGCCTGCGCCAACAATCCGGTTCCCCTCAACGGCTCGGCGTGCGACGACGGCAACGCGTGCACCTACAATGACACGTGCGCCGCGGGCACGTGCGGCGGCGTTCCGATCGTCACGCCGGACGAAGTCACCAACGTTCGATTCGACGACAAGGTGACAATCCTGTGGGATACGGCGGCTGGCGCCGGTCCGGGGACCGTTCACGACGTGCCTCGTGGCCTCGTGAGCCAGCTCCCCGTCGGCGCCGGCGGTTCGGAGACGTGCCTCGCCTCCGGCATCGCTGCTGCGACCACGTCCGACCCGTCCGACCCTGCGGTCGGCGATTCATACTGGTACCTGGTGCGAGGCAAGAACTCCTGCGGAGGCGCGGGCCCATACGGTTTCGCGGCGGTAGGGGGAACGCCCACGACACCGCGCACTACCGCGACCTGCCCGTAGACCGCGGCGTTTCCGATTTGGTTCGGGGCCGGGCGGGATCTTTCCCGCCCGGCCCTTGTCGTCTGCGGTCCCCGATCTCCCCATGTTGGGACCGAGCTCGGCGGGGAGTATAGTCTCGCCTTCCTGCGCCGACCGAGGCGCGACCGGGGCGCGGATGAGGATCCCGGGAACACGCAAGAGTCAGGCTCTCCTCGCCCTCGGCCTGACGATCCTGGTGATCGCCGTCTTCGGGCAAACGGTTCGATTCGGCTTCATCGGCCTCGATGACGACGCCTATGTGACCGGGAATCCGATGGTCCGGGCAGGCCTGACGGCGCGCGGCGCCGCGTGGGCTCTGGGGACGTTTCACCGCGCCAACTGGCATCCGCTCACGTGGCTCTCGCACATGGCGGATGTGGAGATGTACGGCCTCCGGGCGGGAGGTCACCACGCGACGAGCGTGCTCCTCCATGCGGCAAACGCCGTCCTGCTGTTCTGGCTGCTCTCAAAGACGACCGGCCGTCCTGGTCGCGCGTGGATCGCAGCCGGCCTGTTCGCCGTCCATCCGTTGCGGGTCGAATCCGTCGCATGGATCGCCGAGCGGAAGGACGTCTCGAGCGCATTCTGCTTCCTCGCCGCTCTGCTCGCGTATTCGAGCTACGCGCTGCGAGGGGGAGCGGCACGGTATCTCGCAGCGCTTGCGCTCTTCGCGCTCGGGCTGCTGGCCAAGCCGATGCTCGTGACCTTGCCCTTTGTCCTTCTTCTCCTCGACGCGTGGCCGCTCCGCCGCTTGGCGGCGAGCGGAGCAACTCCTCCCCCGACCCGAGCCGCCCGGTCGCTTCGGGGACTTCTCGTGGAGAAGGTCCCTTTCTTCGTGCTCGCGGGGGCGTCGTGCGCGGTGACCCTGGCGGCGCAACGAGCGGGCGGCGCCCTCTCGAACCTCGATGCGATCCCTCTCGGCCCGCGGATCGCGAACGCGACGATCTCGTACGTGGCGTACCTCGGGAAGATGGCTTGGCCCGCGTCTCTGTCGCCGTTCTATCCGCATCCCTGGCTCCTCCACGGCGCGGTTTCCTGGTGGAAAGCGGCGGGCGCGGCCGTGCTGCTGGTGGTCGCCTCGATCGGGTTTCTGCGGGCGCCTGCGCGGCGGCCCTGGCTGGCCGTGGGCTGGCTCTGGTACCTGGGATCGATGGTCCCCGTGATCGGCTTCGTCCAGGTGGGCGGGCAGGCGATGGCGGACCGTTACAGCTACCTGCCTTCGATCGGGATCTGCGTGATCGTCGTGTGGGGTCTGGCCGAGTCCGTGGGAACCGGACCCATGGCACGGCGCGCTCTCGCCGGCGCCGCTGCCGTCGCGATCGCCGCATCCGCAGTGGCCGCCGCGCACCAGACGTCGTACTGGAGCGACCCCGCTTCACTCTTCGGCCGGGCCGTGCGCGTGACGCCCGGCAGCTGGCTCGCCCACTGCGCGCTCGGAATGGCCATGGAATCGCAGGGCCGGATCGACGCGGCCGAGGCCGAGTACCGGGAGGCGCTCCGGATCCTCCCCGGATTCCCGGATGCCAGCTACAATCTCGCGACGGTATTCATGCGCCAGGGGCGGGCCGCGGAGGCGGCCGCGGAGTACCGGCGGCTCCTCGAGCGCGCTCCCGACCACGTGCGCGCCCGCAACAACCTCGGCGCGATCTTGGCGCGGACGGGCAGGCTCGACGAAGCGGCGGTCCAGTTCCGTGAGGTCCTGCGCCTTCAGCCCGACAACGAGGAGGCGCGCCGGAACCTCGATGCGGCGCTTCGGATGCTCGGAGCAGGTCGCTGACGGCTTTCCGGCTCGACGCCGGTCAAGGGAATGCGGTCACACCGGCCGCCCGACCTACTCGACGATCTCGAACACCTGGACGCGGTTATTCGCTCGGTCGGACACGAAGATCTTCCCCTTTCCATCGAGACACAGGTCGGACGGATAACGAAGGAGACCCTCCTTCCATCCAAACCCGGACTGGCGTCCGAGGAACGATCCGTCACGACCCAGGGTCAGGATCCCGCCTCCGTTCTGATCCAGGACGAGAAGTCGTCCCGAAGAATCGATGGTGATCGCTGAGGGGAAGTCCATCTCCTGGCCCAGGCTCGTGGTCAGCGGGCGAGCGGAGGCGGCGTCTTTGGCGGCGACGAGGATCGAACGGTCCACGCTGTCCACCACGTAAACGGTCCCCGCCGGGTCCACCGCCACGTCGGAGACGAAGCCGTAGTGCTCCGGAAGGCCGATGGTCCGCAGGAGCTTTCCCGGCCGATCGAAGACCAGCACGCGACCCGCCGCCACGTCGAGGACGAACATGGTCCCCTCGCGATCGACCGCGAAGCTTCTTGGAACCACGGGTCCGGTGACCCCGGCCCAATCCAGGTACCCGGCGAATCGGCCGTCGGCGGCCACGCGGCCGATCTTCCGCTGGTTGCCGTCGAGGACGAGGATCGTCCCGTCGGGATCGAATCGGACTCGCTGAGGAGCGGAAAGCTCCGGGAGCGTCGTCTCGCCTTCGGGCTGAATCCCCTTCTCCGACCATCGATAACGCACCAGGCGCCCGTTGCCCGTGTCGGCCACCAGGACGAGGCCATCCGCGCCGCAGGCCACGCCCTGGGGCTGGCGGATTCCGGTTCCCTTGCTGTCCGCCCACGCGGACTCGCGGGGCCGGAGCTTCAATCCCTGCGCCGCTTGCACCGTGAGGCACGCGGCAAGGACGGTCATCGCTGCGGGAATTCGGAAGGAAAGAGCGCGCATCATGTCACCTGGTCATGTCCCGATGGCACTGGACGCAGAGATCTCTCTTGGGGTCGAACGGAGCAAGCTTGCCGAACTCGGTCCCGTGGGCCCGGTGACAGCTCGTGCAGTCCACCGGGAGGTTCTTGTTCCGCAGGTCCGCCGTTTTTTCACCGAGCGGGTGGGTGGAATGTTTCTGCCAGTCGTGGCAGTCCCCGCACACGTCGATCACGCTGGCCGCGGTCAAGAAGAACGGGTTGTCGGACGCGTGAGGCGCATGGCAGGCCTTGCAATTGCCCTGCTGGAACGGCTCGTGCTTCGAGATCCCGCGCGCGGCGCGCGCCATGGTGTCGGCGTGGCAGCTGCCGCACACCTGCTTGGGCCCCGCCACGAGGAGACCCGACTCCTTGGACGCGTGGGGGTTGTGACAGGTCAGGCACGCGCCCTTGGCCATCACGGGCCAGTGCAGCTTCTTCTTCCCTATGGCTTCGTTCAGGAGATTCCCGTGGCAGCCCCGGCAGAGGTCGATCCCTTCTTTTTTGGTGGCGAGGGGAGCCGACGAGCCCGGATCATTGTGACACTGCCCGCACATGCGATTCGCCAGCGGAGGGTGAACGTTCGCCCACAGGATGCCACGCGCGTTGGAGCCGTGCGGATCGTGGCAGGACGTGCACCGTGCCTTGCCGACCGGGTATCCCTGGTGCTGTTTCACGAAAGGTGCTGCGTTGGTCGGATGACAGCCGGCGCACAGCCCCGGCTCGCCGGATTTCAGCAGCGACGCCTGCCCCTCCGACGCGTGCGGAACGTGACACCCGAGGCACCCCTTGTCCACCGGGGTGTGGCGGAACGCGACCTTCCCGACCGCATCGGTGACCGCCTGGTGGCAGCTCGCGCAGAGCTGGTTTCCCGGCAGGATCAGATTGGCCTTGTTCGCCGAGCCGTGGGGATCGTGGCACTTCACGCAGTCGCCGGACACCGCTGCGGGATGGGAGCTGTGGGCCTTGGCCGGCAGGATATCCCCGTGGCATTTCGCGCAGATCCGGTTGGGGCTCTCCTCCAGCAGCTTCCCGTGGGAGGACGCGTGCGGATTGTGGCAATCGGCACAGTTGCCCGCCTTCACGGGCGTGTGGACGAACGGGCGCTTCAGGATCTCCTCGAAGTCCGCGTGGCACCCCACACAGACCTTACCGGATGCGCCGGGCTTCAGATGGAGCTGCTCCGGGCTCGGAGCCGGCGCAGCCGCCAGCGAGACGACGACCGCGGCAAGCGCCAGGATCCGCTCCGCGCGATGGCCCACCGCGGAGCTCGCATGGGTCTGACCGACGCTCTGCTTCGACCGGATCGTTCGATGTTCCGCCCCGTTCCCCATGGGATTCACCTGCGATGGAAGAGCGGCGCCGTGGAATGATCGCGCCGCCGCCTCGATTCGCGAGCACGGCCATGGGTCCTCGCGGAGTCCAGGCTCGCGCCGCCCGCTTCGTCCGGATCTCATTTCGAGCTCACCACGTGGCAGTCGTCACACGACCCGCCCGCGAACGGCGCGTGCGCGATCTCGCGGAAGAGCTTGGGGTCCTTGGACGAGTGCGGGCTGTGGCACTTCACGCAGTTCATGATGCCTGGATCGATGCTCAGGTGCGCCTTCGAGAAGGCCGCGTCGCGTAGATCGTGGCACTCCCCGCACAGGGTCTGCTGCGGCTGGACGAGAAGCGCCCGCTGCGCCGACCCGTGCGGGGCGTGACAGCGCTGGCAATCCCGCGCGGCCGGCGAGTGGGTGCGCTCGACCCGCATTCGCTCTTTCAGCTCCTTGTGGCAGCTGAGGCACAGATCCGGTCCCTGCGCGCGGGTGAGGTGCGCGAGGGTCGACTGGTGGGGACTGTGGCATCCGGAGCAGTCTCCCGAAGCGACCGGGGCGTGCTTGCTCACGGACTTCTGGAGCGACTCACCCACGGTCGAATGGCAACCGCCGCACAGGTCCGTCTGCCCCGCCGTGAGCATTCCCTTGACGTTCGACGCGTGGGCGTCGTGGCACGTCAGGCACTCCCCCGTCTCGAACGGCGCGTGGACCGTTCCCGCCGGCACCAGGGGCTTGACGAGATCGGCGTGGCAGCTCGCGCAGAGGGGGACCTCGGCTTGTTTGAGGAGCTTCTTCTGCGCCGCTCCGTGCGGGGCGTGACAGGCCACGCAGTTCCCCTGCAGGACCGGCTTGTGCACGTTCGCCTTCAGGAACTCCTGCTCGCGTTCCGTGTGGCACTCGTAGCACACCTTGTCCACGCGGGCCTTGATCATCCCGGGGATCTCCGATCCATGCGGATCGTGGCACGAGCCGCACATCTCCGAGGCGAACGGCGCATGGGGAACCGCCGCCTTCTGGGCTTCCTTCGTGTCGGCGTGGCAGGTGAAGCACAATTCGGCACCGGCCTGCACCAGGAGCTTTTCGTTCTTGGCGGCGTGGGGGCGGTGGCAGGAGAGGCATCCATCCCCGGCGGTGAGCGCGGCGTGGGGACGCGCCACGGTTTGTCCCTGCGCCTCGTGGCACTCGACGCAGAGCTGATTGTCTTTCCGGAGCAGAAGCTTTGCGTTCTGCGCCGCGTGCGGATCGTGGCACGAGAGGCACATCCCGCCGCCGAACGGCGCGTGGATCACTTCGCCCCCGGCCTTCAGTCCCGCCTCGTCGTGGCAGGTCGTGCAGAGATCGGCCCCCTCCCGGGTCACCGCGAACGGCTTCGCCGAGCCCGCCTCCGCGTGGCACGCATCGCAGCTGGCCTGCGCCGCGGGCGCGTGGGCGCTCGCCTTCAGCAACCCCTTCTGCGTCGACGAGTGGGGATCGTGGCAGGCGCCGCACGAAGCCTTCTCGACGGGGTAGCCCTCGTGAGCCTGCTTGAACGGCCCCGTGGCCGGATCGTGGCAGGAGAGGCAGAGCGCCGTAGGCGGCTGTACGAGCAGGGAGGTCTCGGCCGAGCCGTGAGACGCGTGGCACTTGGCGCATCCGTCGGCGAGAAGGACCGCGTGCACGACGGGCTTCTCGAAAGCTTTCCTGTCATGGCAGGAGTAGCAAGCCTCCGCCCCTTCCGCCTCGAGGAGGTGGAGGCCCGCCGTCGCGTGCGGATCGTGACAGACCGTGCACTTCCCCGTCTTCACCGCGGAGTGCACGCTCTTCTTGTCGAGGCCGATCGCGGCGGGGGTATGGCATCCAAGGCACAGCGAGTTCCCCTCCGCCTTCAGGATCAGCTTGGGGACGATCCCGTGACGGAGGTGGCAGGTGTCGCACGCGTTGTCCTTGACCCCCGGATGCGCGTTCTTCAGCGACTGGTAGGTCTTCGCGAAGGTCTGGTGACAGTCGAGGCAGTCTTTCTTCTCGAACTTCCGTTTCTCCGCAAAGGCCGGTCCGCTCGACAGGAGAAGCATGGCCGCGGCGACGAGGGCCAGCACCCCCGTCCGCGCCGCACCAGCATGCAAGGACGACGTCCGCATACCGACCCCCGTGGATCCGTGCGACCCCCACCCTCGATCCAGCTCAGGCCTGACGATCATCGATCAGCTATCCGCCACGCAGTGGACGCATTATAGCCTGCCGTAGCATCGCATAACGGATAAAACGGGTGGATTATTGCGGCTTCCGGTCCGGTTTCTCGCACCCGATGAGCGTACCGGCCGCGTCGTGCCGCCGTTCGACCCCTGTCTCGTCCAGGTCGTGGACGCGCGGACGCCATCGACGGCGGCATCTCACCCCGGAGTCGATCAGCGTGCCGCACCGGAGCCCGGCTCGAACACCTTCCGCAGCCAATCGGCCGTGGCGTAGACCTCCACCTCCGAAGCGGCCCGCAGCTTCTTCGACCACTCGGCCAGCGAGCTTTCCCTCTTTGCGTTGAAGACCTGCATGGCGAGCTCGTCCCGGACCGCTTCGTACGGTTGCGTGCTGGGAGGCACGACCTCGCGGATGCGCACGACGTAGAACGGACCACCGGGGGCCTCGTAGAGACGCAGGTCGCCGATTCCGGCACCGGCCAGCACGCTCCGGAGCCCGTCCGGGAGCGTCGGGAGGGCGACGAGCCCGGGTGGAAACTCGAGGAGATCCGGCACCTTCTTCGGATCGACTTGCCCGTCGGTGTTGGCCCGTATCCATTGGACTTCGGTCCCTTGACGGAGTCGCCGCAGGGCCGACTGTGCGTCTTCGCTCTTGACATACGCGAGGCCCTCGAGTCGCATCATCTCCGGCGTGGTGTACTCGGAGGCGTGCTCCGCGAGGTACTTCTTGAGCTCCTCGTCGGTGACGCGGACCGAAGGATCGACCGCCTTCCGGACGAACGCATCGAAGAGCAGCCCCTCCTCGAATTCCCTGACCATCCCCCGGACCGCAGGGCTCTCCTCGAGCTTCAGCCGCTTCGCCTCGCGGGCCACGGCCCGCTTCGTCAGGATGTCCTCGAGCA
Organism: Terriglobia bacterium; assembly: GCA_963699985.1. Classification (GTDB taxonomy): domain Bacteria; phylum Acidobacteriota; class Polarisedimenticolia; order Polarisedimenticolales; family CAVOVZ01; genus CAVOVZ01. The sequence goes on from CAVOVZ010000027.1 coordinate 128,587, forward strand.
CGCCCTTGACTCGGGGATTCACCTTCTTCGAGGCGATGGCCCGCTCCAACCCGTGGAAGTACTTGGCTCGGACCGCCTCCGCGAGCTCCTTGACGGTGACCGGCTCGCCACCCTTGATCTCGGCGACGATCCGGACATCCTGCAGGAGCTTGTCCATCCCGGGCTCTTTCGCCTCGAAGTCGAGCCCGTCCAGGACCGCACTGTTCACCTTGGCGTACTCCTGTCGGAGCGCCTCGGCGTACTCCGTACGAACTTCGGCCTGCTTCTGCTCCAGGGCCTGAGCCTCCGCGGCCCGTCTCGCCTCGGGGCTCTCCACATCCCTCACTTCCTCGAGCCGGAGCAGGGTGTACCCCTTGTCCACCTGGATCAGCGGGGCGATGGCGCCGGGAGCCAGGGTCGCGACGACGCTCTGAACCGCCGGGACCAGATCCACCGCCTTCAAGTACTGGCCGTCCGGTCCCCGCTCGGCCTTCCCGGCCGCCACCCACTCCGCCGCGGGCCCCGCGAAGTCGCCCGTGGCCTTCACCTTCGCCTCGAGCTCGCGCGCGTCGGACTCTTTCTTGACGAAGACCGAAGCGATGCGCACCTGGTGGATGGCGTCGCGATACAGCTTCTCGACCCGAGACGGCTCCGGCGTCACGCTCTCCAGGCGCTGCCGGAACAGAACGCTCTTGAGCGCGTCCTTCCGGTAGGAGTCCACCGCCGACGCGACCTCCGGAAGGTCGTCGAGGCCGATGTTGCGGGCTTCCTGGGTGATGAGCTTGATGTTCACCAGGCGATCGAGGAGAGCGGCGGGGTCCTGCTTCCGGACCCTCGCCTGCGGCGCTTCGACCCCGGCATGGAGAGTCCCGATCTGGTAGAAGAACTCGTCGAGGGTCACGGGCTCGCCGTTGACCTTGGCGACGATCTCCTTGCCGTCGACCTTCGGTAGCTTGGGAAGCTCCGCAGGTGCGGAAGCCGTCCACGCCGGAGCGAAGGCGAGCAGGATCGGCATCCAAGCGGGAACACGCAGCGGCATTCACTCTCCTCCACGAAGCCCGCGCCGGGTCGACCGCGATCGCCCCCGAGGCGCGACGGAGCGAACCGCCTGACGGACCATCTCCGACGCCAGCCGGTACGCGGTGTCGACCCGACCACTTTCGAAGAAGAACACTCCTTGGTCTCCGCGGTTGTAGCTCAACGACGTCCACACCACCCGTTCGGCCCGGGCATCGATCCCACGGACCGTGAACACCACGGAAGGCACTCCGTCCGCACCCAGCGACTCCTGGTAATCGGACACGGTCCCGGTGACCACCAGGTCCGCGTCGAGCAGTGCCCGCACCAACTCGATCTGCGGGATCGAGATCCCGCCGGTCATGATCAGGCGCCCCTCGAGCAGGGCCTTTCGGACCATGCCGGGCTCGATGATATCGACATTCTCCGTCGCCGCCAGCCACCGGACGAAGTGCAGGGAGAGGATGTCCCCGGCGTTGCGTCGCGTGCTGTCGTTCGCGAACGGGAGCACCGCGATCCGAACCGGACGACCCTCCTCCGCGGTGTACTCGGGTGCCGCGAAGCGCGTCCGCGGTCGAAACCGCCCCGGACGGGACACCTCCGCCCCGCGGTCGCGGCGGGGCGCGCCGGCGCGGGGCCACAGAAGGTGGTCCGCCAGCGTGTCCGCCAGGACCGAGACTGCCCGGTCCTCGAGGATGCGGCAATCGTGGACCACGCCCATGCCGAGAAACCCTGGGTGCTCGTGGCCGGCGAGAGCGACTCCGTCCATCCACAGGATCTCCGCCTGATCGCCCGTCGACACGAGTCGCGCGACGACGGTGATCCTCGGAGGATCGGAGGCCTCGTAGTCTTCCACCGTGGTCACCAGGGCGGCCACGGCTCCGGTCTCGCTCCGCAGGGGCTGGCCGTCCTCCACGGTGATCCCCCCCGTGTACCGGATGCGGCGACGCGTCATGAAATCGTCCAGGACCGCTTCGCCCAGGACGCCGATTCCGCGCCTCTCGAGCGCCGTGCGGAGGGCGCGACCGAATGGCTGCAGAGGCACGGGAGCGGTGCTGAGGCTTTCGGGCGGGAAGAGGGCAATGAGCGGCGGGCCGGCCTCGAGCCGCGCCGTGACGGGCGCTTCCTGTGGCGAGGCTGGCGGCTCGACCGGACTTCCCGCCGCGGCGGCGGCGGCCGTCCACAGGGCAACGAGAGCCGCGGCCGGATGGTGAGCGCGTCTACTTTTCGAAGAGCTTGTCAAGGAGATCGTTCACCGCCTCTTCCGTCACGGCGTTCAGCGGCTTCCCGCCTCCACCGAAGAGACGCTCGCCCGCCCCGACCCCGCCCTTCGTCGAAGAGGCGGACCAGACGACCCGGCCGCTCTGGGCCTCCATCATCGACACGCTCAGGGAGATCACGTTGGCGGAAGTGCTTCCCGCACGCACCTCACCGTACTCCCGGACCGTTCCGGTGATCACCGCATCGGTGCCCAGCGCCTTGGCGAGGGCCACGACGTCCTCGGGCGACGGATTCTTCGGCTCCTCGATGGAGAGCCGGGCGATTCCTCTCCCGACCTCGCCCGGCGGTAGCGCGTAGATCGCTCCCGTCGCCTGCAACATGTTGATGAATACGTCGCGGACGCGCTCGGCGGCGTTCACGCTCTGGGTGAGATTGGCGAAGGGCATCACCGCGACTTTTTGGACGAGGCTGAAATCCATGTTGGGGTCGTGAAACGTGACCTGCGAGCGCCGCGAGCCGGCGCATCCGGCCGCGACGACCAGGCCGAGGAGCATCGCCAGGGAGCGGAGAGCCGTCTTCACCGTCATCGTCTCGAGCTCCCGGCGGTCCGGCCGCCTCAGAAGTTGATCCTCAGTGTCGCTGAGGCGATCGAATCCTCGGTCTGCAGGAAGACCGAGTCGGAGCTGGATCGTTGGTAGCCGACATTGAGGTACGCTCGCGGGTTGATGGTCCACCGCACGTTCGGCGTCAGGCTCCGGTCCGTCTCCTGCACGTCGGACCTGTAGATCTCGACATATCCCACGCTGAACAACAGATTCCCCCCGGGCAGCGGGGACCAGCCCAGGTTGTAGGTGCGCGTGTCGCGAGCGATCTCGCCCGTCCGTTCTTCCCGCCTCGACGAGGCGAAGATATATAATGTCACGACCGGTCGCCAAGCAACCCCGACCTCGTTGGACAGAGCCTTGGACCGCGTCCGCAGCCCCTGCCGCAGAACGTCGTCCCTGCCGTCCTGGTAGAGGAGGTTCACCGTCACGGCCGGATGGGGGGTCACCGTCGCCGAGAGATTGAACCCGGTGTTGTCGGTCTGGGATTCCGACGCCTCGCGTACGGCGGAACGGTTGAGTCCGAGGCTCACGTCGATCCCGCGGTACAGCTCCGCGACCGCGTTCGCGACGACCGCCGCCACGTCGGTCTTCCGGCCGTCTTCTTCCTCCGCTCGTCCGGAGAAGGAGACGATGCACCGGAGCTTCTCGACCGGCGACGCCGTCAACCCGGCCGAGAACAGATTCGCCGTCAGGTCGCCCGAGCGGGTCCGGCTGTCCTCGTGGGCTAACCGGGCGTTCACGGAGTAGACCTCGTTCAGGGCCTGCTGCAAGGAGAGACCGTTGATGAGGGAGTAGATCGACGCCGCGCTGCTGGTGTCCGACGCGGAGTAAGAGAAATCGTACGAGAGCATGGGCGACTGCAGGACCTGGACTCGAGTATTGACGGACAGTTGTTGACTCGAGGTCTCTCGTACGCCGACGACCTCCGAGGAGGGCCTGCGGTCGAACGCCTGCAGCTCGGTGACGAAGACCTCGCGGTACTCGGAGGCAACCAACGGGTCCTCGGGCAACGGCCTCACGACGACTTTCACGTACCGCGCCGATACATCCGCGAACTTCAGCTCGAAGCGGCGGAGAAAGCCCACGTACTCCGCGCGGGGAACCGTCGCCTTTCGAATCCACTGGTCGTTGTCGTCGCTCGTGAAGATCTCCCACGACCCGAGCTGGTCGGCGATTTCCGTCGGGATCTCGCGTTCGATGAATACGTCGAACGTATTGACCCGGGTCGCGTCGCCGAAATCCATCCCCATGTTTCGAGGGCGAAGCTCGCCGTTCGATGGCGGCATCCCGAGGTTGATCCCCGCCGACGCCGCGAGATTGGGATCGGCGTTGACGAGCGCAGGATTGGGATCGAGCGGACCCCGATCCGGCGTATCGTCGAGAGACGACAATCCCGCGAGCGGGAACAACGGCAAGGCAACCTCCCCCCCACCGGGAGAGATCGTCTGATCCCGCCGGTTCGCGGCGGCGTAGTCCGAGTTGAACGAGACCCTGCCGTCCCACCAGGAATCCGCGTACGAGACCCGCCCCGACTGGTACCGGGCCTGGCTCCTCGTGTCCCTGGGCCGATCCAGCACCTCGGACCAGGTCGTCTGGTAGTTCAGGAAGAGCTTCGTGATGGGCGTGTAGTCGAGCCCGAGAAGGTAGCGCTCGGAAGAGATGTCCTGCTGCGTGCGGTCGCCCGAATACGCGTCGGAATGCACGAACTGGAACCGCAAGTGAAGAGCCTGTTCGGGGATCCAGTTGAATCCGGTGGAGTAGGTCTTCCGCAGGCTCCGGAAGAAGGACCGGTTCGCGCCCTCGTTTTCGTCCCTGCTGCTCGAGAAGCTGGCGTCCGCCTGGATGGTCTGCGTGACCAGTCGCACCTCGAAACTGGGACGGAGCCGGGTGAACGTCGACTCGATCGGCCCGTCTCCCGTGTCCTGCTCGGTCGTGCCTTTCTGGAGCAAGGCGCCCAGACGGATCCGCAGGTTCGGAAACAGCTGCTGCGTCGCCGCAACGTTGTACCTGCGAACCAGCACCACGTTCTGCACGTTCCGATCCGGCCCCCCGCGCACTCCCTGGGTCTGATCGGCGGAGGCGCGCGAGAGCTCCACGAAGCCGTCGAGGGTTCCCGCGGTCGCGGCGCCCCAGCCGAGCACCCCCAGAATCGGGCCTGCGGCGACGAGCGCGCGCCGGAGAAGCTCCGCCACCCCGCGGTGCCGGATCGCTCCGCGCCGGCCGCGCCTTCTCACCGTTTCGGCGCGAAAGCAGCCCAGCACGGGGCCTCGCCCAGGTCGGTCTCGGCGACGGTCTGGTGCCCGACCAGCCGCACCATGCGGAGGCGGTTTCGGGCGGGCAGCACGACGCAGAGGGTGTTCCCTTCGTCCTCGATGGCCAGGTGCGCCACGTCTCCGCCCGTGGGGATGGAATCTACGGGCAGGGAGGAGAACGGATCGTAGACGTCGATGGTCCCGGCGCCCCGCCGGGGCAGGTAGATCCGGTCGGTCGCGGGGTCCACCAGAAGCGTCGTCGCACCGGACCCCACGTAGACTCTGCGAACCACCGTCCCGCTGAGCGGATCGAGCACGGTGAGGTAGGGCGAAGCCTCGTGGACGACGTACATTCGCTCTCCGGACCTGTCGAACTGACCGCGGATCGGACGGCTTTCGGTCGCCAGCGTCCGGACGACGGCTTCGCCGGTCAGATCCACGACCGAGACGGAATCCGAGGCTGTGTTGAATACGTACGCGCGCCGCCCGGCGCGATCCAGGAGGATCGACGCGGGTCCGCTTCCCACCACGATCCGGTTCCGCTCGGACCGAGTTCGGGGGTCGATCACGCTCACCGTGTCGGAGCCGCGGTTCACGGAAAGCAGGGTCTCCCCCTCCGGTGTCAAGGCCACCTCGACGGGGTCGTCTCCCGGTGCAAGCTGAATCCGATCCACGACCGCTTCCTCTGCGGGATCGATCACGGCAATCGCGCTCTCCGCGCCCAGTGGAACGTACGCTCGCTGCGATGCCGCGCCCAGGACGAGGCCGCCCGGCCGACCCCCCACCGGGATGACGGCCGCCACCCGACCCGTTCCCTTGTCGAACACGGTCACGGTCCCGCTGCCTCGACTGACGGCGAGGCCGATGAGGCTCGAGGACAGCTTGTCCGGAACGGTGGCGGAGAAGGCCGGATCGAATCGGCGATCGTCCGACAGCGACTCGCGAAACCGGAGTGCGAGGGCAACCACGACCGCACGCCCCCGCCGGAGGTCGAACGGCGCATCGACGCGGGAGGCCTCTTCGGGCACCGTCAGGGATACGACGCCCTGCTCGGACGGGAGCGATGCCTCGGCCACCCGCAAGGCGATGCCTCGGTAGCTTCCGGCAGGAGCTCCGCCGTAGGCCAGGAGCCTCTGACGCTTCGTGTCCTGACCACCGATCTCCCTGACCTCGAGCGCAAGCGGCACGGAGGTGCCGTCACCCCGGATCACTGCGGCTTCGTCCACACGGAAGCGGAGTTTCTCCGCCTCGGCCGTCCGGGGATCCAGGTACACGAAAACCGCACCCTCCTCGAGCGGAAGGGTCCGGACGGACGGGGACGACATCGTCCGGCACGAGGCGCCGGAGAGCGTCGCTAGCACCACCGCGACGTGCAATGCGAAAGTGAACCGCACTGGAACACGGGCGCCTCCGGCTCCCGGCCACGCCGATCGGGAAGGCAATCGACCCGGCGACCGGGCGCCACACGTCGGCACGAGATCGTCTTTCGAGCTCAAATCGACTCCACGGTCCGGTGGCCCGAGGCGCCTGCGAGAAAGCCCGCGCTCACTCGGAGACGCCGTCCAATCCCACGACCCTTCGCAATGCTCGCGGGGGGCCTTCTCCGCGAAAAACTCCCACCACGATCGCGCTTCACGGCCCGGGCTCACGAGCGACCTCGAGGCGGAAACCAGCTCGAAGCCGGCAGGCTAGCCCAGGCGGGCGCGATCGGGCAAGAGAACGCAGAGGGCCGAGAATGGAAAGGGCCGGCTTACGCCGGCCCTTTCCGCCGAAAACCAACGGCGCCTCGGCGCCGGAACGACTAGTCCTGCGCGTGGCACTTGTTGCAGAGCACGCGCTGATACGTCGCGAACGTGCTCGCGGCGCGATCGTAGTACGCCGCCTGGGTCATGGCCCCCGTGCGGCCCCGTGCGAACTGCGGCACGGAGGGAGTCGTGTCGGTGCCGGGCCAGTTGCCCTGGTAGGTGATGAACTCGCCTTCCATGTTCCAGCGAAGTCCGTACTCCCAGCCGGACGCGTGCGCGCGGTGGCAGGAGAGGCACATGACGCGGTCGCTCGACGCCGCCCCGTTCAGGTCGTTCGTGGCCGGATTCGCGGAGGTCTGGAGCGCGGTCACCGCCGCGGTGAACTGCTCGAAGGGCACCAGGGACAGGTACGAGGAGGCAACCGTACCGGTCATGTCGCCGGACTTCTTGTACGCGGCGTAGTTGCCGGAAACCGTGCCGCCGAGTCCCTGGTTGACGGGGTGCACGTAGTCGGTCGCCGAGTGCATGTCCGCGTGGCACTGTGCGCACCAGTCCGACATACCCTTCCCGTAGGCGACGCGAGTCTGGGAGACCGACTCGGTCCTGTTGTACGTGGCGGGTGCGATGGCCAGCGGCGGATCCTTCGTGAAGGTCACACCGCTGCCGGCGACATACGCGGAGCCCGCGAGGAGACGGTAGGAGCCCACCGCCTCGCCGGCGGCCGGCGTCACGCTGTTGTGGTAGGAGCCCGATCCGATGATCGGGGCGCCCGTCTTCGCGTAGCTGCCGTCCGAAAGCCGCCGGTACTTGCCGTGCGGATCGTGGCAGCTCTGGCAGCCCAGGTCACCCGCGGCGTACGTGCCACCAGGTGCTGCCGTGTTCTCGATGTCGGCGTCGTAGTTGAAATCGTCGGCAACGATGTTGTGGCCGTGGGTCTCGCCCAACTCGGTGGTCGTGGTACCGCGGACCACGAACACGTAGCCCTTCTTCAGCCAGCCGAAATCGCCGCCAGGCGTCCGCTGGATCGGGGCGCCCGTCGTCATGGCCGTTTCGGCCGTCGAGATGTGGTAGCTGCCTGCCGAGCCTTCGTGGCAGGTGAGGCAGGCCGAGCTCTCGTCCGCGCCGACCAGCAGGTTGCTGCCGCTCGGAGCCGGACTGTGCATCGAGTGGCAGCCGCCGCACTCGGCGACGCCGCCGCTATGGAACGCGTAGGCAGAGCCCATCGCGAAGATGGCTGCTGCCGCCAGGACGAAACTGATTCGAGCCGCTTTCATGGATCTCCTCCTGTCAGATCTCGCTTCGGCAACCCGGCTTTCCCGCACTTGCGGGACCCGTAGGCTTTGCGTCCCCACCTCGCGATGGGTTTGCCCGGATCGAAGCAGAGCCTTGGTTTCGAATTTGTGGAATGTTTTGTGCGAACAACCGCTGTTTCCCGCTCCCGGGACCACCTCCCCCCCGCGTACGCGGCAGTTCGTTTCTCGCATGTTCGTCATTCGGAGGTCACCGTGAACACGGAGACCCCGCGCCTCCGGAGCTGGGAGACGTACACCCGGCCCCCGCTGCCCACCGCGAGCCCGCCGGGCCGGATCAGGTTCTCCGGCCGCGAGCCGCGGTAGCCGAACTCGGTCACGAATCGAAAGTTCTTGTCGAACACCATCACGGCGCTGCGCTGCCGGTCAGCGACGATCACGTTGCCGTTGTCGTCGCCGACGATCGCGCCGGCGACCCCGAACAGGCCCGGCGCGGACCCAGGCTGGCCGAACTGGCCGACGGAAGCCCCGTCGGGCGCCACCACGAACGCCTTGAAGATCACCGGAATCGTGAAGAGGAAGTTCCCGGCAGGAGTCCACGTCGAAGCCGAAGATCTGCTGGTCCGCTCGCTTGATCCGGCGCGATTCCGAGGAGCTTGGCCAGGTCGAAGCCCTTCTCGAACGCCCCGGTCGGCTCGGCAACGACCACGAGGAACTGGCCTCGGCTCGCAAGGATGATCTTGCCGTTGCGATAGAAGAGCGCGTCCGGCAGGAAGCCCGCGAATCCGTCGGGGAGCCCGCGGATCTCGATCTCGTCCTTCGGCTCGCCCCGGTAGTTTCGCCGGGAAACGACGACCCGGCCTCCGTCCGCCGAGTCCTGAGACGCCTCCAGCAGCACGAGGAGGTTCCCGTTCTCGTCCACGGCGAGCGACTTCGCGTGGCCGAGCTCCGGGTAGTTCTCGAACCGGTGAACTTCCATGCCCTGGTTGTTGAAGACTCGAAGCACGTACCCGTCGGCAACGTACAGCTCGTCGCGACCCCGGTCGACGTAGAGGAGCGCATCGCCGAACGGAAGCGTCCCGCCGAAGTCGGAGAGGCTGTACTGGTAGGCGGCCGCCGCCCCCGCCGTGCCCACGAGCGACGCGGACAATCCCGCCGTCATCACGGCGAGTCCGAAGGCGCTTCGATGGTTGGTGAACATCGCCCGCGGAATAAGCAACCCGCGGGCCATGATGCTGCATCCCAGTAAGTATTGCAGATAATGCACTTAACAATCGGTCCCGATTTGAGTCATGGTCACGTTCCCGTGGAATCCCCAGGCGTTCGGCGGAATCACCGAAGCGCGGAATCTACGCAACGACCAGGATCGGGCGCCAGCGAAAACTGGACGAAAGTCGGATCACAAGCATCCATTGCTCGAGCATCGCATCCGGCCGGCCGAGACGGTGGTTTCACCGGGGATCGAGATTTGGATCGGCGATTCCCCCGAAAGCGCGCAGCGCGGCCGGGGCGGTCCTCGATCACTCCGGCACTGGATTCACCGCGTCGGACAAGAGGTTCACCGCTCGTCCGGCGATCGATCCCGACGACGGCACGCCTGTTGCTCGCGATCCGAACCGTGCCCGAACGCAACGTACTCGTCGTGAACGACGACGCCCTGGTTCGCTGGGCGCTGTCGAAGCAGTTGACCGCGCGGGGAATCGGGGTCGACGTCGCAGCCTCCGGATCGGAGGCTCGCACTCGCCTCTCGCGCGGCAACTACGACATGGCGTTCCTCGACGTCGAGCTGCCGGACGCCTGCGGCCTCGACCTCCTCCACGAGATCCGCGCTACCTATCCCCGGACCCGCGTCGTGATGCTGACCTGCGACCCGGCGCCCGCGACCAAGCAGCGTGCTTTCGGCGAGGGCGCCTCCCAGGTCATCGAAAAGCCGTTCGATCTCATCGAGATCGGCCATCTGGTCGACAGTCTCCTGGTCGATCACGTGGAGAGGAGACGCTTCGAGCGGGTCCTCTGTCGACTCCCGCTCCGGATGTCGCTGGTCGCCGGGGGGCCTGGAGAAGAAGCTCTCGACCTGCAGAACCTCGCCGGAATGAGCGTGGACGTGAGCAACGGCGGCCTGCGCCTGGGAAGCCGCTACCCCTTGCGGCCGCGCCAGCAGGTCACGGTTCGGGTGGCGAACGGCGACGACCCGTGCGGGCGCATGATCCGGTCGGACCAGCTGGCCGAGGTGGTCTGGACATCGCCCAGACCGCACGGCGTTCTCGCGGGATTGCGGTACCTGGCAGATCCGACGCCCGGCCAGGCTTCCTGATCGAACACGCTCCCACTCCTCGTGCGAGTCGTTCTGCGTCGCACGCGTCGGGGTCTGCCGGGGACTGCTCGGGTCCTGGTTTCCCCGCGGCGATCACTCCAGGCCGAATTTCTTGATCTGGTACCGCAGGGAGTCGTACGTCACGTTCAGGAGCTTCGCGGCGACGGTCTTGTTCCCGCCGGCCTTGTCGAGAGCCTGAACGATCAGGCTTCGTTCCAGCTCGTCCAGCGAGATCCCCCCTTCGGGCAGCGTGAACTCGAGGGCCGAGGCGGGCGCGGGAGCGCCGTGCCCCAGGATCTCCTTCGGCAGGTGGCCGGGCACCACCGTATCGCCGCTCTCGAGCACGACGATCCGCTCGATGACGTTGCGCAGCTCGCGGACGTTTCCGGGCCAGTCGTACGCGCGCAGGAGCGCCTCGGCCTCCGGCGCGAACCCGCAGAGGCTCTTCCGCTGGTACTTGTTGGCGAAATGCTCGAGGAAGTGGCGGGCCAGTGGGGCCACGTCGTCCCGGCGCTCGCGCAACGGTGGAATGTGCAGGGAAAACGCGTTCAAGCGGTAGAACAAGTCGTTCCGGAAGTCCCCCTTCTCGACCGCCGCGGTGAGGTCCCGGTTCGTGGTGGCGAAGACCGTGGCGTCGATGGGAATGTCCTGGCGCCCGCCGACCCGACGGACGCGCCTCTCCTCGAGGACGCGAAGGAGCTTGGTCTGCAGGTACGGCTTCATCTCGGCGATCTCGTCCAGGAGGACCGAGCCGCCGTAGGCCATCTCGAACACTCCCTTCTTGTCCGTTTTCGCGTCCGTGAACGAGCCCTTGTCGTGTCCGAACAGCTCGCTCTCGATGAGGGTCTCGGCGAGCGCAGCGCAGTTGACCCCGATGAACGGCGCGTACCCCGACGAATCGGAGCCGTGCATCCGGTGATGGGTGTGCCGGGCGAACATCTCCTTCCCGGTCCCGCTCTCTCCGGTGATCAGGATCATGGGCACTCCCGCGGTGGCGAGTTTCTCGGCCTTCTCCTTGAGCTCCCGGATGATCGCCGATTCCCCGACGAGCCTCCGGTCGGTGAGCTCGGAGCTGATCCGCCGCAGGTAGTCGACCTCGCGCTTCAGGCTCCCCTTCTCGAGAACATTTCCGACGACGATCTTCACCTCGTCCAGGTCGAACGGCTTCGTCATGTAGTCCACGGCGCCGAGCTTCATGGCCCGCACGGCCGTCTCCGCGCTGTCGTCGGAGGTGAGCATCACCACCTGCCGCGTGATCCCCTCGTCGACGATTTCCGCGAGCAGGTCCAGGCCGCTCTTTCCGGGGAGCTTGATGTCCAGGAGGACCACGTCGGGCGCAAACGCTCGCATCCGGTCGAGCGCTCCCTCGGGATCGTTCTCCTCCTGGACCTCGTATCCCTCGCTCCTCAGGGATCGGGCGAGCATGGAGACGATCAGCACGTCGTCGTCCAGGAGGAAGATGCGCCCTTTCGGCTTCAAGCGGCAGCCCCCTGCGCGACGGACCGAACCGGGATCCGGACCGTGAACACGGCCCCTCCGCCCGGGTTCGGCGCCGCGGCGATCGTCCCACCATCCTGCTCCAGGAGCTGCCGGCAGATGGCGAGGCCCAGCCCGGTCCCGCCGTGCTTGGTGGTGAAGAACGGCTGGAAAATCTTCTCCGCGTTCTCTGGATCGATCCCCTTGCCGGTGTCCGCCACCTCCACCCGGAGCATCGCCTCCTTCGGCTCGAACCCGGTCCGGACCGTGAGCGTCCCGCCGGCGGGCATCGCATCCATGGCGTTGATCACCAGGTTCAGGAAGACCTGCTGGAGCTGCATCGGGTCGGCGAGCGTCGAGGGAATCGTCCCGAACTCCCGCACGATGTTCACGGTGTCCCGGCCCTCGGCGTTCCGGGGTCCGGTTCCGTGAAACGCCAGCGTGGTGTTCATCAGGGTGTTGATCTCGATCTGCGCGGGCTGCGGCTTGGGTGGCTTGGCGAAGTTCAGGAAGCTCTTCATCAGGCCCTCGAGACGCGTGATCTCCTCGCTCACCTTGCGCAGGACGCCGCGATCCTCCTCGGCGAGGCTCGCCTCCCTGGAAAGGACGTGCATGGCCGCCTTGATCCCGGCCAGAGGGTTCTTGATCTCGTGGGCCAGGCCCGCGGAGAGCTTCCCGACGACGGCCATCTGCTCGGCGTGCTGCATGCGCTGCATGTGCTCCTTGAGCGAAGCGGCCATGTCGTTGAACGAGTCGCCGAGCTCGCCGAACTCGTCCCGCAGCCCGGTGACGCGGTGGTCCAGGTCTCCGGTCTTGAGCTTCCTCGTCGACTCCAGGAGCGCCTTCACCGGCTTCGTGAAACCGGTGATGAGCACCAGCGCCAGCCCGGCGGACAGCAGCGGTCCGAGACCGACGAGCGTGTAGAGCACGTACTTCGTTCGCTGGATCTCCCGGAGCGCCGCCTGCGTGTAGCGCTCGAGGCGGGCCCCGGTCATGGCGATCATCTGGCTCACCTGCTGGATGAGGAACTCGCCGGCTCGGAACGCCGCGTCCCGCTCCTCGGCAAGTCGGACCGCGTTGGCGCGGATCGTCAGCACGCGGCTGAGCCCCTCCTGGTAGAGGTCGGTCTGGAGCTTGAGGTCCATGATCCGCTCGGCGACGGGCGGCGCGTGGTGACAGTCGAAACAGGTCGTGATCACCATTCCCATGTTCCGGGCGTGGGCGACCACGGTCTCGAACGACCTCGCGTGCACGGAGCCCTCCAGCGCGAGGTCCGTCTGCACCCGCTTGATCTGGATGAGGTAGTGCTCCCGGAGGATCTCCACCTGGTGGAGCATGATCAGGTTGTCCAGGCGAGTCGTCTCTTCGTGAACGGTCCTCAGAATCGAGTATGCCCCGATCAGGAGAACGAGGGAGTAGATCCCGAGGCCGACGATGATCTTCCGCTTCATCGGTCGTTGTGATAGTCGTAGTGAGCCAGGTCGATGCCGACCTCGCGGGCGTACCGGAAGACGGGATCGTAATCCGAGTTCGAGGTCTCGACGAACCGCAGCGCGCCGAACCCGTCGAGGACGGCTCTTCCTTCCGGATCCTCGTGCATCGTGAGCAAGATCTCTCGAGCCTTTTTCTCAACGCTTCGTCCACCTCGCGCCGCAGCGCGAGCCCGTTCTCCGGAACCTCGGGGGACGTCTCCAGCACGACGAGATCGCTCGCGACGCGCGGGTCCTCGCGGGCCAGTCGCGTGAACACCGTGTCCTTGGCCGCACCCACGTCGGCCCGGCCGGACACCACGTCGTGGATCGCGTCCTCGTGGGTGCCGGCGAAGTAGGTCTCCCCCAGATACGCGCGGTAGTCGCGGATCCGGTTCCGATGGAAGTAGTCGAGCGGGAGAAGATACCCCGCCGTCGTGGCCCGGTCCACGAACACGAACCTCTTCCCTTTCATCTCCCGGATTCCGCGGATGCCGCTGTCCTTCCGGACGAAGATCAGCCCGTGGTAGGTCGACCTCCCATCGGGTCCCACGGGTCTCGCGAGGACGTCGAGCCCCAGCGTCTCATGGGCGAGCGCGTACGTGAAGCTCCCCAGGAACGCGCCGTCCATCTCGGCGGCCGTGAAATTCTCGATGATGTTCCCGTAGCGCGGGAGGATCTTCAGCTCGATGGCGATCCCCGCACGCTGGCCAAGATAACCAGCCAGGGGCTCGTACCGCTCGATCTGCTTGAAGACGTTCTGCTCGGGGATCAGGCCGATCCGGAGCTTGGGGAGCCGGGGGGCCGGCCGTGGGGCAGGCGTTTCGGGCTGGCTGCAGCCGCAGAGGAGGGCCACACAGAAAGAGAGAAGAAGGAGCCGACTAGGATGAGTCACGGATTCGTCCGGGAAAAACCGCCTCCGCACCGCTACGCGATCCGCGCGCCGTGCGCAGAGGCAAGTGTAGATGCGCCCTAGGGAGAGCGTCAAACTCGGCGACCGGGCACGCGCCCCCGTGCCGGCGGGCCAACCGTCACCGACCTGTCCCCACCCGGAGGGTCTCCTCGATCTCGCGTGCGCGGCGGAGGTGCGCTTCCGCCCGCCCCGTTTCGCCCCGCAAGCGGTAGGCGTTCGCCAGATTGTGGTGGACGAACGGATCGTTGGGGCCGAGAGCGAGCGCGGCCTCGAGGTCGGAGATCGCCTCGTCGAGCTTCCCCGCCTGCCCCAGCGCGATGCCGAGGTGGAGGTGGGCGTCGGCGCTGTCCGGCTGACGGCGGACCGCCATCCGGAACACCTCCACTGCCTCCTTCGCCGAGCCGCGCTCCACCAGAGCGTTGCCCAGATTGAGGAGCACCTCGACGGATCCAGGATCGAGGGAGAGCGCCGCCCGATACTCCTCGACGGCGCGGTCGAGCTGCCCGGCCCGGGCGTAGCTCATCCCCAGGTTGTTGTGCGCCCGGGCGAAGCGCGGATCGGACCGAATTGCAGCGGCGTACGCGGCGATCGCCTCGTCCCCCCGGCCCAGGGCGGCATGCGCGGTCCCCAGGTTGTTGAGCGCGCGGGCGAAGTCCGGGCGCAGGCGCAGAGCGGCGCGGTACTCCTCGACGGCGTCCTCCATGCGGCCCGCCTCGGCCAGCGAGATCCCCAGCTCGTTCCTCGCGAACGCGCTGTCGGGGGATTTCCTCACGGTGTCGGTCCACAGCGCCAGGTCGCTCCGCCAGACGGCGTTCCGGCGCACCGTCGCGAGGCCCCCCAACCCGACGAGGCCGGCGAGCAGCGCGGTCAGCACCGGCGTCCACCCGGGACGCGCCGCGCGCACGGCCGCCACGACCAGGGCCACGATCAGGGCGAGCCCACACACCGGAAGGTAGAGGTACCGCTCCGCGAACGTGTTCTCCCCGAGAGCGGGGATGTACAGGACCGGGGCCAGCGGGAGAACCGTGGCCGCGAGTCCGAAAACGAGTGGCCTCCAGCGGACGAAGGACACGACGGCAAGCGCGGCGAAGCCGACCGCGGCCGCGATCGAGAGCAGCCCGATCGGGGCGAGGAGCGACGAGATCGGGTGGAGGACGTGGAACGCGTTCAGGCGAACGGGCGCGACGAGCTTCCCGAGGTAACCCGCGAACAACGGAAACGCGTTGAGAGCGATCTGGAAGCGGTCGAGGTCGCGGTGCCGCTCGAGCGGAGCGAAGCTGGGCAGCACCGCCATCCGGAGCAGCAAGTACGCCGCGGCCACCGCGACGTACGGAGCCGTGCGAGCAACGGCACGCGTCGCGCTCGATCCGCGCAGGCACATCTCGTACGTGAAGATCAGAGCGGGAAACACCAGCGCGGTTTCTTTCGAGATCGCAGCGAACGCGAAGGCGGCGAGCGCTGCGGTGCGGCTCTTCCAGAGCCCGTCGCCGTCCCTCGAGTGCAGGAGAAGGGCCAGAAGGAGAAACAGCGAGTACGTCAGCTCCGGAACGCCAGCGACCCATGCGACGGCCTCGGTGCCCGCAGGGTGGACCGCGAAGAGAAGCGCACCCGCGAGCGCCGCCTGCGGCGACGTCCTGGATTCGCCTCCCGCGCGATAGAGGACATGCCGGATGGTCAGGAGGACGAGCAACGAAACGGCCGCGTGAAGGATCACGCTCACGAGGTGGTAGCCCCACGCCCGGAGCCCGAAGACGTGGTACACAGCCGTGTAGATCCAGAGCATCACCGGGCGGTAGTAGTTCGAGACCCCTCCCTCGAACTCCCAGACGCCGGTCACGAACATCCGGGGGACATTCCCGAAGTCCCGGATCCAAGCGTTCTCGACGATCTGGCTCCGGTCGTCGTAGACGAAGCCGTTGAGCAGGGTGTTGGCGTACACGGCGGTGGCGGCCGAGGCGACGAGCGCCGAGTCCCGTATCGTGCCCGGGTGGAAGCGGTGCAGGATTCCGCGCATGCCCCTTTCGCCGGCGGCTCGGCCGTCGATCCGCCGTGCGCCGCGTCCCGAGCCGAGTGTACCGCGGATGGCGACTCTACAGCCCCGGCGCTCGGCGCGTCGGATCGTCCGCTCGAAGCCCGATCCGCTCGAGCTCGCCTCGGCGGGGTCGAAAGCCCATTCGCAACGCCTGCTCGATCTCTCTCCCGCCCTCGTCCTCCTGGCCCAGCTGCCTCAGCGCGACGCCCAGGCGGAAACGGGCCTCGGCGTGGTCCGGATCAACCTCGAGAAGGCCCCTGAGCCGCGCGACCGCGTCGGACCATCGTCCCGCCCTCCCCAGAGCGACCGCCCAGTTGTACCGCGGCTCCGGATCGAACGGATCGATGCGGATCGCCTCGTCGAATCGCGCACCGGCCTCGTCGAGCCTTCCGAGCATCGCCAGGACGACCCCGAGATTGCTCCGGGCGTCCGTCGAGGACGGATCGATCGCGATGGCCGCCGCATACTCCTCCGCGGCCTCCGCCAGGCGGCCCTGCGCCGTCAGAGCGGCGCCGAGGTTCGTCCGGGCCGGGGCGAACTCCGGGTGGACGGACAGGATTTTCCGGTACTCGTCCATCGCTTCGGGCAGCCGCCCCTGCGCCGCGAGCGCCAGCCCGAGCCCGTTGCGCGCCTCGGGAAGATCGGGACGGAGCCTCAGGGCCTCCTCGAAGTGAGCGGCGGCCTCCGCGTTGCGTCCCTGCTCTCGCAACGCGATCCCCAGGTTCACATGCGCGGTGTGGTTGCGCTCCGTGACGCGCAGCGCGTGCTCGAAGAGCGAAGTGGAATCCCTCCAGACGCGACACTGCCGGAACGTAGCGATCCCGAGCGCCGCAACCGCCACCGCAACGGCAGCCGCGACCCACGACGCTCGCGGCGTGCGCCGCAACGAATCCACCGGTGTTTCCGTATCCCGGCGGCTCCCGACAGGGAAGCCCAGAGCGTCCCACGCGCCCCATGCGACGACGATCAGGAGGCCGACCCCGGGAACGTACGTGTAGCGGTCGGCCATTGCCTGCTCGCCGACCTGAACGATGCCCAACACCGGCACGAGCGTCCCCAAATACCAGAGCCACCCGACGGGCACGTACGGCCGGCGAGGCGCCACCCGAATCGCGATCGCGGTGGCTCCCGCGAGGAACAGCACGGCGAGAGCAGCCTCCCACGGGGGGATCCCATCCCCGGGATGCGGATAGAAGACGCTGAGTCTCGCCGGCCAGAGCGTCTTCCCGATGTAGGCCGCGAGCGAGACCGCGGCGTTCGCGAGCCGCGCGAGGAGCGGCAGATCGGAAAGCGTCCGGAACGTACGGCCGCGGCCCTGCGCCACGACCGTCACGATCGCCGAGGCCGCAGCCAGTGCCAGGAGCGGCACCTTCTCCAGAACGAGCGTGGCGAAGGACGCTCGTCGGCCGCCGTCGGCGAGATTTCCGATCCTCGATCTTTGGAGCGGCCAGTAGTCGAGGAGCAGCAGGACGAAGGGGAGCGTCACGAGCATCGGCTTCGCTGCGAGGCCCAGCGCGAAGGCCGAGAGCACGGCCAGATACCGGCGCCACCCCGGCGCCTCGGTGTACCGCGCCCAGGCCCAGAGCGTGAGGAAGCCGAAGAACGCGCTGAGCACGTCCTTTCGCTCCGCGACCCACGCCACCGACTCGACGCGCAGCGGGTGTACGGCAAACAGCGCCGCGACGGCCGCGCTCGGCCCGAGCGCCCCGGTCAACCGTCGCAGGGCCAGGAAGAGCATGGCCGCGTTCGCCGCGTGCAGGACGAGGCTGGTCAGGTGATGTCCGCGCGCATCCAGTCCGAAGAGCGTGCAGTCGAGCATGTGGGAGAGCCACGTCAGAGGGTGCCAGTTCGAGGCCTCGACCGCCGTCACCGCCCAGCGCGCTCCGCCGAGGGTCAGCCCGCCTCGGACCATCGGGTTGCGAGTCACGTACAGGGGATCGTCGTAGTTGACGAAGCCGTTTCCAAGCAGGGGCGCAAAGGCAACGAGCACGATCGCGGTCAGGAAAGCGCAGACCACCACGCGAGAGGCGCCACCGTCCCCGCGTCGCGTCATCGTGACCTCTCCCCCGACGGAACGATGGGCGCTTCGCGGGGAGCCGGCGCCGAATCCGCCGCGGAGGACCGGAAACCCATCTTCCGTGCCCGCTCGATCTCGCGTCGCCCCTCTTCGAAGCTCCCGCGAAACGAGAGAGCCATACCCAGCCGGTACCTCGCTTCCGCATGATCGGGGTGCCGCCGGAGCAGCTCGCGCAGGCGAGCGATCGCCTCGTCCCACCGGCCGGCTCTGGAGAGTGCGACCGCTTCGTTGACGCTCGGCCGGGCGTCGTCGGGGTCGAGTCGAGCCGCCTCGGCGAACTGCGCCAGCGCCTGGTCGAGTCGCCCCGCGGCGGCCAGCGCCGCCCCCAGATTGTTCCGGGCGTCGGCGTAGCCCGGGTCGAGGCGCACGGCCGCCTCGAAGTGCCTCAGGGCTTCGTCGATCCTGCCTGAGTCCATGTAGGCCGCGCCGAGGTTGACGTGAGCCACGGTGTTGCGGTCGTCCACGCGCAGCGCATGCTCGAAGAGGGAGATCGAGTCCTTGAAGACCTTCGCCTGCTTCCAGGTGACCGTCATCCACGCCAGGATCGTCGCCACGCCCGCCGCAACGAGGACGGCGCGCGCGGTGCGGCGGCGAGGAGGATCCTCCGCAACGGCGCCCCGCGATTCGAGACCGGCAATGCCCGCGGCCTCCGCCGCTCCCCACACGACGACGACGAACAAGCCCACGAGGGGCACGTACGTGTACCGGTCCGCCCTCGACTGGACCCCGACCTGAACGAAGCCGAGGACGGGAACGAGCATTCCGAGGAACCAGAGCCATCCCACCGGCAGGTAGGGCCGTGCTCGCCCGAAGCGGAGCGAGGCGGCGGTGGCCCCCGAAACGAGCAGCGCGGCCGCCGCCGTGGAAACGAGCGGCGGAAACGAACCGGGGTGAGGATAGAGGACGCTCAGATCGCTCGGCCAGAGGGTCTTCGCAACGTAGGCCCCACAGGACGCGACTGCGTTTGCAGCTCGGACGGCGAGCGACGAATCCGCCAGAGACTGGACCGCGTGGGCGCGCCGTTGCGCAACGAGCGTGACCGCGCAGGAGGCCGCGGACAACGCGAGCCACGGGATCTTCTCCCGCAGCAACCCGGCGAGGGGCGCCGGGCGGCCCGGTCCCTTCACCGCGGCGGCCATCCGGCCGAGCGGCCAGAAGTCGAGGAGGAGCATCAAGAACGGGAGCGTCACGAGCATGGGCTTCGCGGCCAGGCTCAGCGCGAAACAGACGGAGACGGCGACGCTCGAACCCCATTCCGGCTTCCGCGCGTACCGGACGTACGCCGTGAGGGCGAGGAAGCCGAAGAACGTGCTCAGCACATCCTTCCGCTCGGCGATCCACGCCACCGATTCCACGTGGAGGGGATGCACGGCGAAGAAGGCCGCAACGAACGCGCTCCTGACGAGAGCCCCCGTCATGCGATCGAGGAGCAGGAAGAGCATCGCGGCGTTCGCCGCGTGCAGGAGGAGGCTCGTGAGATGGTGCCCGCGCGGGTCGAGCCCGAAGAGCGTGTAGTCCAGCATGTGGGAGAGCCAGGTCAGCGGATGCCAGTTGGCGGCGTCGGTGGCCGTGAGCGACCACCGTATCCCTTCGAGGGTGAGCCCGTCGCGAACCACCGGATTCTGCGTGACGTACCGCGGATCGTCGTAGTTGACGAACCCGGCGTCGAGGACGGGCGCGAGCGCGACGAACGCCGATGCGCAGAGAAGCAGGCAGACCGCAGCCCGGGCGGCGATCTTCCTGTCGGTCGGCATCGCTCCTTCTCCTTGCGCCGGCTGCGGCCTCGATTCCGGCGGGCGGGACCGTGCGGATCGAAGAGCGGCTACTCGTACCGCAGCGCGTCGATGGGGTCGAGGTCGGCGGCACGCACCGCCGGGTAGATCCCCGAAGCGAGCCCCACGGCCATGGAGACTCCGGTGGACAGCACGATCGACGTGAGGGTGACGACCGTCGGCCACCCGGCGTACGCCGCGACGACCTTCGCGATGACGATTCCCATGGCCACGCCGGCGAGCCCGCCCGCGATGCTGATGGAGAACGACTCGATGATGAACTGGGTCCTGATGTCCACGCGGCGGGCGCCCACGGCGCGGCGCACGCCGATTTCCCGGGTCCTCTCGAGGACCGTGGCGAGCATGATGTTCATGATCCCGATGCCCCCTACCAGCAGCGAGATCCCCGCGATGCACCCCATCACGATGTTGAACAGACGCTGCGTCCTGCGGCTCTGCTCGAGCAGCACCTCGGGAACCACCAGCTCGAAGTCCGACGCTCCGGCGTGAAGGCGATTCAGAAGGGCCTGGATCACGCCGGCGCTGTCCTGCGGCGAAGCGGCGGGGCTCAATCGCACGACGATCTCGTCCAGCGGCGACTTGATCGGCTCGCGGTCGAACTTCCGGAGCGCCGTGGTCACCGGAACCTGGATCTCCCGGGCGGTGGAGCCCAGCGCGACCCCCTGGAAGGTCCCGGAGCCGCCCGAGTCCGAGAGCACGCCGATCACCTCGAACCAGACGTCGTTGACCTTCAGGTCCCGGCCGACCGCAGAGCCGTAGCCGAAGAGATCGCGCCGCACGGCCGCGCCAATCACGCACACCTGTGCATGCTCGCGCTCGTCCCGGGCGTCGAAGAAGCGCCCCTCGGCGACCACGACCCGGGTCAGCTCCGGATTCCGCCACGACACCCCGAACACCTTCGCCTTGGTCTTCGCCGAAGCCGCCATCACCTTGAACGTCACCACCTCGACCCGCGGGATGACCAGCTCGGCACCCGGAACCCCTTCGAGAATCGCCTGGGCGTCGCGCGGGGAGACTCCCAGCGATTTCTTCCGGACCTCCTGCGCCTCCTCGTCCCGCGGCTCCTTGGCGCGCACGAGAACGTTGCGAAGCCCCATCCGCTCGATCATCTCCATGGCCTGCCGCTCGGCGCCGCCGCCGATGGAGAGCATGGCGATCACCGCGCCCACGCCGAAGATCATGCCGAGCATGCTCAGCGCCGAACGGAGCTTGTGCGCGGTCAGGTTGTCGACGGCGCTGCGGAGAGCCTCGGCCGGGGTCATGGGCCGCCTCCCGGCGCAGGGGGAGCCGGCGGGGCGGATCCCTCCTTTTCAGCCGGGCCGGCCTCGGCGGGCCGCGTCGGATCGCGCAGGGCGACCTCGTCTCCCTCCTCGAGTCCCTTCTCCACGACGATCCGTCCGAGGGCCGACGGCCCGAGCGCGACGCCCACGGGATCGAATCCTCCACGACGCGCCCGGTACACGATCTTCTTCCCGTCCTTCTCGAAGAGAGCCTCCCGGGGCACCGAAAGCGCGCTCTCCCGCTCGTCCATGGAGAGATCGGCGTGCAGGCGCTGCCCGGGCTTCATCGCTGCGGGATCCGTGCGCTCGATCTCGAGCGTCAGGCTGAAGTACTGCATCGGAGTGCCGTCGAAGCGGGGGCGGGCCAGGCGATCCACCCGCTTCACCTTCGCCGCGTAGGTGGCGGAGGGCTGCGCGTCGAGAACGACGGTGGCAGGCAGACCTTCGCGGACGCCTCCCGCGTCTGCCTCGAGGACGAAGACCTCGGCCTCCATGGCGTCGAGCTCCGGGATCTCGGCGAGAGGCTGCCCGCTCCAGACGGAATCTCCCACCCGGGGCATGTTCCCACGCCAGTCGCGCTGGTAGATGAGGATCCCGTCGTGGGGCGAGACCACCTCGAGAGCGAGTAGCGCCTCCTCCCCCTGGCGCACCTTGAGGTCCGCCTTGCGACGCTCGATGCCGAGGAGGTCTCGATCGGTGGAGGCGAGTGCCTCGCGGGATTTCCGGTTCTCGGTCGCATGCTCGGCTCTCTGTCCGGCGAGCTTCGCGTCGAGCTGCGACTCGATGATCTCCACGCGGGAGAAGATCTCGGGGTCCTTGCTCTCGAACGTTCGGGCGTTGTCGAGCTCGCGACGGGCGTGCTCGGCGTCGCGGTCGAGGTTTCGCAGCGAGGCACCGTCCTCCGCCCCCTTCTTGGCGATCCGGCGGTCCGCCGCCTCGCGATCGGCCTTGCCGTCGGCGACCTCTTTCTCCTTGTCGGTGGGATCGAAGCGAACGACGACTTCGCCCGCGTGAACGCGGCTTCCGTCCGGAAGGAGCCAGGCGATCTTGAGTGGCCCGCGCGCCTCCGACGGGGTGGTGAGCGGCGTCGCCTTCACGGCGCGCAGGTTTCCCTCCGCGGTGACCAGCCGGCGGAACGGCAGGCGTTTCACTTCGGCGACGGGGACGTCCTTCCGCTGCGCGAGACCGGTGAGGGACGGGACGACGATCGCGGCGGCGAGGGTTGCCGCTGCCGTTACACTGACGCCAAGAACGAGACGCCGCGTCACGAGCGCCCCCGCTCGGCTCCGAGATCGCTCCGGGAGATCCGATCCCCGGCCGCGAGACCGCTCAGGACTTCCACGGAGTCGGCGGTCCGGCGGCCGATGTCCAGTCGCACCTTCTCGAAGCCGAACGCGGTCTTGCGGTACGCGACGGGCCCGTCGGAGGTCGGGAAGATCGCATCGGCGGGCACGAGGAGGGCACCCGGAATCCGTCCGGTCTCGACGGCTCCCGTGAATCGCATTCCGGGGCGCATCCGCTCGGTGTCGGTGCGATCCAGGGCGACGTCGAAGCGAACCACCTTGAGCGGGCTGTTCCCGGACTTTCGTTGCACGGTCCCCCAGATCGACTCGACACGGCCGGAGTACTCCAGGTCCGGGTGCGCGTCGAGACGCAGCCGCACCGTTTGGCCGGTTCCGATCCGCCCCGCATCGGCTTCGTCCACCTCTCCGACCGCCTTCATCTCGTCCAGGCTCGGGATCTCGAGGACCTTCTCGCCGCGCCACACCGCGTCGCCGACCTTCTTCTTCTCGTCCCGCCAGCCGGTGACGAAGACGACCGTGCCGGGCCGGGGCGCGCGCACCGTCATCCGCTCGAGCGCGTCCTCGATCTCGCGGACCCTGGAGCTCGCACGATCGCGGCGTTCCCTCAGGGACGCGATCTCGGCGTCCGCGGCGCGCCGCTGGGACTGCATCTTCGCCTCGAGGTAGTCCATCTCCTTTTCGGCGAGCTGCAGCTCGATGCGCTGCGTCTGAAGCTCGTTTCCCGCGAGGATCTCCTCGGGAACATCGATCTTGAGCTTCGCCCTCGTGAAGCGGGCCTCGGTCTCCGCCAGCCGCAGGTCCTCGTCGCGACGCTGCAAGGTCATGTCGATCTGCTTCTTCTCGATCTCCTTCTGCGCGGCATCCGCCTCGGCGCGCTTCTCTTCGAGCTTGCGATCGAGCTCGCTCGTGTCGAAGCCCAGAACCGGCTCGCCGGCCTTGACCTGCGACCCTTCCGTCGCGAGGCGCGCGATCTTGTAGTTCCAGATTTCGGAAACCTGGGGTGGGCCCAGCTCGATGGTCTCCACCGCCTTCAGCGTACCGGATGCCTCCGCTTCGAGGCGCAGGTCGTCCCTCCGCACCTCGACCCAGTCCACGCCTGCCGTGTCGGGTCCGCGATCCGTGAGCCACCACACCGCGGCCGCGACGGCCAACAGGGTCGCGACCCACCGGACGGGGGCAGGGAGGGCGAGCAGCCGACCGATCACCCGCGACTCCTCAATCGGGCACCCGCCTCGAGCCCTTCCTCCACCACGCACTCGAGCGCGCCGCAAGGTCCGAGGCGAACGTCGGCCTCGCCGCCGCCCCACAGGAGAGCCCGGGGGGGCGAGGACTCGAGGTCGAGGGCCGCCCGCGGCGCCAGGAGCGCGTCATCGATCTTCCGGATCTCCACCTCGACCTTCACCGACATGCCGGGCCGCATCCGCTCGGGGTCGGATCGGTCGAGGGAAGCGACCGCCCGGAAGGCGCGACGCTGCGAGCGGCGGCTGACCTCCTGGGCGATGGGCGTGATCTCCTTCACGCGGCACGGGAACGCGAGGTCCGGCCACGCGTCCACCGTGCACGTGGCGGACATCCCCGCGGCGATGCGTCCGTCGTCGACATCCATGAGCATCGCCTCGACCTCCATTTCGGAGAGATCGGGAATGCTCATGACCGCCAGGCCGACCCAGGCGCTGTCGCCCACCTGGAACTTGCGTCCCTCCCACGGATGATCGTTCACCACCAGCAGGCCGCTGCGGGGGGCATCGAGGGAGAGTGCCGCGATCGCCCGCTCGGCGATCTCGATTTCGCGCCTCGCCTTGTCGAGCTGGAGACGCCGGACCGCGCGATCCTCGCGCGCCCCCTTGCGCTGCGCCTGCAGTGTGTCGCCGGACTTCTCGAACTCCATCTCGGCGCGGCGGAGGGCGAGCTGCTTCTCCTCGTACTCGCGTGCTTTGCGCAGCTCCGATGGGACCGCCGCCTCGATCCGCGCCTTGTCGAGCGCGGTTTTCTTCTGCTCGAGGTCGAACTCGGCATCCGCCTCGGCGGCCTTTCCCGCCGCCTCCTGTCGGATCATCTCGTTCGCGGCCTGCGCGAGAGAAAGCCGCTTCTCCTCGAGATTTCCCGCGAAGGACGAGTTGTCGAACTCCAGCACCTTCTGCCCGGCTGCGACCTGGGCACCGTCGTTCTCCATCCAACGAATCTGGATCTGCCAGCTCGGGGTCCGAGGAACGACGATGTCGTCCGAACGGACCGCGCTCAGCTCGCCGGTCAGGAGGAAGCGTTCGTGGAATTCCCCCCGCCGAACCACCAGTTCATCGAGGGCACCCCCCCCGGGGCGGACGGCAGGCGACGCGCCGCCGCCCGAACAGGCCAAGGCGGCGCAGGCAATCCAGCCAAGAACGATGAAGGCGGTCGAGCGACGCATTCCCCGGCGCAGTATCACCCCGGCCGGGCCCCCCCGTCAAATCAGGCGGCACGACGGGGTGCACGTCACGGGAGTGGTAGCGCGCGCCCACCGTTGTTGCGGCGTGATTTCCTTTGCACTACGATAGTGCAAAGGAGAACCGATGCCCGATCACCACGACACGCCCGTCCCCGCCCCCGTCCAGGACCTCGCTCGCCAACTGTCCGAACCCAAGCCGATGCGCCGGGGGACCCTGTCGGTGCAGTACTTGCGGTGCAACAAGCCGGGCTGCGCTTGCGCCGACCGGGCCGGTGCGCGGCATGGTCCGTACTACCGCGTCGTACGGGTCGTCGAGGGCAAGACGCGGTCACGCCACGTATCAACCGCGCAAGCGGACTTGCTGCGCGAGCAGGTGGAAGCCGGCCAGCAGTTCCGCAAGCACGTGGAAGCCTACTGGCAGGCGTGCGAGCAGTGGGCCGACTCCCAACTGGACACGCCCGAGGCGGCCTCGCAGGAGGCGGCCAAAAGGGGGCTTCAAAGCGGCGTTTGAAGCCGAGATCGTCGCCGAGATCGAAGCGCTCGTAGGTACGGGCGCCGTCGACGACTGGGATTTCGAGGCGATCGAGACGGCCGCACGCTACAAGGCGCTGCGCGTGGCGGCCCGCGCCGTGGAGCGGCGCATCAACGCGGACACGTCCGACCACGCCGGACCGACCGCGCCGTGCGCCTGCGGGCTGCCGGCGCGGTACGCCGGCCGCCACGACAAGACCTTCGAGAGCGTGTTGGGGCCGCTGACTCTGTCGCGCGCCTACTACCACTGCGCGCCGTGCGAGACGGGCTTCTGCCCGCGCGACCGCGCCCTGGGCCTGCAGGGCGGGGCGCTGTCGCCGGGCGTGCTGCGCATGGTCGGGCGGGTGGGCGCGATGGTCAGCTTCGAGGAGGGCCACGAGTTGCTGACGGAGTTGGCCGGCGTAGACGTGCCGACCAAACACGTCGAGCGGGCCGCCGAGGCGTTGGGGCGCGAGGTGGCCGACGACGAGCGACGCGTGGTCGAGCCGCCGGCGGACGACGGGCCGGTGGCGCCAACGCTGTACCTGGGTATGGATGGCACGGGGGTGCCGGTGCGCAAGGAGGAGCTGGTGGACCGCGCGGGCAAGCAGCCCGACGGTTCGGCCAAGACGCGGGAGGTCAAGCTGTGCACGGTCTGGAGCGCCGAGGGACGGGACGAAGAAGGCACGCCCGTCCGCGACGAGGGGTCGATCAGCTACTCGGCGGCCATCGAGAGCGCGGCGCAGAAGGACACCGACAAGGTGCCGAGCGAGTTCGCGGCGCGCGTCGAGCGCGAGGCCACGCGGCGCGGCTTCGAGCGCGCGACGCGCCGGGCCGTGCTCGGCGATGGGGCCAAGTGGATCTGGAACCTCGCGACCGAGCACTTCCCCGACGCCATCCAGATCGTCGACCGTTTCCACGCCAAGCAACACCTCTCGGACGTCGCCAAGTCCATCTACGCAGCGGGCAGCGACCTGGCCGAGCAGTGGGCGCGCAAGCGCCACGACGAGCTTGACGCCGGCGATATCGAGGCCGTCCTAAGCGCCCTACGAGCGCACTCGCCGAAAAACGACGAGGCCCGCAAATGCGTCGACTACGTCGATGGCAACCGAGCCCGGATGCGCTACGCGGAGTTCCGGGCGGCGGGACTGTGCACCTCGACCGGGGTCGTCGAGGCCGGCTGCAAGACGGCCATCGGAACACGGTGCAAGCGCGCCGGAATGCATTGGACGGTGGCTGGGGCTGACGCGATCATCGCCCTCCGCTGCTGCAAGCTCAGCGGCCGCTTCGAGGAGTTCTGGGAGCGCCGCGCTCAGCGCCGGCCGGCCGCATGACCGCCCCTCACCTCACAAACCTGACGTGCGCCCGGCACGACGGGGTGTACGACGGGGAGCCGAGGGGACAGGAGCGCGGAGCGGCGCGCTGTCCCGTCAGCGACTCGCGGGGGAGCCGACGGGAACGCTCAGCATTGGTTCGATGCTCTTGGTCGCTTCCGCCAAGACATACACCCGCTCGTTGTTCCCCTTCTTGTCGGCGGGCAGCAGGAAGAACCCCTTCCGGCCGGAGGTGTATGCGTTCGTGGTCCCGTAGACGACCTCGTTGTCGCTGAAGACCACCTTGAGCTTCAAGCCGGGGACACGGGAGAAGGCCTCCAGCGTGTAGTCGGGCTTGTGGAGACGATTCCCGTCGAACGTCCTCACGAAGAAGACCGCCTTCAGCTCCTTCGTGTTGACCTCGGTGATTTTCCGTTCGTCGTCCGCATCGGCCACGTGGAAGATCTCCTTGTTCGGGACGAAGTCCCACGTGTAGCCCTTGAGCTTCCGCCCGTCGCGATAACGAATGACGATCCGGTTCTTGAGCTGCATCGATCGACCCCTTTTGGGGGCTACCGCACACGGTGATCTCGCGCACGGCGGCCCGCGGTGGAATGTAGGGATCGAAGCCGCAAAGGGCAACCGGGACGGCCCATCGTTCGAATACGGTTTCGTTCCGGGGCCGATCGATCCCCCCGGCGTTCTCGTTCGGCGGCGCACACGCCCGTGACGCAGCTCTCGGCCGCCTGCCGTGCGGAAGGGCGGCAATCGCACTAGACTCGGGTCGCGGCGCCGAGGGTCGGCGGGTCGAAACGACGCCGGGGAACGAGGAGGATGCGATGCGCCGGGCGGTGAGCCGCGCGGTTCTTGCCTCCGTGCTGGCACTCGCCGGCATCGGGGAGCCTCGGGCCGGGAAATCCAGCGACGTCCGCGTCGAGGCGATGACGCTTCTGAACGAAGGAGTGACGGCCTACACCCACGGCGACTACACGCTGGCGGCGGAAAAGCTCCGCGGCTCGGCGGATCGGGCGCTCAATTCGTTTCGCGCCCACTTCTACCTCGGGCTCGCGCTCACGGGTCTGCGCCGCTTCCCCGAAGCGGTCGAGGCGCTGGACATCGCTCTCGATCTGGAGCCCTCGAACATGCAAGCGCACGTGGCCATGGGGAACGCGAAACTGAAGCAGGGGGACACGGACGAGGCGACCGCCGCGTATTACCGGGCGCTGAAGCTCCGGAGCGAGTACCCGGCGGCGCTGGACGGGATCGCGCGCGTGCACGAGAGCCGCGGTGACGACGACAAGGCCATCGAGTTCCTCCGCCGCGCCATCGGAAGCAACAAGGGATACGCCGAGGCGTACACGCACCTGGGCACGATTTTCTTGCGGCTGGACCGGCTCGACGAAGCCGTTCGGCTGCTGCGAGAGGCGGTGTCGATCCGAGCCGATTTCGCGTACGGCTACAATGGCCTGGCAGCGGCCTACGGGCGGCTGGGTTTGAAGAACGAGGCGGTCGTCACGATCCGCAAGGCCATCGATCTGGAGCCGAAACTGCCCGATCACTGGTCGCGGCTGGGCGAGATCGAGCTCGACATGGACCTTCCGATCCGGGCGGAGGCGTCGTTCCGAAAAGCGCTCGAGCTGGATCCCGGCTTCCCCGAGGCACGCGAAGGACTCGCCGAGGCGGCCCGGCGTCGCGGGGACTACGCCGCGGCGCTCACGGAACTCGACGCGGCCATCGCGGATCCTCGCCTCGACGGTCGCAACCGCGAACGACTCCGGACCCGCAGGCAAGAGATCGAAAGCGAGCAGGTCACCGCCGCCGCCATCGAGGCGGAGATCGCTCTGGGCACGGCTTCCCCCGACTCGCTGAGGCGCCTCGCCTCGATCCTCGCCGGTCGGAGGCTGTGGTCCGAGGCGGCCGATCTCCAGGCTCGGTCGCAGCCCGAAGGCGTCGAGAGAGAGCGTCTCGCGTACGATCTCCTGAAGGCCGGACGCCACCGCGAGGCGCAGAGCCTCTATGCGGATCTGGCTCGCATCGGGGAACGGGCCGCTCTGCGAGTCAACGAGGGAGTCGCGTTCGCGGGTCTGGGTGACGATTCGGCGGCGATCGAGGCGTACCGTCGCGCCCTCGCAATCGACCCCGCAGAGGACCGCGCTCGGTTGTACCTGGCCAACGCTCTCCTGCGATTGGGCCGCACCGAAGAGGCCGTCGCGGCGTACCGGAAGTACGCCCTCGACGTGGATCTGGGTCCCGCGCGGGAGCGGGTACGGGAGATCCTCGCGCAGCTCGATCCCGATACGGCGCCGGGGACCGCTTCGCCGCAGCCGCCCCGCCCGCCCGAGGGGAAGCCATGATCGGCGGGCGTCTCGCGGGGGTCCTCGCCGCCCTGAGCCTGTG
Source organism: Terriglobia bacterium (assembly GCA_963699985.1). Classification (GTDB taxonomy): domain Bacteria; phylum Acidobacteriota; class Polarisedimenticolia; order Polarisedimenticolales; family CAVOVZ01; genus CAVOVZ01. Next base: position 157,959 of record CAVOVZ010000027.1, read on the forward strand.
GGGAGTGGCGGCCGGCCTCTCCGCGCGGGCGCAGGAAGCGCCGGCCCGCCGGGGATTCTCCGTGCAGATCACGGCACCCGGAAACGGAGAGCTGGTTCTCGGCAAGACGAGAATCACGGCGCAGGTGAAGAGCGACACGCCGGAGGTGGTCGATCGCGTGGAGTTCTACGCGGGAGAGGATCTGGTCTTCGTCGATCGCGAGGCGCCGTACGAATGCGTCCACGATTTCGGAGAGAAGCCGAAGTCCTGGGTCGTCCGGGCCGTGGCGTTCCACCGGGAGGGAATCGCGGTGAGCGACACGGTGATCACCCGCAAGGTCACTCTCTCCTACGTCGAGGAGGTGAATCGGATCGTCCTGTGGGCGTCGGTGATCGACAAGGAAGAGCGGTTCGTCACCGACCTGGCTCGGCAGGATTTCCGGGTCCTGGAAGACGGCAAGTCGCAAGCGATCCTGGACTTCTACGCCGAGGACCGCCCGATCACTCTCGCGATCCTCCTGGACACCTCCGGCTCGATGCGGGACCAGATGAAGGAGGTCCATGCGGCCGCCGGAAGCTTCGTCGACACCCTTCGCGCGCAGGACCAGGCGCTCGTGATCGCCTTCGACGACAAGGTGTTCCTGATCCAGGATCTGACGAGCGACAAGGCGGCGCTGAAGGAGGCGATCACGTCCACCGAGGCCATCGGAGCCACCGCGCTGTACGACTCGATGCACGCGGCCTACCGGAAGCTCCGCGGGATCCAGGGCCGCAAGGCGATCGTGCTTCTATCGGACGGAGACGACACGTCGAGCCAGTTCGGGTTCGAACGCGTGCTCGAGGAAGCGAAGTCCGAGAGCGTGATCGTCTACTCCATCGGCCTCGGCGGCGGCTTCCTGGGGTCCGAGCGCCGCAGCGTGCTGAAGGACTTCTCCGAGTTCACCGGGGGGCGCGCGTTCTTCGTGAACAAGGCGTCCGAGCTCGCGGAGGTGTACGCCCGGATCGCCGACGAGCTGCGGAAGCAGTACTACATCACCTACTCGACCTCGAACACGGTCTGGGACGGTCGCTGGATTTCGTTGGGAGTCAAACACTCGAACGAGAAATACAAGGTCCGCGCCCGCCGCGGCTACTTCGCCGTCCGGCTGCCTTCCGCGAAGTGAGAAGCGGCGCGCCCCCAGCCGCCGAGCGGGCTCGAGAAGACTCCCGCGCGAGCCGGGCGGACACCGCAGCGCACCGCGTGAATCGTCCGCTTCGGGTATCGCGTTGCGCGGCCCTTTCGGAAATCGGGGTCGCAGCGGTGCTGCGGTCGCTACGCGGGAGGGGGGATGGGCTCCTCGGCAGGAACCAGGTCGAGAGGTAGCGGTCGATAGGTCGCGGGCTGACGCACGAGGACGAGGTGCAGACGCGTCGCCGGAGCGAGGGCGACCGCGAATCGCACCGGCAGGTAGCCCAGTCCCAGCGCGTCGATTTCCCAGCGGCCGGGGAGGATCCCCTCGACACGGAACGACCCGTCCGTAGCGGTCACGGCGGCCCTGGGATCGTCGGCCGAGTCCGCTCGGACCAGTCGCAGGCGAGCGTCGGCGACCGGAGCGCCGGCTGCATCGCCGATGCGCCCCTCGAACGTGAAACGCTCGTTTTCTCGCAGCGCCGCCCCGTCCCCGGAGCGAATCGCCGCCGCCACACCCGGCTTCATCGTGACCTCGACGATGCTGCGATACGGCGCATGCAGGACTACGGCCTGTTTGCGGAGGGTCTCGAGCCCCGGCCGGCGGAACTCCACGACGTACGATCCGTCCGGGAGACCTCCCAGTCGAAACGTCCCCTTCTCGTCCGTCGAGGTGACCCACAGATCTCCGGCGTCGCCCTCTCGCGCGACGAGGACGGTCGCTCCGGCCACCGGTTTCCGTCGCTCCAAGCTGGCCGCGCCCTGGATCGTCGATCGAGCCGCGACGACACCGGGCGGCTTCTCCGCTGCGGCCGCAGCCGCGGTCGCGCTCCCCTCGGTCGTCCGGGCGTTCTGCGGCACGGGCGGGGCGTCCGCGGCGGAGATCACCGACGCCGCCGCGACTGCAAGGAGCGCCCCGGCCGCTCCTCCAGGCCTCGGTCGTCGTTCGAGAGACTCCTCACGCGTCACTGCATCGCTCCTGGAATTGGCGGATTATACGGCACTGGATGCCCGCGCGCGTCCCGTGGCCGGTCGATTCCGCGCGCCTTGACCGCCCCGGCGGCGTCCCCTAGCATCATCCGGAGCGCGCGGCGCGCTCGCGGAGGCGGGCGGTTAGCTCAGTTGGTAGAGCACCTGCCTTACACGCAGGGTGTCATCGGTTCGAGTCCGGTACCGCCCACCAGCGCCGTCTCGGGCATCGGGCACGCCGCTTTTGACTCCGCCGGGTCGAGTGCTACAATTCGTTGGTTCGTCGGGGCCGTAGTGCAGATTGGTTAGCACACCGGACTGTCACTCCGGAGGTCGCGGGTTCGAGCCCCGTCGGCCCCGCCACATTCAGTAGTTTGATGAGCCGCAGGTTTGCAACTTGCGGCTCTTTTGCTTCTTGCGGGTCGCGATCCCCTGCTGTTCCAGCACCGCAACTGTCAAAGCGTAGGAGATCGACTCGCCGGCCAACGGGGTCCATATTGGAGAGGAACCAGGACAGGAGTCCGACCATGACGATGAGTTTTCTCTGCATCCCGTTATCGGTGAGCTTGACCTTGGGCGGGATTCCTGATGGCCTCGCACGCGAGCCGGTCCGGCCGATGAACGACCCGGTGCAGCGCACGATGACGACGATGCGACTGATCGGCACCCAGATCGAAGATCTGCATCGAAACACGGGGATACTTCCGGCGGCGGACGGCGAGCTGAGGACGGTGCGGGTGGTGCTGAGCATGGGACCCGTGGCCACTGAGAGTCACGCCGAGTACAGCGACGGTTGGGGACGTCCGGTCCGCTACCGCGCGAACGCGCAGTCCTATGAGCTGATCAGCTACGGCGGCGACGGCCGGCCGGACCGCGACTACGCGAGTCAGCGACTGTTCCCTGGACGGTTCTCCGAGATCCTCGAAGCGACGACCGCGTCGGCCGATCTCGTGCTCGTTGACGGCCGCTTCACGCAGCGGCCGTTTGGTTCTCGCACCGCGGCGTTCGAGACGATCAACGGGATCAACAGATTGTTCATGGCCTCCGCGTCGTTCGCGGTGGACAACAACCGTTACCCGGGGAGCACTACGGGCTTCGTTCCGGTGTCCGAGCTCGCCGCCGATCTCGTACCGGTCTACATGCAGGACTTGCCGACCCATGACGGCTGGGGCCGACCTCTCCTTTACTTCGCTAGCGCGAGCAGTTTCGTACTGGCCAGCTTCGGCGTCGACGGGCAGCCGGATCGAACCTACTACCCGGACCTGGCGTGTGGCATGCCCCTCAATGAGGAGGGTCCATCGCGAACCGAGGGTGGGGATGTCATGCAGTTCTGTGGCCGCTTCGCCTTCTGGCCGAAGGGCACCGAACCCTGAGGGTTGCGTGCTGCCGCGACGCCGATCGCGTGAAGGGAAATCCAAGGAGCTCCTTCGACGAATACGTTGATTCTTGTCCCTCTTCGTCGCCGACAATCCGTGCGAGTGATTCTCTGCCTGCTCGGGATCGCGCGCATCACGACCGATACCCTCGAGCCAACGGCCGCCGAATGCATTCAGAACGACCTGCCGGGCGGCGCCGTGGCAAAGCTGGGAGCGCCGGCCCGATTCGTCAAGGGCCAGTGGCAGTACGAGCCACTGGCATACGACCGCTCGTTGAGCCGGGTGGCGTACGTTGACCTGCAGGGGGACCTGGTCATCGAGGACGTCCACACGGGTCGACGGCGCAAGCCTCTCCATGCATCGGCCGGGTCGGTATACAAGCTCCAGATGAGCCCGGACGACGAGACGATCACGGCCCTGACCGAGGAGGGCAAGGAACATCAGATCGACCTCAAGGACGGCAGGAGGATCACCTCCACGGATCCCGCGCGACGGGGTGCCGCTCTTGCCTCGAGAGTCTTGGGCGTATCACAGAATGGAAGGTACGAGGCGCGTCTGGGGAATGACTGCGTCGAGGTGCGTCGTTCTGGCCAGGCAGAGGCAATTGCGTGCCTTGCCGTGGAATTCGAGCCGCCTCCCGCACCATCTGGCCTCGCTGTCTTGTACGGCGCAGCCCCCTACTCGTGTGCGTTCTCATCCGACAGCGAGAAACTCGCGGTCTGGCGACCGCTCAGCAAGCTCTTGGTCTTCGATCTGCAATCTCAGGAGCGACTCCGGCTCGAGACCCTGGGCGATCAGATCGTCACCGCGTCGTTCTCCCCGGACGGCCGCGAGATCTACCTCGTACAGATGCACGACCAGAAGTCAGTCGCGCGCTGGTCCGTGAACGACGGCCGTCGTTTGCCGAGCGTCGTGTTGGAGAACAGGGGTGGAAGAGCGATGGCCGCAGGATCCGCCTGGCTCCCCCCCGACGGGCGAGTCCTGATCGGACAGGTTTCGCGGGGCTTCACCGCATGGCGTCCCCAGAGCGGCCGATTGCTCTGGAACTTCGAGACGGAGGGGAGGGAAGTTCGTCGGCTTCAGTTCTCCCTCGACTGCCGGAGGTTGTTGATCTTATCCCAGCGAGGAAACGAGCCAGGCCTGCTGGAGTTGTTGGATGCCCAGAGCGCAACCCCCATTCCCGAGAATCCAGGACACCAAGAACGCGTGATGGGCGTCGCGTTCTCACCGGACGGCATGCATCTCGTGAGCACTGATGTGGTGAGGGAATCGATCGCATGGGACGTCGGGACTCGCCGCGCCGTCTCTCGGGTCGCGATGCCCTGGAATCGGCGGGGATCCTATTCACCCGTCGCGGGAAGGACACGGTGGATCAGCGCGACGGGCATTCGCGACATCTCCATCCAGCCGTACGACACGAGCGGAAAGCCGCGTCTGCTCCGAGGAGCGGGGGACGACCTGGGGACGATGGCCCTCTCCAGCGACGAGCGCGACGTTGCCGTCTTGAATGAGCAGCTCGACCGTCTCTGCGTGTGGAACTTGGAGACCGCGGAGCCTCGTTGGTGTACGGAGCTGGCCTCAGGACGCAGCCAAACGTTCACTCTCGGGCATTTGCAATTCAGTGCGGATGACGGTCTCGTGGTCGCTCAGTCCGACACTAGCGAGATCCTGCGCTGGCGTCACGCCGATGGAGCGCCCTTGAAAGCGTTACCCCTCATGGCTGACGGCGAAGCCTCACGCGGCGCTCGGGCACGCCTCGGACTCTTCATCGCCAGTCGGCGCCTTGCCGGCGAGAGCGATTCCTGCATCTCCTGGCTCGCGAAGGATGTTGTGACCGACAAAGTTCTATTCGCGAGCACCCGGCGCAGCGACTTCCTCTCGCCGTTCGTGAAGATCCCATCATCGCGCTGCTCGTTCACGCCAGATGGACGGCTGGCCATTCTGGTCGAAAGGGGTCGGATCATGGTCCGCAGGGCTGCCAACGGCGAGACGCTTGCGGAATTGGCCGGTCATGCTGGAGACATCATCACCCACGCGATCTCGCCTGATGGCTCGTTGCTTTCCAGCGCAGGTACGGACCACGTGATCTATCTCTGGGACCTTTCTCGATACCGTTGAATTGGAGCGCGGTTTGGAGCCTGGTCCGCCCCGCGACCCTCCTCGACCGGAACGACTGCTCCGCGCTCCGATACGGAAGGTGGGGACAACTCGCGACTGCGCAATCGGATTCGTGAGGATTCCGCCATTCGGGAGCCGCTGGAGACCTTCCTCACGGAGATGAATAGCGTCGGGCCTTGCTCGCGGAGCCACTGGACCACCCGAATGTCGACGCCCATCTTCGCAAGGAATCGCAAGCGCCGTCCCCGGCCCTATCCGAAACGGACCTGCTCCTGGTCGAGCCATGCGGGGTATTCGAGCGCTTGTTGGATGTCCTCGCGCTCCAGGTCGGGATGGCAGGCGAGAATCTCCTCGACGGTGGCTCCGTGGACGATCTGTCCGACGATCACGGAAACTGGGATGTGCATCCCGCGGATGCAAGCTCTCCCGCCGAGATCTGAGGGTGCAGGCCATCGGTCGCCCAGCTCGGAGGCTACTGTGACCGCGACGGGGGAAGATCGCGGTCGGCCCTCACCAGGCGGCCAGCATGGGCCTTCTCCAGCTCCCGCAGGTGGTTGTACACCCTCTCCGGGTCGTCACCGAACTGCTCCCAGAGCTTCCGGCGCCACAACCGGACCTCTTCGATGAGGGGATCAGCGGGACGAGGCGTGTCGCGCCGTCCTTTGTCAGCCCCGGCCTTCATCTTCCTCCTCCCAGAGTAGCTCCGGCGTCACGATCTGCGGCGGCAACAGCCCGAGCCGCCAGCAGACCTTGTTCAGGTGCCGCACCTTGTTCGGGTTCGCCAGGTGCCGGACGTTCCACGTCAGAATGTACTCCATGCCGTGGCGGCACGCCGTCGCGACATGGACGGCATCCCCCCGCAGGGGACCAGGCATCACCTTCTCGCGTATGAAGACTGCGGCGATGCCCTCGGTTTCTTCATCGATGGCGAGCACGGTCGCTTCTCCGACCCAGTCCATGGCGGCAGCCGCGGTGGCGGGAGGTGCAAACGGCAACTCGGCGAGGACCTCGGCCGAGACGAACAGGTCGTGGCGGGCGCCCTGGGCCTCCCACCATTCCCTGCTGGCCTCGCGGCGATACACCCTGGCGGCGTCGGTCCTGTCCGTAACGCAGGCGCTGACGAAGCTCGTTTCCAGGTAGACCTTCGCCATCACCGCTCCTCGCGCCGGGCCCGGTCACTCCGCCGCGCCATTCTACCCGCGGCAGTGCATCAGCGAGCCAACTCGTTGCCCCCGTCGCTGTGATAGGAATGTGATAGATAGACGCGATATGTGTGGTTCTACGCGACGAGATCCCAAGAAATCACGACGTGTCGCCTTTTTCACCGGACTTTCACTCCGGAGGTCGCGGGTTCGAGCCCCGTCGACCCCGCCAAATCTAACCGAGACCTGCGCTCGCGCTTGATGTTCGCCGCCTCCAAGATCCTCCGAATCGTGCGCTTGCCTCTGCCGTTGCTCCGAGAGGGGCCTCTCAGGAAGCTGGCGCCGGCCCTGCGATTGCAAGAATTGAGGTCTTTTCCTCGCGTTCCGAGCTGCCGCTGCATTCGACTGTGACTGAGAGCCAGGCCGCAACCGGTAAGCATTGCCGTCCGGTTCATTCGCTTACATATTCCGCATGCGCGTGCCGTTCGTCGCGCCATCCACATTGCACGGCTGCGGGCCGCGGAGGGAGTCTCAGATGCGGAGAGCGGGCGGCCTATTGCTCGTTGCGCTTGCATGCCTGTCGGCGGGGCCGATGGAGATCTCGTCGTTCGCACGAGAACCAAGTCGAACCCGCAACCTCACCTTCGAAGATCGCGTTGCCGCCGCGCGTGCGATCGAGGAGGTCTATTGGCGGCACCGGATCTGGCCGAAGGAGAACCCGCAGCCGAAACCCGCGATGGAGGCGGTCATGGTGGAGGGCGCCTTGCGAGCGAAGGTGGAGGACTATCTGGAGAAGTCGAATGCGCTCGAGAGTTTGTGGCAGCGCCCCGTGACGGGGGAGCAGCTCCAAGCCGAGCTTGAGCGCATGGCGCGTGACACACACGATCCGGATATGCTCCGGGAGATGTTCGACGCCTTGGGCAACGACCCGACCCTCCTCGCGGAGACGCTCGCGAGGCCGATCCTCGCGGGTCGACTGATCCGGGACTGGTACGCCAGCGACGAGCGCTTCCACGGGCACCTGAAGAGCAGGGCCCAGGCGGCGCGTGCGGCCTGCGGCCGCGCCGCCTGCATGGCGTCGATGGGGGGAGAGTATCGGGAGGCCAGCCTAAGGCTGAGGAGTAAGACGGCCGAGGACTCGGTCGACGATCCGGATACCAACGTCGTGTTCTTCGAGCCGGACGATTGGAATGCCGAGCTTGCTCGATTGGCAGCGAAGGTGGGCGCCGGGGTCGGCCCCTATCCCATTCACGTGGCCAGCAGCCTTGAGGAAACGACGGAGGCGTTTGTCGTCACCGCTGTCTTGTCGCAAGACGCCGGCGAGGTCGGGACGGCGACGGTGCTCTGGCGGAAGACACCGTTCGATGCATGGTGGGCCACGGCAGGCGAAACCATGGCGACCGCGGTCCGAGTTCCTTCGGCGACCTACAGGCTCCCGGTCATCGTTTCTGCGGCCTGCGCGAAGGATTCGTGGAAGGCGTCAGGCGGAAACGTCCCGACCGGCCGCGAATGGCACACGGCGGTGTGGACCGGCACGGAGATGATCGTCTGGGGCGGCTTCAGCGCCAGCGCCTACCTCAATAGCGGCGGTCGCTACGACCCCGCCACGGACACGTGGACGGCGACTTCGATGGGGGCGAATCTCCCTGCCGAGCGCATCGAACACACGGCGGTGTGGACGGGCACCGAGATGATCGTGTGGGGCGGCTACAGCAACAGCTCCCCCTACTACTTGAACAGCGGGGGTCGGTACGACCCGACCACGGACACATGGGTGGCGACGTCCATGGGTGCGATCGCTCCGTCCCGACGCATGCGCCACACGGCGGTGTGGACCGGCAAGGAGATGATCGTCTGGGGTGGAGAGGACAGCGCGTATCATCACTTGAACAGCGGTGGGCGCTACGATCCTTCCACCGACGTCTGGAAGTCGACCTTCGCGGGGGGGAACGCCCCCGCTGGACGCGAACGGCACACGGCCGTGTGGACGGGGACGGAGATGATCGTCTGGGGTGGGGCGGATGGCGCCTATCACTACTCGGACGCCGGCGGGCGCTACGACCCGTTCACGGACACCTGGGCGGCGACCTCGATCGGAGCCGGTCGTCCCGGCGCACGAGGGTTCCACGCGGCTGTGTGGACGGGGACGGAGATGATCGTCTGGGGCGGGTACCAGGAAAGCGGTCACTATCTGAACACGGGCGGACGCTACGATCCGGTCGCAGACAAGTGGACTCCGACGTCGACGGGAGCGAACGTGCCGGTTGGACGCTACGCTCCCACGGCGATCTGGACCGGCACGGAGATGATCGTCTGGGGCGGCGACCGAGGCTCCATCAACTACACGAATAGCGGTGGGCGCTACGACCCCTCTCTGGACACGTGGATACCGACTTCGGCGGGTACGAACGTTCCCGCGCCGCGCTGGGCACACACGGCGGTGTGGACCGGCACGGAGATGATCGTCTGGGGTGGCAACATCGGCACCGGGACTTTCCAGAACACGGGTGGTCGCTACGATCCGTCCACGGATGCTTGGGTGGCGACTTCGACGGCTGCGGACGTTCCCGCCGGACGCTCTTCGCACACCGCGGTGTGGACGGGCACGGAGATGATCGTCTGGGGTGGCTACGGAGGTTCGTACTACTCGCTAAACTCGGGTGGACGCTATGCTCCGTCCACAGACACATGGACAGCGACCGCGACGGGGCCGATCGTGCCGGTAGCGCGCGCCTCGCACACTGCGGTATGGACCGGCTCGGAAATGGTCGTCTGGGGTGGCTACGGGAACTCGGCGCCCTACTTCCTGTCCAGCGGCGGTCGCTATGCCCCTTCGACGAACACCTGGACTGCGACCGCGACCGACGCGAACTTGCCCTCGGGACGTCGGTACCACACCGCAGTGTGGACGGGCACCGAGATGATCGTCTGGGGCGGCAGTGGAATCATCAGCGAATTCCAAAACACCGGTGGTCGCTACAACCCTTCCGCGGACACGTGGGCGACCACGCCCATCGGCGCGAGCGTGCCGGCCGCTCGCGACCTCCATACCGCGGTGTGGACGGGGACCGAGATGGTCGTCTGGGGCGGGCGCTACTACGACGGATCGACGTATCACTATCTCGACAGCGGCGGTCGCTACAGCCCCTCGACAGACTCGTGGGTTGCTACTTCGACGGGTTCAGACGTTCCTTCTGGGCGCGACCGGCACGCTGGCGTGTGGACAGGTTCGGAGATGATCGTCTGGGGCGGGGACGCATTCGACGGCTCGTACCAGTACCTGAACACTGGAGGTCGCTACGACCCCGCCAAGGATGCCTGGACCTCCACTTCCACCGGGGCGAACGTACCCTCCGGGCGCTACTCGGCGACAGCCGTGTGGACGGGGACGGGAATGATGGTATGGGGCGGCCAAGGCGACGGCCTTCCCTACTACTTGAACAGCGGTGGCAGTTACAACCCGACGACGGACACGTGGACCGCAATCTCGACGGGTGCGAACGCGCCGGTCGGCCGTGTCTCTCACACGGCCACCTGGACCGGCAAGGAGATGATCGTCTGGGGTGGCGACGAGTTGCGCGGCCGCTCCCAGAACTCCGGCGCCATCTACTGTGCCTGCCCGGAAGGCCGCATCGTCCACCGTGACGCTGACGGCGATGGGCACGGGGACCGGAGGAGTTTCGCACCGAGCTGCGACGGCTCTATCCCCGCGGGCTACGTCGCGGACGGGACGGACTGCGACGACTCCAACACAGATGTACACCCGGGCGCGGTCGAGGTTTGCAACGGGATCGACGACAACTGCAATGGCCTGGTGGACGAGGATGCCTTCGGTGAGGATTCGGACGGGGACCAAGTCCACAACCTCTGCGACAACTGTCCTCTCGTGTTCACCCCCAGCCAGGCCGACACCGACCACGACGGCTTCGGCGATGCGTGCGACAACTGCCCGCTGAACTCGAACCCGCCCCAGGACGATTTCGACGGCGACCACGTCGGGGACGCCTGCGACAACTGCCCGACTGAATTCAATCCGACCCAGTCGGACTCGAACCACGACGGGATCGGGGACGTCTGCGACCTGAACGACGGGTTGATCTGGACCTGGCGGGGTGACAAGGTGTCCGTCTCGTGGCAGCCCGAGCACGGGCCGACCTCGTGGAACGTGTACCTCGGAGACTTGGACGTGCTCAAGGAGACTGGGGTCTACACGCAGCCTCCCGGTTCCAACCCCCTCGCTGCGCGCGCCTGCGGGGTGACAACGACGTTCGCGAGCGATATCGGCGTGCCGCCGACAGGGAGGGTTTCCTTCTCCCTCGTCAGTGGGGTGTACGACGGAACTGAAGGGACTCTCGGGGCGAGCACGGCCGGCCCGCGAACGAATGCACACCCTTGCCCGTGAGACCAACCCGCCCGGAGAGGGCGCCTGAATCCATGGAAGCACAGTGCCTCGCTGACCCGGTCGTGGTTCCAGGGGTGGCGGGAGCCGCGTCACCAGCCGGCCAACTCGTTGCCCCCTCGCTGTGATAGAGATGTGATGGATAGACGCGATATGTGTGGATCTACGCGACAAGACCCCAAGAAATCACGGCGTGTCGCCATTTTTCACCGGACTGTCACTCCGGAGGTCGCGGGTTCGAGCCCCGTCGGCCCCGCCAGATTTCATTCCAACCTCTCTGAATGAGTTCGAGTCGTCGCGGCGTGTGGGCTGCGCGTGCGCCCGTGGGGTCGGCGGGGGGCCGGATCCACTCGATTCGGATCGGGGTGCATGACGCATGTGGCGCGAGTACATTGGCGTTGTCACGGATCCCGGGGCGTCCACCGATCGTCCCGGTGGATCGACGTCCTCGAGTGCCCCGAATGCCACGGCCACAGGAGGATTCTTGCGACGATCCACTCGCGCGAGGCGATCCGCGCGATCCTCGAATGCCTCGACCTTCCGTCCCGCGCTCCACCGATCGCTCCGGCGGAAGCGGAGCCCGAATCGGATGACGTGGATCCCGACCTCGACCCGGCCTAGCGGCTACCGCGCCCACGGCCCATGCCCGTCCGATGCAGGGCTTCGAGGCCTTCGAGCGATTCGTGTTCCCGGGGACTGATTCTGGGGGTAGGCTGGCGCCGTCTTGGGCGTCGGCGAAGCGAGGTGCGGCTGACAGAACGCCCCATCCCGGACGTTGGGGGGACGGAGGTACTCGGGGGTCAGGTACTCGGGGGTCGGAGGCAAGACGTCGCTCGTGGGGGCTATCCGCCTATCCGCAGAGCTTACCGCGACCGGGACGGTGGAACCTCGCGGTCGGCCCTCACCACCCGGTCGGCATGGGCCTGCTCCAACTCCCGCAGGTAGCTGTATACCTTGTCCGGGTCGCCGCCGAATCGCTCCCAGAGGGTTCGGCGCCAGATGCGGACCTCATCGATGAGAGGGTCGACCGGACGTGGCTTGTCACGTCGTCCTTCGTCAGCGCCGGCCTTCATCTTCCTCCTCCCAGAGCAAGTCCGGCGTCACGATCTGCGGCGGCAGGAGCCCGAGTCGCCAGCACACCTTGCTCAGGTGCCGCACCTTGTTCGGGTTCGCCAGGTGCCGGACGTTCCACGTCAGAATGTACTCCATCCCATGTCGGCACGCCGTGGCGACATGGACAGCGTCCCCTCGCAGGGGGCCCGGCATCACCTTCTCGCGTACGAGGACTGCGGCGATGCCCTGGGTTTCTTCATCGATGGCGAGCACGGCCGCCTCTCGAACCCAGTCCGTGGCGGCGGCCGCGGTGGCGGGAGGGGCGAGCGACAACTCGGCGATGACCTCAGCCGAAACGAAGATCTCGTGGCGGGCCCGCTGTACCTCCCACCATTCCCTGCTGACCTCACGGCGATACACGCTGGCGGCGTCGGTTCGGTCCGTCACGCCGGCGCTGACGAAGCTCGTCTCCAGGTAGATCTTCGCCATCACGGCTCCTCGTCGGCGCGGTCATCCCGCCTCGCTATTCTAGCCGCGCGGGTCCACCGACCAGCGAATTCGTTGCCCCCGCCGCTGTGATAGGAATGTGATCGATAGACGCGATCTGTTTGGTTCTGCGCGATGGGACCCCAACAAAGCACGTCGTGTCGCCCTTTTTCACCGGACTGTCACTCCGGAGGTCGCGGGTTCGAGCCCCGTCGGCCCCGCCAAATCACAAGAACCGAGGAGTGGCAGCGTGCGCAGTGGTTCCCTCTGATCGAATTGCAGGCCGATCTCCGCCACCCACCGCACACGCCGGGTCGTTCTCGGGCGATCCGTTCCCACCCGCCCGGAATGGTCCGGACGCGCAGATCTACTACCGGATGGGAGAGATGTACTTCGACGCCGCGCGGGACGCGCAGGCCGAGGCTTACTTCCGAAAGATCATCGAACTGGGGAAGCCCGATCCCGCTTTCCTCGAACCGTACACCTGCCTGCGGCTCGGGAACCTCATGGACCTCCAGAACCGGCGTGCCGAGGCCCGCCGCTTCTACGATCGGGCGGCGGAACGTGCCGGCAACGACGCGGGGGTCAAGAGCACCGCGGAGTTTTACTCGAAGCAGGCCTTCGAGAGATGACGGTGAAGTGCCCATCCTGCTCGGCGGCGGTGTCGGACGGGAACCGATTCTGTGGCGTCTGCGGCGGGCGCATCGACGATGACGAACAAACCGAGACCTCGTTGGGCAGTCGCGCGCCGCCGATCTCGCCCGACCCCTCGAATCCCCAATCGCCTGACTCGACGGACCGCGGTCGCTTCCTTCCCGGAAACCTGGTGGCGGGGAGATACCGCATCGTCGCCCTCCTGGGCAAGGGCGGTATGGGCGAGGTCTACCGCGCCGACGGGCTGCAGCGAGCACCCGCTCACGCTCCCCTCGCGTCGGTGTGTCGCGCGGAGAATGACAAGGCAGAGAGGTATCAGCGAATGCTGCGCAGGCGGGAATGGCGGTAAGATGACGAAGGAGGAGGATGTCTGAATGCCAGGGAGACAGAATCCGCCCGGCGTGACCGAGCCCGTGGCGGCTGAGTTGCGCAAGCTCGGGGAGCGGTTCGGGATACGGAACATCCGCGTCTTCGGCTCGTTCGCGAGGGGCGAAGCAGGGAAGGACAGTGACCTCGACCTGCTCGTGGATTACGTGCCGGGCCAGGCTGGATTCGCCTTCGTTCGTTTTTGCGAGGAAGCCGAGAAACTCCTCGGGCGTGACGTGGACGTTGCCACCGTGAGGAGCCTGCACCCGATGATCCGAGAAAGCGTTCTCGCGGAGGCCGTTCCGCTGTGACCCCCTCGAGACGCACCGAACGCTTGTACCTCGCGGATATGCGGGACGCGATCGACAAGATCCTCGACTACACCTCCGCGGGCAGAGAAGCATTCCTCTCCGACCCTCGAACCCAGGACGCGGTTCTCCGGAACATCGAAATCATCGGTGAGGCGGTGAGGGGCGTCACCGGTGAGACCCGGACCGCGCACCCGGAGATCCCCTGGAAGGACATGGCCGGCATGCGGGACCGCATCATCCACGACTACTTTCGCGTGGACTTCGATGTGGTCTGGGACGTCGTCTCGCAAGACCTGCCTCCCTTGCGGGACAAGTTCGCCGCTCTCCTATCGAGGTCCTGACCGGCGTCAGTTCCTTGGAGCCGCCGCGTCGCCTTACCTCCTCCCCTCCCCCCTTGCTGTGATCGGAACGTGATGGATGGACGCGATTTGCGTGCGTCTGCGCGAAGACGTTCGAGAAACTACGACGGGTCCGCGGCCGAGCGCGAGCGATCCCCGGGAATCTGCGACCCGGCGGTGCGCATTTCTCGTTCCGTCACTCCGGAGGTCGCGCGTCGAGCCCCGTCGGCCCCGCCAAATCGAAGTCGCCGGCGACCGGCACCTCAGCCTCGCCGGAAGACCGGGCGCTGTCGTGCGTCCCCGCCGATCGCGGACAGCTCGTGCTCGCTCGTTGAGCCCCGCGCGCTCCCTGGAAGCGCGCGGTCGCCAGGATGCGCCGGGCTGACCAACGTCTGAAACGTCAGGATCCTGAACGACATGAACATTAGACGGATCCACACATGCCGGCCGCGCGACGACCTCGCCGCTCCGGGGCTCTTTCCCGTTTTCCACGAGTTCGCCGGCTCGCGGTTCACGTTGGGAGTTCATGTTCGAGGCTGGAAGATCGGTGGCGGCCTTCACCTCCTACTCCGGGCACCACGACGCCGCGCATCCCTTCGTCCGCGAAACGGGCTCGGCGAGGTGTTACTCTCGCATCAGAGCGGCAACACCCCCGCGGCCGTCAGGGGCACGGAGCGTTGTTCGGTCGAGCGTTGCCCTCCGAGTCCTCGCCGAGAGGACCTTCCCCGTCCGAGAACTCGCCGGTGACGAGATAGCCGTACCCGGCGCCCGACGGCGGATCCTCGGGTATCTCGGCGTAGGTCGTCAGAATGTCGTTCCGGTAGCACATGCCGTAGTTCGTCGCCGACAGGTCCGAGAGCGGCACCCGGTACACGTTGTAGGCCAGCGCTCCCGCCTCCGGGATCCAGTCGTACCGGAATGACGCGCGGCCCGCGGCTTCCGCTGCGACGAGCGTGGATCCGCTCCTCTTGGAGCCCCTGCCGCCCCCGACTCTCCTGTCGTCGAGGTCGCAGGCGTCGCCGATGCCGTCGGAGTCGGAATCCCACTGGTCCTGGTTCCTGACGGTCGGGCAGTTGTCGACGTCGTCGAGAACGCCGTCATTGTCGTCATCGAGATCGGACTCGTTGAGCGTGCCGTCCCCATCGATGTCCGGTGCGCAGGCGTCGCCCGTGCCATCGCCGTCCGCGTCGAACTGCCCTGGATTGGCGTCCGTCGGGCAGTTGTCGCACGCGTCGCCCCAGTCGTCCCCGTCCGAGTCGATCTGAATGGGGTTCGACATATCCGAACAGTTGTCCGCGTTTCCGCAGCGCCCGTCGTCGTCCTCGTCGTTGAACGCGTCATCGGGGCACAGGTCGCAAAGGTCCCCGGCCGCGTCGAAGTCCCGGTTCTCTCGTCCCGCGTTGCTGATCGCCGGGCAGTTGTCGAAGCAGTCCGCGATCCCGTCCGCGTCGCTCTGGAAGTCCTCGTCGACGGAGCCGTCGCAGTCGTTGTCCTTTGCGTCGCAGAACTCGGGATTGCCGGGGAAGCGCGCCGGGTCGGTGTCGTCGCAGTCCGGCCCGAGGCAGGTGTTTCCCGCACCTCCCGGGGCGCCGAAACCGTCACGGTCGGCGTCGACGCAGGTGTCCAGGCAATCCAGGACGCCGTCCCCGTCAGCGTCCGCGGTGAGCTGCGTGTTCACGCAGCCGTCCTCCGGGTCGCAGGAGTCCACAGTGCAAGCGTCGTGGTCGTCGCAGTCGAGCAGACCCGGGTCGTCCAGGAGAATCGCCACCGCCACGGTGTTGGAGCCGAAGTTCGCCGTGACGAGGTCCGGCTTCCCGTCGAGGTTGAAGTCGCCCACGGTGACAGAAGAGGGATACGACCCCGACGCGACCGGTGATCACGCGACATCGCGGACCTCGCCGAGGATTCGATCGCGCAAGAGCGGCTTCAACGCCCGCCGCAAGACGAGGTCCACCCGCCGCTGGAGCAAGTCCTCGAGGTAGAACTTGAGGTCCATGTACGCGTCGAACGACGGTCGATCGAAGTCGACGAGAAGATCCACGTCGCTGGCGTCGGACGCTTCCCCGCGCGCCCACGAGCCGAAGAGGCCGATGCTCCTGATCCCGAACCTTTCCGTGATGAACGGAATGTGCGGCCGGATCACCCGCAGGATCTGCTCGCTCTGTTCCATCGCGCGCCCCAAGCGAATCGCAGGCAGGCTAGTCTGCTGCACGCCATCCGTCAATCGCGCCCGGTGGACGCCGGTCCGCGTCGGAAGACGTGAGACTCCGGAGAATGTGCGGCTCGACAGCGTGCGTTGCTCGGTCTGCCACCCTGGAGCTCGCAAGCACGAGCATCGTCGACCCCGCCGAATCCAGCTCACCGACGGCCGACAACTCGACTCTCGCCGGACGCCCCGGGGTCGCGGTGCGTCCCTGCCGCGGGGACGACCTCTGCGGCCACGAACCGTGGAACCCGGCACCCCGAACGAAACGCGCGAACGACTCGGGCCTGCGCGATGGGAGCCGCGGGTTCCGTGTCTTTGTAGAGGGAGCGCGCCCCGAGGAGGAGGCTGCGGTACCCGGCGCCGTGCAGCAGGTGCCCTTGCAAGCTCTCGAGGATCGCGACGATACGGTCGAGGCCTCCGGCGGGCGGAACCGGTTGTCCGAAAGGACGCCCAGCGCGATCGAGGAGACTCGCCGGTTTCGCGAGTTTCGATGGCTCCGGCAATCCCCCGCTCTACTGCCCGACCTTCAACCCACCGGCACGAGCGCGCGAGGCGCGCGAGTCGACAGATCGGCCTCGAGCCTCTTCAGGACCGGATCCTCCGGGAAGGTCGCGCATCCGGCGTCGAGCCACGCCCGCGCCGCCGCTTCCTGCCCGGCCGAGGACACGAGGTACACGGCGCCGAGCTGCCATGCCCCCAGATCCTTCGGGTCGGCCTCGAGCCTCTGCGCGAGGCACCGCAGCGCCTGCCCGTGCTGCCCCTCGAGGAAGAGCGTTTCGGCGAGACCGAGCCTTGCCTCGCGATGCGACGGATCGAAGGACAGCGCTTCCTCGAACCGCGCTCGCGCCTCGGGGAGGGAGCGTTCCTCGAGAGCGATGGAGCCGAGCACGAACCGCGGCGTCGCCCCGCCGATCTCGGGGAGCGTGAACATCTCGCGGGAGCGGTCCTTGCTCTCGATCGCCGCGAGGATCCGCTCCCGCGCTCCGGGCCGCCCCAGCGCCCAAAGAGCGACTCCTTCGAGGTACGAGGTGTTCGCGGTGGGCGAGAGGACCTCGTGGAACCTCTGCACGCTCTCGAGCGCGGTTTCGTAGCTCCCCTCCCCGACCGCGCAGGCCGCACGGAGCGTGGCCGGCTCCTCGAGGAGATGCCTGCTCCCTCCCGCATCCACCGCCGCCCAGGTCTGGAGCCACGCTTCCTCGATGTCTCGTGCGGCCTCGGCGAATCGCCCCTGGCCGAACAGGAGCTCCCCCTGCTTGAGCCTCGCGTACGCGTTCTCCGGGTTGTCCTTCACCTCCGCCTCGACGAGCGCGCGATTGCGCTCGGCCTTGTTCCGGCGCGTGAAGACCGCGGTGTCGTATCCGAGGTGGCGCAGGCGCACGGGGGCTTCGCCCTCGCGGAGAGGGAAGCGCTTCCCGACGTCCTGGAGCGCGGGGAGGATCTGCTCGTGGACGCGTCCCACGTAGCGGAGCCCCGGGTAGTTGCGGAACAGTCGGATCGCCCGGGTCGCCAGGCTCTCGCCCGAGGTGATGCTGTCGATCGCGACGTGGGCGTAGTCGGCGGCCCCTCGCTGGAGGAAAGCGCGAAGCGCGGGCGCGTCCTCCGGGCGAAGCCGCTCGTCGGCGTCGACCATCAGGACCCAATCGCCGCGAGCATGCTGGAGCGCCTCGTTGCGCGCCGCGGAGAAGTCATCCCGCCAGATGTGAGAGAAGACGCGGGCGCCGCGATCGCGAGCGATCGCGCAGGTGCGGTCCTTCGACCCGGTGTCGACCAGAACGACCTCATCGGCGACCTCGGCGATCGAGTCGAGGCAGTCCGGGAGCATCTCCTCCTCGTCGCGCGCGATCAGACACACCGTGAGACGCACCGGGCGTCTCGCGAGAAGGCCGCGTCGCGTCTCCTGCTCGAGCAGGGACGAGGTGCCCTTGGGACGCCGGGTCGAGCGCAACTTCCGTTGGTTCTGTCGAGCGGCCTTCAGCCGAGGTGCCAGAGCCAGGGCGTTCCGGAAGCAGCTCCGGGCAGCCTCCGGATCGCCGGAGTCGCGGAAGAGCACCCCCAGGAGATTCCACGCCTCGGGATGGGCGGGCCGCCTCCGAATCGAGTCCGCGAGGTCGACCGCGGCCTTTCGGGGATCCCCGATCTCGGCCTCGAGGTAGGCCGTGATCGTCCGCAAGGAGTCGTCGTCGGGGTCCTGCTCGAGCGCGGCGCGGTAGCGGGAGAGGGCCGTCACCCGGTCTCCCATGGCAAGCACCTCGGCGCCCTGCCCGACCAGGAGGTCCCGTGGGGCGCGGTCTGTCTGCGTCTCGGTGTGTGTCGGCATGGGATTCTCCGCTCGTCCATCGGCATTCCGGGGCGTCCCTTGAGCCGATCGACCCGGCGGGTGCCGCGCGTTCTCAAGAACCCTCCCCAGGGGCCGATGATCGGGGCCGGAGGATCCGGATGAAGCTCGCCGTGACCATCGTCTCCCCGCCGGGATACCCGCACTCGGAGGCGTTCCGCGAGGTCGGCGAGACGCTGGTCCGCGGACTCGAGAGGCTCGGGATCGATGCGGTGCTCACCGCCGAGCTCCGCCTGCCCGACCGCACGCACGTGGTGCTGGGCTCGAATCTGCTCCCGTCCGTCGGCAACGAGCCGGCCGAGCGGTCCATTCTCTACAACCTCGAGCAGATCCACCCGGGGTCGCCGTGGCTCTCTCCGGCGCTTCTCGGGCTGCTGCGCCGGTTCCCCGTGTGGGACTACAGCCGCCGCAACATCGATGCGCTCGCGAAGCTCGGAGTCATCGGCGCGACCCACGTGCCGATCGGCTACGTGCCCGATCTCACGCGCATCGAGACGCGGCCGGAGGACATCGACGTCCTGTTCTTCGGCTCGATCAACGAGCGGCGGCTCCGGGTCCTGCGCGCTCTCGAATCGAAGGGGATCAAGGTTCACGCGGCGTTCGGGGTCTACGGCGCGGCGCGCGACGCGCTCATCGCGCGATCGAAGATCGTCCTGAACCTGCACTACTACGAGGCGAAGGTCTTCGAGATCGTCCGCGTCTCGTACCTCCTCGCCAACCGGCGCTTCGTCGTGTCCGAGCGAGGAGCCGACGCGGCCGAGGAGGCCGAGCTGGCGGACGGCGTCGCCTTCGCCGACTACGCCGACCTGGTCGCCGTCTGCGAGCACTACCTCGCGCTCCCGAGGAGCGCGCGCGGATCGCGTCCGCGGGATTCACCCTGTTCTCTCGGAGAGACGAGGCCTCCTTCCTCGCCCGCGCCGTGGCGCCCCTCACGCCCCTGGGCCTCGCTCGGGAGGGGCACTCGTCGGTGGGCGAATTCCGAGGTCCGTGACCGGATCGACGCGAGGCAGCTCGAGCAGCGCCGCCCGTATCGCCTCGGCCTCTTTCGCCTCGCCGAGCTGCCGCGCCGCTTCGAAAAGGCCGGGAAGGACCAGGTCGGGAGGCGCTCCGTCGCGCAGCGCGCTCTCGAGAGCCCGCTGCGCCGGGGACCAGCGAGCCTCGCGCAGGTGACCCAGTCCGGACAGCAGATCCACCTCCCAGACCTCCCTCGTTGCGGAAGGTCCGGAGACGTCGGCGCCCTCGAGGGCGAGATGCAGCCGGACCTCCGCGCCGGCCCCGAGGGCGCGCGCGACCGTCAGATGGCGGCGAGCCGGCTCGGCCAGCCCGAACCGGAGGCAGAGCGCACCTGCCCAGGCGCGAACGTCCGCGTCGTCGGGCCAGGCGTCGGCGCTCTCGAGGGCAAGCACGACGCCCTCGTGCCGACCCGCCGCTGCGTCCCGCTCGAGCCCCGCGACGACGGCCCACCGCGCCGTCTCCTCCTCGGACTCGAGGCGAACGAGGTGGATCGCCTCCTTCTCGCCGCGGACGCGGATCCTGCGCAGACCGTCGGCGAAGTAGAAGTCGTCCTCGTCGGAGAGGATCGCATCGCACCAGCGCCGGAAGAAAATCTCGCGGTTCTCGGCGTCGCGCAGCATGCGCCCGGGCGTTCGGCTCTCGAGATGGACCACGACGCTCCACGGCTGGTAGACGACCTTTCCCCCGCGCGCGCGGATCGTCAGGCAGAGGTCGAGATCTTCGTAGCCGTTCCGGTACTGCTCGTCGAAGCGGCCGCACGCCTCGAATCGCTCCGCCCGGATGAGCACGCACGCGGCGGTCACGGCCTGCAGCTCCCGGCGCGCTCCCACTCGAGGATCGTCGGCGCGCAGGCCGCGATAGGGGTGGAAGGGGTTGCGCGTTTCCCGGGCGAAGCTCACGCCCGCATGCTGGATCGACCCGTCGCCGTAGAGCAACCGGGAGCCGACCGCCCACACGTCGTGGTGCTTGCGAACCTCTTCGACGAGAGGCTCGAGCCAGCCATCGACCGGTGTGGTGTCGTTGTTCAGGAAGACCAGGTTCGGTGCGCGCGCGACGGAGGCCCCCTGGTTGCAGGCCACGGCGAAGCCGCGATTCGCCTCGTTGCGGAGGGTTCGGATCGGGGTCCTCCAGCGCACGAGCTCTCGCGGCGTCGCGTCGCTCGAGGCGTTGTCGACCACGATGATCTCGTGGGGCACGCGGGCCGTCGTCTTGGCGAGGGCCTCGAGGCAGCCGGAGGTGAGCTCCCAGTGATTGAAGACGGGGACGATGATCGACGCGACCGGCTCGAGACGGCTGGTGCTGGCCATGGCGGGCTCTCCGCTACGCATCCGCCAGGACGGCGGGCGCGTGGTGGGGCTCGGAGTCGTTGAGGAAATCCGAGACCCTACCCATCCACTGGCGGCTCCAGAGCATCTCGTGGGCGGCTCGGGAGAACACCACCCAGTTCACGAGGTGATGGCGAACCGCGGGAAGGCCCTGCCACGGGACGAAGCCGAGATTCGACCCGGATTGCGTCAGCCAGGCGTTGAGCCCCTTCGCGAGGGGGCTCTCGGCGGCGAGGGCGTGACGGTCGTACCGGCCGCAGGGCGCGAAGATCGATCCGTGGGGACCGAGAAAGGGCGCCAGGGCGTGGAGCAGGGTCGGGACGTCGGCGGCGGGAACCTCGCTCGTGAGAACGAGCGCGACGCTCGCTCCCGGCCGAAGCGACTCCCGCATCCTACGGATCGTGTTGGGATCTCGAAACGAACCGGTGGCCTGGACGGCGTCGGAACCTTCCAGTCCGTAGCTCGGGTAGGGTCCCGCCAGGACGAGCCGCGGGATCTCCGCCGCCTCGCCGGGCAGCGCGGACAGCTTCGTCAAGAGGCACCCGAGCACATCGAGCGAGACGGGAGCGAGAGGCCCGCAGTAGACGATCTGGTCCGGCGCCAGGGACGCGAGCAGCTCGGACAGCGAAGCCAGCTCCTCGTCCGTGATCCCCGCGTCGACGGAGCTCGCGGCGTGCCACGCCCCGAGCCGACCGAGGGCCAGCGGATCGAGGAACCCGTGGCGGAGGACCCCCATGAGGCGCGGGTCGCTGCGGGCGATGACGCCGTGGGGCCAGACGCACTTGCCGTGCACGAACAGCGCCTGCGCCCCGTCCGACCGCAGCCGCTTCGCGCTCTCCTCGTCGCACAGCGGCGCGCTGTAGTTCGCGCCGAAGTAGTTCTCGTCGTGGGCCAGGACGCCGAGGCGATCGGCTTCGAGCTTCGTCGGGTACTCCATCAGCCGGGCGAGAATCGCCGGCGAGTGCCGGTCGACGTCGTGGATCAGATCGGCGGAGAGGGGCTCGACCCCTCGGCGGCCCCGCACCCGCAGCCAGAGCTCCTGGAAGTCGAGCAGTCCCGTCCGGATGCGCTCCTTCGCGGCCTTCTGCTCCGGAGTCGTCTCGTCTCGGCCGAGCACCGGCTCGACCCGGCCGGAGGCTCCCGTCGCGTACCCGTTCGTGCTGCCGACGCAGGCCGTGATGCACACCTCGAGCAGGATGGCGTTCCTGGCCCACTCCTCGGGCAGGTACGCGTGCGCGACGTCGCCGGTTAGCGCGAGGCGGCCCGCTCGCTGCGTGCACGCCAGGTAGCATCCGACGGTCCGCACGCCCGCTCCCGAACGACGCAGGATCCGGCCGATGTTCCGCTGGATGCTCGCACTCCATCCGAGGTCGAGGATGCCCACCTCCGAAGCATCGGCGACGAGGGCGCGGAGGTAGTCGAACGCGAGCCTCCGGCTCTGGACTTGGCGCTCCTCGATCGCCGCTTTGAGTCGCGGCATCTTGAAGACCGACGCGAGGAAGCTCGAGATGGCGCCGGGGGAAGACAGGAGGGTTTCGCGCTGCCCGGGAGACAGCAGCGGCGGGAAGCGGTAGGCCTCCTCGCCGACGCCGAGAACGTCGAGGATGGCCTGGGGGGTCATCTGGCGCGATCCCTCGAGCAGCTCGGCGGCGCTCTCCGCGTCGATCCTCGCCATGGCGGCCCGGGCGGTCGCCATCCGCGAGGCGTAGCAGGTGACGATCTCCAGGTCGGTGCCCGTCGCCGCCGCGGAGCGGCGCACCAGCTCTCCGAGGACCTCCCCCTCGCGCATGAGCGCGAGCACGCGGCGGATCCCCGCCCCCCGGAAGCGCTCGACCGCGAAGTCCGCGAACCGCGCGAGCAGCGGGCCGAGGGTGAGCGCGCCGTCGCGGAACGGATCGTCGTCGTTCTCGGCCCTTCGCGAGACCATCGCGCGCAGGCTCTCCAGCGAGGCTGCCGGCGGCGGGTTCGCCGTGGCGAGCCTCCGCTCGCCCGCGAAGATCGCTCCCGTGGACGGAGCCTTGCGCGGGTAGTGCACGACCTCGAGGCCGTGCCGGGCCGCCATCTGCACGTCCGCGCCCGGGTCGTCTCCGATGTGGATCACCTCGCCCGGGTGCAGCTCGAAGCGACGGAGCAGCAGCGGATAGATCGAGCCGGCGAACCACTTGGCCGCGCCCTGCTCGCAGGAGACGAGCACCGCGTCGAAGAGATCGTCCGCCACACCGCTGTCGGCGAGAATCTGGCGCAGCTCGGCGGACGTGAAGTAGGTGTCGGAGAGGATGACGGTGCGGCAGCCCCGGGCACGGACCGCCTCGACGAGCGACACCATCGCGGGGTTCGCGAAGCAGACGGCGCGCTCGATCGACACTTCGACGGCGCGCGCCTCGGCGGGATCGGTGACCACCTCGCGCAGCTCGGCGTAGATGTCGGCGAGCTTCACCTCGGGGCACTTTCCCTCGCGGGCGAGCCCTTCGCGAGAGCGCCGATCGGCCGCGATGCGGGCGGCCCGGTACTCCCCGGGCGCGAGCGGCATGCGCAGGAGCCCCCGGCGCGCGAGCTGCCGGCCGACCTCGATGAAAAGGTCGGACGGGTCGGCGCACAGGCGAGAGACCAGGGTCTCGAAGAAATCGAACGAGACGAGACGAGGCAAGGTCCGATCCTCGGTCAGGCGCTTCTCGAGGGGTCGGAGCGATTCGTCCAGGGTCCACAGAGGCGTTGCTCCGGCTGTCTCGATCATCCAGGACCTCTCGTGCATCCTTCGGTCGTTGCGGGGGGATCGGCCTTCTGTGCGACGAAGACGTACTGGAGGCCCACGTAGCCGTAGTGCGGCGCGGTGAAGATCGCCAGCTCGGGCTCGGGGAAGCCGGCGCTCTCGATCTCGGCGAGCAGGTCCCATCCGAAGTCGTTGAAGCAGAGCACCCCCTTCGGATCGAGGGGATCGCCGTGAACCACGGGGGGCAGCAGGTGTTCCACGGCGCCATCGGCCCCCATCCTCGCCCGGACGACGGTCTCGTCCTGGTCGAACATCAGGGGTACGGTCATGACGAGCCAGCCTCCGGGCCGCAGGCAGCGCGCCATCTCGCGCAGGCCCTTCCGGTAGTCCGGAACGTGCTCGAGAACGTCCAGGTTGAAGATGCAGTCGAAGCTCTCGGCCGGAAACGTGAGGCGCGTGACGTCCTCGTTGCGGATCCCGCTCGGATCCGCCGACCCGAGAGGAACCGCATCGCCGAGGTACTCGCTGACGACGACGGACCGGAACCTGGGAACCACCTGGGGCGCGAGGTCCGTCTGCCCGAGGAGGTAGATCTCGGAATCCGGCGACAGTCCCGGCATCTGGCTGAGCAGATGGAAGCAGGATCGCTGGCGGCAGTTCAGGCCGCACCCGCACACCTGGCGCTCGCGCCACGCGGGAACCCGCTTGCCGGACGGGTCCGGGGTCGTGAACATGTAGTCCGAGACGAACTCCACCGGTCGCTCGCAGACGACGCAGAT
This sequence comes from Terriglobia bacterium, assembly GCA_963699985.1. Taxonomy (GTDB): domain Bacteria; phylum Acidobacteriota; class Polarisedimenticolia; order Polarisedimenticolales; family CAVOVZ01; genus CAVOVZ01. The sequence continues at coordinate 182,686 of CAVOVZ010000027.1, forward strand.
CCCGGGAACGACGAAGCGCTCGTATCCCGGGGGGATCAGCGCCTCCTGATCGGCGAGCCGCCGGAGGATCCGACCCTGGAAGAGCGCGTCGAATCCCCTCCGGTCCCGGACGAAGAAGATCTCCAGGGGATAGGGGCCCCAGAGGAAGCTCGCGCGGGGCGATCCGTCCCGTTCCGCAGCCTGGGATCGCAGCACGTCGAGGAGGAGCCGAAGGCGGTTGTGTTCGAGGCGCTCGACCAGGGGGGATTCTGCGAGCGGCCGGACGAGCGCCTCGAGCCGTTCGGCCCAGGGGGCGTCTGCCGAGTACAGGATGCCGAGCCCGAGGAAGGCGGGCACCACGAGGAACCGCAGCTCGGGATTCGTCGCGAGAAAATCCTCGATGGCGGTCCGCACGCCGTTCGCCGCGCCTCCCTCCTCGAGCGCGAAGGCAACGGAGCTCGGATCGCCGAAGCCGTGGTCGACGAGCCCGCGCTCGCCGAGCGTCACCGTCCGGTAGGCGTGCGGCCGCCGGCTCGGCTCCGGGATCCTCTCGGGGGCGTAGTAGGCGTCGCGCCGCCCGCACGGCCAGCAGACGTCGTGCTCGAGCACGAGGAGCGGATGCGACGACGCCCGGAGCTGCCGCGCGATCACCTCGAGCTCCGCGAGCACCGTGAAGTAGTTGTGGTCCCCGTCGATGACGTACACGTCCGCCGGCGCGAGATCCGGGAGGGCCTCGAGGCTCGTCCGCGGCTCGAAGGCGAAGTGGGGGTCGCTCTCGTGCGCGCGGACGAACTCGATCGCCTGCGGCTTCGGACTTGGCTCGATCGAGACGAGCCCGCCGCCGCGGCTCCTGGCGTAGTCGTGGAGCGCCGGGGTGAACGCCCCGTACTCCGACCCGACCTCCACGATCCGGCGCGCCCCCGCCAGCTCGAGGATCTGCAGGATGAGCTCGCGGAAGTTCTCGAGGGAGTACTGGATCAACGGCTCGGATGCGGCTCGCCGCGGGGGGTCCAGAGTGGCTTCCATGCGCCCTCCGAGGCCCCATCAAGCAACGGTCGTACCATGGGGAGCTCGGCGCGAACGGCGGCCCTTTGTCCTCGCATCCGTCGCGCGGGGCGGAGCGTCTCGTGGAGCGTGTCAAGATCTTGACGCTTTTCGGAAGCCCGGTAGCCCGGGTGGCGACTCGGACTCCGGAAGCGCCAGCGGCGTCGGAGAGCGCTGCCAGCGCTCGTGGACGCGATCGAGGAAGGTTGCGGGCTCACACTGCGGCGGGCGAATCGCGCGCGGCCTCACGGATCCAAGCGCGCCGTGCAGGGCTCGTCAGGGAGCGGCCTTCGATTTCTCGAGGATGACGACCCGCGCCGCGCGAAACTCGTTCTCGTCGCCGAAGCGATAGGAAACCGCCCACGAGCCCAGGCGGTCGTTCCACTTCACGAGCGGGCCGACGAGCGGGTTCCACTCGTGTTCCGCGTGGAAGAACCCGCCGGAGATCCCCAGCTCGAGGTGAGCGCCGACGGTCCGTGTCGCGTCCAGGGTGTCGAGAACCTGGTAGCTCTCCACGTCCCCCGAGACGCGCGCGTAGTGCCCCAGGAATCCGCTCGCCTTCCAGCGCTCTCTCGCGAAGCTCGCGAGCACCGCGATCTTCACGCCGCGCTGACCGCGGTGGGCGTCGAAGACCGCATACAGAAGAGGAGACACCGTGAACCACTCGGACGGCTTGACGCCGAAGCCTCCGCCCAGGTTGATCTCGTCGCTTCCGGGAACTCCGACGTAGAAGACGTCGACGATTGCCGCGTTGGAGAACGTGTAGTTCCAGTCGACGTACCGGTACTGCGGGTCGGCCAGGCGAGCCTCGAAGAAGTGCTGCGCCGAAGCGGGGCGCCAGGGGACGACCCAGGCGATCAGGAGGACGAGCCACGCGCCGATCCGGCGCCGCGGCCCGCGGCGGGCGATTTCCTCGCTCATGTCGTCACCTCGCGATGTCCGAAGCGACCTCTCGCTTCCGTGGTCGCAATGCGGTGCATGGTCTCGAGACGCGGCCGTCACCGGGAGCTCGGTCGCGACTTCCGGGGTTGTTCTTGCTTACCCCCTAGGAATATACTGTACGCATGAAGCTTCCGGACGAGATCCGCGAGCGGTTTCGACGGTACGGCCGCGCGGGTGGCCGGAAGCGTGCGGCGCAGATGCCCCCCGACGCGAGAACGAGCGTCGCTCGCCGGGCCGCGACGGCACGCTGGATTCGGGTGCGATTCGGAGCGCCGAGCTTCGAAGCGCTCGGCTTTCCCGGTGGAGACCTGGTCGATACCGGATTGGCCGAGCTCGCCGAGGGGAAGACGACCGTCGCGAGTCTTCTGGTCTCCCTGGCCGCTCCGCGTCTCCGCCGCGAGGGGGTTCCCGTGAGCACGGCTCATTCGAATCCCGAGGATCGCCTCTTCCGGCTGCTTTCGCGAAGCTCCGGCGAGCTGGCCCATGCCCGATACGGCGCCTACCTTCGCCAGGTGTCGTCCTTCGCCGATGCGTGCCGCCGGGAGCGGCTCGATCGAAGACGACGTGCGTCGTAGCCTGACCCGCAGCGGTCTTCACGACCTCATGAGAGAGCTGGCCCGTTCCGCTCCTCGCCGGGGGTCGTACCGTGTGTTCTTCGTCGGTGGAGGCACGGCGGTGCTCGAGGGCTGGAGGGAATCCACGATCGACGCCGATCTGTGCTCGGACGGGGAGGAGATCTTCCGCGACATCCAGGGCATCCAGGAGCGTCTGGAGCTCCACATCGAGTTCGCGCGACCCGAGGACTTCGTTCCCGCGCTCGCCGGGAGCGCCGAGCGCCATGTCCTCCTCGAGAAGATCGGAAAGGTGAGCTTCTATCATTACGATCCGTACGCCCAGCTCCTGTCCAAGGTGGTCCGCGGCTTCGACCGGGACATGCAAGATGCCCGGAAATTCCTCGCCAGCGGGATGGTAGACGGGAAACGATTCCGATCTCTCGTGAAGGCGATCCCGAAGGCGGCCTATTCCAAGTATCCAGCGCTGTCCCCGAACGCCGTTCTCGAGGCGGTCGACGACTTCCTGTCGCGGATCGAAGCGTAGCGTTTTGTCCCGGGAATGGCTCGACGAATCAGGTCGGGATGCACCCGCGCCGCCCTCAGCGCCCGAAGCCTCCGATCCATGATGGGTGGGCGACGCGCAGCGCGACCCACAGGACGACCGCGACGCCGATCGCCCACGGCGCGAGCTCCCGAAAGACCACGCGCTGCCGCCCCGCGACGATCGCCGCGAACGGCAGTGCGGAAGTCGTCGCGTGGAAGGACCTGAATTCCGGAGACCCGTCGGAGAGCAGGCGCAGATCCTGGTGCCACGCGCCGACGACCGCGAACACGACGAACCCGCCGAAGAAGACCCAGTCGCCGACGTACGGATTCGGGAGCAGGTGCGCGAGGCCGAAGAGCGCAAACGCGGTGTTCTGCGGGTGGCGCGTGACGCGATGGATCCCCCGCGGCTCCGCGACGTGCCGCCCCGACATCTCGGCCTGGGTCGTGCCGGGACGCAGCGTCGCCTGCCCCAGAACCAGGAAGAGGAACGCCGCAAGCATCAATAGTTCCGCCACGTGCCGGAACCACGTCGCCGGGTAGAAGAGCAGAGCCCCCGCGTGCCGGTGCCCCCAGAAGAAGGCCACGAGCGGCACGAACGTCCCGAACGACACGAGGGAGTAGAGCCCCTTGAATCCGCGCAGCGTGAGCGCACGGACCAGGGGCGCCCGGATCGGGCGGGACGAGAGAACGACATGCGACCCGCCGAACGCGAGCCACCACAGCGCGATCACGACCGGAGCGCTCATGGATCCCCTCCGGCGGAGATCCTACTCCATGCCGGGATGAGTTCTTCCGCCGGAACACGGCGGGTCGTTGCAGGCGTTCCCACGAGCGGCATGGGCCGACCCGCGACTATCATGCCCGGGCCACCATGCGGATCGGAATCGACCTGGGAGGAACCAAGATCGAGGCGATCGCTCTCTCGCAGCGCGGAGCGGTCCTCGAGAGAGTGCGCGTCGAGACGCCGCGGGACGATTACGCGGCCACGCTTCGCACCTGCGAGGGGCTGGTCCGATCGCTGGAGCGGGAGATCGGCGAGCGCGGCTCGGTCGGCGTCGCAACCCCCGGTGCCATCTCCCCGGCAACCGGCCGGATCCGGAACGCGAACTCGGTCTGGCTGAACGGCACGCCGCTCTCCCGCGATCTCGAGGAGATCCTGGGCCGCCCGGTGCGCATCGCGAACGATGCGGACTGCTTCGCGCTGTCGGAGGCCACGGACGGCTCTGCGGCGGGAGCCCGCGTCGTCTTCGGCGTCATCCTCGGAACCGGCGCGGGCGGCGGCATCGTGGTGGACGGGCGGGTCGTGACGGGCCCGAACGCCATCGGTGGAGAGTGGGGCCACAATCCGTTGCCGTGGCCCTCTTCCTCCGAGTGGCCCGGCCCGTCCTGCTGGTGCGGCCGCACCGGGTGCATCGAGACGTTTCTTTCCGGCACCGGGCTCGGCCGGGATCATCGGGAGGTGTCGGGCGCGAGTCTCCGCGCCGAGGAGATCGTGCTCCGGGCAGAGTCGGGCGATCCGGTCGCTGAGGCGACGATGCGCCGCTACGAGCAGCGGCTCGCGAGAGCGCTGGCGAGCGTGATCAACCTCCTCGACCCGCACGTCATCGTCCTGGGAGGCGGGCTGTCGAACCTCGGACGCCTCTACGCGAGCATTCCGGCGCTCTGGGGGGCGTACGTTTTCTCCGACCGCGTCGATACCCGCCTCGTTCCGCCCGCGCACGGCGACGCGAGCGGGGTGCGCGGCGCGGCCTGGCTCTGGCCGGATTCCGCCGAGCTCCGGCGCGAGGAATCGGGGACCGGCCCGGGCGGGTCGTGATAGAGCGCCCCATCGGGGGCATTCGAATCAGTTGCCGCAGGGGGTGCGGCACGGGAGCCCGACATCATGGCGATCACGGGGATCACGCCGGTTCTCAACGTCGGCGACGTCCCGAAGAGCCTCGCATGGCTCGAATCCCTCGGATGGAGACGCGGATTCACGTGGAACGAGGGAGGCATGATCGAGGGAGCGGCCGATCGCGACGCGCACGGCGAGGCTCACTTCGGAAGCGTCTGCGCGGCCGACGCCCAGATCTTTCTCTGCCGCGACGGGCAGGGATCCCGCGGGACGATCCTGCCCCGATGGCCGGGCGACGACGCGACGGACGGCGTCTGGATGAGCTGGTGGATCGACTCGGTGCGGTCTCTGGAAGAAGTGCACGAGAAGGCCGTCTCGCTCGGCTACACCGTGACGATGCCGCCGACGAACGAGCCGTGGGGGGTGCGCGAGTTCCACCTCCGCCACCCCGACGGGCACATGTTCCGGGTCAGCTCGCAGCTCGGGGGGTAGCGGAGCCGATTCGCTCGATCCGGACCCGGACGGGTCGACTTCCGACACCGCTCCCTCGCGTCTCGACGTCGCGCTCGGGCGGGCGTCGCGATTCGCCGCGCCCGCAGGGATCTCTCGAGACCGACGACCGAAGCGCGGTCTCCAGCGCGTCGAATCGCGCCCGCAGGTCCGCCACGCGGTCGAGCAGATCGCCTTCCGCGGCCGGCGCCTGCCGCCGTGCCTCCTCGCTGCGGGTCGCCTCCAGGTTATTGATCACCACCGCGATGAACAGATTGATGACGACGAACACCGCGATCACGATGAAGCTCGCGAAGAACGCCCATGCCCAGGGGTGGCTCGGCAGCACCGCGTCCTGCATCTCGACCCAACCCTCGAGCGTCAGGATCTGGAAGAGCGACTTCATGGCGGCGGCGAGGGAGCCCCAGTGGTGCGGCGCGTCGTTTCCGAACAGATGGACCCCGAGCACGCCGTAGATGTAGAGAAGCATCGCCAGCAGCGCGACGACGTGCCCCATGGAAGGGATCGACCGCAGCATCGTCCCGATGATCAGGCGCAGCTCCGGGAGCGTGGACGCCAGACGGGCGACACGCAGGATGCGCGCCAGGCGCGCGACGGTCGCGAAGCCCCCCGCGGTGGGCAGCAGAGAGAATGCGACGACCGCGAAGTCGAAGACGTTCCAGCCGTCCCGGAAGAAGCGCAGCGGGCGCGCCCCGTGGGCTCCGATCCGGATTCCGATCTCGAGGACGAACAGGGCCTGGAGCACCCACTGCATCGTGGCGAGGACCGGCCCGAAGCGCGCCGTCAGCTCGCTCGAGGTCTCGAGACCGATCAGGACCGCGTTGACCAGGATCAGCGTCAGGACCGCGCGCTGGAACGACCGGCTCCCGGCGATTCGAGCCAGTGAGTGGGGGAGGCTGCTCATGCGACCTCCCCCACCGTGGGCCTGCGCGCTCCCTCCGCGCGGGGGGGGTCGCGCCGCTTCGCCGCCTGCGAAGCCGCCGCCACCCCGAGGATCCCCGCGATGACGCCCGGGGAAACGCGTACCGGGACCCGGTTCGACTCGACGATCGACATCTTCACTTTCACTCTCCCGAGGTCGAGAACGAGGGCCAGTTTGATCCACGCAACGCTCCAGACCAGCGGCTCATCGAAGCGGACCTCGTGGGTCTGCGATGGGAGACGCCCGGGTCGGGAATGAGCATCGCCGGCAAAAACATTGGTGAAGCCGGTCCAGACGAGTGGAGTGCCCACGGATTCGAGCTCGCTACCGTGTGCTTTCCTCGCGCCGCGCTCGCAGCGACGCGCGATTCGGGTCTCTCGGCGGCGAGCGGCGTTGGGGGAAGGACCCGCACCTCCCCCCGGGACAGATCCTCACGCGGCCTGCCACACCCCGTGCGCTGCAGTCATCTCGCGCAGCCGCCGGATGCGCTCGCGGATCGGCGGATGCGTCGAGAAGAGCTGCATCACGCCTCCGGCCCCCGCGAGGGGATTCACGATGAACAGACTCGCGGTGGCGGGGGAAGCCTGGGACGGGACGATCGCCGCGGCGCGGTCGAGCTTCTCGAGAGCACGGGCCAGCCCTTCCGGGTCGCCGGCGATGCGGGCGCCGGTCTGGTCGGCCAGGTACTCGCGCGAGCGCGAGACGCCGAGCTGCACGAGAGTGGCCGCGAGGGGAGCCACCAGGATCGCCAGCAGGCTCCCCGCGCCCCCCTCTCCCTCCTCGCCGTCGCTGCGGCCGAAGAAGAGGCCGAAGCTCAGCAGGTTCGCCAGGGCACCGATGCCGGATGCCAGCATCGCCGCCATCGTGGCGATGAGGATGTCCCGGTTCTTGATGTGGGCGATCTCGTGCGCGATGACCCCGCGCAGCTCCCGCTCGCCCATCGTCTGGAGCAGCCCGCTCGAGACCGCGACGACACCGCGCTCGGGGTTCCGTCCGGTCGCGAACGCGTTCGGCTGCGGATCGGGAATCAGGTAGACGCGCGGCTTCGGGATCTCCGCCCGAAGCGCCAACTCCTCCACCATCCGGTGCAGCGCAGGCGCACGCTCGGGTGCGACCTCCTCGGCGCCGTTCGTCCGGAGGACGATCTTGTGCGAGAAGAAGTACGCGCCCAGGTTCATCGCCGCCGCCAGCCCCACGGCCAGCCACATCGCCCCTGGACCCATCAGCCGCCCACCGCGATCAGCAGGGCCGACAGGACGCCCAGGAGCAGGATCGTTCGGATCTGGTTCGTCATGATTGGCTCCTCGTGCCTCAGAAGGACGGAAACGCGCGAGCCGTGCGTCTCGGCTCGAGCCTCCGGATGGCGTCGCGCTCGACCACCCGCGCGACGCGATCGATCGCCCGATCGAACGACTCTCGGGCAGCCGCGGCGGTGTTCTCGACGATCACCGGCGCTCTGCTGCGCAGGCGGGTTTCGATCCGGCACAGCTTGTCCTCGCCGCCGCGGGGCCCGTTGACGTCCAGGATCCGCACGGAGACCCGGGTGATCGCCGCGCCGAAGCGGCTCAGGTTCAGACGCACGCGGCGCTCGATGTGCTGCAGGAGCGGCTCTCGGAGCTGGGTTCCGTGTCCCTTGACCAGCAGTTCCATTTCAACCTCCCCGGGTACGGATCTCTGGACGACCTCCGTCCGTCGTCCGCCCCGTCGCGCATGGTTGTACGACGTCCGAGAGTGTCTGGAAAAGTAGATAGTATGGAATTGATTGTTCGTTTATCTCGAACTATGATCCGCACCATGGAATGGCTCAACTACCACCACCTCCTCTACTTCTGGATGGTCGCCAAGCACGGAGGAATCGCCCGCGCCGGCGAGCAGCTGCGGCTGAGACCCCCGACGCTCTCGGCGCAGCTGCGCCAGCTCGAGGATGCGCTCGGCGAGAAGCTCTTCGCGCGCCAGGGGCGCCGCCTGGTCCTGACGGAAACCGGCCGGGTCGTCTACGGCTACGCCGACGAGATCTTCTCCCTGGGCCGTGAGATGCAGGACACGGTGAAGGGACGCAGGGCGCCGGGTGGCCTGCGCCTCGTCGTGGGGGTCGTCGACGCCGTGCCGAAGCTGGTCGCGCTGCGGCTCCTCCAGCCGGCCCTGTCGATCCCGGAGCGCCTGCGCGTCGTCTGCCGCGAGGACCGGCACGAGCGGCTGCTGGCCGCGCTGGCCGTGCACGAGCTGGACGTGGTCCTGTCCGACGCGCCCACCTCGTCGAGCCTCGGCGTGCGCGCGTTCAACCACCTCCTCGGCGAATGCGGCACCTCGTTCTTCGCTGCCGGCGCCGTGGCGAAGCGGCTCCGCGGCACCTTCCCCCGGCGCCTCGACGGAGCGCCGTTCCTGCTTCCCGCCGAAAACACCTCGCACCGTCGCTCCCTCGACACCTGGTTCGAGGCGCACGAAATCCGTCCCGAGATCGCGGGGGAGTTCGACGATAGCGCGCTGCTCAAGGCATTCGGGGCCGCGGGCGCCGGGGTCTTCGCCGCGCCGTCGGTGATCGAACGACAGGTCGCACGCCAGCACGGCGTGCGTCTCCTCGGCCGGACCGACGAGATCCGCGAGCGCTTCTACGCGATCTCGGCCGAGCGCCGCCTGAAGCACCCGGCGGTGGTGGCGCTGTCCGAGGCGGCCCGCACGAAGCTGTTCGGCTGAGGCGGGGCGGAACGAGCGCTTCGGCTTTTTCCTGCGGCCCGCTGCGGCCGGGGAGGACGCGTCCTGGCTTCCCGGAGGCTCGGACGGGCGGCATTCGGAAGGGCCAGGCCGCCGATTTCGACGTATACCTCCGCTCTCAGAGCTCGGCCCCGCTCGCGTGCCTCGGCCTGCGCGGGGCCGTGAATCGGGCGATGCCCCCGGGGCCCATCCGGCTCCGGCGCAGCGCCTCGGAACGGGGGAACGGTCATGCCAAGCTCGAACTCGTCATCGTCGCTCGCGGTCCTGTGCATCGTGGGGTGCGTCGCGTTCGGCACCGCCCTCGCGCGAGATCTGACCTTCGAGGACCGCGTCCGGGCGCAGGAGGCTCTGGAGCGCGTTTCCTACGCCCACCAGAGCGGCGCGAAGCGGCCCTTCGAGGAGGCGGTGCCCCGCGCGGAGATCGAGAAGAGGGTCCGCACCTACCTCGCGCAGTCCGCGGCACTCGAGAACGTGTGGCGCACCCCGATCACGAACGAGATGCTCCGGAGCGAGCTCGAGCGCATGGCCGCGGGCACGCGCATGCCGGAACGGCTGCTCGAGCTGTACGCGGCGCTCGACGACGATCCGTTCCGGATCGAGGAGTGCCTCGCCCGAGCGGTCCTGGCGGATCGCCTGAGCCGCCAGCGTTTCGCGTTCGACGCGACGATCCACGCCGAGAGCAGGAAGCGCGCGGAGGATCTCCGCGCCGCGCTCGAGCGGGGGCGGATCGACCCGACGGCGACCCACCCCGACCGGCACGTCACGGACCTCGTATCCGGCGAGGAACCCCTCGCGGTCGAGGAGTTTCGAGACGCCGACGACTCCGAAGGCGCGGGCGGCGCTTCGCTGCGCAGGAGAGTGTCGCTCGAGCAGTTCCGGAACATGAGGGCGGGTTTCCCGAAGCGGGTCGGGGCGGTCTCTCCGGTTCACGAGATGCGGGACGCGTTCGTGGTGCGCGTCGTGCTCGGGGAAGGCGAGCACGAGGTGCGCGTGGCGAGCTTCGACGTGCCGAAGCGGGCCTGGGAGGACTGGTGGCGCACGGTGGCGGCGGATCTCGCAGACCGTCGGGTCTTCGCCGTCGGCTCCGATTCGGATCCCGTGCCGCTGCCCGCGTCAGCCGATCGGCTGGCGGCGTGCACGACCGAACGGTGGGACAACGGAACGCTCGACGACCTGCCGGATGGGCGCGACAGCCATACCGCCGTGTGGACGGGCAGCGTGGTCCTGATCTGGGGTGGGTCGGCTTCTTCCACATTGAACACCGGTGGTCGCTACGACCCGGTGACCGATAGTTGGTCTCCGATCTCCACCACGTCCGCGCCGAGCCCGCGCTACTTTCACACAGCCGTCTGGACGGGGACGCGAATGCTCGTGTGGGGAGGAGCAGGTGCATCGGCTCTGAGAACCGGGGGCCGGTACGACCCGACGACGGACTCGTGGCAGCCGATCTCGACGACGGCAGCGCCTCTCGCCCGCTACCAGCACACCGCGGTGTGGACGGGAAGCCACATGGTGGTGTGGGGCGGGTCCACCGACACTGCCGCCTTGAACAGCGGCGGCCGCTACGACCCGATCGGGGACACGTGGACTGCGACGGCGACGACCGGCGCGCCGACCGCACGGGGGTCGCATTCCGCCGTGTGGACCGGGACCCAGATGATCGTCTGGGGCGGCTTCAACGGGTCGGTGACTCTCGGCACGGGTGGCCGCTACGATCCTGCCACGAACTCGTGGACCGCGACCTCGACGGCGAATGCGCCGAGCGCCCGAGCGCAGCACACCGTGGTATGGACCGGGAGCCTCATGGTGGTCTGGGGGGGTAACGACGGTACGCTCCGGCTGAACACGGGCGGCCGATACGATCCGGTCGCGAACTCGTGGCTCACGACCTCCACGGCGGATGCGCCGAGCGCGCGGGACTTGCACACGGCCGTCTGGACCGGGAGCTCCATGGTGGTCTGGGGAGGGTCGGACAGCGGGGGGCAGGCGAACACCGGCGGCCGTTACGATCCTTCGTCCGACTCCTGGTCTCCCACCGCGACGACCGGTGCGCCGAGCGCGCGGTTGTGGCACAGCGCGGTCTGGACGGGAAGCCGCATGATCGTCTGGGGCGGCGACACGGGCTCGAGGGAAACGAATAGCGGCGGGCGCTACGACCCTTCGTCGGACTCGTGGACGACGACGCGGCTGACGGACGGGCCGGGCACCGACCTGCACACGGCGGTATGGACCGGCAACGTGATGGTGATCTGGGGCGGCTACGACTACGAACGGGCACTCCTGCTCAACACGGGCAGCAGGTACGATCCGGTCACGGACTCGTGGACGCCGACCTCGATCACCAACGCACCGCTCGCACGCGAGTCGCACACCGTGGTCTGGACGGGAAGCGTGATGATCGTCTGGGGGGGATGGAACGGAGTGACCATGAATAGCGGCGGCCGGTACGATCCGATCACGGACTCGTGGACGCCGACCTCGCTCGCCGCGCCGACCTCGCGCTACGAACACAGCGTCGTCTGGACAGGAAGCCGGATGGTGATCTGGGGAGGCAAGTCCCAGGCGTCGACCAACGAGCTCGTCACGGGAGGGCGCTACGACCCGGAGACGGACGTTTGGGCGGCGACGGCGACGGCGGGCGCGCCTCGCGCGCGCTGGGGCCACTCCGCCGCCTGGACGGGAAGCGTCATGGTGGTTTGGGGCGGCTACTCCCCGAGCCAGAGCTTCATGGCGGACGGCAGCCGCTACGATCCGGTCGCGAACTCATGGACGCCGACCTCGACGATCGGAGCGCCGAGCGCGCGCTACGAACACACTGCAACGTGGACGGGAAGCCGCGTGCTCGTCTGGGGCGGCTGGAACGGATCCAGCGGCACGTCCTCCGGCGGGCTCTACGATCCGGCGACGGACGCGTGGGCAGGCACGTCCTTGATCGGCGCACCCACCGGGCGAAGCGGTCACACCGCCATCTGGACCGGACGCCGGATGATCGTCTGGGGCGGGACGTCCGATGGAGGATTCACGAGGCTGAACACGGGCGGGAGGTACAACCCCGAGGCGAACACCTGGACCGCGACCTCGATGATCGGCGCGCCCAGCCCGCGCCGGGACCATACCGCGGTGTGGACCGGCAGCCGCATGGTGATCTGGGGAGGCTACGACAACACCCAGAAGAGCAACGGCGGGCGGTACGATCCGGGCGACGGCGTTCCCTGCGACGACGGCGACGCCTGCACGACCGCCGACACCTGCACGGGCGGCGCGTGCCTCGGCGGTCCGCCACCGGACTGCGACGATCGGATCGGCTGCACGGCCGATTCCTGCAGCGCGACATCGGGCTGCCAGCACGCTCCCGGCCCGGCGCCGGGCGAGGTCGCCGGGTTCGTGGCGCTGTCGGACCAGGACTTTCAGTGGAACAGCCTGGGCGCAGAAACGACCTACGACGTCCTCAAAGGCGCCTTGGGGCAGTTTCCCGTCGGATCCGGAGCTTCGGAGATCTGCCTCGCGTCGCCCGCGACCGCGGCGACGTCGGATGGAGCCATCCCCACTTCCGGTGACGGCTTCTACTACCTCGTCCGCGGGAAGAGCGCGTGCGGCACCGGCTCCTACGGCTCGACGAGCGGAGGCTCCCCACGAGCCAGCACGGCGTGTCCGTGAGCTGGCTCGAGACCGTGCGAGGAGGGCGGGAGTAGCGAGCCGATACGGAGATCGCTTCGGGTGCGCTGCGCTCGAGCGCCTCGACTCGACCTCTGGCTGATCCGGTGCGCGGCCTGGACTCGCCTACTTCTTCCTTCGTGTTCCGCTCCCTCCGTCGAGGGAGTATCGCCCCGCGCCGACGAGGGCGATCGCCAGGAACGCGACGCCGTACAGAGCGGCCATCTCCTTGTCGCCCCAAGGATCGGTTCGATGCACGATCCCGACGGCGACGGCCATGGTCGCGACGAGCGGAATCGCGGCGAGCCGGGTCTTGTACCCCACCGCCACCAGGATCGAGCAGACGAACTCCGCGAAGGCCGCGAGAAAGAGGGTCGGGACCTCGCCGATCCCGATCGGATCGGCGAACTTCCACGGGCCCTGGATCACCTTGAGCAGCTTGCCGTACCCGTGGCCGAGCATCATTCCCGCGGCCCCGAGTCGGAGAATGAGCAGTCCCAGATCGGCTTGCATCGAGCGCCTCCCCGCAATCGAACGAGACCGCGCACCGGTCCGTCTCGCCGATCGACCCGCGGAGGATAGCCTCTTCGAGCCGCTCGCTCCACGGGCCCTCGCGCTCCCGTGGGTCGGACGTCCGCCTCGACGCCGCGCGCGTGTCGCGGTCGGGATGATGCCGAGGTGTAACGGCATTCTCGGCCGGCCGGGTGGAGTCTCAGCTTCCGGACGGCCCAAGCAGTCGCGTCATCTCCACCGCGAACGCCTCGAGATCCCCGAGGTCTTCCCGGATCGCGTCATGGGACCGTCCGTGGTCGACGTTCAGGTAGAAGTGGACCAGGACGCTCCGGAAGCCGATCCAGCCCTTCAGGCGCTCGGCGAGATCTTCGGCGAGAAACCCCGATTCGCGGAGTACGTCCATGGCGTCCTGGTAGCTCGTCGCTTGCCGCAGCCCCTCGTCCGCGATGACGTGGTGAGCCGTGTCGAGAACGCACTCGCAAGCGAGCTGCAGGTAACGCTCCGCCAGATGGTGAAGCGCCGGCTCGCGGATGAACTCCTCGCGGGAATGCCGCAGGAACGATCGCAGCTCGGCGAGGTAGCCTCGAGTGCATTCAAACGAGTCGAGAGCGCGTCCCGATCGACCGCCCCGGCCTCCGAGCAGCTTCCGGCGCTGCGCTTCGCGATACAGTCGACGTACCCATTCGCGATCCCCGTACTCTCGCATGGTGCGGACTCTCCAACTGCGCCAGAGTGGAGGATCGTTGCAGAGGATCAGGCGCCCCTTCTCCATGATCCGCTGCCGCAGCAGGTCCGGCGCCTCGTCCACGAAGACGACGTCCACCCGGCCTTCCGGTGCCAGGTCGGCCAGCGCCACGGCGATCCGCTGCTGGAGCCGCCTCCGCGGAAGGGAGGTATCCGGGGCCGGCAGCACGGCCACGTCGAGGTCGCTGTCGGCTCGAGGGAATCCCGCGGCGTGAGAGCCGAAGAGTGCGAGCACGGCGATTTCCGGAACGTTCCGAATGGCATCGAGGATTCGCTCGTCCATTGTCCGCACGCGGTGATGCTACCAGGGCCCGCCCCGAGACTCGTTCGAAGCCCGTCGGGGTGGCGTGCGACAGCGAGTCTCGATGCCGGCCCCGAACCGGACGCCTCAAGCGTCACGAAAGAGGCCGCCGGGGACCTCCCGCGGCACCAGCACACGGAGGGCCGCGGGAACCACCTCGACGGACAGAGGAGTCAATCCCGCCGGCTCTCCGTCGAAGTGAACGCGGCAGGCGGGCTCCGCCGAGATCCGGATCCGTCGCCCGGTCGCCTCGATCCGCTCGATCGATCCCGGAATCCTGCCGAGCAAGGTTCGCGCGAGGTGCCAGGAGAGCGCCCAAGCGGTCTTCCCGCCGAGCGCCGTCACGTCGAGCACGCCGTCGTCCAGCACGGCGCGAGGGGCGAGACGCAGGAACGGGGTGTACAGCGGAGCGTTGCTCACGACGACGAGGAGCGCCTCGGTCCGGATCGAGCGGCCGTCGATCTCGACCGTCATGCGCCGGCCTCGATGCAGCAAGGCCTTGGTCGCGGCGTGGAGCGCGTACCCTGCCATCCCGAGTCGCCGGACGAGAGCCGGCTTCGGCTCGATGGAGGCGGTCACCTCCGCATCCAGCCCGATGCCGGTCCAGAGCAGGAACCACCGGTCGCCCGCGCGGCCGAGATCGACGCTGCGGATCGCGCCGCGGGAGAGAGCTGCGGCGGCCTCGGCGATCGCGCGGCCGCCCAGAGGCCCCGGCACCGGAAGGCCGATCAGTCGGGCCCAGACGTTCGCCGTGCCGCAGGGGAGCACTCCGAGGGCAACGGTGCTCCCCGCCAGCGCGCTCGCCGCCTCGTTCAGGCTGCCGTCGCCGCCGGCGACGAACACGGCTTCGTCGTTCCGGATCCGGGCCTCCTCCGCCAGGCGGCGCACGTCGCCGGAGTGCTCCGTCGGACGGATCTCCACCCGCCAGCCTCCTTCGCGAAGGCGGTCTGCTGCAGCGGGAAGGAGATCTCGGGTGTCGAAGGTCCCGGAGCGGGGATTCGCGATCAGCGTCGCCGGGCGGTCCAGCCGGAGGGAGGCCACGCGGAAGGCTACCACGGCTCGACGAGGTCCGAGACCGCCAGCCGCTCTGGGGTTCGGTGGAGGGCACCGGTCGACCGCATGTGCTCGCGGCGGTAAACTTGGTGCACACGTTTCGGGCACTCCCGCACGAACGCGGGGGGGGGCCGATCGATGGGGGGAGCGCGCCATGAGAACACCTGTAGCTTCCGTTCTCCTTTTCCTCGTTTGCATCGCTGCCACGACCGGCGTGCTCGCTGACTCGGTCGGTGCCCGGATCGCCCCCCCGGCGGCTGCGCCGGCCACGCCGGGTTGCGTGGGCAACCCGGACACCGACGGCGACGGCGTGGGCGACGCCTGCGACAACTGCCCGACGGTGGCCAACCCGAACCAAGCGGATGCGGACGCGGACGGTCGCGGGGACGTCTGCGACAACTGCCCGCTCGTGGCCAACCCTTCGCCGGTCGATACGGACGGCGACGGCCTCGGCGACCCGTGCGACCCCTGCCCTCGCGACCCGTGGAACGACATGGATTACGACGGGTTCTGCGGTGATGTGGACAACTGCCCCACCGTCTCGAATCCCACGCAGAGCGACTGCAACGGGAACGGCCTCGGCGACGCGTGCGAGGTCTGTCCGTGCGATCCGATCCCGGATCATGGACGGTGACGGCGTGTGCGGCGAACGTCGACAATTGCCCGACCGTCCCCAATCCGGACCAGCGCGGACCGGGAAGGCGACGGCGTCGGGGATGCGTGCGACAACTGTCTGACCGTCGCGAATCCCGACCAGGCGGATGACGACGGCAACCGGATCGGCAACGCCTGCGCGTTCGTCCCGGTGGACGACCTCTTCGACATCTGCGTGACCGAGGTGTCGAACGCCGAGTACGTCGACTTTCTGAACGCCGTGGCGGCGGCCGATCCGAACGGCCTGTTCAACGTCAGCATGCAGACCAACCTGGGTGGCGGCATCAGCCGAAGCGGGGCGACCGGCTCGTACACCTACGCCACCAAGCCCAACATGGGCAACAAGCCGGTGAACTACGTCTCGTGGCTGGACGCCGCCCGGTACGTGAACTGGCTTCACAACGGCCGGCCGAGCGGAGCGCAGGGACGCGCGACCACGGAGAACGGCGCCTACGACCTCCAGGTTTCGAACCCCGGCGCGACCGCCGTGCGGAGGCTGGGCGCGTTATGGTTCCTGCCTTCGGATGCGGATTGGGTGCGGGCCGCGTACCACGACCCGGCGACGGGAGCGGACTGGCTCTACCCGACGCGCAGCAACGTCCAGCCGACGAAAGCCACGGCGACCGTGGTGGGAGACATCTCCAATCCGGGCCCCAACGTGGCGAATTACGACCGCGGCGCGGTGTGGACCGGCAGCGTCACGACCGGGGGAAGCGCGGGGCCGCAGAGCGCAAGCCCCTACGGGACCTTCGACCAGGCCGGGAACGTGGCGGAGTGGACCGAGAGCCTGGCTTCGGCCAACCGCGTGACCCGCGGGGGGAACGCCCAGGACGACGCCACTCCCCTGCGCTCGGACACTCCCGTTCCCAAGCCCTACTTCACGGAGGAGTTCAAGACGGGGTTCCGCGTGGCACGAACGGCCTCGTGCGCCGACGCGGACGGGGACGGGCACCCCGACTGCCGCGACAACTGCCCGGCGGTGTCCAACCCGGACCAGTCGGACGTGGACTTCGACGGTCGCGGCGACGCCTGCGACAACTGCCCGTTCGTGTTCAACCCCTCGCAGTTCGACACGGACGCCGACGGAATCGGCGATCCGTGCGACCCCTGTCCTCACGATCCGTTCAACGACTGGGATGGCGACGGGGTATGCGGCGACGTGGACAACTGCCCCATCATCTGGAATCCCACGCAGAGCGACTGCAACGGGGACGGCCTCGGCGATGCGTGCGCCGTTTGTCCGTGCGATCCGATCCCGGATCAGGACGGCGACGGCGTGTGCGGGAACGTCGACAACTGCCCGACCGTCCACAATCCGGACCAGCACGACCGGGACGGCGACGGCGTCGGGGATGCGTGCGACAACTGTCCGACCGTCGCGAACCCCGACCAGGCGGACGACGACGGCAACCGGATCGGCAACGCCTGCGCGTTCGTCCCGGTGGACGATCTTTTCGAGATCTGCGCGACCGAGGTATCGAACGCGGAGTACGTCCGTTTCCTGAACGCCGTGGCGGCGGCCGATCCGAATGGCCTGTTCAACGTCAGCATGCAGACCGATATCGGAGGCGGCATCAGCCGCAGCGGGGTTTTTGGCTCGTTCGCCTACTCCACGAAGCCCAACATGGGCAACAAGCCCGTCAACTACGTCTCGTGGCTGAACGCGGCCCGGTACGTGAACTGGCTCCACAACGGCCGGCCAAGCGGAGCGCAGGGACCCGCGACGACGGAGAACGGCGCCTACAACCTACAGGTTTCGAGCCCCGGCACGACGGCCGTGCGGAGACCGGTTGCGCTCTGGTTCCTTCCTTCGGATGCGGAGTGGGTGCGGGCCGCGTACCACGACCCGGCGACGGGATCGGACTGGCTCTACCCGACCCGCAGCAACGTGGCGCCGACGAGAGCCACCGCGAGCGTCGTCGGCGACATCTCCAATCCAGGTCCCAACGTCGCGAACTTCGACCTCGGTGCGGTCTGGAACGGCAAGGCCGGCAACGTCACGACCGGGGGAAGCGCGGGACCCCAGAGCGCCAGCCCGTACGGGACCTTCGATCAGGCAGGGAACGTGGCGGAGTGGACCGAGACCCTGGCTTCGGCCAGCCGCGTGACCCGCGGCGGGAACGCCCAGGACAGCGCCACCCCCCTGCGCTCGGACGTGCCCGTTCCCAAGCCCTACTTCACCGAGGAGTTCAAGACGGGGTTCCGCGTGGCACGATCGATCGCGTGCGCCGACACGGACGGCGACGGGCACCCCGACTGCCGCGACAACTGCCCGGCGGCGCCCAACCCGAACCAATCGGACGTGGACGCCGACGGTCGTGGCGACGCCTGCGACAACTGCCCGTTCGTGGCCAACCCGTCGCAGGTCGATACCGACGCCGACGGAATCGGCGACGCCTGCGACCCCTGCCCTCGCGATCCGTTCGATGATGCCGACGGCGACGGCTTCTGCGCCGACGTCGACAATTGCCCCACCGTCTGGAATCCCTCGCAGAGCGACTGCAACGGGGACGGCCGCGGGGACGCGTGCGCGTTCTGTCCTTGCGATCCGATCCCGGATCAGGACATGGACGGCTTGTGCGGGACCATCGACAACTGCCCCACGATCTTCAACCCGCAACAGGAGGACGCCGATTCCGACGAAGTAGGAGACGCGTGCGACAACTGCCGTTCCCACGCCAACCCGCTCCAGACCGACGTGGACCAGGATCGGCTCGGCGACGCCTGCGACAACTGCGTCACCCGCCACAATCCCGATCAGCGGGATTCCGACCAGGACGGTGTCGGGGACCTCTGCGATCTGAACGACGGGGCGATCTACATCCTGGCCGACGATCCGGACCACATCCGCTGGCAGCAGGAGTCGGGCTTCGACTCGTGGAACGTCTACGAGGGAGACCTCGCGCTGCTGCGGTCGACCGGCGTGTACACGCAGGCGCCGGGCTCCGGCGCGCTGGCCGACCGCCACTGCGGCCTCACCGTCGCCCACGTCGACGACTTCGACCGTCCGCCGGCGGGACAGGCGGTCTTTTCGCTCGTCACCGGAGTTCAAGGCGGCGTCGAGGGAAGCCTCGGGCGCAACAGCGCGGGGATCGAAAGGCCGAACGCGAACCCTTGCCCGTAGCGGGCGATCCCGCGCGTGCCGGCGCCGGGGTAGACCGGCTCGCCCGAGCACGCGCGGGGTCACCGGCGCGAGCGGCGCAGGCTACGGCACGATCACCGTTTCCGTTCCGTGATCCACGATTGGATTCGCCAGGTTCGTGATCGCCTCATCGCGGGGTACCGAGTACCGGATCGGCGAGTCGCAGAGGTGGATGCCGATCCGGAACGTGACGCCGGGTGGAGACCGGTTTCTGGTCGGGCAGAGCACGGTCCGGCAGGCGTCGTACGAAAGCAGCCGGATCCGGGCTCAGCCGGCAGTTGGCAGGCCGAGGCGATCCAGGTCGAAACTCCCGTCTCCCGTAACGTACCCCTCGCGCCCGTCGATTCTCACGCGCAGGAACCATTGCCCGTCCGCCAACACGGCATCGAGGAACTCGATCTTCGAGGACGGGCCGATCGCGATCTTGACGGAAGGTCCGTCGAAGGTGGGGTCGCCACGAAGCGTGACGAACGGCTCGCCCTCGTTCTCGATCTCGTTTCCGATTTCGTTCTCGATCTCGATGCGCTTCCTCGCAGCGTACGCGCCGTCGATCCGAATCGCGGTTCGACTCTCGCGCTCGGCGACCGGCTCGTCGCTGGCGACACCGTCGGGAGCGATGGCATAGTGGCGCAGGACGGTGAAGTTCCCCGTCCACTCCTCGACCTCGACCATTACTCGACGTGCCTCACCGCGGCCGCTTCGCACGACGCGGAAGTTCGCCGCATCGGCGTCGTTCTTGTGCGGCGAGATCGCCCCCGTCATCGGCACGAGGCGCCCGTCGCCGTTCAGGCCGAACAGCTGCCCGTCCACGCCGCTCCCGGGTGTCGCGGGGGAGAACTCCCGCATCACCAGCAGCGCCTTGCCACGCCCCGACAGCTCCAGCACATCGAGGACGATGTGCATCTCCAGATCGCCGGTCACCGGGTAGTCGCGGTGCAGCAGCACGGCGCCTCCTTCGTCGCGGACGGTCATGCACTCGTCGCTCATCGGCCACTCCGCGGCGGGCAGCGTCCGGGTGGTGATTTCGACCGTCAGCTTTCGAGGGGGAATCCCGATCGCGTAGGGACCGTGCGTCCTGGTCACTGCCGATTCGTCGCGTGCCGCCTCCTCGGCGGCGATCCAACCGGCGAGGAACGGCACGCAGAGGCTCACGGTCAGGGCCGCCAGGCGCCGCGGGACGCCCCTTCGAGGCAGCTTCCTTTGGCCGCCTCGACCATGCGCCGTCGCGGGATGCTCGATCATGGGCGACTCCAAGTCCGGGAAGGGAAACGGGAGCTCCCGGATCGAGATTTCTTCAGAGCAGCCTCACGGGCCTTCTCCCGACACCTCGGGAAGAAACCAGCCCAACCGGGGCGATGCCGGTCTGCCGGCGTCGCGGAGGGCGGGAGCGGGGGTTCGGGGGCAGAGCCCCCGCTCCGCTGTTTCCTCAGAGGAGGAACATAGTTCGCCGGACGCCGGAACGCAGCGGGCCTTCTTCGTGGTCGCAGCGGTGGGTCGGTCTGCGGGTTCTGACGCTCGAATTGAGCTCCCGCGTCGGCGGCGCTGCCCCCGAACCCCCGGCCCCACGCCTGATCCACGCCGGCGGACCGGCGCGGATCGAGCGTGGGTGGGTCTCGAATCCTCGGACGACATGCGAGGGTTGGAAGCCACGAGGCTGCTAGACTGCGCTTCGCGGTACTCTCGGACGTGACGAACAGCTACACCGCTCTCCTTTCGATCTCTGCGGCATGGCCGGACCGCCACGATCAGCCGCTTCGTGCGCCGGACCATCCGGACCTCAGTGCGGCGGGCGTGCGGCGAGCGTGACAATGCGATTCTTCTCCACCGCGTCTCGTGGGACCGAGCAGGTCCTGGCGGACGAGCTACGGGAACTGGGCCTGCCGGCGGTCGAAGAATGCCGAGGCGGCGTCGCGTTCGGCGAGCGCCTGGAAGACGCGTACCGCGCCTGCCTCTGGTCTCGTGTGGCGAGCCGGGTCCTGCTCCCCCTCGCCAGCTTCGAGGCGCCGAGCGCCGTCGCGCTGTACGAAGCGGTTCACGCCATCGACTGGACCGACCATGTGGGTCCGGAGAAGACGCTGGCCGTTTTCGCTGCGGGAGGCGATTCTCCGGCAGGCCCGCGGCACTACGTGGCGCTCAAGACGAAAGACGCCATCGTGGACCGCGTGCGAGAAAAGGAAGGAGCGCGACCGAGCGTCGACACCGAGCGCCCCGATCTGCGCATCCACGTTCACCTTTCCGGCACGACGGCCACGGTGAGCATCGACCTCGCGGGGGAGAGTCTCCACCAGCGCGGGATCGATCGTCGCGGCGCGCGAGCGCCGCTCAAGGAGAACTTGGCGGCGGCACTGCTGCGAATCGCCGGCTGGCACACCCGCTTCGCTACCGCCCCGCTCTTCGATCCTCTGTGCGGCTCGGGCACGATCCTGGTGGAAGCCGCATGGATGGCCCTCGACGTGGCGCCCGGCCTCGAGCGCGAGAGGATCGGAGCGGAAGGCTGGCGCGGCCACCAAGCCGCGATCTGGGAGCGGCTGCGGGCCGAGGCGCGCGACCGACGCATCGCCGGGAAGGATCGGACGATCCGCATCGCCGGCTCCGACGCGTCGAGGACGGCGATCGAGAGCGTGCGGGGCAATCTCGAGCGCGCCGGCATCGCGCGCCACGTCCGCGTCCGGGTCCAGGAGCTCCGCGACATCGAGGCCCCGTGGCCCGAGGGCGGCCTGGTCCTCACGAACCCGCCCTACGGCGCGCGGCTCGGCGAAGCAGGAGAGCTCGGGCCGCTCTACGAGCTGCTCGGGGACATCCTCAAGCGGCGTTTTCCCGGTTGGACCGCCTGGATCTTCTCGGGCAATCCGGCTCTCGCCAAGCGCATCGGACTTCGGACTTCATCCAGGCACGTACTCCACAACGGACCGATCGAGTGCAGGCTGCTCGAATTCCAGATCGCGGGCGCTCCGGTGGCCGATTCCAAGGGGCCGGGCTGGCGGCGGCCGAGTCACGAGGCCGATGCGCTCGCGAAGAAGCTGCTCAAGAATCGGCGGAACCTCGCCGCGTGGGTCGAGCGCGAGGGGCTGACCTGCTACCGGTTGTACGACAGCGACATTCCCGAGTACAACCTCTCGATCGACTGGTACGACGGTGCGGTGCGCCTCGAGGAGTACGCGCCCCCGCGCAAGGTGGCGACCGCGACCGCCGAGCGGCGCGTCCGCGAAGCGCTCCTGGTGGTCCCGGAGGCGCTCGGCATCGATCCCAAGGATGTGGTCCTTCGGGTCCGGGCCCGACGTGTCGCCGGAGAGCAGCACGAGCGGCGCGACGACCGCCGCCGGTTCCGTGAGGTGCGGGAGGGAGACCTTTGCTTCCTGGTGAATCTCACGGATTACCTCGACACGGGGCTGTTCCTCGACGATCGAATCCTCCGGCGAACGATTCGCGAGCGGGCGGCGGGCGGCGACTTCCTGAATCTTTTCGCTTACACGTGCACCGCGTCGGTGGCCGCCGCGGCGGGCGCAGCGCGATCGACCACCAGCGTGGATCTGTCCAACACGTATCTGGATTGGGGACGGCGGAACTTCGCACGGAACCGGCTCGAGGGGCAACGCCACCGATTCGTGCGCGCGGACGCGTTGCAATGGATCGAGGGCGGAGGCGACGGGCGCAGGTACGACCTGATCTTCCTCGCGCCGCCCACCTACTCGAAGTCCACGGCCATGACGGGCGAGTTCGACGTGCAGCGGGACCACCCGTCCCTCCTCGCCGGATGCATGCGCCTCCTGGCCCCCGGCGGCGCGATCCTCTTCAGCACCAACTCGAAGACATTTGCCCTGGACACGACTCGGCTCCCCGCGATCGAAGCGCGGGAGATCACGGACGAGATCATTCCCCCAGATTTCGAGCGGCGGCCGCGGCTCAGGGCATGGACGCTACGGCCTCGCGGCACACGACCTCGTCCACATCGTGGACCGCGGTCGTGAGTCCGGAGCTCCTGACCCAGGTGGGAGAATCAAAGCACAAAGCTGGCAAGCTCCGCCTGGTCCGTCACCCAGGAGTAGCCCCCGAAGCCCGCCGCCTCCACGACAGCCAAGAGGGGATTGACCCGCCGCGCCAAGGCATTGAGCGACCGCGGCCCGTTGCGATGCACGAATCGCTCGCGCAGCTCCTGCGCCGCCTCGACGTCATCGATCTCCACCAAGGCGTTGTCGTAACGACGGTAGCGGATCCCCTTCTCGTCGAGCCGCCGGCACAGCCACTCGCGGCCATTGACGTACACCTGAGCGGATCCTCAGGGACGATACGAGTCGTTCCGGCTCGCGTTGGCTTCGTGCAACGTGCGAAAGCGCTGAACTCCCGCGCGTCGCGGCCCGGAGCGCGCCAGGAGCCGGTAGAACGTCAGCATCTGTGCGACGACTCGGAGGTTCGCCGGGTCGTCGGGATCGCGCCATGGCCGCGGCATTTCCTCGATTGAACGAAAGCGAGCTATCGACATCCTACTCCTCCCGGAACCCGAATCTCTCGGCCAGGACCTCCGCGTCGAATCGATCCGTGGGACGCGCCGTGTCCTTGTTCATGAGCCAGAGGGTTCGAGGCGTGACGACCCGCACCGGCACGCCGTCGTAGTCTTTCTTCTCGATGTCGAGGTCGGCATAGTGGAACGCATCCCCCAGACGGGTCAGGATGTCGAACCCGAATCCGTCGGGGGGGTGTACGACAGGAAAGTGACGAGACGATGCTGCGAATCGGGGACAGCAACCGAAACTCGCACAATACCCCGTGGTTTGAATGAGTTGCGTGCTGGCGAGTTTCGGTTGCTGTCCCCGATTCGCTTCGATTCAGCTCCTCCTCACTTTCCTGTCCTACACCCACGCCCGATCCGTGCCTGGTAGACTAACGTCTCAGACGTTAGAATACCTAACGACATGAACGTTAGGGAAATCAACCAGTGCCTGCTGCGTGGCGATCTCGCCGCTCCGGGGCTCTTTCCGCATCTCCACGAGCTCGCCAGCTCGCGGTTCACGTTCGAGGTGCACTTCGGCCTGGATTCCCTTCCCGAGGAAGAGGGCGTGCTTCTCATCCGCGGCCCGCGCCAGTACGGAAAGAGCACCTGGCTCGAGTCGAGGCTGCGGGAGACGATCGCGACCCATGGACCAGGCAGCGCACTGTACCTCAACGGGGACGAACTCGGGGACGCCGACGCGCTGCGCCACGCACTGGAGGAGGTGGCCGCCTCGTTTCCGCGGCGGGCAAGGCTGCGCCGGCTCTTCGTGGACGAGATCACCGCGGTCCGGGATTGGCAGCGCGCACTCAAGCGCGCGATCGATGCGGGCGACCTGCGGGGGATCCTCGTCGTCACGACCGGTTCCAAGGCCACCGATCTGCGCCGGGGCAGTGAACGACTCCCGGGACGCCGGGGGCGTCTCGATCGAACGACCTACCTGTTCACGCCCGTCTCCTTCGGGGAGTTCCGCCGCGTCTGCGGCCCGCAGCTCGGCGATCGCGCATTGTCGGCGTACCTGCTGTCGGGGGGTTGCCCGGCCGCGTGCAACGCGCTCGCCGAGCGAGGGCACCTCCCCGAGTATCTCGTCGAGATGATGCGGGACTGGGTTTACGGCGAGTGCGCGGCGAGCGGTCGTCAGCGTGCCGCCCTGGTCGCGGTGATGGAGAACATCTTGAAGTGGGGCGGTACGCCGGTGGGGCAGGCGAAGCTGGCGCGGGAGGCCGGCCTCGCCAACAACACGGTCGCCGCGGCATACGTCGAGCTGCTCTCGGACCTCATGTGCGTTGGCCAGGCGCTGGCATGGGATCCTTCGCGCCGGGTCGGCCTCGCCCGCCGTCCGGCGAAGTTCCCGATGACGAACCTCCTCGTGGCGGTCGCCTGGAGCCCCGAGCGGCTGCGTAGCGGGGACGACTTCGAGCGGCTTCCTGCGGACGCGCAAGGTAAATGGCGAGAATGGCTCGTGGCGCAAGAACTGTGGCGTCGGGCCGCCCTGAGCGGGGCGGAATTCCCCGAGCGGATGCACTACTGGCAAACCGCCGAGCACGAGATCGACTTCGTGCTCGACCGCGAAACCTATCTCGAGGTCAAGAGCGGACGAACGACCGCGATCGAGTTCGCGTGGTTCGCCCGGACGTTCCCCAAAGCAAGACTCATCGTCGTGGGCCAGGACCGTTTCGACGCGCGCTCCGTGACCGGAACGACCCTGGAGGACTTTCTCCTCCAGGTCCCGTGACGCTTCGGCGAACGGCGGCCGAACGGATGACGGTTTCAACCTGCGTTTCCTGCTCCACGTCCGAGTACGTCCGAGTAGAGGCAATACAGTATTTGGGGCGAACACTTGCTCCGCTCGCAAAATTTCTCCTCGCAATCGCTCTGCTGGTCAAGCCTCCCGTTCAGGCGGCCTGCAACTCTTTGGGAAAGTCGTGAAGGCGCACCCGGATCGCGGCCGACATGAGGCGCGCTCCCCGCGGGGTGATGCGGTAGCGGTAGCTGCGCGGAATCTTTGCCAAGAGACCGTGACCGCGCAGCTTCGCCACGGCACGTGAAGTCCGCGTGCAGCGCCGGCGGAGCTCCTCGTCGTCCCGCGGTGCCGTCGGGCAGAGCAGCGCGGTGAGGTCGCGGTTGCGCAGTCCGCGCACCAGGTGCTCGCCGTGCAGCACCGCCTGGAGCAAGCGGCAGCCGAAGCTTGCGCGGCTCAGAAGCAGGCCTGGACTCGGCGGACCCGGCAGGACGTAGCGCCCGGCGGGCGCTCCGAACCGCCCGGAAGAAGGCCGTACGAGCCTTCGAACTGACTCTCCTCTGGGTCGAAGGGCACGACGAGAAAGTACGCGGCGTCGCTCTGGGGGGCGAGCGTGAGGTGGCGCGCGCCGCCGGTCGAGCACGCGCGCGGCGTGTGACTCGTCCAGGATCCGATCGCGCCTTCGTACACTTCGAAATCGTCGTCGCCGGACGCGCAGGATGCGCCCCAGGACAGCGTGACGTCGGACGCCCCGGACCGGCCGACCCGGAGCGCGCCGGACCCCCGATCCGGGGTCCTGCCCGCGCCGGGGGTGTGGGGATCGCACGCGGCGGTCTGCGCGCGGCTGACGTAATCGGTAACCACCTGGCCGTTGTCGAGCTCGAGCGCCGCGGCCAGGGGAACGCCCAGGCCGTCGGCGGGACACTCGAGCGTGACGGTGTCGGTCGTGACGCCGCCGAAATGCGGAATACGCTTTACGAACTGCCAGGTCGCGCGGTCCCGCGTGGCCCCGGGCCCGCCCCGGAAAAGGTGGAACGCCGTGATCGTTCCGCTCGCCGGCACTCCCGCGAGCCCGTAGAACGCGGGGGCGGGATCGTCGAACCGCAACTGCGCGTAAAACACCTGGCCCCCCGTGGTCGAAACCACGATCGGCGAAGGGATCGGTCGCAACGTCCAGTCCCGGCCGATCCGGGCGAAGTCGAACGCCGGGTCGCCGCCCTGCTCGGTCACCCGGGAGACGGCGAGGAAGGCATTCGTTCCGTCCGCGGAGGTCTCCTCCAGCAGCACGACCATCTCCCCCGCCGGACAGCCGGAATTGCACTCCATGCCTCCCAGAACGCCATCAACTTGGAAGACCGGGCCCGGAGCGCCGGGGACGCAGCCCGGGCAAGGGAGGAGCCAGTACCGCTCGTCGCAGGTTCCCTCGCCCGTCGCCGCGTACTGGCCCGGCTGCCAGAACCGCCCGATGCGGCTCGCCGCCGTGTCGGTCACGCCGGCCGGCATCACGACGTAGTGATACCCGTTGGTCGGGGAGAGTTGCGTGAAGCTCTTCGGGATCAGACAGCTGGCGTTCGCGGGGACGGTCACCGCGGTCGCGAGGACGGGGACGAAGACGAGGACCAGGAGGGCAAGCCGGGAAGGTAGGTTTTGCACAGACGTTTCCTCCGTGCGTTGAGCGTAAGTATACGGCGACTTCCCGGCGGCGGAGTCTGCTCTTCGCGACCTGGATGAGCTGCTCGGCAGTCGCGCGGCTCACGGCCGGGGGTCGCATCCCGCCGGCGTTCGTGCGGGAACCGGTCGTCGGCCTCTGCACCGCGCGACCATCCGGAGTGGACTTCGCTCACGGCGCCGGGAACGGTTCGATCCAACCCGGCCGCCCGGAACCGGGGCCGTCTCTGCGGGGGAGGGGGGGCTCCAGGCCACCGCGCCCCCCGTCGAGCCAGCGCCGGCGGACGCCGGGACCGCGGTCCCCCAGGCCCCTGCGAAGGGCTCGAACGGGAGCGCTGTGATGTTCGGGCAAGTCGTGCGAACAACAGAGGCGTGAACCCCAAGCCGTCCAGCCCCGCTCTCGAACGGATCGATTCTCTCTTCGTCACTTCTCCGCGTTTTGCGGAGAAGAGTGTAGCCGGTCAAGCGGCATCGGCATGGCGGCTGGGAAACTCGGTGTGTCGGATACGGCGCGCCGCGCTCATCACCCGGTAGCCCAAGCGCGTGACGCGCCAGCGGCGGGAGCGCGGAATCTTGGCGACGAGCGCGTATACGTGGAGACGATGGAGCATGCGACTGACTTGGGCGCTGCACTTCTTGGGATCGTCCGCCAGGCGCACGCCCGCGAGGGCGAGCTCGTCGCGTAGATCCCGATTGGTGAAGCCGTGCACCGCGTGCTCGCCCCTCATCACGGCGGCAAAGAGCTGAGTCTCGGATCGGGCCAGGGGGTTGAAGACCTCGACGGGTCTGGTCGCGGACGACTGCTTGCGGGTCGTGATCTCGTCCAGTGCCTGCAGGGGAATCGAGGGATCGTCGACTTCGGCCAGGGCGTTCGAGTACCGGGAGTTGCTCTGGAGAGAGATCTCGCGGTACCGGAAGAGGTAGGCCACGCTCTTCCTCAAAGGGACCCATGCGGTCACGCGGCGACGGCCGCGCCGCTGAAGAACGGGAGATAGCCTCGAAAGAGCACCCGGTCAAAGCACGACAGGGCTCCCTCGATCTCGTCGGAGTGCTTGGCGATGAACTGTTCCATGGGCTCATCGCACACCAAACCTCGGGAGATTGCAAGCTCCCGATCGAAGACCATGCTGCGACTGACTTGGTTGCGGCCGCCAGGCCGGGCTAGCCCGCTTTATTCACGAAGGTCCGTCGCGAGACCGACTTCGGCGAGCTCAGTCGAGCCGTGGAGACGGCCGTGATGACGGGCATCCGCAGGGGCGAGGACCCGAGACGTACTTGAACAGTACGTCGCAGGGTCCGAGCCCCGAGGACGCCCGTCAGCATGGCCGGATCCGCGGTCGCAGCACGAGCTTCGTGAATCATGCGGGCTAGCGATTTCAGCCTGCGTTTCCTGCTCCACGTTCGAGTAGGAGCAATCTGTCAGCTCGCTTCCCCGCGCCCCCCCTCGGCGCGTATTCTCCTCCCGGCGCACGGGCATCCACGCGTGCAGCTGAGGAGCTCGACGCGACGCAGACGACATTCCCCGGCTCCGCCCTCAAACTGCGCTTCGCCGTCCGGGACGCCTGACATGCACCACCTTCCCCCGGGCCTGGGTCAGGAGGTCTGGAGTCCGCAGCGTCCGCGTCCCCCGTTCGAGCCGAGAGTGGGAATCACCGTCGCCGCGCTTTCCGCGAGAAACAGAGACCGGACCACGTGTCGTCGATCGCGGCGATCTTGAAGTCCACCCATCCGGACGCGATCCCGAACGCTCGCACCACGGAGTCGCTCAGATCGGACCTCACTCCCGAAGCCTTCTTCGGCCAGGCGATCCAGATCCTCCCCTTCTCGGCCGTCGCACGCGCCGCTCCGGGGAACTTTCGCGCGAGGTCCGCGCGCCGCGTCGCGAAGAGCAGGATGACGTCGGCGCGCGTCCCGGCACGGTCGCGCACCACGACCCCGGGAGGGAGCGTCCCCAGGAGGCGGAGGAATCCTTTCGGCGCTCCCAGCAGCGCCACGATGGAGCCGTCGCGGATCCCGAGCTTCTTCGGAAGCGGCGTCCCCGAGTAGGCGTCCATCGTCCCGGGAACCACCGGCTTTGCAAGCGGGCGCCGCAGGGCTTGGCGGATCGCCCCGCGCACCCGCGGCCACGAGGTGAAGGTCGCGTCGGGCAGGCGCTCGCGGAGCTTCGCCGTCTTCTCGGGATCCCCTTCGATGAAAACGATGGGAGCGCGCCGCGTCGACTGGTTCTGGCGGATCCAGGTGGCGACCGCGCCCCCGTGGGACGGCAGCCTCGTGAGGTCGATGACGAACACCTCGGGCGGATCGTCGCGCAGAGCCTTCATCCCTTCGCTCGCGGTGGAGGCATGGTAGCCGACCTCGTGGCCCGCGCCGCGCAGTCTCTCGGCACGCTCCAGCGCCTCCGGCTCGTTCCAGTGCACGAGGAAGACCCGACTCATCGCACCTCCGACGGCGCGTTCCTCCGCGCCGATGATCTCGTCGAATCGATCGCGGCGATCACTATAGGAAAACGAGACTCCCCGGGCGACCGGGCCTCCTCCCTAGGGTGTACGACAGGAAAGCGAGGAAACGATGCTGCGAATCGGCTCCTCCTCGCTTTCCCGGCGTCCACCAGCGTCCCGAGGAGGAGCGGATGCAGGAGCCGGGGCCGCCTCCGGTCCCACGGTCGATCGATTGCCGATTCGTGATCGGAAGTACGGGATGGATGCCGAGGTCGCGCGGCGGGGTTTCCCCCGGCCCGCCGGCACGCCATTTCCCGCGCGAGTGATGCGAGCCGTCGCCGCCGAGTTCCCGGGGGCGAGGCACGGGGCGTGCAAATCTCCCGTGACCTGCGGAACCGTCGGCTCGGGACGGGCGCGATCGGAGAGCCCTCGCGGAAAGGAGCAAGAGATGTCGGCAGCAAATCGTCGATCCTTCGTGCGAGCGGCCCTGCCGGCTCTCTGTGCCGGCGTTCTCGCCTCGGCATGCACCGCGGCAACGGCGGACGAGGTCTCGGCCGAAACGAGGAGGATCACGGGCTACGTCCGGCTCGTCGTCGAGGACGACCTCCTCGCGGAGCGATCGCGGCTCGTTCGCGTGCTCGAGGAAGAGGGCACCGGCCGTGAATACCGCCTGGACCCGGCGGACTCCTCCTTGGCTGGGCTTCCGAGCGGTTCTCGGGTGCGAATCCGCGCGAAGACCGTCGAAGACCTGCTGTTCGTCGATCCCGCCGGCGTCGAGGCCACGGAAGCGGGTCCCTCGCCCATGGGTGCCCGCAAGGCGGTCGTCCTGATCGCGGACTTCCAGGGCGCGGCCGTCTCGTGCTCGACCGCCGCCATCGCCGGCTCGATGTTCGACGGCGCGCGAAACGTGGACGGGCTGTATCGCGAGACCACCCACGGACTGGTCTGGTTTCCCGAGGATTCGGACGGCAACGGGGTCGCGGACGTGTTCCGCGTATCCGTCGCAGCGCCGATGGGCTCCACGTGCGCTCCGGACGCATGGTCGGCTGCCGCGGAGTCGGCGGCGCAGGCCTCGGGCCTGAACCTGAGCGCGTACCAGCACCGGATCGTCGTCGTTCCGAGCGGGGCGCCGTGCTCCTGGGCGGGGCGGGCGAACGTTGGCTGTGGCACGTACTGCCGGGTCTGGATCCGGACCTGCGATCTCGCCGATGTCTTCGCCCACGAGATCGGCCACAACCTCGGCATGAGCCACGCCGCCACCGACCCGCAGAACAACGGCTCGGGGAGCTGCGCGTACTGCGACACGTCGGATTTCATGGGGTACGGAGGCATCGGGTGGCGGCAGGTGAACGCGCCGCACGCGACCTCGCAGGGATGGCTTCCTCCCGCGAAGGTCTTCGACATGCCCCAGACCGGCGGCGTGCGGACCTTCGTCCTCTCGCCCCTGGAGGCCGACCCTGCCACCGCGCCGTATCCGCAGGCGCTCCGGCTCCTCCGGCCGCAGGACGGCGAGTACTACTACCTCTCGTATCGCACTCGTACCGGCTACGACGCGAGTCTGCTTTCGAGCTATGCGGACAGGACGAGCGTGCACCGGCACGCGGCGAGCGGGTACGCCGATAGCCGGCTGATCGTGGCGCTCGCCGACGGGCAGTCCCTTTCGGACCCGGCTCTCGGATTCACGGTGACGCAGCTCTACCACGACGCCCTGTCGGCCACGCTTCAGGTCAGCCAGGCGGGTCCCTGCGCGTCGGACGGGGACGGGGATGGCGCGTGCGACGGGGCCGACAACTGCCCTGCCGCGGCGAACGGGGATCAGCGAGATCAGGACGCGGACGGTGTGGGCGATGCCTGCGACAACTGCGCCGGCCAGGCGAACCCAGGGCAGATCGACACGGACGGGGACGGAACGGGCGACCCGTGCGACGCCGACGACGACAACGACGGTGTCGCGGATGCCGCGGACAACTGCCCTCTCGTGGCCAACCTCTCGCAGGCGAACTGGGACCACGACACGCTGGGAGACGCCTGCGATCCCGACGACGACAACGATGGGGTGGCCGACGTCTCCGACAACTGCCCTCTCGCGTCCAACGCGGGGCAGGCCGATGCGGACTCGGATCGACGCGGCGACGCCTGCGACACGTGCCCACTCGACGCAGCGGACGATCGGGACGGGGACGGCGTCTGCGGCGACGCCGACAACTGCGCGGACCTCGCGAATCCGGAACAGACAGACCGGGACGGCGACGGCGCGGGAGATGCGTGCGATCCGCTCCGCGTGAATTTCGGTCCCCATCTTTCGCTCGTTCCCGAGGGGTTCTCGCGGGACGACGGCGCGCGCTTCGACGCCGAGCGCGGGCTCGGCTGGAGCGACGTCGTCGCGACGCGCGAGCGCGCCACCGACGCCCCGCTCGAGCTCGATACCTTCGCGTTCTCCTTCTCCGAGCAGGTGTTCTCGGCCGAGCTGGCCAACGGCGAGTACGACGTGCACGTCGTGTGCGGCGACCCGCTGTTCCCTCAGGGCCCGCATCGCATCGCGGCGGAAGGCAACGTGCTGATCGACGACGTCCGCACCGGGCCGGACGAGCTCGCGGAAAACACGCGACGCGTGTCGGTCCGCGATGGCCGCATCGACGTGACGATCGGCGGTGCCGGCGGCGCCTCGGTCGTGAACTACCTGGAGGTGATCCCGGCACCGGGCGGCCCGCGCTTCCTCCGCTCCGTCAACTTCCAGCCGTCCGCCTCGGTCCGGCCTCCCGGCTTCGAGGCCGACAGCGGTCAGCCGTTCTCGGCGGACCGCGGCTTCGGCTGGAACGTTGCCATACCGGCTCGGGAGCGAGGGCGCGCGCTCCCCCAGAGCCTCGACACGCTGGTCTTCACGTCCGCGATCCGCACATGGGAGATGGCGGTTCCGAACGGCGACTACGAGGTCTGGCTTGCGGTGGGCGACGCGATGTACGCGCAGGGACCGCACCGAGTGGTCCTCGAGGGCGTCGCCGTCGTCGCCGGAGAATCGACGACGGCCGGCGGGTTCCTCGAGCTTCGAACCGGCGCCCACGTCACCGACGGCAGGCTCACCGTTGCCCTGGGCAACGGCGTCTCGGTGACCACCCTGAACTACCTGGTCGTCGCGACGGCGCCCGCGGATGCAGACGGCGACGGCCTGGCCAACGCGTCGGACAACTGCCCGTTCTCGCGGAACATGGACCAGTCCGATGCGGACGGCGACGGCAGAGGAGATGCGTGCGACTCCGACCTGGACGGAGACGGCGTCGAGAATCCTCTCGACAACTGCCCCGCCTCGGTCAACGGCAGCCAGGCCGACCGGGACGCCGATCGCATCGGGGACGCTTGCGATCCGTGCGTGAGCGACCCTCGCAACGACCCGGACGAGGACGGGGTGTGCGAGAGTGCGGACAATTGTCCCGGGCGCCCGAACCCCGCTCAGAGCGACAGCGATGGCGACGGTCTGGGAGATGCGTGCGACTTCATTCGCGTCAACTTCGCTCCGGGCGGCAGCGTGGTTCCCGGCGGATTTCGGAACGACGACGGAGCCCCGTTCGATCCCTGGAGGACGTACGGATGGGACCGGGCCGTGGGGACCCGGGATCGGGACACCGCGGCACCGGCCGAGCTCGACACGTTCGCGCTGTCCGATGTTTCGAGGACCTGGACCGCGGAGACGCCCAACGGCGACTATGACGTCCGAGTGAGCGTGGGTGACGCAGGCTACCCGCAGGGCCCCCACCGGGTCGCGGCGCAGGGCGTGGTCCTCATCGACGGGACGAGAACGCAGGCCAGCGGATTCGTCGAGGCCGCGGCCCGGGTCACCGTGCGGAACGGCCGACTCGAGCTTCGGATCGGCGGCGGCGGCGGGACGACGACGATCAACTGGATCGAGGCCGTCCCGGTTCCTGCTGCGCCGGCGCTGCTGCGCTCGGTGAACTTCCAACCGACGGGCGCGACGCGTCCTGCCGGCTGGCTCGCCGACAGCGGCGAGACGTTCGCCGCCGCGCGGGGGTACGGATGGAACGTCGCGGTGCCGCTCCGGGAGCGCGGCAGGGCGATCCCCCAGACGCTGGACACGTTCGCGCTCGTCTCCGTGGCGAGGACGTGGGAGATGACGGTTCCCCCGGGAAGATACGAAGTTCGAGTTTGCGTCGGAGACGTGGCCTACGATCAGGGGCCGCAGCGGGTGGTCGTCGAAGGCACCCCGGTGATCGCGGACGAGATCACCGTGGCCGGGGTCTTCGTCGAGCGGGCCGTGTCCGTCGATGTCACCGACGGAAGGCTCACCGTCCAGGCTGGCGGCGGCGGGAACACCACGCTGGCGTTCGTCGTCGTCTCGGCCGGGGCCGGAGCGGGGGTCGGCGGGAGGTAAGATCGCCCGTCGCGAAGTGAGCGTCCGGCCTGACCAGGGGAGCGCGAGGGCGGCGGCAGCGACCGACGCCCAGTCGCGGCCGAAACCCTTCTCGCCCGCGAGGTTCGCTCCGCCGAAAGACCCGGCTCGATCGCGCTTCGTGGCCTGGTGGGGGGGCGCCCGCAGTGCGTCCGATCCCCTGCCTCGCGGTGCCCGGCGTGATACCTTCTCCCGCATGACCGGCCGTGATTCCGGGCGGAAAGCGGGAGAGTCGATCGAGGACCGCTGCGCCGCATGCAAGACGGTGCGGCGGCACACGGTGCTTGCGACGCCCTCGGCAGGGGGGACGCTCCGCGTGGTCTGCGACTACTGCGGAAGCCAGCACAACTTCCGCGGACCGGAGCGAGCCGCTCCACGGGGTCCGAGAGCGACCGGCGAGAGCCAGGCTTTCCCGCTGGTGAGCGGGCGCGAAAGGAGCGATTCCGTCATGAGCACGAACGGAGAGGGAGCCGATCTCGAGCTGATGCTGCGCCGGGTGATCCGCGAGGAGTGCGGCCTCACGCCGGTTGCACCGGCGGAGAAATGGCGCGGCGGAGAGCTCGTGCTCCGACCCGGAAAGCCCGGAGTCCAGGAGAAGAGCTGGCCCATCGAGACCTTCTTCCACAAGGTCGTCATGTTGCGGAACCGCCTCCGGGTCCTCGAGCAGCAGATCAACGGCTCGGACATCCCGGACGATACGAAGGTCAAGCTGCAGTCGTACGTCACCGGCTGCTACGGGACCCTGACCAGCTTCAACGTGCTCTTCGCCTCGGAAGAAGATCGGTTTCGCGGCGAGTGAGAGAGACGCGTCGAGCCGGACGCGGCCCTGGTGTCAGCCCCTCGGCATCTTCCGGAGCCATGCCGCGCGGAGTCCGGCCTCGTTGCCGACTGGGCGCCCGTCGTCGCCGCCGCCCTGGCGGCCCCTGGGCAGGCCGGATGCTCACCTTGCGGCGGAGCTACCGGATCAACGTGTACAGCACGAAGCTGCTCTTCTCCTCATCGTAGTGTCCGACGTCGCGAACCTCGAACCCGTCCTTGAGCAGCAACGAGAGGTTATCCACGCAGCCTCCCGTCTTCTTCGCGGGGGTGCCGGCGCTGCCCTGATACGCGGACAGCGACGGGTCCGATCCTGAAACGGTGCAGCGGATCATGACGACATCCCCCTTCGTCCGTCCGGCTTGCGGGCCGTCGTCTCCGGCAAGCGGACTCTGGGACTGCGTGGCTACGACCGCCAGCAGGGACACAACACCCAGCATCGACACCAACGCGATTCGGACCGAGCGGTTCATCGGCATTCCCTCCGAGCCTTGCAGCTCCAATGGCGTTACCAGAAGACGATCATCGCGGTCCCGCGCGAATCACCAAGCCTCGGGTGCAACCACGGTTCCGGCCCCGTCCGCCGGTATCCGCGGTATTTGGAACCCGCGGTGCACGGCCCGATTAGGTCGCAGGCCCTCACCGCTGCTGTTGCCAGCCGGCACGGGCTTTTTCCGATTTCGCGACGTTCCTTCATGAATTCTCCGGGTCGGCCGCGAGCCGCCGCGCGAGCCACCGACGGACAACGAAGAAGAACTCGTCGCGGACGGCCCGCTCCAGCCAGGGATAGTGCCCGCAGCGCTCCCATTCAAGGTACTCGACCTGAGGGAGACTCGGCGCGAGGCTCGCCCGGATCAGTCTCCCGGGATGCGGATCGACGGAGCCATGCAGCATGAGGACCGGCGCCTGAATCGCGGCGAACGCCGAAGGGTACACGCCTTCCGCCTGGAGCCGCAGCATGTCGTCCCATGTCTCCCGGTACCCGCGCGCATCGCACGTCTCGAGATCCAGCCCTTGGACGATCGGCTCGCACGAATCCACGGAAAGCATGAGCTGGCCCAAGATCCCGAGCCGCTCGTCGGGGTCGGGGAACTCCTCCGTCAGCCGGTCGAGGCGCCGTCGCAGGGCGTCGTCGATTCGCGAGTCTCGCCTCGCTCGCATTCGCTCCCGCGCCGCTCCATCGAAGGTGCCGCAGCCGACCAGAACCAGCGCGGCCGCGCGACCGGGATGCGCGGCGGCGTAGGCGAGCGCCAACATCGCCCCCCAAGAGTGGCCAACGAGAGCCGGCGGCGAATCGCCAAGGCGCAGAATCACCTCGTGGAGATCCGCGACGTGGCGTGACACGGTGAGGGGCTCCGTGCCGCTGCGGCGCTGGAACGGCTCGACGATCCGGAACGAATCCTCGAGCGCGCGAGCCACGGACGCCATGGAACCCGGCGCACCCGGCCCCCCGTGCAGCAGCACGACGAAGGATCCCGCCGATCCGTACTCGCGGATCCGGATCGTCGTTGGCTCCGCGTCGCGACCGGCCATCACGCCTCGCTCCGAGTCAGTCGAACGCTCGCGTTCCGCGTCGCGTCGCATGGCGCCGGGATTGCGCCTTCATCCCAAGCGACGTGACACCGGAGTGCGCCGCCCGCAACGCCTCGTCAGATTCCCTGCGACGACGGCACCGCGGTCCCGTGCCGCCATTCCCGTGACGTTCGGCACGACCCGTCCGGATCGAACTCGAGCAGGAACACGCCGTACAGCCTGGCTTGCCAGCCGGACGCGAGCGTCCTTCCAGACTAACGTTCGCGCTCAGCGGCGGGGTCGCGTGGCGCGGCCCTTGCGCTTTTCAGCAAGGGCGGTGATTCGCGAGGCCGGCCGCTGTCTCGCGTTGTTGGGCCGCACCCGACTGACCAGCGGGTACCGCTCCGGATTCGTCAGCGACTCGACGGCGAGATCGACGTCAAGATCCGGCCAGCAGAGGTGATGCGCTGCCGGACGATCAACGTTCAGGAGCTGGCCGATCGAAGCGTCTCGGAACCATGGAAAGTGCTCGAACGCGACAAAGAGTTCGTCGCCGTCGAGCACCAACCAAAAGCCATTCCCGGAGACGTTGGTCACCTCAACGGCGGAAGTGCTTTTTCCACGCGGCGCGGATCTCATCTTCATGCTCCCGGATCAGGCGCAGGGCCGTACCCAACGAGGCACGGCCAAGGCCGATATTCTGAGCCAGCACGATCTCGGGCTCCAGCCACTACTTCGCTTCGCCACGGTCCCCTTGGACGTGAACGTGTGGTCGCTCTTCCTCCCGAGAGAAGAAGTAGAAGCGAAGTCCCGCCTTCTTGAAGATCGTTGGGCTCACCGGGAAAGGCTACCACAACGTCATTCTCGGTCTGTTCTTGTCGGCACAACGCCGGCCGTAAGCTGCGGGCCGGGTTGGCGCTGGGCGTGCGCAAGGTCGAGTAGCCCGGGCCAATTGCCCAGCCCGGGCCCTCTCCAGAACCGGACAAGGAGATCTCCACCATCCGGCTCTTCCGCTGCCACGACTCACGGCTACCGCGCCCAGATCGAAACCATGACCCGGACCGTCGGGAGCGGGAAGTCCCGCAGTAGGTCCCTGTACCGCTCCCAGTTGAGACGAGTTCGCTGACTCCGCCGACCGAGCCACTCATACCAGATCCGGCGCACCTGCTCGCGCAGCGCGTGCAGGCTCCGGCTGTTGCCGTTGACACCGAAGTAGTTGAAGTGACCCCGAAGACGTTGGCACAGCGCCGCGTGCTGCTCCCTGACCGACCTGTGCCGGTGGCGTCGGCAGAAGTCGTACACGGCGCGAATCGCCCGTGTCAGGCGCGCACTCCGGGTCTTGCACCAGACCGACCACCCGCCACTTCTCGTCTTCCGCCAGTACCGCGTGAAGCCGAGAAAGTCGAACGGCGCGGGTTCCTTGCCGTGGTGTCCCGGCAGCGGCGCTTCCTGGGCCCCGAGTGCCCAGATTACTCGCCGTCGCCGACTTGCCATCGACGTCGAAGCGCCTCAGCAACCTGCGCGTGGGGAATCACTCGACCGGCGTCCGCATCCGCGAGGCCCTTCTCGATCGACCGAACGACGTAGAGGTGGTACAGCACATCGTCGAGGCTGCAATCGTCGGGAAGGCGATCCAGGAGGTCGCGGACCTGTTGCTTGGTTTCCATATCTGTCACCTTGACCTGATGCAGGAATTATACGCCATGTCCGGCCTCGTGTGATCCGAGCAGGCTAACATTGCCGCTAACCTGCGGGCCGGGCTGGCGCGGCCCGTGCGATTCTCGCACGGGCCGTGACAAACCGGACCGACAGGTTCAGCGGCTTGTTAGACGTCCAGCTTCCCTGGTTGGCTCCCTCGGTAGCTGCGCTCCATGCCAGACAGCAACAACCCAGATCGCCTTCCCTTCCTGCCGGTAGAAAAAGCGATACGGCGCAACGATGACCTCCCGAAACGGGAGATCGGGGAACTCCGGGATGAGCCGGCCGGACTCTGGATACCGGAGCAGTCTCCGGAGCACGACTTCCGCTCGACTGCGGAACTTCAACGCCGCCTGCCGATCGTCTCGCTGAATGTAGGCCACGGCCGTCAGGAACTGCAGGCGTCCCGACGGCGTGAAGCGAACCTTCATTTCGCCGTCTCACCGAGAAGCGCATCGGCTTCGGCCAATACCGCGTCAAGATCGAAGCCCTTGCCAGCGCCGATCTCCTGCTCGCCTCGAGCAATGAGCCACAGGAGTTGTCGCTCGTGCTCGCCTCGCTCGTACTCCTCCATGCTCAGGAGAACCGCCGCCGCCCGGCCACGCTGAGTAATGACCACCGGCTGTTTCGACGCCCTGAGGCGCTTCAGCGCCGCGGCGGCGTCTTGTCGCAGGTCGGTCACTGGAATGATATTCGGGACCTTCGGCATGAATGTACCCTCCAACAGTACGCTTGAAGATACATCCACATGCCCGCCTAGTCAATAGCTCGGGTCCTTCTGGACGTCTAACGCTGCGCATCAGTCGCGCGCGCCGCCGCAATCGCCTTAGGCACGGCGCTTTCCGCGCGTCGGCCGCATGCGCTTGTTAGGCGGTTCGTGCACTCCATGGGTCTCCGCCTTCGCCGATCTGGATCTCGGACGACGTGCGGGAACTCCATGAAGCATGCCTTCGACGCTGATGTCCTCATCAACATCAGGCCAGTGCACTCCTTGACCGGTCCCGATGAGACGGAAATTGCTCCGCTGCTTCGGCGTAGCCTCTACCAATCGCCACGACCAAGCAAGGGGCACGCTGATTACACGGCCGTCCGCGAGGTGCGCGACGATCTCGTCCGCAGTGACCCGCACGTCTTGGATGCGCGGATCGCTGCTAGCCACAGTGCTCATGCCATGCCTCCAGAATGACTGCGCGATGGATCGTGATGATCCGACGAATCACGTTCAACTCTCGAGCGCTGAAGCCGTGGCTACGGGCGAGATCGATTGGCTCGAGCCAGAACTTCGCGGTGCTCGTCTCGCGCTCGACATGGACGTGTGGCGGTTCGTTGCAGTCGAAACTCGTGAAGAAGATTCGATAAGGTCCAGGAATACCCTCGAGTCTCGGCACTTGTTGACGTCCTCATTCTTGAGCCGCAGCATACGCCAGATCTTTGGGTTTCGCCCGAACTCAATCCGCCTAACGCTCGCGCTGACCTGCAGGCCGGCCTGGCGCGGGGCGTGCGCAAGCACGACCCGTGACAGGCCCGACTGGCAGGTCCAGCGCGGTGTTAGATGACAAGCCACTATTTCTGCGGCGCTGCAAGTGATTCCTCGTCGGCCAACATCCCGTTGGCGTCAAGTTCCTTCACGAAATCGATGACGTCCTCGAGCGCCGTGGCGTAGTCCACCTCGAATTCCTGAGTGACGACTCGCGCGATCGCGCCGAGCGTGTGCTTGCCGTCCAGGAGTGAAAACACCCGGCTGGCAACAGGGTTCAGGACTTTGACCTCTGAGCGGCTTGGCAAGACAACCAGGCCGCCCGCGTCGCCAACCTCCCGGAAGGCCGATTCCGGATGCCTGCGGGG
The DNA here is from genome assembly GCA_963699985.1 of Terriglobia bacterium. GTDB lineage: Bacteria > Acidobacteriota > Polarisedimenticolia > Polarisedimenticolales > CAVOVZ01 > CAVOVZ01. Next base: position 222,396 of record CAVOVZ010000027.1, read on the forward strand.
AGCGTCGGCCTCTTCCCACACCTGTGTCCGATTCGCCGCCTTGCCTGCAGTTGGGGCAACCGGTGTTCCGGGCGCTCTCCGATCACAACCGCTCAAGCCGCTGGTCAGCAGCGCCATCGCCAGCACGTTTCGCCATCGCTGTCGTCTAGCTTGCATCCTCTGTCTCGACGCTTCTCTTGTCATCTAACGCATGGCTAACCCGCAGGCGGGACCGGCGCGGGCCTTGCGCACGCAAGGCCCGTGACGGTACCGACCCCCGGGTCCAGCCAGTAGTTCGACAGCCTACCCTTCATCGAAGTAGTCCGAGTCGACTCGCTTGACGTGGAACGTGCGGGCGGTGGTCACGCCAACTTCGAAATCGATCATCAGCTCGGCGAGACGACGGCCGTCGATCAAGACCATCCTCGGATCGATGTGCTCGACGTAGGCCTGCGCTTCAACTGAGAAGGTACCCGTCGTGATGAAGACGCCCTTCTTGGCGCGCTTTCCGTGAAGCGCGCCCACGAACTTCTGGATCTCTGGGCGGCCCACCGTACCGTCCCACTTTTTCGCTTGGAGGTAAACGACGTCGAGCCCAAGCCGATCCTCGCTGATCACCCCGTCGATGCCCTCGTCGCCCGATCTGCCAACGCTCTCGCCCGCGTCGCTGCGCGAGCCGCCGTAACCCATCTTGAGAAGGAGTTCGACAACCAGGCGTTCGAAGAACTGCGCTGACCCTCCTTTGACTCGCGTGAGCACCTCCGAGGCGAGGCTGGCAGTCATCTGTTCGTGGGCTGTTTCGAGCGTCTCCTCGGGCGTCTCGGCCTCCGCGACGGCCTGGTCGGCAGGCGGATTGTCTCCGACCTCGCCCTTTCGGCTGCGGAACTCGGCAAACTCTGGATACTGCTCAAGGAACTTGATGTCGATTCGTGCGGGCGGCGCCTTCAGGACATCGCGCCCGCGGTCCGAGATGCGAAAGTGCCCGCGGCGGGGTGTGGTCAAGAGAGCGGCTTGCTGAAGGTAGGCCTTTGCCCAGGCGACCCTGTTTGAGAAGCGCGACTGACGCCCGCTCGGCAGTAGTTCGTCCTGGTCTGCCTGGCTGAGCTTGAAGTCCGAGGCGAGAACGTCACGCGCCTCCGCAAGAGAGTGCTCTTGTCCGTCTCCAGCAATCCGAAGGAGCGGAAGCAGGAACGACTGGAAATCAGGCACGCCCATGCTGGCCTCTCATGTCTGTCGAACGTTCACGATCAGCAGCGGGGTGGGTTGGCGCGACGCGTGCGCAAGCACGCGGCGTGACAACCCACCCCGTCTGCTGAATCGTGTTGTTGGACTGCACGCAGCGGCTACTCACGACCAGCCCAGTACATCGGGCGGCGCTTGAGGTTCATGATGGCCAGAATCCGGACTCGACCGGCGACCTCCCGGTACAAGACGGCGTACGGAAATCCGTGAACGAGCTTGCGGCGGACGTGGTCGCGGATCACTGCGCCGGCTGTCGGGAACTCCACGACACCACGCACGCAATTCTCGACGGCATCGAGGTACTTCGATCCGAGGCCCGGACTCTCAGCCTCGTAGTACTGCGCCGCCTCGTCCAGTTCCCGTCGTGCGAGCCGGTGAAAGCTGAACCTGTTCATTCAGTTGAGCTTGGATCGAGATTCGCGAAATACCTGGTCGCCCCCGATCTCGGCAGACGGATCCTCGTCGAGTTCTGCGTCTCGGCGCCGCGCCTCCTCGGCCCAGACTTGCTGATTCTCGGTCTCGGACAACTCCTCAAGACTTTCTAGCAATCTGCCCGCAAGCCGAGCGCGCGCCTTGGGATCGAGCTTCAGGGCTTCCGCCTCGATCTCTTCGATACTCATGACGCTATTCTACCTCCATGTCGGTCAGGCTGGCTTCCTGTCAGTCCGACGCTGGCCGTAAGCTGCTGGCCGGACTGGCGCGGACCGTGCGTCTTTTGCACGGGCCGCGACAGGACGGACCGACAGCTTGACGGCCTTGTTAGCCGCCAGATCTCCCGCGTGCGACATCATATGCCTCAATCCACTTTCGACGATCCCTGATCGCAGTTTCGATGGTGCTCGGTGGTTGCGACGACGGTCCCCAGTCTGGGGTCAGCAGATAGTGAAGAAGGTCTTCCGAAGACAGGTGTCCGTCCGCGACCTGGCGTCGGAGAAAACCCCGAAAGCCAACGTCCTCTTCATAGCGTCGCGCGAAGGAGTTCCATCGGGACCCGTACGTGACACAGCCTCCCCACTTCGTACCCCAGAAGTAGTAGGGTGAGGCCTGCCGAAGGCGCCACAGGTGGCGATGAGTCGGCGACAGCAGGTCGCTTGCGATATGCGTTGTTTCAACTTCCAACTGGTCCGACGTCAACACATGCTCATGCTGCGGAAACATTCCTGCGGACCAGCGTGCGAACTGCGCACGTGAAAGACATTCCTGGCATTCCATCGAACCGCGAACCTCGTACACGAGGATCCCGCCAACCAACACCAGGACTCCGAAGCCGATTGCTCCGACCACAACGAACGACTTTCGCACCGGTGCCCTCTGTGCGCCTAACGCCCGCGATCACCTGCGGGCTCCGTGGCGCGACGCGTGCGCAAGCACGCGACGTGACGCGCAGACCGGCAGGTGAATCGCGCGGTTAGACGCCGTGTTCACGGAACCTCGACCCGAAACTCCTTCAGGATTCGCTCCGCCTCCTCAGTTCCAAACCGTCGTACGATCTCGTCCCACAGCGGTGAGTTCCGAATGTTCTGTTGATAGTGCTCGGTGAGTTGGTCGAGGAGCGCCCCGGAAGGAGCGTCACCGGGTACCAACATGTGAAGTCCGTCCTGGTTCAACCAGGGAGCCGGAAACCCCCCGACGGACGGCTCGCGCCGCGGTGGCTTCGTCCTTGGTTTCTTCGTTCGAATTTCGATACATCCTCAGCTTGCGCGTCTCAGCTCCAGCCTGTAGGCACGCTCACCGAAACTCTCGTACGCGCGACAGTGGGCCTCATACTCTTGGCCGTCCACCGTCATCTTAAACTTCCGGCGGACGAGGGTGTCGAGCTCGCGTCGCAGAGACGCTGCCTCTGGGCTGGAGCCTCGCAGTCGAGCTATCCCATGACCGACTACGCCTCTCATCGCGACAACTTCGTCGTAGCCTTCCTTCTACTCGACCTCAAGGGCATCCGCCCCTCGGCGTACTGCCTCGGCGGCCAGCCGCTCCACAGCGTTCTCCTCGTTGCTCTCCATTCCTGCTCCGAGCGTCTAACGGTCAGCATCAGCGGCGGCGCGCAGCGCCGTCCGCTGCATGCTGTTGTAAGGCCGCAGAGCGCGATCTGAACATGTAGATCGCCCAACCAAGCGTGTCGCGCCCCCAACGCAGGTATGCCACCCTCGCCTTGCTCACGCGCTCAACCACCTCCGCCAAGTCCGGATCATCGGGATGGGTGCGAGCGTACTCGGCTGTCGCGAACCATTGGAGGCCCTCATACGTGTCCCAGTCGTCCTTGCTGCTCACAATGGTGTGAACGAGCTCGGTTCCTCGCCGCTCTCCGACTTCTGCATTCGAAAAGTGGCTCCCGAAGTTCTCTCGCGCGCACCCGGATGCCTTTAGGTAATCACCTGACGGCTCCTGCTGCCAGTATGGCTCTCCCACGATCACCCAGCCGCCGGGCCTCACCATGGTGATCAGCGCTTCGAGGGTACTGGCATGCCCCCCGAAGACCCAACTGGCACCGATGCATGACGCTAGGATGCTTGAGAATCAGAACTTGTTGCGAATGAGTCGAGTTTCATGAAGCGAGTTTCTCCTTGGCGCACCATGCGTCGATGGCGTTTTCGACGCACTCGAAGGCTGCACGGAGGCGACGATCGGAGGCCACCGCGGTCGGTGCGATGCTGGCGAGTCCGGGCCGTAGCATCCGGGCGTAGGCCCTCGTGAAGAAGAGGGCGGCTCGAAAGCCGAGAGGAGTGGGTCGGTAGCGATGGGTTTTCGGGATCCGTTCGATCATGCCGTGGAGGCGGAGTCGTCGCAGGTCGTAGCCGACCTTGCCGGAGGTGAGTTCGCTGGGCGGCAGACCGAGCAAGGGAGCGAGATGCTTCCGGATGTCACGGTTCGAGAACCCCTCGGGCAGAAGACGAAAAACCACCAGGGTGCTCAGCAGGGCTTGCACCCGCGGATCGCCGAAACGCAGCGCTGGGACACGCTGGCCGCGGACCCGTCCGGGCCTCTGAAGCTGCTGGAACGTCGTGTCGCCAAGGGCGCAATCGTGGCTGATCCTTTGGACGTCCAGAAGACGTCGGTTGGCTTGGAAGCCGATCTCCCTCAAGGCGGGGAGGTTCTTCAGATTCTTGCCGATGGCGAAATCGCGGGTGTCGTTGATGGTGGTTTCCGTCCGGAGCGCCCGTCCCTCCTTGTGATACTGCTTGATCCGCGAGCGCTTGTAGTCCACGTGAAGAGAAGGAACCACACCATCCGTGAGGACTCGGGTCCGAAAGCGACCCGGTGTTCGACGAGTCACACGGCGCTGGAAGATCAACTGGACCTGATCCGGACGACCAAGGTCGAGGTTCTCTCGGATGACCTCCTCGAAGAAGATCCTTCCGTGGAGGGGGCGGTCCAGGACCTGGGTGAGCGAGAACTCCGCTTGCAGGATGGAGAGCTGGTACCGGTAGCCCGCCTCTCTGTCCTTCCGCGAGAAGGGATGCGGCAGCAGACGAAGCCACTTGCGCAGCAAGGCGTCAATCTTCTCGCCCGACAGTCCGTCGCAGAGAGCCTGGAGCCGTTCGGGGTCCTGGCAAGAGACGACAGCGTTATCCGGGGCCTCATGAGCGATGCCCTTCCGAGTCAACTGCCGCTTCACGTACTCGTGGCCGTTGAGACACAGCTTGGCGGTGTAGGGGAAGTAGGTGCAGAACTTGAGGAAGAAGGGACCGAAGTCCCGGTCCAAGCAGTAGAAGTAGAAGTGGTTGACCATGGCGGTGGATCGAACAATCCATGGGTAGGGTCGGCCGTCTCATCTCGTCGGCGCTCGGTTCGGAAGACGGGGGTCTTCTCCTGAGCTTTGCCGACGAACACCACCCCCTCGTCGCCCTCGAAGCGGCTCCGCTGTTCTCTCGCGACGTCGTCTTTCCTCTGCCCCTTCTTGAACGCAACCACCGGAACCTGGTTCTTCCGAACGAACTCCTCGATCCGGGCTACGAATGCCTTGCTGATGGGATCCATCAAGGCAGACGACGCGAATGTGTGGCCTCGGTGGTAACGAAAGAACGCGACCACACCCAGCTCCCGCTGGAGCTGAGGGACGTAGGCGTTGAGGTACATGCGGTCGATGCACTCGACCGAGAGAACCACGTGCTTGGCAAGTACGTCGGAAACGCTGGGTGCTACACTCATGGCCGGCTCCGGTTGACCAGGTCCTTCGGGACCCACCGACCGCTTCGCGGTCCAATATGGGGGTCGAGTCATCGACCCTACCGGCTCGACCGGGGCCATTTCTATCACGAGGTGGCCTCTTGCTCCCTATAGCTCGTCGGTCTGAGGCGGAGCCTCGTTAGATCTAAGCTGTGCGGCTCGTCAGGCTTGAAGTCCGCACCATTCATCTGAGTGAAGGTGATGCCAGCACTCGGTGCCCGCGCCTTGAGCCTTCGCTCTGCATCGGCGATGAAGAAAGGAGAGATATCGATGCCCATGCCACGAGCGCCATAGGCTTCCGCCAAGCGAACCAGGAACTCGCCCTTTCCACACGCAATGTCGACGACCTGCGCGGCGGTCGGAAGGCGCAGAAGTTCCACAAGACGCGCCAGTTTGTCCTCGCTCGTGGGATTGCATACCAGATGTTCACGGTGAGTGATGTCGTAACACTTCCATGTGTCCATGATTCTCGATCCTTCGACGGCCTAACGCTCGCGATCAGCTGCGGGCTGGGTTGGCGCGGGCCGTGCGCTGTTTGCACGGACCGTGACAGCCCAGACCGGCGGCTAAATCGCGTCGCTCGACGGCTTGCTCACTTTTCCTCAACGTCTCCAACTTCGCGTGCGCGTCGCGTCACTGCTTCTATGCGATCCAAGAGGTCGGGGAGGGGCTCGAGCACGACTGGGCTTTTCCAGTCGGGATTGGTTCCGCCCATTTCAAGCTCGGGATGTCCCGGAATCGCGTCACCCCGGAGATAGATCGGCGCGGCATCTGGCTCAACAGGCTGCACCTCAAAGACTACTCGATACTTCGTCAGAGTCGTTCGTGTCACACGATAAGCCCTGGCGGGATGCTCCGGAAGGTACTGCACCGTGAGAATGCCCTTCCCGGACTCGGTCAGTTCCAGACGCAAGTACTCAACGCTCATCGGCGACGCGCCTACCCAAACCGTCGCGAGGTCCTTCGTCGTTGGCACGCGCACCCGTTTCGACGCAGCCGCTCCTGCGGAAACGAGAACCAACGTGAGGACAACCATGAGGACGTTGCGTCCTCTCATTCCGTTCCGCGCCTTGTTCTTGTCCGCCGAACGCCGGCCGTAAGCTGCGGGACGCGCTGGCGCGGGGCGTGCGTAAGCACGACCCGTGACAGCGTGGACCGACAGCTTCACGGCCATGTTAGACACCGAGCCTCACGACCTCGCCTCGATGAACTGTCTCGACTGCCTCACGGAGCCCTGGAACGAGAGGAAGGAGATCGACGAGACGGTTGCCTCGGGCTATCAACACGATGACTCCGATATTGAAGCCCTTCGGATTCTGCTGAAACGTGAGATTTCGGTCGACTGTCACGAACACGTCGAAGTTCGGCGCCGCGAGGGCGAGCAGTTCACCGTTCTCTTTGCTGGCCCAACCGGCCTCGGGAACAGTCCGAACCTCATGACCTTCGAGCGACCGCTTCAGGTGGCGAGGGAGGCACTCGTCAAGAAGGACTCGCTTCGGCAACGGCAGCCTCCTTGGCGAGTTCGAGGAAGGCGACAGCCTGCTGTCGGCTCACGGTCGGAAATTCGTCGAGAAAGTCGTCCAGCCGATCACCGGCCTCAAGATAGTCCAGCAAGGTTTGAACGGGAACACGAGTACCGGCAAACACGGGCGTCCCGCCGAGAATCGCCTTCGTGCGTTGAATGATCTGATTCGCATCACGCATGGACAGGGCTCCGTTCGCTGATGCCCGGGATTATACTCGGCGCTCTTCTCGGTGTCTAACGTTCAGCATCAGCGGCGGCGCGAAGCGCCGACCGCTGCATGCTGTTGTTAGGCCGCGTCGTGTCCATCTACTGGCTCTTCGTCCGCCTGTGGAACCGAACCATCACGCTTCCCAATATCAGTGCAGCAAGCAACGCCGGAAGGCTGGTCGCCACGGGCCAGATTAGAAGTGCGAGAGCAGCGACGTGGGCAAGTGTGAAGAGTCCCACCACGACAGGCTGACGGCATATACAGCAAGCAAGAAGGTTCCCAACGCTACAGCACTCGACGTGATCAAGGCCGATGCTCCAAGTCTTTGCGCTGACCTGGCGAGTTCCACGCGGAGATGGCAGTAGAAGACCGCAACGGCAACGAGGAGGATGCCGACCCTGATCGATGCCTGGACGGGTGCAGATTCAAAATCGATGGAAATCGCCGCCGAACCAACACCCAGTCCCAAGTACATGAGCCCGACGCTCACCACTCGCTGCCACCACCGTTTGAGAATGCGTGCATTCATGGCTGTGACCAAACGCGCAGCATCAGCGGCACCGTGCCGTGTGGCTGCATGCTGTGGCTATTCCGTGACATCCGTCGCCTTGTCGTTCAAAGTGCTGCCCTCCGGGACATCCGTCTGACTCTCGAACTCGACGCGGTAACCGTCTGGATCGCACAGCGACGTGACCCACATTCCGTTGCCGACGAAGGGGAGAGAGGGAGTCAGCCCGCGCGCGGCGAGCTCACGGTAGATAGACAGAGCGTCGCTGCAGATGAACATGATGGAGAGCCCGAGACCAATGCAGGGCTCCTGACCTGAGCAGGGATCATTCCTGCGACACCGGCGCGTCGAAATGGAGCCGGAGGTCCGTGCCCGGGTACAGAGCGTCATGTTCGTTGACCAAGGCGCAGACCTCGGCGAGAGCGTGGGTCATCCTGGGGTTGGCCAAGCCGTGGAAGCGCACCGTAGACGGCGTGCACCTCGGTCCGGAATGATGTCAGCCGTGGCTTGGAAAACCGTTTTCAGGAACTTCCTCGTCTCCTCGTCGTGTCGAGCAAGGAGAGGTGCCATCAGTCGGGCCAGCGCGGACTCGGCGCGGTAGGCGATCAGCTTGATGGCATCGACGAGCACCTTGCGCTCACGCTCGACTGCACGATCTCGGACGGGTCGAGAATGGAATCGATCGTCACCCGCTTCGGCAGCGCGGCGATCCGGAATCCAAGCGATCGATCTCCTCGTCTCGCCGCGCGATCACCTGGTCCAGCTCTTTCTCGGACAGCCTGCGCTGGCCGACGCGGACCCGTCCTCCGGACCGCATGTCGAAGCGTTTGTTCTCGAGCCGCGCCAGATCGCTTCGAACCCTGGCGAGTCGCTTCGTCAGCGCGGCGCGTTCCGGGTGAGCCACCTCGCGCTTTGGATCGGCGGGTTCGACCTCGTAGGTACAGAGGTGATCGAGCGCGAACTCGTGCCGCATGTAACGGAAGAAGTTTTCCTGCCGCCACCGCGAGAACATCCGGTGCGCGACCGCGAGTAGCGGGAACTTCTCGCTCGTCGTGATGACCGCCGTCTGATGGCCGTCATCCGTGAGGCGCCGGATCTCGCGGACGCGCAGACCGTTGGACAGCGTCACGGTGCGTTCGGCCAGCCGGTACTCGACCTCCTCGCCACCCACCGTCCCCGCGACCGTGCGGAAGAACCGCTCCTGCCACCGCGACGACTGCCCCTTGCGGTAGGTGAGGACGTCGAAGCCCTCGTCCTTCCACTTGGCGAACCGCTCGCGGCTCCAGCCCTCCCGATCGAACGTGATCGTCACGCGCCGACCGGGCCCGACCAGACGTCGCACCTCAGGCAGCAGGGTCGAGTCCAGCATCGCGAGGAGACTCTCGGTCGCCTCCGCAGTGACGAAGAACAGCGGGTCGGCGCGACGATCGTTGACGTGGAAATCCTTGGTCCCCGGCATCGGCCGGCCCCGTTGCTGGACGTGGTGCTTGGGGAGCACCTCGTCCGTGATACGGGCGGACATGGCCGTCGACGTAGAGCAACGCGGACTTCTCTCGGGGTCGCACGTGCCCAGCGCTCGGTGAGCAGCCGCATGAACGTCCGCGCCAGTCCACGCTCGCCCATCTCGCGCAGCTTGCGACGCAACGTCTTGACCTCGGGTGCACGGTCGAGGCCCAACAGACGACCGAGCTCACCAGGGGCGTGTTCGGTGAGTTGCTCGGGTGTCTTGATCCGCAAGAGGGCCATCATCGCGAACGTCAGCAAAACCGAGCGAAGGCCGAAGAACCCGTTGCGCAATCCCTCATACACTTTCGTTCCGACCTCGAGCAATCCCTCCTCGAGCAGCGCCGGCAGCGCCAGCAACACCCCTGCGCCAGGAACACCTTGTCCCGCCTCGAACACCGGTGCGGCCTCGGCGAGCAGGCCGGATCGCGCCAGCGCTCGCTCTGCGGTCCGCTTGACCGCCACCCCGGTTTCGCACGATTGATCCTCCGCGGCCCGCACGCCGGACCGGATCAGCGTATCGTCGGTCGAAGCACCAGCAATCACAGGAACGGCCGCTCGCTTCTCCGGCCGACTCAGCAGGCCCTTCTGAATCGCGTGATAGATCGCGAAGTGACTCACCCCTGCCTGCTTTCCGCTCTCGCGCTGCGAAGCGCCGGAATCGAGGGCGCGCTGCGCGCTCCGAAGTGCTGTGGCATCCAGCTTGAACGGTCCCTTCGGTCCACGCTTCTCGGCTGAAGCGCTTCGATGCCGCCCGCTGCGAGCTTGGCCCGGTCGCGATGCAACGTTCCGCGATCCATACCGAATGTCGCGGCCAACGCGGTGACCGGCGCCAGCCGCAGCGCCGCCGCGATGGCCACACCAAGACGCACGCTGACCCGGTCATCCTGACGACACTCGTAGATCGGGCCTCCAGCGTTGAACAAGACCACCTTGCCGTCTTCGCGGACGACCGCGAGGTCCGTGCTCACGATCTCCGCGGCTGGAGGAAGCAGAGGCAGGCGGGGGAGAAGCGATTTGGTATTCATATGTGGCACTAATATTATGCCACATCCCGTCGCGATGCAAGCAAAATCGTAGGAAATCTCAGATCAGGTCAGGAGCCCTGCAATGGCCCATCGGGCGACCATGTCTTGCCGCCGTCCCTGCGAAAGTCCTGAAGCATCAAGGCCGTACCTCCGCGCACCAACCTGCACCACCGGATCGTGCCCTCGTCCTCCCACTTGTCGGCCATCTCGAAACCCAGGCCGTCGACGTAGAACCGGAGCGACTTCTCCATGTTCGACACGGCGAAGAACGGGATAGCCTGCCGTAGGTTAGGTTCTGATGACATGGTCGCGTCCATCCTCGACTGCTGTTGCGCCGGCCTAACGTTGCCCGTAACGCGCGGGGCAGACAGGCGCGACGCGTGCGCAAGCACGCGGCGTGACCGGACGAGAGCGCGCGCGTTCACGCGCGTGTTCGGCCGCCCGCCCGCCGTCTCCGCCAAGACCACCCGACCACAACGGACGACACGACAATCGACAAAATCATTAAGAGCCATCGGCGCGAAGATGAATACCAGGTTCGGCTCTCCCTCATCGGGGCTGACTGACCTGAGAATACGGGAGTACAAGAAGATCCCCGCCGCGATGAGCACTATCGCCCCAAGCAACCCCGGTAGTCCGCTTGGGACGAGCCCAAACCGGCGCTCTGCAACGAACACTGCGACGCTTGCCACGATGAAGGGGAATGCGGCACCGCCCGCTAGCGTCGCGACCAGCGTCCACTGCTGCGTCTCCCGGGCCGAGACACACCGCGACGAAAGCTGCGAATCCAGCGGCAGATAGGATGAGAAGTGCTTCTGCTCTGTTCGCCATGAGACCCTGTCTCCGGCAGCCTAACGTACGGCTAACCCGCGGGCGGGACCGGCGCGGCGCTTGCGCCGTTTGCAAGCGCCGTGACGGGACCGACCGGCGGGTTCAGCCGGTAGTTCGACGGACGTGGCAGGGCGTTCGCGCGCCGGCGTCTCGCCCATTACGCAGCCACCTCGACGCTTGCGTCGAAATCGATTTCGCGCGCCGTCCTCTGCGGCACGACGCTCCGTTGGCGGGGGCGCGGGGGTTGAAGACCGTCCTCCTTCATGCCGCGAAGATGGAGTTCGATCGCGCCTTGGATTCTCCGCAGGGCAGAGTCGATCGTTCTCCCCGTTGCCACACACCCCGGAAGATCTGGAACGGATGCCCCCCAGTCGCTATCCGGGTCCTTGTTGATCCGAACAAGATATCGGACTCTTCGCATCACCGGACTTGTACCGGCCCGCGCTTGGCTGGGTAGTTCGTCCCGCGATCGCGTCGTGATTCTGTCGGGATGAGAGCGGTGGCGCTGCCCCCGGCCCCCCGGCGTTTTGTCCCCCACCCGGATGCAGGGAGTGGGTGGAGACCGGCAGGAGGCATCCGGTATGGGTCGCGGGGCGCTCGCCAGCGTTGCCCGCACTTGTCGGGTCACCTCCTGCCGGTCACAGGTCGTTCAACCGCCTGGGACACCGCGTTCCCGTTCCCGTTCCGGCGGTGTCTATGAGCGGGAACGGGAACGGGCAGGCGGACCCAGGTGTCGCCGTGGCGGGCGATGCGTCCCGAGGCTGCGAGGCGCGCGAGGGCCTCGCTGAGGCGTCTGGTTGCGCACGCGCAGGTGCGCGCGGAGGGATCGCGGGGGAGGCCCGTTGTCCGGCGTGATCCAGGGCGTCGAGGACGGCGGTGTCGATATCGGTGGTGGCGGGTGGGTGGTCGTATCGCCGTGCGGCTCGCCGGCGACGATGGCCAGGTGCATGTCGCGTCGGTGCCGACGAGGGCGAGGGTCGACGGGCTCGGGCGCGCGCGGCGGCACGGTGCTCGGCGGAGAGCAGGAGCTGCTGGCGGTGACGGCGCAGGGAGAGGGCGGTATCGACCCAGGCGAAGAAGTCTCCGGAGCCGCGCAGGCTCTGGCCGCCGGTGGAGCCGCCGTTCTTGCGGGCGTGGTGGACGACCACGACGGCGAGGTCGTGGGCGCGCTGCAGCTCGCGCAGGTAGCCGAGGACGGCGGCGACGTCGCCGGCCTGGTTCTCGTTGATGCGGTGGAGTCGCACGAAGGGGTCGAGCAGGAGCAGGCGCGGGGCATGGCGGCGGACGGTCTCGTCGAGGCGGCGCTGGTCGCGGGGCAGATCGAGCCGCACGCTGGGCGCGGTGATGACGCCGATGGGGAGGGCGGCGAGGTCGAGGCCGCGGTGGCGGCAGAGGCCCGGAGGCGCTGCTTGACGACGGGTGCGGTGTCCTCGGCCATGTAGACGAGCACGCTGCCGGGCTCGGCGACAGGGAAGGTGTCGAGGCACGGCGTGCCGCTGGCCACCGAGACGGCGAGGTCGAGTCCGAGCCAGCTCTTGCAGCACTTGGGGGCGCCGCCGATGATGCCGACGCCCGCGCGGGCCCAGAGGGTTCGATGAGCCAGCGTCGTCCGGCTCCGGCTCGTCGAGCTCGGCCGCGCTCACGACGGGGAGCACGGAGTCGTCCTCGGGCCTCATCCCGTCACTGCCTGCGCCGCCGGCGAGCGTCGATGGCGGCCTCCATGGTGTGGTCGTCGACGAAGGTCTGGTTGCGCTCGTGGGCCTCGCGCAGCGCCCGGCGCAGGAGGTTGGCGGCGACGCGGGGGACGCCGCGGCTGGCGCGGAAGAGCAGCTCGCGGGCGGGGTCGGCGAGGAGGTCTGGGTGGCGCCGGCGGCCTTGAGGCCGTGGTCGATCATGGCTCGGAAGAGATCGCGATCGAGGGGTTCGAGGTGGACCTGGTGGACGATGCGCATGGCGAGCGGAGCGTGCTGCTGCATGCGCAGGTGGCGCGCGAGCGGCGGGAGGCCGACCAGCCAGAGGGTGAGCAGGTCGCGGCTGTCGAAGGCGAAGTTGAGGAAGCCGGAGAGGTCGACGAGGAAGTCGTCGGAGAGGTGCTGGGCCTCGTCGAGGATGATCACGGGCGAGGTGCCGCGCTCGTCGACCATGTGCACGAGGGTCTTCTTGATGTCGGTCCACAGCTGGGCGCGGCGGTGGGAGGGCTGCACGCCGATCTCGGTGGCGAGGGTGCGGTAGAGGTCGAGCGGCGCCACCGCGGTGTCGCAGAGGTAGAGCACGAGGTAGTCGGGCCTGGGCAGCTGCGCGCAGAGGTTGCGGATGGCGGCGGTCTTGCCGACGCCGGCCTCGGCGGTGAGGACACCCAGGCCGGGATCGTCGACGAGCTGCCGGAAGGCGCGGTCGAGCTTCTTGTAGCCGGGGCCCTGTCGAAGAAGGTCTTGCCCTGGGCGTCCTTCGGGAGCGGGTGGCCGGTGAGGCCGAAGCGTTGGCGGTACATGCTCAGTCCTCCTTGTGTCTTGGGTCGTTTGGCGTCGGTGAAACCGGGCGGGGGTAGAGGCGCCGACGGGCCGGACGCGCTGGTAGTGCTCGTCCTCGATGAGGGCGAGCGGATCGAGGCCGCTCGGCTCGCGTCGGGCGCGGGCTCGCCGCGCGACGGCGGCGCCGGCGCGAGGCGTTGCGCAGACGGTCGAGGGGTACGGTGTCGCAGACGAAGCGGTCCTCGACGAAGACGCGAGGGCGGGCCGTCGTCGCGGGGATCGAAGCGCAGCTCCACCTCTGGCCGACGAGCTCGGGGCGGACCTCGAGGAAGCCGCCGCGGAAGCGCACGGTGCCGTCCTTGCGCACGAAGCGGCGCTCGCGGTGGAGGAAGACCTCGTCGAGGTTCTTGTGCCGCGGCAGGGTGCGAAGGTACGGCGACCTCGGCGAGCCAGTGCTCGCGCGGGGCGCGGCCGGTGGTGTCGTGCTTGCGGGCGTGGTACTCGGCGGCGAGCCAGGCCCAGTGCTTGGCGTTGAGCTCGGCGAGGGGGAGCGGCTCGTCGGGCAGCTCGTCGCCGACCTCCTCGCGCCAGGTGCGGTGCCAGCGCTCGATGACGCCCTTGGCCTCGCAGTCCTCGACGGCCGTGTGCAGGAGGCGGATGCCGAGCTCGGCGCAGATGAGCACGAGCGAGCCGGCGATGTAGGCGGAGCCGAGGTCGACGTAGTAGGTGCGCGGCGGCCCGTGCTTCGCGATGGCCTGCTTGAAGCCGTACTCCTGGTCGACGGCGCCCTCGGAGAAGGCGAAGTAGCTGTGGGTCACGTAGCGCGTGGCGCCGTCGATCTGGGAGAGCAGGTAGGCCTTGCGCAACGTGCCGTCGGGCGCGATACGGCGGCCCGTGCAGGGCGTCGCCGACCCACAGGTCGCCGGCGTGCTCGGGCAGGAAGGAGCGACGCTCGGTGGCCGGCCCGCGCAAGGGCCGCGCGGAGACGCCGTGGGCGGCAAGCAGCCGGTGCACGGTCGAGCGGGGCAGCTCGCCCGCCCGCACGATGCCCGCCCGCTCGAGCATGCGGATGATCCGCCGGATGGAGCGCCGTGGCCGCTCGCGCTTGGCGCGCAGGACGTGCTCGGCGACCTCGGCCGGATCGCGCGGCTCTTGCCACGGTCCTCGCGATCTGGGGAAACAGCGCCTCGAAGCCGCCGCGGCGGTAGGCGTAGTACCAGGCCTCGATCGTGCGCGCCGAGAGCTGGACCCGCGTGCCGTCCGGCCGCTCGTGCGTCCGCGCCGCAGCCTCGGCGAAGTAGCGCCGGCGGTCCCCGTGCTCCAGCCGGGCGCTGGTGAGCGGACCGAGCACGCCCAGCCGCCAGAGGGCGATCGCCTGCTTGTCGTCGTGTTTCATGGCCCTGATTGTACCCGGGCGGTCAGGCCACTTCTGGGGGGATCTCTCCTTCGGCCGCGGCCGTCCCGGAGGGCGCGGCGAAGGCCTGCGGCTACATGAGACGCACCTTCGGCTGGAGCCGGTAGACGAGCGCCGCGACCGCCGCCAGAAGCTGACCGGCGGCGTCGCCCTGCGCCAGCGTACGCGCTGACGAGATCCGCGCACGCCGCATCGGGCGGCACCACGCCCGCCAGCGCCGCCCATGCGGCCTCACCGCAGAGGCCAGCACCTGGACGAGAAACTGCGCCGGCCGCAGCCACCGCGCGCCCCACCGCCGCTGCGTGCGCTCCGGCACCCGCGGCCAGCGCCGCGTCTCGAGGTCACTGCCACACCCCCGGACCTCCGCAGCGTGTGCTCGACCACCCGCCAGCTCCGCCACAGATGCCGCGCGATGAAGGCCGGCAGGATCTGCCAGATGGCCTCGCACCCCACGCACTCGTGACGCACGATCCTCGCAACCGGCTCTCCTGGCTCCGCCCGCAGCACCCGCTCGCGGTAGTCGTGCACGTGCAGCGTCCCGCCCCCGCAGCGCGGGCAGAACGCCGGCCGGTACCCGTCCGGGTCGCTGAGCCGCCGTCGTGCGTCGCGAGGTCGGTCACGTCCTCGGCGATGATCGTGCCGCCCTTCTGGCTGGACGGACGCGGCCGAACGAGGCAAGCTTCCGGTCGGGAGGAGGGAGTCGATCCTGGCTCATGAGGCTCTCCGGTGTTGGGGAAAACCCTGAAGTGCCTCACCTCCTCCCGTCGTCAAGCCCCCACCCTCACCTCCAGGTGAAGTCCATCCTCTGTCCCATCCCGCATTTCGGCCGCTCAAGGCGGTCCTCGCCAGCCCTCAACCCATCACGCTTCCCCGGGACATGCGAGCCGGAACCGATCAGAACAGAGCGAAGCGGAACACCCTTCAGCCCCGCTTGGCGCTTCACCGATGCGAGAGTGCCTTTGGGCATGTCGTCACCCAGGCCTCCGCTGACCGTCACCCGGCCGGGCTTCGCCGGATGCTTGAACTGCCGATGGCTCCCTCGGGTTACCACCAACTCCCAACCCTCGCGCTCGAGCTGGCGGATGACCTCGCGTACCTTCACCGTGACACCTTATCAGACCCCGGCTCGCTGACTCGCGCGTGTCAGCCCAGCACGGTCGAGTTCCGTCGAACGTTCAGCATCAGCGGCGGCGCGAAGCGCCGACCGCTGCATGCTGTTGTTAGGCCGCGTCGTGTCCATCTACTGGCTCTTCGTCCGCCTGTGGAACCGAACCATCACGCTTCCCAATATCAGTGCAGCAAGAAACGCCGGAAGGCTGGTCGCCACGGGCCAGATTAGAAGTGCCGAGAGCAGCGACGTGGGCAAGTGTGAAGAGTCCCACCACGACAGGCTGACGGCATATACAGCAAGCAAGAAGGTTCCCCAACGCTACAGCACTCGACGTGATCAAGGCCGATGCTCCAAGTACTTGCGCTGACCTGGCGAGTTCCACGCGGAGATGGCAGTAGAAGACCGCAACGGCAACGAGGAGGATGCCGACCCTGATCGATGCCTGGACGGGTGCGGATTCAAGATCGTTGGAAATGACCGCCGAACCAACACCCAGTCCCAAGTACATGAGCCCGACGCTCACCACTCGCTGCCACCACCGTTTGAGAATGCGTGCATTCATGGCTGTGACCAAACGCGCAGCATCAGCGGCACCGTGCGAGTGGCTGCATGCTGTGGCTATTCCGTGACATCCGTCGCCTTGTCGTTCAAAGTGCTGCCCTCCGGGACATCCGTCTGACTCTCGAACTCGACGCGGTAACCGTTTGGATCGCACAGCGACGTGACCCACATTCCGTTGCCGACGAACAGGAGAGAGGGCGTCAGCCCGCGCGCGGCGAGCTCACGGTAGATAGACAGAGCGTCGCTGCAGATGAACATGATGGAGAGCCCGAGACCCAATGGCCCATCGGGGGCAGTTCTTGCCGCCGTCCCTGCGAAAGTCCTGAAGCATCAAGGCCGTACCTCCGCGCACCAACCTGCACCACCGGATTGTGCCCTCGTCCTCCCACTTGTCGGCCATCTCGAAACCCAGGCCGTCGACGTAGAACCGGAGCGACTTCTCCATGTTCGACACGGCGAAGAACGGGATAGCCTGCCGTAGGTTAGGTTCTGATGACATGGTCGCGTCCATCCTCGACTGCTGTTGCGCCGGCCTAACGCCGGCCGTAAGCTGCGGGACGCGCTGGCGCGGGGCGTGCGTAAGCACGACCCGTAGCAGCGTGGACCGACAGCTTCACGGCCATGTTAGACACCGAGCCTCACGACCTCGCCTCGATGAACTGTCTCGACTGCCTCACGGAGCCCTGGAACAAGAAGAAGGAGATGAACGAGACGGTTGCCTCGGGCTATCAACACGATGACTCCGATATTGAAGCCCTTCGGATTCTGCTGAAACGTGAGATTTCGGTCGACTGTCACGAACACGTCGAAGTTCGGCGCCGCGAGGGCGAGCAGTTCACCGTTCTCTTTGCTGGCCCAACCGGCCTCGGGAACAGTCCGAACCTCATGACCTTCGAGCGACCGCTTCAGGTGGCGAGGGAGGCACTCGTCAAGAAGGACTCGCTTCGGCAACGGCAGCCTCCTTGGCGAGTTCGAGGAAGGCGACAGCTTCTGTCGGCTCACGGGTCGGAAATTCGTCGAGAAAGTCGTCCAGCCGATCACCGGCCTCAAGATAGTCCAGCAAGGTTTGAACGGGAACACGAGTACCGGCAAACACGGGCGTCCGCCGAGAATCGCCTTCGTGCGTTGAATGATCTGATTCGCATCACGCATGGACAGGGCTCCGTTCGCTGATGCCCGGGATTATACTCGGCGCTCTTCTCGGTGTCTAACGCTGCGCATAACGCGCGGGACGGGCCGGCGCGGACCGTGCGGACGCACGGGACGTGACGGCACGAAAACGACGCGTTGATGCGCTGGTTGGCTGTCTGGCCACCAACGCTAGGCCGATGCCAGGTCATGGCAATCCCGCCGCATTCAGCACTACTGACCTCGCCGCAAAATCGTGTACGGCGCGACGCTGCTTGTGCAGCGACGAAAGACCGAATGAGTGCGGGGCGACGACGCGCCTTCTTCGTCAGGCGACAGAGCGTCGCGAGAAGCTCGTCCACGTTGTCCGGGCGACCATTCGCGAGGGACCGCTTGAGGTGCGCCCAGACGAACTCGTCGGGGTTGAGTCCGGGGGCGTAGCCGGGGAACCGCTCGACGTGCAGGCGCGGACAGCGTCGCAGTAAAGCGAGCACATCGGGGCCTTTGTGAATGGAACCCCCGTCCAAGATCACGATGACGTGCTTCCGAAGGTGACGGAGCAGATCGCGGAGGAACAACGCGACTTCCACGTGGCTGATGTTGTCCGTATGGAAATGGACATAGAGCCCGAACCGGCGGCGTCGAGATGTCACGGTTACGGCGGAGATCGCAGAGATCTTGTCGCGCCGGTACCGATGCCGCACGATGGGCGTCTGACCTCGAGGAGCCCAAGTCCGCCGGACGTTAGGAATGAGCAGGAACCCGGACTCGTCAAGGAAGACGAGGTGTGCGTTCAGGCGCCGGGCTTTTTTTTTAATGGCGGCCCATCCATACCGCTTCCAGTGCGCGATGGTCTCTTCATCCCGCTCGACCGCGCGCCGCTCGGAATTCCGGGATCACCACCCCAACCGGCTGAGTAGCCGGCTCACGTGCGCGCGATGCAGTTCGACGCCGAACTCCCGACGGATCACGGTCGCAATCCGCTGGGTCGTCCATAGCTCGGTCGTGAACCCCAATGCCACCGCGCCCTGGATCAGTAGGCGCGGGAGTCGCTTCAAGTGCTTCGCGCTCAACTTCGGTGGTCGTCCCGGCGCAGGGCGGGCCGGCAACGCGTCCGGCCCGCGGCGCTTGACGCGATCGCGCCACAAGATGACCGAGCTATGTGAACAACCAAGGCGCCGTGCTACTTCGGTGATCGACGTCCCACCTTCCAGTAGTGTGATGGCTCGCCGTCGCCGCCGTTCCAGTTCCTGCGGACTCCCATGTGGTCTCATAACCGAATGCTACAGCTATCGCAGAGATATGTCTATTATTTATGCACAGATCAATAAAGCCCATGGCGAGAAACGAATACCAGCCAAGCAGGACCTTCACGAAGCTGCGAGATAGGCCCAGCCAATAGAAATCCGCGCTCCAGGGTCGCTCAGCTGACGCACACGAATCCCGGTCACGAGTTGCCCACCGTCGCAGCCTTGCGTCAGTAGCGGTTCGTAGATCAGAAGTGCGCCAAACACAAGGCCAGTGGAAAGATGCGGAAACCCTGCCTGTCCTTCGAGAGCGACGGTAACCGCGACGACGAGAAACACCATCAGGACCCCATCGATCAGGCTCGACAGGTAACGCTGTGTCAGAGGTGGAAACGCCGGCTCCGTCATCGCAAGCTCTCCTTCCAGAACAGCTAACGCTCAGCGTAACCTGCGAGCCGGCCTGGCGCGGGCCGTGCGTCAGCACGGACCGTGACAGGGCGGAACGGCAGGTTCACGCTGTTGTTATACGTCCGGCCTCCGCGCTCACTCATGAAGGATAGCGGCAAGATGCTTACGGAGTGCCTCGTCCACCTTGCGCTTGCCCCCGATACTGTGTCCTAGAGCAGGCATCCATATCCGGACACATCGAACGGAAGCTGCTTGCCCTTTTCCGCGAGCAGAATCGTCGGCTTGCCGAGTGCGTGGGCGTAGCCCAGCTCGTAGAAGACGTTTTGGTTGATGGGCGTGATTTCTGCGATGACGATTTCTGCTTCAACAAGGCCCTGGGCGATGTCGTGGAGGATCACTCCAGGTCCGGGCACGTCCCCCACATGGTAGGCGCGGAGGCCGAACTCCTTGCACGCAGGCTGAATGACGTCGGTGTAGAGCTGTTGGTACGGATCCGAGAACTGCATGACCACGAACACTCTGGCGGGCACCTTCTCGATTGTCATGGCCGAAAACGTGACCTTGCCCTCACCCCAGGCGAACAGACCGACCTGACCCGCGGGCAGGGGTCGTTCCAGCACGTGGTCCAGGACTCGGATGTCATCGACTTCGAGATAAACGCGTTGCCCAGCGATCCGAGACAGGAGTTTGTACTCTCTTTCGTGAACGAGATTCTCCTCAGCGCCCGCGAGCGCGACGCCGCGCCAACCGGAGGTAGGCTCGAAATCGGTCACTGTGTACGCATGTCGATAGCCGGCCAGCCCGGCGCTCAGGTATCGTTCTTGAGGCGATCGGTAGCCGAAGAGCAGCCGACCAGACGTCTTCTTGGAAAGGGTGACCTTCACTGTGGCCGTTCCGTCGCCCAACCGCACGTTCGTGACGCAGATGCCGTATGGATGGGCTGTACCCTCTTGTGGGCCGACGTAGACCGCTTTGCCGCCGTCGAAACTCCATCGCCCCACAATCGGAGCCCAGTTGCAGACGGGAGTCGGGCCCTGGCACGCGTCGTCATGTGTGAGTTGCATCCTTGAAACTCTCCTGCCTTCTTGATTCCGGACGTATAACGCTGCGGCTAACCCGCGGGCGGGGTCGGCGCGCGCGTTGCGCTGTTTGCAACGCGCGTGACGGGACCGACCGGCGGGTTCAGCCGCTGGTTAGACGACCAGCTAGAAGCCATTTGCCAGTTCCACCCTAAGGCCGGAATGCGCGCCGGACAGCAGCGCCGCAGTTTCGGCAAGCACTTTCGACACTTCTTGGAAGGCCTGGCCATCGTACTGGTATGAGCGCGCAATATCACCGTCAGGGCCAATCAGAACAAATGCCTTGACCGCCTCACCCTCAGGCTTCATTTTCCCGAGGATCTCGGCAGCGTCACGCTCCTTCCAAGACGACTTCGCGTGGTCTGCTTCCGGTGTGCGCCGATCGGTGTAACGAAAGAAGGTGCTCGTCGGATCGGCCCCGTCGACCGCTGCCATGGCTTCAGCCATCTCTTCGGGAAACGATGACCATCTTGTTCGACAACGCGTGTTCAACTCCGACTCGTTGCTTCTGATCAGGTCAACGACATGGCCCCACAGGACGGAGATGCGGTGTTCTTTGTACACCGGCTTCCACTTGCCATCGACCGGGACCATGGGCATACCCTCCGATGGTTCCACCCCATAGGGAATCCTCAGGGCCCGATGCAACACGATGATCATGGACTTGAGAAACAGCTCGATTGCGTGCCTGTAGAGGAAGTTCGTGGGAAGATGGATGTTGACGAGTCGCTGCCCCTTCCCCGTCTCGGTGAGCGTATCAGCCGCCTCTTCGAACGCTTCTCCTGTGGCCCCAAGTCCGCCGTCGTAGTGCTGGTCGAGAGGCATCATCATGTAGTGAAACATCAGCGTGCTCCGATGTTCATCTGGTCGTCTAACGCACACGTTCAGCGGCGGGGCGCGCGGCGCGCGCCTTGCGCAAGCAAGGCGCGTGACGTGCGAACCGACCGCTGGAACGGGTTGTTAGATGACCGGCCTCCGGGCGTGTCACTTCGTTACCGTGCGAATAGGCAACTCACTGATGCGGCGAGCGAGTTCGACAAGCACAGCTGGCGCGTCGGCGCTGAAGTCAGAATAGCCCACAGCCTTTGAGTAGTTGCCGATACTCACCTTGATGGTGCCCGCCACCGTCCGCGATAACCGTGGCCATCACGTCGATAGTGCCGTCCGGCCGCAGGCGCGGTGAATTCGGGGGACCAATTTGGTTCCGAAGCTCGAAGAAGCGTTTTCGGTAACAGAGCTCCAGCAGTTCAAACACGCTCTTCGGCTCGACGGTGATGGCCTGACTCGCTTCGCGACCGAGTCCCCCTTGGCTCATGCGTGTTCCCGTGCCGTCGCCCCGTACTATCGTGGTAGTACTGCCGTACGGCCCGCCCTCCGTGTATTCGAACGTGACGCTTGCCAGTGAGTATGGACCGATTGGACCAGCTTCAGCTGGCGTGTCGGTTTCGCTCGCCACGCTGGGTCTGGCACACAGGAGGAGGCTGAATGCGGTCAGTGCAAGTCGGTTCCTCACGTTCTGCTTTCCTCCGGTCATCTAACGCTCGCGATCAGCAGCGGGTTGGGTTGGCGCGACGCGTGCGGAAGCACGCGGCGTGTCAACCCAGACCGTCTGCTGAATCGTGTTGTTCGGCCGCTGGCTACACGCGCCCGAGTAGTTCGTCGATCGTGAGACCGATATCGCGAGCGATCTTGCGCAGAAGAGTGGGCGAGATGTCCCGGCCACTGTGGAAGGGAACTGTCGTGCTGCGGCCATCAGCATGTCTGAACTGCTTGTGAGAGCCGCGCTGCCGAGCCTCGACAAACCCAAGGGCCTCGAGCAACGCGACCACTTCCCGTGGCTTTAGGACGGGAACCGACCCCACCGCTACGCGACCTGAATTGTTCGCACATCAACGAACTCGGACTCCAGCACCGGTTCGCCATCTTCGAGGAGCAACTCGATGACTTCACGCAAGTTGCGTTGGAGTTCATCGATATCGGCGCCCTGTGTGTGGGCACCTGGCCAGCCGGGAACGTAGCCGACCAAGGATCCAGTCTCCGGATCGCGCTCGACGACGAACTTGAAGGTTCTCACCGCAATAGCCTCCTCAGGATCGCAGTGAACTTTACGCTCTACCGCGCTGTCCGTCCAGCCGCCAAACGTACGGCTAACCCGCGGGCGGGACCGGCGCGGCGCTTGCGCCGTTTGCAAGCGCCGTGACGGGACCGACCGGCGGGTTCAGCCGGTAGTTCGACGGACGTGGCAGGGCGTTCGCGCGCCGGCGTCTCGCCCATTACGCAGCCACCTCGACGCTTGCATAGAAATCGATTTCGCGCGCCGTCCTCTGCGGCACGACGCTCCGTTGGCGGGGGCGCGGGGGTTGAAGACCGTCCTCCTTCATGCCGCGAAGATGGAGTTCGATCGCGCCTTGGATTCTCCGCAGGGCAGAGTCGATCGTTCTCCCCGTTGCCACACACCCCGGAAGATCTGGAACGGATGCCCCCCAGTCGCTATCCGGGTCCTTGTTGATCCGAACAAGATATCGGACTCTTCGCATCACCGGACTCCCTTCAGCCCCGCTTGGCGCTTCACCGATGCGAGAGTGCCTTTGGGCATGTCGTCACCCAGGCCTCCGCTGACCGTCACCCGGCCGGGCTTCGCCGGATGCTTGAACTGCCGATGGCTCCCTCGGGTTACCACCAACTCCCAACCCTCGCGCTCGAGCTGGCGGATGACCTCGCGTACCTTCACCGTGACACCTTATCAGACCCCGGCTCGCTGACTCGCGCGTGTCAGCCCAGCACGGTCGAGTTCCGTCGAACGCCGCGGCTGAGCGGTCGGGGACGCGCAGCGGACCCGAGCCGCTCCAGCCGCTTGTTCGGTGAGCTCATCTCTCTTCCGCACCAACATCAAGATGGGCCACCATGACGAGTAGCGCGGCGCTGAGCTTCCCCTCCAAGTTGTCGCCTTCGAGGTCCACATGCTCCCCAATCCAATCTGGCGCAGGATCGCCGTCGAGAACTTCTCGGCATCCAGATCAACAGCCCGATCGACGGAATAGACGAGTTCTCCGACCCGGAGGTCGGCCCACGCGCGCACGAAGTCGTGCAGATCATGACGCGTACGCCGCGAGGAGGCAAAGGGCGCGCAATCGGAACCGAACGGTAGCGGAAGCCCACGCCTGAGCCAACGGTGGACGAACTCTTCATAGACGGCGGGATGCTCCCACCACGCAAGAGGGAATGGGGAAGGCTGCCCGTGCTCGTTGTGTTCCGGGTCGCCATTTGCCCATCCACCCGTGCCAGACCTAGAGAATACGGTTGAGCCCGCGAGCGCGTCGCTCAAGACTCCTGCGTTTATGTGAAGCATCTCCCCCGGGTTGACAAAGAACCCGTAGGCACCAAGACACTTCTCGCGATTGAGGAACATCACGTCCGTCGCGCCGCGAAACAGGCCGCGACTGCCGCTAAACAGCGGAAAGTTTTTCAACAGAAAGAGCTGTTCGGGGTCGATCTCTGCCTTGTCAGCCCGTAGCACCTTGTTCTGAACGATGCAAAGTTTCTGAAGGAGCCGGCGCCGACGGTTCGAGACCACGGTGATCATGGCCAGATCCCCGATCTCCTTCGTTGTGGGCTTGTCACGAAAGGTGAAGGATACGTAGGACTTGGACCCATGGATCTTCTTAAAGTGGAGCCGTAGACCCTTGTAGCTCCGTCCCCCGAGTGTCTCTCCGAGGCGGGTGACCATGGCCACTTCGCCCTCGGCCTGGCTGTAGCCCTGCGCAAGCTGATCATAGGCGTCCGCTATCGCACCGTGCTGAAACCGGAGGAATCCGGGATCGGATCGCAAGGCGCGGTATCGTTCGACAATCTCCGCGATCATGTCAGTGTCCTTTCACCGAACGGTGGGCGCTGAGGGCCGCGGCGAGCGAATGCGAGCCAGCGGTCCGCTCCAGCGCCATGTTCGGCGGCACCCTCTAGTTAACCGCACTGGCCTTCCTGGCGATCTCGCCGAGAAGCCTCGCGATCGTCTCGAGAGGACCTCCGGGGAAGAAGTACAAGAGGCCGGCCAAGACGGCGGCCCAGAGCTTCGAGGCGACTTCCTGTCCGCCCTTGAGGCGCTCACGCTCTAGCACAGAGCGGCCGCTGAGCACGTTGAACTCCACGAAGAACCACAAAGGAGGAAGGACGGTGATCGCCACGAGGTGGACGCCCCACCATCGGGGGGTGAACCATGCAGGATACACAGCAGCCGAATACAGGACGGCACCGGAATACGTGAGGAACGCCGAGCCAACGGGGAGTCGGCACTTGTCCAGTGCCTTTTCATACCGGTGGTACCACTGCTTCTCGCCGGTCACAGCGCCTCCACCCCCGAGAGCAGACTAACTCGGGCGACAGTTGTTGACGAAGCGGCCTGTTCGCCGGTCCTTCTCCGCCACGCGCCTTCCACACATCACTCGTCCGCCGAACGTACGGCTAACCCGCGGGCGGGACCGGCGCGGCGCTTGCGCCGTTTGCAAGCGCCGTGACGGGACCGACCGGCGGGTTCAGCCGGTAGTTCGACGGACGTGGCAGGGCGTTCGCGCGCCGGCGTCTTGCCCATTACGCAGCCACCTCGACGCTTGCATAGAAATCGATTTCGCGCGCCGTCCTCTGCGGCACGACGCTCCGTTGGCGGGGGCGCGGGGGTCGAAGACCGTCCTCCTTCATGCCGCGAAGATGGAGTTCGATCGCGCCTTGGATTCTCCGCAGGGCAGAGTCGATCGTTCTCCCCGTTGCCACACACCCCGGAAGATCTGGAACGGATGCCCCCCAGTCGCTATCCGGGTCCTTGTTGATCCGAACAAGATATCGGACTCTTCGCATCACCGGACTCCCTTCAGCCCCGCTTGGCGCTTCACCGATGCGAGAGTGCCTTTGGGCATGTCGTCACCCAGGCCTCCGCTGACCGTCACCCGGCCGGGCTTCGCCGGATGCTTGAACTGCCGATGGCTCCCTCGGGTTACCACCAACTCCCAACCCTCGCGCTCGAGCTGGCGGATGACCTCGCGTACCTTCACCGTGACACCTTATCAGACCCCGGCTCGCTGACTCGCGCGTGTCAGCCCAGCACGGTCGAGTTCCGTCGAACGCTCGCGATCAGTTGCGGGCTGGGTTGCCGCGACGCGTGCGACAGCACGCGGCGCGACAACGCGACCGACAACTGAATCGCGTTGTTGGGCCGCATCTCCCACTCACCCGGTCCGTCGGAGTTCCTCTCGGAGAATGCGGCGTAGCGTCCGCGCGTCAAGTGGCTGCGAGGCCTTGCCCAAGTGCTCACGTAGAGCGTCGTTGATCATCGTTTGGTACCCGCGGGCACTCGCTTCGGCCCGCTCGCGGAATGCCTGAAGCACGTCATCATCGAGGTAGATCGTGATCCGCGTCTTGCCAGGCTGCTTGATCACCGCGCCCTGACGAGCCCCGCTAAAATCGTACTCTTTGCGCATATTCGTACCGTTCCCTCTTCGACGCGCGTCGCGCCGAGATGAGTCGAATGGAGTCGCCGCGTGACGCGAAGACAACGACCACGACGCGAGTCAGATGATCGATGCCGATCGAGACAAACCGACGCTCTCCTTCATTCCGCTCGTCCTCGTGCGTCAAAGCCATCGGATCGAAGAGAACACCTGCCGCGTCGGAGAAGCGAATGCGGTGCTTCAGAAAGTTCGCCTTGGCCTTCGCCGAATCCCACACGACTCTCACGTCTGTACTATATGCATATTTGCCGCGGCGGTCAACAGCTGTCGGCCCAACGCTCCGCGTAACGCGCGGGCTGGACGGGCGCGACGCGTGCGACAGCACGCGGCGGACCGTGCAGACCGTCGCGTTCACGCGGTGGTTAGGTTGCAGGCCTGCGCCCTTCACGGGCTGACCTCGCCGTCTGCGCGGGAAACCGAAAGCGGTGCTGCGATGAGCTTGTTATTGCGAGCCAAGAGTGGCGCGCCATAGGCAGTTCTGTACGCGCTCGTCGCCATTGGTATGAAAGCCAAAATGTACTGTTGTCCGTCGGAACAGTACTGGAACTGTTCCTCCCCAAGTGTGCTAATCACGTTGGATTTGTCGGGTGGACCGAGTTGAGCCGAAAGCACGCTGGCGTCGCACGCCACGGGATAGGTCGCGTGCCTTGCTCGGTAGTCCTCGAGTTGGCGCATCGCATACCGGATGTCGGCTCCGAATCGCTTTTCCTTACCGCCTTCGATAGCATCTCCAAACAACTGCAGTCCGAACGAGGCTGCGAATCCGAAGAGGACGCCGAGTGCGACCAGAAGAACTTTCTGCACAACTTTTCTCCAGTGCTTTTCCTGCAACCTAACGCACACGTTCAGCGGCGGGGCGCGCGGCGCGCGCCTTGCGCAAGCAAGGCGCGTGACGTGCGAACCGACCGCTGGAACGGGTTGTTAGATGACCGGCCTCCGGGCGTGTCACTTCGTTACCGTGCGAATAGGCAACTCACTGATGCGGCGAGCGAGTTCGACAAGCACAGCTGGCGCGTCGGCGCTGAAGTCAGAATAGCCCACAGCCTTTGAGTAGTTGCCGATACTCACCTTGATGGTGCGCCCGCCACCGTCCGCGATAACCGTGGCCATCACGTCGATAGTGCCGTCCGGCCGGAGGCGCGGTGAATTCGGGGGACCAATTGGTTCCGAAGCTCGAAGAAGCGTTTTCGGTAACAGAGTCCAGCAGTTCAAACACGCTCTTCGGCTCGACGGTGATGGCCTGACTCGCTTCGCGACCGAGTCCCCCTTGGCTCATGCGTGTTCCCGTGCCGTCGCCCCGTACTATCGTGGTAGTACTGCCGTACGGCCCGCCCTCCGTGTATTCGAACGTGACGCTTGCCAGTGAGTATGGACCGATTGGACCAGCTTCAGCTGGCGTGTCGGTTTCGCTCGCCACGCTGGGTCTGGCACACAGGAGGAGGCTGAATGCGGTCAGTGCAAGTCGGTTCCTCACGTTCTGCTTTCCTCCGGTCATCTAACGCCGGCCGGAAGCTGCGGGACGCGCTGGCGCGGGGCGTGCGCAAGCACGACCCGTGACAGCGTGGACCGACAGCTTCACGGCCATGTTAGACACCGAGCCTCACGACCTCGCCTCGATGAACTGTCTCGACTGCCTCACGGAGCCCTGGAACGAGAGGAAGGAGATCAACGAGACGGTTGCCTCGGGCTATCAACACGATGACTCCGATATTGAAGCCCTTCGGATTCTGCTGAAATGTGAGATTTCGGTCGACTGTCACGAACACGTCGAAGTTCGGCGCCGCGAGGGCGAGCAGTTCACCGTTCTCTTTGCTGGCCCAACCGGCCTCGGGAACAGTCCGAACCTCATGACCTTCGAGCGACCGCTTCAGGTGGCGAGGGAGGCACTCGTCAAGAAGGACTCGCTTCGGCAACGGCAGCCTCCTTGGCGAGTTCGAGGAAGGCGACAGCCTGCTGTCGGCTCACGGTCGGAAATTCGTCGAGAAAGTCGTCCAGCCGATCACCGGCCTCAAGATAGTCCAGCAAGGTTTGAACGGGAACACGAGTACCGGCAAACACGGGCGTCCCGCCGAGAATCGCCTTCGTGCGTTGAATGATCTGATTCGCATCACGCATGGACAGGGCTCCGTTCGCTGATGCCCGGGATTATACTCGGCGCTCTTCTCGGTGTCTAACGCCCGCGATCAGCTGCGGGCTGTGCGGCGCGACCCTTGCGTTTTCTGCAAGGGGCGTGACGCGCGGACCGACAGCTGAATCGCGCGGTTAGATGACAGGCCTCCATTGGTGGCCTACGCTTTCTGAAGTACGGTGACGATTCGCTCCGTGCCCTGCAATGCGGCCTCGAGGAAAGGCACGACGGGCTCGTCGGTCGCGGTGAAGTGGAACGACACCCACGTGGTAACCTCGCCGCTTCCTTGGCCCCTTGCCACTGGCGGTCGATCTGCGCTGAAGGTCTGGCCACCCGGGATTATGGCTTTTCCGCCGACGACAATGGAAGCACCTGGGGCGACCGAGATCGATGCGCCAGAACCGAGCGTCATCGCGGCGCCGCCGGCTTTGATCGTGAGAGTCTTGGATTCGCGTCGTTCCTGCGGGGTGAGGGACTGATGCTTGTTCGCGTTGTTGAGTTCCATGAAACGCGGCAGCCAGGCGTTCTTTGGGTCGGCGAACGCCTGAAAGCTTTCAAGCGTCGAGACGATGTCGGGTCGATTGGCGGCGAGCCCGGGAATGCAGGCCTCAACTCGTTTGGTCTTGCGAAAGTCGGCGGCGGACTGACCGTCCAAGGCGTAGGGGAAGTACACCTTGGGACGCGAAGCCGCAGTCGAGCCGTACTTCGCGTGCAGCGCCTGGGCAGAGAAGTCGAGCGCAGAACGGAGGTTCTCCATCAGGTTCTTGATCTCGACCAGCAGCGTCGGCTTGATGTGTTTCTCGCGTAGCGATTCCTCGTACGCCTGCCGGATTCGGCCGAGGTGGGCGGTCGCATGCTGGATGAGGACCTTGGCATCTTCGAAGCCACTCACGGCTCTTGCCCCCACGTTGTTCCTGTCATCTAACGCTCGCGATCAGCTGCGGGCTGGGTTGGCGCGGGCCGTGCGCTGTTTGCACGGACCGTGACAACCCAGACCGGCAGCTGAATCGCGTTGTTCGACGGCTTGCTCACTTTTCCTCAACGTCTCCAACTTCGCGTGCGCGTCGCGTCACTGCTTCTATGCGATCCAAGAGGTCGGGGAGGGGCTCGAGCACGACTGGGCTTTTCCAGTCGGGATTGGTTCCGCCCATTTCAAGCTCGAGATGTCCCGGAATCGCGTCACCCCGGAGATAGATCGGCGCGGCATCTGGCTCAACAGGCTGCACCTCAAAGACTACTCGATACTTCGTCAGAGTCGTTCGTGTCACACGATAAGCCCTGGCGGGATGCTCCGGAAGGTACTGCACCGTGAGAATGCCCTTCCCGGACTCGGTCAGTTCGAGACGCAAGTACTCAACGCTCATCGGCGACGCGCCTACCCAAACCGTCGCGAGGTCCTTCGTCGTCGGCACGCGCACCCGTTTCGACGCAGCCGCTCCTGCGGAAACGAGAACCAACGTGAGGACAACCATGAGGACGTTTCGTCCTCTCATTCCGCTCCGCGCCTTGTTCTTGTCCGGCGAACGCCGGCCGTAAGCTGCGGGACGCGCTGGCGCGGGGCGTGCGTAAGCACGACCCGTGACAGCGTGGACCGACAGCTTCACGGCCATGTTAGACACCGAGCCTCACGACCTCGCCTCGATGAACTGTCTCGACTGCCTCACGGAGCCCTGGAACGAGAGGAAGGAGATCAACGAGACGGTTGCCTCGGGCTATCAACACGATGACTCCGATATTGAAGCCCTTCGGATTCTGCTGAAACGTGAGATTTCGGTCGACTGTCACGAACACGTCGAAGTTCGGCGCCGCGAGGGCGAGCAGTTCACCGTTCTCTTTGCTGGCCCAACCGGCCTCGGGAACAGTCCGAACCTCATGACCTTCGAGCGACCGCTTCAGGTGGCGAGGGAGGCACTCGTCAAGAAGGACTCGCTTCGGCAACGGCAGCCTCCTT
This sequence comes from Terriglobia bacterium, assembly GCA_963699985.1. GTDB lineage: Bacteria > Acidobacteriota > Polarisedimenticolia > Polarisedimenticolales > CAVOVZ01 > CAVOVZ01. The sequence goes on from CAVOVZ010000027.1 coordinate 252,383, forward strand.
GGCGAGTTCGAGGAAGGCGACAGCCTGCTGTCGGCTCACGGTCGGAAATTCGTCGAGAAAGTCGTCCAGCCGATCACCGGCCTCAAGATAGTCCAGCAAGGTTTGAACGGGAACACGAGTACCGGCAAACACGGGCGTCCCGCCGAGAATCGCCTTCGTGCGTTGAATGATCTGATGTGCTTATCGGGTTGACTCCGAAGACCACCATGGGTAGTGTACGGCGGTGGGTCGGCCCGACTTCCCCAGGTCCTTGAAAGAGTTCCAGCGACGGTTCGCAGACGAGGCAGCCTGCCAGGCCTATCTCGCGGCGTGTCGGTGGACCGAGGGGTACCGGTGCACGCGGTGCCAGAACACCGAGGCGTTCGAGTTGGCTGGGCGTCGGCTCTGGCAGTGCAAGGCCTGCGGCTATCAGACCTCGGTCACGGCTGGAACGATTCTGCACCGAACCCGAATGCCTCTCACCCTCTGGTTCTGGGCGGCGTACCTGGTCACCACGCACACACCGGGTCTCTCGGCATTGCAGCTGCAGCGGCAGCTCGGCCTGGACTCCTACGAGACGGCCTGGGCCATGCTCCACAAGCTGCGGCGGGCGATGGTACGGCCCGACCGCGAAGCTTTGAAGGAGAAGGTTGAGGTGGATGAGGTCTACATCGGCGGCCCCGAAGCTGGCCTCGAGGGAGGACGACAACTCGTGTGCAAAGCGTTGGTTGTGGGCGCCGTCGAGGTGCGCGGGAAGGGCTCCGGCAGGGTGCGTCTCCAGGTGGTTCCCGATGCGTCCGGCGCCTCGCTCACCGGATTCGTTGCGGCGAACGTCCAGCGTGGTGCGGTCGTCCTGACCGATGGCTGGGGAGGCTACGCACCGCTCCAGGGCATGGGTTACCGCCACCGCCCCAAGGTCCAGGGCAACCCGGAGCGGGCGGCGAAGATTCTGCCTCGTGTGCACCGGGTCTTCGGCAACCTCCAGACCTGGCTCCGCGGCACTCATCACGGCGTCGGCAAGCAACATCTGCAGGTCTACCTTGACGAGTTCACCTTCCGCTTCAACAGGCGCCGCACCCCCATGGCGGCCTTCCAGACCCTTCTCGGTCTGGCCACCGCCCGCGCCCCGACGACCTACAAGATGTTGTATGGTTCGGAGTCAACCCGATAAGCACATGATCTGATTCGCATCACGCATGGACAGGGCTCCGTTCGCTGATGCCCGGGATTATACTCGGCGCTCTTCTCGGTGTCTAACGTTCAGCATCAGCGGCGGCGCGAAGCGCCGACCGCTGCATGCTGTTGTTAGGCCGCGTCGTGTCCATCTACTGGCTCTTCGTCCGCCTGTGGAACCGAACCATCACGCTTCCCAATATCAGTGCAGCAAGCAACGCCGGAAGGCTGGTCGCCACGGGCCAGATTAGAAGTGCCGAGAGCAGCGACGTGGGCAAGTGTGAAGAGTCCCACCACGACAGGCTGACGGCATATACAGCAAGCAAGAAGGTTCCCAACGCTACAGCACTCGACGTGATCAAGGCCGATGCTCCAAGTCTTTGCGCTGACCTGGCGAGTTCCACGCGGAGATGGCAGTAGAAGACCGCAACGGCAACGAGGAGGATGCCGACCCTGATGGATGCCTGGACGGGTGCGGATTCAAGATCGTTGGAAATGACCGCCGAACCAACACCCAGTCCCAAGTACATGAGCCCGACGCTCACCACTCGCTGCCACCACCGTTTGAGAATGCGTGCATTCATGGCTGTGACCAAACGCGCAGCATCAGCGGCACCGTGCCGTGTGGCTGCATGCTGTGGCTATTCCGTGACATCCGTCGCCTTGTCGTTCAAAGTGCTGCCCTCCGGGACATCCGTCTGACTCTCGAACTCGACGCGGTAACCGTCTGGATCGCACAGCGACGTGACCCACATTCCGTTGCCGACGAAGGGGAGAGAGGGCGTCAGCCCGCGCGCGGCGAGCTCACGGTAGATAGACAGAGCGTCGCTGCAGATGAACATGATGGAGAGCCCGAGACCCAATGGCCCATCGGGCGACCATGTCTTGCCGCCGTCCCTGCGAAAGTCCTGAAGCATCAAGGCCGTACCTCCGCGCACCAACCTGCACCACCGGATCGTGCCCTCGTCCTCCCACTTGTCGGCCATCTCGAAACCCAGGCCGTCGACGTAGAACCGGAGCGACTTCTCCATGTTCGACACGGCGAAGAACGGGATAGCCTGCCGTAGGTTAGGTTCTGATGACATGGTCGCGTCCATCCTCGACTGCTGTTGCGCCGGCCTAACGCCGGCCGTAAGCTGCGGGACGCGCTGGCGCGGGGCGTGCGTAAGCACGACCCGTGACAGCGTGGACCGACAGCTTCACGGCCATGTTAGACACCGAGCCTCACGACCTCGCCTCGATGAACTGTCTCGACTGCCTCACGGAGCCCTGGAACGAGAGGAAGGAGATCAACGAGACGGTTGCCTCGGGCTATCAACACGATGACTCCGATATTGAAGCCCTTCGGATTCTGCTGAAACGTGAGATTTCGGTCGACTGTCACGAACACGTCGAAGTTCGGCGCCGCGAGGGCGAGCAGTTCACCGTTCTCTTTGCTGGCCCAACCGGCCTCGGGAACAGTCCGAACCTCATGACCTTCGAGCGACCGCTTCAGGTGGCGAGGGAGGCACTCGTCAAGAAGGACTCGCTTCGGCAACGGCAGCCTCCTTGGCGAGTTCGAGGAAGGCGACAGCCTGCTGTCGGCTCACGGTCGGAAATTCGTCGAGAAAGTCGTCCAGCCGATCACCGGCCTCAAGATAGTCCAGCAAGGTTTGAACGGGAACACGAGTACCGGCAAACACGGGCGTCCCGCCGAGAATCGCCTTCGTGCGTTGAATGATCTGATTCGCATCACGCATGGACAGGGCTCCGTTCGCTGATGCCCGGGATTATACTCGGCGCTCTTCTCGGTGTCTAACGTACGGCTAACCCGCGGGCGGGACCGGCGCGGCGCTTGCGCCGTTTGCAAGCGCCGTGACGGGACCGACCGGCGGGTTCAGCCGGTAGTTCGACGGACGTGGCAGGGCGTTCGCGCGCCGGCGTCTCGCCCATTACGCAGCCACCTCGACGCTTGCATAGAAATCGATTTCGCGCGCCGTCCTCTGCGGCACGACGCTCCGTTGGCGGGGGCGCGGGGGTTGAAGACCGTCCTCCTTCATGCCGCGAAGATGGAGTTCGATCGCGCCTTGGATTCTCCGCAGGGCAGAGTCGATCGTTCTCCCCGTTGCCACACACCCCGGAAGATCTGGAACGGATGCCCCCCAGTCGCTATCCGGGTCCTTGTTGATCCGAACAAGATATCGGACTCTTCGCATCACCGGACTCCCTTCAGCCCCGCTTGGCGCTTCACCGATGCGAGAGTGCCTTTGGGCATGTCGTCACCCAGGCCTCCGCTGACCGTCACCCGGCCGGGCTTCGCCGGATGCTTGAACTGCCGATGGCTCCCTCGGGTTACCACCAACTCCCAACCCTCGCGCTCGAGCTGGCGGATGACCTCGCGTACCTTCACCGTGACACCTTATCAGACCCCGGCTCGCTGACTCGCGCGTGTCAGCCCAGCACGGTCGAGTTCCGTCGAACGTTCGCGATCAGGTGCGGGCTGGATTGGCGCGACGCGTGCGGCAGCACGCGGCGTGACAAGCCAGACCGGCAGCTGAATCGCGTTGTTAGAAGGCGAGCCCAGGCGCCACACCACGAACCCTCCTGAGCCAGGCACAAACGACAGCCACAACCGAGACGTCCAGGCCAACAACGAGAACGAATACCCCGCCGAAGTGTCCGTCATCGTACCAAACGAACAAGGGAACGTGAACTATTGCAATCACGAGGGCAGCGGTCATGGGCAGCCGCCGGTGTCCTGCCAGGATCGCGACAACGAGGGGCAGCACAACTATCGCGGCGAGACCGAAGGAGAACGCGTAGAGCACGGGCTCTCCCTCAATGTGATACCAGCTGGTGGATTCCAAGCCAGCAAGCCCGCCAACCGCCCATTGGTATGCAGCGAAACACACGATCACCCAACCGAAGTACGTTAGCCCGAACAGCAGCGCAGCAAGTCTACGAAGGGCGTTGCCGGCAGCGCCGCTTGATCTCGGTTCCAGTATCGGATGGGTCGTCGATCCTTCCACGATGTTGTTCTCGCCTTCTAACGTTCGCGCTCAGCGGCGGGGTCGCGTGGCGCGGCCCTTGCGTTTTTCAGCAAGGGCCGTGACACGCGAGGCCGGCCGCTGGAGCGCGTTGTTCGGCGGCACGCCCCAATTGTGCTCCCTGGTGTGACCCTACTCAAGACGCGGAACATCCTCTTGTGGAACCAGAAGCCTGATTGAGCGCCCCTTTCCTGGAGTTCGCTGGAGTAGACCCCGCTCCTCCAGCGTCAGCACCATGCGATGAACGGCAGGCGGGGTCACCCGAAAGTAGCGCTGCATGTCTGCCTCGGCTGGAGCCATCCCGTTGACCTTGCTGTACGCATGGATGAACGCGAGGTACTGACCCTGCAGGCGCGTCCATCTCGGCTTCGCCTCGTCCGACCTCATGGCTCCTCAAGTTCCGGATGGCCCTTGCCTTATGTCCGCCGAACTTAAATTCGCTGACAAGTCATAACGAATAAACATAGCCTGCCTTGCGGCGTAGCGCGTCAAACGGATTCGGCCTCCTCGGAACTCAAGCGAACGAAAGCGGTTGCCCATTTCGCGCTCGCCTCCAGCCGTGCTATCCCGCGAACTCTAGTCGCAGAACCCAATAAACATAGTTCGCCATGTTTATCGAGTTATCTGTCAAGGGGGCTCTTGACGCCAAGGACCCCACGGTTCAGAACGTGTGTGTAGATCTGGGTCGTTTTCACATCGCTGTGCCCCAACAGCTCCTGGATCGTGCGGATGTCGTAGCCGCTCTCCAACATGTGGGTTGCGAACGAGTGGCGTGTGACAGGTCGCGGGGACGGTGATGCCGGCTCGACGGACGGCATCCTTGACGACACGCTGCAGGACGGATTCGTGAAGATGATGCCGGCGGCGCTGGCCCGTCTCGCTGTCGCAATAGAAGCGGGTCGCGGGGAAGAGCCACTGCCAGCCCCACTCGCGGTCGGCGTTGGGATACTTGGTACCGAGGGCGAAGGGCAGCTCCACGCTGCCGAGACCTCTCTCGAGATCTCGATTGTGGAGCTGGCGGACACGCTCGAGGTGTTGCGCGAGTGGCGACCGGACACGATCGGGCAGGAGCGTGACGCGGTCCTTCGCGCCCTTTCCGTCGCGGACGACGATCTGGCTTCGGTACAGGTCGACGTCCTTGACGCGAAGGCGCACGCACTCCGTCAACCGCAGGCCGGCGCCGTAGAGAAGGGAGGCCTGGATGTGCATGACGCCGCGCAGGCCGGCCAGAACCGCGGCCACCTGCTCGTGAGTGAGGACGACGGGAAGCCTGACGGGTCGCTTGGCGCGGACGATGCTGTCGAGCCAATCGAGCTCGCGCCCGAGGACGTCGCGGTAGAGAAAAAGAATGGCCGCGAGCGCCTGGTTCTGGGTGGACGCGCTGACGTGGCGGTCGCGTACGAGGCTCGAGAGAAAGGCCGTGACGTGCCGTTCCCCCATCTCGATGGGGTGGCGCTTGCCGTGGAAAAGGATGAAGCGTCGGATCCAGCCTGCATAGGCCTTCTCGGTGCGACGACTCAGGTGGCGCGTTTCGATCGCCTGGCGCACGCGTTCCATGAGCCGGGGAGGCTTGGGCTCGTCTGGGCCCGGCTCGCGGAGCCAACCGCGCGGCCATCCAGGCTGAGTCCGTGCCTCGCCGCCGGCGCGGTACGTAACGTGAGGAGTGTGGTTTCTTTCGATCGCGCCTCCAGAGCTCATAGCATCTCCTGACCGTCGCGGTCATCGAGGAGGCAGCGGCAACTATATCCCTGCGCTCGAAGCGATGGCAAGCTTGGATCCGTCGCCCCGCGCGGCGCTCGCACCGCGTGGGTGGGGGCCCAGAGTCTCCGTCGTTTCCGGGCGGGCGGTAAACCAGGAGCACTCCCGGGAAACGACGAGGCGCCCTCCCCAGGGAGTTCGAGGCCGGCGTGTGAACCGGAAGGAGCGCGTCGATTGGCACGACTGCGTCAACCGGCCTGGCGGTACCCGCTCGAGCGCCACTCGGTCCAGCTGCGCGCGGTCTCGCTGCCGGCACGGCCGAATCGGCGTCGGGTGGGAGGCAGCGCGAATGGTGGACGGCGGGCGGGACGAGGCGGTCCCGGATCCGTCGCGCGACCTGTCCCGCGGTTCGGATACGGACCGCGGCGCGTCGGGTGCTCGACGCGGTCGTGGCCCTGGCCCCGAGTGCAGCCCCGGCTCGGTCCGATCTCTACGGGCTCTCCCGCGAACTCACCCCGCTGCGTAGACAGTCCGCGGCGCAGGCCACGTCAGGTTAGGAGTTCTGCTCGGCGATGCCGCCCCTCGCTCGACTGGCACTGCGGCGAGCCTGGAAGCTACGCTCCGAGATGCCGCCCTTCGCTCGACTGGCACTGCGGCGAGCCTGGAAGCTACGCTCCGAGATGCCGCCCCTCGCTCGACTGGCACTGCGGCGAGCCTGGAAGCCGCTCTCCGAGATGCGGCCCCTCGTTCGACGCGCGCTGCGGCGAGCCAGAAGCCTCGCTCCGCGATGCGCCCCGCCGCTCGACAGGGGACGCTGGAGTACCGGCGAGCGCGACGCCGATCCGGCTCGCGATGGGAGGCTTCGGGCGCTCCGTACTATGATGCGCCGCCCGGCGGATTCCACGCGGGCCTGGAGCCGCGATGCAGCGCCTTCTGACCGTCAACAACGTTCCGACGCCGTACCGGACGTTCATGTTCAACCTCATGCACGCGAAGGGTCTCGAGCGAGACATCGAGTTCTCCGTGGTCTTCCAGGGACGGCGCGAGGCGCATCGCTCCTGGAAGCCGGAGGATTTCGACATGCGCTTCCCGAGCTTCATCTCCACGGGACTGCGTGGTCGAGGCGCGCCGCAGCACGAGATCTTCCGCTACTCGACGCTCAATCGAGACATCGTCCGCGCGGTCCGCTCCGGCGCGTACGACTGGGTGATGATGAGTCCGTACTCGTCGCTGACGGGATGGATCGCCTCGAGCGTGCGGGCGGGTCGGACGATGAGGCTGCTCTGGTCCGAGAGCAACACGGACTCCACGCGCCGCATGCACTGGGCGGCGCGGTGGCTCAAGCGCCGGCTCCAGCGACGCTACGACGTTCTGGTCTGTCCCGGTCGACGCGCGGTCGAGCTGTTGGTCCGGATCCGACCGGAGGCTGCGCGGCTTCCCGTGCTGTGGCTCCCCAACATCGTGGACAACCGGGTCTTCGTGGACAGCGTGCGCGCGATGCGGGAGAGGCGCCCGGAGGTGCGGCGGGATCTCGGCATCGCGCCGGACCGCACGCTCCTGCTCGGGATCGGACAGCTGGTCGAGCGCAAGGGCTTTCATCGTCTGATCGACGCGGCCACGGAGGTCGCCGGGACGTACGAGATCGCGATCCTGGGCGACGGCGAGCAACGTTCGCGCCTGCTGGCGCGGATCGCAGAGCGCGGCGTCGGGGATCGCGTGCGCCTTCTCGGGCCGAAGCCGGAGGCGGAAGTGGCCCGGTACCTCTCCGCCGCCGACTGGTTCGTCCACCCGGCGACACAGGACCCCTCGCCGCTGGTGGTCATCGAGGCCGCGAGCGCCGGTCTTCCCATGGCCGTGTCGGTCCAGACCGGAAACTGCCCGGAGGGGGTCGACGAAGGGATCAACGGGTTCACGTTCGACCCGACCCGGCCCGGCTCGCTCGCCGACTGCCTCCGCAGAATGCTCGAGTGCGGCGCCGAGCGACGCGCAGAGCTCGAGGCCGGCTCGCGCCGCCTGTCGGACGAGCGATTCGAGCCTTCCGGAGTCGTGGACCGCTTCTATCGCAGCCTGCTCGAGATCACGGCGCGACGGAGCGCCACGGTCTAACCCGGATCATTCATGAAGAACCGTAGCGAGACCGCGAAGATGCCCGTCCTGCTTGGCGCCCGCAGGGGCTCGGGCCCGAGACGTACTGCGCAGTACGTCGCAGGGCCGGAGACCCGAGGACGTCAAGCAGGATGGGCAGATTCGTGGTCGCAGTAGGTTCTTCATGAATGATCCGGGCTAAGCGAGCGCGGCGAGCGCCGCAGCGCTCCGGAGAACCCATCGTGCAGCGCCGCACCTACCGCTACTACGACCTGGTCATGGCCGCGTTCGTCACGGTCCTTCTCTGCGCGAACCTCATCGGCCCGGCGAAGGTCGCACGGATCGGCGGCATCTCGTTCGGCGCGGGAGTCCTGTTCTTTCCTATCTCCTACATCTTCGGCGATATCCTCACCGAGGTGTACGGGTACGCGCGCGCGCGCAAGGTGGTCTGGTCCGGCTTCGCGGCGCTCGGCTTCGCCTCGTTCATGGCCACGGTGGTCGTGCACCTGCCGCCCGCTCCCGGCTGGCTGCACCAGGAGGCGTACCAGGTGGTCTTCGGCTCGACCTGGCGGATCGTCATCGCCTCGCTCGTCGCGTTCTGGGCCGGGGAACTCTGCAACTCGTACGTGCTGGCCAAGATGAAGATCGCGCACCAGGGGAGGCGCCTGTACCTTCGCACCATCGGATCCACGATCGTGGGAGAAGGGGTCGATTCCCTCGTCTTCTACAATGTCGCGTTTCTCGGCGTGTGGACCCAAGACCAGCTTTGGACCGTGCTCGCGAGCAACTACGTGATCAAGGTCCTCTGGGAAGTCATGGCGACCCCCGTCACCTACCGCGTCGTCGCGTTCCTCAAGAAGGCGGAGAACGAGGACTGGTACGACCGTGAGACCGACTTCAACCCATTCCAGCTGGGCGCGTAGCCTGCCGCGTCGATCGTCGAGCACCGTCGCTGCGGTCTGCGGAAACCGGGCTCAGTCCTCCGACTCGCTGATTCCGTCCGTCGCGCGAACGACGTAGAAGAAGATCGGCGAGGGAGCGTCGGGATCCACCTGGGCATTCACGGTGGGCGTCTGCCACGGCGCCGGGCCCGCGCCCATGAAGCTCGCGGTCGTGCCGCGGTAGACGCGGTATCCCGTGGCCCCCGCCGCGCGGCCCCACGTCAGCTCGGCGCCCGATGGAGCTCGATCGAGGAACAGCGTGTTCCGGACGTTGCCGAGGAACGGCGGCGGCGTGGCGGGCGCGCTGGATCGGCTGCGGAAAACCGGCGTGGCCGGGGCAAGAAAGTCGTCGGAGTTCGTGTCCGTGTCCTGGCCGTTGCCCGACGCTCCACCCGGCTTCCGGGTGATCGAGAGGCCGGCCGCGGGCGCCGGCGCGTGACGGCCGGCCCCTCCTTCCGGACACGCGAGCACCGTGCCGGTGACGTAGTACCCGACCCGATCCACGATCGCGGCATCGGAGCAGCCGGAAACGTCCGTCGTCTTGGCGACCAGGAGGAGATGCCCACCGTTGGCGCTCGCGTTCTGGGTCCCCAATGAATCGTCCCGTGCCGGGCTCCCCGCATATCCGTTGGCCGCCACCAGATACCAGCCGTGGGAGGGAACGGATCTCGTGCCGGTCAGGTTCACGCGGAATCCGAAGTTGCCGTTCGCCGCCAGGTACTGCACGGACATGTCGGAAAGCGGGATCTCGCTCGGAGTCGGGTTGTAGATCTCGACGACGTCGTTGCCCGTGCCGCCCGTCTGGATCTGGGAGATCACGAGATGGGTTGCGGACGGAACGGCGCCGGACGGCGCCGTCACCGCAGAAGCGTCGTTCGAGACCGCCGAAGCGTTGGGGACCTCGTCCGAGACCACGAGAGCGAAATGGTATGCCACGTCCGCCGACAGGCCGCTCACCACCATCTGCTGCGGAGATCCGGGAGCGGACGGCGCCGGCTCGCCGGAGAGCGGGACGGCGGCGGCGAAGTCACTCGCAGTGAGGATGCGCCGCGGGCTCGTCCGGATGTCGTACGACGCCGCGCTGCCCGTCGTCCCGTCGTCCCCGCTCGCGGTCCACGCAAGACGGACGGATGTGGGCGAGACCGGCACCGCGACCAGGTCGATCACCGCCGCGGGGGCCGTCGTGTCCGTCGGTCCCACCGCCGCATCGTAGTAGAGCTCGATGAACTCCTTCGTGTAGTCCGCCGCGTCGGACATCTCGCCGATCCGCACGCCCGACCCGCTGCCGGCTCCCGCGCCCTGGCCAGGGGTTGCGCTTCCTTCGGGAACTACGCTCCAGGAAGACGAGCTGCCTGCGGGATCCCCGGGGCGGATTCGCTGGTAGGAGCTGTGCGTCGACGACATCGCGACGGTCGGGCCGTCGAGGAGCGTCGCCGACGCGTCGTACAGCTCGAACGATTCCCCGCCGTTGACCTGCGGGAAACAGCCCGCGGACGGGCACGAGCCGTTGGCGTTCGAATCGAGGTACACGCTTCCCGGCGGCATCGCGGGGTAGTACGCGTCGAACTGGGCGCGGCTCGCATTCCGGCCGATGACGAGGTAGCCCCCGGCAGGGAGCGAGGTGCCGGCCGGAATCGTGTACGTCTGGACCGAGTTGTACTGCTTGAGCGTGAAGCCCGATACGTCCAGCGAGGCCGGACCCGTGGCGAACGTGCCCTCCGACGACGACGGACCGTTCCCGCAGGCGTCCACCGAGACGGCCCGGAAGTGGTAGGTGGTGCTCGGCGTCAGGCCGGAGACCGGCACGGCATGCGCCGTGGAGAGGCCTGGAACCGACGCCACGTCCCCGTAGGCCGCCGTCGCGCCGTACTGCACCTCCGACGTGGACGGCTCGTCGGTCGTCCAGGCGACCAGGGCCGACGTCCCGGCGGACGACGAAACGGTCGGGGCGGATGAGAACGACGGCGGCGCGGCGGCAGCCGTGGTGAACGTCGCGTCGGAGCTGACCGTCGGACCGTTCCCCGTCACGTCGCTGGACGAGACACGGAAGTGCACCTCGGAAGACGGAGCGAGGGGGACCAGCGTGATGGAGTGGCTCTGTACGAATCCCGGCGCGCTCGCGGTGGAGCCATACGCAATCGTGGGACCATACTCGACCGTGGACGAGGCCGCCTCGTCGGTGGTCCAGACGATGGACGCGGCGCAGTCGGCGGCCGCGGCGCCGGGGCCCGTGAGGATCGTGGGAGGCGTGACGTCCGGCAGCGGATGCAGCAGCCAGGCGCACGCGTTGAGGTGGATCTCTCGGTTTCGAACTCCGCCCGAGGCCTTGTCCCATCCCGGATAGAGCGTGTCTCCCGCGTCCCCCGTTCCATCGTCGGCCGGAGAAGAGTCCCCGATGGCGGCCACGCGTCCGCCTCCGTACGAGGCCGTCGCAAACGTGACCCTCGAAGTGCCGTGAGCCTGACCGGTCCGCCAGACGTGCGCCTTCACCGTCGGGTTGTCGGCCGGATTCAGCTCCATGGACGTGGCGCCGAAGAACCCCAGCCCACCTGTCCCCTCCCCGAACGGTCCCCGGATGATCGGGTCCGAAGGATCCGTCTCGACGTTGGCATCGACCGCGTCGTCGAACCAGTCGTCCGATCCACGATCGGAGATCCCGTTCACCCGGAACCAGAACCCGAAGACGCCCGTGGCGGACGACGAGGTCGCGCCGGCCAGGTCGTTCCAGACGTGCGGGCTGTCCCAGCCGTCGCAGTCGCGGTCCGAGGTCTCGTGATCGGCGACGACGAACAGACCCCCTCCCGACGCGACGAAGGAGAGGATCGCGGACTTCTCGTCGGCTCCGAACGGGTTCTGCGGCTCGACGACGATGAACAGCTGGTAGCGAGAGAGGTCCTGCGGGTTGGTGCCGTCGCCGTGCGTGATTCGCCCGCCGGGAGGGAGGATCTCCACCGTGTGACCTGCCTTGGCGAGCTCCACCGCCCAGGCGGATACCGCTCCCGTCCAGTAGGTCTCCACGGTCGCCCCCGTGATCCCAGCCTGGGGCGGCGTGGGGATCGAGGCCGGATTCGACTCGCTCGTGGTCCCCGTGCACGGGTAGGCCGGGAGCGTCAGGTCCCACACGTCGGCGTCCACGACCCAGTCGGCGTTTCCGCCCATCTCGTGCTTCGTGGCGTCGAACAGGATGTTCGCCGCCGAAGCCCAGGAGACGGAAACGACGAAAACGAACAGCGGAACGAGGAGGATCCGGATGGCGAGCCGACGGGTCGGCGCGATCCGCCCGCCACGGCTCGACGCTCGAGGATTCGGATTCGCGCTCATTCCCATCTCCTTCACCGGGATCCGCAAGCTCCACAGGTCCGCCTTCCAGTTACAACCCTGAAGAGGGGTTGTCAACGGTAAAGGGGACAGATCTATTTCCCGGGTCTATTTTCCGTGCTCAGCTTTGGTGACTCGCGGTGCCGGCGAGTTTCGGTTGCCGTCACGGATTCGTCGGGAGAGACAGGAAAAACAGATCTGTCCCCGATTCTCCGCGGGAGAAACAGAAGAAACAAGAAATAGATCTGTCCCCGATTCTCCCCTCCGGCCGTGGTAGAGTGCGGTGCGATCCGAATCCTTGCCGGGGACGCCGTGAGCACCCTCCTCGCCATATCGCCGGTCTTCGTGATCTTCCTTCTGATGACCTGGGGACGCCGCACCGCGGACGTGGCGGGGGCCTTCGGGTGGGTGTACACCGCGCTTCTGGCCGCGCTTTACTTCGGCACGTCGTGGCAGATCATCCTCCTCTGCTCCCTCGCCGGCGTGCTCGCCAGCTTCCCCGTGAGCCTGATGGTGGCCACCTCGATCTTCCAGGTGAACGTCATGGAGGAGGCCGGCGCTCTGCGGCGCGTCGTGGCCTTCATGAAGTCACTCGGGGGCGAGGATCGCGCGGTGCAGGTGATGCTGGTCAACGTGGGAATCGGATCCCTGCTCGCGGCCCTGGGAGCGACGCCGGTTTCCATCCTCCCGCCGATCATGCTCTCGCTGGGATACAGCGACTTCGTCTCGATTGCGCTTCCGGCGATCGGCTACGACGCGTTGTGCACCTACGCGCTGCTCGGCGTTCCCGTCGTCGTGTTCGCCGACGTGGTCAAGGGGATCACCGGCCAGGACTTCACCCCGGCCCAGGTGGGCCTCTACTTCGCGCGGTACATGCCGGTGGTCACGTCCCTCATCGCGCTGTCGATGCTCTGGATCGTGGGCGGGCTCCGGGAAATGCGGCGCAGCTGGTACGTCGCGATCCTCACCGGCCTCACCGCGGGGGGAATTGCGATCGGGATGAACGTGGCGGGCCTTCCGACACTGACCGGGGTCGTCGCGGGCGCGGGGGTCGTCTGCGCGATGATCCTCTACCTGCGACTGCGCGGACGTCGGGTTTTCGACCGCGCGAAGCTCGACGACCGGGACCGCGCCGCCGAGGAGCGGATGAGCCTGTGGGTCGCCATCCTCCCGTGGCTCCTGCTGATCGTCTTCAGCATCCTGACGAACTTCCACAGGATCGGCCTCTACCCGGTCCTGTTCGACCGGTGGAGCATGCCGGTGGAGATCGTCCCCGCCAGGCCGGAGCGGCTGCGGATGGCATGGCAGGCGTACACGTGGGTGCTGATCGCCACCCTCCTCGCGATCCCCTTCTATCGAATGAACTGGTCTCGCCTCGGAGCGGCCGTCAGAAAGACACGGAAGCGCGCGCCGCGTCCAGTGTTCGCCGCCGCCGTCTTCTTCGCCATCGCGTACGTCCTGAACCACAGCGGAAAGACCCCGGTGGAGCAGGCGGGGAAGATCGCTTGGACCATCGATCCCTCCGGCGGGACGAACATGGTGAAGGTGGTGGCCGATGCGTGTGCCGGGACGTTCCACCAGGCCTACACGGGGGTGGCTGCGTTCCTGGGCCTTCTTGGGGGCTTCATCAGCGGGAGCGAGGCGAGCAGCATCGCCATGCTCACGCGCCTCCACTTCGAGACCGTCGGCCTGGTCTTCCCTGGAGCCAGCCCCGAGCGGCTCCTCGCGATCAGCCTTCTGGTCGCCGCGGTGAGCGGGATCGGGGGTGGGCTGGCCTCGGTGATCAGTCCCGCCAAGCTCCAGAACGCGGCGGCGGTGATCGACCGGATCGGCCTAGAGGGAACGGTCATCCGCAGCACCGCGATCATCGCGGTTCTGATGGTCCTCGCCACGGCCTGCCTGACGTTCGTGTTTCTGGCGTGGACGTGAGGCGGCCCGTCCGGATCACCTCGTGATTCGGAACGCGTAGATCGCCTCCACCCGGAAGAAGTACGCCCGGTCGCCACCGACGTAGAAGTCTCCCGGCGTCATCCGTTCGTAGAGAACGTGGCCGCGCCAGTTGGGTCCGGCTCGAACGTCGGCGCGAATCTCGAACAAGTCCCCCCGGTCCCGCCCCGAGCCGAAGATGGCCGGATCGCCCGGAAAAGGATGGAACGCGCCCATCGCGTAGTAGGTCGCACGCACTCCCAATGGCTTCCACGGCGCCACCACCACCTCGGCCTGCAGCATGTGGATGTTCGTCCAGTACGCGATGCCTTCTTCCCGGAGCTGGCTGTAGATGTACAGCTCGCTCCAGGCCGGCCATCTCGAGAACACCGGGCCCCAACCCTCCCTGCGTGAGGTGGCGGGATCGTCTCCGGAGAGCCCGATGTAGGCCAGCGAGACGGTCGGCCTCGCAGGACGCTCGAACGCCTTCCGGACCCGGAGCATCCCGCCCCACGCCCGGATGGCGTCGTCCGGATCCTGGCTTCCCCACTGCCCGGCGGCCTCGCCGGTGATCGCGAAGCCTCGAGGGAGCTTCCCGTCGACGCGCCCGCCGGCGGTGTGCACGGATCGGTCGGGCTGGAACGAGGCGTTGCTCGGCGGGCGGGTGTCGTTTTGTTCCGTCTTGTAGACGTAGTAGGCGTCGATCTGTGTCTTCGCGGCGGCTTGCGACGTGAAGTAGAGCCCCGCGGCCGTCTCGTCCCACTCCGTGAGCACCCGCTTGCGATCGTTGATGCGGGGAAGATAGATGTCGCGGTACGGGTTCGAGACCAAGAGGAGCTCCAGCTTCGAGGACTTCCCGATCGATTGCGTGAGGTCCAGCGCGTTCGAGTAGGTGGTCCGCGATCCGTCACCGCTCGTCCCCTCGATCAGCGCGAAACCTTCCGCGCGGAGGAGGTTCTGCCTGCCGAAACGAAGGCTGGTGCGGTCGTCGATCCGCCAGTCGAGGTACAGCGTCTCGAACACGATCTCGTCCCACGCGAACGGAGTGTCCGGAACCCGGATCTTCCGGTTCTCGGTGTTCAGCCCGACCATCACCTCGGCTCGCGAGCCGAGGCTCAGCTTTCCCCACAGCCTCGTGCGGAATCGCCACTGGTTCACGTTGTCGTGAACGGCGTCGTTCCAGTCTTTGAGGTTGGACCAGTTCTCGCTGCGCACCCGCTGCTCGAAGCCGATTTCGTAGCGGGGTTTCTCGCCCGCGACTCCGGATACCGACTCCCCCGCCGTCGACGCGAGTGCCGAGAGAAACGAGCCGACGAGGAGAAGGAGGAAGAGGTGAGCGTTTCGCAGAGGCGATTTCATGACGTCACTCATGTGCGAAGCTTACGCCAAGCAAAGGGGACAGATCTATTTCTCCCGTGATGCATGAGGCGTCACCCTGACGTAATGGGGACAGTCCCCGATTCCCCAACCCCACCGCCGCACCCGGGTCACGGCAGCGACGACGCGAGCCTCACGAACCATCGCCTCAGGAGTGGGTGCGATCCTGGGAGTCGATCGGCGAGCGCAACGATCTCGTCGGACAACCCGTTGAACGCCAGGGACGCGCGAAGGGCCGGCCGGTCGCGCTCGTACGCGCGGACCAGCTCTCCCAGGGCGGTCCGTACCCCGCCTCCTCGCTCGTCTTCCTTGTAGGGGTTTCCCTCGTCGCCACTCCGTGCCTGCCAGTCCGCCTCGAGCCTTTGCATGAGAAGACGGCGGGCCGCGCTCACCTCGGACGGCGAGGGTTCGGCCTCGCGACCGAGATGGACGAGGTACGAGACGAGCGCGGGATTCCCGAGGTCGGTGGCGAGGGCGGGCGACCGCACATGGGTGCGAGCGTGCACCTCGCCACCCACCGAGGCCGAGGCGCGCACGACGAGCGCTCCGGCGAGCAGTTCGAGCGACGCGACCCGCTCCACGGCGAACGACACGGTCTCCGAAGAGCCGGGCTCGAGCGGACCGAGCATGCGTCGCTCGCCGGCGTCGTCGCCCCCGGTTGGCTCCCGGGTCACCTCGATTCGCTCCACCGGTTTCCGGCTGCGGTTCACGACCTCGAATCCGACATCGGCTCGGCCTTCGAGCGGATGGGCGCCGAACGAGACGCGGGTCGTGAACTCGATGGGATACGAGACGCGCAGCGGCAGATCGAGGCGCTCCCCGTCGATCAGCAGAACGAGCGTCGACCGCGACGGCACCGCCGTCGCGCGATTCACGGTCGCGCGGAGCGGCTTCGCGGAGGGCACGCGGCTTCGCGCGGGGATCTGCACGCTCGCCTCCACCGTCGACTCGAGCGAGCCCCCCTCGAGCCGGAGCGAGAAGGCGCCGGCAGTCCCGCCGTGGTTGGCGAGGGTGTAGTCCACCTCCACCCCTTCGCCCGGCTGGAAGACCTCGTCGTCGTTCGCGTCGCGCAGCCGGGCATCGAGGATCGCGGGCCGCGCCGTGCCCATCCATCGGCGGAACTCGGCATCGTACGCCCGCGCGTACGCGGCCGGATACGAGCGGTCGAACGCGACCTCCGCGGCGAAATCCATCCCGCCGTCGAAGCCTGCGGCGTACCCCTGACGGAAGCTCCACTCGCTCCGCAGGAATCCTCCGTAGATCCAGCCGTCCTCGAACCCGTCGCGGTAGGCCGGATCGAGGAGCCGGACGAAGGCGACGGAAAGCCGATCGAGGAATCCGTCGGCGAAGGACGCCTCGAAGAGCGCTCGCCGCCCGGGCGTGTCGAGCGCGCGCCAGAACGCCGAGCGCCTGCGATCCGACGACCAGAACCCGAACGCTCGGTCCGCGTCCTGCCAGCTCGCGTCGAGAAACTCCGCCCGACTCGACGCTCCGTACAGCCGCCAGGGATCCCAGGACCACCCCGTGAACCCGTCCAGCATGCGGCGCGGCACGAGCGCGACCCGTGCCAGGGGAAACTCGCGGAACAGCGGCTCGATCTCCGGCGCCGGAGTGGGCCCGAAATCGGGGGTAAACGAGGGCTCCGGCAGCAGAGGCGAGGGGACCGGCCGCCAACCGAGATCCATGAACTGCTGCTCGACCTGGGCGGCCGCATCGCGCACGGCGAGATCCTCGGCTGCCCGGGCGCCCTCCCGAGATCCAGCTTCGCGCCCTTCCGGATCGGATCGTCCCAGCCGGATCCCCTGCTCGTAGTCCCATCGTCCGAGATCCGGATCGCTCAGGGCGCTCCGCTGCCCGTCGTACACGCCGGCCCGATACACCTCCAGCCATCCCTGCGTGCGGGCGAACTCCTCGGCGGTCCATGCGCCCGCTTCGAGGCCAGCCGCCTCGATCCGCGCGTACGTGGGCCCCGGTCGCGGTACCGGCACGGGTGGGATGTTCGGCCGGGTGCGCTTCGCTCCCGGAGCGGGAGGCTCGCCCGCCCCTGTCGCGGTCGGCGCGCTCTCGCGGGTATCCGACTCGGCGCTTTCGGGAGGGAGATTCCTCGTCGCCGCCGCGCGCCGGTTTTCGACCGGCGCCGATGGTACGAGATCCACCGGTAGGCGGGACTGAGGCGCACGGCGGGCCGTCGCCGGCCGCGCCTCGTCGCGGCGGAAGCGCGGCTCGGGACGCGCCTCCCCAGGGAAGACGCCGGGGAGGAACGCGCTCAAAACCAGGATGGCGGCCAGGATCGGACGCAGGGGCGACGCTCCGGCTCGTACCATCATCGTGTCCTCCAGGATCCGCGGACCCAGCCATGGTAGCGCGAAGAGCGTCGCTCAACGCGGTCGGCGGATCCTGGAGGATCGGCGAACGATTCAGGGATCAGGCCATCTGTCTCACTCGCACGTGTGTCGTGTCGCGTTGCACGTGAAGCCGCGACAGCATTCCGAGGTGTAGCGGCAGAATCCGTCGCCGCGCCCGAAGCACGTCTTGCAGGTGAACCGGGTCGGTCCGAGCGACGCGCACTTGAGCCCCGAGCAGCATTCCGCCGAGGTCCCGCAGAACCGGTCTCCCGCACCGAGGCACGCGACGCACGTCGAGGAGTTCGCCGAGCACTGGAGACCGCTGCAGCACGACGCGTCATCGGCGCACGGCCCGGCGCCCTGGCCGGCGCACGATCCGCAGGTCCGCGTCACGGGGTCGCACGTGCCGTTCGAGCAGTCATCGTCCACCTGGCAGTGCGAGCCGGATCCACATCCCGGGCACGAACCGCCGCAGTCCACGTCGGTCTCGGACCCGTTCTTCACCCGGTCGGCGCACGACGGAGCCAGGCAGACGCCGTTCGGACCGCACACCCCGCTCCGGCAGTCGCTTCCGGACCTACACTGCTTGCCGTCCGCGCAGGGTCCGCAGGTCCCGCCGCAGTCGACATCGGACTCTCCGCAGTCCACGATGCCGTCGCCGCAAGGCACCGCACCGCGCACGCCGCGGACGTACCGGGTGGATTCGGGCTCGCCGCGACCGAGGCTGCCGTCCGCGAAGCTGACGAACCAAGGAAGCCCGGAGGAGGACGCCGACGACCAGTACGGGGCGGAGGCGGTCGGTCCAAACTCGGGTCGGATGCACGGCCCGCCTGCCGGGCAGCCGGACAGGAGAATCGACTCGAGCTCGGCCGGCTTGCCTGTGGGAAGCCCACAGCACCCCGCGCTGCTCGGGATTCGCCAGTCCCCGTGCCGCGCGAACCGGCTCGTGTTGAGGTCGGTGAGGAAGTCCGAGAGAAGGGGCGACCCGATCTCTCTAGCGCCGGCACTCCAGCCGTAGGTGTTGTCCACGTCGTGCGGGTTGCCGTAGTCCATCCGCCCGTCGGCTCCGTCCTTCTTTTCCCAAACCAGACAGGTCCACAGATCCGTGATCGTCCCGTCCCGGTTGTCGAGGAGGCGGATCCCCGCCGAGGGATCGGGGCAGCAGTCCCCGCACGAGCCGCCATCGCAGATCCGGGCGCGTGTGGCGTCCGTTCCCGCGTCGCAGGTCGTGCCGTCGGGTGCTTGCGCATCGGGCGGGCAGCCCGCGCCGGCAACTCCGGTGCAGCGTTCGGGTGCGTCGCAGGAACCCGTTTCCGCCCGGCAAGTCAGAGTGTCGGGCTGAACGACATCGGGCGGGCAGTCGGGGCTCGATCCGTCGCACCTCTCCGCGGGGTCGCAAACGTCGCCCGACCCAGCGCGGCAGGTGGTTCCGGCATTTCCTGCCGGGTGCGTGCACTCGATGCTCCGCCCGTCGCACTGGTCAGCCGTGCACGGCCTTCCGTCGTCGCCGCACGGGGTTCCGTCGGGAAGCGCCGCATCCACCGGGCAGTCGGAGCTCGTCCCGTTGCACCGGTCGGGAGCGTCGCACTCGGCGATCGCCGGCCGGCACAGCTCGCCGGTATTCCCCGCAGGGTGTCGACAGACCCCCCGGCCGTCGCACTGATCGGCCGTGCAGGGCCTCCCATCGTCGCCGCATGCGGTCCCGGCGGGAAGCGAGGCATCGTCGGGGCAGTCGGGGCTCGTCCCGGTGCACCGCTCGGCCGCGTCGCACTCGGTGACTGCGGGCCGGCACAATTCGCCGGCGTTGCCCGCCGGGTGTCCGCAGAATCCCCGGCCATCGCACTGGTCGATCGTGCATCGATTCCGATCGTCGGAGCACGTCGTGCCGGCCGGCACCACGTTGTTGACGCATCTCCCGGCGGAGTCGCAGGTGTCCGGGCGGTCGCACTCGCCGTTGAACAGCTCTCCGCAGCTGGTGCCCGCGGCGAGGTTGGTCCAGGATCGGGTGCTCGCCTCCGGCCGGCAGATCTGGCAGTCGGAGTCGGGCCTCACGGTGCCGCGCCGGTAGAAGGTGCCGCCGATGCGGCAGCCCGGCTGGCAGGTTCTCCCCCAGCCGCAGAGGAGGCCCGGGCAGCAGTCGAGGTCGATCCGGCACTGCTGACCCGTCGGCGTACACGCCGCCTGCGCCGGAACCGACCAGCCGGTCCAAGCGGCCAGCAGGCCGAACGAAATCAGTACGATCCTGCCGAGGAGGCGAATCCTCGGCGAAAAGGCAGATTTGTGAGCGGCGCTCTCGCGAAGCATGGATTCCCCCTCTTCCCGCACGCTCGTGCGGGGCTCGTCACCGGGACCGAAGATGGTCAATCCGTATCGGGTTCCCCCCCCAAACTCCCGGTGCCGCTTTTCTCTCTCCCCGTCTATCCCCTTGGGCGGCGCCAGGCCGGGCTGACTCGTATTTACGCGTACATTGGTGAAAACGCAAGGGCCGTTCGCGGATGGGGTGGGAAGAGAACCTCGACACCAGGCTCCAGGCTCGCACATCGGCTGGATCCCGTGGGACCTGCGCCCGCATCAGGAAAACGTTGCAGTCCTCACCCCGCATCCTCGATTCTCGGTTTAGCGGCCCGAGCCGGCCACGGCTGCTCTGCTAAACTCCTTCGCCATGATTCAGCCCGGCCCGTCCCGCGCCGGTTCGGAGGAAACGACCATGGAGCATGCCACACGAAGGATCGTCCTGGAGGCCGTCAAGACGGCGATCATCACCGAGATTCGAGGCCTCGAGATCTACAAGGCCGCCGCGGAGCGCACGACCGACCCGTCCGCCCGGATCATGTTCCAGTCCCTCGCCAACGACGAGGCTAGGCACAAGGAGTTCCTCGAGATGAACTTCAAGAGCCTGCTGGAAAAAGGCGAGTGGTCGGTCCCCGCGACGGCGGAGAATCTCACGCCCCTCGACGACTCGGCGATCATCACGCCGGATTTCCTGAAGCGAGTGAAGGGCGGCTCGTTTGAGATGGCGGTGGTCGCCGCGGGGTGCGAGCTGGAGTCCTCCGCGATCCGCTTCTACAAGCAGTCCGCCGACGATTGTCCCGACGAGGAGTCGGCCAAGGTGTTCCGGTTTCTCTCGGACTGGGAGAAGGAACACCTGAACGCGCTCGTGGGACTGGAGGCGCGAATGAAGGACCAGTACTTCGCGGACCTCGGGTTCTCGCCCATGTGAGGACGCGGGGCGGCGAGAGCGTGCCGGCGCTCGGTGCCCGCCACGACACTCCGCTGCACCTTGGCCAGGACGCCGGCAGCGTTCGAGCACTCGTCATGATTCGATGGGTGCGGGGTCTCTTGGCGGGAGTGCAGCGGTCAGGACCTGGCTTGGTCTTCAGTCGGCCGGAGTTCCTTGACACGAAACTCGGCTCCGGCGCCCTGCGATTCGAGCGCCGGAGCCGAAGAACGAGCGAAAAGACCTACCGGACCTGATTCCCGATGTTCAGCCGCTGGATCTTGGTGAACTGGAGCGAGGTGATGCGTTTCGGCAGCTGGATCGTGGCCTCCCGAATCGTGTTGCCAGGAACCTGGATCAGCGCATACCCCTGAACCGCGCTGCCGTCCTCCGCGTTGGCCTTCACTTCCACCTTCACGTTCGCAACTGCGCTGCAGTACTGTCTGCAGTCGACGCAGTCGTTTTCACATTCGCTCAACACTCGCACCTTGACCTGCGACGACGAGGCGAAGTTCAGCCACCACTGTCCCTTCCACGCAAGCCCGTAATCGGTCCAGACGGACACCGTGAGCGCGTGAGCGAGACCCATTGCGGCAACGAGTACCGCGGACGCCAAGAACACTTTTAACGAGACGTGTCGCTTCATTCTTTCTGCCCTCCGAAAATAGGTCCGGCACTTCTACGGTCATTTGCCTGGTTCGTCAAGGATCATTTTGAGGGCGGATCGTCTTGAGGGCGACCCACGCGCTGCCCCGGCGCGGCCATTCGTCCCCGGGATGGCCGCCCCGGGCCCGGCCGCATCCAGCACTGCCCGAGGGTGGCATCACGGGGTAGCGACTCGAGTCGTCTCGATCCGTATCCGCCACCACTCCCCACCGCGAGACGCGGAAGGCATGCTTGTTCGAGTTCGTCGGCGTTGTCGCCGTACCATCGCCGCGAGGACCGGGCTCGGGATCACGCTCTGCCGGGATCGACTCGGGAAAAACAGTTCTGTCCCCTTTTTTCGGGGAAAATAGATCTGTCCCCGTTTTCGTTCGGGGGGCTACTCCCCAACCGAGGCCTTCAGGCGCGCGATGCGCGTGTTCACCTCTGCGATGGGGAGGGCGAGGAACCGCTCGGGGAGGAAGCGCGTGTCGGTGCACTCTTTCACGGCCAGGAGGTCCATGAGCTCCAGCCGTTCGGTGTGGGCCGAAGGGCGTACATCGGCGATGACGCTCGCGATCGCCTCGGGGAGCGAGCGGCGCGGCGCCCCTTCGGGCTGGGCCTCGTGGATGCGAAGCGCGCGCACGAGGATCCCCTCCATCTCGTTCCCTCCGAGCTGATCGTTGTCGGGGAGTCGGGGGATCTCTTCCGGCGCGACGGGCACCTTCAGCTTGCGGGCCATCGCGGCGAACAGCGAGGCGCGCCCCTCCGCGGTGCCCGGCGGGAACAAAGGGATGTGCACGTCGAGGCGTCCCTGGCGCTTGAGATCCACCTCGAGGAGGTCGGGGCGGGAGGTCGCGAAGATCCAGATGATCTTCCCGCGGTTTCGCGTGTCGCTCATCTCCTTGGCCACCATGGCGTAGACGCGTCCCGAGAGCCCCGAGTCCCCGTCTCCGCCCCCACGTCTGCCCATGGCTTGATCCGCCTCGTCGACGAAGACGATTACCTGGCCGAGCGCGTGGAGGATCGAGAACACCTTCTCGAGATTCCCCTCGGTGGCGCCCACCCACTTCTCACGGAAGTTCTTGAGCTCGACGCACGGGATCCCGATCTCGCCGGCCAGGCACTCCACGAGGTAGGTCTTCCCGGTGCCGATGCGTCCGGTGAGCAGGTACCCCATGGGAATCGCGGCGGTGATCCCCTTTTTCAAGAGAATCGCGTCCTGTCGCAGCCATGCCTTGGCCTCGTCGTGGCCGGCCACGTCGTCCAGCGTGCGGGACGACTCGAGGAACTCCAGCCGTCCGAACGCCTCCTTCTCGATGAGCTCCTTCTTCGTTCGGGTCAGGTATGCGGAGGTGATGCGCTCCCGCGAAGTCAGCGCGCGCAGGAGCAGGTTGCGCACGCTCACCCGCGACAGGCCCACGAGGCGCTCCGCGAGCACCTCCCGTCCGACCTCGCTCACCTTCCCGAAGTCGGACACGTCGCCGGTCACGGACGCGACGAAATCCCGCAGCTCGTTCGCCGACGGGAGATCGATCCGGATCTTCGCGCTGTACGGGCTCTCGGCGACCACGCGGTTCAGGTCGGCCAGATTCTCGGTGATGAGGACCGTCGTGACGAACGCGCCGGTCAGCGCAGGATCGGACGCCCAGTCCAGAAGCTGGATCAGCGTCTGGCTGAGATCCGCGAGGTAGAGAGGATCTCCCTGCGGCGCGATGAAATGGGCGTAATCCACGATCACGGCGACCCGCAGCGGATCCGGGACGGCCTTGCCCTCCGCCGCGCGGGTTCGCGCCACGGCTCCCCGCAGGAAGCGGTCGATGATCTCCAGCGCTCGGCGGGGATCGCGGGGCAAAAGACCGCCCAGATCCAGCGCTTCCATCCTGTCGGGACCGGTGTCGGGGAGCGATGCCCACGAGGTGCCCTCGAAGGCATCGAAGTTCTTGAGGAAGCGGTGGAACGAGTCGGCGCCCTTTCGGACGCGAATCCCCTTTCCGCGGTCGTACTGCACGACCACGTCGAAGGGAGCGAACATGGCTTCGGTCAGGAACTGTCGGAGCGGGAGGTACTCCTTGCCGTCGGGGGCCGGCACGAGATCGAAGACATTCCCGTGAAGAACGAACTGGCTCGTGGTGCCGGCGCGGAAGATCGCGCGCATCTCCTCGGCCCATCCCGGCAAGCGGTCGTGCTCCATGCCTCAACCTTTCTGCTTCGCCCCGCGATCCGGCGGAGGAGGCGGGGAGGAAGGGGTCTTCTCCTCGTCCGGCTCCGGCAGCCTCGGAAGGGACGAGGGCCCAGCGTCCAGCTCGTCGCTGGCGAGGTTTCCCAGGAGCATCGCGTTCTGATCGATCCACCGGGAGGTCTCCGCGAGCGTCTGGCTCACGGCGTCCAGGCGCGCCGAGAGCATCTCGGGACCTCCGCTGACCGCGGTCTCCTCGCGGATCAATCGCACCTGTCGCTCGACTCGCTCGAGCTCCGCGTCGATGACTTCCACGCTGCTCCGGGCCCGCTCCAGGTTCTCGAGCCTCTTCGACTGGATCTCCAGAGTGGCCTGCAGCGAGCGCCCGAGCGCGCTCTGCGGTTCGGTTTTCGCCAGGCGCTCCCGCAGGCGAGCCTCGTCGGCCTCCAGGGCGCGGCGGTCCACCTGGGTCAGGTTCACCGAGATGACGTGGCGGAACGTCAGCAGCCGCAGGAACAGCGAGAGGAGCTGATTCAACCCGCCGGCGCGCATGTCCGCCAGCGTTCCCAGATCGCGCGCATCGACGGTCGGGGCGATGCCGAGGATGAGCTGGCACTCGTTCAGGAGGCGACGGTACCGCTCTCGCAACTCGGGGCTCAGGGCTGCCGCCGCCTGCTGCACCTTGAGGCTGACGTCCTGCCCGCGCTCGAGCAGCCGCTCTCCTTGCACGAGCTTCTGGAAGCGGGGACTTCCGGAAAGAAGCGCGAGGTATCCCACCTCCACCGCCGCCCCGAGGAGCCAGAAGCCGGGATTGACCAGACCGAGCAGGCCGACGGCGAACAGGGCCATCTGATTGACGGGCATCCGACCGAGCAGCGGGACGCGCGCGGGACGCGTGAAGGCCGCTCGGACGTAGCCCCAGTAGGTCAGCGGCTCGTTGGGCATGGCGGTCTCAGGACTCCCGCGCCTCGATCTCGCGAAACGCCCGCGCCACCTCGGCCACCGCCTCCTTGAACGCTCCGCGCTCTTGCGCCGCGATGGGATCGGCGTCGCGGGTGGCCGGGATGATGTCGGCGAACTCCTTTCCGATGCGGCCGGGGGCCGGGGTGATGATCCACACGCGATCGCCGAGGAAAACCCCCTCGGCGATCGAGTGGGTCACGAGGAAGACGGTGGCCTCCACCTCGTGCCAGAGCTGCATGATCAGTCGCTGCATCTCGTAGCGCGTCGGCTCGTCCAGCGCGGAGAACGGCTCATCCATGAGGATCATCCGGGGCTTGAGGACGAGCGAGCGGGCGATGGCGACCCGCTGCTGCTGGCCGCCGGAGAGCTGGTGCGGGAATTTCCGCTCGTGGCCGCCGAGGCCGACCTTCCCGAGCCATTCGCGGGCAAGGTCTTCCATGCCCGAGCGCGCGAGCCCGTGCGCGCCCGGGTCGAGCTCGAGACCGAACGTGACGTTGTCCAGCACGGTTCGATGCGGATACGAGCTGTACTTCTGGAAGATCATCCCCCGGTCGCGTCCCGGACCGGTGACGATCTCACCGCGGACGCGCACCTCGCCGGAGGTCGGTGGATAGACGTCGTCGAATCCCTGGATGAGGTTCAGGATCGTGGACTTCCCGCAGCCGGACGGCCCCACGATGGCGACGAACTCGCCGTATCCGGGCTTGTCGTCCACGCGGAAGCTCAGGTTCTCGAGCGCGGTGAACGCGCGCGGCGTGCCCGGGTTGAACACCTTCGTGACGCCGCGGAACTCGGCAATCGGCACGCAGTCCGGAGCAGGACCGGGATCTTCTGCGGTCATCTCCGCGCCTCCCGGTACGGGAACAGGCGGCGCCCCGCCAGGATCCAGGCCTTGTCGGTCAGGAACGCCATCACCACGATGACCAGCAGGACGAGGTAGATGTGCTCCCGCGGGCCACGACGTTGCGAGGTGATGATGATCCCTCCGAGCCCCCTGCCGATGTCCACCATCTCCGCGAGGAGGATGTAGCTCCACCCGACTCCGAAGCCCATGCGCAGGGACTCGAAGGCCTGGGGCCAGGCCACCGGCAGCAGCACCTTGCGAACCGCCTGGGACCGGCTGGCCCCCAGCGTGTACGCGGTCTTCAAGTAGATGTCGTCCACCGCATCCACCGAGCTCACGATCATGGGAAGCAGGTAGATCGCGAACGCGAGAGCGAGGAAGATCACTTTCTGCATCTCCCCCGTCCCGAAGAGGCTCAGCGTGAGCGGAACGAGGGTGGGAATGGGCAGGTAGGCTCCGAACACGGAGAGGGGCGTGAACGCCGCGCGCACTTTCGAGAACGAGCCCATGAGCACGCCGAGCGGGAAGACCAGCGCCACCGCCAGGGCGAAGCCCTCCAGGACTCGCCCGAACGACACGAGCAGATTCCGGGCAAGCGCTCGCTCGAACCACAGCTCGGGGAACGATCGGACGACCTCCACGGGGCTCGGCAAGATCGTCGGAGAGATGACGCGCGATTCGGCCTCGGGCCCCGCGGTCACGGCGACCCAGACCAGCAGCAATGCCGCGACGGGGAGCGCGCCGAGCACCCAGACGAGCCATGTGGGGACGCGCTCCCGGATCCGGAGGGACCAGATCGCTTCCGGCGGGGGCGCTTCCGCGCGATCGCCGGAGCCGCGGTCGCTCCGCGCGGGTCGGGTCACTTGGCCTCCGGCGGGTATACAGCGATCTCCACGCGGCGGTTCAGGGCCTGGTTCATGGCGTCGTCCGCGTCGGCCGGCTCGTCCCAGCCCTTTCCCTCCACGATGAACTTCGCCGGATCGAACTTGTACTTCTTGACCAGCGCCTGCTTCACCGCGTTCGCCCGGTCCAGGGACAGCTGCTTGACGTCCTCGACGCGGACGCCGCGTCCCTTCATCGACGAGTCCGAGTGGCCGACCACCGCGATCGAGGCGCGCTCGTACTGACCGGCGAGACGGGCGACCTTCTCGAGGGTGGCCTCCACCGTGGGATCGTACAGCGTGTTCTTGAGGGAGTTCCCCAGCTCGTCGTGCTGCGGCTCGTAGATGTTCGCGGAGTTCGGGTAGAAGTTGATGCGGATCGTCTGCGTGACGATGGGGGCTTCGGCGGAGAGCTTCTTGTACGTCGTGGGCGCGAAGGTCGCCGGGTAGGTGTCCTTCTGGTGGCGGAAGGTCCCCTCCTGATCGAGCTGCTTGAGGATCGTGAAATCCATCACCTCGTCGAAGCGCGCGGGAGTCCCGATCATTCCCAGCTCGCGGTAGACGAACGTGATGTTCTTCCAGGTGCGCTCGAAGTTCGTGGGGTTGCTCGAGTTGAGGAAGAACTCCTTGTTCTCGGCGAAATTGGTGGAGTGGGCGTCGTTGGCCATGCCCTTGATCTCGTCCACCTGCATCCCGTACCCCTCGGCCATCCACTGGAACGCCTTGGCCTTGAATCCGGCGTCGCCGAGCTGGTCCATCCCCTTGAAGATCCCGGCGACCAGGCCCTTGACGATCTCCGGGTGATCCTTGGCGAAGTCGGCGCGGGCCGCCCAGACGTCGGCGATGAGCTTGTTGGCCTCCGAGGTGGTCGTGAGGATGCGCGTCCCGGCCACCTTCTCCGGGATGTTGTAGATGTCGGGCGCCCACGAGACGCACGCGTCGATCTTCTTGTCGGCCACGAACGCGGCGGCGGCCTCGAACGCGGTGGCCGTGTACTTGTGACCGACCTCCGAGGGCTGGATCCCGGCGGCGAGCAGCAGGTTGTTGACGAAGTACTGGGACGGGCTGTTCTGCGCGTAGACGATCGTCTTCCCCTTGAGCTCCCGCACCGAGCGGATGTTGCCGCGAACCACGATGCCGTCGCCGCCGTTCGACCAGTCGATCTGCTGGAAGACGCGGGGGGCCGTCCGCGAGTCCTGCATGAGCCCCGGAGCGAACATCGCGATCATGTCCAGCGTCCCCCAGAGGATGTGGCTCTGGCCGGCCGCGAACGCGTCCCGGGCGACGACCGGGTCGTCGATCAGCTTGAGGTTCACCTTGAATCCGTACTCCTTGAAGAAGATGGATTCGGCGTTCGGGGCGAACCCGTGGTTGGCGGCCACGATGGGGAGCCAGCCGATCCAGACGTTGATGGGAAACTGGACGACTTTCTCCTTGGCGTCCCACGCGTAGGCGGACACCCCCTTGACCGGCGGCAGCTTGTCCCCCGGAACGTACGTGTACTCGTTGACGGTGGTGATCCCCTTGGTGTCGGGGGCCTCGACCTTCCCGGTCTGCTCCTTGAAGGCGTCGATGTCCACCTTCTTCTGCCCGTCCGATCCCGTGGGCAAGAGCGAGCCGCGGAAGTAGTAGGCGGCCCCGGCGATGCATGCCAGAACGAACAGCGCCAGCACCATCTTGCCCAGGACCGTCGGGCCGACTTTCTGCTCCATCATCTTCCTCCTTCGGTCTTTCGGTTCCCGCTGGATCTCTGCCGTCACCCGATCCGTTTGGGTTGTACGACGGAGAAGTCACGAGACGTTGCGGCTCCGTCCGGGCGGGCCTTCTCGTTCCGCGGCTCCGGTCGATCCATCCGGTTACTCCGTCTGTTTCGTCGGCGGGCCCATGTCCTTGGCCGGCGGCGGAGGCGACGCCGCAGTGGCGTCGCCCTTCGCCGCAGGCGGCATCTCCAGCCCGTACGCCGCGGCGAACTCGGTGAGCGCTTGATCGGCCAGCACCTGCTGCTCCGCTTCCATCAGCTCCACCTTCGAAGTGTCCACGGTGGAGGCCGCCACGCGAGCGCGGCCGGCCGCCTTGTCGCGACGCTCGGTGAGGTACTCCTCGACGCGGTTGATCGTGTCTCCGCTGCCGCCCACCGAGGTGATCATCCCGCTGGCCATTTCCTGCAGCTCCGCCTGCGCCTCCATCATCTCGGTCTCGGTGAGCAGACGCTTCAGATTCTCGATCTTGGTCTGCGCCTCGCGGATGGCCACGTCGCGGGCCTGCACCAGTTTCTTGTAGGTCTCCTCGGCCGTCTTGAGCTGGCCCCGGTTCTCGTCGAGCTGCTCCTTCACCGTTTTCAGCTGCAAGGCGTACTGCCCCGCCGCGTTGCGGTTTCCCACCTTGAGGTTGGCGGCGGCCTTGGCGGCCAGGTCCCTCTCCTGGGTCTCCAGGTTCTTGATCTGCCGCATCAGCCTCTCGCAGAACCCGGCGTGCGTCGCGAGATTCTCGTTGAATCGGGCAATCTGCTTTCTCAGATTCTCCTTTTCGGCCTCGATGAGCGCCCGGGGGTTCTGCCGCTCGATGCCGGAGATGAAGAGGCTCAGGAAGCCCCGGACCAGGTTCGCGATCCGCTGGAACATGTCGAGTCCTCCGTCCCCGAAGCGGGCGGCGTTTGTGTTCCGCCGCCGCGGCGCCGAGGAGTCGAGCGTTGGGGCGCGGGATCACACGCTTGCGAGCGTAGCAACCTCCGGACGCCGATGTCAACGCGCGGGTGCCTCCGCCGTTTCGCGTGTCGGGGTATGGGTGGAAGCGGTTCGCGACGGCTCGATCCCCCCCCGATCGACGACGTGCCAGGAGCGCAGCGCGGACTCCTCGAACTGAGGTACACTCCAGCGGTCCCGACGCCACCTCGAAGGAGCCGGACGGCGTGCCCACCATTCGTCAGCGAAGCGGACGCTGCAAGACGCAGAAGAGCCTGGAATTTCCTAGGGTCGTGAGGAACGACGCGGCCCGACCCGTGGCAGGAGCGAGATTCGAGGTCGCTGGGCTCTTTGCCGGGATCGGCGGGATCGAGAAGGGGCTCCATGTAGCCGGGCATCGACCCGTTCTGCTCTGCGAAAACGAACATGCCGCGAGTCGCGTACTGCAGCAGCGGTTTCCCGAGATCCCGCTCCACGCCGACGTCACGACGCTGGCGGGGCTTCCGCAAGGGGTCAGCCTCCTGGCTGCTGGGTTCCCCTGCCAGGACCTGAGCCAAGCGGGCAAGACGGCGGGAATCGGCGGGAATCGATCCGGTTTGGTCGGCGAGGTCTTCCGAATTCTGCGCGGGCACCGAACGCCGTGGGTGTTCCTCGAGAACGTGCCGTTCATGCTCCAGCTCGGCGGCGGGCGTGCGATGGACGTGATCGCATCGGCTCTCGAGGAGTTGGGGTACCACTGGGCCTACCGCGTAGTCGATTCGAGGGCTTTCGGGCTTCCGCAGCGACGGCGGCGTGTCTACCTCGTCGCGAGTCTCGAGGGCGATCCGCGGTCGGTACTCTTTGCCGACGAGACCGAAGGCGAGAACGGCGGCGGGGACCGCTCGCTCGACCCGTCGGTGGCTTGCGGATTCTATTGGACGGAAGGGATCCGCGGCCTCGGCTGGGCGACAGACGCGGTGCCGACGCTGAAGGGCGGTTCGACGATCGGGATTCCCTCGTCGCCCGCGATTCTGCTCCCCGGCGGAGAGGTGGTCACGCCAGACATCCGCGACGCCGAGCGGCTCCAAGGGTTCCCTGCTGACTGGACGAAGCCCGCCGAAGAGGTGGCGAAGAAGGGAACTCGTTGGAAGCTCGTCGGGAACGCGGTGAACGTTCCCGTCGTGGCCTGGATCGGTCGACGGCTGGCTCATCCCGGTGGCGTCATCGATTTCGTCGTGCGCCCGCTTCGGTCGGACCGCACGTGGCCGACCGCTGCCTGGAACGTCGGCGCGGGACGATGCGAGGTCGCGGCCAGCGAGTGGCCCGTTCGTCGGCCGTACCGGTCCCTCGCCGCGTTTCTGCGCTTCGCGGGACAGCCCCTGTCGAAAAAGGCGACGGCCGGGTTTCTTGCTCGAACACGGCGGAGCAGCCTGCGGTTCCCGGACGGGTTCGTTCGGGCGGTTGAGAGCCACCTCTCGCGAGTCGAGTCGACGCAGCCTTCGAGGTCCGCCGCGGACCCGTCGCGCCGCCGACAGTCCATCGCGGTCTGAGCGATCTTCCAACGCGATGTTCGGCCCCGAGATCATCGTCCGGTCGCTCAGCCGTCCCGGGGTGCGGGACTCCTTCGGAAATGTCTGGCAGTACCATCCTCGCAGCGACCGCCACTCGAAGATCGCCTGCTGGGGCATGCTCTTCGACCTGCTGTGTTCGTGCCCGGTCTTGGTGGAGCAAGTGGCGCGCGGCGTGGTCGGCTTCGGCATCAATCATGAGATGCGAGACTTCCGCACCGGGCGCAGGAAGGACCTCGATCTGGTCATCTGCACTCCGGGCGAGACCGTCGCGCGTGGTTCGACCACGTTCGGCAGCTTGCTGCGCAAGTACGACATGGAACTGAATTCCCAAGAGAAGAAGGCATTCGCGAAGCTACGCGAGCCGCGGCGTGTCCCGGTGGGGTCCGTTCACCTCGCGCTCGAGGCGAAGGCGTGCATGACCGCCCACATCAAGGCCCTGCCGCGCCTCTACGACGAGCTCAATTCGAGCCACGCCGCCATCCACGGCGCCGCCGATTTCGCGATCGCCGCCGGCTTCGCAATGGTCAACCTCGGCGATTCGTTCGTCAGCCCCGACCGGAACCGCAGGAGACTGGGACGTCGAGTTCCTGAGGTAACGGCTCACATCCAGCCGAGAGACACCGAAAGAACGATCGCGAAGCTCGAGGAGATTCCCCGGCGCGTCGCCGCGAACGCCGAAGGATTCGACGCGCTGGGCATCGTCGTGGTTCGCATGGCGAACGACGGGAGTCCTGTTCAGCACGTGACGGGTCCACCCGCGCCCGACGCTTCCACCCCGTGGCACTACGACCAGATGATCAGACGCATGGCGTCCCTCTATGCCTCCAGATTCGGGAACCTCTGACGGCGCGACGCGGCCCTTCAAGCACGTCGAGTACCGGCTGTCCCGCCGTGGGACCGTGGCGACCACGGTCACGGATTCGGCGCGAATGGCGAAGATTCGTCAGCGCGAGACCGCACCGGAGCAGAAGGTCCGAAAGGCCGCGTGGTCAGCCGGCGTCAAATTGTCGCCGACGAAGCGCCGACTACCCGGTTCGCCGGATCTCGTGAATTTCAGTCGCAAGCTCGCGGTGTTCGTTCACGGTTGCTTCTGGCACGCGCACCGAGGATGCCCTCGGGCGACGGTACCCAAGCGGAATCGCCCATTCTGGCGGGCGAAGTTCGATCGCAATCGGGAGCGGGATCGAGCGGCGGCGCACGAACTTCGTCGGCTGGGGTTTCGTGTCGTGACGATCTGGGAGTGCGAGGTGGAGAGTTCATCGCGGCTCTCGCGATGGATTGAACGCCTCGCAGTCCAGCAACGGTCGCCCGCGCCGTAACGCTTCTTTGAACGCGGGCGGGAACTCACCCTGCCGACGCGCAAAATGACAAGACCTCGGTCGCTCGGTTGTTGCTCAGCCCTGCAGGCCAGCGGGCAATGGAAATTCGTCTACGTCCTTGGACAGGTTCGACCCAGGTAGCTCAGGCGATTGCCTCCTCGAAAACGAGCTTTCTGAACCATGCCGCCAAACTCTCGACCACGACCTCGATGACGATGCCGTTCCGCGTGCCCTCGAGTCCCACGCCGTCGATGATCTGATCCATCGGCGGGGGCGTCTCTCCTTTCCACGATGCATCGCAGGCGTTGTCAATCTCGGCCGGAAGCCCCAAGAACTCGAGTGAACGGAGACAATCATCGCCGTCACCTACCTGACTCTCAGGGCGCCGCCCCCGGACTCATCCTGACCCGTGTCCAGCGGGGGAGTCATGGGTAGATACCAGCAGCCCCCGGTCCCCCGGCCCCAAGTCCGGTGGAGTCCGGCAGTCTGGCCCGCACCTCTCCCCGGGTCTTCATCATTATTTCCGAGCGATGCCCCGGGCATCCTGGGAGACCATCCCTGAAATCGCGAAATCCGACACCGGAGTCTGGCATCATGGAGGGGAGGCTGGGGATGGCTGAGAAGATGGAGCCTGGAGCGATCGATTCGGATCCATGGCCCGGGATCTTGGCGGCCCACCGCGAGCGGGCGCGCGTGGCGGCGCTCGTGGCGCTGCGATGCAGCCTCCCTCCGGAAGGCCGTGCAGGCGGCGGTTCGAACGGTGGTCCGCTGGGCCGGTCTCCGGCCCGGCGACACCGTCCTGCTACTCGACGCGCTCGATTCGCGACACGCGCGACTGCTCCGCGAGCTGGGTCTCGTCGTGAGACCCGCAACCGGCCTCGACGTTGCGGGCGGGCTTTGCGGCGACTCGTTCGCCGCCGCATTGCTGTTCGAGTCGACGGTATTCACGTTCTGGGAGGTGGAGGAGATCCACCGGCTGCGGCTGCGTGCGATCCACGGGATCTTGCGCCCCGGCGGCCACCTGATCTTCGGGTCGAGTGACGCGCTCGGCAAGGCGCCGCTCGAATGGGAGCGGATCGTCTCGCTCTACTCCGCGTCCCCGGAGGGCTCGGCAGCCCTGCGCCGGCTCGCGCGAAACGGTCGATTCGCCCACTACCAGGTCGCCCAGGCGGCGGTCGTTCTCGAGCAATGCGGATTCGAGCTGGTCGGCGTCCACAACGGATTCGCCGACGCCGGATCGTACTCGCACTGGGAGCCGGGCATGGTGTTCGTCTGCCGGAGACGCTGATCCGGGTCGATCAGGCCGGTGGAGCTTCGGCGAGCAGACCCCGGATCTCTTCCAAGATCTCGGCGCCCAGCTCGGAGTACGCCGCCTCGACCCTGGCGCTCAGATGCGTGCCGAACTCCGAGTTCTCCTCGATCTCGACGGCGAAGATGTGGATCTCGTCGTCGCCCGGCAGGCGAGTCCCCATGCGGCGCCCCAGCTCGAGCGCCGTGGCGAAGTTCGTGTCGTGCACCCCGTCGAGGTGCATCGTCCGTCGGAGCGAGCCTCCCCGAAGCCGGTACCAGGATCCTGGCGTTCCGCCCATGGTCTTGATCGAGTCGATGACGATCAGGCGGTCGTAGCCGGCGATCACGTCCAGCAGGTTGAGACCGCCGACGGAGCACTCGGCGACGACGTCCAGTCCTGGGATTCCGGCGAGCCGCGAGCCGATGTCCTGAGCCAATCGCACGCCGACGGCATCGTCGCAGAGAATGGGGTTTCCCATTCCCAAAAGCAGGGTGCGCACGACCGTGCCCGCCTTCAGCAGCCGCGCCGGAACTCCCGATACGGCCGGCCTTCCTTGAAGATCGTCACCTGGAGCGGCATCTCTCCCGGCAGGCTGTGGGTCGCGCAGCTGAAGCACGGGTCGAAGGAGCGGAAGGCCATCTCGACCATGTTGAGAACTCCTTCCGTGGGCTCGACCCCCGGCCGGATCATCGTGCGCGCGACCTTCTTGGTGACCATGTGGATCGGAGCGTTGTTGTTCGTCGTGCCGACGATCAGATTGGCGCTCGTGCAGATCCCCTTGTCGTCGCAGGTGTAGTGGTGCGTCAGCGTCCCTCGCATCGCCTCGACGACGCCGACCCCCTCGCCCGTGATCCGATCCGGGATCAACCGGAAGCGGTCTCCGGTGATCTCGGGATCATCGCAGAACCGCACGAGCATCTCGGCGTTCTGGACCATCTCGACCAGACGAGCCCAGTGCTGGGCGAGCAGGGCCCGACAGGGTTTCTTGCCCAGCGTGGAGAACATCTCCTCGAACGCCTCCTGCGCCTTCGGTGTCGCCATCCGGTCGGCCACGTTGAGCCGGGCCAGCGGCGTCGCGCAGTAGATGCTCGAGTCGATCCCCTCGACGAACCCGTTCCATCCGCGTTGCTTGAGATAGGGGAACTTGAGGTACGACCAGGGCTCGACGTGCTCGGCGACGTGGTCGGCGTACTGCTCGGGCGCGTACTTGCAGATCTCGCGCCCCTCGAAGTCGACCACCCGGACCTTCCCGTCGTAGAAGTTCGGCGCGTTGTTGTCGTCCACGAGCCCCATCTGCTGCACGTCGAGCGTGTAGGGGCCGTTCAGGATCAGGTCGACGTACGCCGCGTTGCCCAGCACCACGTCCCGGAAAAGCCCGAGCGAGAACTGGGTGAACTCGTACAAGTCGTCGACGATCGGGCGAATCTCAGCGAGCTCGTCCTTCGTGAGCCCCTTGGACACGCCTCCCGGCAGACACCAGACCAGGTGGGTGGTCTTGCCCCCGAGGATCTGCTGGATCGTCTGCGCCTGCGCGCGGGCCTTGATCACGGCGCCGCCGATCCCGAGGCCCAGCTTCGCGACCACGCCCAAGATATTGCGCACCGCCGGATCGGCATCGGGTCCGCACACGAAGTCGGGAGCGGCGAGGGCGTAGAAGTGGGCGATGTGGCTGTGGATGAAGTGCGCGTGGTAGTACATCTCCCGCAACTTGACCGCGAGCGGAGCGACCTGCTTGCCGAAACAGCCGTCCACCGCCTTCGCGCCCGCCATGTGGTGGCTCGCCGGGCAGACCCCGCAAATGCGGGTCACGATCCGCGGCAGCTCTTCGATCGGCCGGCCGACGACGAACCGCTCGAACCCGCGCAGCTCGGGGATCTGGAAGTAGCAGTCCTCCACGGCGCCGGCGCCGTCGAGAAAAATCTCGATCTTCCCATGGCCTTCCAGCCGGGTGATCGGATCGATGCTGATCTTTCTCCCCATCAGCGGAAGCTCCTCTGCAGCAGCGAACCGGGAAGCCCGAATCGATACGCGTAGCTCATGAAGTCCGGCAGGCCGTCGAGGATCCGGTCGATCTCCTGGGGATCCTTGCTGTCGATGATGGACGAGACCGCGCTGAGCAGCTTCGCACCCTGATCGACGACGTTGGGAGCGGGCCCGTAGCAGCCGCGGCACGGCATTCCGCTGTTGGGGCAGCGCACGCCGCAGCCGGAGCGCGTCGCGGAGCCCGCGCACAGGATCCCCTGCTCCATCAGACACTGATCGGGATCCTGGAGGATCTCCCACGGGCGATAGAATCGCTGGACCTTCTTTTCTTTCTTGACGCGGCGGCAGTCGTCGCAGAGCGCCCGTTCCGAAGCGCCGACCACGCTCCCCCGAGGCGGCAGGCTGCCGGAGGCGATCACCTGGAGGACTGCCTTGACCTGGTCGGGCGACGGCGGGCACCCCGGCAGGTAGTAATCGACCGCGACGACGTCATCGAGCTTGTAGACCCTCTCGTAGAACCTCGGGATCTCCAGATCGCCGGCATCGACGTGCGTCTTCTCGAGGGGGACGGTCTGGTTGCCGGCCTCGATCGACGGGTTGCTCCGGTACGCCCGATCGAAGATCTCCTCCCGGGTGACGTGGTTCGCGAGCCCCGGAATCCCGCCCAGGTGGGCGCACGAGCCGAACGCGACCATGCACTTGCTCTTGCGGCGCAGCAGCTTCGCGACGTGCTCGTTCTCGCTGTTGCGCACCGCGCCGTTGAAGAGCGTCAGGTCCAACTCGCCGTCCGCCATCGCCTCGACGTCCTTGTACTTCCCGTCGGTGGCGATGGGCCAGAGACGGATGTCCGCCAGCGCGGCGATCTCGAGGATGAACTCGTTCGTGTCCAGCACGGCGACATCGCACCCGCCGCACGCGGCCCCCCAGTAGAGGGCGATCTGCAGCTTCCGGTCGGCCATGGATCACCTCTCCGCACGGTCCGCGGCGAGCACGCTCTCCACCTTGCACGGGCCGAGGTCGCGAATTCGATTGGTCATGTCGTCCACGATTTCGGCGAAGCGTTTCCCTTCGCTGGCGCTGACCCACTCCAGGCGAACCCGATCGTCCTCGATCCCGTGGTCCGCGAGGAGGCGTTTGAGCAAGGGAATGCGCCGCATCGTCTTGTAGTTCCCCTCGGAATAGTGACAGTCGCCCGGGTGGCATCCGCAGATCAGCACGCCGTCCGCTCCCTCGGCCAGCGCCTTGATCACGAAGGTGGGGTCGATGCGGGCGGAGCACATCACGCGGATCACCCGGACGTTGGGTTGATATTTGATGCGGCTCGTCCCGGCGAGATCGGCGCCGGTGTACGAGCACCAGTTGCAGAGGAACCCGACTATCCTTGGCTCGAAGCCCATTCCAGCACCCCCTCGATCTGGGCATGGATCTGTTGGTCGGTGAAATGTCGCCCCTTGATCGCGCCGGAGGGACAGGCCGCGACGCAACAGCCGCACGCCTTGCAAATCGCGCTGATCACGTGGCTCCGCTTCTTCACCTCGTCGTACTCGATGGCCGCGTAAGGGCACAGCTCGTTGCACATCCGGCAGCCGGAGCAGTACTGCTCGTTCACCTCCGCGAAGACCGCGTCCACCTCGATCTTGCCGTGGACGATCTTCCCCAGGATCCGGCCGGCGG
Organism: Terriglobia bacterium; assembly: GCA_963699985.1. Lineage (GTDB taxonomy): Bacteria > Acidobacteriota > Polarisedimenticolia > Polarisedimenticolales > CAVOVZ01 > CAVOVZ01. The sequence continues at coordinate 289,475 of CAVOVZ010000027.1, forward strand.
CCGCCTCGGCCTGCGCCACCGAGCCCGGAATCCCTTTGGGGGCCTGGCAGGCACCGGCGATGAACACGCCGTCGGTGGTGGTGGCCACCGGGTCGAGCTTGGGGTGGCTCTCGATGAACCAGCCGTCCTTGTCCTGGCTGATGTTCACCAGGTGGGCGACATGCCCTGCGTCCTGGCGCGCCTCCATGCCCACCATGAGGATCACCAGATCGGCGGGCACCTCGATATCCTCTCCCGAGAGCGTCTCGCGGACCCGGATCAGCATCTCGCAATCGTCGGAGGGGCCGGAGGGGACGATCTCCGGACGATCGTTCTTGGCGTACATGAGGAACATCGTCTTCATCTCGGCGCTGCGCCGGTAGAAGTCCTCGCACCCCTTCCCGAAGGCGTGCATGTCGATGTACAGGTCGTAGACGTAGCTCTTGGGCAGGGTCGACTTGATCTCGTGCCCGTACTTGAGCGCGGTCATGCAGCAGACACGGGAGCAGTAGGAGTGGAACTCCGGGCTCCGGCTGCCGACGCAGTGGATGAGAGCGACGTACTGCGGCGTGCGCCCCCCCCGCGTGAGAACGCGTCCCTCGCGCAGCATCCGCTCGAACTCGAACGAGGTGATCACGTTGGGGAGGCGGCCGTACCCGAAGTGCTCGATCCTCGCGGCGTCGAATTCCTTGAACCCGGTGCACACAACCACGGATCCCACCGCCTCCTCCCGGGGCGCACCTCCGTCGGTGGCTACCGTCGCCGTGAAGTTGCCGACGTACCCCTGGAGGCCGAGCAGCTCCGATCGCAGCAGAACGCGGATCTTGGGGTGTTCCCGGACGCGGGCGATCCGATCCTCCAGGATGTCGCGAGCCGAGTCGAGATAGGGGGCGGTGAGGTCCACGCGAGCCAGGTTCCCTCCCAGGCGGCCCTCGCGCTCCACGAGGATCACCGGCTGGTCGGCGTCCGCCAGCTCCAGCGCCGCGGAGAGGCCGGCGATCCCCCCCCCGAGCACCAGCGTGGTCGGACACATGGCAACGTACCGCTTTTCCAGCGGCTCGTGGAAGACCACCCGGCGCACCGCCGCCCTGGTGAGCGCCGCCGCCTTGTCGGTGGCGGCCCGGGCGTCCTCGTGCACCCAGCTGCACTGCTCGCGGATGTTGGCCATCTCGAGGAAGTACGGGTTGATCCCTGCCGTCTGGAGCGCTTTCCGGAACGTCGGCTCGTGCATCCGCGGGCTGCATGCGCAGACGACCACCCGGTCGAGACCCAGATCCTTGATGTCCTTGACGATCATTTCCTGGCCGGGGGTCGAGCACATGTACTTGTACGAACGGGTGACCGCAACGCCGGGGAGGTTCGCAGCCGATTGCGCGACCGCGTCACAGTTCACGACCTTCGCGATGTTCGTCCCGCAGTTGCAGACGTAGACGCCGATCTTGCAGTCGTCGCTCATCCGCGCCTCCCTCACGCCACCTGCGCCTGGGCCGCGACGTCGCGAGCTCCGGCTTCGGCCGCGATGGCCTCCGCCTGCAGCTCCGAGAAGTACATGGCCAGCGGACGATAGGCCAGGTGAGCCCACTTGCTGAACGGGACCTCGAGCCCGAGCATCGGAACGACCCCCATCATGTGGATCACGTAGGTGATGTTCGCCGCCGCATCCAAATGGAACAGGCGGTAGAGGACGCTCTGGAGGATGCCGGTCCCCGCCACAAAGACCAGCAGCAGCAGGAACATCCAGTCGGTCTCGTGGGTATGCCTGTAATGAGCCTCGGTCTTCCGGATCCGTCCGTGGATCGCGAACGCGGCGGTGCCCAGCAGCCCGATGGTGGCCAGGTAGCCGAACGCATGCGCGACCCAGACCGTCTGCTCGGCATGCATGCTGTGCAGGAAGAACATGATCAGGACCAGCATCGTGGTGTAGCTGAGCATCAGCACGAGGTGGATCGCCCAGGGCCGCTTGGCCTCGCACTCGGCGTACCGTTTCTGCGTGAAGAAATGGATCGGGAGCAGGAAGGCGTGCTTGACGTACGAGAAGAGTGGGATCTTGAGCCGCTTGTCCCTTCCGATGCTGAACCACCACATCCGGAGGCAGTTGACGCCGAGGAGCGCCCCGAGAACGCCGCCCAGGACCCAGTCGAAGGTGTGGACCGCCTGTGTGGTGAGAAACGCGTTCTCGCCTGCGTACACGTGCAGGTCGCCCCCTCCCGCCGTGAATCCGAAGACGAGGAAGCCGGCGCCGGTCAAGAGCGCGATCAAGAGGATCGCGGCCAGCTCCACCTTCCACGACCTGTAGAACAGCCTGGAGATCCCGGTGAAGTCGTACCGCGAGGTGAGCCATCTGCGCATGCTCATCATCGTCTCGCCGGGCTCGGCCTCGCGCGGGCACTGTTCGGAGCATTCGCCGCAGTAATAGCAGAGCCACGGCTCGAGATCGCCCACGAGCTTTTCTTCGAGACCCATCTGCAGGTAGCGCATCGACCGGCGCGGAAAGAGGAACGGCTCTTTCGAGAACGGGCAGGCCGCGCTGCAGTTCCCGCAGTGGTAGCACTGGTTGACGTCCTGGGCGCCGTACAGCGCCAGCTCCTCGATCAACCTGGGGTTGGCCCGAATCGCCATGGTCCCTCCTTCAGGGCGTCGCGAGCGTCCGCGCCCGCGACTCGATCTCTTGAAGCGACAGGCTGGAGCGGCTTCCGAGCCCGCGACCGCTCATGATGCTCTTGAGGATCCGGGCGGCGACGGCGGAGGACTGGGCCACGGTGTCGGGGATGTCCTTCGGTCCCTGGCACGTTCCCACCACGTAGATCCCGCCGCGCTCGGTGCTCACCGGATCGATGTTGTAGTCCATCTCGGTGAACCAGCCGTCCTCGTCTCGCGTGATGCCGATCAGCTCTGCCAGGGCGCCCGCGTCGGCCGTCGGCTGGAGCCCGACGGAAAGCACCACCAGGTCCACCGGGAACTCGACCACTCGATTCTGGAGGATGTCCTCCCCCTTGATCATCATCGCCCCGTCTTTCTCCACCACCTTGGCGGTCCGGCCGCGGACCACGAAGACCTCCTCGTGCTTGATCCGCTCGAAGAAGTCCTCGTAGCCTTTCCCGAACGCTCGCATGTCGATGTAAAACTCGTAGCACGCGGTGCCGGGGAGCTTCTCCTTGACCAGGTGGGCGAACTTGAGCGAATACATGCAGCAGACCCGGCTGCAGTACTTGTTGAAGTTCTGGTCGCGGGACCCGACGCAGTGGATGATCGCGACGCTCTTGGGTCGTGCGCCGTCCGCGTCGAAGACCCACTCGTCGACCTTCTTGCGTTTGTTGTGCTTCAGCGTTTTCATCACGATGGCGCCGCCGGTCGGGCCGGAGGCGTTCGTCAGCCGCTCGAACTCCAGCGCGGTGAGGACGTTCGGAAGGGTGCCGTACCCGTACCGTTCGATCCGTCGTGCGTCGAAGACTTCGTACCCAGTGGCGACGACGACGTTCCCTGCCTCGATTTCGACGATCTCGTCCCGCTGGTCGAAGTGGATCCCCTCCTTGGCGCACTTCTTGAGGCACGCTCCGCACTTCTTCCCGTCGCTGAGCAGGAACGTGCAGCTCTCGGCGTCGATCAGGTAGCTGTTGGGAACGGCCTGGGGAAAGGGCATGTAGATCGCCTTCCGGGTCGTGATTCCGTTGTCGAACTCGCTGGGCACCGAAACCGGGCAGACGTCCATGCAGGCGTGGCACGCAACGCAGGCGTCGGGGTCGACGTATCGCGCTTTCTTGCGGACCGTGACGCGGAACGCTCCGGGCGAGCCGGCGACCGATTGAACCTCGGAGTAGGTCATCAGGTCGATCATCGGGTGCTGCGCCACCGAGACCATCTTGGGCGTGAGGATGCAGGCCGCGCAGTCCAGCGTGGGAAACGTCTTGTCGAACATCGCCATGTGGCCGCCGATCGTGCCGGTCTTCTCCACCAGCACCACCTTCTGACCGGCATCGGCGATCTCCAGCGCCGCCTGAATCCCCGCGACGCCTCCCCCGATGACGAGCGTGACCGGATGCACCGGCGTGGTCTTCGGAATCGCCGCGAGACCGAACGGGACGCCGTGGACCGCGCACGCGACGATCGCCTTGGCGCGCTCGGTGGAGTGAACGGAAAGGGCGCCATGCTCGAGGAAGGAGGCGAGGCGCACCTGCTCGGGATCGCCGCCGATGAGAGCCATGGCTCGGGTGAACGCCGGCTTGAAGTAGCCCGGAGAGTCCCCGGCGATGACCACGGTGTTCAGACCCGTGCGCTTCAGCTCCCACGCGAGGGTCTCGGGGTCGAAGCGGGGGCGCTCCCCTCGGATCTCGACGGCGACCACGTAGGGAAGCCGCGCGGCGTACGTCGCGACCGCCGCCAGGTCCATCCCCTGCAGCGTCCCGGTTCCTTCCTGGCAGAAGAAAACTCCGATCTTTCTCACATCGCCCATGGGGCCACACCTCGCTGTTTAGCCGGGGGCTACCCGTCCGATCGCGGTGTCTCGCAGTTGGTTACGTTGGCGTGCCGGCGTTGCTCGATACGAGGAGCAGAGGTCCTTCCACATCCCTTCGCCTGAGGCGCCCGGGAGCTTCATCCGTTTCCTCTTTTCTAGGGCGAAGTGTACTGCCGGAACTGGACCGCGGACAACCCTTCTCGCGCATTTCGAAGGGAAACCTACGATGATCAACGGACAACGGGGACCGTTTTGGTTGATTTGGTGCGCGCCGTACAGAGCGGCGCGGCGAGACGCACCTGAAGGAGTTGTTCGTGCTCCCGCACGACGAGATCGAACGGACCGAGGGCGAGATCGACGTCACCGATGCAGATCGGCGTCGCCGGGTCGGCGAGGACGGCGAGCCGATCGAGCGTGGGCACGTCCGGGGGGCGGAGTCCCCGATCGATCCTGTGACCGCCCCCCCCGCGCCCTCACCGAGCCGCGAGGCGGAACGCCTCGTGCAGCATCCGGACGGCCTTCTCCATGTCCGAAACGGCGATGCACTCCTCCGTCGAGTGCTCGCCCTGCGCGCCGATGCCGACCACGGCCATCTCGATCCCCCGGTTGTTGTAGATCGATGCATCGGTGAAGCCCGTGATGAAGACCGCCTTCGCGTCGATGCCCACGGTGGCCAGCGCCTGCTTGGCGATGCGCACGGACCACGCGTCCTCCGGGATGCGCACCGCGCGGCACTTCTCGTCCACCACGATCTCGACGGTGGCACCGGCGGCCTCGACCTCGGTCCGGATGATCCGGGGCATCTCCTCGGCCAGCCCGGCCGCCTTGGCGTGGTCGGCCGATCGGCACTCGGCAAGGAACGAGCACGACGCGGGCACTCCGTTGCGGATGACGCCCCCCTGGATGACGCCGACGTTCGCGGTGGTCTCGTGGTCGATGCGACCGAGACGGAGGGCCGCGATGGCCTTCGCAGCGGCGCGAATTGCGTTGATCCCCTTCTCCGGCTCCATGCCGGCATGAGCGCCGCGCCCCGTGACCGTGACGTCGATGGCGAAGTAGGAAGGTCCTCCGATCACGATGGTGTCCAGCGTGTCGTTGTCCATGAGGAAACCGCGACGCGCGGTCAGGCGGGAGAAGTCCATCGCCTTCACGCCGTTGAGGCCGACCTCCTCCTGGCGGCTCACCGCGAACTCGATGGGCGGGCGAACCGGGGCGACGCGCAGCGCTTCGAGCACCTCGGCGATCCCCGCCTTGTCGTCGGCGCCGAGTATCGTGTCCCCCTTCGAACGAATGATGCCGTCGGGTCCCAGCACCGGCTCGATGCCGACTCCGGGCTTCACCGTGTCCCCGTGGCAGGAGAGCAGAATCGGCTCTTTTCCCGCGCACCCGAGCGCCGGGAACGATGCGATCACGTTGCCGTAGCCGTCCAGCGACGCGCTTCCGCCCATCGCGTTCAGCTCGTCGACCAGGTACTGCATGAAACGTGCTTCGTTTCCGGACTCCGAGTCGATCCGAACCATCTCCATGAACTGGCGAATCATCCGCTCCGACACGTGGCACCTCCCGCCCGGCCTGCCGGGCGGGTCCAGCGTAGAGGCATCGCGACGCTGGGGCAACCGTGCGTGGCACTCCCTTGTACGGCGCTCCGCAGAGCCGAGTGCGCGTTCGAGGCAAGGCGACGCCCTCGACTCGTGGAATCCGCTGCGCGGAACGACTGCCTGATGCTTGCCGGGGCGGCAGCGTGAAGCCCACTGCCCGGATCATCGGGGGGCGCTGCCCCCCGCCCCCCGGGCCCACGCCCGATTCGCGCCGGAGGACCGGCGCGGATCGAGCGTGGGCGCGCTGATTGACTGGGCCCGTTCTGGGCGGGTGTGGGCTCTCGAGGGAGCGGTTTCACGCTCGCCTGCGAATCTCGACGTTCGGAGTCGGTCACGGTCGGACCTTCGCCTCCAGCTCCGCCCACCTCGCGTACAGCTGGTCGACCGCGGCCTCCGCCGACGGCGAGAGCGTCGTGGCGCTCCGCCAGCGCCTTGTAGTCGGACGCGATGGCAGGATCCGCGACTGCCCTGCGGCAGGCATCGAGGATCGCTTCCGCTTCCACGATGCGCGCTTCCATCTGCTCCCACTCGCGCTGCTCGTTGAAGGTGAGTCGCGGGCGCTTCGGGGGAAACGCGTTGTCGCTCGAAGCCGCAACCACCGGCTTCGACGCGTTCGCTTTTTCCCACCGGGCGGCCTCGCGCTGAGCGAGCTCCCACTGGGCGAAATCCGAGAAGTACGTCGCGCCTCCGGCGCCGTCCAGCGCGAGGAGCCGCGTCGAGACGCGGTCCAGCAGGTAGCGGTCGTGCGTCACCAGAACCAGCGCGCCGGGGAAGTCGAGCAGGCTCTCCTCGAGCACCTCGAGGGTCGGGATGTCGAGATCGTTCGTCGGCTCGTCGAGGAGCAGCACGTCGGCGGGCTCGAGCATCAGCTTCGCGATCAGGACACGCGCTTGCTCGCCGCCCGACAGGCGACCGACCGGCGTGTCGAGATCCTCGGGGCGGAACAGGAACCGCTTCGCCCACCCGGCCACGTGGATCGCGCGCTCGCCGAAGACGACCGAGTCGCCGGACGGCGCGAGCGCTCGCCGAAGCGTCACGGCCGGGTCGAGCCGCGACCGGTGCTGGTCGAACATCACGACCCTGAGGCCGGGCGCGCGCTCGATCGTGCCCGCGTCGGGCGCATCGAGACCGGCCAGCAGGCGCAGAAGCGTGGTCTTTCCGCTGCCGTTCGCCCCCAGCAGTCCGAGGCGGAGACCCCGCGAGAGCACGAGACCGAGGTCCCGCACGACGGCTCGCGCACCGAATCTCTTCGTCAGGTCTTCCACCCAGAGCAGGCGCTTGGTCTGCCGTTCCGTGCGCGAGAAGTCGATGGCGACCACCTCCTTGCGCGCGCGGCCGTCGAGGTCTCTGAGCTCGTCTTCCATCCGGCCGGCCTCGTCGATGCGTGCCGAGGACTTGCGCGTCCGTGCCCTGGCCTTGCGCGACAGCCACTCCATCTCGCCGCGCACGCGATTGCGCAGCGATTCCTGATAGGCCGCCTGGTTGGCGAGCAGCTCGTCTTTCTTCGCGAGGTACTCGCTGTAACGGCCACGCACGTCGAGCAGTCCGGCGGCGAACGCCCGGTTCAGCTCGAGGATCCGTTCGGCCGCGGCCTCGAGGAAGTAGCGATCGTGGCTCACGGCCAGGAACGCTTCGGGCTCCCGCTGGAGCAGCTCCTCGAGCCACAGGATGCCGTCGACATCCAGGTGGTTGGTCGGCTCGTCGAGCAGCAGGAGCTCCGGCTCGCGCGCCAGCTCGCGCGCGATGGCGAGGCGTTTCTTCCACCCCCCGGAGAGACTCTCGGTCGGCTGAGCGCCGTCCACGAAGCCCGCTCGCCCCATCACGACGGCGACGCGCGTCTCGGCCTCGTGCCCGTCCAGCGCAAGATCCCGCGCTCCCTCGGCGACCACCGAGGCCACGGTCGTGCCCGCGTCGAAGATCGGATCCTGCGTCACGTAGCCGAGCCGCAACCGCTTGCGCGCGGCACGCGTGCCGGCGCTGGGCGTCTCGAAGCCGGCCAGGATCTTCAGGAGCGTCGACTTGCCGGAGCCGTTCGGGCCGACCACGCCGATGTGGTCCCCCTCCTGGATCGCGAACGAGAGATTCTCGAAGAGCGGCTCCGCGCCGAACGCCTTCGTCAGATTCTGGCAGGAGAGCAGCAATTCGGGCATCCGGCGAGCAAGGGTACTACAACGCGTGAGGAAGTCGGATCGTGGGCGCGCCCGAACCCGTGACCGGCGCGATTCGCCGCTTCCCGCGGCAACCTCGTGGTAAATTCACGCGGGACCTGCGCAGGAACAGGAAGGAGCATCCATGGATCGAAACCCGCCGCATCCGTCTGTCAGCGCCGAGGGCGACCCGAGAGAGTCGACCGTCCGGGCCGTGCTCCTGGGCGTGCTCATGGCCGTGTTCATGGCCGCGGCGAACGCCTACCTTGGGCTCAAGGCGGGGATGACGATCGCCGCCACGTACACGACGGCCGTGATCGGCATGGCGGTGATCAAGAGCCTGCGCGGCACGCTCCTCGAGGAGAACTGCGCCCGCACCGTGGGCTCCATCGGTGGAAACGTCGCCGCGGGCGCCATCTTCACACTTCCCGCGTTCTTCATCGCGGGGATCTGGCGGCCGTTCTTCACTCCCGAGCACTACCTCGCGTCCACGGTCATCCTCATCGCCGGCGGCATTCTCGGCATCATGTTCGTCACCGTGACCCGCCGGATCCTGGTCAACAACCCGGAGCTTCCGTTCCCCGAGTCGGTGGCGGCGGCGGAGATCCACAAGGCCGGGCAGAAGGGCCGAGGCGGCTCGGGCTTCCTGCTCGCGGGGATGGGGCTCGGGTCGTTCTTCGCGATCCTGACCGAGCTCAAGGTCGTCGCCACGAAGTGGCAGGGAATCCTGCAGATCCGTAACGGCGCGCTCCTGGTCCGCGGTCCGGAGATGAGCGCTGCGTTCCTGGGGGTGGGCTACATCATCGGCCCGAAGCTCGCCGGGATCAACTTCAGCGGCGGCGTCCTGGCCTGGGGGCTTCTCGCCCCCGCCATCGCGTTCTTCCTTCACCTTCACGACGCGACGCCCGTGACGAGCTGGGCCGACGAGATCGCGAGCGTCTGGAAGAACTACGTGCGCCTCATCGCCATTGGCGGGATGCTGGTCGGGGCCTTCTACACCCTCTTCAAGATGCGACAGAGCCTGATCGAGGGGATCTCGCGCTCCCTGGCGAACCTGCGGCGTCGCGACGGCGACGGCTCGGCACTTCCCCGCACGGACCGGGACATCGATCTCAAGTGGGCCGGCCTGACCGTCGGCGCGATCGTGGCGATCTCGTTCGTCGTCTTCTACGGGTTCGCCCACAGCGTCGCCGCCGCGATCGTAGCCGCCGTGCTGCTTCTGATCCTGGGCTTCATGTTCGCCGCGGTGTCCGGTTATCTGGTGGGGATCATCGGCGTGTCGAGCAACCCGACGAGCGGTCTCACGGTGACGGTTCTCATCGCCGTCGCCTTCCTCATGGTCGTCCTGGGCCTCGAGGGACCGGCCGGCATCGCCGCGGTCCTGGCCATCGCGGCGTTCACCTGCGTGTCGGTCTCGGTGGCCGGCGAGATGGTGCAGGACCTCAAGGCCGGCCAGATCCTGGGCTGCACGCCGTGGCGCATGCAGCTGGGCGACATCTTCGGCGTCACCGCGGCGGCCCTGTCGCTGTTCTTCGTGCTCTCCGTCCTGCACCTGGGGGACATCAAGGGCGCCGTGGGGGCGAAGCTCGCCGATCTCGAATCCCGGAACGTCGAGAGCGTGGTCTACGCGGGCGACGACGCGTCGCTCGATCGCCGGGCCTACTCCATCGCGGAGATCAAGGCGCTCGAGCCGGAGATCCAGAACGAGCTCCTCGCGACGAACGCCGGGTTCGGAGGGAACCGGATCGCCGCCCCGCAGGCGAGCCTCATGGCGGTGGTGGGCCGGAGCATCATCGAGCGCCAGACGGAGTGGATTCTCATCCTGGTGGGCATTCTCATGGGGTTGAGCTTCATCCTCATGCAGGTCAAGAGCCCGATGCTGGTGAGCGTCGGGATGTACCTGCCCATCGAGACCTCGTTCGCGATCTTCGCGGGCGGCGCGTTCAAGGCGATTCTCGAGGCGCTCTCCCAGCGGAAGAAGTGGGCGAAGGGGTCCAAGGACCGCGCGGAGAACGCCGGCACGCTCCTGTCGTCCGGCTTGATCGCCGGCGAGGCTCTGACCGGCATCCTGTTCGCGGCGCTGGCTTTCGCCGAGATCGAGATGGTTTCGGTCTTCAGGGCGCCGTCGTATCTTCTCAGCCTGATCGGGATGGTCGCGCTCGGCGCGCTCCTCGTGCTGGTGCCGCGCGCCGTGGGAGCGAGGGAGGTGCGATGATGGAACTCAACGCGAAGGATTTGGTGGCGCTGGTGCGTTCGGCGTTTCCCGGCTTGCCCGGCGACCGGGCGCTCGCCGTCCTGGTGGACGTGCCCCGCGACCGTTCGCGGGACAATCCGGACTGGGCCACGCGACGCCTCTTGTGCGAGAACTGGTCCGCGGCGCTCCGGGACCACCGCGGCGAGATTCCTCTCGAGACCGTGCGCCTCGTCGCGTATCCGGACGTCGGCTCCAACAACGCCGACCTGCCCTCCGAGGCGGTGCTGATCGAATCCGCGCTTCCCGACACGGCGGAGGCGCTGACTTCCGCCGGCCGGTCGGTACCCTTCGACGAAGTGCTCCGGGACACCCAGATTCTCCTGGCACCCACCGAGTACTCGACGACCGCACCGCTCAAGGTCGCTGCGAAGAAGTTCGGATTCCGGGCCGCCACCATGCCGGGCTTCGCGGCGTCCATGATCCCCGCCCTGCGCCTGGACTACGGCGAGGTGGCGCGGCGCGTGAACCTGATCCGGAAGCGGCTCGACTTCGCCGAAGGAGCCGACGTCCGATTCGCCTCGGACGACGGCAGCGAGTTCGCCATGCGGTTCGATCTGCGCTACCGCACCGCGCACGCGAGCTCCGGCCGCTTCTCCGAGCGGGGAACGGCGGGGAATCTCCCGAGCGGGGAAGCCTACATCGTCCCCTACGAGGGGGAGGGCGATACGCCCAGCGCGACCGAGGGGCGGTTGCCGGTCCAGATCGGCGACGAGATCGTCGTGTTCACGGTGCGGGGGAACCGCGCCGTCTCGGTGGAAGGCTCCGGCGCCGCAGCCGCGGCCGAGCGCGAGCACCTCCGCCGCGAGCCGGCCTACGGGAACATGTCCGAGCTGGGCTTCGGCGTCCTGGCGGACTTCGGCGTAGCCCCGGTGGGGGAGATCCTGCTGGACGAGAAGCTGGGGCTGCACATCGCGTTCGGCCGCTCGGACCACTTCGGCGGAACGGTCGGGTCCGGCGCGTTCTCATCTCCGGCCGAGGTCATCCACCTCGATCGCATCTACATCCCCGCGACCCAGCCGCGACTCCGCGTGCTTTCGCTCGCCTTGAGCTATCCCGACGGACCTCCGGAGGAAGTGATGACGGACGGAAGCTATCGCATCTTCTGAGCTCCGGAATGCGGATCGGCCGGCCGGCGGCGGGCTGCGACGCGGTCTACTTCCTCGGTTTCTCGACCTTCGCCTGGAGCAGCAGCTCCTCCAGGGCGAGGAGAAGGTCCTGAGCCGAGAGGATCCCCACGAGGTCGCCCTTCTTGTCGAGCACCGGGAGGGCCCCGTACCGGCGCTCCCGGAAGATGGCGACGGCCTTGCCGATTTCGTCGTACGTGCGGACGACCTCGGGGTTGGCGGTCATCACGTCCTTGACCGCCAGGTCTTCGTCGATCTGGTAGTAGGCGGTCCAATCGTTGGACGATTCAGCCCAGCGGGGCCTGCGCAGGTCGCGATCGCTGATGATCCCGACCAGCTTGTCGCCGTCGACCACCGGAAGGTGACGGACCCGGTGGGTGCGCATGGTGAGAAACGCCTGCTTGACCGACATGTCGGGCGTCACCGTGATCAACTTCTGCGTCATGTACTTGCTGACGTTCATGGCCTTCGCTCCCCTGGATGACGATCCCCCTGCGAGCGATGCGCTCGCCCCGCGAGGAGAGCCAAGGATACACCGGGCGCATTCAGTCGAGGATCAGGACCGCCGCATCGAGGTCCTTCTCGCACGCCGAGAGCTGACTCGCGGAGGATCCTCGCGACGTCCGCGGTCGTGCCATTCCCCAGCCGGATCCGGACGAACTTCGGCGGAGGCCCCGTAGCACGGCCCGCTGCTGGAAGTCCGAGTGTTTCGATGCGATCGCGAAACCGTTGTTGAGGGCGAACGCCCACACGGCTTCGTCCGCTGCGCCCAACAGGCCGACGGCGCGCACGTGGAGCGAGCCGGGGTATAGGTCGGCCGCGTCATCGCACAGACGCGGCGCCAGATTCTCGTCGAGGAGCAGCTTCACCTGGGTCGCGGTTCGGCGAGTCGCCGCTCCCGCTCGGCGGCGAACGCGCGGCAGGCGCGGATGTCCTCCCGGGTCAAATCGGGAAAGTCCGTCAGGATCGCGTCCTCGCTCATCCCCGCGGCGAGGTACTCGAGGATATCGGTGACGGTGATCCTGAGGTCGCGGATGCACGGCTTGCCGCCTCGACGGTTGGGATCAATCGTGATACGCGAGCGGTATTCCATGGAGGAAGCCTACGGCGTGCGCCGTGCCGGCCATGATCATCGCCGCCAGCGCGTTCGAGAAGTAGAGTCGTTTGAGACTGGTACGTTCCATCGACCCCCCCTCCAAAGAGAGAACCTGCCGAGCAGGAACTCGTTGCGATCCGACAACTTTCGGGACCGCGATCCGAATTCGCCAGAAAACCGTTACATTTGGAACGGCGCCGCGTCAGCCGCGGCGCAACGAGCACGCCAGCACGGCGGAGCATCGCCCGGGGCGTTTCACGAAATCAAGACTTCCCGCGCGATGGGGTGTACGACAGGAAAGTGAGGAGACGATGCTGCGAATCAGGGACAGCAACCGAAACTCGCACAATGCCCCGTGGTTTGAACGAGTTGCGTGCCGGCGAGTTTCGGTTGCTGTCCCCGATTCGCTCCGATTCAGCTCCTCCTCACTTTCCTGTCGTACACCCCGCGCGATGCACGAGCGCCCCGAATTCCTGGACTCCGATGCTCGGTGCCGTCATGACAGTGACGGCCTGGGCGGGTGCCCCTCTCCCTGGCTCGCAAGCGGGTGTCATCGCGCGACCGCGAAACCAGCACTTCCTCGCCCGACCCTGGAAGTTCGAGCGGCCGCACGGAACGGCCCCCTCACGGCTCGGGCTCGACCAGCCATCTTCCGTCCCGATGCAGAACGAAGCGGCGCTCCGCCCAGTCCGGCGGCGCATCGGCCGACAGCGCCAGCGTCGCTTCCAGCCTACCCTTCGTCCACCAGCGCGCGCCTTCCGCACGGCTGCGGACGGAGCCATAGACAACCTCTCCCGCGGAGCACTCGAAGGACGCCTCGCCGCTGCCAGCGAGCTGCGAGCTCGTCACCAGCACGCGCTGCCGACCCGCCGGAACGCCGATCGCGTGCAGCACCGGCACCTGGAAGAACGCCTTGCCGTCGACTTCCCCCGAGCCGAGCCGTGGTCCCTTCGGGCAAGGCGCGTCCGGCGCACACAGGACGGTGATCGGGCTCGGATCGAGCGGCGCACCATCACCGACGGCGATCCCGTCCGGACAGCCCTGGCCCTGGTCGCAGGCCACGACGAGCGTGCATCCGGGCGCGCGACGGCGCTCCGACAGATACCCGGCCAGCCGGCTCGAGTCCGCGAGCAGGGTCAACCGCGACTTCGTCCGGACCGGCTCGACGAGGAGAGCGAGATCGCCGGCCTGGATCGTCGCCCATTTCTCGGAATCGCTGGCCAGGACTCCCTCGCTCGTGCCGCCGGAGGACACGTGGGACACGCGGCCGGCGGCATCGTAGGCGACCACCACGAAGCCTCGTCGCTTCTCGTGGAACGCGCCGATCGGGACCGGGACGACGATCGCCACGAGGAACGTCAGCTCCGTACGCTTGTCGTCGGCCCGATACACTTCGACCCTCCAGAAATCGCTCTGCAGCCAGGGATCGCCCAGTGCGGAGCGCACCTCCGCGCGATCGGATTCGCCGAGCCGGATCGCGGCGCTCGTCTCCGCCTGCGTCGTGACGACCGTGGGCTGCTTCAGGGGCACTCCGAACCCGCAGCCGACACAAGCGGCGAGCGCGAGACACACACAGGACCCGCGGCTGATCGAGTCCGCCAGGCTCATCGACGAGTCGCCCCTCGGGTGCCTCGACGATGGCCTCGTCGCGGGGCGGAGCGAAGGGAGTCCAGGACGCCGGTCATCGTGATACCGAGATCGCGGAAGCACGGTTCGCCGCCTCGAAGGCGCGGGATCGATCGTGACGCGCGAGCTGCATTCTACGGGGAGAGCGTACGCGGCGTGCCGCAGTCGGTCAAGGCGAGGCCTCGAGGAACGTCGCGCGTCTGGTGGCCGATCGTCGCGCGCCGGGAGGGCGAGGGGATCGTGTTCGACATGCCCAAGGTACTGCCCGGGCGTCCGTTCTCAGGATCGCGAGGAGCGAACCATGGGAAGGACAGAAGGGTCTCGTCCCCCGCTGTCGCAAGTTCAACGCATCGCCCGCCGAATCAGCGTCTCCTCGAGATCGCGACGCCGCGGAAGCGAAGCCTCGTTGGAGATCGGCGCCCCGGTGTGCGACGATTCCGCGCATGGGTTTCTCTCTCGAATCGCTGGGCTGGGACTCCTTCTGGGTGGAGCGGTTCGGCCCGTTCGAAGGCATGGCGCCGGCGCGCGTCGCGGTGGCCCACAACGAGATCTACGACCTCTACACCGAGCGGGGCGAGGTGCTCGGCGAGCTCGCCGGCAAGCTGCGGCACGAGGCGGGATCCGCGGCCGACCTGCCGGCGACCGGCGACTGGGCTGCGACCCGGCTCGCTTCCGACGGCCGGGCGGTGATCCATCACGTCCTGCCGCGGCGCACCCAGTTCTCCCGCAAGGTCGCAGGTCGCACCCAGGACGAGCAGGTCGTCGCCTCGAACGTCGACCTGGTGTTCCTGGTCACTTCGCTCGACCATGATTTCTCCACACGGCGGCTGGAGCGGTACCTGATCGCCGCCTGGGAGAGCGGCGCGCGCCCCGTCATCGTGTTGAACAAGTCGGACGCATGCGACGACGTGGCGCGCCTGCGAACGGAGGCGGAGTCCGTCGCGGCCGGCGCCGACGTGATCGCGACGAGCGCGCTCGAGCCCTCCGCGCTGGAGCCGCTGCGAGCCTATCTCACGAACGGAAGCACGGTCGCGCTCCTGGGCTCTTCGGGCGTGGGGAAATCCACGATCATCAATCGGCTCCTGGGCCGCGAGGCGCTAAAGACGAGTCCGGTGCGCGCGGAGGATTCCAAGGGTCGGCATACCACCTCGCGGCGCGAGCTGCTGCTGGTTCCCGGCGGCGGTCTCCTGCTCGACACCCCCGGCATGCGCGAGCTGCAGCTCTGGTCGTCGGTGGACGGCGTCGCCGCCGGTTTTCCGGACATCGAGGAGCTCGCGGCGTCGTGCCGCTTCCGGGACTGCGGCCACACGGACGAGCCCGGCTGCGCCGTGCGCGACGCGGTTGCGCCGGAGCGGCTCGCGAGCTTCCACAAGCTGCAGCGCGAGGTGCGCAGCCTCGAGATCCGCTCGGACACGCTGGCGAGCATCGCCGAGAAGAGCCGCTGGAAGTCGATCCACAAGTCGATGCGTCACCACCCGAAGTACGAGCGGTAGAGCGGAATCGCGGCGCGCCGCGTGCCGGAAGCACCGGCCGTGGAGTGAGGTAGCATCTCGCCTCGTGCCGGGAGCGGGGAGCGAGCCCCTCGGACGCCGCGTCGCCCGGCGAGAAAGGATCGGGATGCGAATTCCGGCCGTCTTCCTTTCGATCTCTCTCGTCTCCCCGCTCGCCCTCGCCGGCGATGCGGCGGCGACCGCCGTGCTCCCTCCGCTTCTCCCCTGGAGCGGAGCGAGCCGAGACCTCGCCGTGGACCCTGCGGACCCGTGGGCCACTCCGTTCGAGCGGAGCGGTTTGCTCCGCACGCCGCGCTACGACGAGACGGTGGCGTGGCTTCGCCGCCTCGCGGAGGCGAGCCCCGAGCTGCGTCTGGTCTCCCTCGGCAAGAGCCACGAGGGACGCGACATCTGGATGGTGATCGCCTCGCGGGACCGCGCGTTCAACCCCGAAGCGCTTCGCGCGAAGGGGAAGCCCACGCTCTTCGTCCAGGCCGGCATCCACTCGGGGGAGATCGACGGCAAGGATGCCGGGATGATGCTCCTGCGGGACATCGCGGTCCGCAAGACGAAGGCCGATCTGCTCGACGGCGCGAACCTGCTTCTCGTCCCGATCCTCAACGTGGACGGCCACGAACGGTTCTCGAGATTCTCCCGCATCAACCAGCGCGGCCCCGAGGAGATGGGCTGGCGGACGAACGCGCGCAACCTGAACCTGAACCGGGACTACGGCAAGCTCGACACCCCGGAAGTCCGGGCCGTGGTCGCGGCCCTCGATCTCTGGCGGCCCGATCTCTTCCTCGACATCCACGTCACCGACGGAGCCGACTACCAGTACGACGTCACCTTCGGACACCAGGGGGCGCACGCGCTCTCGCCCGCGATCAACGACTGGCTCGCCGGGGTGCTCGAGCCGGCGCTCGCTCGGGATCTCGAGGCGGCGGGTCACGTCCCGGGTCCTCTCACGCAGCTCGCGGACGACAAGGATCCGCGAAAGGGAATCGTGGACTGGACGGCGGGGCCGCGCTACTCCACCGGATACGCCGACGCGCGCCATCTTCCCGCAGTCCTCGTGGAGAATCATTCGCTCAAGCCGTTCGACCGGCGCGTGCTCGGAACCCGCGTGCTGCTCGAGAGCGCACTCCGGACGCTGGCGAAGCACGCCTCGGCCCTTCGCGCCGCGGTCGCCGAGGATCGCGCCCGGAGGCCGGCGGAGATGCCGCTCGCCTGGAAGCGGGGCGAGGCGACCGCGACGCTCGATTTCAAGGGGATCGACTGGCGTCTGGCTCCGTCGAAGATCACCGGGGAGATCGAGATCGAGTGGCTCGGCAAGCCGGTGATGCTCCAGATCCCGCGTGTCGCGTCGGTGGTGAGCATCTCGGTCCCGCCCCCGAAGGCGTACTGGATTCCGGCCGCATGGCCGGAGGTGATCGATCGGCTCGAGATCCACGGCATCCGCGTGGAGCGGATCGCGGCGCCGCGCGAGGTCGAGGTCGAGATGTACCGGGTCGGCGAGCCGAAGGTGGGTCCCGCCGTCGTAGAGGGTCACGTCCCGATCACGGGCACCTACTCCGTCGAACGGCGTCGCGAGCGCTTCTCCCCCGGCTCCGCGCGCGTTCCGTTCGACCAGCCACTGGGCGAATTGGCCGCGCTCCTGCTCGAGCCGGGTTCGCCGGACTCGTTCTTCCAGTGGGGCTTCTTCCCCGAGGTGCTGCAGCCGACCGAGTACGTCGAGGGGTACGTGATGGCGCCGACGGCCGAGAGGATGCTCGCCGCCGACCCGTCTCTCGCCGCGGAGTTCGAGAAGGCGCTCCAGGCGGATCCTGCCTTCGCGAAGGACCCGCGAGCGCGGCTGCGCTGGTTCTATCGGCGAACGCCGTTCTTCGACGGCCGCCACCTCCTCGTTCCCGTGGCGCGGGAGATGTAGCGCCGCTCGGTCGAGTCGACCCGGCCGTGCACCCGCTCGAGCGACGCGCAAACGAGCTTCGCCCGGCGGGACTCCGGTCCAAGGAACGCCTGCGTCAGCGAGGTCGGTTCTCTGCCACGGTTCGAAGCCATCGCACCGGGCGAGGCCGCCGCACCTGATTTCCCGGGGATGCTCGCTCGCAACGTCCTCGGAATCTGACGGAAAGGAACTTCCCGATCGTGTCGCGACGCGGCCTCTTGACGATGCGCCTCTCTGGCCATACAGTACGCCATAGAATCGTATGGCGAAGAAGGCAACGAAGAAGTCTCCCCCCCGTGCGAGCAGCCCATCCCGGACCCGCCGCAAGGTGACTTGCAGTCTGCCGGAGGCCGTTGCGTACGAGCTCGACCGTCGAAACGACGGGTCTGGAAGAGGAAAGAGCCGGATGGTCGCCGAGGCTCTCGCGTTCTATTTCGCGGAACAGGACAAGAGAGCTCTCGCAGTCGTTTATATGGAAGCGGCGCGAGATCCGCAGTTCCTGGCGGACAACGAGGCGATCCGGGGGGACTTCGCTTCCCTCGACCGGGAGACCGAGGAGCCGATTCGGTGAGTGTCCGCAAGTGGGACATCGCCTGGGCGCTTCTCGATCCAGCGTTCGGTCACGAACAATCCGGTCGCAGGCCCGTCCTGATCTTCTGCAACGAGGTAATCGCCGCACCGATCGGCCTGGCGACGGTACTTCCCCTCACGACGTGGAAGCAGGGACGACGCGTCTATCCGACCGAGGTGCTGCTCCGCTCGGGAACCGGCGGACTCGTCGTCGACTCCCTCGTTCTCGCGCACCAGGTCCGGACGATCTCGGCGCGACGACTCACCGCGGCCGTCGGTGCGCTGGCGGACCCCGCGCTTCGCAGCCAGGTCACGAAGGCGCTGCGCATCTGGCTCGATCTGCCCGAAGAGTAGGGCGCGGCCGGTCGAGGGAGCGCCCGGCGCTGCCAGGGTCACCGCAAGAGATCCGCTCGGCGAAGGGCGAACGGGCTCGCTCCACCGCGATGCCGCGGCGTGCGCTCATCGCCCTCCGCATCAAAGGCTCATGCGCACGCGCCGAAGTCGGGGGCCGGTGCGAAGACCCGGACCGCGCGCCGGGCGCCCTCGGCCGTTCCCACCAGGAGCGCGAGCGGGTCGCCGACGATCCGGTACGGCGCGCGGAGCGCGGCCGTCGGCGGCGCGGCCGCCAGGATCGCCGGGCCGAGGCGTCGCTCCCCTCCGCGCAGCGCCTCCGCGAGGCCGATCATGAAGCGCAGGTTGTCCTTGTGACGCACGTCGCTCACCGCGCCGAGCGCGGCGGCGGCCACGCCGCCGATGACGACCGACTCGGCAAACGAGAGCCCGACGCGCCACCGGCTCGCGGTGAGACAGGTGACCGAGAGGATCGCGCCGAGCGGCTCGCCCGAGACCTCGACGAGATGCCGGGCCCGCAGCCCGTGGTACCCCTGCCAACCACCGGGACGGCCGTGACCGAAGTACACCGCGGCGCCCAGGCCGTGCCGCAGGGCGTGCGCCAGGTCGTCCCGCGTGATCCGCTCGGCGGTCCAGCGCAGCACCGGCAGCCTCACTGGGCCGTCGAGCGCCAGATAGAGCTCCATCCACGCGGCGAGTCGCAGGTAGCGCGTTTCCCGCTGCCCGAGAACCGCCAGCGGCCCGGCCGGTCCCTCGCGACGGGCGACGCGCGCCGCGGACTTCGCGAACGCATCCAGGCCGGGGTCGAGGTCTGGTACCACCCCCACCGGCACCGGCCGCCCGGACGGATCGGCGAGGAACGGCCCGGGCACGAGCGTCCCGGGCGATCTGCGGCGTTCCGCGACGAGCAGGACGCCCTCGGCGCCGTCGAGACGATCTCCGAGCCGCTCCGCCGGCGAGGGCTCGACGACGCGAACGTCGCGGACCCGCTCGTGCGCGCGAATGAGCGGGCGAAGCCGGCGCAGCGCCGCCGGCCCCGCCGCGATGACGAGGGTCACGCCGCGCGCACCTCCGCGATGTAGGGGTCAAATGCCGTCGTGCTCTTCCCGTCCTTCATCGCCACGTAGAAATCGGCCATGATCTGCGCCTGCTGCTCGGGATTGAAGTGGTCGAGGGTCCCACCCGCCGCGGTGTTGGCCGTGAGCCCGGCCTTGCCACCGTAGTCGTACGCCGCCCCGCCGAGCGTGACCTGGGAGAACAGGGCGTGACCCATGTAGTAGGGTCCGGTCGTCTCGCCCTGCCACACATGACCGAGCTCGTGGATGAGCGTGTGCCGGTTATCGGGGTACTTCGTGGTATCGAAGCCCGAAGGAAGGTGAATGATCCTCATGGTCGTGACCGCGGCCTCCTGGTCGCGGAACCACGAGCTCATCCCGGAAACGAACGAGCCCTCGAAGATGCGGATGTCCTCGTACGGCAGCGTGGAGCGGTAGACGAGCTTCGCCTCGTCCTTCTCGTCCTTGCGGAGCTTTCGGAAGAGGCCGAAGACCTCCAGCAGGATCGCGACCGCCACGTCGAGCGCTCCGACACCCGCCTCGATCAGCCCGTCGAGCGCCTCGGCCAGGCCGGCGCCGGCGTTCTTCAGCGCCTGGATGACCCGCTTCGTGGCGTCGCGGGTCGGCTGGACGAACGCGGAGTCCACCACGTCTCCGACGGTCCTGCCGATCTCCCGGGCCGCGCGCACGAGGTTGTCGAGGGCATGCTGCGGGTGACGGAGCGTGTCGGCGACGAGCTGTCCGAGCGTGACGCCCAGTTCGAGGAGCTCACCGACGACCTCGCGCACGGCCTGGATGGTGCGTTCGGCCATCCAGGCGACGAAATCCGCCAGCGCCGCGCCGGCCTTCAGGAGGCCCTTCACGACGGACTTGAGGCCGTCGATGGCGTCGGTGGCGACCCAGGTGAGCACGTAGCTGATGGAGTTCTCGAGCCGGACGGTCACCTCGCCGAGCAGCTCGAGCGCCGCATCCCCTGCGGCCGCCGCCCAGCGAATCACCTCGCGCAGGGCGACGCCCGCCGACTCGATCGCCTTCACGATCGCCTGGAACACCTCGGCCGTCTTCGCGGCGGCCCAATCGAGGGCCTCGTCGACGCTCTTCTTGACGAATCGGATGGCCAGCACCGCCTCGCGGTAGAGGCGGTCCACGACGCCCGCGGCCTGGTCCAGCACCCAGTCGAGGACGACGCCCGCCGGACCGAGCGCCTCGAGCACGCCGTTCACCATCTTGCGAAAGATGAAGTAGCCCTTCGCGACCGCGGTCGCGAGCAGGTCGGCGACGGCGAGGCCGGCCTCGATCATCGCGTCGATCAGGCGGGCTGCGGTGCGGTAGGTGAACGCGATCACCGAGCCGACGAACTCCGCGACGGTCTTGCCCAGCTCGACGGCGGCCCGCACGACGGCGCGCAGGAGGTCGCCCGCCAGCCGGAGGGCCTCGCGACAGACGTCGAGGACCGCCCGCCCCAGCGCGAACGCCGCCTCGACGATCCGCTTGATCGCCTTGAAGCCGTACGACGCGATGGCGGCCACCAGACCGGCGAGCGCGGCTCCGGCCTTCAGCAGGGCCTGAGCGATCCGGCTCGCGAGGGCCGCGGCGGCGCTCGCCACGTATGCGGCGAGATCGGCCAGAGCCGCGCCGATCTCGAAGATCGCCTTCACGACTGCGTCCAGAACGGACGCCGCCGCGTTCTTGACCGCATCGAGGATCGTGGCAATCGCCTTCCCGATCTCCACCATCGCGCGGACCACCGCCGCGAGCAGCTGCACGGCTCGGTTCACGACGTCGGCGAGCACCTGGGCGACCGTGCGGCCGAGCTCGATCAACGCCTGCACCACACCGCGCAGGAGCGTGGCGCCGGCCTCGAACGCCTGCTGGACGAGGTTGCCGATCGTCTTGCCGATGGCGATCAGCGCCCGCGTGAACTCCTTGACGGTCGAGTAGACCTGGGTCGCCATCCACGACAGCAGCTCGGCCAGCGTGTGGCCGAGCGAGTCGATCGCCCGCAGCACGGTCTCGAGCGCGGCGCCCACCAGGCTGGCGATGCGGGTCAGCACCTCGAACATCGCATGGCCGGCGTCGATGATCCCCTGGATCACCTTCTTGACGAAGGCGAGCGTGTTGGCAACGGCCGCCTCGATCGCGTTGGTGACGACGTCGAGGATCGACTTCCCGGCGGCGAGCAGCGCCTTCGCCAGGTTCGCCATCTGCTGCGCGGTGAACTCGACGGCCGCGACCAGCGCCGAAGCGATCGACCCGACCGCCGAAACGACCGCGTCCACCACCGCGTCGACCGCCTCCTTGAGCGAATCGACCAGGTCGCTGACCGCCTCGACCACCGCGGAGTCGTTCGGGCTCTCGTCGAGCGGTCGGGTCTGCATCTGGCTGCCGATCTCGGCGAGGTAGAGCAGCACCTCGCGCAGTGCGGTCTTGTCCTTCTTGCGCGACTCCGTGATCACGAAGTCCCGCATGACCGCGCGGCCCTGGGCGGCGGGAAGCTGGCCGATGGCGTGGACGACCCAGCGATCCTGTTTGGCCTGGCGGTAGCCCTGGATCAGCGTGCGGCGCTCCGCCCTGGAGCGGAGGGCGACGTACTGGAAAATCTGGCGGTGGTGGTCCGCGTCGCCGAGCGTCGTCGCGTACGCGGTGGCGAGCCGGAGCGCCTGCGCCTTGGAGCCGGCGAAGACCCTCCGGAAGACCGGCCCCACATCGGACTGCGTCGGCTGCGAGTCCGCAAGGCGGGCGGAGAGCTGCTTCGAGTCGAGCGACGAGAGCCGGCCGAGACGATTCAAGACGCGCGCTGCGGACATAGGGGCAACCTCCCTCGAGCGGAACACGCCGGCACCGTGATGTCGGTGGAGCCAGACGCCGGCGCAGGCGGAGCCGAACGCATCGAACTCCGAGGAAACAGACTCCGGGCGCCGGCGTCCGGCTGCCGCCGCCAGGTCGACTTCCTCACGGTACCCACGCGAGCTCGGCGCGAGTCTACACGAAACGCGGCCGACTCCGTCGGGAATCGTCGACCCCACGTCGCGCGCCAACATCGAGGGGATCGAGCGCCGGTGATGGCCCGCTCGAGTCGCGAGGCTCCTGCTGCGACCGCGGAGAAGTCCCCTTGGAGCGTCGCTTGACGCGGGGACGACCCGGCGGCATTCTATGCGCATGAAACGTACAAATCTTGTGCTTGATGAGAATCTCTTGGAGGAAGCGCTACGACTGAGCGGGGAGAGAACTTACTCGAGGGCCGTGGAGCGCGCCTTGACCGAGTTCGTTCGCAGGGCCCGTGCGCATCGCATCCTCGACCTCGCGGGCTCCGGCCTCTGGGAGGGAAACCTGTCCGAGATGAGGCGGGACTGGGTCGTCGGCGAACGCGCACCGAGGAGAACACGGCGTGGTTCTCGTTGACACCTCGGTCTGGATCGAGGTCTTTCGGAAAGGGACTCGCTTCCAACTGGAGTCCGTCGTTGCCACCGAAGACGTCGTGACCTGTCTTCCCGTCCTCCAGGAAGTGCTTCAGGGATTCCGCGACGAGCGCGCGTTCGCGCTCGCGCGCGACGCGATGCTCTCCTTCCCCGTCGTGGAATCCCCGCTCCGGACCGAGGTGACCCTCGAGGCCGCGAATCTCTACCGCACGGCAAGACGCGCGGGCCTCACCGTCCGCTCGGGAGTGGACTGCTTGATCGCAACGTGTGCGATCCGCAATGGTCTCACGCTGCTGCACCAGGACCGTGATTTCGATCTCATCGCGCGGTTCTCGAGCCTCGAGTCACGAGGCATCCGGTCGTGACGGCGGAAAATCACGTCCCCTCAGCGGGGGCCGATGCGCTCTGGTTCTTCGCCGACTACCGCAACACGTTCAAGCCCGCGGCGATCGATTTCGGCCCCGAGGCGGAGGGTCAGATCCTGGAACCCGAGGACGCGAGGATGATCGAGGGAGGCGTGAAAGGGACGCACGCCGACGGCCGTATCGGCTGGGAGGTGTCCGCCTTCCACATGAACTTCGACAACGTCGTCGTCGCGACCCACGTCAACGGTTTGCCCGGCGATGGAGAACTTCGGCTCGGAAACCTCCGACGGGATCGAGGCCGAGGCCTCGTGGAGACTCGCTCCCGATCTTCGCGTGCAGGGTACCTACGCCTACCACGATGCCGTGTTCGGCGACTATCTCGCCGACTTCGGCGGCCCCACCCCCCAGCAGCTCCAGGGGAACCGGGTCGAGATGTCGGCACACCACCTCGCGAGCGTCGGGGCCGTCTACCTGCCCTCCAAGGGCTTCAATGCGACCTTGATCGTCAACTACGTAGGGAGCCGGTTCCTCAACGAGCGGAACACGGCCCTCGCCGACGCTTACACAACCTGGTCGGCAGGAATCGGCTACCGTTTCGGGGAGGCCGAGGTGCGGATCGACGGCGTGAACCTGAACGACACGCGGCCGCCGGTCGCCGAGAGCGAGATCGGGGACGCGCAGTACGATCGAAACTCCGCCCGGTCGGTGCTGGGCACGCTGGTGTGGCACTTCTGATCGAGGTCCCGATCGCGCTTCCCCGGCCGTAATGGAGACAGTCCCCGATTCGCGCCCAGTCGGGGCATCCGGAATGGGGACGGTCCCCGAATCTGCCAGGATCTGATCGTGAACAGAAGGGGCTACGGGAGACAGACCGCGTTCGCGGCGGCCGTTCCCGAACCGTAGCTCCCCGGGCAAACGCCCGCCGCAGGCTCGACCCCTCGACGAACCGAGGGAGTCGAGCCGTGCGGTCCGATCCGCCGTCGCGCTCGACGCGTTACGACCGACGCGCGCTAGGGCTCGTGCCGGATGGGCATGTACTCCGGGAACCACATCGCCTCGCGGACGCGCTCCTCGACACCCTCTGCCATGGCCGGCTCGGCGAGGCCTTCGGCCACGCCGCGACGGATGACGGCGCAGGCGACCGCGTGGGAGATCTCCCGGATGCGCGTGAGCTCGGGGTAGACCGCGCCGCTGCGCAGGTCGCTCTCGGCGATCAGGGACGCGAGAGTCTTGGCGGCGTCCAGGAACATGCTGTCGGAGACCCGCCGGCATTTCCCCACGCAAGCGCCCAGGCCGATCCCGGGAAAGACGAAGGCGTTGTTGCACTGGCCGATGCGGAACGTGCGGCCACCCTGATGGACCGGATCGAAGGGACTTCCCGTGGCGACGATGGCCCGACCCTCGGACCACGCGAGGGCGTCGGCGGGAGTGCATTCGCACTTCGAGGTGGGGTTGGACAGGGCGAAGAGGATCGGCCGCTCGTTGTTGCGGGCCATCGTCTTGACGATCGCCTCGGTGAACAACCCAGGCGTCGCGGACGTCCCGATCAGGATCGTCGGCTTGGCGTTGAGCACCGTCTCTTCCAGCGTGATCGCCGAGCGGTCGCGGCACTTGAAGTCGGCGATCTCGTCCACCGCGCGCGCATACGTCCGCTTGAAGTCCTCCAGGTTCGTTCGCGCCTGCGTCACGAGGCCGCGGCTGTCGACGGTCCAGATCCGCCGTCTCGCCTCGGCTTCGCTGCATCCGTCCTCCACCAGGGCCGACACGCACAGGTCGGAGATTCCCTGGGCCGACGCACCGGCGCCGGCATTGACGATGCGCTGATCGCGCAGCCGCTGACCGGTGATGCGCATGGCGGCGTACAGGCCCGCGAGAGTGACCGCGGCCGTGCCCTGGATGTCGTCGTTGAACGTGCACATCTCGTCGCGGAACCGCTTGAGCTGCTTCAGGGCGTTCGCCTTGAGAAAGTCCTCCCACTGGAACAGCACGTGGGGGAAGACCTCCTTGACCGCGGTGACGAAGCTGTCCACGAAGTCCTGGTACTGTTCCCCGCGGACCCGTTTCTGCCGGAGGCCCAGATAGAGCGGGTCCTTGAGGCGCTCCTCGTTGTCAGTCCCCACGTCCAGGCAGATGGGCAGCGTCGAGTACGGCGACACGCCGGCGCACAGCGTGTACAGGACCAGCTTGCCGATGCAGATGCCGATCCCGCCGGCGCCCTGGTCGCCCAGACCGAGGATTCTCTCGCCGTCGGTGACGACCATGACCGACGGATGCGGGATCCCGTAGTTGGCCAGTGTCTCGGTCATGCGGTGGCGCTCGTTGTAGCTGATGTAGAGCCCTCGCGCGCGGCGGTAGATGTGGGAGTACTTCTGACAGGCCTCCCCCACCACCGGGGTGTAGACGATGGGCATCATCTCTTCGATGTGCTCGTGCACGAGCCGGTAGAACAGCGTCTCGTTGCGGTCCTGAAGGCTACTC
Source organism: Terriglobia bacterium (assembly GCA_963699985.1). Taxonomy (GTDB): domain Bacteria; phylum Acidobacteriota; class Polarisedimenticolia; order Polarisedimenticolales; family CAVOVZ01; genus CAVOVZ01. The sequence continues at coordinate 315,425 of CAVOVZ010000027.1, forward strand.
AGGAAGATGAACTTGCCGAGATCCGTAGGCGTGGCCTGGTAGTTCTCGTAGGAGCGGGCGAGCTGCTCCTGGACCGTCGAGATGGCGGCCGGGATCAGTCCATGCAGGCCCAGCTCCGTCCGTTCCTCCAGGCTGTAGGCCGCCCCCTTGTTCGTGAACGGGTGGAGCAACAAATCGCCTCCTCGGGTCGACGTCGCCATGTAGCGCTGCTTGGTGTCAGGATCGGTCTTCACGCAGAAGTTCATCGCTTTCTCCTATCGGCGCGGCGGGGTCGCCGGCACGACGTGTTGAGATCTCCCGGTGTCTTCGTCCTCCAGTCCCGTTCCACGGCTCCGGGCCTGACCCGGCCGGCACCCAGGATACTCGCCCGGGCCGATCGCCCGCACTAGCCACCCCTCTCGAGGAAAGCTCGAATCCGGCTCCACGAATGGCGTCCACTCCCGGGTCGCCGCGAGAACGGAGCCGCCGCGCAAATCGACTACAGGAACCGCCTCTCCGTGCCCGCCTCGCTGCGCTGCGGCCCCGCCGGCTACCGGTCGCGGGTCCCAGGTTGCCCCGGGCCGGTCCGCCCAGCCTTTCCGATCGACCCGCACGCGAGAGCATACCCGGGAAGCCGCCCGTGCCGGTCCGTCGCCCATCCGGGACTTCGCCGCAGACAGTGCCGAACTCGGTCGGTTTGGGTCTTCGGGTGTGCCCGTCTACTCCTTGTCGCCGCTGCGGTCCCGCGGTCGCACGATCAGGAACAGAGTCTTACCTCGGAAACCCGAGAATCCGACCACGCCGACGTACCCTCGAGGGCATCTCACGGGGACGTTCAGAAGCGTCGGTGCGATGACCCCGCCCGAGGAACCGCCCTTCTTTCCGCTTGCAGCCGCAGCGCGCATCTCCTGAATGCGCACGCGGTAGACGTCCGGATCCTCGCCCGCCGACGGGAAGACAACTCCCAGCGTGTATTGCCGCCCGTCGAGAACCGTCGTCACGGACGCCCCCGAGCTCGCTCCTTCGGGGCAGCCGCCGGCGTCGAGCGCGTGCTCGAAGATCACCTGGCTCTCCCCCTGGCCGAACACGTTCCGGAGCGCGGCGGCGGGATCCGCCACATCCTCCGCCTTCATCGTGTGGACCAAGAGTCCGGGCGAGTACACCTGGAAGCCGGGCGCCTCCGGGCAAATCTTCCGTATCTCCTCACCGGCGCTCCCGGCGCCGGTGCTATTGACGAGTTGGAGGATCACCTCCGGCGTGGCCGCCTCGGCCATGCTCGCCAACATCAGGGCGGAAAGAAACACTCCCCAAGGACACCGGGCTCGTATCATGAGAGCCTCCTCGGCCGCGTGCTCCGATTTCGATGGAGCCTCCGCTCTCGGCCTCCACGGCCGATTCTAGTCGAAGCGGCACATTGACCCGCGCCCCTCCGCATCGACGAGGCTCGGCTGCCTTTAGCAGGCGAACCCGAGGTCGGCTAGGGCAAAGGGCGAAGACGCAGAGGGGATGGCCCTCGGGAGAAGCAGGCCGGCAACGAGACGTTGCCCGGCCGTAGGATTCCGTCGAGACGGGGACGCCGCCAGGCACGAAGCCCGGAGGGTCGACGCGCTCCGGATCCTGACGCCGCAGGATTGGTGCCCGGGAGATCGCAACCACCTCCGATTTCATGGCCGGCGCCACGGATCGCAAGTATAAGGAAGGATGGCCGGGCGCTACGGGTGCGCCCCCCAGTCTGGAGATCGCCCATGATCACGCGGACCGCTTCGCTCGTTGCCCTCGCCCTTGGCCTTTCCGTCACCCTCGCCGTCGGACCGACGCGGAGCGCCACCGTCGAGCTTCGGAGCGGCAGCCTCCGGGGAGACGGCGTCGTGGAGGGCATTTCGGCCGGTCTGACCCTGCGAGACGAGGATCTCGCCTCCGGCGGGGCGGCCGTCGTGCGGCTCTTCGCGCCGCTCGATCCGTCGCTCCGCGCGCAGCTCGAGCACGAGGGGATCCGCCTCTCGGCGCCGATCGGAAGCGACGCGTTCCTCGCCTGGGTTCCGCGCAACGGCCTGGAGAAAGCCCGGAGCGTCGTCGGGGTGGACTGGGTCGCGCCGTACCACCCCGGCCTGCGCATCGCACCCGAAGTGACGGCGGTGACCGAGGAAGACGTGAGGGCGGTGATTCCGATCACGATCCACCTGTTCGCTCACGCGAACCTCGACGCGTTGCGCAAGCGGCTGGAAGGCATGGGAGTGGCCGTCCTCGGCGTCGCGCCGGGTGCCGTGCCGGAGGGGGCCTCCGGAGAGCGCGCGGGCCGCATGGTGATCACGCCGCGGCCGGCGGAGCTCGTCGCGCTGCGCGAGGCGATCGCGCGCTGGCCCGAGACGATGTGGATCGGCCTTCGTCCGGTCTACCGGCTCCTGAACGACGCGGGGACCTGGGTGGGCCAGTCTGGGCTGGCGGGCGCACAGACGACCCCGGTGTTCGCCCAGGGGATCTACGGCGAGGGACAGGTGGTCGGCGTGCTCGACACGGGCATCGACGCGGACATGTGCTTCTTCCGCGACCCGGCGCGCGGCCTTCCCCCACAGAATGTGGGCTTCGGCGTGGGCTCTCCGGATCCGTCGCAGAGGAAAGTCCGGATCGTCGACTTCCTGTGGTCCGCGGACAATCCTCCGAACGCGACGCGCTGGGACAGTCAGAACCACGGCACGCACGTGGCGGGCACGGTGGCGGGCGACAACCTGGCGACGCTCGGCCTCCGCGACTCTTCGGACGGGATGGCGCCGCGGGCGCAGCTGGTGATCCAGGACGGAGGCTACGGCGTGGACGACTGCGCCGACCTCCCGGCGATCGGCTGCCCGGCCGCGGACCTGATCCCGTTCTTCGACCAGGCGTACCAGCAGGGAGCGCGCATCCACTCGAACTCCTGGGGCGACCGGGAGAACCTGACGCCGTACAACATCTACTCCGACGGCTCGCAGGACGCCGACGCGTTCATGTGGTCCCACCCCGATTTCCTGCTCGTCTTCGCGGCGGGAAACAACGGCGGCACCTCCGCCACCGTGGCGAGCCCGGCGACCGGAAAGAACGTCCTCGCCGTCGGCGCCACGAACCACGACTTCTCGGCGGGATCGGTGGCCAGCTTCTCGTCCCGCGGCCCGGTCGCGGACGGTCGGATCAAGCCCGACGTCATGGCCCCGGGCGTCAGCGTGGTTTCCGCCGCGAACGACTTCAACGTCACGACGAACAACTGCGGCACCGCGGCATCGAGCGGCACGAGCATGGCGTGCCCCACGGCCGCGGGTCTCGCCGCGCTGGTGCGCGAGTACTACGAGAAGGGCTTCTACCCGTCCGGCACCGCGGTGCCGGCGGATTCGCTCCTGCCCTCCGCGGCGCTCGTGAAGGCAACGCTCATCGGTTCGGCAACCGCCATGGAGGGCGGCGTGCTGCCGCCCCCTTCGAACGATCAGGGCTGGGGCCGCATCCTCCTCGACGACGCGCTGCACTTCTTCGGGGACGCGAAGCGTCTGTACGTCGCCGACCGGGCGTCGCGCTTCTCGTCGCCCGCCGACCCGGCCGACGTGCACACGCTGTACGGTGCTCGACGGGACCGAGCCGCTGCGCGTCGTGCTCGCGTGGACGGATTACCCCTCGACCCCGGTGGCGTCCGTCAACCTCGTGAACGACCTGGATCTGACCGTCGAGTCCCCGACCGGCGCCATCTACCGCGGGAACGTGTTTTCCGCAGGATCGAGCCAGACCGGCGGGACGGCGGATCGCCGGAACAACGTCGAGGTGATCCGGATCCCGAATCCGGCGCCGGGAACGTGGACCGTGCGCGTGACGCCGTTCGCCGTCCCGCAGCCGGCGCAGGGATACGCGCTGGTTGCGACCGGACGGCTCCCGATCCCGGGAGTCCTCCTCTCGCGCACCTCGCTCCAGGTTCTGGATTCGGTCGGCGGCAACGGCAACGGGATCCTCGAGCCCGGCGAGTGGGTCGACCTTCCCCTGACGCTCGCCAACTCGGGCGCCGCGACGGCGACGAACGTGCGGGCGCAGGTCGCGAGCCTGTCGCCGTACCTCGAGGTGGTTCAGTCCCCGTCGGCGATCGGGAATCTGGCGACGGGCGCATCGGGGCCGACGACCGCGCCCCATCTTCGCATCCACGTCCGAACCGACCTGCCGTGCAGCCAGACCGTGGGGTTGCGCTTCACTTACTTATCCGACGAATCGTCCCGCGAGGAAACCGTGACGTTCCCGACGGGCCTCGAGTCGGTCTTCCTGCACGAGGACTTCGAGGGCGCGACAGGATGGGCGCACTCCGGCGCCCCCGACAGCACGACGTCCATCGGGGCGTGGATCGTCGGCGATCCGGAGGGAACGGGATTCCAGCCCGAGGACGACGCGACGCCCGCGCCCGGAGTCCGATGCCTGTTCACGGCCTCCAATCCGGGGCGTCTGGTCGGAACCAACGACGTGGACGGGGGCGTGGTCGTCGCCCGCTCCGGAAGCTACGACCTCGCGGGCCATCCGGAGGCACGGGTGCGTCTGCGCCGCTGGTTCGGCAACCGCGACATCGGCGCGGACGCCGGCGACTACTTCCGCCTACACATCCGCGCGAATGCGTCGAGCCCCGACGTCCTCCTCGAGGAGCTCGGCTCGACGGTGAGCCAGCCGACGTGGACCACGGTCAACTTCCGCGTGGCGAGCTTCGTCCCCCCAGGCCCTGCGGTGCAGCTACGAGTCGACGCTTCGGACGGCACGCTGGTCGGGAACATCATCGAGGCGGCCGTCGACGAGATCGAGTTCTGGGATCCGGCGTGCGCCACCTGGAATCCCGCTCCCGCGCCGGTCTTCCCGTTGCACGGGAATCGATCGGGGGGCGACGTGACGCTGTCGTGGCCGCGCCCGGCGCCCGATCCGCAGCACGGCGAGGCGACGTCTTATCGGGTGTACCGCTCCACATCTCCTTCCGGAGGGTTCGCGTCGGTCGCGATCGTCACCGATCCGTCGGCGAGCTTGAGCTGGTCCGACCCGGGCGCCGCGGCCTCGCCGGATCCGCTCCTGGCTTACCTGATCGTCGCGTCGAACGCGGCGGGAGACTCTGATATCGTGCCGTGACGGGAGGGCCTCGCGGATTTGGAGCGCGGCACGCGCGAGCACGTTTTCGAAGGGAACAACGAAGCGTTTCACCAAGCCGTCGAGGCCCCGGTCGGGACCTGAGGCGCAACGCGCGACCGGAACCGGTCGCTCCGTCGTGCGGGCGGGATCGCGGCGTTGGACGCCATGCGCTCGAACGAACACGGGTCACAAGCAACCGCCGCGCTCCCGGCGGCATCGGAGGCAGTTTGATGGGCGACCGGAAGCTCTGGATCGGCCTGGGTCTGGTGACCCTGCTCTCTTTTCTCGTTCTGGGATACTTCGGCCTCGAGATCTATCACGAGAAGCCGCCGATTCCCTCGCGGGTCGTGACCGCCGGCGGCACGGTCCTGTTCACGGCTGCCGACATCCAGAACGGGCAGAACGTCTGGCAGTCGACGGGGGGCCACGAGCTGGGATCGATCTGGGGCCACGGCGCCTACGTCGCGCCCGACTGGTCCGCCGATTGGCTGCACCGCGAGCTGACGTTCCTGCTCGACCGCTGGTCGGGAGCGCTGCACGGCAAGCCCTACTCCGAGATCGATGCGGTGGAACAGGCCACGCTTCGCGCCCGGCTCGAGCAGGAGGTCCGGACGAACACCTACGACTCCGCGAGCGCGACCCTGACGGTATCCGAGGATCGCGCCGCAGCGATCGTCGCGGTGGCGGCGCACTACGACGGTCTCTTTTCGAACGACCCTTCGAAAGCGCGCCTGCGCGACGCCTACGCGATGCCCCCCGACACGGTGCCCGACCCGCGGCGGCGCCGCGAGCTCACCGCGTTCTTCTTCTGGGCCGCCTGGTCGTGCGCGACCGAGCGGCCGGGCCAGGCGATCACCTACACCAACAACTGGCCCGCCGAGGCGTTGATCGGCAACCGCCCCACCGGCTCGATCATTCTCTGGTCGGTGATCAGCTTCATCGGTCTGCTCGCCGGCGTCGGCGCGCTGGTCTGGTACCACGGCGCGGCGCGCTCGAAGGGCGAGGAAGACGTCGCAGCGGCGGTGCCGGCGACCGATCCGTTGCTCGCGCTCGAGCCCACCCCTTCGATGGTGGCGACGTTCAAGTACTTCCTGGTCGTGGGCGGCCTGGTCGTGGCGCAGATGGTGTTCGGCGCGATCGCGGCCCACTACGGAGTCGAAGGGGGCGGTTTCTACGGTCTCCCGCTCGCGGGATGGCTGCCCTACTCCGTCGCACGGACGTGGCATCTCCAGCTCGGCATCTTCTGGATCGCGACCGCGTGGCTGGCGACCGGGCTGTTCGTTGCGCCCGCCGTTTCGGGCCACGAGCCGAAATTCCAGCGGCTCGGCGTGAACGTCCTCTTCGGCGCCTTGGTGCTCGTGGTCGGCGGCTCGATGACGGGCGAATGGCTCGGCGTGATGCAAAAGCTCGGCTACACCGGGAACTTCTGGTTCGGCCACATGGGATACGAGTACGTCGACCTGGGCCGCTTCTGGCAAATCCTTCTGTTCGTGGGGCTGCTGCTCTGGTTCGCGCTGGTCGTTCGCGCGATCGCTCCCGCGTTCAAGAAGGACCCGGAAAGCCGGAGCCTGCTCGCCCTGTTCATCCTCGCCGGCGCCGCGATCGGCGGCTTCTACGGCGCCGGGCTCGCGTGGGGTCAGCGCACGAACCTCGCGATCGCCGAGTACTGGCGCTGGTGGGTCGTCCACCTCTGGGTCGAGGGCTTCTTCGAGGTCTTCGCGACGGTGGCCATCGCGTTTCTGTTCACCCGCATGGGGCTGATCCGCAAGGCGTCGGCATCGCGGGCGGCGCTGTTCTCCAGCGCGATCTACCTCGGCGGCGGAATCATCGGGACGATGCACCACCTGTACTTCACCGGCACGCCGACCGGCGTGCTGGCGTTCGGCGCGGTGTTCTCGGCGCTGGAGATCGTGCCGCTGGTGCTGGTCGGTCTCGAGGCGGCCGGCAACATGCGTCTCGCGCAGGCTCGCGCCTGGGTCGGCGAGTACCGCTGGGCGATCTACTTCTTCGTGGCGGTCGCGTTCTGGAATCTCGTCGGCGCCGGCCTCTTCGGCTTTCTCATCAACCCGCCGATCGCCCTCTACTTCATGCAGGGCCTCAACACCACGCCGGTCCACGGCCACGCCGCGCTGTTCGGGGTCTACGGCATGCTCGGGCTCGGGCTGATGCTCTTCACGCTGCGCGGTCTCGGGATGCGCGACGTCTGGAAGACCGGCGTGCTCGCGTTCTCGTTCTGGGCGCTCAACATCGGCCTCATGCTGATGATCGTGCTGAGCCTGCTTCCCATCGGCCTGATGCAGACGTGGGCCAGCGTCGAGCATGGCCTCTGGTACGCGCGCTCGGCGGAGTTCATGCAGACGCCGCTACTCGGCACGCTGCGCTGGATGCGGATGATCGGCGACACGATCTTCGCGGCGGGCATGCTGGGCATCGGGTGGTTCGTCATCGGCCTCAAGAACGGGCTGGTCGCTGACGGGAGAAAAGCGGCACGTCGGCCGCGCGGAGCCCGCACAGGCGGTAGGACCCGGCTCGCGCGCCTGATCGGGACTCCCGATGGGTCGAGGCGTTCTCCGCCCTGCTCACGGGCAATTCGACGCTTCTCCGATGACCGTCAGCTCGTGAAGCACTGCGGCGCGCCCGGTGACGTCACCGAGAAACGCCGCACGATCTCGCGCGCCGATGTGGATCGCGATGTTGTCCGCAGCCTCGACGATGTCGAGCAGGTAGAGGCGTTCAGGCCGCACAAAGGACCTTCGCTTCGGCCAGCACCTCGGGGCGCAGCGCTCGTTCGAGACCGTTCTTTGGCACGAGATCGACCGGCCGCTCGAGGAGATCCGACAGACCTCGCCGAGCGTCCCCTAGATCGCAGCGCTCCCGTCGTCGCAGTCGCCATCGCAGATCCGCACGTGGTCGCCGTCCGCGTCGGCCTCGTTCGCGGGCATGTCCGGAAACCCAGGGTCGTTGCAGCGGTCGTTCTCCCCGTCGCAGCTTCGCGGCGACGGGATGGACCTCGTCCCGCGTGTCGTCGCACTCCTGGCACTCGTCGCGGAGATCGCCGTCCGCGTCGTCGCAGCAGCGGACCCGGACCGTGTAGAGCCGGCGCACGACCGACGAGGAGTTCCTGGGGCTCCTGCGACGAAGAGACCCCGCTCTCATCGCCCCCGCAAGGAACATGGTTGTGATGGTCGGCGACATCCCTGCATCGTCGATTCGTGCGACAGGACCGACGGAAACGTGGCCCGGACTCACCGACGTGCGGGTCGTGACTTCCCGACCGCGGTCTTAGGGCGGGCCGCCGCGCGGTAGACGGCCCGCGACTCGTGGACCTGATCGACGAACGGATCCCGAGTGCGAAGCCCCGGAAACCGCGCGAAGTCGCAATCGGTCGTCCACAGCTCCCGGATGCCGTGCTCGATTCCCAGCGCGGCGATGTGCGCGTCGTGCGCCAGGTTCCCGGCCGCCCTCCCCTCGAGCACGATCCGGCACAGGTGGGTGCGGTGCGCCGGCGATTCACCGAGCAGCACGAGCGAGGGCGAATCGAACAGCGACTCGAGATCGTCGATCGCGACCTCCAGGTCCGTGGGTGGGTCGAAGATCCGAGGGTGGGTAACGACCCGAAGGAACTCGTAGACGCACGGCCAGGGGATCGCCCACGCTTCGCGTCCCTCCGCGAGCCGCCGGACGATCGCGCGGGCGCGGACGTGACGGGCCGTCTCCTCCCGGCGGGCGTAGACGAGCACGTTGGTGTCGATCGCGATCACTTGCGACCTTCCATCACTTCGAGAAGCGAGTCGCGGTCGTCGAGATCGACTCCGCGCCGGAGGCGGCCTCGTTCGGTCCGCCATTGCAGCCGGTAGTTCCCCTTCGCGGGGCGGCCGGCGAGGAAGCTCCTGAGCGCGGACTCGACGATCGCTCGGAGCGGTACGCGATCGTCCGCCGCACGCTTCTTCGCTTGTCGAAGCACCTCGTCGGCAATGTCGAGCGTGGTTCTCATGTGCTCGAGCATACACAGCGAGGCATCAATGTGCCACCCGCGGCCGCGATCCGGGTGTGCGACAGGAAAGCGAGAAGGAGCGGAATCGAAGCGAAACGGGGACAGCAAGCGAAACTCGCCAGCACGCAACTCATGCAAACCACGGGGTATTGTGCGAATTTCGGTCGCTGTCCCCGTTTCGCAAATCTCGTCGCGCTCTCTGGTTGCCGGCGGGAGCCGCACGACCGGAGCTCGCGTTTGCACCGCACGCTCGATCATTTGAAACAAAGATGAAGAGATCGGGTTGTCCAGAGATGGAGACACCCGCAAAACCGGTCGTTTCGGAGCCCGATCTCAGGCTGGATGAAATGACCGGGTCGGGCGTGGCGCCTTCCGCCAAGGAAGTTGCAGGAGCGCCCTTACGATCCGGTTCGCGGAAGGTCTGCGTCGAGGCCTGACTCCCGCACGGAGCCATCGGGGATAGAGATCCTGCCGGCGAGTGGCGTACCGTTCGACCACTGGCCGAGCAAGCCCAGCCCCGAGGCGCCGGGGCACGCGTTCCGCGAGCGGACGAGGTGGGCGCGCAGCCCTAATCCGTGGAATCGGGGTATTCAGCCTCGAGGATCGCTGATACCTGCCGTCGAAGCGCGGGCACGAGTTCGGTCGCCGTGTCCCAGACGATCGGCCCATCGAGGCCGAAGTACTCGTGGACAACGAAGTTGCGGAACGCGACGATCTTCACCCATGGCGTCTCGACGTGACGGCTCTTGAATTCCGCGGCAAGCCTGGCAGCAGCCTCTCCGATGACCGTCAGCTCGTGAAGCACTGCGGCGCGCCCGGTGACGTCACCGAGAAACGCCGCACGATCTCGCGCGCCGATGTGGATCGCGATGTTGTCCGCAGCCTCGAGGATGTCGAGCAAGTAGAGGCGTTCAGGCCGCATAAAGGATCTTCGCTTCGGCCAGCACCTCGGGTCGCAGCGCTCGCTTGAGCCCGTTCTTCGGCACGAGATCGACCGGCCGCTCGAGGAGATCCGACAGATCCGACTGGAGTTCGATGAGCGTGAAGAGCGTGACCCGCGCATCCTCCTCGAAGACGACGAGGAGGTCCACGTCGCTGTCCGGACGCGCCTGGCCGCGAGCCATGGAACCGAAGACGGAGAGCTCCCGGACGCGGTAGCGCTCGCAGATCCCCGCCAGCGCCCCCCGGCTGACGTTCAGTGCCTCCATCGGCGTCATCGCGCCCCTCCGTAGGTCTTCGACGCCTCAGTTTCGCACAAGTGCGCCCCGCCGGTCATCTCGTGGGAACTCTCCGGGTGTACGACAGGAGAGTGAGGAGACGATGCTGCGAATCGGGGACAGCAAGCGAAACTCGCACAATGCCCCGTGGTTTGAACGAGTTGCGTGTTGGCGAGTTTCGCTTGCTGTCCCCGATTCGCTCCGATTCAGCTCCTCCTCACTTTCCTGTCGTACACCCGGACTCTCCCGGTCCGCGGAGTTCGCGATCCGTCGAGAGAGGCGATTCGAGCTCCATCGCACGGACCCGACGAGCCAGATGGAGCGGCGCCTGATCGGAGGTTCAAGAGCAGGCGCGGCCGGAACGCCCGTCAGCACGGCCGGATTCGCGGTCGCAGCAGGAGCGTCGTGAATCACGCGGTTTGACTTCCGTGACGGTGCGGAATCCGCCAGTCCACCCGCGGTGAACCGGCCGGCGCACGGAAAGAGGCCGGCGCCTGACCCCGTCCTGGACCTGCCGGGCCGGCCCGGAGCCGTCCGGCGCGCGCCCCACCGCGACCGCGCCGGGCGTGGTATGTTTCGCTCGTTCGAGAGAGGAGTTGCGGGTCATGACGAAGAAATGGAAGATCATCATCGGTATCGTCGCAGTCGCCGCGATCGGCGGCATCGTCGCCGTTTCCCTTCGAAGCGGGCAAAAGGGGGGGACCGAGGTCAAGACGGAGAAGGTCGAGAAGCGCGATCTCACCTCCGTCGTGACCGCGAGCGGGAAGATTCGCCCGAAGCGGAAGGTGGACATCTCCTCCGACGTCATGGGGCGCGTGATCGAGCTGCGCGTGGACGAGGGGGACCTGGTCCAGAAAGGCGATCTCCTCCTCCGGATCGACCCGACGCAGTACGAGGCCGCGGTGGCTCGGGCCGAGGCCGCGCTGGAGCAATCCCGGAGCCAGTTGGTCCAGTCGGACGGCCGGCCTCGATCAGGCGCAGCGGGCCTACGAGCGCGCGAAACTCCTCCACGCCAACGGGAGCGACCTCCTGAGCGACGAGGCCCTCGAGGACGCGAAGACCCGCCTGGACGTTCAGACGGCCACCCACGAGGCCGCTCGCCACGGCGTGGCCGTCGGGAGCGCCGCCCTCGACGACGCGCGGCAGAACCTCGCCAAGACGGTGATTCGAGCGCCGATGGCCGGAAAGGTCGTGCGCAAGAACATCGAGCAGGGGGAGACCGCGGTCATCGGGACGATGAACAACCCGGGGTCGCTCCTCCTCACCGTGGCCGACCTGCCCGAGATGGAAGCGGTCGTCACCGTGAACGAGACCGATGTCCCGTCGATCAAGCTCGGCGACGCGGCGACCCTCGAGGTGGACGCGTTCCCCGGAACGAAGTTCGCGGGGAAGGTCACGCGGATCGGCAACAGCGCGATCCAGACCACAGGGTCGAGCGAGGCGGTCGACTTCGAGGTCCGGATCGGCATCGACGATCCGCCGCAGACCCTGAGGCCCGATCTGTCCGCGACGGCGGACATCGTGACCGCCGAGCGGAAGGGGGTCCTCGCGATCCCGATCATCGCCCTCACCGTCAAGGAGGTCGCGAAGGAGAAGGCGGAGGGAGCGGCGAGCGAGGGAATGACGGTCGAGGATCCGAAGGCGAAGGCCCGGGCCGAGAGGACGAAGCGGCAGCAGGAGCAGGAGGGCGTCTTCGTCGTCGACAAGGACAAGGCGTCGTTCCGACCCGTGAAGGTCGGCGTGGCCGGCGACAACTACTTCGAGGTGGTGTCCGGCGTCGCCCTCGGGGACGAGATCGTGTCCGGGACCTACCAGGCCATCCGCTCGCTCAAGGACGGCGACCGAGTCCGGGTCGCCAAGGACAAGGGCAAGAAGGACAAGAAAGACAAGAAGGACGAGAAGGACAAGAAGGACGAGAAGGAGGCGCCGGCAGGCGACAAGCCGGCGGAAGGAACGAAGAAGGGCTAGAGCGAATGGCCGACCAGCCGATCGCGGCGAGAACCGGACCCGCGCGGGGTGGCGTGCTCCGCTTCGGAGACGCCGTCGCGTCCGCGTTCGCGATGATCCGCGCGCAGAAGCTGAAGAGCTTCTTCTCGCTCCTCGGGATCGTCATCGGAGTCACTTCCCTCGTCGCCGTCATCTCCATCGTCGCCGGAATGGACCGATACGTCCGGGAGGATTTCGCGGCGAAGATCTTCGGCGTGAACACGTTCACGCTGAGGAGGCGCTCGGCCGTCGTGTTCTCGAGACCGGACGACGACACGATCCGGGAGTGGCGGCGGAGGCCCAGGATCCGCGTCGAGGACTACCGCTACCTGAAGGAGCGCATCGACACCCCGGTCATCATCGCGGCTGAGTCGAGCGACCAGACCACGATCCGCCACGGGGACCGGGTGGCCCGGGGAGTCGAGGTGATCGCCGCCGACGCGGATTACTTCCGCATCCGCGCCTACGAGATCGAGAAGGGACGGGCGTTCACCCAGACGGAGGCCGATCTCGGCCGGCCCGTCCTGGTCGTCGGCGCCGAGGTCGCCGAGAAGCTCGTGCAGGCGGACGACCCGATCGGGAAGGAGATCTTCCTGGCAGGGACCCGGTTCACCGTCATCGGCGTCGTGAAGTCCCAGGGCAAGCTCTTCGGGATGTCGCTGGACAAGTTCGTCATCGCGCCCTGGACGTCCGCCGCGAGCCGCGTGGTCAACCCTCCGCGGATTCTCGACGAGATCGTCGTGAAGGCCTTCAGCGAGCAGGAGATGAGGGACGCCATGACCGAGGTGGAGGTGCTCATGCGGACGCGCCGGCACCTTCGCCCCGGGGACAAGAACAACTTCGGGCTCGAGACCTCGTCCGGGATCCTCGACGCCTGGTCGAAGATCAGCGGGATCCTGTACGCCGCGCTCCCCGGGCTCGTTGGAATCTCGCTGGTCGTGAGCGGCATCGTGATCATGAACATCATGCTCATCGCGGTCGCCGAGCGGACGCGAGAGATCGGCATCCGGCGCTCGATCGGCGCGCGGCGTCGCGACATCATGGTCCAGTTCCTTCTCGAGGCCGGGGCCCTGTCGGGGCTCGGTGGCGTGGCCGGCATCCTCCTGGGCATCGCGATCGGCAAGATCGTCGAGGCGACGACGCCGCTGCCGGCAGTGGTGTCGCCGCTCTCGATCGCGGCGGGTCTTCTCCTGGGCTGCGGGGTCGGCATCGCGTCGGGCCTCTACCCGGCCTGGCGGGCGGCGAACCTCGATCCCATCGATGCCCTCCGGCAGGAGATGTGAGGCGGAGGCGGGGATGAACGTATCGAGCGTCGCAGAGTCGTTCTCCATCGCGGTCACGTCGATCCGTGGGGCCAAGGTCCGTGCGGGTCTCACGATCCTCGGCGTCGCGATCGGTGTCACCTCGGTGATGGCGATGGCGGCGCTCGTGCAGGGGATCAACCAGGGTGTCGCGGAGGCGCTCGACCAGCTCGGCGAGGAGACGTTCTTCCTGATGCGGCACTTCGGGAGCGGGATCGAGATCCACGACGGCTCCACGCCGGAGTGGGCGAGCAGGCCCAAGCTCGAGGTGGCCGACGCCGACGCGATCCGGAGGCTCGACTCGATCCGCCTGGTGAGCTACCGCAACAGCAGCCAGGGAACCGCGGTCTACAAGGGGGAGCGGGTCCCGAACACCCCGGTCGTCGGAACGACCGAGGAGTGGGCGGAGATCGACGGCGGCGAGATGATCGAGGGACGGAACTTCACGGCCGCCGAGGGGCGCGCGGGAAGCGCCGTCGCGGTCGTCAACGAGGCGCTCGTGCGGGGGCTCTTCCCGACCGGTGTCGCCGTGGGGAAGGACTTCCGCGTGACCGGCGTGATGGGAGGTGTCCGCGTTCGCGTCATCGGGGTGTACCGCGAGGCGCCGAACGCGCTCCAGGAGCTGGGCGAGAAGCAGCCCTGGCTCGTCATCCCCTACGAGACGTTCGACCGGAGCTTCCGATCGTTCGAGGACTCCTTCGGGATCCTGATCAAGCCCACGAGGAGCGTTCCCCAGGACGAGGCGATGGACGACGTCATCGCGCTCATGCGGCAGCGTCATGCGCTCCGGCCCGGGCAGCCGACCGATTTCGACGTCGTCCCGCAGGCGAGGCTGCTCGAGTCGTTCAAGTCGTTCACCGGGACGTTCTTCCTGGTGATGATCGCGCTCGCGTCGATCGGCCTGATGGTCGGGGGAGTCGGTGTCATCGGCATCATGATGATCGCAGTGACCGAGCGGACGCGGGAGATCGGCGTGCGGAAGGCGATCGGGGCGAAGCGGAACGAGATTCTCGTCCAGTTCCTCATCGAGGCGGTGCTGCTGACCACAGTCGGCGCGGTGCTCGGGATGCTGGCCGGCTGGGGGATCGCGCGCCTGGTCGCCGCCCTGTCCCCGATCCCCGCCGCCGTGCCGGTTTGGGCGATCGTCGTCGCGCTCTGCGCGGCGGTCGCGACCGGCGTCGGGTTCGGGTTGTACCCGGCCCTGCGGGCGAGCCGGCTCGATCCGGTCGCGGCCCTGCGCTACGAGTAGCCGCGGGCCCACTTCCGTTCGCGTTCCGTGCGCGAGGTGCAGCGACGGGTTGGATGCCGCGAGGAGGTCGCGATGGCAGGAAGGCTCGAGCGCAGAAACGGGATCATCGCGGGGGTGTGCGGCGGGATCGCCGAGTTTCTGGGGTGGAGCCCGACGACGGTCCGGGTCCTCTACGTCGTGATCTCGATCCTGTCGGCGGCCTTTCCCGGCATTGTCGCGTACATCATCCTCTGGCTCGTGATGCCGAAGGCGAAGTAGCAGACGGACCTGCGGTTCCGTTTCGTCGAAGTCGAGATCCCGACCGGCGGATCCGACCCCTCCTTATGACGTCGCCCTCCTCCCACGATCGCCCCCCCTTGGCAGTCCGGCGCGCGAGTGAGAGAACTTTATGGGTGCGGTTGAGTTTGGGGGCGTAGTTGAGAGGTGTGTTGCTGGGTGAATAGCGGGGGATGGAATTGAGACGACATCGAACACTTGGTCGCCGAGTTGGTAATGAGAATGATGACAACCAGAGTGCTGCTGGTTTCCAGAGGCAGCAAGGGAGTCTCACCCGATACCTCCGGAAACAGCAGCCAGGCTGGGCCCCTCCAAAGTAGTCGGACATGGAAATGTGCGCCCTGAACAAGGTCACCGCGAGGCAGAGCGCCGATCCTCAGTAAACGGAGCCGGCGCATCAGGGTCTCAACGCACGCTCCACGTCGGGTATTGCGACGGTCGGAGGGCCTCCTGTTTGCTCGTTGCGACCGTAGAAGATCGCTCGGAAACTGATCAAAGTGTCAAGGGCTCGCCTGATCTCCAGAGCACCCTCCGTTCCGACGGATCGCAGATGCTTGTCGCAGTCTCACAACGGGGATCTGGAGGATTGGCCACCTCTGTGCATCGGCGCGCATCGGCGAGCTTGGCGTCCATGCGTGCATCCGAACTGAGCAACTGATCGATACCAAACACGAGTCGGCGGACAAAGTGACTCTCACCAAGAACTTGACGACAATGGGAGTCCAGTTCTTGGCTGTGGTCGCGGGATTGCTCCCTGGGAAGACGTCTACCGGGACGAATGCCGAGTCGACTCGAAATGATCTGGATAGGCGGTAACTTGCAAGGACTTCGGAAGCTCCGGAGTCGGGGCGGCCGGAAAATAGATCACGTTGAGTTGAATTGGGATCGTCCGTTGGGCCTCGCTGTTGTCCCAACATTCCTCCAAAGTCGCTGCGAGGTTGCGCATCGTATCTGTGATGGAGAGCGTTCCGTCGAGTCGTGCGGTAGAGCAATTGATGTACGAGCAGACGGACGGAAGATAACCTCCCGCTTCAGGGCCAAGCCGCACTCGATGGGCACGTAGCCGCCTCCCTGAGGACGCCTGCTTCAACTTCAAGGGATCAGGTTTAAAGCGACCGGCGCTATGATAGGTAAGCGCGCCGGAAGCGATGTCCGTGCTTTGACTTGCCGGACCTTCGGGGTGTCGAGCGTGCGTCGCACCTCCTTCTTTCCCGTGCCATCAAGCGTCGGGATCGTTTCGTATCCAAAAATGTCCACGGCGATGACGGCAAGTTCCGGCAACACAACCCACGTCACGGTGGATGCTCTGGCCGGCATGAGAACGCCGGCAAGCATGAAGAATCCGATTCCGAATCGCCATCGCAGTCTCATTGGGTGACCCTCGTCGATGTCGGGTGTATCATACCTGGGCAGCATCGCCTTCGACCGACGAATCGTCCACGTAACGCTGCTGGGGCGCAGCACCGCATGCTGGGCAGCTTGAGCAGAGCACCCCCTCAACGATGGAGAACCCGCACGGTTTCTACGCTTGCGGCCCCTTGCAGGATCAAGACCAGCGGGGAAGAAGCAGGCGGGAGACTGCTCCGTTATCGGGCTGTGAGATGTCGGTTGGTCTCGGATCGGTTCGATGGCGGCGCCTCGATGGCGCCGTCAGAAGCACTCGCGAAGATGCCCTGCTGCGGTGAAACCTCGGGTCCCGACGCAACGCGAGGTTGATCGAAGCGCACGATCTGACTGACCAGCCAAGAACGGAACGAAAACAGCATCCGGTCGAAGGAAAACCCCGGACAGTTCGGTCCTGGGCATTCGACGTGAACGCCGCCGTTTGCTAACCATTCACGAAAACGAAAACACGAACGATGCGAACCGAGCTGGCCGCGATTGCGACGAGATTCTGCTCGCAGGTCGTCGGCGAACGCGAAGTTGGCAGGACGAGAGCCGTCGCGACCAAGAGGTGAATCAACGTCTTTCGCATCGCAGCACCTCCTATTGCATTCGCTGCGAAGACTCCACGCAACGAGTCCCGGTCGCCCCATCAGTCCAGGCGTTTCCACCTATGAACCGTCCGCGATCGTCCCCTTCTGGGCTGCTCCATTGGATCGACGGATGGATGGGACCACTTCCGGCCCTGTCGTACTCTTTCCGATGCGCTTCCTTGCGAAATACCCGTCAGCCCATTCCAGGAAACCCTCAACGATGTCCGGTCGACTAATCCGTTGATAGATGAGCGCCGCGGCGATGCGCATACTCGCCGTGTTACTGTACTCGGACAAGAGACCCGTGCCGAACTCGTCCGCACGTTCATCCTCGCCGAGATGCGCCGCGATAAGCCCGAGGATCGCCTCATCTGACGGCCGGATAGTGCGTGCTTTGTCGAGAGCATCCGAGAGCTGTTCTCTGAGTTGGCGGAGGGCGTTTGCCTTCGCCTTCTCGTCGCCGTTCGCTTCCAACGCCCGAGTGAAGAGTCCTCGCGCCGCCGGCAACGTTGGCTCCAACGCGGAGGCCAGCGTCCGTTCCGCGTTGTCGTAGTCCTCCCTCGCGATGTAAACGGTGGCGAGGAGATTGTCGATGTCGATTGAGTAGAAGCCGCTATCTTTCCGGGCATTCTCGATCGCGGCTTTCACACCTTCGTAGTCCCGCCGCCAGAAGGCAATCACCGCTTGCTGATAGTATCCAAGCCCAAAGTGCTTCAGCGCGAACAACTCGTCGAGAATCCCATTCTCCCGTGTTCTCTGCTGCTCTTTCGGAACCGGCTGCTCCCCTGAAATATTCTCGTTGCCTCGCATTGCGAGGTAGCGGGCTTGGTACGCTCGCGCAGTCACATAGCGCCGTTCATTCTCACGAGGCCTTCCAGTTCAGCCACGCTCTCGTCGAGTTGGCGTTTGCGGTCAGCATCGGGGATGCATCTGCCGTGTGCGCGTTGCAGAGCGCGTACTGAAGACGTGCCCAGGAGTGACGCGGATCCAGGCGAAGTGCATGCACGAATGATTCGGTGCCACAGTCGGGGGGGCGCTGGAGTTTCTTGTTCATGCCTTTCAGGTAATGGAACTCCGCCAACTCGTTGGCCTGGAGTTTTTCCGCTTCGTTGAGAAGCTCTGTCGCCCTGGCAATCGAATCACTGGAGAGGCCCCGATCGAGGTTCGCGCGTCGCTGCAAAATTGCGATCTCCTCCAGGATCCCGTCGACGAAAGCGCGATCCGACTTGAGATACGACGACGATCGCTTCAGCGCGTCCAGCTCATCGGGTGCGCCGCGGGTACGCGCAAACAGGCGCGTTAGACGAGCACGAGCAAGCTCCCGATGGCTTTGCGGAATCGTCGCTGGCGAGGTCTTGAAAAACGGTTGCGAGCAGAAGGCTTTGTAAGCCGGGCTCGTCCTGTCGGCTTTTACGCCGGCATGCTCCAGCCGTTCCGCCAAGAGATCCGCGAACTGCTTGGACACTTCCTTGGCAGGCACAGTCAGCGCGGGAAGTGGCTCTCTGTTCGCGCCACGTACCGGTCGAAGCTCTAAGCTGATCGCGTACTGGTCTGGAGGATTGACCTGCTTGATGTCTCCCACGAGAACGTGAGTTGCCTTCGTCGCACTCTCAACGGTCACCTTTCCTCCGATCATCTCGAAGGCTTCGCGTGCACCGAGGAAGATGGCCGCACCGGTGTCCGTTCGCGTGAGCTGGTCCGCGAGCTCAACTGCGATGTCCGACACCTCCTCGGCGGAGGACGGACTCCAGTCTGGATCGGCCATCCGAGACAGGTCCGTGCAAACCCGTAGCCTCGGCGAAGGTGTCGGCGGGGGACCGCTCACGACCACGTCGGAGCCACTCCACAACACGAACAGCAGGACGACCAGCGCAGAGAAGTGTTCGCGCGGGCGACGGAAGGAGCGCTTCATGAACCCTCCGGCGCAGAGTTCAGCCTCGCCTGAGGCAGGCGACGGCTCGCGTCTGCTCGTGGAACATAATTCCTCTCGACGGCTCCGTCGAGCGCGCCTTGGAATGCGGGGCAACGCCATCCGACACAACCATCGAACATCATCCTCGGCGTCAGCGCCGACAAGTCATCGCGGAGAGTCACGCCTACTCTCGTTCCCGATCCGACGGTATCAACCAGCTCTGTCACTCGTTGGCGATCCGATGTGCTACCGCTCCGGGTCGGATTCTAGCACCGGTCGGTATTTCGTTTGTCAAGATGTTTTTTTCGACTGGACTGTGCCCCCCCCCCCCAAACCCTTCCGTGGCCTTGCTGCCACCCCATTCAAGAAGCGGCGACCAGCCTTCAGTGGGCCCTGGAACGGTCGCTTTCCGTCAATTGTCGGTCCCTCCGACGAAGGCTGGGCTGAGCCGGATGATGTCGCTTGGCCGTGCCGCACCTTGCCGCGAAGCCATGTCTGCGTCGGTGACCATTCTCCGGTCACCGACCCGCCGCGCGCGGCGGACCGGCTTGGCCCCGAAGCGACGAAATGACACCGTCCAGGCGAATTGCATGGTCAAATCGGCTCAGAAACTTGCGAAGGTGCCAAATCTCTGATGAAGGGCAACATTTCGGTTTCGGCTGCCCGACTTCCGGCGGCGATTAAGTCCCTGCGTGATGGCCCCCGCTTTCTCAAGTTAGGCAGCCGCCGTCTCGACCCGAAACTGAGTCGCCGCTTGGCTCGATCTGGTCGGGTCGGGACACACGCCTCGCCCTTGTTGAAGCGGCGCCGGGCCTTGCGGATCGAGTCCAGGTAGCGGGAGCTGTTAGCTAGAATCGCCCACGTCGATTCGAGCAATCAGAACAGGAGGAACCATGTCGCTCACGAAACGAGCCGCGGCTGAGTTGATCGGGACGTTCTGGCTGGTCCTGGGCGGGTGCGGCAGCGCCGTCCTGGCCGCCGCGTTCCCGAGCGTCGGAATCGGTCTTCTGGGTGTGTCCTTTGCGTTCGGCCTGACCGTGCTGACCATGGCGTATGCGATCGGCCACATCTCGGGGTGCCACCTCAACCCGGCCGTCTCGATCGGGTTGACGGCCGGGGGACGATTCAAGGCTGCGGACCTGCCCGCGTACATCATCGCGCAAGTGGTCGGGGGGGTGCTCGCGGCCGGGGTGCTGTACTTCATCGCCAGCGGCAAGGCCGGCTTCGATCTGGCCGGAGGCCTCGCGTCGAACGGGTACGGTGCGCATTCCCCCGGTCAGTACTCGCTCGCCGCGGGCTTCGTCACCGAGATCGTGATGACGGGGATGTTCCTGATGATCATCATGGGCGCCACCGACCGGCGCGCGCCCCAGGGGTTCGCTCCCATCGCGATCGGTCTCGGACTGACGTTGATTCATCTGATCAGCATTCCGGTGACGAACACGTCGGTGAACCCGGCGAGAAGCACGGGCCCCGCGCTGATCGTCGGAAGCTGGGCGCTGTCTCAGCTGTGGCTGTTCTGGGTGGCGCCCATCGTCGGCGCCGTGATCGGCGGCGTGTTGTACCGGTGGCTCGGCGAGGACAACGCCTGAGCCCAAGTCGTTCGAGCTCGCGATGGCCCTGATCGGCCGATTCCGGGAATTCTCCCGTCCGACGGCGAGGCCTGGCATGCGGACCGATCCCGTCGGGTGAGCGTGAAGACCGGGAGACCGTGACAGTTCTCTGGCACGTCTACCTCGTGCGGTGCAGGGACGGATCCCTCTACACCGGCGTCGCCATCGATGTCCGGCGGAGACTGCAAGAGCACCGCCGCGGAAAAGGGGCGAGGTACCTGAAAGGGCGCGGGCCGCTGCGCCTCGTGCTGTCCGCGGCGGTTGGCGATCGCGGACTGGCGCTGCGCGTCGAGCGTCGGATCAAGAAGCTTCCCAAGGCCCGCAAAGAGGCGTTGATCCGGCGGCGACTGCGGCTCGAGCAGATCGTGGCCTGCGTCCGGATGCCGGGCCGCTGACCTTTCTCCGGCACGGGGCGGCCGGATTCGTGCGTCGGCTGCCTACCGTGATCCGGCCCCTGACGAGCGGGCGCGATCCGGCGGGCCGGCCGTGGCGACGCCCCTCGTCTGCCCCCGCGCCCGTGATAGCCTTCGGTCGGGGAGGGATCGCATCGTGAAACACGGAGCCAGAAACGACATCACCGCGACCGTTTCCTCGGTCCGGTCGGACGACGTCATGTCCTTGGTGAAGCTCTCCGTCACGGAGCCTTGCGTGATGGCGTCCGTTCTGACGACGGAGTCGGTGGAGCACATGGGGTTGAAGCCGGGGGATCGCGTCAAGCTGGTCGTCAAGGCGGTCCACGTGCTCGTCGTGAAGGAGTGACGCCGGTCTTCGTGACGAGCGAAGAGCGCGTGGAATGGGCGGCGGTCGCGATTTGCGTCCTCGACGCGCAGCCGAACTCCGGAAGCTCGCGCCGGCCGGGAAAACCGTCGTTGGCTCGCCACGGCGGACCGAGCGCCACGACCCCAATGGAGGAGGGACCGACCCATGAGACGTGCGCGAGTTCTCTTGGTTCTTCTACTCGGCGTCACGCTGGCGGGTTGCGTGACCCGGGCGACTACCGCCGTGACGTCGAAGAGACGATGTCGCGTCTGGACGCAGTGCAGGCGGAAGTCGAGCAGAACGAGCGGAAATCTTCGATTTGGAGAGAGCGAACGAGGTGCAGATCGCGTCCCTGCGGGAAGCGAACGAGCAGCAGATCGCACGGATGCAGAGCGCGATCGAGTCTTTGCGATCCGCGCCGGCATCCACGTCCCACAGCCCGGGAACCGCCCCGCCCCAGGTCGCGCTGCCGTCGACGCGAGTTCCTGCCGACGACAACCCACGAAACCCGAATGAGCCTCCCGTCTACAGGGTCTGGTACGGGACCAACCGGAAGCCGTTGAACCGGGCAGAACCGCAGCTCGGCTCCGAGCGATCGGATGAAACGCTCCACTACGGAAGCTGCCGTCCAGATCCCCAAGTCGCCAAGTTCGGGAGCTCGGCGTCCTGGACATGCGAGGGACTGGAGGACGATCGATCCGGGTCGATCCGTCCACCCCACGATCGGA
This sequence comes from Terriglobia bacterium, assembly GCA_963699985.1. Classification (GTDB taxonomy): domain Bacteria; phylum Acidobacteriota; class Polarisedimenticolia; order Polarisedimenticolales; family CAVOVZ01; genus CAVOVZ01. Next base: position 337,521 of record CAVOVZ010000027.1, read on the forward strand.
CGAGGTCTACGAGTCGATGAACCAAGCTCGCCGCTCGAGCCGGGCACGCGCGGTGCTGGTCTATATCCACGGCTACAACAACAGCTCGAGGACGCCGCCATCCGAGCGGCGCAGATCGGGTACGACCTGGGCTCGAAGGCCTGACCGCGTCTCAGCTGGCCGTCCAAAGGCGGCGCCCTGGCCTACGTGATGGACGAGGCGGCGATCGAAGCGAGCGAGATCCACCTCGAGACTCCTGGATGAGCTCGTCGCGGAGTCGCTGCCGAGCAGATCACATCATCGCCCACAGCTGGGCAATCGCGCGCTGCTCCGCGTGCTGGACCGGATGTCCCGGAGAGCGTCTCCCCCGAAGCCCTTCCCAGACATCCGCGGCGCCCGACGTGGATGCAGACTGTCGCGACTTGCCGGCGCTACCCTCGCGCTCGAAGAGGACGACGCCTACGTCCGGCAAGGACCGGCGCTGCTCGGCCGGGCACCGCACGACCCCCGCGCAGGACAACCCGCCCACACGGTGCCGACGGAACGACACCGTCGAAGTGTCGAACGTCGATCTCACCCTGCGGTCACGGATACGTCATGGCCGCCAGGGCCGTCGTCGCGACATCAGGGAGCTCCCATGTCCAACGAGAACCGCGGGACCGACGGGGCCCGGCGAGGCGCCGCGGACACTGGATCACGATCACGAACGCGAATCGGCGGCTCGAAAACGCGCCCGACACGGCCGGGAACGAGCCCAACGCTGCGGGCGCGGCGATCGCGCGAACGGCAGCAGGGCGAAGATCGCGGATGCGGGGAGGAGGTGAGGCCGGTCGAGAGGGGGACCGCAAGGCCCCGAAGTCACCCAGCAGAGGCCGCGCATCTGGCCGCCGGAAATCAAGGTATACTCATTGGCAGATTGTCGAATCCCTGGGGGTGAGGACCATGAGCGAAACAGCTCCTGAGGCTAGAGTTCAGACGGAGATCGCCGTTCTCGAGAAATTCGGATTGCGCTGGGCCATACTCGCCGCCTGGTTCCACGAGCTACAGAAACAAGGCATTCAGTTGGATCCGGGCGTCGCGCGAAAGCTCGAGGAGGCCAGACTGAAGCTCTCGTCCGGCTGCATCTCGAGCTGTGAGATCGGGTGCGACCTTTCGGAGGTCGAGGGGACGCTCGTCGCGAGGGAGGCCGATTCCCCGGTCCCGTCCATCGAGTTCTGGATCGAGCTTCTCGGTGAGGCGATGGGCGACACCCCGAACCCGGAGAAGATCCTGCTGTATCCGCCGGTCCGGTTCCACTACGTGCGGTGCGGCTTCACGCCGTGCCGATGCGACGGCTCCGACCGGTGACGGCGGCGACCCCCTGGTTCCTTCCGAATCGGCGGATCGCGCATCTCCGGGGAATTCGATGAGCACGCCTCGCGCTCGGCCCGTCGTCCCCGCCGAGGAAGCACCTCGATCCGGCCCGGCGGGATCCGGCATGTTCCTGAGCTGGAACGATTCGCGCCGTTCGCGCTCGTTGAGCCAGGAGTTGAAGATTCCGCTCGTCCTGGTGGTTGCGGAGATGGAGGGGCCGGCTCGGCACGCGGTCGGCGCGCTGAAGACCCTCGGCTGCCTGCTCTCGCGGCGGCCGAAGCTGGTCTGGTACCAGTATTCGCTGGCTCTGGGGTTTCTGCTGGCGCTCTACTCCAAGCTCGCGGTCGGCTCGCGGCCACGCGTCGTCGCCGACCTGCACACGAAAGCCCTGAAGCGGGAAGGTCCGGCGCTCTTTCGTTCCATCATCCTCGCGGCGAAGCGCTGGTCGCTGCGCGCCTGCGTGGCGACCATCGTGACGAACGGGGAGAACCGCGCCTACGCCAGGGAGCGCTTCGGGGTCGATCCCATGATCCTCCCGGATCCGCTTCCCCGGATGCCTGCCGGATCGCCCCGGGAGCAGGGTCGGCGAGCCGCCGACGTGTCGTTCATCTGCTCGTTCGACGTGGACGAGCCCATCGCGCTCATCCTCGATCTGTGCACCCGGCTTTCCAAGAAATACGCGGTCGCGATCACCGGGAACCCGCGGCGACTCGAGCCGGACATCCGGACCCGCCTCGAGGCTGTCGCGACGCTGACGGGCTTCGTGCCGGAGGGGGAGTACTGGGAGCTGCTCTGCCGGACCCGCTGCATCGTGGTTCTGTCCCAGGACGTCGCGTGCCTGCCGTGCGGGGCGTACGAAGCGATCGTCGTGGGTCGTCGCCCCGTGATCGTGCGGGACAGCGAGGCCATCGGCGTTTTCGGAGAATGCGCCGTGTATTCCGCGCTCGACGCCGCTGACCTGGAGCGCACGATCGTGGCCGTGCTCGAGGACGAGAAGTCGGCGTCGCGGGACCCGACGCTCGCCGTCCGATACGCGTCCCACTGGGCGCGGCACTGGCGCCCCGTCGCCGACGTTCTAGGCACGAGTCCCCTACCGGCCGGCCGAGGACGCGCGGATCCGCCCGGGAGGTAGCCCTCCCCCGAACTCGGCACCCGGGAAAGCGGTACCCGAGCGCCTACCGGGCTGGAAGCGGCACCTTCCGCCGGGCGGAGCCGTCGCAAGCGCCGATTGCCGTACCGTAATCGTGCTGTCCGGTCCCGTGCTCGTGAGGCGTTCCGGCCTCCCGGAGCCTTCGGTGGTATCGTCTTTTGCTTGGATTCGCGCTGGCCGGGGACTTGCGAGAAGGTGGCGATCGAGAGGCTCCGGCAGGCCGCGTGGCGCCGGTGCGACACCGCGGGTTCCGATGAAGGTCGTCGAGCCGGCGCGGCCGGGGGCGAGAGACGATACGGGAGTGAACATGGATCAGAAAGGTGCGAATCGACTCCGGGGTGCCATGGTCGTCGCCGCGATGCTGGCCGTCGCGGCGAGCGTGGATGCCGGCGCCGCGACGTTCTACGTGGACGGCTCCACGACAGGATGCGGCGGAAGCCCATGCTCGAACACGAACGCGGGGACCGCCGAAGCGACCGCATTCGCATCCCCGCAGGGCTGCATCAACCGCATGAACGGTGGAGATACGTGCCTCATCAAGAACGGCACGTACTACCAGTCCGGTCTCGGCCGCTACGCAGGCTTCGACTTCTCGGGGAGATGCGGCCGCTGCACCGGAAACGCGACGCGAGCCTGTCTCTACGACAGCCAGTGCTCCGGGGCCGGGGTGTGCAGGACCCGCCCGAACGGCTCCCTCAACGGCACCGCGACCGCGTACACCACCGTCAAGGCCTACCCCGGCCACCGTCCGAAGCTCTGTGTCGATGCGTCCTGCTCCCCGGCGCCCTCGACGCCCACGATCGGGGTGCACTGGGACGGAATCGGAACCGCTCCGGCGTACATCAGCTTCCAGGGGCTCGAGGTGAGCGGCGCGCTGACCGTGTGGTCGGCCTGGGGGACGAATCCCGCGAACGGTGTGCACCACATCGAGGTCGCGAACAACGACCTCCACGGAGGCTACACCGAAGCATGCGACGGCAACTACACCCCTCTGCGGCTCGAGGTGGCGCGCAATCTGTCGATCCACCACAACCACATCCACGGGATCGACGGCGGGTGCACCGGGGATAGCAGCGCGGCGGGCATCAAGGTGTACGTCAATCGCGAGACGGTGATCGAGTACAACACCATCGACGCCTCGCGGAGGATCTTCGGCATCGACGACAAGGATGACAGCTACCGCAACATCCATCGGTTCAACAGGATCTCCAACGCCACGTACTTCGGCATTCGCCTCAATCAGCAAACCTGCCGCTTCAACGGGTGTGTCCCCCCCACCGGAACGCAGATCTACGGAAACCTGATCACGGGGTCGAACGGCATCCAGGCGCTCATGGACCTGGACGGTGCCTCGATCCATCAGAACACGATCCACGGCGCGGATACCGGAATCGAGCTGTTCTTCAATCACGGGGCGGGACCGAAGCGTCCGACGAAGAACTGGAGCATCCGGGACAATCTGATCCAGGGAACGGTCGAGTTGAACCTGAGCTGGGACGAGAACTCCTGGCCTCCGCAGGGCACGAACGTCGTGGACTACAACGTGTACGCCCCGGGGGCCATGTGGATGTCGAATCGATTCTGCGGACTTTCCGCCACCTGCGGTCCGAGCGAGGGACCTTCGGGGACCGAGCACCGCGAGCTCACGCCGAACGGCTGGCGCGAGCGGCTGCAAGCGAACGCCGGCTGTGCGGGCTGCGAGGCCCACAGCAGGAAGCTGCAGTGCCAGTTCGCCGATACGGCGACGTTCAAGCTCGCCGCGGACAGTCCCTGCAGGACGGCGTCCAGCACGGGCGGAGAGGTTGGCGCGTACGGGGCCGTCGATTGCGTCGGCCACGGCTGCTCCACGGGGGGCCAGCCCCCCTCGGGCGTCCCGCCGGATCCGACGGGGCTTCGCCGAGCGGATACGCGCTGACCCGATCGGACCCGGAAGCTCCTCCCGCGCGGGAGACGAGCGTGACGCCTTCCGAACGACCCGTCAGCGGCCCGGAGTCGACGCCTTGGACAGGCGGATCTGGTTCCCCCGGTCGTTGAACTCGACCTGGTCCATGAAGGTCCGGATCAGCATCAGGCCGCGGCCGCGGACGCGGTCGATGTTGTCGGGTGCGGTCGGATCCGGAACGGCGGCGGGATCGAAACCCGGGCCCTCGTCCTCGACGAGGTACGAGACCCGCTCCCGCGTGGCGACGGCCTCGCAGACCACGCGCCGGGACGCGTACGGCGGCTCGCCTCCCCTTCGACGGATCAGCTCGTGGAACGGCGCACTCCCCTCGTCCCGAACCTCCGACGGGATCTCCAGGTTGCCGTGGATGATGGAGTTGTGGACCGCCTCCAGCAGGGCCACGCCGATCTGGTCGCGGACGGCCTCGTCGCCGAAACCGATTCGCTCCAGCTCCTCGTGAGCGTACCCGACCAGCGCGGGGACGAGGGTGAGGTCGCTCGGCAGATCGAACCGCGTCTGGCATCGTGACAGATGGTGCAGCAGGACCGCCCGTGAACGGCCGACCTGGGCCAGGTCCAGGATCTCCTCGATTGTCTCCCCAAGATCTCGCTTGAGAAACCGCTTGGGGACGTAGCTCGCAGCTCCGGCCTTGAGAGCCCGCACGGCCATCCGCTCGCTTCCCCGGGAGGTCATGAGCACGACGGGCAGGCCGGGAAAGCTCCGCCGCACCTGTTCCACCAGCTCGAGACCGTCCATGCGCGGCATGCGCAGATCGGTCAGGACCATGTCGGGCCTCTCGGCGGCGAGGCGATCGAGCGCCTCCCGTCCGTCGGCCGCATAGCGGATCGTGAGCCCCTGGATGGACGCCAGACATCGGGTCGCCAGCTCCCGATCCACCTCCTCGTCGTCAACGATCAGGATTCTGCTCACCGCTCGTCTCCGGAAGGCTGCTCGGCCTTCGAGGGCCAGGTGAACCTCAGGCACGTTCCGCGACCCGACGATTCCAGGAGGATCCGTCCGCCCCTGCTCTCCACGAGGCGCTTCACCAGCGCCAGACCGATGCCGAACCCTTCCGCTCGACCGGGCGCGCCGAACCGTTGCAGCATCTGGAACGCGCGATCCTGGAGCGGCTCGGGAACTCCGGGTCCGTCGTCCTGCACCAGGAACTCCGGGCTCCCCCCCTCCTCGCGCGACGAGACCTCCACGAGCCCGTCGGTCCGATCGTGATGCTTGATCGCGTTCCCGATGAGGTTCCGGAACACCTGCTCGAGCGGAGTTCGCTCCGTGCGGAGCACGGGCATTTCCCCCCGCACCAGCACCTGGAATCCATCGGGTGGGGCGAGAAACGCGGCGACCTCGTGAACGAGCGCGGCGGTGTCCACCGTGGTCGCGGCCCCCGACGTCTTCCCGGCCCGAGAGTACTCGAGCAGGTCGTCGGTCAGCCGCTCCATGCGCCGCACGCGGTCGCGGAGCAGCTGCAGGTGCTTCTGGACTTCCTCACGAGGGGCGACCCCGATTTCCTCCTCCAACCACTCCGCGATGGTGGCGACGTTGCGCAGCGGCGATCCGAGGTCGTGGGACGCGACGTAAGCGAACTGCTCCAGTTCGGCGTTCGAGCGCGCAAGCTCGGCGGTGCGCCGGGCGAGCTCTTCCTCGGCCCGCCTCTGGTCGGTCACATCGCGCGCCACGGCGTAGATGAGGCCGTCGTCGGCAGGCGGCGCCGAGTGCCAGTCCAGCCAGCGATACACTCCGTCCTTCGCGCGGTACCGGTTGCGAAAGTTCACGACGGCCAGCCCTTGCTCGAGATTCCGCAGCTGGGCCAGGGTGTCGGGGCGATCGTCCGGATGGACGAACTCGATGAACTGCCGGCTGAGCAGCTCCTCGCGGGTGTACCCCAGCGTCTTCTCGAAGGCCGGGTTGACCCGCTTGAAAAAGCCGTCGACGCCCGCGATGCAGAGCATGTCCAGCGAGAGCCAGAACAATCGGTCGAGCTCTTCCTCGGCGTGCTTGCGGCGGCGCACGTCCCTGAAGATGCCGACGGTCGCCACCGGACGGCCCGCGGCGAATCGGCACGCCACGCTCCCTTCCACCGCGATCGCGGATCCGTCCCTCGCCTGAAGATCGACGGCGACCTCCTGCGCGGAATCGCCCGCGACCAGGCGCGCCATCACCGCCCGGCAATGGGCGCGGCTTCCCGGGTGGATCACATCGAAGACGTTGAGCTTCGGGAGATCCTCCGCTGCGTAGCCGAGCGTGCGCAGCCAGGCCGCGTTGACGTAGAGAAAGGAGCCCGTCTCGGGCGAGACGCTCTGGATCAAGTCGGACGCGCTGTCGCACAGGTCCTTGAATGCGGAATCGGCTGCGCTCACGTCCATCCCCATGGCGAGACCACCGGCGGCTCGGACGCCGCTTCTTGCAGAGGATACGACAATTCGTCGTCCAAGCGGCGCGGCTGCCGGATCGGAGGAGCCCGGCGCCGGTGGACGATCCCGTCCGCCCCCGCCGCAACGGGTCGCATCCAGGAGCTCCCGCTAGCCCGGAGCGTTCAAGAAGGTCCGTCGCAACCGGCCCGCTCTCCGCGCGACCCCGGGTGGAATCGACTCATAGGCCGGGCCGGGTCGGATACGGGCTCGCCAGGCGCAGCGTCATGGGGCAGCCTGCCGACGGGCTCGGCTCGAGCAGGCGACCCGAGGCGACGCCGGCCGCGTCCGTCTGGACCAGAATGCCATGGACACCGCCTCCGACCAGGCCGTTGTCATCCCCCCCCTGCACCGTGCAGCGCAGCCGAACCCGTCCGCGCTCGCTCCCCAGGTTCGGATAGACGAACTGCGGGTCGATGTCCTGGAGCCGAACCGAGGCGAAGCAGCCGAACTGGAGCGAGTTCGAGAACTGGCGCCCGAGGGGAACGTCCCAGCCGATCACCGAGCAGTCCGTCCGTGGCGGCTGCTGCCGGCGGAATCCCAGGGTGAGCAGAACCAGATTCGCCGTGACAGGACCGGATGGATCGGGCGCTTCGAACTCGACCTCGACGTACGACGGGAACTTGCGGTACTCGGCGCCGTCGAAGGAGAAAGTGCGGTTCCCGTCGCCGGTCCGCCCCTGGATGGAGATGGCTGGAACGGAGAAGGTCGAACCGGTCGTCTGGTTCACGACCTCCTGGGAGCCAGTGAGGACGTTGTCGGTGCGCACGTGGTGGGTCGAGTCCTCGACGTCCACCGTGAGAAAGCCCACGCGCTGGGAGCACCAGCGGACGGATCCCGTTTCGAGATTCTCGATCCTCGTGAGCTGCCCCTGACGCGTCAGAGCGAGGGTCGCGGTGCGCCAGGCGCCCAGCGGGACGTCGAAGTCGCACTCGTAGCAGTATTTCGGATCCCCGCGATCCCCGTTGATGAAGGACACGTGAGCGAGGATCGACCGATTGGAGCGGTTCGCGATCGTCGCGCGGGTGTCGATTCGCGCCCCCTCGGCGACAGACGAGACGACGACATCCGGAAAGACCAGGAACGCCCCGGCGGCGGTCGGCTGAAGAAGGGCTCCGCCGTCGTGGACGCAGCCGACGGCGGGGTCGCACGAATCGGCGGTGCACCGGTCGTCGTCGGCGCACGACGGCGGCGGCCCACCGACGCAACCGCCCGCAACGCACGTGTCGCCGGTCGTGCACGCGTTCCGGTCGTCGCACGTGCCCGAGAGGGGGGAGTGGCCGCATCCTGCCTGGGGATCGCAGGAATCCGCGGTACAGGGATTCCGGTCATCGCAGGCCTCGGCGCTCTGGCTCGAGACGCACCGACCCACCGACGGATCGCACGCGTCCCGCGTGCAGGGGTTGCCGTCGTCGCAGGTCATCATGCGGTGCTGGCATCCGAGGATCGGGTCGCACGAGTCCGAGGTGCATCGATCGGCGTCGTCGCAGCCCAGGCGTGGACCTCCGAGGCACATCCCCGCTCGACAGGCGTCCGGGGCCGTGCATGAGTCGCGGTCGTCGCACGACGTGCCGTCCGGCAAGCTCGTCCAGGTGGTCGTGCTCGAGCTCGGCTGACAGGATTGGCACGAGCTGGCGGGGTTTCGTGAGCCGGCTCTGACGAAGCCCCTTTCGATCCGACACCCCGATTGGCAGGTGCCTCCCGGGCCGCACACGAGGCTGGAGCAGCACTGGGAGTCGTAGAGGCACGACCTACCCACGGTGCCGCACGCGGCCTCCGCGGGGCCTGCGGGAGCCAGGAGGACGAGAAGAGCGAGCGTCCGAAGCAGGACGCGGCTCATTTCGGTCGGCAAACGACTCGGGAACGACACGACGGAACCGATCCCGGACATGGAACCCCCCTTCTTCGGCCTCGCAGTGGCTGGCGGCGCTAACCGACTCGGGGCGACCCCGTGACGCCCCCGGAGTGAAGATACCTTCGACTGAGGCCACCCGCTGCTTCGAAACTGCCCGGGGGACGAGAAGGATCCGGGTCGCTCGCCCCGGTCGCCCCCTCGGCGCGTGCCGCCCTTCGAGACGCTCCGGCTCCGAGGCGTTTCTCATCGGCGCGCCTCCGGGACCCGACCCGGTCTTGTTGAAGGGGACAGTGGTCCATGACGTCCGAGGCGCCACCCTGAAATGATGAAAACGTCCCGCTGGAAGTGCAGGCCGGTCTGCCGGACTGTACCGTACGCGGGTGAGGGGGTCCGGGGGCTGGCCCCTGGTGTATTCACTCTAGCGACTCCATCGGCGGCCCTGGGCCCCGAGGATGCCCTCCAGCCTGGCCGGATCTCGGGCCGTAACAAAGCTCTCGTGCGGGAAAACTGGGGCACGAGCGGCCGGACACGACGCGTCAGGGGCATGCCAGCCCGTGTCGGGCACCGTCGCCGCGAAACGGCGCCGCGGTTCGTCAATCCCATTTCCCTCCGAGCGCCCTCCGGAGGCTGTCGCGTGCGACGCCGTTTTCCGGATCGGCCCTCAGGACCTCCTCGAGAATCCCGATCGCCTCCTGGGAACGGCCCCGCTCGAGCAGGACCAGGCTCAGGCGGACGTTCCGGTTCGAAGGGTCACGGCGCAGGGCCCGTTCGAGCTCGACCTCGGCTTCCGCCAGCTCCCCCCGACGCAAAAGGAGGACCCCCAGGTTTCCTCGCGTCCCCGGGTCCTCCGGATCGGCATCGAGCCGCCCGGCGGAGGTGCTCGACTGCCTCGCCGCTCCGGCCCGGGCTTCGCCGCAAGACCGAGCGCCAGGGCGAGGAGCGCCAACGCGCAACGGAACGCGCCCTTGCGCTCGACGTACCGCTGATACGCCGCCATGGCCAGCAGCCAGAACAACGTGCCCAGCACGTTCTTGCGCTCGGCGACCCAGGCCACCGAGTCGACGTGGAGCGGGTGGACCGCGAACAGCGCGGCGACCAGTCCGCTCCGGAAGCGAGCGCCGGTCATCCAGCGAAGCGCGACGAACAGGAGCACGAAGTTCGCGACGTGGAGAACCAGGTTCGTCGCGTGGAATCGCCGGGGATCGACGCTTCCGCCCCGCGCGTCGAGCATCCGGGAGAGCCACGTCAGAGGGTGCCAGTTGCCTGTCTCGAATGTTCCGAAGGCCCAGCGGATCCCTTCGAGGCTCGGACCGGCCCGGACGCGTGGGTTCGCGGTGACGAACAGCGAATCGTTGAGCCGGACGAAGGCGAAGCCACGACCTGCGCGTGGACCGCGAGCGTGACGGCCACGAGGGCCGCGGCGAGGATCGTATCTCCGAGGAGACGCTCGTTCCGAGGGTTCAGCCCCAAGTCCGCTCCCGACGTTCCGGCACAGCGTACCGGAGAGGATGAGGCCTCGAGACAGGCCGCAGCCCGGCATCCGCAGAAGCACGGCAAGAGGAGGCCGCGGAAGCCTGCTCGACCGACACCGCGCGGCCGGATCGGATTCCCCTGCCGGCGCGGCATCGGAGGATCACGCAGCGCCCCTACTTCACACTTCTCGTTTCGCCGTCTAGAATGGCCGGGTCGGCAGGGTTCGCCCTGGCGGGTGAAACGGCATCGTATTGGGAATCCTCACACCTCTTCCGTTCCGACCGGCAGGGCGGACGCCCTTGCGGTCCGACGCTCCCGGCCGCCTCTCGACCGAAGGAGCCTCATGAATGACCGGCCGTTCAAGTTACTGGTCACGGGCGATCCGGGGTGCGGAAAAACGACCCTGGTTCGCCGGGTCGTCGAGCGGCTGCGCGGAATCGTCTCCATGACCGGGTTCTTCACGGAGGAGATTCGCGAGGGGGGCCGGCGGCGCGGATTCCGTGGCGTGACGATGGGCGGGGAAGAGTTCAGGCTGGCGGGCGAGGACGTGAGCGGGCCGTTCCGCGTCGGACCGTACGGTGTCGACGTCGCGGCCCTCGATGCGATCGGGGTCCCTTCGCTCGCGGCCGGCTCGGGGATCGACCTGGTGATCCTCGACGAAATCGGCAAGATGGAGTGCTTCTCGGAGGCGTTCCGGGACTCCGTGGAGCGGCTCGTCGAAGGCCCGACGCCGATGCTGGCCACGGTGGCCGTTCACGGGGTCGGGCTCCCCAAGCGCGTCCGCCAGGATCCGCGATGCGAGCTGGTTCGAATGCGCCGCGAGGCGCGGGACGCGATGGTCGGGCAGATCCTCCGGCGACTCGCCGACGCCGGCATCGGCAAAGGTGACGGCCCTCGAGAGCCTCGCGTCGGAGGCGCCCCGTGAGCGGGATCCTCTCGGAGGGCTTGCTGGCCGCCCTCCCGTTCGGCGTCGCGATTCTGGACGCCGACGGCCGGGTGCTGTCCTCGAACGCGCAGGCCGGTCGTCTCCTTCGGCCGACGGTAGGTGGACTCGACGGGAAACCTCTCTTCTGGCAGTGCGGGGATCTCCCCGGCATGGATGAGGCCGAGCGTACGTTCCGGAAAGGAATGCGAGAAGCCGGAGTGGACCTTCGATTCACCACCGAAGCGCACGATCCCGGATTCGGCCCGGTGCCGATCCGGGTCCACGTGCGCTCGTTCCGCGACGGAACCACGCTGCGCGCCGTCGTGGTGATCCGGGAGGAGGCGTCGCGCGAGGACCAGGACGCGCTGGACCGTGCCGGTGAGATCACCTCTTCCGTCAAGCACGACGTGAACAACCTGTTGATGGGGCTCGCGGGCTACGCCTCGCTGCTGCGCGAGCGCCCGGACCTGCCCGAAGCGGCCCGCTCCAAGGTGGAGCTCGTCGAGGGACAGGCCCGGAAGATACGCGATCGCATCGCCGATCTCGATGCCGTCAAGCGGCTCGCCGGAGGAAGAGATGGATTACAGGGTTGAGCTGAGTGAACGAAGCCCGATCCGGGTGCTCGATCGCACGATCCGTGGCGGGCTCGGCCGCGGGAATCTCGGCGTCGTATGCGCACCGGCAGGGGTGGGCAAGACCGCGTTCCTGGTGGACGTCGCTCTCGACGAGCTGATGCGAGGGCACGAGGTGCTCCACGTGGCCCTGGACCAGCCCCTGGATCGGGTTCGGGCTTACTACGACGAGATTTTCCGGGAGCTCCTTCGTTCCGAGCGGGCGGAGCACGCCGCGGGGATCTGGGATCTGATGGAGCGCGGGCTGAGGATTCAGGCGAGCGTCGGTCGCTCGCTTCCTCTGGATGCGCTCGAGAGGGCCGCGGGTCTCTTCGAGGACCTCTCTCGCGTCGGTCCCGACGTGATCGTGATCGACGGCTTCGACTGGGCCGCCGGAAGCGAAGCGGACGTTCGCGCCATCAAGAGCTTCGGCCGGAAGTGCGAGGCCGAGATCTGGATGTCCGCCACCGTAGACCCCGGGCCCGGGACCGAGCCGCCGTGGGACTTCCCCGCGCCCCTCCTGCGCTACCAGTCCCTCGTGGACGTGCTCCTCGAGCTGCGAGGGGACCGAGAAACCGTCCACGTGCGCCTCCTCAAGGATCGCGACAGCACGACCCCGAGGAGCGTGGCGCTCGACCTGGACCCGACGACGTTGCTCCTCGTGCGATCCTGACCGGCTCGTAGGCTGCTGCCCCGGCGAACCGGCTTGCCGTTGGTCCGCAGACTCCTGGTCTGCGCGGTACCGGTTTCGGTGACGACGCGGGCCGTGGCAGCTTGCCGTACAGCCGCCCGGACGTTTCGAAGCAATGCGCGGCCCGAAGCGGTGAGAAGGCCGCGCCGGGAAGCGTCCATGAGGTCGCGATACGCTCGGGCCACCTGCCGCGATTCGCGCGACGCCTCGCTCCGAAGCCAGCCGGCGAGGCGCGCATCCACCCGGAGCGGTCCTACTCTCCCTCTCGCCGGTTTCGCGGCAGCCAGGATCCGGCGGAACAGCTCGGCCCGGAAGGAAAACGTGAACGCTGCGTGGAAAATCCCCCGCACCGGACGCATCGATCGGCGCCACGGCGAGAAGTAACGCGTCTCGTCTTCGCTCCGGCGGGCGTGGCGCGCCGGGAACAGCGAGGTTCTGGCCTCGATCGCGTGGAGCCGGTGGTGAGCGGTCTCGTGAAGCAGGTCGTCCGCGAGGTCCAAGATCGATTTGCCGCGGAGGTTCACGTACGAGACGCCCGGACGGTGCATGTGGGAGTACGAGACCAGTCCGGGCTCGCTGAGGGGCAGGACCAGACGGGTCCGTGCACGGATCTCGCGACCTGCCTCCGGCCAGGCCGCGTCCACAACGGCCAGCGCGCTTGCCAGCCTCCGCCGCGCCCGATCGGCGGCGGCGCGGAGGGACCCGCGGCGAACGGCGAGCCGCTTCGCATCCGATTGGAGCGACGGCCCCAGGACGATTCGAGAGGCGGGAATCCGGTCTCGCGCACGGAGACGGCCACGCCAATCCACGAGCAACCCGGTCCCCGGGAGCGCCAGCTCTCCTGCCCGCACTCCCTCCTCCGGCTCGCCCCGGTAGCTCGCTGCGAGGCGGGCGAGCCTCGCGATGCCTCGCCGTCCCAGCGCGACGCGGATCGCTTCCCGATCGGGGAACTCGTCCGAGCCTCGGATCGCGACATCGAGCCGAGCCAGGGCGCGCGTGACGGCGCGAAGCGCCGCCTCCTCCGCCTCGAGCCCCGCTCTGAGACGCCGCGCCTCCGCGAGGCACCTCGCCGCGAAGCGGCGGGGAAGGCGACCGGACGGGGCGACTCGGACGAGGATTTCCGTCTCCGATACGACGTCGAAAAGCCGCTCCGTCGCGGGGCCGAACGACGAGACCGGCGCGCGCAGAGCTGCCCGAGCCCGCTGCTCCAGGATCGTCAGCGCACAACGCTGCTCCGCGAGCGCGGCTCCCTCGGAAGCGGCCAGGGCGTTCCCTCGAATCCGGCTCGGCCGGACGAGAAGGGGGAACGGATCCGCGACGTACCCGACCGACGCCATTGCCGGAGCTCCCGCCACGATTGCGACGTCGCAGGCAATGCTGCCACGTTCGTCGAGAAACAGGAAATGCTCGCCACCAGCGGGGTGTACGACAGGAAAGTGAGGACGAGCTGCATCGAAGCGAATCGGGGACAGCAACCGAAACTCGTCAGCACGCAACTCGTTCACATCACGGGGCATTGTGCGAGTTTCGGTTGCTGTCCCCGATTCGCACCCACCGGCGCGCGCGGGAACGCGGGTTGTGAGTCGGAGCCGCGTCGATCGGCGCGGCAGCGAATCGCGCGCAACAGTCCGGGGGGGGGACCGCCGGGGAGTCCGGAGGGTTCCGCGGCGACCACCGACGTTCTCGAGCCCCGCCGTATCGAGGCGATCGTCGCGGAATCCAGGTGCAAAGAAAAGGGCGGGCGCACGAGGCACCCGCCCTTGGGGTCGTTCGGGAGAGCTCGGTCTCGATTCAGCGAGGTCGCGTAGCGAACGAGACGGCCGAGCTGCTCGTGGAGGGCGCGGCGATCGCGGGAACCTCGCCCGGGATCGACGAATCGTCGATCGAGCAATCCTGCGTGTTGAAGCCCTCGAAGAGCTTCTTGAGGGCTTCGTAGTTGCCGCCGGGATAGACGTTGTTGAATGCCGCGATGACTTCCGCGACACTCAAGTCGTAGTTCAACGGGCCGGAAGCGGCATTGAGGAGCGCGGCGACCGTCTCGCGGCCGAGCGAATTGAGTCCACCGCCGCCGAGGGAAAGAACCTGGACGAGCGTTTTGCCGGGAAACGCGTTCTCGAAAACGTGCGAGAAGAGCGTGTCCGGGGAGTACGGCGCCGTCCACGCCCCGTAGTGATGGGACTGCTTCCAGAAGCCGTGCGAACATCCCTGGCCGCCCCCGGCGGAAGCGACGTACCCGAAGTCGATGGTCAGGTTGACGTCGTCGTCGGTGGCGAGGTTCAGCTTCGCCGGCGAGCAGTTGCTGTCGCTGCCGCCGGTCTGGCTCGTGCTGCACGGTGACGTCGACGTGTGCCAGTCGGGCGTCATGGCCACGACGCTGTACGCACCCGAGCAGAGTCCGGCGAAGCGGTAGACGCCGTGACGACCGCTGGCGTCGGCGCCCGTCATCATGGTCCCCACGATCGCCCCGGACGCGTCCAGGAGCTTGATCGTCACCCTGTCGATCCCCGGCTCGCCCGCGTCCTGCATGCCGTTGGCGTTCTCGTCGAGCCAGACGGTATCGCCGATCACGCCGCGGCAGCACTGCGTCTGCGGGCAGGGATGCGGATCGACCGCGTTCGAGCCGATCTTCGGGGGCGAGTTGTGCACCTCGCCGATCTCCACGCTCCCGAAGCCTGCCGCCCCGAACGCCTGCCGGCTGACCTTCACCCGGTAGCTGTTCGTGAAGTTCCACCGGCTGAAGGCAGCACCCACGTTGTAGCTGGTGTTCGGAGGATTCGTGGGCGGCGAATTCACGAGAAGATCCACCCCCGAAACCATGCAGCTCCCGCCGCTGCAGTAGCCGGTGTCGTTGAGGCTCGCGTCGAGCGAGGTGTCCCAGTCCAGCAGCCACGAGAGCTGACCCGCGCTGACCCGACCCTCGCCGCCCGCGGCACCCAGGCTCGCATAGCCCGACGGCGTTCCGGACTTCTGGCTGATGTAGTCCATGAGGAAGTCGAGTACGACCCTCCCCGAGGCATCCTTGAAGATGAACTGGGCCTTGTCGCTTCCCACCAGGTCGCGGAACTTGTGGTCCCGCGGCCAGTTCACGATGTTCGTGCCGTAGCTGTTGTCGTTCAGATTGCGAGACTGGTCGTACACCACGGTCACGTCGCCCGCCGCGTCCACGGTCACCGACAGGGAGCCGACCGGAGTTTCGTCGTCGCCGTCGACCGTCGCGCACTGATCGCCGTCAGCGGGGCAGTCCCCTCCGCCCCCGGAGACGTATCCGAAGTCGATGGTGAGGTTGACGTCGTTGTCCGCGGTCAGGGTCACGCTCGCCGGCGAGCAGTTGCTGTCGCTGCCGCCGGTCTGGCTCGTGCTGCACGGGGACGTCGGCGTGTGCCCGTCGGGCGTCATGGCCACGACGCTGTACGCACCCGCGCAGAGCCCGGCGAAGCGGTAGAAGCCGTGACGACCGCTGGCGTCGGCGCCCGTCATCATGGTCCCCACGATCGCGCCGGACGCGTCCTGGAGCTTGATCGTCACCCCGTCGATCCCCGGCTCGCCCGCGTCCTGCATTCCGTTGGAGTTCTCGTCGAGCCACACGAAATCGCCGATCACGCCCCCGCAGCACTGCGTGCAGGGGTGAGGATCGACGGCGTTGGAGCCGACCTTCGGAGGCGAGTTGTGCACCTCGCCGATCTCCACGCTCCCGAAGCCTGCCGCCCCGAACGCCTGCCGGCTGACCTTCACCCGGTAGCTGTTCGTGAAGTTCCACCGGCTGAAGGCAGCACCCACGTTGTAGCTGGTGTTCGGAGGATTCGTGGGCGGCGAATTCACGAGAAGATCCACCCCCGAAACCATGCAGCTCCCGCCGCTGCAGTAGCCGGTGTCGTTGAGGCTCGCGTCGAGCGAGGTGTCCCAGTCCAGCAGCCACGAGAGCTGACCCGCGCTGACCCGACCCTCGCCGCCCGCGGCACCCAGGCTCGCATAGCCCGACGGCGTTCCGGACTTCTGGCTGATGTAGTCCATGAGGAAGTCGAATACGACCCTCCCCGAGGCATCCTTGAAGATGAACTGGGCCTTGTCGCTTCCCACCAGGTCGCGGAACTTGTGGTCCCGCGGCCAGTTCACGATGTTCGTGCCGTAGCTGTTGTCGTTCAGATTGCGGGACTGGTCGTACACCACGGTCACGTCGCCCGCCGCGTCCACGGTCACCGACAGGGAGCCGACCGGAGTTTCGTCGTCGCCGTCGACCGTCGCGCACTGATCGCCGTCAGCGGGGCAGTCCCCTCCGCCCCCGGAGATGTATCCGAAGTCGATGGTGAGGTTGACGTCGTTGTCCGCGGTCAGGGTCACGCTCGCCGGCGAGCAGTTGCTGTCGCTGCCGCCGGTCTGGCTCGTGCTGCACGGGGACGTCGGCGTGTGCCCGTCGGGCGTCATGGCCACGACGCTGTACGCACCCGCGCAGAGCCCGGCGAAGCGGTAGAAGCCGTGACGACCGCTGGCGTCGGCGCCCGTCATCATGGTCCCCACGATCGCGCCGGACGCGTCCTGGAGCTTGATCGTCACCCCGTCGATCCCCGGCTCGCCCGCGTCCTGCATGCCGTTGGCGTTCTCGTCGAGCCACACGAAATCGCCGATCACGCCCCCGCAGCACTGCGTGCAGGGGTGAGGATCGACGGCGTTGGAGCCGACCTTCGGAGGCGAGTTGTGCACCTCGCCGATCTCCACGCTCCCGAAGCCTGCCGCCCCGAACGCCTGCCGGCTGACCTTCACCCGGTAGCTGTTCGTGAAGTTCCACCGGCTGAAGGCAGCACCCACGTTGTAGCTGGTGTTCGGAGGATTCGTGGGCGGCGAATTCACGAGAAGATCCACCCCCGAAACCATGCAGCTCCCGCCGCTGCAGTAGCCGGTGTCGTTGAGGCTCGCGTCGAGCGAGGTGTCCCAGTCCAGCAGCCACGAGAGCTGACCCGCGCTGACCCGACCCTCGCCGCCCGCGGCACCCAGGCTCGCATAGCCCGACGGCGTTCCGGACTTCTGGCTGATGTAATCCATGAGGAAGTCGAGTACGACCCTCCCCGAGGCATCCTTGAAGATGAACTGGGCCTTGTCGCTTCCCACCAGGTCGCGGAACTTGTGGTCCCGCGGCCAGTTCACGATGTTCGTGCCGTAGCTGTTGTCGTTCAGATTGCGAGACTGGTCGTACACCACGGTCACGTCGCCCGCCGCGTCCACGGTCACCGACAGGGAGCCGACCGGAGTTTCGTCGTCGCCGTCGACCGTCGCGCACTGATCGCCGTCCGGAGAGTAGACGCAGCCCCTGGCGGGATCGCACACATCATCCGTGCAGGGGTTGCCGTCGTCGCACTTGATAGGCATCGTCGCGCACCGCCCCGCCACGCACGAGTCTACCGTGCAGGCGTTCCCGTCGGTGCACGGGTTGGTGTCGTCGGGAGTGTAGACACATCCCCGAACCGGATCGCACGAATCGTCCGTGCACGGGTTGTTGTCCTCGCACTTGATCGGGCTGCCCGTGCACCGGCCCGCGACGCACGCGTCGGTGGTACACGCGTTCCCGTCGGAGCACGCGTTCGTGTTGTCGGGCGTGTAGACGCACCCCCGAGTCGGATCGCACGAATCGTCCGTGCACGGGTTGTTGTCGTCGCACTTGATCGGGCTGGCCGTGCACCGCCCCGCCACGCACGCGTCCGTCGTGCAGGCGTTGCCGTCGGTGCACACGTTCTTGTCGTCGGGCGTGTAGACGCACCCCCGAGTCGGATCGCAGGAATCGTCCGTGCACGGGTTGCTGTCGTCGCACTTGATCGGGCGGCTCGAGCACCGTCCGTCCACGCACGCGTCCATCGTGCACGCGTTGTTGTCCGTGCACGCGTTCGTGTCGTCAGGGGTGTTCGTGCAGCCGGTGGCTGGATCGCATGCGTCGTCCGTGCACGGGTTGTTGTCGTCGCATCCGGCCGGCGCGCTCACGCATCGGCCGGCCGCGCACGCGTCGGTCGTGCACGAGTTGCCGTCCGTGCAGCTGTTCGTGTCGTTCGGAGTGTAGGAGCAGCCCGTCGCCGGATTGCACGAATCGTCCGTGCACGGGTTGTTGTCGTTGCACACGACCGGGGTGCCGACGCACCCGCCGGCCGCGCACGCATCCGTCGTGCAGGAGTTGCCGTCCGTGCACGAATTGGTGTCGTCCGTTCTGTACGCGCACCCCGTCGCAGGGTCGCAAGAATCATCGGTACACGGGTTGTTGTCGTTGCACACGACCGGGGCACCGACGCACCGGCCGGCGACGCACGCGTCTATCGTGCACGCGTTCCCGTCCGTGCAGGTGTTGGTGCTGTCCGGAGTGAACAGGCACCCGGTCACCGGATTGCACGTGTCGTCCGTACACGGGTTGCTATCGTCGCACGTGACGGGCGAGCTGACGCACTGCCCGACGACGCAAGCGTCCGCCGTGCACGCGTTCCCGTCCGTGCAAAGATTCGTGTTGTCCGGAGTGTAGACGCAGCCCGTCGCCGCGCTGCACGAGTCGTCGGTGCAGGGGTTGTCGTCGACGCAGCGGATCGCGTCGAACCTGCAACCACTGGTCGGATCGCAGGAGTCGGTCGTGCACGCGCTGTCGTCGTTGCACACGACCGGGATGAACGCGCAGCCGCTCGCGGGGTTGCACGAGTCGTTCGTGCACTTGTTCGCGTCGTAGCACTCGATCGTCGTGTGGGTGCACCCCGTTGCGGGATCGCAAGCGTCCGTCGTGCACGCGTTCCCGTCGTTGCACGTCACCGGGCTGAACACGCACCCCGTGGTCGCGTTGCACGAGTCGTTCGTGCAGAGGTCCCCGTCGCTGCAGGTGATGGTCGTGTAGGTGCAGCCGCCGGCCGGATCGCACGCGTCCGTGGTGCAGGCGTTGTTGTCCTGGCAGGTCACCGGCACGTACACGCAGCCGGTCGCCGGGTCGCACGAGTCGTTCGTGCACTTGTTGGAATCGTTGCAGTCCAGAACGGTCGTCCGGCACAGGCCGCTGACGCACGCATCGCTCGTGCACGCGTTGCCGTCCGTGCAGCTGTTCGTGTCGTTCGCGGTGTAGACGCATCCCGAGGCGGGGTCGCAGCGATCGTCCGTGCACGGGTTGCGGTCATCACAGACGATGGTCGTCCCGGAGCACGTCCCGCCGACACACGCGTCGGCGGTGCAGGCGTTGCTGTCCGTACAGGTATTCGTGTCGTCCGGCGCGTACACGCAGCCGGTGGCCGAATCGCACGAATCGTCCGTGCACGGGTTCCCGTCCGAGCAGCCGACCGGCGCGTAGGCGCAGCCACTGGTCGGATTGCAGGTGTCCGTCGTGCACGCGTCGCGGTCGTCGCAATCCAGGCGCCTGTACGAGCACCCCTTCTTGGGGTTGCAGGCGTCCACCGTGCACGCGTTTCGGTCGTCGCACTCCACCGGCTCGTACACGCAGCCGGTCGCCCGGTTGCAGGAATCGTTGGTGCAGGCGTCGTCGTCGTTACAGTCCACGGCGCGGTACGAACATCCGCTCGCCGGATCGCACGCATCCGTGGTGCACGCGTTCGCGTCGTCGCAGACCACCGGCGTGTGAACGCACCCGGTGGCGGGGTCGCACGAGTCGTTCGTGCACTTGCTCGCATCGTCGCAGTCCACGAGGGTCGACTGGCACCGCCCGTTCACACACGCGTCGTTCGTGCAGGCGCTGCCATCCGAGCACGTATTCGTGTCGTCCGGCGTGAACACGCAGCCTGTCGCCGGGTCGCATCGGTCGTCCGTGCACACGTTGCTGTCGTCGCACACGATCGGAGTGCTCTCGCACCGGCCCGCCACGCACGCGTCGCTGGTGCAGGCGCTCCCGTCCGTGCACGCGTTCGTGTTGTCGTTCGTGAACACGCAGCCCGTCGCCGGGTTGCACGTGTCGTCCGTGCACACGTTGCTGTCGTTGCACACGATCGGAGTGCTCTCGCACCGGCCCGCCACGCACGCGTCGCTGGTGCAGGCGCTCCCGTCCGTGCACGCGTTCGTGTCGTCGTTCGTGAACACGCAGCCCGTCGCCGGGTTGCACGTGTCGTCCGTGCACACGTTGCTGTCGTTGCACACGATCGGAGTGCTCTCGCACCGGCCCGCCACGCACGCGTCGGTGGTGCAGGCGCTCCCGTCCGTGCACGTGTTCGTGTTGTCGTTCGTGAACACGCAGCCCGTCGCCGGGTTGCACGTGTCGTCCGTGCACACGTTGCTGTCGTTGCACACGATCGGAGTGCTCTCGCACCGGCCCGCCACGCACGCGTCGCTGGTGCAGGCGCTCCCGTCCGATGCACGTGTTCGTGTTGTCGTTCGTGAACACGCAGCCCGTCGCCGGGTTGCACGTGTCGTCCGTGCACACGTTGCTGTCGTCGCACACGATCGGAGTGCTCTCGCACCGGCCCGCCACGCACGCGTCGCTGGTGCAGGCGCTCCCGTCCGTGCACGCGTTCGTGTTGTCGTTCGTGAACACGCAGCCCGTCGCCGGGTTGCACGTGTCGTCCGTGCACACGTTGCTGTCGTTGCATACGATCGGAGTGCTCTCGCACCGGCCCGCCACGCACGCGTCGCTGGTGCAGGCATTCCCGTCCGTGCACGCGTTCGTGTCGTCGTTCGTGAACACGCAGCCCGTCGCCGGGTTGCACGTGTCGTCCGTGCACACGTTGTTGTCGTTGCACACGATCGGAGTGCTCTCGCACCGGCCCGCCACGCACGCGTCGCTGGTGCAGGCGCTCCCGTCCGTGCACGTGTTCGTGTTGTCGTTCGTGAACACGCAGCCCGTCGCCGGGTTGCACGTGTCGTCCGTGCACACGTTGCTGTCGTTGCACACGATCGGAGTGCTCTCGCACCGGCCCGCCACGCACGCGTCGCTGGTGCAGGCGCTCCCGTCCGATGCACGTGTTCGTGTCGTCGTTCGTGAACACGCAGCCCGTCGCCGGGTTGCACGTGTCGTCCGTGCACACGTTGCTGTCGTTGCACACGATCGGAGTGCTCTCGCACCGGCCCGCCACGCACGCGTCGGTGGTGCAGGCGCTCCCGTCCGTGCACGTGTTCGTGTTGTCGTTCGTGAACACGCAGCCCGTCGTCGGGTTGCACGTGTCGTCCGTGCACACGTTGCTGTCGTCGCACACGATCGCGGTGCCCACACAGGCGCCGGCCACGCACGCGTCGCTGGTACAGGCGTTCCCGTCCGTGCACGTGTTCGTGTTGTCGTTCGTGAACACGCAACCCGTCGCCGGGTTGCACGTGTCGTCCGTGCACACGTTGCTGTCGTTGCACACGATCGGAGTGCCCACGCAGGCGCCGTCCACGCACGCGTCGATCGTGCAGGAGCTCCCGTCCGTGCAGGTGTTGGTGTTGTCCGGCGTGAAAACGCAACCCGTCGCTGGGTTGCACGTGTCGTCCGTGCACACGTTGTCGTCGTTGCAGACGATCGCCGTGCTGACGCACTGGCCGTTGACGCACGCATCTGCCGTGCACGCATTGCCGTCCGTGCAAGCATTCGTATTGTCCGGCGTGAACACGCAACCCCTCACAGGGTCGCACGCGTCGTCCGTGCACACGTTGGCGTCGTTGCACACGACGGAGGTGTACTGGCATCCCGTAGCAGGGTCGCAGCTATCGATCGTGCACGCATCCGCGTCGTCGCAATCCACCTCGGGATACACGCACCCGAGGATCGGGTCGCACGTGTCGAACGTGCAGGCGTTGCGATCATCGGTACAAGAAACCGGCACGTAGACGCATCCCGTGGCGGGATCGCACGAGTCCGTAGTGCACTCGTCGTTGTCGTCGCAGTTCACCGGCTCGTACTCGCAGCCGGTGGCGGGAACGCAGGAGTCCACCGTGCAGAAATCGAAGTCCTCGCAATCGAGAGGAGTTCCGGGGATGCACAGGCCCGTGTCGCGGTCGCACGTCTCCGGCCCGTTGCACCGATTGCCGTCGTCGCAGGCAGGGCAGATGCTCAGCGACGCCGACTGCACCTGCTCGGTGCCGAGACCGTTGTCGCACACCGCGTCGTCCTCCCGATAGAAGGCGCGCTGCTCAACCGTCTGGGGGGTCGTGTCGTTGGCCGCGTCGGCAACCTGGAACACGCCGAGATCGAACTCGATGAAGCAGAATTCAGGATTGAGCGCCGGGATGTCGAACGTCGCGCTGGCGGAGAAGATCAACTCGTTCTGCAGCCCGCCGCCTGGAATGTTGCTGGACCAGGTCGTCGGGCAGTTGGTCACGATGTTCGCCGCGATGTCGCCGGGGTAGCTCACGACGGACCCGTCGTCGGTGCACACGCTCGGGAACGCCGGCTCCGACTGACAGTCCAGACTGAAGCGGATTCGGGCGACCTCGAGCCGGGTTCCCTCGCTGATGCTGCCCGTTCCCAGGGTCAGCCGGACACGGACCGTGTCCCCGTCGCTGGCGAACGCCGGCGTGGGTGGCTGGACGTAGTCGATGAAGAGCGACCCATTGCAGGTCCGCGCCAGAACGAATGGCGCGAACGAGCTCCTGAAGAGCTCCGTATTGGCGGGCGAGCCGGTCAGAGCACTCTCCGACGCACCGCCGGAAGCCGCGGGATCGGAACTCCCCGCGAAGGCCGGCGATACGATTTGCGCCGCGCCCAGGATCAGGGCGAGGATGGAACAACCGACGAGCTGGCGAAAACGTGTGACCATGGATTACCCTCGAGCTTCTGCTGAATGGCGCGCCTTCCGGTCGAGATACGCTCGTGCCGCGGACACGCCGGGTTCGAATGACGAAGACTCATGACCGCGATCGCCTCTTCGAGCCATCGCGTACCTCTGTGGAGCCGAAGGAACGCAAAACGACCTCCGTGCACACGCGGGGTTGAACCGCGCGCGACAAAGTCGCATTGTGATTGCCGTGCTGCCGACTCCAACTCCCCCACGCTTTTCGCGACGGCACTCGAGAGCACCGTCCGCGCTTTCCTTCGCCCCACCACCGCTCGTTCTGAAACCGGAGAAGGAAAGATGAACTGCGTACAAGTACACCACCGCTCCACGTCCCGTCAATACGAGAATCCCGGACTTTCAGGGACGGACGGATTCCGCGCGTCAGGAAGATTAGCAAATTCTCATGAGACGGGACCGGAAAATGTGACAATCGCATTTTGGGGCCTTGCGAGTCGTCTCGTTTCCGACCGGTCTCCCGAAGAGATCTCTTCGCCGCCTATCCCAAGGGCAGGCAGTCGAGCTCGGTGATGAGTTCGAGACGTAGGGACTTCTCGTCGCCGTTCCTGCTCGTGGCGATCGCCGCGAGAACCGTGGCCGAATAGAATCGGGGCGCTCCGAAGAGCGCCCCGACCCTTCCCCCCCATCTTTGCGGGCAAGCGCCCGATCGGACTCAGTCCGGGCTGTTCGACCAGCGGTTGCAGAAGCGCTCCCCGGGTGGGATCACCGTGCAGCTGGTCCGCACCGCGACGTTGCAGGCCGTCCCGCTCCCGGCGGGGCCCGGCGGCTCGAAGTTCAGTCCCAGGCTCGGGTTCACGAGCGGGCGACTCGAGCAGTTGCCCGGAAGCGGCGTGCAAGACGTTCCGTCGAGGCACGCCCTTCCGATGTCGCACGCCTCCCCGTTGCCGCAGGTCCCCGTCTGGCATTGACCGTTCGGCAGGGGCACGCCACCCCGATTGAGGCACTCCAGCTTCAGCACGCAATCCGACAGCGGGCCGTTCTCCACGGCACTGGCGCACATCGCGTTGCACTGGTTGAACGTCGCCTCGAACAGCGAAACTCCCGAGCACTCGCTCTGCGCGTCGCCGCCACTCGAGAAGATGCAGTTCAGCGCCGTTGCGGTGAGCTGGCGCACCAGGTGCAGCTCCGTCGACCCGCGGGAAGGCACGCACGTGGACTCGATGGCCGATCCGGCGCTCAGGTATTCGGTGTCGTCGATCGTCTCGCCGCAGATCGTGAGCACGCCGCCGGGCGCCTCGTCGAGGACGGCCAGCGTGATGTTGCGGCTTCCGGGTCGTTCCGTGCCGGCGTACGTGCCCCAGAAATCCGCGGAACGGCAGACCGCCCCGCACTGGGCGTTCGGCACGAAGATGCATCCGCTGATCGGGTCGCACGAGTCGTCCGTGCAGACGCTGCCGTCGTCGCAGGACTTCACGGAGTGGACGCATCCTCCAACCGGATCGCAGGAATCGGTCGTGCAGGCGTCGCCGTCATCGCAGCCGGAGGCGGAATGGCGGCAACCGGAAACCGGATCGCACGTGTCGGACGTGCAGGCGTCGCCGTCGTCGCAGGAAACAGCCGTGTACACGCAGCCGACCGCGGGATCGCACGTGTCCACGGTGCAGACGCTCCGATCGTCGCAACGGAGCGGCGTGTGATCGCACCCGCGAGCCCCGTCGCAGATGTCCACCGTGCACCCGTTTCCGTCGTCGCAACTGACCGGGCCGAAGACGCAGCCGGTAGCGGGATCGCACGAGTCCGAGGTGCAGGGATTCCCGTCGCTGCATTGGCGCTGCGTGAACACGCATCCCGTCGCCGGACTGCACGAATCGGTGGTGCAGGGATTGGCGTCGTCGCACTGGATCGTAGCATGGGCGCAGCCGTTGAACGGGTGGCAACTGTCCACCGTGCACGGGTTCCGGTCGTCGCAGGAAACCGGCGTGAACACGCATCCCGTGGCGGGATCGCAGCGATCACGGGTGCACACCGAGTCGTCCTTGCAGTCCAGAGGAACGTGAACGCAGCCTCCCCTGGGATCGCACACGTCCTCCGTGCACGCGTTCCCGTCGTCGCAACCGGTGCCCGTGTGCACGCAGCCCAGCGCCGGGTCGCACGAATCCGCCGTGCACGCGTCTCTGTCGTCGCAGGAAATGGGCGCGAACACGCAGCCGGTCACCGGGCTGCACGAATCGGTCGTGCATGCGCTTGCGTCGTCGCACACGACTGCGACATGGACGCACCCTACCGCCGCGGCGCAGGAGTCCGTCGTGCAGGCGTTCCCGTCGACGCAGGAAATCGACGAATGCACGCAACCCGTCGCCGGATTGCAGCTGTCGGCGGTGCACGCGTCGTTGTCGTTGCACACGATCGGGGTGCTCACGCACTGACCGCCCACGCACGCGTCGCTCGTGCACGCGCTCGAGTCCGCGCACGCGTTCGTGTTGTCCGGAGTGAACACGCACCCCGTCGCCGGGTTGCACGTGTCGTCCGTGCACAGGTTGTTGTCGTTGCACGCGACCGGGGTGCTCACGCACTGGCCGCCCACGCACGCGTCGCTCGTGCACGCGCTCCCGTCCGTGCAGGCGTTCCTGTTGTTGGGACTGTACACGCACCCCGTCACGGCGTTGCAGCTGTCGTCCGTGCACACGTTTCCGTCATTGCACACGATCGGAGTGCTCACGCACTGGCCGCCCACGCACGCGTCGCTCGTGCACGCGCTCGAGTCCGCGCACGCGTTCGTGTTGTCCGGAGTGAACACGCACCCCGTCGCCGGGTTGCACGAGTCGTCGGTGCACAGGTTGTTGTCGTTGCAGACGATCGGAGTGCTCACGCATTGACCGCCCACGCACGCGTCGCTGGTACAGACGCTCCCGTCCGTGCACGCGTTCCCGTTGTCCGGCGTGAACACGCACCCCCTCACGGGTTCGCATTTGTCGTCGGTGCACACGTTGTTGTCGTTGCAGATGACGGGAGTGAACACGCACCCCGTTGCGGGGCTGCACGTGTCCGTCGTGCACGCGCTCCCGTCGTCGCAGATGACCGGGTTGTGGACGCAGCCCGTCGCGGGGTTGCAGGTGTCGGTCGTGCACGCGCTCTGATCGTTGCAGACGATCGGCGTGTGCACGCAACCCGTCGCGACGTTGCACGTGTCGTTCGTGCAGTCGTTGCCGTCGTTGCAAGAGATCGGAATGTGGAAGCAACCCCTATCGGGATCGCAGACGTCTCGCGTGCACGCGCTCTGGTCGTTGCAGGTGATGGGAGCGAAGACGCATCCCGTCGCCGGATCGCAGCTGTCCGCCGTACAGGCGTCGGCATCCTTGCAGTGGATCGGAGAGTACACGCAACCGATCGCGGGGTCGCAACTGTCGGACGTGCAGGCGTTCCCATCGTTGCACACGATCGGCGTGAAGACGCAGCCCGTTGCGGGGTCGCAGGCGTTCGTGGTGCAGGCGTTCCCGTCGTTGCAGACCACCGGAGCGTTCACGCACTGGCCGCCCACGCACGCGTCGCTCGTGCAAGCGCTTCCGTCCGTGCACGCGTTCGTGTTGTCCGGCGTGAACACGCACCC
Source organism: Terriglobia bacterium (assembly GCA_963699985.1). Taxonomy (GTDB): domain Bacteria; phylum Acidobacteriota; class Polarisedimenticolia; order Polarisedimenticolales; family CAVOVZ01; genus CAVOVZ01. The sequence continues at coordinate 364,188 of CAVOVZ010000027.1, forward strand.
CGTGATCGGGTTGCAGCTGTCGTCGGTGCACACGTTGCTGTCGTTGCATGCAATCGGGGTGCTCACGCACTGGCCGCCCACGCACGCGTCGCTCGTGCAAGCGCTTCCGTCCGTGCACGTGTTCGTGTTGTCCTGAGTGAACACGCACCCGGTGGCAGGATTGCAGGCGTCGTCCGTGCACACGTTGTTGTCGTTGCAGACGACGGAAGTGTGCGCGCAACCGCTCGCCGGGTTGCAGCTGTCCGTCGTGCAGGCGTTCCCGTCGTCACAGCTCGCAGGCGCGTGAACGCAGCCGGTCGCCGGATTGCACGAGTCCGTCGTGCACGCGTTCCCGTCGTCGCAGGAGATCGGCGGGAACACGCAGCCCGTGGCGGGCGCGCACTGGTCCGTCGTGCACAGGTTCCCGTCGTTGCACACGATCGGGACGTGGCCGCACCCCGTCACCGGATCGCACGAGTCCGCGGTGCAGGCGTTCCCGTCGTTGCAGTCGAGCGCCGGCCCCGGATCGCACACGCCGGTCACCTGATTGCACGTCTCGATCCCGTTGCACACGTTCCCGTCGCCGCAGACCGGGCACAGGCTGAGGGAGGCCGACTGCTTCTGTTCGGACGCGAGGCCGTTGTTGCAGAGCGCGTCCGGGTTTCGATAGAACGCCCTCTGCTCCACCAGGTCGGTGGTCGCGTCGTCCCGCGCTTCGAGCGTGCTGTTCACCCGCAGATTGAACTCGAGGATGCAGAAGTTCGAGGTGTTCGCGGGGATGCTGAAGTTCGGGCCGGCATCGAACACCAGCTCGTTCTGCACGCCGCCCCCGGGGTTCTCGCTCACCCACGTCGTCGGGCACGTCGTGAGAATCGTCGCCGCGACGTCGCCGGGGTAGCGCATGACCGCGCCGTCGTCGGTGCACAAACCGGGAAAGGTCGGCTCCTTCCTGCAGTCGAGGCTGAACCGCAGCTTGTCGATGGTCATCGGCGGGGAACGTGCCGTTCAGGATGCTTCCCGTACCCAGCGTGAGGCGGATCCGGACGTTGTCGCCATCCGACGCGTAATTCGGCGTCGGAGACGAGACGTCATCGATGTAATCGATGAAGAGAAGACCGTTGCACGTTCTCGTCTGCGCGACCGCCGAACCGGACATTGCCAGCCCGATTCCCAGCGCCGCCGCGGCGAGGACGACGATTCGAACCGCTCGCACCCCCCTAGACACTTCCGTTCTCCTTTCGGTCGAGGAGACTCCTCGACTGCGAGGGGACGCGGTCGATGCCGCGCCCCCTCGCCGATCTAGATCTCGATGGCCTCCCGTGCCGCGAGCCGGCCGACCCGTCGCCCGCGGTGGGCGCGACGATCTCCGCCGGCGCACACGACAGCTCACTCGGGATGCGGACCGCCCGTCGCCGGGTCACACGGCGTGCACGGATTCGGATCGACAGCGTTCGAGCCCCGCTTCGGCGGCGAGTTGTGCACGTAGCCCATCTCCACTCTCCCGAAGCCGGACGTCCCGAACGCCAGGTGGCTGATCTTCACCTTGTAGCTGTTCGTGAAGTTCCATCGGTTGAAGGCCGGCGCGACGGTGTAGCTGGCGTTCGGCGGAGTCGTCGGAGGCGAGTTCATTAGCAGGTCCACTCCGCTCACGACACAGCTCCCGCCGCTGCAGTACCCGGTGTCGTTGAGGCTCGCATCCAGAGACGTGTCCCACTCGAGGAGCCACGAGAGCTGCCCGGAGTTCACACGCCCTTCTCCGCCCGCCGCGCCCAGGCTGGCGTAGCCCGACGGAGCCCCCGCCCACGGACTGATGTAGTCCAGCAAGAAGTCGTACACCACCCGTCCGCCCGCATCTCGGAAGATGAACTGGGCCTTGTCGCTTCCCACCAGGTCTCTGAACTTGTGGTCCCGCGGCCAGTTCACGATGTTCGTGCCGTAGCTGTTGTCGTTGAGATCCAGCGACTTGGTCGTAGACCACCGTCACGTCGCCCGCCGCGTCCACGGTGGCGGACAGGTGGCCGACGAGACCAGACGGCTCGGAGTTCACGACCGCGCACTGGTCACCGTCCGTGGGGCACGGTCCGTTGCCACCGCCGCACGGCTCGCAGGGATCTGGGAACACCTGGTTTCTCCCCTTCTTCGGCGGCGAGTTGTGCACATCGTTGATGACCACGCTCCCGAACCCGTTCGCCCCGAACGCCGATCGACTCACCTTGACCGTGTAGCTGTTCGTGAAGTTCCACTGGCTGTACATGGGGCTGACGTTGTAGCTGGTGTTCGGGGGGCTCGTCGGCGGGGAGTTGAGCAGCAGATCAACGCCGCCCACCACGCAGCTTCCTCCGGCGCAGTAGCCGGTTCGATTCAAGCTTGCCGCCAGGGACGTGTCCCAATCCATGAGCCATGACGCCTGCCCGGCGTTGACGCCTCCCTCGCCTCCGGCCACACCCAGGCTCGCGTAGCCGGACGGAGTTCCGGTCTTTCTCGTGATGTAGTCCATGTAGAAGTCGAAAACGACGTTGCCGCGCGCGTCCCGGAAGACGAAACGGGCCTTGTCGCTCCCCACCAGGTCGCTGAAGCTGTGGCTGCGCGGCCAGTTGACGATGTTCCTGCCGTAGCTGTTGTCGTTCAGGGACCTGGACTGCTCGTAGAGAACGATCACGTTGCCGCTGGCGTCGAAGCTCACCGTCACGTGCCCGGCTGGCGACGACGTGCCGGTGTCATCGCTCCAGCAGAGATCGCCGTCGTGGCACGGGAAGGGCGCACAGACGTGGGTGCAGCCCCGGGCCGGGTCGCACGCATCCGTGGTGCACACGTTCCCGTCGTCGCACTTCAAGGGCGTGCCGACGCACCTGCCCGAGCGACACACGTCGTCCGTGCAGGCGTTGCCGTCGTTGCACGAGTTCGTGTCGTCGGGAGCGTACACGCACCCCGTCGCCGGGTTGCACGAGTCATCCGTGCACGGGTTGTTGTCGCTGCACGTGACGGGGAGCGTCGCGCACCGTCCCGCGACGCACGCGTCCATCGTGCACTGATTCCCGTCGCTGCAGACGTTCGTGTTGTCCGGCGTGTACACGCATCCCCGCGCGGGATCGCACGAATCGTCGGTGCACGGGTTCCCGTCGTTGCACGTGACCGGGCTGGTGGTGCACTGCCCCGCCACGCACGAGTCCCTCGTGCACGCGTTTCCGTCGGAACAGACGTTCGTGTTGTCGGGAGTGTTCACGCAGCCCGTCGCGGGGTCGCACGAGTCGTCCGTGCAGGGGTTGCTGTCGTCGCACTTGAGCGGGCGGCTGAAGCATTTGCCGTCCCCGCAGGCGTCCAGGGTGCATGCGTTTCCGTCCGAGCAGGTGTTGCGATCGTCCGGGACGTATTCGCAGCCGGTTGCGGGACTGCAGGCGTCGTCGGTGCATGGATTGCCGTCATCGCACACCACCGGAGCGCTCACGCACCGACCGGCCTGGCACGAGTCGGTCGTGCACCGGTTGGAGTCGTCGCAGGAGTTCGTATTGTCCGGAGTGAAGACGCAACCGCTGGCGGGAGCGCAGCTATCGTCCGTACACGGGTTGTCGTCGTTGCACGTGATCGGCGTCCCCACGCACGCCCCGGCCACGCACGCGTCCGTCGTGCACCGGTTCGAATCGTCGCAGGAGTTCGTGTTGTCCGTCGTGTACACGCAACCCCTCGCGGAATCGCACGAGTCGTCCGTGCACGGGTTGTTGTCGTTGCACGCGATCGTGGTGCCGGTGCACCGGCCCGCCACGCACGCGTCCGTCGTACAGGCATTCCCGTCGGTGCAGGTGTTCGTGCTGTCCGGAGTGAAGAGGCATCCGGTGGTCGGATTGCAGGTATCGTCCGTGCACGGGTTGCTGTCGTCGCAGGTGACGGGAGTGCTGACGCATTGCGCGGCGACGCACGCGTCCGCGGTACATGCGTTCCCGTCCGTGCACGGATTCGTGTTGTCCGGCGTGTAGACGCAACCCGTCGTCGCGCTGCAGGAGTCGTCGGTGCAGGGGTTGTCGTCGATGCAGCGGATCACGTCGAACCTGCACCCGCTGGCCGGGTCGCAGGAATCCGTCGTGCACGCGCTGCGATCGTCGCATACGACCGGTGTGAACGTGCAGCCGCTCGCGGGATTGCAGGCGTCGTTCGTGCACTTGTTCGCGTCGTAGCACACGACGGTCGTGTGAGTGCACCCCGTCGCGGGATCGCACGCGTCGGTCGTGCACTCGTTTCCATCGTTGCACGTCACCGGGTCGAACACGCATCCCCTGGCCGGGTCGCACGAGTCGTTCGTGCAGAGGTTCCCGTCCAAGCAGGTGATGGTCGTGTAGGTGCAGCCGCGGGCCGGATCGCACGCGTCCGTGGTGCACTCGTTGCCGTCCTGGCAGACGACCGGCACGTAGACGCAGCCGGTCGCGGGATTGCACGAGTCGCTCGTACACGGGTTCTGGTCGTCGCAGTTCAGGGGAAGGTACGTGCAGCCGGTCGCGGGTGAGCAATCGTCCACCGTGCAGAAGTTTTGGTCGGGCGGGCAGTCGATCGGGGTGAAGAAACACACCCCCGTCTGCGGATCGCAGAGGTCCGTCGTGCACTCGGACCCGTCGTCGCACACCACAGGGGCGTGCCTGCACCCCGCAATCCGATCGCACGAGTCGGTCGTACAATTAAGGGAATCGTCGCATACCAGGGGGATTCCCGGAATGCACTCACCCGTGTCTGGATTGCAGGTCTCGAGCCCGTTGCACTGGTTTCCATCGTCGCACAACGGGCAAACCGCCACGGCCGCCGACTGGGTCTGCTCCGATCCGAGGCCGTTGTCGCAGAACGCATCGCCGGTCTGGTAGAACGCGCGCTGCTCCACTTCCCGGGGCGTGACATCGTCCGCGGCGTCGGCCAGGCGGAAGACGAGGAGGTTGAACTCGATGAAACAGAACGGCGCCGTGTTGGCCGGGATGTCGAAGTTCGGGGTGGCCTCGAAGACGAGCTCGTTCTGGAGGCCCCCGCCCGGATTGTCGCTCATCCAGAACGTCGCGCAGCTGGTTTGGATGTTCGCCGATGCGTCGCCCGGATAGGAATAGACCGACCCGTCATCGGTGCACACGCTCGGGAACGCCGCCTCCGACTGGCAGTCCAGACTGAACCGGACGCGGTCGACCGTGAGCAGGGTGCCTTCGTTGATGCTCCCCGTGGCCAGCGTCAGCCGCACCCGGACGGTGTCACCGTCGCTCGCGTACGCGGGTGTCGGAGGCGAGACGTAGTCGATGAACAGCGATCCGTTGCAGGTGCGAGCCAGAGCGGGCTCGTTGGCCGCATCGCCAAACGCATTCGTGGGGAAGACCGCCGACGCGGCCGACCTCCCTCCCGGAGCCGAGCCGCTGCCGGCCCCGCCGCCGGAACCGGCGCGTGCGAGAACGGGTGTCGAGATCAGGCCCAGGACCGCAAGCAGGGCGATGCAACAGCTGAGCGAACGACGGAATCCGTAACTCATGGCTTCTCCCCCAACCCCACGAAATGGAAGGAAGCTCGGGACGCTACCGTGCCCGAGCAGCGCGAGCCGATTTCGAGAGCGATTGTCTCCGATCGCACCAGCGATCGGGTTGGAGCATGGTCCGATCTCAAACGGCGTTGCAGCGAGCAAGATGCTGCCGGATTCGCCGTTCGAACGGTCATGCTTGATCCCCCCACGAAGCGATACCTCAGAGATACCTGATCCCTGCCACCTTCGCTACCGGGGAGGAGTTGCGACGGATCACCCCCGCAGGCCGCCCCCCGGTCCCGTGGTGGATATCCCGAACTCACGAGAAAGAGACACATATATGTACCTCGCGAACGGCCTCAAAGTCAATCACTTCCTTGATGATGGGTGTACGACAGGAAAGGGAGATGATGCTGCGAATCGCGGACAGTCGTCCATGACGCCCGAGGCTTCACCCGAAATGCGATGAAAAACCCGCGGGAGGTGCAGGCCGGTCTGCCGGACTGCACCGTACGCGGGTGCGGGGGTCCGGGGGCTGGCCCCCGGTATTTTCACTCTAGTTGTCCATGAAGCTCGGGGCTTCACCCGAAAGCGATGAAGAACCCGCGGGAGGTGCAGGCCGGTCCGCCGGACTGCACCGTACGCGGGTGCGGGGGTCCGGGGGCTGGCCCCCGGTATTTTCACTCCAGTTCCCCATGAAGCTCGGGGCTTCACCCGAAAGCGATGAAAAACCCGCGGGAGGTGCAGGCCGGTCTGCCGGACTGCACCGTACGCGGGTGCGGGGGTCCGGGGGCTGGCCCCCGGTATTTTCACTCCAGCAACCGAAACTCGCACAATGCGCCGTGGTTTGAACGAGTTGCGTGCCGGCGAGTTTCGCTTGCCGTCCCCGATTCGCTTCGATATCAGCTCCTCCTCACTTGCCTGTCGTACCCCCTTGATGATCTACGGGCATCTGAATGGGTTGCGCCAATCCCATGCCGACGTCGCCGCCTCGCCCGAAACCCCGATTCCGGCGGGCCGGGCTCCCGACGATGGGGGCCGGAGTCATCGAGGAACGGATGACGCCCGCGGACGGACAGGCGACCGTTACGATTCTGCACGGCGCCTCACGGCGGAGGGAGTAGAAAACAGAAGATTCGGAGCGTTGCCACGCTCAAAGTGAACAAAACAATGGACCTTAAAAAAGGGCTGGTTTCTTGCAGACATGGGACGCCGCGCGGGTCGCGGGGCTTCGGCTCCATCGAGCATGCCGGCCGGGACGGAAGATCGAGACGAATGGCGGCTTTCGATGGAGATCGGACAAGACCCCGGGACTGGTCGCAGAAGGAGAGATTCCCGATGCGTGCAAGTCGTTCGCTCGTTCCGACGATCCTCGCGTTCGCCATTCTCATAGCACTCCTTCCTCGAGCCGACGCTTCCATGCGATCGACTACGCATGGCGGCCAGTCGAACCAGTCCGCGACCTTGGCGGATGACGATGGCGGTTCGTCCGTCCCCGTTCAGCGGGCAGCGGAGACCCTCGAGCGAAACGTGGCGACAGCCGCCGCCCCCTCGCCCGATCAAGCGATCGTGTCCACCCCGGCGGCTGACCGAGGCGAGAATCCCGCAGCATCCGAGTCGAACGAGGTTCCGACGGCCGCCTCGACCGGCGCCACCGGCGCCGTCGCATCCGCGCTCGACCGCTCGGCGGGTGTTCCCCAGCCTCCCCCGCAGATCCCCAGCCAACCCGGTGCGCTCGCGGCCTCCGCTGCTTCCTCGACGCAGATCAACCTGACCTGGACTGACAACTCGGGAAACGAGCTAGGCTTCAAGGTGGAGCGGTCGATGTCGGCGTCCGGCCCATGGACCGTCGTGGCGACGACTCCTGCGAACGCGACCGCGTACTCGAACACGGCTCTCGTTCCCGCGACGACGCACTTCTACCGGGTCCGGGCGACCAACGGCATCGGAGACTCTCCCTGCACGAGCACCGCCTCCGCGACCACCCTCGACGCGGTGCCGGCGCCTCCTAGCGGCCTTTCGGCCGCCGCAGTGTCCTCGACGCAGATCAACCTCGCGTGGACCGACAACTGCACGAGGGAAACAGGCTTCAAGGTCGAGCGCGCGACGTCCGCGAGCGGTCCCTGGACCCTGATCGCCACCGTGGGAGCCAACGCGACCGCGTATTCCAACACGGGACTGACCGCCTCCACCTCGTACCACTACCGGGTCTGCGCGGCCAACGCCGCCGGCGACTCGCCCCATACGAACACGGCCAACGCGACGACGCCGGCTGCCGGCGTCCCGGCGGCCCCCAGCGCTCTCGTCGCGACGGCGGTGTCTTCCAGCCAGATCGACCTGCGTTGGACGGATAACTCGAGCGACGAGACCGGATTCAAGGTGGAGCGGGCCGAGGCCGCCAACGGGCCGTGGGGGCAGGTCGCAACGACGGCCGCCAACGCGACCAGCTACTCGAACCTGTATCTGACCGCCTCGAAGACGTACTACTACCGCGTGCGCGCCGCCGGCGCTTCGGGCAACTCCGGGTACTCGAACATGGCCAGCGCCGTGACGAACGTTCCGAACGCTCCCAGCGTGCTCTCGGCCACGGCCGCCGCATGGAACCAGATCAACCTGGGTTGGCGGGACAACTCGTCCAACGAGACCGGCTTCGAAGTCGAGCGCGCCGCGTCGTCCGGAGGACCCTGGACGCGCGTCGCCACGGCGGCCGCAAACGCCGTCGCTCATTCCGATACAGGCTTGAGCGAATCGACGACTTACTACTACCGAGTTCGGGCGACGAACGCCAGCGGCTCCTCGCTGTACTCCAACACCGCCAGCGCGTCGACCCCCCGATCCGACAGCACGCCGCCTTCGGTGCCCCAGTCCCTGGCCGCACGAGCGGGCTGCGGCCGCATCGACCTGTCGTGGACCGCGTCCAGCGACGGCGGGTCGGGACTCCAGGGGTACAAGGTCTTCCGCAACAACGTGCTGATCGAGCAGCTACCCGCGACGGCCGTCTCGACCACGGACTTCGCCGTGGGCGTGGGGACCTCCTGGTCCTACGCGCTCTCCGCGCTGGACGTCGCCGGAAACGAGTCCGCCAAGAGCACCGCGGTTTCCACGATCAACCCGTCGTGCGCCGGCTCCGGCGGGAATCACCTCTGGTCGAAGCGGCTCGGCGGCACCTCCCAGTTCGATCATACCGAGGGACGGGCCGTGGCGACCGATCCGGTGACGGGCGACCTGGCGGTGGTCGGAAAGCTCATGGGCACGGCGGACCTGGGTGGAGGCCCGCTCACTGCCGTGAACGGCGAGCACATGTTCGTGGCCAAGTACCGGGCCAACGGCACGCACGTGTGGTCGCGGCTGATCAACAGCGGGAGCCAGTACGGCTACGGCGTCGCGATCGACGGGAGCGGAAACGTCTACGTCGCCGGGGAGTTCCAGGGCAGCGTGGACTTCGGCGGCGGAGCGCTCGTGAGCGCGAACGACGCCACGCACGCATGGCCCGACATCTTCATCCTGAAGTACTCCGGATCGGACGGGTCGCACCTCTGGTCAAAGCGGTTCGGGGACCTCGGCAGCGACCGAGCCAGCGCCGTGGCTGTCGATGCGGCCGGAAACACGGTGATCACGGGATACTTCGACGGCACCGTGAATTTCGGCGGCGGCCCGTTGACCGCAAACAGCTCGATGTACGGCGGCCATGACATCTTCGTGGTCAAGCTCGGTCCCGGCGGAACCCACGTCTGGTCCAAGCGGTTCGGCGACACGGGGACCGGCGACGACTCGGGTACGGCGGTAGCGCTGGACGGCGCAGGCAACGTGCTTCTGACCGGCCTGTTCGCCCGCACCGTGGATTTCGGTGGCGGCCCGCTCTCGACCACGAGCCCCAGCGACACGGACGTTTTCGTGGCGAAGCTTTCTTCCGCCGGTGGACACGTCTGGTCGAAGCGATTCGGCGACTCGACGATGCAGCGCGGGACCTCGATCGACGTGGCGGGAGACGGGAGCACGATGGTCGCCGGCTCGTTCCTGGGGACCATCGACCTCGGAGGTGGTCCGTTCACCGTTCCCATCGGGTCGTCCGGGATCTTCCTGGCGAAGCTGTCCTCGGCCGGCGCGCACGTCTGGTCGCGGAGCTTCGCGGACAGTCAGGACACCCGGACTCCCGCCGTGGCCGTGGATGTCGACGGCGCCGCGTTGCTCACGGGCCAGATGACCTCATCGGTCGATTTCGGGGGTGGGGCGCTCGCAGCCAACCCCGGCGGCTATCGCGACCTGTTCGTCGCCCGGTTCCTCGCGAACGGCACGCACGCATGGTCCAGGCGCTTCATCGGAACCCAGGAGTCGATCGGGGCGGGGATCGCAGTGGACGTGCGCGACGTGGTGGTCACCGGGTGGATCGCAGGCAAGGTGGACTTCGGAGGCGGGGTTCTGACGAACGGGCCGGGCACCGTCCGTGCGGAATCGCTCGTCAAGCTCGGACCCTGATCGCCTGAGAGAGCCCGCGAGTCGTTGGCATCGAGACGGGGCGTCCCTCGGGGCGCCCCGTTTGTTTTCCGCCGCCCGGGGGCCCGGCGGGACTCCGCGGGTCCGATCGGTCCGGAACGCTCGAGCGACGGCTGCGCATCCGCTCCCCGGACCGGACCGCGGTACGGCCGGTCCACTCCGCACCATGGTGACCGGGAGGTGGGGAACCGCTTCGCGCCGCCTTGAATCTGCAGGTGGAGGCTCGCTTCGGGCGGCCGTGAACCCGGAGGTGGGGACCCGCCACGCGCCGCCGTGAACCCGGAGGTAAGGCCTTCGCGCCCCCGCAAACCGGAAAGTGGAGGCCCCCTTCGCGCCTGCGTGGACCGGAAGGCCGGGGCCAGATTCCGACCACCAGATCACCAGGACCGAGACGCCCCAGGCGCTCTCGCCGCCCTCGCATACGGCGACACGCACGTCTCCGCGACCAGGCCCTGCCTACCGGTGAACCCCTCCGGTCGAGGGTAACCCTCGCTGTTCCCCGCTGCGGCCGGACGGGGTCCAAGGACGACGACGGTGATCATGCCGGCCGCCTCGACGGTTCGAAAGCGTGGCAGCGACCCGACCCATGCGAGAGCACTGCTTCATCCGATCGCGCGGGACGGCAGCGCTGGCGTGGGTAGAAGCGATTCGTGGACTCGACGACACCGCACGCGAACTCGCTCGACGCGGCGGATGGCGCGGGCCCGCTCGTCGCGGCTTGTTTTCCGGCGCCTCCCGGTTTCTCGTGGCAGCCAGGGTTTCCGACGACGATCGCCGGGTTCCACTGCCCGCGAGCCGAAGCAGCATGGACGAATACGGAGGGTTGGTCCGATGACTGCCGATGCGCGGCGCCGACCTCGTGCGTCCCGCGGAACCCGTCGCTACCCTTCGTCCTTCCTCGGCGAGTTCCGTTTGCTCGAGCCGCGGGGGTATCCCGGGGCGGCCCTCTCGGCACGGAACCGGTCGGAGCACGACGCCATCACGGAACTTCGAGAAGAGCCCAAAAAGAAGGGGCGCCCCGAAGGGCGCCCCCACTACTTCTTTTCCGCCGCCCGGTTGCGCGGCGGGACTTCGAGATCGGATCAGTCCGGGTCGTTCGACCATTTGTTGCACATCCGCTCCCCGGGCGGGATCACGGTGCACTGAGTCCGCACCGCGACGGTGCACTGGGACGAGCTGCCCGGGTCCCCCGGCGGATCGAAGTAGAGCCCCAGGGAAGCGTTGACGAGCGGCAGCGTGTAGCAATTGCCCGGAGTCGGAATGCACGCGGAGCCGTCCAGGCACGGAACCTCGACCCCGCACGGCTCGCCGCTCTGGCAGGTTCCCGTCTGGCAGAACCCGCTGCTGGGGAAGAAGACACCGCCGCGGTTCAGGCAATCGAGCTTCCGGACGCAGTCGTCCAGGGGACCGTGCTCGAAGGAACCCACGCACAGCGCGTTGCAGGCATCGAACGTCGCCTGGAAGAGCGGCACCCCGGAGCACTCGCTCGTCGCATCGCCGCCCCCCGAGAAGACGCAGTTCAGGGCGGTCGCGGTCAGCTGTCGCACCAGCTGAAGCTCGGTTGCGCTCCGGCTCGGAACGCACATCGCCTCCACGGCCGAGCCGGCGCTCAGGTAGTCCGTGTCGTCGATCGTCTCGCCGCAGATGGTCAGCTCGTCCCTCGGCGCGACGCCGAGGACGCTCAGCGTGATGTTCCTAGTGTTCGGCTTCTCGGTGCCCGCGTACGTCCCCCAGAAATCAGCCGGCCGGCAGACGACTTCGCAGCTGCCGTTGGGAACGTAGATGCAGCCATCGTTCGGGTCGCAGGAGTCGTCGGTGCACGGATTGCGATCGTCACACTTCTCCGGCAGGTAGATGCAGCCGGTCGTCGGATCGCACGAGTCGTCCGTGCACAGGTCACCGTCATCGCAGGCGGTGGGAGAGTAGACGCAACCCTCGACCGGATCGCACCAATCGTCGGTGCACTGGTTGACGTCGTCGCATTTCACCGGCGTGTGTGCGCACCCGCCGGTCGCATCGCAGCTGTCCGTCGTGCAGGCATTGCGGTCATCGCATGACCGCGGGAAGTGCCGGCAGCCTCCCGCCGGATCGCACTTGTCGTCGGTGCAAGGGTCTTGGTCGTCGCACGAGAGCGGAGTGAAGACGCAGCCCATCGTTGGATCGCAGCTGTCCATCGTGCACGAGTCGTCGTCCTTACAGTCGCGCGGCGCGTACACACACCCCGTCGCCCGGCTGCACGAGTCGTCGGTGCAGGCGTTCCCGTCGTTGCAGGCGATCGGAGCATGAGCACAGCCGTCCATGGGATCGCAGGTGTCCGTCGTGCACGCGTTGCGGTCGTCGCAGCTGACCGGTGTGTGCACGCATCCCGTGGCGGGATCGCAGCTGTCTCTGGTGCAGACCGTGTCGTCCTTGCAGCCGATCGGGAAGTGGACGCACCCCTTGACCGGGTCGCAGACGTCTTCCGTGCAGGCGTTCCCATCGTCGCACGGCGAAGGGGCGTGCACGCAGCCCGTCGCAGGGTCGCACGAGTCCGTCGTGCACGCGTCGCCGTCGTTGCAGGACACCGGCGTGTACACGCAACCCGTTCTCGGGTTGCACGCATCCGTCGTGCAAGCGTTTCGATCGTCGCAGGACACCGGACTGTAGACACAGCCGGTCGCCGGGTCGCAACGATCCGACGTGCACGCGTTGTCGTCCTTGCAGGTGATCGGCGAGTAAACACAACCGCTCGCGGGATCGCAGCCGTCGGACGTGCACGCGTTCCGATCATCGCAGACGATCGGGGTGTAGACGCAACCGGTCGCCGGACTGCAGGTGTCGGTGGTGCAGGCGCTCCGATCGTCGCAGACGATCGGAGTGTACACGCAGCCCGTCGCCGGGTTGCACGTGTCGGTCGTGCATGCGCTCCCGTCGTTGCAGGAAATCGGGGTGTAGACGCATCCCCTCGCCGGATCGCACGCGTCCTGAGTGCACCGGTTCTGGTCGTCGCAGGTGACGGGAGTGAACACGCAGCCCGTGGCAGGGTTGCAGCTGTCCGTCGTGCACGCGTTGTCGTCCTTGCAGGTGATCGGCTCGTAGACGCAACCGATCGCCGGGTCGCAGCGGTCGGACGTGCAGGCATTCCGGTCGTCGCAGGTGACCGGAGTGTAGACACAACCCGTCGTCGGGTTGCAACTGTCCGTGGTGCAGGCGTCCCTGTCGTCGCAGCGCACCGCGGTGCTCACGCACTGACCGCCCACGCACGCGTCGGACGTGCACTCGTTCCCGTCGCTGCACCGGTTCGTGTTGTCCGGAGTGTACACACAGCCCGTCGCCGGGTTGCACGTGTCGTCCGTACACACGTTGTTGTCGTTGCAGACGATCGGAGTGCTCGCGCACTGCCCGTTCACGCACGAGTCGGTCGTGCACTCGCTTCCGTCGGTGCAGACGTTCGTATTGTCCGGCACGTAAAGGCAGCCGGTCGCCGGATCGCACGAGTCATCCGTGCACACGTTTCCGTCGTTGCACGTGATCGGAGTGTAGACGCACCCCGTCGCGGGATTGCACGTGTCCGTCGTGCAAGCGCTCCGATCGTCGCACACGATCGGCGTGTAGACGCAGCCCGTCGCCGGGTTACAGCTGTCCGTGGTGCAGGCGCTCCGATCGTCGCAGACGATCGGGGTGTACACGCAGCCCGTCGCCGCGTTGCACGTGTCGGTCGTGCATTCGCTCCCGTCGTTGCAGGTGATCGGAATGTAGAAGCATCCCCTCACCGGATCGCAGACGTCCCGAGTGCACTGGCTCTGATCGTCGCACGTGATGGGGGTGAACACGCAACCGGTGGCAGGGTCGCAGGTGTCGGTCGTGCACGCGTTGGCGTCCTTGCAGGTGATCGGCTCATAGACGCAGCCGATCGCCGGGTCGCAGCCGTCGGAGGTGCACTCATTCCGGTCGTCGCAGGTGACCGGAGTGTAGACACAGCCCGTCGCAGGGTTACAGGTGTCCGTCGTGCACGCGCTCCCGTCGTTGCACACCACCGGGGTGTACACGCAGCCCGTCACAGGGTTGCACGTGTCCGTCGTGCACGCGCTCCCGTCGTCGCACACCACCGGCGTGTACACGCAACCCGTCGCCGGGTTGCACGTGTCCGTCGTGCACGCGCTCCCGTCGTTGCACACCACCGGCGTGTACACGCAACCCGTCGCCGGACTGCACGTGTCCGTCGTGCACGCGCTCCGGTCGTCGCACACCACTGGGGTGTACACACAGCCCGTCGCCGGGTTGCACGTGTCCGTCGTGCACGCGCTCCCGTCGTTGCACACCACCGGGGTGTACACGCAACCCGTCGCCGGACTGCACGTGTCTGTCGTGCACGCGCTCCGGTCGTCGCACACCACTGGGGTGTACACACAGCCCGTCGCCGGGTTGCACGTGTCCGTCGTGCACGCGCTCCCGTCGTTGCACACCACCGGGGTGTACACGCAACCCGTCGCCGGGTTGCACGTGTCCGTCGTGCACGCGCTCCCGTCGTTGCACGCGATTGGAGTGTAGACGCAACCCGTCGCCGGATCGCAGCTGTCCGACGTGCACGCGCTCCGGTCGTCGCACACCACCGGGGTGTACACGCAGCCCGTCGCCGGGTTGCACGTGTCCGTCGTGCACGCGCTCCCGTCGTCGCACACCACCGGGGTGTACACGCAGCCCGTCGCCGGGTTGCAGCTGTCGGACGTGCAAGCGCTCCGGTCGTCGCACACCACCGGGGTGTACACGCAGCCCGTCGCCGGGTTGCACGTGTCCGTCGTGCACGCGCTCCCGTCGTTGCACACCACCGGGGTGTACACGCAACCCGTCGCTGGGTTGCACGTGTCCGTCGTGCAAGCGCTCCCGTCGTTGCACGCGATCGGAGTGTAGACGCAACCCGTCGCCGGATCGCAGCTGTCGGACGTGCAAGCGCTCCGGTCGTCGCACACCACCGGGGTGTACACGCAGCCCGTCGCCGGGCTGCACGTGTCCGTCGTGCAAGCGCTCCGGTCGTCGCACACCACCGGGGTGTACACGCAACCCGTTGCTGGATCGCACGTGTCCGTCGTGCACGCGCTTCCGTCGTTGCACGCGATCGGAGTGTAGACGCAACCCGTCGCCGGGTCGCAGCTGTCGGACGTGCAAGCGCTCCGGTCATCGCACACCACCGGGGTGTACACGCAGCCCGTCGCCGGGTCACAGCTGTCGGACGTGCAAGCGCTCCGGTCGTCGCACACCACCGGGGTGTACACGCAACCCGTTGCTGGATCGCACGTGTCCGTCGTGCACGCGCTCCCGTCGTTGCACGCGATCGGAGTGTAGACGCAACCCGTTGCCGGGTCGCAGCTGTCGGACGTGCAAGCGCTCCGGTCGTCGCACACCACCGGGGTGTACACGCAACCTGTCGCTGGATCGCACGTGTCCGTCGTGCACGCGCTCCCGTCGTTGCACACCACCGGGGTGTACACGCAGCCCGTCGTCGGGTTGCACGTGTCCGTCGTGCAGGCACTCGCGTCGTCGCACTTCACCGGCGTGTAGACACATCCCGTCGCCGGATCGCACGTGTCCGTCGTACAGGCGCTCCGATCGTCGCACACGATCGGCGTGTAGACGCACCCCGTCGCCGGATCGCACGTGTCCGTCGTACAGGCGCTCCGATCGTCGCACACGACCGGCGTGTAGACGCAGCCCGTCGCCGGATCGCACGTGTCCGTCGTACAGGCGCTCCGATCGTCGCACACGATCGGCGTGTAGACGCAGCCCGTCGCCGGATCGCACGTGTCCGTCGTACAGGCGCTCCGATCGTCGCACACGATCGGCGTGTACACACAGCCCGTCGCCGCGTTGCACGTGTCGGTCGTGCATTCGCTCCCGTCGTTGCAGGTGATGGGAATGTAGAAGCATCCCCTCACCGGATCGCAGACGTCTCGTGTGCACTCGCTCTGATCGTCGCACCTGATGGGGGTGAACACGCAACCGGTGGCCGGGTCGCAGGTGTCGGTCGTGCACGCGTTGGCGTCCTTGCAGGTGATCGGCTCATAGACGCAGCCGATCGCCGGGTCGCAGCCGTCGGAGGTGCACTCATTCCGGTCGTCGCAGGTGACCGGAGTGTAGACACAGCCCGTCGCAGGGTTACAGGTGTCCGTCGTGCACGCGCTCCCGTCGTTGCAGACCACAGGGGTGTACACGCAGCCCGTCGCAGGATCGCACGCGTCCGTGGTGCAGGCACTCCGATCGTCGCAGACGATGATCGTACTAACGCACTGACCGTTCACGCACGCGTCCGTCGTGCACTCGCTCCCGTCCGTGCACGTATTCGTGTTGTCCGGCGTGTACACGCAGCCCGTCACCGGGTCGCACGTGTCGTCCGTGCACACGTTCCCGTCGTTGCACACGATCGCGGTGCCCACGCACTGACCGTTCACGCACGCGTCGGTCGTGCACTCGCTTCCATCGGTGCACGCATTGGTGTTGTCCGGAGTGTACACGCAGCCCGTCGCCGGATCGCACGTGTCGTCCGTGCACACGTTCCCGTCATCGCAAACGATCGCGGTGCCCACGCACTGACCGTTCACGCACGCGTCGGTCGTGCACTCGCTCCCGTCCGTGCACACGTTCGTGTTGTCCGGCGTGTACACGCAGCCCGTCGCCGGATCGCACGTGTCGTCCGTGCACACGTTCCCGTCATCGCAAACGATCGCGGTGCCCACGCACTGACCGTTCACGCACGCGTCGGTCGTGCACTCGCTCCCGTCCGTGCACACGTTCGTGTTGTCCGGCGTGTACACGCAGCCCGTCGCCGGGTCGCACGTATCGTCCGTGCACACGTTCCCGTCGTTGCACACGATCGCGGTGCCCACGCACTGACCGTTCACGCATGCGTCGGTCGTGCACTCGCTCCCGTCCGTGCACACGTTCGTGTTGTCCGGCGTGTACACGCAGCCCGTCGCCGGATCGCACGAATCGTCCGTGCACACGTTCCCGTCATCGCAAACGATCGGGGTGCCCACGCACTGACCGTTCACGCACGCGTCGGTCGTGCACTCGCTCCCGTCCGTGCACACGTTCATGTTGTCCGGTGTGTACACGCAGCCCGTCGCCGGGTCACACTTATCGTCCGTGCACACGTTCCCGTCGTCGCACACGATCGCGGTGCTCACGCACTGACCGTTCACGCACGCGTCGGTCGTGCACTCGCTCCCGTCCGTGCACACGTTCGTGTTGTCCGGCGTGTACACGCAGCCCGTCGCGGGGTCGCACGTGTCGTCCGTGCACACGTTCCCGTCGTTGCACACGATCGCGGTGCCCACGCACTGACCGTTCACGCACGCATCCGTCGTGCACTCGCTCCCGTCCGTGCACGCATTCGTGTTGTCCGGCGTGTACACGCAGCCCGTCGCGGGATCGCACGTGTCGTCCGTGCACACGTTCCCGTCGTCGCACACGATCGGGGTGCCCACGCACTGACCGTTCACGCACGCATCCGTCGTGCACTCGCTCCCGTCCGTGCACGCATTCGTGTTGTCCGGCGTGTACACGCAGCCCGTCGCCGGATCGCACGAATCGTCCGTGCACACGTTCCCGTCGTTGCACACGATCGCGGTGCCCACGCACTGACCGTTCACGCACGCATCCGTCGTGCACTCGCTCCCGTCCGTGCACACGTTCGTGTTGTCCGGCGTGTACACGCAGCCCGTCGCCGGGTCGCACGTATCGTCCGTGCACACGTTCCCGTCGTTGCACACGATCGCGGTGCCCACGCACTGACCGTTCACGCACGCGTCCGTCGTGCACTCGCTCCCGTCCGTGCACACGTTCGTGTTGTCCGGCGTGTACACGCAGCCCGTCGCGGGATCGCACGTGTCGTCCGTGCACACGTTCCCGTCGTTGCACACGATCGCGGTGCCCACGCACTGACCGTTCACGCACGCGTCGGTCGTGCACTCGCTCCCGTCCGTGCACACGTTCGTGTTGTCCGGCGTGTACACGCAGCCCGTCGCCGGGTCGCACGTATCGTCCGTGCACACGTTCCCGTCGTTGCACACGATCGCGGTGCCCACGCACTGACCGTTCACGCACGCGTCCGTCGTGCACTCGCTCCCGTCCGTGCACACGTTCGTGTTGTCCGGCGTGTACACGCAGCCCGTCGCCGGATCGCACGTGTCGTCCGTGCACACGTTCCCGTCGTTGCACACGATCGCGGTGCCCACGCACTGACCGTTCACGCACGCGTCGGTCGTGCACTCGCTCCCGTCCGTGCACACGTTCGTGTTGTCCGGCGTGTACACGCAGCCCGTCGCCGGGTCGCACGTGTCGTCCGTGCACACGTTCCCGTCGTTGCACACGATCGCGGTGCCCACGCACTGACCGTTCACGCACGCATCCGTCGTGCACTCGCTCCCGTCCGTGCACACGTTCGTGTTGTCCGGTGTGTACACGCAGCCCGTCGCCGGGTCGCACGTGTCGTCCGTGCACACGTTCCCGTCGTTGCACACGATCGCGGTGCCCACGCATTGACCGTTCACGCACGCGTCCGTCGTGCACTCGCTCCCGTCCGTGCACGCATTCGTGTTGTCCGGCGTGTACACGCAGCCCGTCGCGGGATCGCACGTGTCGTCCGTGCACACGTTCCCGTCGTTGCACACGATCGCGGTGCCCACGCACTGACCGTTCACGCACGCATCCGTCGTGCACTCGCTCCCGTCCGTGCACACGTTCGTGTTGTCCGGTGTGTACACGCAGCCCGTCGCCGGGTCGCACGTGTCGTCCGTGCACACGTTCCCGTCGTTGCACACGATCGCGGTGCCCACGCACTGACCGTTCACGCACGCATCCGTCGTGCACTCGCTCCCGTCCGTGCACGCATTCGTGTTGTCCGGCGTGTACACGCAGCCCGTCGCGGGATCGCACGTGTCGTCCGTGCACACGTTCCCGTCGTCGCACACGATCGGGGTGCCCACGCACTGACCGTTCACGCACGCATCCGTCGTGCACTCGCTCCCGTCCGTGCACACGTTCGTGTTGTCCGGTGTGTACACGCAGCCCGTCGCCGGGTCGCACGTGTCGTCCGTGCACACGTTCCCGTCGTTGCACACGATCGCGGTGCCCACGCACTGACCGTTCACGCACGCATCCGTCGTGCACTCGCTCCCGTCCGTGCACACGTTCGTGTTGTCCGGTGTGTACACGCAGCCCGTCGCTGGGTCGCACGTGTCATCCGTGCACACGTTCCCGTCGTTGCACACGATCGCGGTGCCCACGCACTGACCGTTCACGCACGCGTCCGTCGTGCACTCGCTCCCGTCCGTGCACACGTTCGTGTTGTCCGGTGTGTACACGCAGCCCGTCGCCGGGTCGCACGTGTCATCCGTGCACACGTTCCCGTCGTTGCACACGATCGGGGTGCCCACGCACTGACCGTTCACGCACGCGTCCGTCGTGCACTCGCTCCCGTCTGTGCACACGTTCGTGTTGTCCGGTGTGTACACGCAGCCCGTCGCCGGGTCGCACGTGTCGTCCGTGCACACGTTCCCGTCGTTGCACACGATCGCGGTGCCCACGCATTGACCGTTCACGCACGCGTCCGTCGTGCACTCGCTCCCGTCCGTGCACACGTTCGTGTTGTCCGGCGTGTACACGCAGCCCGTGGCCGGGTCGCACGTGTCGTCGGTGCACGGGTTGTCATCGTTGCAGAGGACGGTCGTACTGACGCACTGACCGGCGATGCAGGCGTCCGTCGTGCACGCGCTGCCATCCGTACACAAATTGGTGTCGTCCGGCGTGAAGACGCAGCCCGTCGCGGTGCTGCACGTGTCGTCCGTGCACGGGTTGCTGTCGTTGCACACCACCGGGGTGAACACGCAGCCGGTCGCGGGGTCGCAGGTGTCGGTCGTGCACGCGCTCCGGTCGTCGCAAATCACCGGGGTGAACACGCAACCCGTGGCGGGATCGCAGGTGTCGGTCGTGCACGCGCTCTGGTCGTTGCAAGTCACCGGGGTGAACACGCAGCCCGACGCGGGGTCGCACGTGTCCGTCGTGCACGCGCTCCGGTCGTCGCACACCACCGGGGTGAACACGCACCCTGTCGCGGGGTCGCACGTGTCCGTCGTGCACGCGCTCTGATCGTCGCACGTGAGAGGCGTGAAGACGCATCCCGTGGCCGGATCGCATGAATCGGACGTGCACGCGCTCCGATCATTGCACTCGACGGGCGTCGTGACGCAGCCGACAGCCGGGTCGCAGGAATCGGCCGTGCACGCGTTCTGGTCGTTGCACACGATGGGGGCATTCACGCATCCCCCGGTGGGATCGCACGAATCTGCGGTGCACGCATTCCCGTCGTTGCAGTTCAAGCCGGTTCCCGGAATGCAATCGCCGGTGACTTGATTGCACGTCTCGAGGCCGTTGCAGACGTTGCCGTCGTCGCACACCGGACACAGGGTCAGCGATGCAGACTGTGTTCCCGTGGTTCCGAGGTTGTTGTTGCAAACGGCGTCGTTGCCGCGATAGAACGCGCGCTGCTCCACTAGATCCGGTGTCGCGTCGTCTCGCGCCTCGGGCACGCTGTTCACGACCAGGCTGAACTCGAGAACGCAGAACTGCGCGGTGTTCGCCGGGATGGTGAAGTTCGGCCCAGCGTCGAACACCAGCTCGTTCTGCAAACCACCGCCTGGGTTGTCGCTCGCCCACGTGGTCGGGCACGTCGTCGAGATCGCTGCCGCGACGTCCCCCGGATAGCGGAGGACGGCACCGTCGTCAGCGCAGAGGCCGGGGAACGTCACATCCTTCTTGCAGTCCAGGCTGAACCGCAACCGGTCGACGGTCATGAACGTTCCGTTTCGGATAGGCCCCGTACCGAGGGTGAGGCGGATCCGGACGATGTCGTTGTCCAACGCGAAGTTCGGCGTCGGAGGCTGAACGTAGTCGATGAACAGCGAACCGTTGCAGGTGCTGGTCTGCGCGATCGCGGGAACGGGCAACGCGAGCCCGAGACCCAGCAGGATCGCCGCGAGAGCAACGATTCGAGACTGACGCACGATGCTAGACACCCCTCGTCCTCCTATCCGTTCTGGAACCGCCGTCACGGCGCACGGGAGTCGTAGGCAGGAACTCCCGCGCGATCTTCCCGGGTTGCGGACGGTTCATGACTGAAACCCTGATCGAAACGCTTCCGACAGTGCCGGATAGCGCGCCTGATATTGGTGCTCCCCCCGCCCCGACTCTCCTGAGATACGCGCAAAAGAGCGTTTCTGCCAGAGATGGCGCAGGCGGGATTGTAAGCGGTTTTCACACGGGGTCAAGGCCCAATCTGCTCGAATAGTCGGGCCTGGGCACGGACCGGTCGGGAATGGAGTTTCAAATGGCATTACAGCATGTCCCTCCAGCCCAACATTCGGGAAACGACAATTCTGCATCGGCTCGGCGGCTCCGCGAAGCGTCATCGGGCCCGTTCGCGCCCCGGCGTTCACGCGAGCCATGAAGACCCCGCTCGGGCCGGGGCAACTTCGCGGTCAGCCGTTCTTCCCAGGAGCAGCCTCATGGGCGTTCTCCCGACACCTCGGGAAGAAACAAGCCCAGCCGGAGCGATGCCGGTCCGCCGGCGTCGCGAAGGGCGGGAGTGGGGGTGGGGGCAAAGCCTGCGCTCCGCTGTTTCTTAGGAGCGGCCGCACGGGGCGGGCGCCCCGGCACCTCCGGAGGAAACAGCCCAACCGGAGCGATGCCGGTCTGCCGGCGTCGCGGAGGGCGGGAGCGGGGGTTCGGGGGCAGAGCCCCCGAGCATCTGTTTCTTAAGAGCGGCCGCACGGGGCGGGCGCCCCGGCACCTCCGGAGGAAACAGCCCAGCCGGAGCGATGCCGGTCTGCCGGCGTCGCGGAGGGCGGGAGCGGGGGTTCGGGGGCAGAGCCCCCGAGCAGCTGTTTCTTAAGAGCGGCCGCACGGGGCGGGCGCCCCGACACCTCCGGAGGAAACAGCCCAACCGGAGCGATGCCGGTCCGCCGGCGTCGCGGAGGGCGGGAGCGGGGGTTCGGGGGCAGAGCCCCTGAGCATCTGTTTCTTAAGAGCGGCCGCACGGGGCGGGCGCCCCGCCACCTCCGGAAAAAACAGGCCCAGCCGGAGCGATGCCGGTCTGCCGGCGTCGCGGAGGGCGGGAGCGGGGGTTCGAGGGCAAAGCCCCCGCGCGGCTTTTTCTCGAGAGGACAGCGCATTTGCGCCAGACGTAGAAAGGGCCCCCGCGTGCGGGGGCCCTTTCCATCGTTGCAAGTTCTCTTCGCGATCCCGGGTTCACCCACGCGAGGTGCCGTTTTGGCACCCCGCGAGGGATTTCCCCGATTCGCTACTCTTCGGGGTGCACGATGTCCGCGCACTCCAGAGACACGTTCTTGTACGAGGTCCAAGAACCCGTGTAGTTCGTCCCACCGCCGCCCCGGGCGCCCTTCATCACGAACGACTTCTTGGTCTCGGGCGTCCCGGCCTTATCGGTGTTGTTGTAGGCGCACGACTTCTTCGTCGTGGGCTTGACCCCCAGTCCGGCGTAGTTGCTCATGTCGGTGCCGTACACCGCCGCTCCCCACCGCCACTTGAATTCCACCCCGGGCTGGTTCGAGGACAGAGTGGTCGTCCAACTCACCGGCTTGATTCCGCCGGGGAAGTTCACCGGTACCTGGAACCCGAGCCCCGTGAAGAAGATCTCGTCCGTTCCCGTCACCGGGGCCACGATCTCCCACCGGTTCAGCGCCCCGTTCCACGTCGTCGTCGAACAGGTCGCGTTCGGGTCCAGAGTGATCACCGCGTCCGGAGCGTTGAGGGTGTACGGCACCCCGTTCGCCGAGAACGTGATCACGTTGTTCGTCGAGTAGATGATCGTCGGCACGCAGTCGTAGTACATGCTCATCTTCAGGTTCGCGTTGAACCAGAGCCACTTGCCCGCCGGGATCGGTGTGCTGTTGAAGTAGGACGAGATGGACGTCGTCTGATCCTCGCCCTCGCCCACGTGCAGGCAACCCGCCACCGGGTCGCAGTAGTCGTACGTGCACGCGCTCTCGTCGCGACAGTTCACGGGCGCCCCGACGCAGAATCCCGAGGCGTCGCAGGCATCGCCGGTCGTGCAGGTATTGCCGTCGTTGCACGCCTGGCCGGTTCGCGGCGCGTGCGTGCACGCCCCGGTCGCCGGATTGCAGGTGTCGGTCGTGCACGGGTTGCCGTCGTTGCACGGAACGCTGTTGCAGTCGCACGCGTCCCCGACGCCGTTGCCGTCGCTGTCGGCCTGGCTCGGGTTCGCCGTCGTCGGGCAGTTGTCCACGTTCCCGCATACCCCGTCGTGGTCCACGTCGTTCTGCGCGTCGTTCGGGCACGCGTCGCAGGCGTCCCCGAGACCGTCATCGTCCGCGTCCGCCTGGTCGGCGTTCGCGATGGTCGGGCAGTTGTCGCACGCGTCGGCGAACCCGTCCGCGTCCGGATCCGGACCCGAGCAGTTCCCACCGCCGCCGCACTCGTCGCACGGCGTCGGTACGACCGCGTTGGAACCGACCTTCGGAGGCGAGTTGTGCACGGACGGAATCGACACGCTCCCGAAGCCCGCGGCCCCGAACGCGAGGTGGCTGATCTTCACGGTGTAGCTGTTCGTGAAGTTCCACAACGAATACGCCGGCGCCACCGTGTAGCTGGTGTTCGGCGGGGTCGTCGGCGGCGAGTTCTGCAGCAGGTTCACCCCGCCGACCACGCAGCTGCCGCCGCTGCAGTACCCCGTGCTGTTCAGGTTCGAAGCCAGCGACGTGTTCCACTGGAGCAGCCAGGACGCCTGTCCGGTCGTCACCGATCCTTCGCCACCGGCCACGCCGAGACTGGCGTAACCGCTGGGCGTCCCGCTCGACGCCGTGATGTAGTCCATCAGGAAATCGAACACCACGTTGCCGTTCGCATCGCGGAAGACGAACTGGGCCTTGTCGCTCCCGACCAGATCGCTAAAGTTGTGGCTGCGCGGCCAGTTGACGATGTTCGTTCCGTAGCTGTTGTCGTTGAGACCACGCGACTGGTCGTACACGACCGTCACGTCGCCGTTGCCGTCCACCGTGACCGTCACGTTGCCCACCTGGAACGAGGACCCGCCCGGCCCCAGCGGCGCGCACTGGTCGCCGTCCTGGCAGGGGTACGGCTTGCACTGATACGAGCACCCCGTGGTGGGATTGCAGGTGTCGATCGTGCAGCTGTTCCCGTCGTTGCAGCTGATCGTCGTGCTCACGCACTGACCGCCCTGACAGGTGTCCCGCGTGCACGCGTTGCCGTCCGTGCACGTGTTCGTGTTGTCCGGGGCGAACACGCAGCCCGAGCTCGGGTTGCACGAATCGTCCGTGCACGGGTTGTTGTCGTTGCAGGGGATGGGCGCGACCACGCACTGCCCGTTCACGCACGCATCCGCCGTGCAGGCGTTGCCGTCGGTACAGAGGTTCGTGTTGTCGTTCGTGTAGACGCAGCCCGAGGTCGGGTTGCACGAATCGTCCGTGCACGGGTTGCTGTCGTTGCAGGTGATCGGCGTGCTCACGCACTGCCCGGCGACGCACGCATCCGTCGTGCACGCGTTGTTGTCCGCGCAGACGTTCGTGTTGTCCGGCGTGTAGACGCAGCCCGAGGTCACGTTGCACGAGTCGTCCGTGCACGGGTTGTTGTCGTTGCACGTGATCGGCGTGCTCGTGCACTGTCCGGCCACGCACGCGTCCGAAGTGCACGCGTTGTTGTCCGTGCAGGGGTTCGTGTCGTCCCGCGTGTAGATGCAGCCCGAACCCGGATCGCACGTGTCGTCCGTGCACGGGTTGTTGTCGTTGCAGGTGGTCGGAGTGCCCACGCACTGCCCGGCCACGCACCGATCCGCCGTGCAGGCGTTCCCGTCCGAGCAGGCGTTCGTATCGTCGTTCGTGTACACGCAGCCCGACGTCGGGTTGCACGAATCATCGGTGCACGCGTTCCCGTCGTTGCAGGTGATCGGCGTGCTCACGCACTGTCCCGCCACGCAGGCATCCGCCGTGCACGCGTTCCCGTCCGTGCAGGTGTTCGTGTTGTCGTTCGTGTACACGCAGCCCGAGCTCGGGCTGCACGAATCGTCGGTGCACGGGTTGCTGTCGTTGCAGGTGATCGTGGTGAACGTGCACCCGCTCGCCGGGTTGCACGCGTCGGCCGTGCACGCGCTGTTGTCGTTACAGACGATCGGCGTGAACGTGCACCCTGTCGTCGGGTTGCAGGCGTCGGCGGTGCAGGCGTTGCTGTCGTTGCAGGTGATCGGCGTGAACGTGCAGCCGCTCGCCGGGTTGCAGGCGTCGGCCGTGCAGGCGTTGCTGTCGTTACAGACGATCGGCGTGTTCACGCACGCCCCCGTCGCCGGGTTGCACGAGTCGTTCGTGCACGCGTTGTTGTCGTTGCACGAGTTCGTCGTGTGCGTGCAGCCGCTGGCGGGATCGCACGCGTCCGTCGTGCACGGGTTGCCGTCGTTGCAGACCACCGGCGTGAAGACGCAGCCGGTCGCCGGCACGCACGAGTCGTTGGTGCACTTGTTCGCGTCGTAGCACTCCACCGTCGTGTGGGTGCAGCCGCTGGCCGGATCGCAGGCGTCCGTCGTGCAGGCGTTGTTGTCGCCGCAGTTGATCGGCGTGTTCACGCACCGCTCGGTCAGCGGATCGCACGAGTCGTTCGTGCACGCGTTCTGGTCGTCGCAGCTCACCGTGGTGTACCGGCACCCGCTCGCCGGATCGCAGCTGTCCGTCGTGCAGTTATTGTTGTCGTTGCACGTGACCGGCGTGTTCACGCAACCCGACGTGGCGCTGCAGGAGTCGTTCGTGCACAGGTTGTTGTCGTTGCAGTCGATCCCCTGCGTCTGACAGAACCCGTTGAAACAGCGGTCGGTCGTGCACGCGTTCCCGTCCGTGCAGGTGTTCGTGTTGTCGTTCGTGTACACGCAGCCGGTCGCGGGATTGCACGAGTCGTCGGTGCACTGGTTGTTGTCGTCGCACACGATCGTCGTGTACACGCAGCCCGTCAGCGGATCGCAGGTGTCCGTCGTGCAGAAGCTCCCGTCGTTGCACACGATCGGCGTGTAGACGCAGCCGATCGCCGGGTTGCACGTGTCGGTCGTGCACAGGCTGTTGTCGTTGCAGGTGATCGGCGTGTGGATGCAACCCGTCAGCGGGTCGCAGGTGTCCGCCGTGCACGCGTCGTTGTCGTCGCAGTCGAGGTCGCACGCCGAAGCACAGCTGATCGTCGTGATCTCGAGCTGCCAGCGCGACAGCGTTCCCGTGTCGAGCGACGCGTCGTCCGTGACCGTCAGCGTCCACGTCCCGTTGGGGTTCTCGCCCAGGAACGCGGCGAGCGCCTCTTCCGGAGCCAGCGGCGACGCCAGCACGTTGTCCACGTACAGATGGTCCGTCACCAGTCCGTTGTTGTTGACGTACGGCACCTGGCCGCCCGGGTTCGCGTCGTCGTCCCACACCGTCCCGTTGAACACGTCGTTGCTCAACGAGCCGTTGTCGCTCGTCAACGTCACGATCGTCCCCGAAGGCGACTTCAGCGTCATGTCCAGGTCGCCCGGGAACGAGTGCGTGATGAACGTCGTCACCTTCACCTTCCCGATCTGGATCCCGGCCCCCGACACCGCCACCGTTCGCGTCACCGTCCCCAAATCGGGGATCGGAGTCACCACCGCTTCGGAAACCGTGCTCACCGCCGTCGCCGGAGCCGCCGGAAGCGTCGTCAGCTCGATCCCCCAGCTCGTCAGCTCGCCGCCGTTGCTGGCCAGATCGTCGGAGATGGTGAGCGTCCACAGACCGTTAGGGTTCTCTCCGATGAACGCCCCCAGCGCCTCTTCGGTCACGAGCGAGGTCTTCGGCACGTTGTCCACAAACACCGTGTCGCCGACCAGGTTCGACGCCGCGAACGTGTTGCCCGGGAACGGAGCCTGGTTGCCCGGATCGGCCTTGTCGTCCCAGACCGTCCCGTTGAACACGTTGTCGAACGTCCCACCGTTGTCCGTCGTGATCGTCACCACCGTCCCCGCCGGAGACTGCAGCGTCACGTCCAGGTCGGCGTTCGCGGCGTGCAGGATGAAGTCCTTCAGCCGCACCGTCTGGATGTACGGGTCGAGCCCGGTCACCGTGATCGTCGAGGTGACCACCGCGGGCCCCGCAGGGATCGTCACCGGCGTCTGGTTGTCCACGTACGAAAGGGTACCGGCGCACAGCGTGCCCGCGCACGTGCACACGCCGCGCTGGCACGCGTCGTTGATCGTGCAAGTGTTCCCATCGTCGCAGAGGTTCGTGTCGTCGTTCGTGAACACGCAGCCTGTCACCGGGTCGCAGGTGTCGTCCGTGCACGGGTTGCTGTCGTCACAGGTGATCGGAGTGCCCACGCACTGGCCGGCCTGGCACGCGTCCCCCGTCGTGCACACGTTGTTGTCGCTGCAGGTGTTCGTGTCGTCGATCGTGTAGACGCACCCCAGAATCGGATCGCAGGTGTCGTCGGTGCACGGATTGCCGTCGTCGCACACCACGTCGCACGGGATCGAGCACACGATCGTGTCGACCTCCAGCTCCCAGCGATCCAGAGAGCCCGTGTCGCCCCCCAGATCGTCCCGGATCTTCAGCGTCCACACCCCGTTCGGGTCTTCGCCCACGAACGCC
This sequence comes from Terriglobia bacterium, assembly GCA_963699985.1. GTDB lineage: Bacteria > Acidobacteriota > Polarisedimenticolia > Polarisedimenticolales > CAVOVZ01 > CAVOVZ01. Next base: position 391,794 of record CAVOVZ010000027.1, read on the forward strand.
GACAGCGGCTCCTCCGAAACCAGCGGCGTCCGCGTCACGTTCGCCACGTACGACGCGTCCGTCACCACACCGTTGTTGGTCGTGTACGGCACCTGGCCGCCCGGATCGGCCTTATCGCTCCAGACCGTTCCGTTGAACACGTTGTCGAAGCTCGAACCGTTGTCCGACGTAATCGTCACCACCGTCCCGGCGGGAGACACCAGCGTGATGTCGAGATCGCTCGGGAAGGTGTGCCGGATGAAGGTCTTGAGGCGCACCGCCCCGATCTGCGTCCCCAGCCCGGACACCGTCACCGTCGAGCTCGCCAGCGCCGAGTCCGGCAGAGGCACGGCCGTCGTCTGCACCACCGCGGGATTCGTCGTGACGATCGGCGCGATCGCCAGCGTCGTCGTCTCGAGACCCCAGCTCTGCAGCGTGCCGCCGTTGCTCGACAGGTCGTCGGAGATCGTCAGCGTCCACACCCCGTTCGGGTTCTCGCCCGTGAAGGCCCCCAGCGCTTCCTCCACCGCCAGCGTCGCCTTCGCCACGTTGTCCGAGTACGTCGTGTCCGTCACCAGCTTCGACGCCGCGAACGTGTCCGACGGGAACGGTACGTCGTTCCCAGGATCCGCCTTGTCGTCCCACACCGTCCCGTTGAACACGTTGTCGAACGTCCCGCCGTTGTCCGTCGTGATCGTCACCACCGTCCCCGCCGGGGACTGCAGCGTCACGTCCAGATCCGAGTTCGCCGCGTGCAGGATGAAGTTCGTCATCCGCAGGCGGAACAGGTACGGGTTCACCCCGCCCACCGTGATCGTCGAGGTGACCACGCCAGGACCGGTGGGAATCACCACCGGCGTCGTGTTCGTGAACGTCGTGACCGTCCCCGAGTTCGTGCAGGCCCCGAAGTTCCGGCACACGCACGCCCCGCCCACGCAGACGTCCGGAGCCGTGCACGCGTTCCCGTCCGAGCACGTGTTCGTGTCGTCCGGCGTGTAGACGCAGCCGAGAATCGGGTCGCACGTGTCGTCCGTGCACGGATTGCCGTCGTCGCAGGGGATCGGCGTGCCCACGCACTGGCCGGCGACGCACGCGTCACCCGTGGTGCACACGCTGTTGTCGGTGCACACGTTGGTGTCGTCGTTCGTGTACACGCAGCCCGTCGCCGGATCGCACGTGTCGTCCGTGCAGGGGTTCTGGTCGTTGCAGGTCACGGCGGATCCGGTGCACGTCCCGGCAGCACAAACGTCGTTTTCGGTGCACCGGTTCGAGTCGTCGCACGGACTGGTGTTGTTCGTGTACACGCAACCGGATGGCCTCAAGGTCCTGTCCACTCCAACCGACAACCCCACTCGGCTCAGCTCCTGGCTTCCGCCGAATGCGCCCGTCAGCTTGAGCGTCGCCGTCATCGTGAAACTCTGGTTGAACTCCAGACCCGTCACCATCCAGTCCAGGAACTGCCCCGGCGGCTGCGTCGCGGTGAACGTCCCGAGAGGCGTCCCGTTGAACGTCAGGCTCTCCAGGCTCACCGTCGTGTTCGTGTCGCGGCCAGACACCGTGATCTGCATGATGTTCATCTGGCTCAACAGGAAGCCAGGCTTCTTCACCGCGAGGTTGGCCGTGAGATTCGGATAGGTCAACGAGAACGCACAACCCGGCGCACCCGTGTCCACCGTCGTGATCAGCAGGTCTGCCGCCTTGTCGAACGTGAACGTGATCGCGTTCGTCTGACTGTTGCCGCTCGTGTTGCCCCACGCACAAGGATGGAAGTTACGCTCCACTCGGTTCCCGGCGACGCCGAGGTCGGGAATTCCCAGGTAGGCCTCGCCAGCGCCCACGACGTTCCCGAACGACCGGTAGCGAAGCCCGATCAAGGCCGCGTCGTAGTTCCGGAAGCCAGGCGTCACCGTCAACGTCGTCGGGTCGCACACCTCGTCCGTGCACACGTTGTTGTCGTTGCAGTCCACTGCCGGTCCGCCGACGCACGCTCCTGCACCGTCGCACGCGTCCGCCGTCGTGCACGGGTTGTTGTCCCCGCACGCCGTACCCGCCGGCACGAGGTTCGGCCGACACACCCCGCCGACGCACGTGTCGGGATCGTCGCAGAACGTGTCCGCCGCACTCCCGCACGCCGTCCCGTCCGGCACCGGCGTGTACACGCACTGCCCCGTCGCCGGGTCGCACGCGTCCGTCGTGCACGGGCTGTTGTCGTCGCACACGATCGGTGTGTACACGCACAGCCCCGTCGCCGGGTCGCACGCGTCCGTCGTGCACAGGTTGTTGTCGTTGCAGACGATCGGGGTGTGAACGCACCCGAGCACCGGATCGCACGTGTCCGTCGTGCAGGGGTTCTGGTCGTTGCAGTCCGGGCCCGGGCAGACGCCCTGCGGGAACGCGCAGCGCGCGTTCCGGTCGCCTCCCCAGTCGGTGAACGCCGACCCTCCCTGGGCCGCCGTGAACAGGCCGGCCTCACCGTGGAAGACGCCCGCCGCCGAGGAAACGCCGTTGTTGCCCGAAGGAACCCGGATCGCCGTGTACTGTCCGGCCAGGACGTTCCAGCCGGAGTTGTCGACCTCGAATCCCTGATTGAACCCGGTGGCGGTGTTGATCGTGTTGTCGATGGCCAGGAACGGCATCTCGTTGTCCACGAGCCAGCCGTACCTTCCGCCCCCGACGTTCGTGAACGGCCCCGACACGAAGTCGAGGGGATTCAACGGCGACGCCACCGGACCTTCGGGGGAAGTGATGATCCCGCCTCCCGCCGCGCTCGGATGGCTGCTCGCGTAGATCGTCCAGGAAGCGACCGGGGTCGCGGAGCCGACAGGGAGGATTTCCATGTCGATGACGAGGACTCCGCCCACGTCCTTGAAGATGTGCCGGAACGTGTACCAGCCCGTGGCCGTGATGGAGGCCGGCAGGTGTCCCGGATCCTTCGGATACGAGTTACCGCGACCCGGGGTGAAGCCCACGTTGCACACGAACCGTGGCCCCGACCCGGTCGCGTCGGTGTCGTTGTAGAACCCGCAGGTGAACCCGATGTCGCGGCGGTGCGAGCAGGTCGGGCTCCCGATCCCATTGACCGCCGACGAGTAGTCGAAGCGCGTGTCGTTCGCGAATCCCGCCCCGAGATCGAGGTATGCGTCGATCTGCGTCGTGAACCCTCCCGGGGGCGTGGCGCAAACACACGCTCCGTTGCGGCAGACGTCGGGAGCGGTGCAGAAGTTGCCGTCGTCGCACGTCGTGCCGTTCAACGGCGCCGGGTCGAACACGCAACCGACCAGCGGATCGCAGGAATCCGCGGTGCAGACGTTCTGGTCGTCGCAGACGATCGGCGTGAACACGCACAGCCCCGTCGCCGGATCGCACGCGTCCGTCGTGCACAGGCTGTTGTCGTTGCACACCACGGGCGTGAACACGCACTGCCCCGTCGCCGGGTCGCACGCGTCCGTCGTGCAGAGCAGGCCGTCGTTGCAGACGACCGACGGGGTGAACACGCACTGCCCGGTCGCCGGGTCGCACGCGTCCGTCGTGCACAGGCTGTTGTCGTTGCACACCACCGACGGGGTGAACACGCAGCCGAGCACCGGATCGCACACGTCCGAGGTGCACAGGTTGTTGTCGTTGCACAGCCCGTTGTCCGGCGTGTTCGTGCAGCCGGTCCCGGCGACGCAGGCGTCCAACGTGCAGGGGACGCCGTCGACGCACGCGGCCGACGCGCAGTTGACCGCGATCGACATGAGGTAGTCGTTCGGGGTGGTCCCCCCGAACCATTCGTAACGGACGTAGTACGTCCCGGCGGCGGGCGCCCGGTACCACAGGCCCTCGCCGTTCGAGACCGGGGTCGTCGACGTCAAGCTGGCGAGCACCGGCGCGCGCGTCGAGGACGTGCTGCCTCCGTCGTTGGCCGACGTGAGGACCGTATCCGTGGCGCTCCGGATCGACAGCGCACCGTTGATCGCGGTGTTGTTGTACCCCGGATCCTGATCGACGGCGACGAAGATCACGTCGCCGGCCTGCACCGTCACCGCGAAGTAGTCGATGTCGGAGGTGGACGAAAGCGTGCCCGAGACGTATCCGCTCGGCACCGCGTTGGCCGTCGCTCGCGTGTTGTTCGACTCGATCTCGGGCTTGGCGCACTCGATGGGCGACTGCACCGTCGCGTACACGCGGTACGGCTCGCTCAACGTGCCGCTGAAGTGACTCATCCGGATGTAGGTGGCCGCACCGGTGGCCTTGGTTCCGGCGCACACCGGGGCGAGCGTGCCGAAGAGCGCATCGAGGTTGGCGTCGTCATACTCCAGCGTGTCGGCGGCGGTGGTGATGCGCATGTCGAAATCGCTGGTGTTGGACACGAACCCGTCCGCCATGGCGAAGATCCGCTGTCCTGCCGTGGTCGGCGGGAACGAGAAGAAATCGAATTCGGACGCCGGGTTGATCGCGCCTTCGATCCCGCAGACGAACGGGGTGGCCGTCGCGGCGGTGCCGTTCGGCTCGGTCTCGAGGGTGCACGGCGCGACTTCCAGGGTGAACGTCGGCAGCGTGGTCAGGCTCGTGTCGTCCACGATCACGAAGACCTGCTGGCTGGCCGTCATCGGGAAGCAGAGGACCTCCTCACCGCCCGGAGTCGAAAGCGAGTTCCGGTTCGCCGCCGCCAGGCATCCGGTCACCGTCTGCGGCGAGGGCGGAACCGCGGGGCAGGAGCTCGCGAGGTACAGAATCGGGTTGCCGAAGCCGCCGCTCGGCTCCGACACGCGGAAGGAGTAGTTCCCCGCCGCCGGCGCCGTGAACGTGAACGCATGGTCGCGGCCGCCCGCGGTGTTCGACGTCTGACCGACCCCCGTGAAGCAGGTCGCACCGGACAGCTGGTAGTCGTTCGTCGTCAAGTTGGTGAACGCGTCCGTGACCGGGATGTTGAGCGTCAGCGGCAGCGCCCCCGTGCACGTGTCGTTCACGGGAGGGAAGACCTGCGTGACCCGCACCTGGACGTTCGATGCGCTGGACGGCGGCGCCGTCGCGCCGAACTTGTACCCGAGGAGGTAGTAGGTCGTCCCGCCGGTCAGCGTGAGAGGCACGCTCGACTGCAGACCGCACGAGTCGTCGTTGCAGCCCACCTGCGTGAACGGACCGGCGCAGCCGCCGGCCGACGTGAACAACGACAGGACCGTGTCGGACAACGTCGTCCCGGTCGCCGTGTTGCACGTCTCAAACTGGTAGGTCCCGTTGACGGCCGGTGTGAACGTGTACCAGATCCCGCGGGAGGTGATCGGCTCGCACGTCGTGGCCGGATCCCCGGCACTCGTCGCCGAGAACAGATCGGTGACGGCGCTCAGGACCGGGAAGCCGGCCCCCGGGATCACCTCTGCCCCGGCGCACGTGTCGTTCGTCGGCGGGGGAGGAGGAATGAACCGGCTGACCTTGAGCTGGATTGCCGTGTTCCCGACGGTGGGAGCCGTGGCGCCGAACTTGGACGCCAGAACGTAGTAGGTCGTCCCGCCGGTCAGCGGCAGGTCGGTGATGACCGACTGGAGCCCCTCGCTCGCGCACGAGTCGTCGTCACACCCGCCGGACACCTGCGTGAACGGACCGGCGCAGCCTGCGGCAGAGGTGAAGACCGCGACCACCGTGTCGTCCACGGTGGATCCCGTGGGCGCGTCGGCGCAGAGGGAGAACGTGTAGTTCGCCGAAACCGAAGGCGTGAAGCTGTACCAGATCCCCCGCGACCAGCTGGTCTGGCACGAGGGGGCCGGATCGCCCGTGGTCGTCGCGTCGGTGATGTCCGCCGTGATCGCCGAGAGGATCGGGTACGGACCGTCGGCAACCACCTCGGCGCCCGCGCACGTGTCGTTCGGAGGCGCGACGAAGCCGGAGTGGGGCGCCGGGGCCGCCACCACGTTCGCCGCCGAGATCAGGGTCCGGACCGTGACCGGGTACGAGGCACTCGCGTCCTCGACCACCAGCCGGATGCCGCGATCGTTCGCCGATCCTTTCACGTCCGCCCACTGCATCGTGACGGGGAGCTCGAGGCCCGCGTTATCCGTCGCTTGCAGCTTCGCGAAGCGCAGCAGCGTCGTTCCCTCGTTGGCGTAGAACTGCACGGCCTGGCCGTCGGCGAGCTTGCCGCGAAGCGTCCCGCCGAGCACGAAATCCACGACGAGCGGTCCGCCCGCGGAGCTGATCGGCGCCTGGACCACGAGGCTCTGCTCGAGGCCCGACTGGGAGTTCAAGATCGTCTCCTCGACGGCGCCGTAGGAGAAGGTGAACCGATCTCCCGCGGCTTGAATCGCCGGAGGCGAGACATACTCGAGCCCCGCCTCGCGGCCGTGAGCGCTCAGCGCGAGGCTCCACTGCCACGAGACCGACTCCGCCGGTCCGGAGGGAACGATGCGCATCCCCCCCTCGCCGAAGTACGCGCGGAACCCGTTGGTCGGGTTATCCGCCTGGTACTCGCTCTCGGAAAAAATAGGCGCCTGGACCAGGTATCCGGCGAGGCCGGAACCCGACGCCTGACCGTCGAACGAGGCCAGACTCAGGGCCAGAACGACGGCGAGACCGAGAAACGTCACGACACGGACGCCACGAGTAGACATCTTCCCCTCCTCAGCTTTTCGAGCCTACGAGACTTGAAGAGAATTTCGAGACGATTCGATGGGACCGACAGTCGTACTGCAAGCAAACCCCCCGCTTCGAACAATCCGCAAAGAAGCGTGCTTGGTGTTTACCTCGATCGGCTCGGCAAGTCAATAGCCATCTCACAACAGGTCGGCTTTCTTCCAGAACTCTCCGCCGGGCAAAATGCCGTGACAGCATTACTTTGCGAGCCGCCTGACGGGCGTTCCCCCGACACCTCGGGAAGAAAAAAGCCCAACCGGAGCGACGCCGGTCTGCCGGCGTCGCGGAGGGCGGGAGTGGGGACTCGGCGGCAAAGCCCCCGCTCTGCCGTCTCTTTCGAGGCCGGAAGCGGTGCGCCCGGTGGCCAGGAACAACAAGGGCCCCCGCATCGCGGGGGCCCTTCAACGAAACTGCTGCGAAATCAAGTTGCGATCCGGGGGCTCGCCTCCGCCGGACGCCATCGCGGCGCCCGGCGGAGGGTTCTCCCGATTCGCTACTCCTCGGGGTGGACGACGTCCTGGCACTCCAGGTACAGGTTCTTGTAGCTCGTCCACGATCCCGTGTAGTTCGATCCACCGCCGCCGCGGGCGCCCTTCATCAGGAACGACTTCTTGTTCTCGGGCGTCCCAGCCTTGTCGGAGTTGTTGTAGGCGCACGACAGCTTCGTCGTCGGCTTCACCCCGAGCCCGGCGTAGTTGCTCATGTCGGTGCCGTACACAGCCGCGCCCCACCGCCACTTGAACTCCACTCCGGGCTGATTCGAAGACAGCGACGTCGTCCAGCTCACCGGCTTGATCCCGCCGGGGAAGTTCACCGGTACCTGGAATCCGAGTCCGGTGAAGAAGATCTCGTCCGTCCCCGTCACCGGGGCCGTGATCTCCCACCGGTTCAGCGCCCCGTTCCAGGTCGCCGTCGAGCAGGTCGCGTTCGGGTCCAGCGTGATCACCGCGTCCGGAGCGTGCAGCGTATACGGCACGCCGTTCGCCGTGAACGTGATCACGTTGTTCGTCGAGTAGATGATCGTCGGCACGCAGTCGTAGTACATGCTCATCTTCAGGTTCGCGTTGAACCAGAGCCACTTGCCTGCCGGGATCGGAGTGCTGTTGAAGTTGGACGTGATCGTGGTGGTCTGCGGATCGCCGCCGCCCACGTGCATGCAACCCGCCACCGGGTCGCAGTAGTCGTACGTGCACGCGCTCGCGTCGCGACAATCGACCGTCGTGCCGACGCAGAACCCGGCCGTATCGCACGTGTCGCCGGCCGTGCACGCGTTCCCGTCGCTGCACGCCAGGCCCGGTGTCGGCGTGTGCCGGCACGTCCCCGTCGGATCGCACGAATCCGCAGTGCACGGGTTGTTGTCGTTGCAGCTGATCGGTGTGCCCACGCACGCGCCGGCCACGCACGCATCCGTCGTGCACGCGTTCCCGTCCGAGCAGGTGTTCGTGTTGTCGTTCGTGTACACGCAGCCCGTCGCCGGGTTGCACGAGTCGTCGGTGCACGGGTTGTTGTCGTTGCACGTGATCGCGGTGCCCCGGCAGACGCCGGCCACGCACGCATCCGTCGTGCACGCGCTCCCGTCCGAGCAGGTGTTCGTGTTGTCGTTCGTGTACACGCAGCCCGTCGTCGGGTTGCACGAGTCATCCGTGCATGCGTTGTTGTCGTTGCACGTGATCGGGGTTCCCACGCACGCGCCGGCCACGCAGGCGTCCGTCGTGCACGCGTTCCCGTCCGAGCAGGTGTTGGTGTTGTCGTTCGTGTACACGCAGCCCGTCGCCGGGTTGCACGAATCGTCCGTGCACGGGTTGTTGTCGTTGCAGGTGATCGGGGCGCCCACGCAGGCTCCCGCCACGCACGCATCCGTCGTGCACGCGCTCCCGTCCGAGCAGGGGTTCGTGTTGTCGTTGGTGTACACGCAGCCCGTCGCCGGGCTGCACGAATCGTCCGTGCACGGGTTGTTGTCATTGCACGTGATCGGGGTGCTCACGCAAGCGCCGGCCACGCACGCATCCGTCGTACACGCGCTCCCGTCCGAGCAGGTGTTCGTGTTGTCGTTGGTGTACACGCAGCCCGAGCTCGGGTTGCACGAATCGTCGGTGCACGGGTTGTTGTCGTTGCAGGTGCGCGGGGTGCCCACGCACGCTCCGGCCACGCACGCATCGTCGGTGCACGCGTTCCCGTCCGAGCAGGGGTTCGTGTTGTCGTTGGTGTACACGCAGCCCGTCGCCGGGTTGCACGAATCGTCCGTGCACGGGTTGTTGTCGTTGCACACGATCGGCGTGGACGTGCACCCGCTCGCCGGGTTGCAGGCATCGGCGGTGCACGCGTTGTTGTCGTTGCAGACGATCGGCGTGTTCACGCACGCCCCCGTCGCCGGGTTGCACGAGTCGTTCGTGCACGCGTTGTTGTCGTTGCACGAGATCGTCGTGTACGTGCACCCGCTGGCCGGATCGCAGGCGTCCGTCGTGCACCCGTTGTTGTCGTTGCAGACCACCGGTGGGAACTGGCAGCCGATCGCCGGGTTGCACAGATCGTTCGTGCACTTGTTCGCGTCGTAGCATTCGATCGTCGTGTGGGTGCACCCGGTCGCCGGATCGCAGGCGTCGGTCGTGCAGAGGTTGCTGTCGCTGCAGTCGATCGGCGTGTTCACGCACCGCTCCGTGAGCGGATCGCACGAGTCGTTCGTGCACACGTTGTTGTCGTTGCAGCTGATCGCCGTGAATCGGCAGCCCGACGCCGGATCGCAGGTGTCCGTCGTGCAGTTGTTGTTGTCGTTGCAGACGATCGGCGTGTTCACGCACCGCTCCGTGAGCGGATCGCACGAGTCGTTCGTGCAGGCGTTGTTGTCGTTGCAGTTGATCGTGACGTACCGGCAGCCCGACGCCGGATCGCAGGTGTCCGTCGTGCAGTTGTTGTTGTCGTTGCAGACCACCGGGGCGTTCACGCACCCGCTGGCCGGGTTGCACGAATCGTTCGTGCAGGCGTTCCCGTCGTTGCAGTTGCGAACCGGACCGCCCACGCAGGCGCCGATCGCGTTGCACGTGTCGGCCGTCGTGCAGGCGTCCGCGTCATCGCACGGGCGCCCGGGAACCGGCGTGTACACGCAGCCCGTTGCCGGATTGCACGAGTCGTCGGTGCACGGGTTCTGGTCGTTACAGACGATCGGCGTGTAGAGGCAGCCGGTGGCGGGAACGCAGCTGTCGCTCGTGCACAGGTTCGAGTCGTCGCACGGCGGGTTGGGAGTGTAGACGCAGCCGCTGGCCGGATCGCAGGTGTCCGTCGTGCACAGGTTCGAGTCGTCGCAGACGATCGGCGTGTGGATGCAGCCGAGCACCGGATCGCACGAGTCGGCCGTGCACGCGTTGCCGTCGTCGCAGCTCAGCGTGAACGTGAGGCTCCAGCCGGTGATCGACCCGGAGTCGCCGCCCAGGTCGTCGACCACGAAGAGCTGCCAGGTGCCGGCCGGGTTCGTGCCGTTGAACACCGAGAGAGCCGACCCGCCCGCGGGAGCGGGAGCCGGAGCCGGGAAGGGATCCCCCGCTCCGATGTTGGTCGGCTGGAACGTTCCGCTGACGATCTGCGCCGCGTCCGGCAAGGGCGAGGACGCGGAATCGCTCAGGGTCAGGGTGACGCTGGTGACGCCGAACAAGCTGCCGACGTCGGACATGACGATCGCGTTGGCTCCCGTCGGTCCGACCAGGAGCACGTCCACGTCGTCCGGGAACGTGTGGCTGTATCCCTGGATCGTCAGCGCGACGGAGCCCACGGTGCCGTAAAGCGCCGGCACCGTGATGGTGCTCGGATACGGCGGCGACGCACCGGACGACGGGATCGCAATGGGGACGGCCGTGCTCGGAATCGTGAAGTCGGTGCTGGATACGCACACGCCGCTCACGCAGAGGTCGTTCGTGCAGACGTTGCCGTCGCTGCACGCGTTCGTGTCGTCGTTCGTGTAGACGCACAGCCCGGTGGCCGGGTCGCACGCGTCGTCGGTGCACTGGTTCGAATCGTCGCAGAACACCACGACGGTGCTCACGCAGATGCCGCCGACGCACGCGTCGGTCGTGCACAGGCTGTTGTCCGTGCACGCGTTGGCGTCGTTGGGCGGGTAGTAGCACCCGGTGACCGTGTTGCAGAGGTTATCGGTGCACGAGTTGTTATCGTCGCACACGAGGGGATCGTGTACGCAGTTCCCGGTGGGATCGCAGGTGTCCACCGTGCACGCGTTCCCGTCGTCGCAGAGCGCCGGATCCGTGACGTTCACGCAGCCCGTCGCCGGATCGCAGCTGTCCAGCGTGCACGAGAGGCCGTCGTCGCAGTTGATCGCCGTGAAGACGCAGCCCTGAGCCGGGACGCAGGCGTCGGTCGTGCACGCGCTGTTATCGTTGCAGACCAGCGTGATCGTGAGGCTCCAGCCGGTGATCGTCCCCGAGTCGCCGGCCGCGTCGTCGCTGACGTAGAGCTGCCACGCGCCGACCGGGCTGGTGCCGTTGAACGCCGACAGGGCGGTTCCGTACGGGCCCGCGGGCGCCGGCGCCGGGAGGACGTCCCCGGTCTCGTAGTCCGTCGGCCCGTAGGTCCCGCTGGGGTTGAGGGCCGAGTCTGCGAGGAGCGGGCTCCCATCGGCGAACGTGTAGTTGAGGTTGACCGCGCCAAAGGAACTGCCCGCGTCCGACATCAGCATCGTCTTCGCGCCGGTCGGACCCACGAGGAGAACGTCCACGTCGTCCGGCCAGGTGTGGCTGAATCCCTGGATTGCCACCGTGACGGACGCGATGGTCCCGTACGCGCTGGGAATGGTGATGGTCGACGGGTAAGGCGTCCCCCCCCCGACGACGGGATCGTGATCCCTCCGCCGCTGAGCGTCACGGGCGAGGCCTGCGAGACGCAGGTCCCGTTCGTGCAGATGTCCACCGTGCAGGCGTCGCCGTCGCTGCACGCGTTCGTGTCGTCGATCGTGAACACGCACAGCCCGGTCAGCGGATCGCACACGTCGTCGGTGCACTGGTTCGAGTCATCGCACACGACGATGACCGTGGAAACGCACTGGCCGGCGACGCAGGCGTCGCTGGTGCACAGGCTGTTGTCGGTGCAGGGGTTGGTGTCGTCGGGCGTGAAGACGCACAGCCCGTTGGCCGGATCGCACGCGTCGTCGGTGCACGGGTTGCTGTCGTCGCAGACGATCGGCGGGTTCTCGCACAGGCCCGTGGCCGGGTTGCAGAAGTTGATCGTGCAGTTGTCGCCGTCGTCGCACGGCGGCGGCGGCCCGCCCTGGCAGACGGTGCCGACGCAGGTGTCGCCCGAGGTGCAGAAGCTGCCGTCGTCGCACGTCCTCGGATCGGTCACGTTCGTCGTGGCGCTGACGCTGTTGTTCCCCGCCGCCGGATCGGTCGTGAGCGAGGTCACCGACGCGAGGTTGGTGATCGGGCCGTTTCCGTAGCACTGGGGCACGTTGAGAACCAGCGTGAACACCTGCGGGATGTTCGCGCCGAGGCCCTGGCTCGTGCAGGAGATGCCACCCGCGATCGCGGAGCACGTCCAGCCCGCCGGGCCGTTGAGGCTGACGAACGTCGTGTTCGGCGGGAACGTGTCGGTCCAGGTCACGTTCGTGGCCGCGTTCGGCCCGTTGTTCGTCACCGTGACGGTGTACGAGATGTTCTGCCCGGCCACGACCGGATCCGGCAGTCCGGACTTCGTCACCGCCAGGTCGGCCTGCAGCTCGTCGCCTCGCAGGCAGTTGACCGAGATCGAGTACAGGTAGTCGCCGGTCTGCGCCGTCGACTGGGTGTTGACCGCGGCGTAGTAGACGCCGCTGTAGCGCGCCCTCCACGTGATCGCCTCGGCGGGCGAGTTCGGGGTCGTGGCCGTCAGGCTTCCGGCGCCCGAAACCGTGGACGAGGTGGAGCCCGCGTCGGTGAAGCCGAGGAGCTGGCTCCCGTTGCTGTCGAACAGGAAGATCGCGTAATCCGCCGGCGTGTTGTTCCGCAGCGGATCCCCGTCGATGTTCAGCATGATCAGGTCGCCCGCATTCGCGGCGAACGCGAAGAGGTCGAGGTCGCCCGTCGTGCCGCCGGGGGTGATCGTGCCCGAGAAGAAGTTGTTCGGCGCCACGTTCGCCTGGCTCAGGAGACAGCAGTTCGGCTCGGTCTCGGCGACCGCCGAGGACCCGCCGAGGCCGCCGCCCGGGGGCTGAACGATCGAGTACAGCCGGTACGGCTCGGACTGGGTCGTCGCGGAGAAGTGGCTCATCCGGATGAACGACGCCACCCCGGTCAGCGGAGTCCCCGCGCAGTTCGGGGAGAGGCTACCCCATGGAGTCGTGTTGCCCGCGTCGTCGTACTCGAGAGTGTTCGCGGAATCCGTGATCCGCATGTCGAAGTCGTTGCTGTTTCCGGAAACGCCGTCGGCGATGGTGAACACGCGGCTGCCGGCGGCGGGCGATCCGAGCGCGAAGAAATCCACGTCGGCGGCCGGGGCGATCGATCCCTCGAGTCCGCACACGAGGGAGTTGGCCGTCGCCGGCGTCCCGTTCGCCTCGGTCTCACGCGTGCACCGATTCACCTCGACCACGTAGTCTCCACCGGTGGTGCTGGCGGTGGACTCGTCGACGTAGAGGTAGAGCGTCTGCCCTGCCGTCATCGCCAGGCACATGATCTCTTCGGCGGCCGAGAACTGCGCGGTGTTCGAGTTGCGGTTCGCCGCCGTCACCGTCGCGTCGCAGGTGATCGTCTGCGTCGGGGGCGCCGTCGGGCAAGCGGGAGCCGTGTAGAGCACGAGGTTCCCGCCGCCGGATGCGGACCGCGCCTGGGCCCGGAACGAGTAGCTGCCTCCGCTCGGGGCCGTGAACGAGTAGACGCTGTCGCGGCCGACCGCGGTGGTCGTCGTCTGCACGATTCCCGTGAAGCAGGTCGCGCTCGGGGTCCCGATCTGGTAGTCGTTCGTGGCCGCCGTGTTCGTGCCGTTGGTCGGCGTGTCGAGGGCGAGGGCAACCGCGCCGGCGCACGTGTCGTTCGCCGGGGCCACGATCCGGTCGACGGCGATCTGGACGTCGAGCGGCGTCGAGGTGCTGTAGCTGCCCACCATGACGTAGTAGGTCGTTCCCGCAGTCATGTTCACCGTGACGGTCGAGCGCGAGGCCCCGCCGGCGCAGGCCGAGTCCTCGTCGTTGCACCCGACGGAGGTGAAGGGGCCGGCGCAGGCGCCGGTGGAGGTGAAGACGCCGAGAACCGTATCCACCGTGGTCGTTCCCGCCGCCTGGACCTGGCAGGTCGTCAGCTTGTAGGCGCTGGTCACGGCAGGCACGAACGTGTACCACACGGTGTTGTTCGTCGTGATGCACATGGTGGGATCGGCGCCGGGATTGCCGCCGATGGTCGCTTCCACGAGGCTGACCGTCGTGGTGAGGACGGGATACGTGCCGGCCGGAATGGCGATCGCTCCCCCGCAGGTGTCGTTCGCGGGAGGCGCGAATCCCGGATCGCCCGAGGCGGTGCCGACGATCAGGCTCGCGGGGAGAACTTTCATCAGGTCGTCGAGGTCCCTGTCGTCCTTCTTGCCAGAGCCGCCGCCCATCACCCCTTCGACCGTGACGGGCCAGGCGTCATCGGAAATCTCGAACAGCATCCGGACGCCGTTCGCGTTGCCGTCGCCGCTGGACATGGCCTCGAGGCTCACGGGAACGCTCTCGCCCGACGCGCTCGTCGCGCTGGTCACGGTGTAGTGCAGAGGGATCGACCCGTCGGCGGCGACGAACTGGATGGTTCGCCCGCTCTGCGAGATCTGCACGTTCGTCGTGAGATCGCCGGCGAGAGAGAAGCTCAGGGCGATCGGCGCGGCGCCGTCCTGCCGCGAGTAGGGCGCCCCGCTGAGCACGAAGCTCTGGCGGATGCCCGCTGCCTCGTTGACGGAGGTGCCGCGGACCCGGTCGCTGAACACGTAATCCAGCCGGTTTCCGTCGGCGGTCACCTCGGAGTTCGGCAGCATCCCGAAGTCGCCTCGGTAGGTGTACCCGCCGAGGCTCAGCTCCAGCTCGCCCCAGGGGGCTTCCTCGGGCCACGGATTCACGAGGTGAATCCCCGTCTCCGTGAAGTACGCACGGAAGCGGTTCGGGCCGTTGTCGGCCTGGTACAGGGCCCGGAGCTCGACCGGTGTGTTCGGCGCCACCGCCGTCACACGGAACTCGGACCCGGGGATTCCAGTCCGCGCGTTCGCGAGGCGATCCGCCCCGGTCGCGGAGAGGAAACCCGCGCAACAGATCGCGAGTACTGCCAGAACGGCGAAGAGGCGAGCTTTCCCCTCTTGCCGATACGTTGACCCACTCATCTTGCCCCCTCCCGGGCTACACGAGCCCCTTCGGAAATTCGTTGTTGCACAAGCTTTTTGAAGCAGAACCTGCCCGAGTCCTGCACGCTCCCCCCAAACGAGTGACTCCACTCGATGGAATCCTGCTCGGTAAGTACCCCGAAAGACACGGCCAGTCAAGATTTTGTTCGAAGAGACGGGTCGACAAACAGGACCTAATTCGTCCCTTTGGGCGCGTCGCATCGAAGGTGGTGCGAAACTTCGCGGAGTTCTCCGGTCTGGCGTTCCCGCACATCGAGGCTCGCCGGATCAGGCGTTGCGGAAGTGCCACGTTCTCCGCGGGACGATGGGGACGCTCCATGGGAGCAGGGGCGGCCCTGGACAGTTTCGCTTTCCCGCCCGCTCGTTGACCTTCCGGCAATCGCGTCCCCCCCCCAAGCAGGACGCGTGCGCCGGGTCAGGGACAGGCCGCGGTCGTTCGCTCGGACGAAGGGACTCCGCGGAGGGTCCGGAACCCGTAGGTCCCGGTCCCGCACGAGTTCCGGGCGCGGACGAGATACCAGAATCCCCGCCCCGCAGGCGGATTCGCGGGATCGGACGTGCTTGCGTCCTCGATCCCCGACGCGACGCAGGCCTCGGAAGCGCCCGATCCGGGGGGAAGCTCGTTCAGCATCCCGCGCGGCACGTCGTGGACCGTCCCGGAGCCGGGGCCGTCCCCCGATGTCCACGACAACGCGCTCTTCGGCGGGCCTAGCCGAACCCCGGCGATCTCGGAGGGGACAGGGCTCGGCGTCCCGCGGCACACCCCCGCGGAGCAGACGTCGTTCACGGTGCACGAATCGCCGTCGTCGCAGCTGCCCGTGCGGGGAGCGAAGATGCAGCCGGACGCCGGGTCGCAGCCGTCGTCCGTGCACGCATTCTCGTCCTCGCAGCGGATGGGCGATCCCAGGCACTGGCCATCGACGCACGAGTCGGCCGTGCATGCGTTCCCGTCCGAGCACGCGTTGCCGTCGAGCGGCGAGAAAACGCACCCTGCCCCGGGATCGCACCGGTCCAGCGTGCACGGGTTCCCGTCCTCGCACGAGACGGGGGACGAGACGCACGCGCCGGACACGCAGGCTTCCGACGTGCACCGGTCCTCGTCCGCGCAGTCATTCGTGTCGTCGGGCGACGCCACACAGCCCTGGGACGGGACGCACGAGTCGTCCGTGCAGGGATTGTGGTCGTTGCAGACGACCGGGTTCCGGACGCAGGTCCCCGCCATGCAACGGTCGACCGTACAGAGGCTGCCGTCCTCGCAAGGGTTCGTGTCGTCCACCGCGAACGTGCACCCCACGGTTGGAGAGCACGCGTCGTCCGTGCAGAGATTGCCGTCGTCGCACACCACCGGCGTCCCGCCCCCGCAGACTCCCGCGAGGCAGGCCTCTCCCACGGTGCATTCGTTGCCGTCGTCGCAGTCCGCGCCGTCGAGAACCACCTCCACGCTGGTGGACGCCACTGCCGACGAGCAGCCCGGAACGCTCGCCGTCACGGTGTAGAGCCCGGACGCCGCGGTCGTGGCCCCGGTGATCGTCGGGTTCTGAATGCTCGACGCGAATCCGCCGGGTCCCATCCACACGTAGGTCGCCCCAGGGATCGATGCGGCGAAGAGCTGGAGCGTGGTGCCCGCGCAGATGGGCCCGTTGTTGGAGGCATCCGGCCGCGGGGTGGTCGTGAAGACCGACAGAAGGCCCACCCTCGTCGCGGTCTGGCCGTCGGGATTCCGGATCGTGACGTCCTGCGCTCCGGGCGTCGCCGCGACGGTGGACACGTTCAACTGCACCTCGGTCGGGCTCGAGAACGAGACGGAGCTCACCGCGACGCCACCGCTCACGGACGCCCCGATTCGATCCGGGAACCCCGGTCCTCCCGTATCGGGACCGGGATCGAAGAAGCCCGAACCGGAGACGGCCGTCCCGGTCACGGTCACGATCACCGACGGGTGCCCCACGCACACCCCGGGGGGCGAGACGCCGGCGAGAGCCGGGATCGGCGGCGCCTCGATCTCGATGGCTCGGACGCCCCACGAGTTGGTGCCGTCGCAGTACTCCTGGAACGTCCACACCGTCATGTCGTCGTTCGGGTCGAGGACGGTTCGCGAACGGGTTCCCCACCGCTGGCCGTCGACCGGCTCGACGAGATACGCCGTCGAGCTGCTCTGCGCCGAAGTGAACGGGCGGGTCGATCCCACGGGATCTCCCGAGAGCCTACCCGACGCCGCGACCTCCGCGAATCGACCGCTTCCGGCCGCGCTCGAGGCGAGGACCATGTGCCCCTGTCCGGTGGCAACGAGGGACGGCATCCACAGAAAGCGAGGACTCGTCGAGGAGCCGTCGTACGCGGTGCCGGACTGGTGGAGCAGCGGCGTTCCGTTGAGGTTCCGGATCTCGTACCATCGCGCGCCGTTCCTCCCGCCGCCCGTCGCGCCGGCACCCGTTGCGTTCACCTCGATGGCGTGGATGGCCCAGAGGCTCTTCACGCCGGTGATCTTGTCGCGAACGATCGTGGCCGCGGAGAGCCGGTCGTCGAGAGCGTCGAGCCTCCGGTCCGCCGGGACCCCGGCGTGGGGCACGCGGATCGGGAATACGGTGTTCGGCACGGCGAGGTTCAGGTTCCCCGACAGGGTCGGCACCCCGCCCGGATCGGTCACGCGCCGGATCACCAGCCGCGAGAACACCAGGGCGTCCACCCCGATGAAGTACCCGTCGGTCGCCGCCGGGTCGTCGTTGTCCACCCCCTGTGGCGCGAAGGGGCCGTTCGTCGTGGTCAGATCGCTCAGCCGGCGGAACGCGGTGACCGTCAGCGCCCCCGCGAGAAGGCTCGCCTTGTTCACGACGAAGCCGGTGCTCCCGACCGCGGTCGAGCCGTTCGTGACGTTGACGCCGATGTAGAGGGCGCTGCGATCCACCCCGAGGGACGGGGACTCGGCGCGCGCGCCGGTGTCGGAGTTCGGCGTCGGGCCGACCAGATCGTGCCGGAACTGGAAGAACGCGAAGCTCGACGCGCCCGAGATCGTGGGACCGGAGCTGACCGCGATCAGGATTCGATTGGGTTGCGCCGTGTTGATCGCCGTCACGAGCCAGCGGCCCGAGAGCCGATCGTAGCGCACGCGCGGGTCGCTGGTGGCCGATCCGTTTCGCACCGAGGCGAAGAAACTGTCGAGCGACGTGTCGAGCGTGCCGAGAGCGCCGCTCTTGTCGAACACGCGGATCCGGCCGTTGACCGCAACGACGATCTGCGACGGTCCGACGTCGCCAGCGGGATCCGGGGGGACCGAGCCTCCCGCCGCCACGAGGTTCGCCGCGAGAAAGCTCGTCCCGGTCGATTGGGGAGAGAAGACCTCGTCGGCCGGGCCCGAGTCGTCGGCCGGCGGCCACTGGGCGAGCGCGGGTGCGGACGGGTCCTGCCGGCGCGGGAGGTCCCTCGCGCTCAACGACGGCTTCACCGAGATCCGGAACGGGAAGGGAAGCGGCTCGGCGACCTCGCGCGCGAGGATGTCGCGGACCGTCGCGCTGATTCCCGGATCACCGGTCCAGGGAATCCCCTGGACTGGTTTTCCCGACTCCCACGCGGCGAGATCCGCAGCGTTCGCGGACGAAGCGAACCCGAGCACCAAGATCAGAACGAAGCCGCCACATGCGCGAAGAGCGCACTCTCGAGCCTCGAGACCCGGCGCTTGCCCCCTTCCCTTCGACCAGCCCGCATCCTTCGATTCCATCGCTCCGTCCGTTCCTTCGGGCGGGGACGGCGCCGGAACCTCGCAGGGCCGAGCCCGACCTCGTGCTCCGTTCCGCCTCCGCGCTCGCGCGAACGGGGCGGCGGCGGACTACGGGCAGGTCGCGCTGAGCCGCTGCGTCCCCGGCGTCCCCCGGTTTCCCTGGAACCCGTAGGTTCCGATTCCGCACACGTTCGAGCCCCGCACCAAATACCAGTACCCTTGTCCCAAAGTCGGCTCCCCCGGAGTCTGAAGCGAGGTCGCCGTGCCCGGGTTGGAGCAGGTCTCGTCCGCTCCTCCCGGCCCGACCGGCAACGACGCGAACGCCCCTCGGAGCACGGCGTAGATCGTCGCGATCCCGCCGCTCGCGGCGGTCCACGTGAGAGTCGCCTTGTCCGCTGCGAACCGCACGCTGAAAACTTCGCCCGGAATCTGCCACACCGTCCCGTTGGTCTGCGCGCAATCCTGCGAGTTCGCGATGCCGTCTGCGTCGCTGTCGTCGTTGTCGGGCGCGCAGTTCAGGGCCCAGGCGAGCAGGTAATCACCGGCGCCGATGGACGTCCCCGAGGTGGTGCCGATCGTGACGCGCGCGTAGTACGTGCCCGTGGAACGTGCCCGCCACACGAGCGCTTCGCCGGGCGAGAACGGTGTCGTCCGGGTCAGGCCACCCACCCCCACCGTGGTGGACGAGGTCGCGGAACCGTCGTTGACCGCGACGAGCACGACGCCGGCGGCGTCGAGAAGCGCGAGGGCCGGGTTGATCGGCGTGTTGTCCCGGAGCGGGTCGCCGTCCAGCCCGACGAAGATCAGATTCCCCGCGCTCGCCTGGATTCGGAAAAGGTCCACGTCCGGGGACGGTGCGTTCGGATTTGTCCCGCGCGGCAGCGAGCCGGAGACGTAGACGGTCGGCGACTGAGTCGCCTGCGCGGTCGAGTCGTTCGGCTCCGTCTCCGGCGCCGCCGAGGACGCCGGCGGCTTGACCATCGTGTACACGCGGTACGGCTCGGACACAGCAGCCGCCCCGAACATGCTCACTCGCAGGTACGTGGCCACTCCCGGGAGCGGTGTCCCGGTGGTGGTTCCCGACAGGCTCCCGAACGGCACGTCGGCGTTGAGGTCGTCGTACTCGAGGGTCTCGTCGGCGGTGGTGACGCGCAGGTCGAAGTCGCTCGAGGAACCGGCGACGCCGTCCACGAGGGAGAAGATCCGCGCCCCGTTGAACGGCGTTCCCACGGAGAAGAAATCCGCTTCTCCGGCAGGCGAGATCGCCCCCTCGATCCCGCACGCGAACGAGCTGGCCTCCGCCGGAGTGCCGTTGGGCTCGGCTTCGCGCGTGCAGCGGTTCACCTCGATCACGAACGGGCTGCCGGTCGTCACCGTGGTCTCGTCCACGTAAACGTAGACGGTCGTCCCCTGCGGGATCGAGACGCAGTCCACCTCTTCGGAGCTGACGCTCGAGTTCCGATTCGCCGCCTTCAGGCAGTCGATGGTCGCGGGAGCGGTCGCCGGGCAGTTGCTGGCGACATGAACGACCAGGTTCTTCGACGTCGCGAACCCGGTGACCTTGAACGAATAGAGGCCATTCGCGGCCGAGGTGAACGTGTACGCGACGTCCCGACCCGCCGCCGAGGAAGTGATCTGCCCGACTCCCGAGTAGCAGGTGGTGTTCGCGGCCGTCTGGTAGTCGTCGACGGCCTGCTCGTTCGATCCCGAGACGGGCGTATCGAGCGCGAGCTGTACCGCCGCGGCACACCGGTCGTTCGCCGGCGCCGGGAGCCGGTTCACGCGGAGCTGCACGGCGGTCTCTCCCGCGCCAGGAGCGGTGAGTCCGACCTTGGCCGCGACGATGTAGTACGTGGTCGATGCCTGCAGCTCGGTGGTCACCACCGCCTGGAACGTGCCCACGACGCACGAATCATCGTCGCACCCGTCGCTCAGCCCGGCCGTCGGGATCTCCGTGAACCCGCTGCACACGCCGGTGGCGGTGTACACCGCGAGGATCGTGTCCACGACGGTCGTCCCCGTGCCTCCCCCGTCGCCCGCGCACGAGGAGATCGAGTAGATCCCCGTTGCGGCCGGCGTGAACGCGTACCAGATGCTTCCGAAGGTGCCGTACCCCGTGGGCAGGCACGTGGGAGCCGCCGGATCGCCAGCCGTCGTCGCATTGGAGATGTCCGCGGCGACCGACGTGAGATGCGGGAACGGCCCGGCCGGCGGGATCGTCTCCGCCTGAGCGCAGTTGTCGTTGGCCGGCGGTTGCGCGAAGGACGCGCTCACCCGCAGCTGCACGGACGAGCTCCCGACCGCCGGCGCGGCGCCCAGGTTCCAGACGCCGATGTAGTAGGTCGTGCCGGCCGCAAGCTGCTGGGACGCGACCGACTGGTAGTCCTCGAAGGCGCACGAGTCGTCGTCGCACGCCTGTTGCGTGAACGTCCCGGTGCACAGCCCCGTGGAGGAGGAGTAGACCGCCAGCACGGTGTCGAACACGGAGGTACCCGTGGGAACATCCGCGCACGTCGAGAACGTGTACGTCCCGGTGGCGACGGGGGTGAACTTGTACCAGACGCTTCGCGAGACCGCGTAGGCAGCAGCCGCGCAGGCCGGCCGCGCGACCGGATCGTCGGTGGTCGTCGCATCGCCGATGTCCGCGATGGCGGTGAGGTACGGAAACGGACCGGCTGCGGGGATGACTTCGGCCTGGAGGCACGTGTCGTTCGCGGGGGCCGCGAGCGTGGCGGACACTGCCTCCATCGCCGCGCCCCCACCCGAGTCGGATCGAGGGGCGCCCTTGCGTTTCGGGAATGACGTGAAGAGGCACTCGATCGTGACCGGGTAGGACGCATCCACGCGCTCGACGACGATCCGGACGACCCCACCCTCCGCGATCTCGAGACGGGCCGGAACCTCGCGTCCCTCTGCGTCCCAGGCAGACAGCGCGCCGAGGAGGACCAGAGGCGACCCGTCGCCCTTGCGGAACTCGACCGCGCCCAGGGAGTCGTCGAGCCGCGGCGCCGCGGCGCCGGCGACCCGCCACTCGAAGACGCGAGGGGAATCCTCATCGGGGCGCTCGTTGAGCTCGAACGCGGCAACCAGGCCGCGCGGCTCGTTGGCGAACCAGGCCTTGAAGCCAGAGCCCGAGGCGTACTCGATCCGATTGGCGAGCGCCGCGAGGCGCATCGGCGCGACCGGCTGCACCTCGCCCTCCCGACCCGCTCCGGCGAGTGAAACGTCGAGCTGCCAATCTGCGCCGCCGCTCGGCTCGATCCGGGCGCCCTGATCGAGAAACGCGAATCGGAGGCCCTGCGCAGGGTTCGTCGCGAGCCATCCGCCCTCCGGCAGCGCCGCGCCCGCCGGGACCATTTCGTACGACAGCGAGGAGTCGACAGCCCCCGCCGCGAGTGGGTCCGCGCCGCGAGCCGTCGCCGCGAAGAGACCGCAAATCCCCAGAATCAGGACACTCCCCGCGAAGGTCGAAACCACTCTCCGGACCCGTACGCATCCGCGCATCGAGCGCCTCCCTCGACGTGAACGGCGCCCTTCCGGATCGGATGGACCCGCTCTGCCATGCCGCCCCAACTCTCTTTTGGCTCGATCCCTGAATACTTTGACCCTCGTATTCTGTCAAGGGCGGATCTCGCCATCTCGCCGCCAGAAAGGGTTTTCGGCACCTTCGGCACCGCGAACGGACGGAAATCGCTCTCCAGGCGGGGGAGGCCGGCTCGAGGCTCGGCGTCCGTCGTCCCGGGGGCGGAGGGCGCGTACCTTTTCAAGAAACAGCGGCGCGGGGGCTTTGCCCCCGAACCCCCACTCCCGCCCTCCGCGACGCCGGCAGACCGGCATCGCTCCGGTTGGGCTTGTTTCTTCCCGAGGTGTCGGAACGCCCGCAAGGCAGCATCATCAGCACATTCCAGTACCTTCCGGCGACAAGGCGGGCGGAGAACTGCTGCGGTCGACCTTTCCCTCGCCCGATCCGGCCCGGCGGGTTCCGCAGGACCGGCGGGGGGGTTTTCGCGGCCGCTTCGCCCCGGGAATTTTCGGTGGTGAGTACACTGTCCCGTTGACGACCACCCCATCGGGCCCATCCAAGAGTCGCTCGGGTACGGTCGGTGCGCCCGCGCCGCAGCAGAATGGGCCGGCGCGAATCGAGTGCTTGCACGTTGGGGATCGTGTCGGCGGAAGGCCGGAGGGACGTTTTGGAAACTCGAGACGACGTACGGAACATCGCCATCATCGCCCATGTGGACCACGGCAAGACGACCCTCGTGGACGCGATGCTCTGGCAGAGCGGGACGTTTCGGGAGAACTCGGTCGTCATCGATCGGGTCATGGACTCGAACCCGCTGGAACGCGAGCGGGGGATCACGATTCTCGCGAAGAACACCTCGATCCACTACAAGGGATCGCGGATCAACATCGTGGACACGCCGGGGCACGCCGACTTCGGCGGCGAGGTCGAGCGAACTCTCAAGATGGTCGATGGGGTGATGCTTCTCGTGGATGCGAGCGAGGGTCCCCTGCCGCAGACGCGCTTCGTCCTCAAGAAGGCCCTCGAGGCGCACCTTCCGCCCCTGGTCGTGATCAACAAGATCGACCGTCACGACGCGCGCCCCGCCGAGGTCCTGAACGAGATCTTCGATCTCTTCATCGATCTCGACGCCGAAGAGAATCAGCTCGGATTCCCCGTCTGGTACGCGAACGCCCGCAACGGCACCGTGCGTGAATCGATGGAGGCGGAGGACACGAACCTGTCGCCACTCTTCGAGTCGATTCTGGCCACGGTTCCCGCCCCTCGCCACGACCCGTCTGCACCGGCTCAGGCGCTCGTCACGAACCTCGGATGGAGCGACTACGTCGGCCGCCTCGCCATCGCCCGCGTCTTTAACGGCGTGCTGAAGAACCAGTCCATGGTCGCCATCTGCCGTCCGGAGGGAGTGGTGGAGCGGGCCAAGATCACGGTCCTCTACGGCTACGAAGGGCTCGAGCGGGTCGAGATCCAGGAGGCCGGCCCGGGCGACATCGTCGCCATTGCGGGTCTCGAGCCGATCGGGATCGGCGACACGGTGAGCGATGTCGAGCGCCCGACGGCGCTGCCACGGATCCAGGTCGACGAGCCGACGATCGTGATGATCTTCGGCGTCAACACATCGCCCTTCGCGGGACGCGAGGGGAAATTCCTGACGTCTCGCCATCTCCGCGAGCGACTGTTCAAGGAAGCGCACCACAACGTGGCCATCCGCGTCGAGGACACCGAGACGACCGAGTCGCTCGCGGTCTCGGGACGCGGCGAGCTGCAGCTCGCCATCCTGATCGAGATGATGCGCAGGGAAGGGTACGAGATGCAGGTCTCGCGCCCCGAGCCGATCCTGAAGTACATCGGCGGCGTCAAGCACGAGCCGATGGAGCAGCTGATCGTGGACTGCCCCGAGCCGTACATCGGAACCGTCACGCAGACCGTGGGAGGCCGACGGGGCCGCCTGACCAAGATGGCGAACCATGGGAAAGGACGGGTGCGGCTCGAGTTTCGACTTCCGTCCCGCGGCCTCATCGGGTTCAGGACCGAGCTGATGACCCAGACGCGCGGCACCGGGATCATGAACCACCTCTTCGACGGGTACGAGCCTTGGCAGGGAGAGATCGCCTCGCGCGTCACCGGCGCCCTCGCGGCCGACCGAACCGGCCGGGCCACCTCCTACGCGATCGCGAACATCCAGGAGCGCGGGGAGATGTTCATCGCGCCGGGAGAGCAGGTGTACGAGGGCATGGTGGTCGGCGAGTCCAGCCGCTCCATGGACATCGACGTCAACATCGCCAAGGAGAAGAAGCTCACGAACATGCGGGCCTCGACGAGCGATATCGCGGTCCAGATCGTGCCCCCCCGCCTCCTCTCGCTCGAGCAGGCCATCGAGTTCCTCCGCGACGACGAGCTTCTCGAGGTCACGCCGGCTTCCTTCCGGCTGCGCAAGCGGATCCTCAAGGCGGGCACGCGCACGCGCCGCGTGGACGACGTTCAGGAACCGGTCCGGAAGGGACCGATCCGGCCCTGAATCGAGCTACGGCCGCGGGTCTCGGCGGCGGATTTGGTTTCCAATGGACGCATGGACCTGTTCATCGCCAAACACGCTGACGAGATCCGAGGGACCCTGTCCTGCTTGGACCGGGTGAGCCACCGTGGTGCCTCGCGTTGTTCCACCTCGCCGTGTTGGCCGCGTTTCTCGACGCCCTCGGCGTTGAGCATCGCGAGCGCCAGGCGCGGGAGCGGGTGAAGACGAGCGTGCAGGTCGTCTCTTCCAGGACGGCTTGCAGACGTTGCCGGCCGGTTCTCAGGGGGTGCACATGCGGAGGCGGCCCGGCGCCGGCGCCGCCCGTTCCGGCTCGTGGATAATGGTCGGATCATGGAATCCGCGCGCGCCCCCCACGACGATCTTCCGTCCCCCGTTCGCTCGCCGATCCGGGTCCTCGTTCCTCGTCCTGTTCCTGGTGTTCGCGGTCGAGGGCGCCATCATGCTTGTTCTGCCACGACTGCCGGACGCCTGGCGCGGCGCCGTCCTGGAGAGCCTGATCGACGCGAGCGTGCTGACGCTCGTCATGGCACCGACCGTGTGGTTTCTGACGGTCATGCCCCTGCGCCGGTTATTCGAGGCGCGCGGAGGCCTGCTGCGGAAGCTGCTCGAAGCTCAGGAGGAAGAGCGGGCGCACATCGCCAGGGATCTCCACGACAGCATCGGGCAGAACCTGACCGCGCTGCTGGTCGGCCTGCGCACGATCGAGGACGCGGGAGACTTCGATACGGCGAGGGCCCGGGCGCGCGATCTGCGCGAGCTTGCGGCCGAAGCGCACGGCGAGGTGCGGAGACTGGCCCGCGGACTCCGGCCGCTCGTCCTCGAGGATCTGGGGCTCGCGGTGGCCCTCGCGCGGCTGTGCGAAGACTTCCAGAGTACCCATGCCGTCTCGGTGGCGCTGGCCTGTGATCCCGGACCGGGGCTCCGGCTCGACGCCGGGGCGGAAACGGCTCTGTACCGCATCGTTCAGGAGGCGCTGACCAACGTCGCTCGACATGCGGGGGCGAGCAAGGTCGAGGTATGCCTTTCGCAAAGCGACGCCTCGATCACGTTGACGATTCGCGATGACGGCCTGGGCTTCGACGTCCTCGAGGGGGATGCCCTGATCCGCAGGGCGGACGGCCTGGGCATACGTGGCATCCGCGAGCGCGCGCTGATGCTCGGAGGGGAATGCACCGTGCTCACGCGCCGTGGAGCGGGCACGACGATCGAGATCCGCGTGCCCGTGCGGGGACGATCATGAACGAGATTCGCGTCCTGCTCGCCGACGACCATGCGATCCTGCGCAGCGGGCTGCGCTTGCTGATCCAGGGGCAACCCGACATGGAGGTCGTTGGCGAGGCCGGTGACTGCGCCGCGGTCGTCGCCCTGGCCGGCTCGCTGCAGCCGGATGTCATCACGCTCGACCTGTCGATGCCCGGCGGCTCGGGACTGGGGACGATCGAGAAGCTCTGCGCCGCAGCGCCGTCGGCGCGCGTCGTCGTGCTCACGATGTACGAGGATGCGGCCTACGTGCGCACCGCGCTGGCGGCCGGGGCCTCGGGGTACCTGGCCAAGAGCGCGGCCGACGCGGCGCTGATGGCGGCGATTCGCGCCGTGCATCGCGGCCGCGTGTTCATCGACGTGGGAAGTGCGGAGACGTTCGGCTCATTGGTGACGGCTCGCCCCGACGAGGCGCCAGCTCCCGCCCCGATCTCCACGCTCAGTGCGCGGGAGCGCGAGGTGCTGGCGCTCGTCGCACGGGGCCACACCAACCGCGCGATCGGGGAGAAGATGCGGCTGAGCGTCAAGACCGTCGAATCCTACCGCGCCAGGCTGATGCAGAAGCTCGGTTTGACGACCCGCGTCGAGTTGACCCGGCTGGCAATGGATTTGGGACTGCTGCAAGACCCCTCGATCGACCCCGCGGGAAAATAGGGCGATTCTTGGCAATCGGTGCGGAACGCCGGGAAAACCCCGTCAACATGGCCTCCGAAAACCGGGGTTTTCCCGCTTCCCAGCCCCACGTGCGGCTGCCATAATGGAGATGTCGCGTGCGTGTTTGCGTGTGCTCCAGAAGTCAACGAAAGGGAAGACGTCATGATCAGCGTGACTGCGCGAACGCGTCTCGGAGTTGGTGTCATCGGACTCGCCGTGCTGAGTTCGGGTGGTCCGGCCACGGGGAGCAGCGACGATTGCCCGCTTTTGTAGCTTCGAAGGGGTCGATGACACCGACGAGGACAGGTTCGGCATCGAGATCTCTCGGTTCCAGTGCCCAGCGGCAGGAAGAGGAAGCGACGCAGACCTCTCCGCGATGACGAATCGGAGTGGACGGAGGTTCGCCGACGAGCCTCGGCACGATCGGCAAGAAGCCATCGAAAAGGAGTCGTGAAATGGGAAAGACAAACGAAGGAAGGGGACGATTCCCCCGTCTCGGCGAGGTGGGCGTGTGGAGTGTCGTGCGCCTCACCTGTGTGCTCGCGTTGGTGGCATTCGGGTCGAATTTCAGCGCAGCCAGCACGGTTTTTGGCGATTTGAACAACTTCGACGTGTTCAACGACACCGGTCAGAACTGTTATGGCTTTGAAATCGAGTTGGACGACATCCACAGCACCGACATCAGCTACACCTTCGACTGGAATCACTATGGCCCCCCGACGATCACCGAGGACAATTCCGATCCCGCGCATCCGAAGGTCTTCGTCCGCTATGCGGCCCATTACAACGCGGCCACGAGCAGCTTCTCCGCGTTCACGTCGCTTCCGGCGACACCGCCGGCGCCCACGACGGGGCATCAGTGCACAGACCCGTCCGTCAACATCGGTTGCGAGCACTTCGGTGTAGGCCATAACGCTACGCCCACGATCATTCGGCACAACTGGCTCATCGAGAATCCGTCGGCCCCCGGTACGTTGATCCACGGCCCGGCGGTCAATGTGGCGACACCGAACTGGACCTAGCGCGGCAGAGCCGCAACCAAATCTCCGAACAAGCACGATGAGCGGAGTCGGCTGACGTCCATGGCGCCTCTCCGGCATGATGTGTTCGCCGAAACCCACATGCTGAAGGAGATGCCATGGACCGTTTCATCATGCACCATCGCGACAAGATCGTGGGAACGTTGTCCTGCTTCGACCGGGTGATCTTCAAGGGGCACCTGCCCATCAGCCATCCGACGGGCATGGAGAACTGGATGAGTTGCCTGGGCCTCAAGCTCATGGAGTTCAAGGAGATCGCGCTCGAGGTGGCTGATCGGCTGAAGAGCCACGCCCAGGCCGTCGCCCAGCGTGCCGGCTGCACGTATCGCTACCTTGCTGGCCCCGTGCGCAAGGAGAAACTCGCTCGCGAGATCGCAAAGCGTGAGGGCATCACCCGTGGGCTCATCTGCGTTTTGGCTACGGTCGAGCCAGTCCTGGCGTTCCGGCTGGCCTACGGCGACGGCCGTCCCTGCGTCCGCTCGGATTGGCGCAAGTGCCTGGTTCACTACTTTTACCTGTTCGACCCCGACTTCGGGTTCATGCACGTCCGCCGTCCAACGTGGTTCCCGGTCACCCTGCAGGTCTACGTCAACGGTCACGAGTGGCTGGCTCGGCAGATGCAGAAGCTGCGGCTGGTCTTCGAACGTGTGGACAACGCGTTCCTCTCGATCGCCCATCCCGAGCGGGCGCAACGTCTGTCCCACGAGTTTGCCCGACTCGACTGGCCCACCATCCTCGACCGCTTTGCCCATCGCTTCAATCCGCTCTTCTCCGACCTGTTCGCCATGCTCGACTACTACTGGGTCACGGACCAAGCCGAGTACGCGACGGACATCATGTTCCGCAACCGCGCGGCGCTCGAGGCCCTGTATCCCGCCCTCGTCCGACACGCGGCGTCGACCTTCGGCGCCGAGGATGTGATGCGCTTCCTCGGCAGGAAACTCCACCCCAATTTCGAGGGCGAGGTCGTCAGCGACGTCAAGCGTCGTCCGGAGGGGGTGCGCATCAAGCATCGGGTCAAGCGCAACTGGATCAAAATGTACGACAGCCACGGCCGCGTTCTCCGGGTCGAAACGACCATCAATCAGCCCCGCGAGTTCAAGGTGCGCCGCGTGACGCGTTTTCGGGGTGAGGTCCGAGTACGCTGGAATCCGATGCCGAAAGGCGTCGCCTTCCTCGATCGATACGAGCGCATCAGCCGCGCCGCCAACGCCCGGTACCTCGAGGGCCTGGCCGGCGTCGCCGATCCGACCTCGGCCCGCAAGGTTCTCGACCGGATGGCCACACCCATTCGCAAGGCTACGCGTCGTCACCGCGGCTTCAACCCCGCCGATCCGGACGACGCTCGGCTCTTCGCCGCTGTCCTGCGCGGGGAGCACGTCATCGCTGGCTTCCGCAACCGCCACGTCCGCGAGGCTCTCTTCGGAGCGGCCGACGATCCCGTCCTCGCTCGTCGCAACGCTGCCCGCGTCACCCGCCTCTTCAATCGCTTGCACGCTCATGGCTACATCGCCAAGATCCCCCGGACCCGTCGCTGGCGCGTCACCGACCTTGGCCGCGCCGCGATGTCCGCTGTCATCGAAGTCCGCGAGAATGCGTTCCCCACAGCGTTTTCCAAGGCCGCAGCTTGATCACCCGACAAGATCTCCGCAGAACGGAGAGAAGTTGCAGAGGAAGAGACTATTACCCGCCCGCGCCCGGTCAACCGGCGCAGGTTCAGGCGGTGATCCTGGCGCCACCGCCGCCGCCGGCTCCGGTGTACGAGTTCGGCGATGCCGTCTGGGTGAAAGCCATCGTGACGACGTCGCACAACAACGCGCCGATGGCGTTGCGGGATCTGGTCTCGGACGACCCGAACGACCCGAACGACAGGAACTGGACGCACGGAGAGCCGGACGAGGTCGAGGTTGAATGGCAGATCATGCAAACGGACTTCAACAACCCCGGCGGAGTGAACAATGATCTGCACGGCGCCATGGAAGGACTGCCGAACGGCGACGAGGTCATTACGCGCCGCTACGAGTTCTACCAGTACGTCGGCCCGTTCGACACACAGACGAACGAAGCGCTCTGCACCACCTATCCGGCGATCTCGGACCCCGCCAACCCCTTGTACAAGCCCGAATGCGACCCCGCCACGGTGACGATCGTCGGCGACTACATCGGCGCACAGATGGCCGGGTTCAACGTGGATGCCGTGCTGGGTCTGGTGGACCACATCCAGGATGGAGACATCACACAGCCCTATCCGGCGAGGACCCTGGTTGTCGGAGGCAACACACCTTATGCGACCCTGGTGACGTTGGGCGCGTTGCCGCCCGGTCTGGCCATTAATTCGGCAACGGGTGTTCTTTCCGGAACGCCGTCCGTGGCCGGAGCCTACTCCTTCACGATCACGGCAACCGACGCGAATACCACGCGGGCGACCAAGGCCTACACGATGCTGGTCGGTCCCGGGTCGCCGGGTGAGGTGTCAGGGCTGTTCTTGGCGAAGAATGCGAACGGCGTCGACCTGAACCTCGGATGGAACTTCAGCTGCGGCGCCCACGCGACCGACTATGCCGTGTACGCCGGCACGCTCGGCTCCTGGTACGATCATTCGATCACGCAGTGCTCCACCGGCGGTGGCAACTCGGCGATCATCACTCCTCTGCTCGGGAACCAGTACTACCTGGTGGTGCCGCAGAGCCCGGCAGCGGAGGGGAGCTACGGGAGGAGCAGCGACGGCGCGGAGCTGCCTCCGGCCGCCATCGCCTGCTTCGGAGCCCAGATCCTGGATCCGTGCCCGTGAAACCGGCTGGTGACTTGCGACGAGTCGGGGGCTGACTCCGCCCACCGTAGTTCGACGATGGGGAGACACTGGCGGTTGGAGCCGTAGCCGACGCGCAGTCGCAGTTGCACAACGCGCTGTCCGCGAATCACCGCAGCCGGTGCGGTGGACGGCGAATCACGCGGTCGCCGGAGGCGGGCTTCGCAGCGGAATGGGAGGCACGCCGAGGCCGCCTCGCTCGCCCCGATCCCGAGATCTTCTCGGCCGTCCTGAGCGGGGATCGTGCGATCCACGGTTTCGCCAACCGGGATCTCGCGACACGCCTCCGGCTGCGTTCGTTCCCCTCCACGAGGAGTCGACGAAGCGAAGCGCCCGGGAGTGCGGCTCTGGGCGCTGGCACTCGCGCCCCATGAGAAGCAGGACGTGACGCTCGGGTACACGATCCGCTTCCCGCGAGACCTCCTGGCGCCGGGATCGGAGTGGGCGCGCGCCCCGGCTTCTCGATTCCGTTCGCGAGGCGGTGGACACCCGGGAAGTTGGTGCGACAATGCCGGGCGTCGGAGACCTGCGAGAGTGTGGCCATAGCCTGGCTCTCGCGTGAAAGGGGATACTCGATGGGCAAGGGATTGATCGCGCTGCTCCTCATCGGCCTTTTCGTCGTTGTGATCGGGATGTGGGGAGTCGGCAAGTACAACGGCTTCGTGACCGCCAACGAGCAGGTCAGCGCGCAGTGGAGCCAGGTCGAGAACGTGTACCAGCGGCGCATGGACTTGATCCCGAACCTGGTCGAGACGGTCAAGGGCGTCGCGAACTTCGAGCAGAAGACGTACACCGACGTCGCCGAAGCGCGCGCACGGGCCGGTCAGATCACGATCAGCAAGGAGCTTCTGAACAACCCGGAGTCATTCGCCCAGTTCGAGAAGGCGCAGGGCGAGCTGTCCGGGGCGCTGTCGCGCCTGCTGGCGACCGTCGAGAACTACCCCCAGCTGAAGGCGAACCAGAACTTCCTCGACCTGCAAACGCAGCTCGAAGGCACGGAAAACCGGATCACGGTGGAGCGCCAGCGATTCAACGAAGTCGCGCGCGTCTACAACACGCTCGTCAAGCGCTTCCCCGCCCGGCTCATCGCCGGTCTCACCGGATTCGAGCCGCGCCCGTACTTCCAGGCCCGTGAAGGCGCCGCAGAGCCGCCGAAGGTCAAGTTCTAAGTGGCCCTACGGGCGTTCTCCCGACACCTCGGGAAGAAACAAGCCCAACCGGAGCGATGCCGGTCCGCCGGCGTCGCGGAGGGCGGGAGCGGGGGTTCGGGGGCAGAGCCCCCGCGCCGCTGTTTCTCAGGAGTCATGAACCGCGGGCGGGCGACGTTTCTCGCCGTCCTGGTCCTGGCTCTCGCCTGGTCGGGAGGGCCGGCGCTCGCCGAGGAGTTCGTCGTCCCGCCGACGCCGGCGCGATTCGTCTACGACGGTGCCGGTGTGCTGCAAGGCGGGCAGGCGGCGCTGGAGCAGAAGCTCCTGACCCTGGACGGCGAGCGCGGCCTGCAGATCGGTGTCGCGATCGTGCCGTCGCTGGGCGACGAGACCGTCGAGACCGCCGCCACGAGAGTCTTCCAGGCCTGGAAGCCCGGACATGCGGACAAGAGCGACGGGGTTCTGCTGCTGATCGCCATGGCGGAGCGGCGCGTTCGGATCGAGGTCGGGTACGGGCTCGAGGGCGCCATTCCCGACATCACCGCGGGGCGCATCATCCGCGAGCAGATCGTGCCGGAGTTCCGCGCCGGGCGGCCCGCGGCCGGCATTGCGGGCGCGGTCGACGCGCTCGCCGCGGCGGCGCGCGGTGAGACGCTGCCGGCGCCGCGATCCGGCCCGAGATCGTCGAAGCCGATCCCCGCCGCCGTGATCGTCGGACTTCTGCTGCTGTTCTTCTTCGTGGTCGCCGCGGCGCGGGCGGCCCGGTCCAACCGGGTGCTGGGAAAGAACGCACGGTCCAAGGGCGACATCCCCCTGTGGCTCTGGCTGCTGTTGAGCAGCGGCGGCGGACGGTCGTCGCGCGGCGGCTCTCGTGGAGGAGGCGGCTTCGGCGGCGGGTTCGGCGGTGGAGGATTCGGTGGAGGAGGCTTCGGCGGCGGATCGTCGGGCGGCGGCGGCGCATCGGGAGGCTGGTAGGTGACACGCGAGGGGAATCGGCTGCGACGTCGACGGCTCCTGTTCGCCGCCGGCACGGTGCTGGCGGTGGCGGGCGCGGTGTCCGCCGTGGTCGGCGCTTGGGCGCTCCTCGCGATCTGGTCCGGGTCGTCCGGATCGTGGGGCGCTGCCTCCGAGTTGCGGGATCTCGCACTCGTCGTGGGCGGGTTCCTGGCACTCGTGGCCGGCGTGGTGTCGATCGCGCGCGGGGTCGGCTTTGGCCGCACGCTGCCCGCGACGTTCCTCACGCCACCGGAGGAGGCGCGGGTGATCCGGGCGATCCGCGACGCCGAGCAGCTCACTGCGGGCGAGATCCTCGTGCACCTCGCGGACCACGCGGAGGGGGACGTGCTGACTGCGGCACGCGCCTCGTTCGACCGGCTCGGCGTGGCGAAGACCGTCGAGCGCAGCGGCGTTCTGTTCTTCGTCGCGGTCCGACAGCGGCGCTTCGCCGTGGTCGGCGATCGCGGCATCCACGAGCGCGTCCCGGAAGGGTTCTGGGACGACGTCGTGCGTCGAGTTCAGCAACGCTTCGCGGAAGGAAAGTACGCCGAGGGGCTGACCGAAGGAATCGCGCTGGCGGGTGACGCTCTGGCGCGTTTCTTCCCGCGCCGACCCGACGACATCAACGAGCTGTCGGACGCGATCTCCCGCGACTCCTGAGCCGGTACGGGCGCTCGAATCCGGCGTCCGCCGTCCCGGCCGCTCCGCCTCCCCCTCCGATCCGAAACCTGCTACGGTTTTTCCGTGAGCCTCCCGACGTCCCGAACCCTTCTCGAGGTCCTCGAGCGGCGCTTCCCCGACTCCTCGAAGGCCACGCTGCGGCAATTGCTCAAGACGGACCGGGTCCGCGTCAACGGAAACCCCGAACGGAGCGCGAAGCGGCTCATCACCCCGAGGACCGGGTTCACGTCGGATCGAAGCGGGAAACTCTCGACCCACGGGTCACGATCCTCCACGAAGACGCCGACCTCATCGTGATCCACAAAACCGCGGGTCTCTTGACCGTCGCCAGCCCCACGGAGAGGAAAGAGACGGCCGAGGCGTTCCTCAACTCCTACCTCGGCGCCAGACGCGGCGAAAGCCGCGTGCACGTCGTTCACCGTCTCGACCGCGACAGCTCCGGAGTCCTCGTGTTCGCGCGCAACGCCGACATGCGCGAACGCCTGCAGGCGCTGTTCGCGGCGCATGCCATCGAGCGGGTCTACGTCGCCGTCATCCACGGCCGGCTCCCGGAACCGAACGGAACGTTCCGCTCTCACCTGACGGAGGACCGCTCCCTTCACGTGAGAAGCACCGCCGACGAGCGAGAAGGGAAGGAAGCGATCACGCACTATCGCACGCTCGCCTCGGGGCCTCGCTACAGCATGCTCGAAGTCACTCTCGAGACCGGGCGCAGGAATCAGATCCGCGTCCACCTGGCCGAAGCAGGACATCCGGTGGTGGGCGACACCATGTACGGCAAGGGCCGCGAGAACCCCCTCGGCCGGCTGGGGCTGCACGCCCGGCAGCTCGGATTCGTGCACCCGCGGACAGGCGAGACGTTGACGTTCGCGGTTCCCATGCCGGACGCGTTCCGCGACCTGCGGCTGTAGAGCGGCTCCTCGCCACGACGAGGGAACCCAGCCCAGAGCGTGGATGCGCGCGGACATCCCCGCCGGGCTTTCGAAGGCTCACCCTCGCGCTGCCGTCTGCGGGGCGGGCTCTCGCCGGCTCGAGGCGGAGATCCTGTCGATCGCGCAGCGGTACGAACGGATTCTCGACAGGATCCTCGCGGAGATCCGAGCCAGCACGGAGGCGAAGCGCGTCCTCGGCAAGATCCTGTTCTGGGACGAGCAGCTGTCCAGCAACGACACCATCCCGTGCGGGGGATGCCACCGCACTGGCGACGGCGGCGGGGATCCCCGCGTCGCGATCCGCCCCGGGCCCGACCAGATCACTCCGTCCGTCGACGACATCCTCGGATCGCCCGGGGTCGTCCGAAGCGACGCGACCGGTCTGCCCGTGGACGACCCCGTGTTCGGGTTCAACGTGCGGGTCACGTCGAGGTCGGCCAACTCGTTCATCGGCGCCGCGTATGCCCCCGAGCTGTTCGGGGACGGCCGCGCGACGGCCGTACGTGGAGCGATGTGCGGGCGAAGCTCCGGCGCGCCCTTCCTCTTTCAAATGCCACCGACCTGCGCACCGCGGTCGCGTCGAACCCGAGCCATCCCGACCTGTTCCAATCCGCGTTCTCGGACCGCGCGATCACCGCCGAGCGCATCGCCCACGCCCTGGCGACCTACGAGCGGACGCTGGTTCCGAATCAGACCCCGTGGGACCGGTTCATCGCGGGAAATCCGGCCGCCATGACGAACGCCCAGGTGCGGGGCTGGAACCTCTTCCGCAACTCCCCGTGCAGCGCGTGCCACAGTCCGCCCGTTTTCTCCAATCAGACGTTCCGCAACATCAGGAACCGGCCGCCGGCTGCGGGATCTGCATGAGCGGGAGCGATCTGAACACGGGCGACACCGTTTTCGTCGATTCCGAGAACCCCAGGGTCGGAGAAGGGTTCTTCTACCTCGAGAGCGTCGTCGACGGCAGCGGCACGGAGCGGGGACTGGGCGCCACGAGCAAAGGCCAGGCGCGCACGGTGCTCGCGCTCTGCTCGAGCGGGTAGGGAGCGAAGCGAAGCGCCGAGCGGAAGAGTCCGAGACGGCAGAGGCGGTGTGGGTGCACGCGGGCGATTGAATCCCGATGAAAGGGAGTACGACAGAAGAACTCGCATCACGGACCCGCAGCAGAGTATCTTCACTGCGTCTCATGCTGCGCATGAATCCTCAGAACGCCGCGCTCGCGGGATCGACCCCGACGCGGCTCGCGCCGGACTTTGGAAATGGTCCCGCGACGGCGCGTTTTCCTTACACCGATGTCCCTCAGGAGGGTTCACCATGACCACCTGGAAGCGTTTCGTTCTTGCCGCCCTCGCAGCGATCGGGTGGATCGCATCGGCCGGTCCCGCTCACGCGCAGGACCTGTACGACACCACCGTCCTCCGCGCATTCGACATCACGTTTCACGACGCGAACTGGCTGACGCTCCTGCAGCAGAATTACGCGTCTCAGACCAACATCCTCGCGGATTTGGTCGTGGAGGGCGTGACGTACCCGGACGCGGGGGTCCGCATCCGCGGCAACACGTCGTACACCGCGCTGCCCCCAGGCTCCCAGAAGTGGTCGCTGAACGTCGAGCTCGACTACGTCGACCCCGATCAGTCGCTGATGGGCTACAAGTCGCTCAACCTGAACAACGGCTTTCACGATCCGACGTTCTGCCGCGAGGTCGTGTACAACAACTACGTCGCGCAGTTCATCCCCAACCCGCGCGCCAACCACGTCGTCGTGACGCTCAACGGTCAGAACTGGGGGGTGTACGTCAACCTGCAGCAGTTCGACAAGACGATGCTGAGCACCCACTTCCCCGACACGAATGGCCTGCGCATCAAATGCGCGAACAACCCCAACGGACCGGGGTTGCGATACAACGGCTCGAGCCCGTCCGGATACACCGGCTACGAGATCAAGGACGATGGCGGGCTCGCCGATCCGTGGGGCGCGCTGATCTCGGTGTGCAACTCGGTCACCAACGAGCCGCTTGCCACCTGGCAGAACATCGACGCACTCTTCGCGATCGATCCTTCCATCTGGTCGGTGGTGCTCGAGAACTTCCTGACCGACGATGACAGCTACGTCCACAAGGGGGCGGATTTCATGACGTATCGCAACCCGACCGACGAGCGCACGTTCCTGCTCCAGACGGACGCCAACGAGACTTTCACGCAAGCCACCTGGTCGCCCACGCTGAACTTCACCGCGACGAACAAGCCCGTGTTGAGCCACGTGCTGGCAGTATCCGAGCTGCGCCAGCGCTACATGGCGCACTACCGAACGGTGAAGGCCGATCTGAGCTGGGCCTATTTCGCGCCCCTGTTCACCGCCCAGAGAAACCTCATCGACGCCGCGGTGCAGGCGGATCCCAAG
>CAVOVZ010000028.1:0-97383 GCA_963699985.1 Terriglobia bacterium
CATGGCGGAGGGCGCCGAGGAGCGCATGCCCGCTTCGGATCTGCGCAGGGGCGACGTGGTCGTGGTCGAGGCCGGGGAGATGATCCCCGGTGACGGCGAGGTGATCCAGGGCATGGCCTTCGTGGACGAATCGGCCGTTACCGGCGAGTCCGCGCCGGTGATCCGGGAAAGCGGCGGTGACCGGTCTTCCGTCACCGGCGGCACTCGAGTCATCTCCGATCGGATCGAGGTGCGGATCGGCGCGAATCCCGGGGAGTCCTTCCTCGACCGGATGGTGGGGCTCGTCGAAGGCGCGAGACGTCAGAAGACGCCCAACGAGATCGCGCTTCACGTTCTCCTCGTCGGCCTCACGATCGTCTTCCTGATCGCATGCGTGACCCTGGTGCCGTTCGCTCTGTACTCCGGGGTTCGTCTCTCCGTCCCGGTGGTCGTCGCGCTGCTGGTATGCCTGATTCCCACGACCATCGGTGGGCTGCTCTCGGCGATCGGTATCGCGGGGATGGATCGTCTCATCCGGAGCAACGTCATCCCGCTGAGCGGTCGCGCGGTGGAGGCTGCTGGAGACGTCGACACCATCCTCATGGACAAGACGGGGACGATCACGCTGGGCAACCGCATGGCGAGCGAGTTTCTCCCGATCGGCTCCGTCGGCCCCGCAGACCTGGCCGAGGCGATTCAGCTCGCGAGCCTTGCCGACGAGACTCCGGAGGGACGCTCCATCGTCGTCCTCGCGAAGGAGCGGTACGGGCTTCGGGTCCGGGAGATTCAGGAGCCGCATGCGACGTTTCTCCCGTTCTCCGCGCGGACGAGAATGAGCGGTGTGGATCTCGACGGCCGCCAGATCCGAAAGGGAGCACCGGACGCCGTGGCGGCCCACGTCCGCTCGCGCGGCGGCCAGGTCCCGTCCGAGGTGGACGGTATGGTGCGACGCATCGCGGAGTCCGGAGGCACGCCGCTTCTGGTGGCCGATGGGGCGCGTATTCTCGGAGCGATCCACCTCAAGGACACGCTGAAAGGAGGCCTCCGGGAGCGGTTCGACCGCTTCCGGGCCATGGGGATCCGAACGGTGATGATCACCGGGGACAACCCCCTCACCGCAGCGGCGATCGCCGCGGAGGCCGGGGTCGACGATTTCTTGGCCGAGGCCACGCCGGAGCAGAAGCTCGAGCTGATCCGTGCCGAGCAGGCCAAGGGGAAGCTCGTTGCGATGACGGGGGACGGCACGAACGACGCGCCGGCCCTGGCCCAGGCCGACGTTGCCGTAGCAATGAACACGGGCACCCAGGCGGCGAAGGAAGCGGGGAACATGATCGACCTCGACAGCAACCCCACGAAACTGCTGGAAATCGTCGAGGTGGGTAAGCAGCTTCTTGATGACTCGCGGGTGTCTGACGACCTTCTCGATCGCCAACGACCTGGCCAAGTACTTCGCGATCCTCCCTGCGCTGTTCCTTGGGGTGTTCCCCGCGATGGCTCCGCTCAACGTCATGCGCCTCGCCTCGCCTCGGAGCGCGATTCTCTCTGCTGTGATCTTCAACGCGATCGTCATCGTGATCCTGATTCCCCTCGCCCTGAAGGGGGTGCGGTACCGCCCACTCGGCGCGGCCTCGGTTCTCAAACGCTCGCTCTTCCTCTACGGGCTGGGCGGCGTGATCGCGCCGTTCGTCGGGATCAAGCTCATCGATCTCTTGTTGCGGCTCGTGGGCCTCGTGTAGGAGAGTTCTCCGATGCGGAATCTCGATACCGCGGTCCGGCTCACTGCCGTAACCCTCGTCCTCACGGGCCTCGCCTATCCGGCCTTCATGACCGGCCTTGCCCGCGCCTTGTTTCCACGGCAGGCTGGCGGGAGCCTGATCGCGGGGAGCGACGGCCGCGTCGTCGGCTCGCGGCTCATCGGACAGCCGTTCGCGAGCCCCGCCTACGTCCTCCCGCGGCCGTCGGCGGCGGGCTCCGGGTACGACGGCGCCAGCTCGTCGGGATCGAACTTCGGGCCGACGTCCGCCAAGCTGCGCGATCGCGCGACGGCGGACCTCGACCGGATCCGGAGCGCGAACCCCGACGCGCGCGGCCCCGTCCCCGTCGATCTCGTCACGGCGTCGGGCAGCGGCCTCGACCCGCACATCTCGCCGGCGGCGGCGTTCTGGCAGGTCCCACGGATCGCCCGCGCCCGGAACGTCGACGAGCGGCGCGTGAGGGCGCTGCTGGCTGCCTGCGTCGAAGGGCCCCAGCTGGGATTCCTGGGCGAGCCACGAGTGAACGTTCTTCTCACCAACCTGAGGCTGGATCGTGAGCTGGGCCGTCCCGCCGGGAAAGAGGAGCAGCCTCGCTGAGTCGATCTCGCTCCGTTCTCTCGAAAGCCGATCGAGTCCTCCGGCGACTCGTTCTCCGCGCGGGCTTTCGATCGGGATGGAGCGATCGGGTGGATCCGGTGCGCGGATTGCGAGCAGCCTTACGGGCATTCTCCCGTCGCCTCCGGAAGAAACAAGCCCAACCGGAGCGATGCCGGTCCGCCGGCGTCGCGGAGGGCGGGAGCGGGGGTTCGGGGGCAGAGCCCCCGAGAGCATCTGTTTCTTAAGAGCGGCCGCACGGGGCGGGCGCCCCGACACCTCCGGAGGAAACAGCCCAACCGGAGCGATGCCGGTCCGCCGGCGTCGCGGAGGGCGGGAGTGGGGGTTCGCGGGCAAAGCCCCCGCGCCGCTGTTCTTAGGAGCGGCCGCACGGGGCGGGCGCCCCGACACCTCCGGAGGAAACAAGCCCAACCGGAGCGATGCCGGTCCGCCGGCGTCGCGGAGGGCGGGAGTGGGGGTTCGCGGGCAAAGCCCCCGCGCCGCTGTTCTTAGGAGCTAGGATGGAGGAATGACAAGGAATCAGCGCCCCGACCCCGACGCTCTCCTGGCCAAGGTCCAGGAGGAGGAGCGCTCATCGTCACGGGGCCGCTTGAAAATTTTCTTCGGTGCCGCCGCCGGCGTGGGCAAGACGTACTCGATGCTCCAGGCCTCCCGGGAGCGTCTCGCCGAGGGCATGAACGTCCTCGTCGGCTACGTGGACACCCACGGCCGCCCGGAAACCGAGGCTTTGCTCGAGGGGCTGCCCGCGCTTCCGCCCCGGAGGACGGCGCACCGGGGACGCTCGATCGAGGAGTTCGATCTCGACGCCGCCCTGGAGCGCAAACCGCAGCTCCTTCTCGTGGATGAGCTGGCGCACACCAACGTCTCCGACTCCCGCCACGCGAGGCGATACCAGGACATCGAGGAGCTGCTCCAGTCCGGAATCGACGTCCACACCACGCTGAACGTCCAGCACCTCGAGAGCCTGAACGACCTCGTCGCCCAGGTCACGGGCGTCACGGTCCGGGAGACGGTGCCCGACTCGGTCCTCGAATCGGCCGACGAGGTGGAGCTGATCGACCTTCCACCGGACGAGCTGCTCGCCAGACTCCGGGAGGGGAAGGTCTACATTCCCCGGCAGGCCGAGCAGGCGCTCGCCAATTTCTTCAAGAAGGGGAACCTGATCGCTTTGCGGGAGATGGCTCTGCGGTGCACCGCCGACCGGGTCGACGCGCAGATGCAGGTGTACCGCAAGGCCGACGATCCCGATCGCACGTGGCCGATCACCGAGAAGATCCTGGTCTGCATCAGCCCGAGCCCGTCCGCCGTTCGCGTGCTGCGCGCCGGCCGGAGGCTCGCTCGCCGACTTCGCGCGGAGTGGACGACCCTCTACGTGGAGCAGCCGAAGCACTTCGGTCTATCGCAGTCCGATCGGGACCATGCCGCGCAGGCGCTGCGGCTCGCGGAGCAGCTCGGCGGCGAAACGGTGACGCTGGCGGCGCACGACGCGGTCGAGGAGATCCTCAGCTTCGCGCGCGCCCGCAACGTCTCGAAGATCGTGGTGGGAAAGCCGGGGCGATTCTGGCGGCTGCGAGAGCTGCTCTCCGGGTCGTTCGTGTCGAGACTCGCCCACCGCAGTGGAGATATCGACGTCTTTATCGTTCACGGCGAGCGCGACAAGGCGCGGGTCCGTCCGACCGTCCCGGCACCGGGGCGTAGTGTCGACTGGACCCGATACGCCTGGGGGGCCGCCGTCGCCGCCGCGTGCACGACGATCGCCAGCGTCATGTTCCCCCATTTCGAGCGCTCCAACCTCATCATGGTGCTTCTCCTGGGCGTGATGATCGTTGCGACGCGCTGGGGTCGCGGGCCG
This sequence comes from Terriglobia bacterium, assembly GCA_963699985.1. Taxonomy (GTDB): domain Bacteria; phylum Acidobacteriota; class Polarisedimenticolia; order Polarisedimenticolales; family CAVOVZ01; genus CAVOVZ01. The sequence goes on from CAVOVZ010000028.1 coordinate 4,201, forward strand.
TCCGTGCTGGCGGCGATCCTCAGCGTCGCGGCGTTCGATTTCTTGTTCGTTCCGCCGCACTACACGTTCGCGGTGGCGGACACGCAGTACGTCGTCACGCTGGTCGTGATGATGCTCGCGGCGTTTCTCATCGGCACGCTCACGGTGAGGATCAAGGAGCAGGCGGAGATCGCCCGGCAGCGCGAGCGTCGCACGAGCGCGCTCTACTCGCTGAGCCGCGAGCTGGCTTCGACCCGCAACCTGGACACGATGATCTCCGCCGTACGGCGGCACGTGGAGGAGATCTTCGAGTGCCCGATGGAGGTCCTCCTCGAGGGGGAGGGCGGCCGTCTCGAGATTCGGGCCGCCGGGGCGGAGCCCTTCGTCACGAGCCCGAAGGAGCTGGCCGTGGCGCAGTGGGTGCACGAGCATTCCGAAACGGCGGGGCGGGGCACGAGCACGCTCGCCGGGGCCCAGGCTCTCCACCTGCCGCTACTGGGGAGCCTGGGACCCGTGGGCGTGCTTGCGGTGCGGCTGGACTCCGCCCAAGGCCCGCTCGGCACCGACCAGCGGCACTTGCTGGAAGCCTTCGCAAATCAGTCCGCGCTGGCGCTCGAACGAGCGCTTGTCGCCCGGGAAGCGCACCGGCAGCGTCTCGCCGCCGAGGGCGAGAGGCTCCGCAACGCGATTCTCGCCGCGGTTTCGCACGACCTGCGCACGCCCCTCGCGGCGATCTGCGGCGCGGCCAGCAGCCTCGCGACCAGCCAGGACAAGCTCGACCCCGCCGCGAGCCGCGAGCTCGTCCTCACCATTCACGAGGAAGCGGAGCGCATGAACCGGCTCGCCAACAACCTGCTGGACATGGGAAGGCTGCAGTCGCACGGCGTGGTGCTGCATCGCGAGTGGCAGCCGCTCGAGGAGGTCTTCGGCTCCGCCCTCGACCAGCTCGACCGTCACCTCGAGGGGCGCGAGGTCGTCCCTCGAGTTCCGGAGGACCTTCCGCTGGTTCCCATCGACGCGGTGCTGATCGAGCGTGTTCTCGTGAACCTTCTCGAGAACGCTCTGCACTACACGCCGCCCGGAAGCCCGATCGAGCTCACCGCGTCGGCGGCCGGCGGCGAGGTGACGGTCGCGGTGCTGGATCGAGGCCCCGGCCTGTCGCCCGGAGAGGAGCGGCAGATCTTCGAGAAGTTCTTCCGCGGCGAGAGCGCCAAGTCGAGCCGCGGAATCGGTCTCGGCCTCGCGGTCGCGCGCGCCATTGTCGAGGCACACGGCGGACGAATCTGGGCCGAGAACCGTCCGGGAGGCGGCGCGGCGTTCCGATTCTCCTTGCCCCTGTCGGGCGAGCCTCCCGATCGGGCGGCCGAGCCGGGCACGGAAGGGGAGCGGCAATGACCGAGGTCGCGCGCTCCGTGCTCGTCATCGAGGACGACCCGCAGATCCGTCGATTTCTGCGGGCCACGCTGCCGGCGCACGGCTATCACCTGATCGAGGCCGCGACGGGGGCGGAAGGTCTCGTCCAAGCCGCGACGCGCTTGCCGGACGTGGTCCTTCTCGACCTCGGCCTCCCCGACATGGACGGACTCGACGTGACGCGGGGGCTGCGGGAGTGGTCCTCGGTCCCGATCATCGTGCTCTCGGCGCGCGGGCTCGAGCGCGACAAGGTCGCCGCGCTCGACGCGGGAGCGGACGACTATCTCACGAAGCCGTTCGGCATGGAGGAGCTCCTGGCGCGTCTGCGAGTCGCCGCGCGTCACGTCGCGATGGCGGGCGCCGCTCAGGCGAGCCCGGTCTTCGTCTCGGAGGATCTTCACGTGGATCTTGCGGCGCGGCGGGTCCGGGTGGCCGGCGAGGAAGTCCATTTGACGCCGACCGAGTTCAAGTTGCTGGCGCTTCTGATCCGTCACGTGGGCAGGGTCGTGACGCACCGTCAGCTCCTCGTCGAAGTCTGGGGACCCGGTGCGGCCGCCAACACGCACTATCTCCGTGTGCAGATGCACAGCCTCCGCCACAAGCTCGAAAAGACGCCGGCCCGCCCGCGGTACCTGATCACCGAGCCCGGCGTGGGGTACCGGCTGAGGGAGCCGTCTCCTTCTTGAAGGCGGGCGGCGAGGCACGAGGACCGAGAATCCGCCTGCAGACGGAGGAAGATCCCGAGAAGCGACAGCGCGTTCTGCGATCGTAGATCGTCCGGCCGATTCGAGCTCGCGCGATCACGGGGAGTCTCCTCCGAGCCGAGGGTCACCTGGAATGGGACTGGGTGTCGAGTTCGACACGAGGAGCGGCAGTTGGATCCGGACTTCCTCTCCTCCGCCGTCGGCGCGGTGGGCGGTGACCTCGCCCCCGTGCCGTCGCGCGATGGCTCGCACGATGGCGAGCCCCAGCCCCGTCCCCGGTGTCCTGCTTCGCTGCGAGGGGCCACGAACGAAACTATCGAAGACGAAGGGCCGGATCTCGGCGGAAATGCCGGGGCCGTCGTCCTCCACACGAACGTGGACCATCCCGCCCTCGGCGGTCACGCGGATACGGATCCGCGCAAGCGGACCCGCGTACCTCCGAGCGTTATCCACCAGGTTCCCCAGTGCGCGATCGAGCAGATCTTCGCTTCCGCGCACCAGGATCTCGTCCGGCGCTTCCACTTCGGGCGGAGGGCTCTCCGTCCCGTCGGCCGCCGCTTGCCGACGGGCCACGTCTCGCGCCACGTCGCACACGTTGACGGGTCCCGCGGCAAAGGGTGCAGAATCGGAGCGACTGAGAAGCAACAGCGCGTCGATGAGCCGGTCGAGGGAAGCCACCTGGGAGACGGCGGCGTCGAGGTCCGCGCGCGCGACGGGGTCGCTCGTCACCTGCTCGGCGAGGTGATCGAGCCTGCCGCGAAGGACGGTCAGGGGCGTCCTCAGCTCGTGCGACGCGTCCCCGCTGAACCTGCGCTCGCGTTCCAGGGCCGCGCCGATCCGCTCCAGCAGACCGTTGAACGCCTTCTCGAGGTCGGCCAGCTCGGCCGCGCGCGCTCCGACTCCCAGCTCGATCGACGGGCCGGGCTCGAGTGCCGCCGCCGCGTCGCGAATCTGTGTGAGGGGTCGAAGCCGACGCCGGAACAGGGCCCAGCCGACGATCCACCCCACGCCGAGTGCCATGGGGAGCGCCATGAGGATTCCCAGCGCCGCGAGCATCGTTTCGCGATGGTGGAGGAAATCGACGGCGACCACGCGCACGGCGAATCGGCCGGCGCAGGCGAACGTGCACGTACGGAGGCGGCCTCCCCGCTGCCCATCGGACGCCCGCACCGCGTAGCAGCGCCCCGTCACCGGCGCCCCGGATGGGGCGGACCACCCGGGCACCGTCCCGTCGCCGGCGAGAATGGTCCCGTCGGAATCCATCAGCTCGACCCGGTGGCCGGCCAGTTGCCACTCCCGGAACAGCTCGTCGACGGCGCGATCCAGCACCATCCCTTCTTCCATCTCGGTGACCAGGTCGTGGCACAGCGAACCTGCCACCCCCGCGAGCTCTTCCTCCTGGTTCGTCCGCAGCAGCTTGGCGCCGGCGACGAGAGCAAAACAGACCAGCGCCACGCAGCTCGCGGCCACTACCGCCAAGTGGACGGTGAGCAGCTGGCCGACCAGGCTCGGTCGCCTCATTCCTCGCCTTCGATGGAGTAGCCGAGGCCCCGGTGCGTGCGGATCCGCCCCTCGCCGCAGTAGGGCGCCAGTTTTTTCCGGAGGCGTCCGATGAGCACCTCGAGGCTCGCGGCCGCCGCTCCGGACTCGTCCCCCCACACCTGGAGGAGGATGGCGGACCGCGAGACAGGCCGGCCGCGCTGCCGGAGGAGCGCTTCGAGAATCGCAAGCTCGCGCGCAGTCACCGGGACTTCCTTCCCGTCGGCAAGCACGCGCCGCAGGGCGAGATGAACTTCGGCGCTACCCAGCCGCACCACCGGAGACTCCAGCCTCGGGCCTCGCCGCAGGAGGGCGCGCACGCGCGCTCGCAGCTCGGCAACGGCGAACGGCTTCCGGAGGTAGTCGTCCGCTCCCGCCTCGAGTCCAGTCACTCGATCGTCCACGTCGCCGCGCGCGGAAAGCACCAGGATAGGCGTCGAGTCCCCGGCGCGGCGCATTTCCGAGCACAGGTCGAGGCCGGAGCCGTCCGGGAGCATCCAGTCCAGGACGACGAGCGCATACCCCCCCCCGGCGATCTTCTCTCGCGCGCTCGACAGGTCGCCTGCATCTTCGGTGGAGTGCCCCGCCTCGTTGAGGACACGGTCCACGAGCGATCGGGTCTCGGCGTGATCTTCGACGACGAGGATCCTCACGAGGGCGATTCTAGCCCGGATGAGTGGGATCATTGAATGAAGGACGTATCGAGACCGACCTCCGCGATCTCCGTCGAGCTGCGAAGCTGCCCGTTTTGCGTGGCGCCCGCAGGGATTCGGATCCCACGCGCACTGCATCGTACGTCCGGGAGTCCAAGCTCAGAGGACGCCCGTCGGCACGGCCGGATCCGCGGCTCGACGGAGTTCGCCGAGGTCGGTCGCAGCAGAAGCTTTTTGTGCGGTTGGGAAACAAAGAAGGGTGTCAGTTCGTCGCGCAAGACAACTTCGCCGTTTCGACATGTTCCTACCAGCTGTCCATGACGCCTCGTGGCGTCACCAGAAAGCGATGAAAAACCCGCGGGAGGTGCAGGCCGGTCTGCCGGACTGCACCGTACGCGGGGCCGGGGGTTCGGGGGCTGGCCCCCGTATTCTCACTCCAGAACTTCGCCGTTTCGACATCTTCCTACCAGTTGTCCATGACGCCTCGTGGCGTCACCCGAAAGCGATGAAAAACCCGCGGGAGGTGCAGGCCGGTCTGCCGGACTGCACCGTACGCGGGTGCGGGGGTCCGGGGGCTGGCCCCCGGTATCTTCACTCTAGTTGTCCATGACGCCCCGGGGCGTCATGGACAACTGGTAGGCAAATCCGGGGGCTCCGCCCCCGCGCCCCCGGCTCCCGCGGGAAATGCACGTCGGCGGACCGGCGTGCATTTCCCCGGGACGTTTTCATCATTTCACGGTGACGCCTCGGGCCGCATGGACGACTGTCCCCGATTCGCAGCATCGTCTCGACGCCTCTCTGCCGTGCGCCCGGGCAGATTCGCGGTCGTGGTGGGTCCTTCATGAATCACCCGGTCGAGGGCGGCGCTCCGCGCCTGCCCCGGCACGGCCGGCCCGTACCCACGACCCGCGTTTGGCCGGCGTTCAGGATTGACCCGTAACCTCGCACCGTGGCGGAGGCTCTTGACGCGGAGACCGTGCTCTCGCTCGGAGGGAGGGATCGGTCAGAATCTCGGAGAACGGTTCTCTCGCTGGCCTTTCTCGCGGCGATCTCTATTCCGCTTCTTTTCTACGGGCTGGGCGGGCCGTCCCTGATCGATCCCGACGAGCCCTACTACGCGGTCCCTGCGGCCGAGATGCTCCGCACGCACACCTGGTCCATCCCGATCTTCCGTGGGCAACCGTGGCTCGACAAGCCTCCGATGTTCTACTGGGCCGTCGCCGGCGTCTATCGCGCCCTCGGGGTTTCCGAAGCGGCGGCGCGCCTTCCGTCGGCGCTCGCCGCGCTGCTCTGCGCGCTGGCGGTGTTCGCGCTCGCCCCGCGGCGGAAGGGCGGAGACGAGGTGCCGTTCGCAGCCGCGTTCATGCTGACATCCTCCGTCGGTTTCGCGCTCATGGCCCGCGCCGCCATCACCGACATGACGCTGACGCTCTTCCTCACCGCCGGGATGCTGTGCACCGCACGATACCTCGGGTGCGGACGCGCGAGGTTCGCGGCACTGGCGGGATCGTCGTTCGGCCTCGCCGCGCTCACGAAGGGTCCTGTGGGGATCCTGGTCCCCGCCGTGGCGCTCGTCGCGTACGGGATCGCGGCCCGGAGGGCGGATCTGCTTCGTCCCGCCGCCCTCGCCGCGGCGCTGATCGCATTTCTGGCGACGGCAGGCCCGTGGTACGGCTTCGCCGCCGTGACTCACCCGGATCTGCTGTTCGGCTCGTTCCTGCAGGGCGGAAACGTGGGACGATTCCTCCAACCGGAGCGAGCCTCGTTCCCGCTGTTCTACGTCGGAGTTTTCCTCGTCGGCTTTCTCCCGTGGTCCGGCGCGCTTCCCGCGGCATTGATCGCCTCCTGCCGAAGGGCCGGCTGGCACGCGGAGACTGGCGCCGGAATGCCCGTGGGCGGGTTGTTCACGCTGTGCTGGTTTGCCGGAGTGGTGGCGCCGTTCGCGGTATCGGCGAGCAAGCTCGCCACCTACGTGCTTCCGGCGTTTCCCCCCGCCGCGATCCTGCTGGCGGCGTACTGGACGCACGCGTTCGATCCGCGTGCGCGACGAACGTACGGCCCCGTCGTGGCCTGGGGGATCGGAGCGGTCGTCTCTGCCGTCGTACTCTCGGCGCTGGCCGTGGCCTCTCACGAACCCCGCTGGTCCGCTGCGGCCCCCGGAATCTTGGCGACAGGGTCCGCCCTTCTGCTCGGATCGATCCTCGCCTTTCCGGCGATCCGACGAGAGAATTGGTACGGGATCCTGAGCATCCACTCGGCGACGGCGATGGCAACCGTGCTGCTGCTCTGGATGTGGGTTCTGCCGTCCCTCGAGTCGCTGCAATCCAACCGTCTCCTGGCGAGAACCCTTCACGCCGAAGGAGTGTCCGACGAAGTGATCGGCGCGTTCGACGTGCGCGACGTGAGCCTGGACTACTACCTGAGCGGAGCGATGCTGCGGCTGGAGGACAGGGATCGCCTCGTGCGCGCCGTCGTCGAGCGCCCCGGCAAGCTCTGGATCGTGCGTACCCGGGACCTCGCCGTCCTCCGGAGTGAGCCTCGCTTCCGACTCGAGCCGGCCGTGATGGGACCGAATCGGTGCGCGGTCCGCCTGACGCCGGTCGGTGTTCCCCATGGGGAGGCTTCGTGACCCTACGAATCGGTCCGACTCCGACGGCAACCATGGTCTTGCCGGTTTACAACGCCGAGGCCTATCTCGATCGCACGTTGGAGCGCGTCCACCGGTGGCTCGCCGTCCAGCCCGATGCGTGGGAGCTGGTGGTCGTGGACGACGCCTCCTCCGACACCTCGCCCGCGATCCTCGAGCGGTTCGCCGGCGATCACCCGGGCGACTCGATCCGCATCGTGCGCTTCGCGAAGAACCGCGGAAAGGGATTCGCCGTCCGCGCGGGGCTCGCCTCCGCTGACGGACGCTTCGCGGTGTTCACCGATTGCGATCTCGCCTATTCGCTGCGAAGCGTCCCGTCCATCGTTCGCGCTCTCGAAGCCGGCGCCGGCGCGGCCATTGCCTGCCGGGTCCTGCCCGACAGCCGCTACACCATGAGCCCGTCCTTCTTCTCGTACCTGTTCAGCCGCCATCTGATGGGAAGAGCGTTCAATCTCCTCTGCCGGATCTTGACTCTTCCGAAGATCCTGGATTCGCAGGCAGGCTTGAAGGGCTTCCGAACCTCGACGCTCGCCCCGCTGCTTCCTCGACTCGTCCTGGACGGGTTCTCCTTCGACGTGGAGCTGCTGCGGGCGCTGACGGACAACCGGGTGTCGATCGTGGAAGTGCCGGTCAACTTCCGCTACGACACGGAGCCCTCCACGGTCGCCTTCGTCGCCGATTCGCTGCGCATGGTTCGGGATCTGATCCGCATCCGTCTTCGCTCCCTCAGGGGCACCTACCGGGTTCGCCGCGAAGAGCGCCCTCCCTCTCGTCTCATCGTGCACGCGGACGATTTCGGCCTGTCGCCGGAGGTGAACCATGCGATCGAGGAGAATCTCTCGACCGGATGCATCACCAGCACGTCGATCCTGGCGAACCTGCCGCACTCATCCGCGGCCATCGGCTGGGCCGTCGCGCACCCGGAGTTCGACTTCGGCGTCCACCTCAACCTCACGGAGGGGCGGCCGGTCCTACCCGCCGATCGGGTGCCGAGCCTGACGGGGCCGACGGGAGAATTTCATCGGCCGAGCCGGTTCCTGTTCCGACTGATTTGCGGTCGCATTCGCGTAGAGGAAATCGCGGCGGAATGGCACGCCCAGGTCGAGGTCGTTCGGCGCGCCGGAGTCGCGGTCAGCCACCTGGACAGCCACCAGCACGTTCATCTGATCCCCCGGCTGTTCCGCAGGGCCGCCGTTCCCCTGGCAGACAGCCTCGGCGTCGGCGTCCGGACCATGGACGGACCCAGGAGCTTCGCCGGATGGTCTCCCGACCTGAAGGGGCTCGCGCTCTCGGTCGCGACGTCGCTGTCTCTCCGTGGCCGCGGCCGTTCGCTCTCGGTGGCTCGAGGCTCCGGAACGACGTTCATGAAGCGGCCCAGTCTCGGAAGTTTGCGCGGTCTGCTGGCACGGATGGGCCCGGGCGAGTTCTTCGAGCTCGTCGTGCATCCGTCGTTCGGATTCGAGACGGCGACCGAGCCGGCTTTCCGCTACCCCGGCGACCGGAACGCCGAGCGGGAGATCCTCTCGTCGGACGACGGGAGGGCCGCCTTCCGCCAGTCCGGGCTGAAGCTCGTCAGCTTCCGTGAGGCGCGAGCGCTCGTCGGAGGATTCGGCGGACTCGCGGGCGGAGGCTCTCCGACTCCGGGAGCGGACCGCACGCTTCCCTGATCCGCAGCCCGACCTGGGAAGACTGTCGACTCCGACCCGAGCGAGCCGCATCGCGCCGCCCCCGCCGAAACGCGCTGGACTGCCGGGCGCACATGCACCGTCTAGCCCGGATCATTCATGAAGAACCTACTGCGACCACGAATCTGCCCATCCTGCTTGACGTCCTCGGGTCTCCGGCCCTGCGACGTACGGCACCGTACGTCTCGGGCCCGAGCCCTGCGGGCGCCAAGCAGGATGGGCATCTTCGCGGTCTCGCTACGGTTCTTCATGAATCATCCGGGCTAGACGATCGACCCACCGACCCGGCTCGAGAAGATGCGCACGAGCACCGGGAAGAGCCCCGAGTCGTCCTCCACCGTCAGATCGCGATTCTCGCGCCAAGTGCCCTCGGGCAGCTTCGGCTCCACGCGGAAGCGGGCCGCCGACGCGGCCTGCCGCTCGTCGTCACGCCGCATCGCCTCGGCGAGGATCTCGCCCCCCTCGCGGATCCAGCGGAGGATCGCATCGAGCTCCGGAGGCGTCGAACCACGATCCGTGGGCGCGGCAGCGGTCGATCAGCACGCCGCTCCGGCGCCCGAAGTTCACGCGGTTCATCAGCCGGGTGCAGACGGGACAGGGACGGTAGGCGCGACCCGATTGCTGGCCGCGCGATGCGATGGGGGGCGTCTCGCGGCGCAACGCGACCGCGTCCGGAGTTCGGGTCGGCCACCTGCCGGGCCTGATCGGCAAGGTGGCGAAAGGTCTCGTCGGCGATCCACAGCCCCGCGCACCGATCGCACTCGAGCGCGGAGAGTCCCGCCGCATCCAGCGCACGGCTTCGAAGCCGATGCTCCCCGCCGCACGCCGGGCAGACCCTGTCGGTCTCCGCCCCCGCGACGTCCCCCGCGACGATGGGCGTGGCGCAGTGATGACAGAACCGGGCCCGGTCCCCGATACGCGCGAAGCAGGACGGGCAGATCGTCTGGAGGTCCTGCTCGCGCAGCGTGAAGTCCGAGCCGCAGAAGCCGCACGCGGCCGCGTCGTTCTCCCGCGTCGCGCCGCACGAGCTGCAGCGGACGACCGCCGCGTCCCGGGAGACGATCTCCGGCACGAGGACCACCTTACCGCAGCGGCATCGGAACCGGCTGCCGATCCGAAGCGTCGAGGCATCGAACTGGCTCTTGCAGCTCGGACAGGCGACGAGAACGCGCATCACCGACTCCACGGGCCGGCGGTTTGCGTCGGCCCTCCGAACCACCGCGGGTGGCCTCGACCCCGGCGAGCCCGCAGCGTGCAAGGAACAAGATGATTCCCGGAGCGGCGAAAGCCAACGAGGCAGTCACTTCCAGCCGGCCGCGCCGTCGTTCGGCTCGTTCCCGTCCGTGCGATCCCTCGGCTGGGGCGCATCCGAGAAGCTCGCGCATGAGGTCTGGCGCGACCCTCACGACGTGCGCCTGCGTGCCGGCGCCATCCGCGATGCAGCGGTGTGCGGCAAATCGCGAACGCACGGGCTCGATCCGGGAGGTGGACGGGGACACCGCAGAAGGAACCGCTGGCGACTGAAACGTAGCGAGTTTCGGACGAGAACCTCGGTGTCGCGGCAGCCGAGCCTCGTCCTCGTGGCTTCTCGGTTCCTTCACTCGAGAATGATCCGTCTGGATCATTGACTGCCACCAGAGCCGCGCGTATCACAGCAACGCATGCACTGAGTTCATCGGGTGGAAGGAGGGTGCCCGGTGTGGTCCTCATGGGGCGAGCATCGCCGAACAGAGTCGTGCCGTGCTCACCCCTGGGGAACTCATCGAACACTGCAGAGCATTCGCGAGCTTCGGCGCGCGTTCGAAGACCCGAGACGTGAGGCGACTCTGCTCTGTAGGTCGAGGCGACGAGGCTCTGAAGGCGTGAGGCAAGCGATGTGCGGCGCGGACAGAAGCTTCTGCTATCGGTCGTTCCGGGTGCCAGGGGGCCGGAGCACGCCGCTCGTCAGGAGCTCGGTGTACGGGGCTGCGCCCCGACCCCTCTGGAGAACACAGCCCAACCGGAGCGATGCCGGTCTGCCGGCGTCGCTGAGGGCGGGAGTGGGGGTTCGAGGGCAAAGCACCCGAGCATCTGTTTCTCGAGAGAACGAGGGGTTGACGATGCGTCGAACGGAGTTTTCTCTGATGGTGCCCCTGGCACCCGTCGCAATGGCGCAGGAGGGTGGCAGCTACAAGATCGAGGAGTCGGTTTGCAACGCCGCCGATCACCCGGCGCGCGGGGTCGTTCTCTCTTTGTCGAGTTTGCCGGTGAGGCTGGACGCCTTGGGCGCGGGAGTCCTCGGGACGAAGCTGCAGAGTGCGTCGTTTCGCCTCGACGCCGGCTTCGCGGCAGCCTACCCGCCGCCGGGAGAGGTGCTCGGCCTGCGCTTCGCCAACCCGGGGACGTTGGTTTGGGTGTCGGAGAAATCGATCGGCGGCTACAACGTGTATCGGGATCCGCTGGACCTTCCGGCGGGTCGTGAGTATGGCCATCGTCCGCATCGGCATCTCCCCCAAAGACCATTCCGCCGATCCGTCGACACCAGCCGCGGGAAGCGGCTCGTTCTACCTCGTGACGGGGGTGAACCGCCTTTGAAGAGGGGACGAAGTGGTCCGAAAGTGCCGGCGCGCAGCGGCCGAATCCACAGCCGTGTCCGTGCTAGAGGAGAAAGCGATGAGGCAAGCACGAGTGGTTCTCAGGAACGTCTATAGCTCGTTCCGACGCACATCGGTTGTCGGATTCGCGGCTGCTGCGCTGAACCTTGCCGCTCCGGCTGCCTGGGCGTCGCCCGATGTCGATGATCCGTCCCGGCAGCTGACCCCGGAAGCGCGCTTTCATGTCGTGTGGGATCGGACGCTGGATGGTCGCTTTTGTGAGGAGGAGCCGGGGAGCGTTCGTTCGCCCGACCTGGCGTTGCGGGACGCCGTCCGCGAGCCGCTTCTTGGCGGGCTCGGCGTCGAGGTCTTCGAGGCACTCGGCATCGACCTGAATGCCGACCCGACCCGAGTTTGCCTGTGGGTGAAAGTGTCTCGAAGAGACGGCGGCGGGTCCGACAGCAAGTGGGAGCGTTCGTGTCCATTCGCTTCGAGTGCTGGAACGATGGAGCCCACCGACGCCGGTACCCCACTCGTCGATGTTCCCTGGGCCTTCCTCCCGGTGGAGCCGGCGCCGCCGGTGTCTTCTGATCGCCGCATCGGACCACCGGCCTGCAGATGCAGCCTACCCTGCTGCAGATGCGAGGAACACTGCGTGTGCAACGACTTTGGTTGCCGGTGCTGGATTGAGTGCGGCCCGCCCGGTTGTTCGTGGCCGGTGTGTCCTCCCAGGTCGTCGTCCGTCGCATCGACGTGGTCATCCATCCCGGCAGACGCGTCACCACTCCCGGCGGTTTCGTCACAGATCCCGGTGGTCCCGGCGCGATCCGTCCGGGTGGATGACGTGGAGAACGTGGCCTCGAGCACGGCCTGCTTCGTGGGCGGAGCGGGCATCGACCTGCGCGTGAACCGGCTCGGATCGTTGCAGATCCGTCTGACGTGGGACCCGGTGGTTGGCGCGAACGAGTACGTCGTACTGGTCTGCGACGCATCGCAGGGACCTTGCTCGCCGCAGTTCCTCGCGTTCACCGCGGACACCGCGTACACCGACACGTCGACGGACGCGGGCATGATCTGGTACCGCGTCGACGCAGCAGGTCTCTCACCGCAGCCAGGCTGCGTCTGGCCCGAGAACTACTGCAAGGTGCCCGAGGGCGCTTGCGTTGGCGCGGGCGTCTGCTCGTTGCGGCCCGATTACTGCTTGGCCGTCTGGGATCCGGTCTGCGGCTGTAACGGAACGACGTACTCAAACCGTTGCTATGCGGCGGCAGCGGGTGTCAACGTGCGGCGCATGGGGAGCTGCACACTGTAATCCGTCCGGCGGCCGCTTGCTCTGTTCCCTCGAGAGCCGATGCGGATATGGGCTCCCTCGCGGCGCGTCGCATGCGATCCCGGGACCACAGCGGGGCCCGGTCGCGGCGGGAAACGCCCCTCGGGATGCGACGGCGCGAAGACCCGTACGATCACCGCGGCCCGATGCGAATCCTCGGGAGCAAAGGAACGGTTCCAGACTCATGGTTCACGCAGGGAGTCGACAGGCCGTCCCTTTCTCCCGACGCAGGCCCCGCCCGGCGGTCCGGGCGGGGCGAGAAAAACCGCGACGCAAGTCGGCTACCTGCGGGGCGGCGCGCTGGTCGTATGATCGACCAGCTGGTACTCCACCTCGCCGGCGATCGTGATCTCCGTGAATGACAGGATTCCCACTTCCTCCGAGAAGCTGGCCCGCATGATTCCGGCGTCGAAGACCCGGGTCCAGATCAGCCGCATCTCGAACGTGGGGGCTTCCGGCCACGCCGGCTCCTTCGTGTTCAGCGTCACCTCGAAAACGCCGGGACTGAAGCACCCGAACTTCGACTGAAACGTGTCGCCTTCGGGAGTGGCGAGATCCAGCACCAGATCCTCCGGCGCGCCCTTCGCCTCGCGCCGAAACACCTTGCGGTCCCTCACGGTCCACCATCCGCGCAGCATCCACGGGCCTTCGAGGAACACCCAGCCGTCCTCGGACTTGGTTGCCTCCACGGTCTCGGTCCGCGCTGGCGAGTCGCCGTCCTTGACGACGTACGTCCAACGCGTGCCGGGCTTCAACCAAGCGGGGCGAGCGGACGGCGCGGCGTCGCGTGCAGCGAGCCGGTCCCCACTCGCGTCCTGCGTGAGAACCTGGTAAATGCTCCTTCGGAGGTGTGCAACGCACGAGGTGATCGGGATCAGCGCCCCGATCGTGATGGCCGAGACGACGAGGACCGGGGTGACCACGTCGACGACCCTGTTCCACTTCGCGTGCGAGTTGCTCATGACGCCTCTCTCCTTTCTGGATCCGCTTCTGCTCGCGCTCACCCTGGAACCGGATTCCGGGGCGGCGAACCGGGTTGGCGCCTTCGCGCTCCAACGTTCCTTGCCAAGTCCCCCAGACGGGGCCTGCACGGAAGCGCCGGTCCGGCGGAGGATTCGGGAGGGACGGGGGCAAAAGGCCGGGGTCACGCCGTCGGGTGTGACGACCAGCTCGGCCGCAACCTCGTTGAACGTCGGAATGGGCTCGATTCGGCGGCGTCGCGAGCGCGGGTGGCCGCGGACTCACGAGCGCTGCACGATCGTCGCGGCACCGCGCAGAACGCCACGGCGCGGTCGGCCGTTCGAGGAGCGAGTCGCGACCCGCTCCTGGTGCTTCGAGCGCGAGGGGGTCCTCTGTTACGATTCGTCGCGACGGGAGCCTGGATGGCGAGCGCACCGCACGACGTTTTCATCTGCCACGCCTCGGCGGACAAGGCCGCCGCCGAAGCGGTCTACGATGCGCTTGGCGCGGAGGGGACGCGTTGCTGGATGGCCAGCCGCGACGCGTTGGCCGGGCGGCCCTGGCCGTCGCAGATCATGCACGCGATCTCGACGTGCCGACTCCTGCTTCTGGTTTACTCGGCGCGTTCCAACCGGAGCGATAACGTTCTGAACGAGATCAACAGCGCTCACGAGAAGAAAAAAAGCCTCCTGCCCGTCCGGACCGACGACGCGGCGCCCAGCGAGGACATGCAGTACTACCTCGGCCGGGTGCAATGGCTCGACGCGCTGACCCCGCCGATCGAGCGCCATTTCCCGGCGATCGTCCGCGCCGTTCACGCCATCGCCCCACCAACGGCGGCGCCCTCCAACGCTGCGCACAAGCCGGACGAGGGCGTGCGCGCCTCCGACCCCGCCGTGGTGTCCCCGGCACCCACGAGCTTCGTGAACTCCATCGGCGCCACGATGGTCTACATCCCGCCCGGCACCTTCACGATGGGCTCTCCGGCGAGCGAGACTGGAAGAAGAGACGACGAGACCCAGCACACGGTGACCCTCTCGCGCGGCGTCCACATGGGCGCGACCGCGGTAACCCGGGCTGAGTGGCGGGCCATCATGGGCGATCACTCCAGTCGGGCCGAAGGCGACAAGTTGCCCGTCGTGGGGGTGTCCTGGGACGAGTGCGTCGAGTTCTGCAAGAGACTCAACGCCAGGGAGGGGAGGAAATACCGTCTGCCCACCGAAGCGGAGTGGGAGTACGCGGCGCGGGCCGGCTGCCAGTTCGACTACTGCGATCGCGCGGGGAAAGCGACCGCGCTCGACCGTGTGGGCTGGTATTCCGGCAACTCGGGCGGGCGGCTCCACGAAGTAGGGGAGCTCGAGCCGAACCCCTGGGGCCTGTACGACATGATCGGAAACACGTGGGAGTGGTGCTCGGACTGGTACGCGCCGTACCGCGAGCAGGCCGAAGTGGACCCCCCGGGTCCGAACGGCGGCGTCGTGCGCGTCCTGCGCGGCGGGTGCTTCAGGGTCTACGCGGGGGGGGCCCGCGCGGCCAACCGCTACGGGGACTTCTCGTGGGACCGCGCCGACTACGTCGGCTTCCGTGTCGTGCTGCCCCCCGCCCCCGAGTAGGCGTTTGGTCATAGATCATTGATTTATCAGGGCAGGGCGGTCGACCCGGCGGACCCCGGCAGGATCTGCCGCTCATGACCGCGGAAGCGGCCTCGATCGCCGACGGATCCGCCGAAACCTACCATCCACGTTGCCGGCCTCCGGCAATGGCGCCGGGTGTTCCGCCGCCGATGTCATCGGCCGTACAGTCGGCGTGACCGTTTCCTGCCGCGTCGATGCCGCTTATTGCCGCGAACGGCAAACGGTGCGCACTTCGCGGCCACAGCCGGCGCCTCGATCCTCGTCGCACCTCTCTCGGCAGCCGACAGGCGAGCGGCACCGCGGGCGCCACGCCCTCCACGGCCGCGGTTGCCGCCCCCCCTTGCCCCGCCGCGGGAAACGACCCTCGGCCCGCCCCACGCCGGCGCCCCGCGACGAGACGCGAGCGTCCCGCTCGTGCACCTCCGACCTCGAGCCGGACTGCGCCGCGGCCAAATCGCTCGCGCTCGACCTGCGCCGGATCCCGAGAGCGATCGCGAAGACGCGTACGATCGCCGCGGCCCTGTCCGAGGCCCCGGGAACACGAAATCGGGCTCAACCTCATTCACGCGGGGAGTGCATGAACAGCCCGTTCCGCTCCAGGTAGGCCCCGCCCGGCGTCCCGGGCGGGGCGAGATGCGCCTCGACGCGAGGCGAGGCGACTACTTGCGGGACGGTGCGGTCGTCGTGCGATCGATCAGCCGGTACTCCACCGCGCCGCCGATCGTGTTCTCCGTGAAGGACAGGAAGCCCGTCTCCTCCGAGAAGCTGGCCCGCGTGATCCCGCCGTCCATGCAAGAGGATGACATCTCCGTCATCTCGAAGGTGGGGGCGTTCGGCCACGACAGGTCCGTCGTGTTCAGCACCACCCTGAAGACACCGGGACAGAAGGAATCGAGTGCGGACACGAACGTGCCGCCCGCGGGGACGGCGAGATCCAGGACCAGCTCCTCCGGCGCGCCTTTCGCAGAGCGCCGAAAGACCTTCCGGTCCTTCACGGTCCACGACCCGCGCAGGGGCGAGGGGCCGTCCAGCATCACCGATCCGTCCTCGGACGCGGTCGCCTGGACGGTCTCGAGGCGGGCGGGGAAGCGCCCATCCGTGACGAGGTACCGGAAGCGGGTGCCTGGCGTGAGCCACCGGTGTCCC
Source organism: Terriglobia bacterium (assembly GCA_963699985.1). GTDB lineage: Bacteria > Acidobacteriota > Polarisedimenticolia > Polarisedimenticolales > CAVOVZ01 > CAVOVZ01. Next base: position 20,464 of record CAVOVZ010000028.1, read on the forward strand.
GGCACGGCGGGAATGCTCGACACAATCGGGCTCTCGATCGGTGTCGTTTCGGGAATCGGGCGGAGCGTCACGTAGCCGACGGCGGCGGCAAAGGAGACCAACACGACCGTCGCGGCGGTGAGCGCCGATACGATGATCGCCAGGATTAGCACTCCAAGGACCTTGATCGAGTCGCGCATGACGTCTCTCCTTTCGATCGGTTCGGCTCGCGCTCACCCTTGCCTCGTGCGCCAGGACGGCGAGTCGGGTCCGCGCCTCGGCGTTCCGCAAGGCCTTGCCATTTCCCCCGAAGGGGGCGGACCGGGGAGAGGAACCGAAGGAGGATCGGGGAGGGACAGAGACGGATCGAGCGATCGCGCGGGGCGCCCGATGCGCCGCTGGAGGCGGCTGGAGGAGAGCTCGTCGAGGTCACCGGAAGGGCGGACCGAGGTTTGTCGAGGAACCAGTCCAGACCGCTCGAGGAGCGAGTCGAGACCACCGGAGGAACTGGCCGAGGCCGGCATGCCGGCCTTCGGCTTCGAGGAGGTCCTCTGTTACGATTCGTCGCGACGGGGGCCCGGATGGCGACCGCACCGCACGACGTTTTCATCTGCCACGCCTCGGAGGACCGAGCCGTCGCCGACGCGGTCCGCCGCGCCCTGGAGGCCGCGGGGACTCGATGCTGGATCGCCCCGCGCGACGTGCGGGCCGGGACGACGTACCCGGAAGAGATCATCGCGGCGATCTCCAACTGCCGTCTGCTGCTCCTTGTCTACTCGGGCCACTCCAACGGCAGCGGCATGGTCCTTCGCGAGATCCAGAACGCCCTCGACGAGCGCAAGCCTGTCATGCCCCTGAGGATCGAGAACGTGCCGCTTTCCATGGGGATGCGGTTCTACCTCGCCCGGGTGCAATGGCTCGACGCGCTGACGCGTCCAATCGAGCGCCATCTCTCCGAGATCGTCGGGGCGGTCCAGGAGATCGTCCCGCCGTCGGAGGCTCCCCTGCCCCGGGCGGCGCCAACGGCCACCTCTCTCTCGGCGCCCGTCGCGGCGACGAAGGGCTGGCGCTCGAGCGGCAAGATCCGCTGGACGATCGCGGCGCTCGCCTGCGCAGCGCTCGCCGGATTCGGGATCTACGCCCTGCGACCGCGGACCGCCTCTCCACCGAGCAAGCCCGCGATCATGGAGGCAAACGAGAACGCTCCATCTCGAGGAGCGGCCCCGGGTGTCACCCGCGACGACGTCAAGCCGATCCGGGACGCCGCCTCCTCCGAACGGGAGAAGGCCCGCAGCGCCGCCCGAACGCCCGAGACCCAGCCGCTGCTCGCCGCGCTCGAGCGGGACTGGCAGAACGCGGAGGCTCTTTTCGGCAAGGGGGACTACGCAGGCGCGAAAGCGTCGTACGAGGCGGCGCGGAGATCGACTGCAAGCCTCGGTTCGCTCGAATCGGGCCGTCTCGCGCTGGCGGCCCGCAAGGCCGCCAAGAAGAGGATCGCCGCGCTGGAGCCGCACAAGGCCGACCCCGTCGTCGCGCTGCTCCTGCGGAACGTCGAGAAGCTGATCGAGGACGGCGACCGGAAGCTGCCCGACGCCCCGGACGAGGCCGCCGCGATGTTCAAGAAGGCGGAGCAAGACGCCGGGGCCGCGATGCAGGCGCTGGCCGATGCGAAGCAGGAGCCCGCGAAGCCGGCGCCGGCAATCCCGGTCGAAGCGAAGAGTGAGCCCGCCAAGCCCGCGGCCACGCCCCAGGCGTCCACGACGTTCGTCAACTCGATCGGCGCCACGATGGTCTACATCCGTCCCGGCACCTTCACGATGGGCTCACCGGAAAGCGAGAAGGACCGAGATTCCGACGAGACCCAGCACGCCGTGACCCTCACGCGCGGCTTCCACATGAGCGCGACCGAGGTGACCCAGGCCCAGTGGCGCGCCGTCATGGGCGATGACCCCAGCCCAAACAAGGGGGACGATCTGCCCGTCGTGTCGGTGTCATGGGACCAGTCCGTCGAGTTTTGCAAGAAACTCAGCGCCAAGGAAGGAAGGGAATACCTTCTTCCGACCGAGGCGGAGTGGGAGTATGCGGCGCGGGCGAACTGCCGGTTCGACTACTGCGATCGCGCGGGACGGCAGACGACTCTCGAGCGAGTGGGCTGGTACTCCGTCAACTCGGGCAAGAGGCTCCACGAAGTCAGGGAGCTCGAACCGAATGCCTGGGGCCTGTACGACATGCTCGGAAATGCGTACGAGTGGTGCTCGGACTGGTACGGGCGGTACGGCGAGCAGGCCCAGGTGGATCCGCAGGGTCCCAACGGCGGCGACCTGCGCGTCCTGCGTGGCGGCAGCTTCTGGAACCTCGCGAGGTGGGCCCGCGCGGCCTTCCGCTACAGGTTCGACCCGAGGTACCGCGACGACGACGTCGACTTCCGTGTCGTGCTGCCCCCCGCCCCCGAGTAGGCGTTTGATCATAGATCATTGATTTATTAGGGTTCTCCGGCCCCCTCGGCATTCCGCGGCAGGATCTGCCGCCCGCGGCCACCGCGACACGCTCGCGCTTGGCGCGAAGACTGTCGCATCTCCGTGACGCCTGGATTCGACGAAAAGGCTCGAGAACGCGAGATCGCGCGGGGCAAGCGCGTCCGGAGGGCGGAGTCTACACCTCCCTGATGATCGAGGAGAATTCCGGGCGGCCTCGTCGCGGGGACCGAGTCGTCGGTTTGCGGGCCCCCACTCGCGTTGTTCGATGTTGCGCGAGCATGAGATCGCTCGACTTTTTCGCTGCACTTTTGCCCAGAGGCTCGTTCTTGTACATTCCAACTCTCCGACTCCCGGGATCAGGGTTCCGAGACTGCGGCAGGAAATTTCGATTCCCGATTGCACAGTTTGATCTTTCGGACCATACTCTGCGCTGGGCTCTGTCACTCGCCCGTGCTAGAACTTGGCAGGCGGAGCGATTCGGCGTCAACTGGGAGTGATCGACCGGAAGGACGGGACGTCACGGCCGTGAAGAAGTAGCCGGCGGAGTGGACCGTGAAGACGAGAGTCCCAGCCGTCTTGACGGTTCTCCTCAGCGTGCTGAGCTTCGGCGCGCAACCGGTTGGTTTACCCACCGCTTCGACTCCTACGATCATCTCGGTTCATCTGTCCTACGTTTCGTTTGACCCCACCTCCCGGCGTCTGTTGCCCGATCCGTCCACCGGCCAGTCGCTGGCCGACGACGACGTCTCCCTGAACATCGCTCAAGAGATTAGCCGCTCGGACAACCCGAGAGCCGACGTCCTGTTCCTTTCCGCCGCGGAGATCCGGAACTCGTTCGGCGTCGAGCCGATCGTCTCCACGCTGCCCACGTACTTCCTCAGGACGCGGATCACGCCACCTCTCACGGAACCCAGCGCGACGCGTCGTGTCACCGTGTCTCTCGAACCCGGCGGAGCGGGCCTCCCCCGGATCGCTCAGGACGGCCAGACGGCTACCGAGAACGTCCCCGGCGAGGTCGTTCGCCTGGTGAGGCAAGTTCTCAAGGGCCTCCCCGGCGGGCTGGCGATTCGGGTCGACGAGGAGCGGGTCAAGACGCTCGCGCAGCAGATGAACCGGGCCGGGTGGGCGTACTTCTCGGATCTCGCCAAGCGAAAGTTGGAGCGCTTCGCGGCGCAGCGCCGCGGCTTTCCCGACGAGCCTGCGTTGCTCGAGCGACTCCACGCGGAGACCGCGACTCCGATCGATGACTGCGAGAGCGGCTTGGAGGCGCGAGCCGAAGCCTACGCGCTGGTGCGGCGTCTCATGCAGTTCGCGAAGTCACCCGAGCAGCGGGCGACGCTCGAGGCGGAGAAGAGGCGCCACCTGGATTGCCTCGAGTCGGCGTATCGGCAGGGGCGAGAGGGTCTGCGCTTCCCGCTGTACTTCCTGCTGCTGTACGGATCGGACCATCCGGAGCAGAGCCCGTTGTTCCGATCCGGGCTACAGGCCTTCGACGAGGCCGTCCGGGTGGAGCCCAGATCGTCCGAGGCCTACTTCAACAGCGGCTACTGGCGATTGAACCTGGTGGAGACGAAGAACGCGCCGGCGTACCAGATCTATTCAGCGCTGGAGTACCTCGAGAAGGCAGTCGCCTGGAACCCCTTCGATCCGAACCCGTACGCGTGGATCGGTAAAGCCCGTGGGATTCTCTGCGATTGGGAGGGTGCCGCGGAGGCGTTCGCGCAGCGGGAGCGCCTCGATAAACGTGCGGATGACCTCGTCAAGAGTCCCAGCTCCCGAAACGATTCGAGGAATCTGATCTGGAACCGCTACATCGCTTCCGCTCGGGAGACGGCGTGGCTGCTGCAGGGAGTCGACATTCCCCCGCAGTCTCGTCTGCAGGAGCTGGAGAATGAACAGGTCCAGCTACTGGCTCGACTCGAGGAGCTGGGAACGAACCCCTGGCAGCTCGCTCGGCTGCGCACGTTCCATCACCTGGTGAGGAAGCAGTACCCCGAGGCCGAGAAGTACGTCGTGGAGATGTTGTCGGAAGTCGACCCCGGCCTCCGGAAGGAGTACCTCTCGGCGCTCGACCTGGACGCCTCCGCCCGGCGCCTTCGGCTCGCCCGGATCCGGACCAAGGCGGAGGCGATCGGCAACGACGCAGCGAAGTACGATCGCGAGGTCCTCCTCGCGTTGCTCGATGCTCGGCTGGATCCCGCGAAGGTTCGGACCCGCGTGCTTGAACTCGTCGATGCGATCGATCGAGACGCGACCTCCTCCGCAGATCTCCATCGACCGCGAGCCCAGGCGGGGGTCGCAGTCGCCCTACACCTGGTCGATCGATTCGCGGAAGCTCAGAAGTACGCCGAGGAGTACTGGAGTTCGTTCGTACCTCGACTCGATGTGAGTGGGTCGCGGTGCTCGACGAACCCGCAGGCCCGTGACTGAGTTGGACGATGGCTCGCTGCACGAAGATGGGTTCCTCCCATCATCTCCGGAAACGGGAGAGAAGCAGCAGTAGCGAAGGGCACGACGATGAAGGGGGCGTATCAGGTGATCCTCAGGCTGGCGATGGGGGGGTGCCTCGTCTTCGCACCGACCACCAACGCAGCCGAGGCCGTCCCTGGCGACGCGGGGAGTGCTCGCACCCTCGCGAGCAAAGCGACGTGCCCCCCGAGCGACCCGAACTGGCCCCATTGCATCAACTATAAGATGAAGTGGGTGGTGTTCTTCGATGCGATTCTTCGAGGGCAGGTGGGCCTGACCGGAACCGATCTCGTCCCATCGACCGAGTTGCCTCCGAGAGCCGACGCACCCGACGGAACGACGAACGACCGAGGAGGCGAACGCCGACCTCGCGAGGACGGTCGCAAGAGCACGAGTCCATCGCCGGCGCCCGCCCAGCCTCAGAAGCCGTCACCAGGATCCCGGGCCCCAGCTCCAGCAAGCTGACGGGACGCAATCGCCCTCCCGGACCATTTCATCTCATCGACGAGGGAACGTGGGTGCCGGGAGTTTGCCGCGCGCGGGCGTCGCAGTAGGTGAGGTTTGCGACCAGCTCGCTTGAATGCGTCCATGGCGTAGACTTCAGCTTACGGCTCGCTCGACCGAGTCGTGACCCGGGCTTGTCGAGGTGCGCAAGACGAGTCCCGACATGGCGGCGAGACTCCCACACGACGTGTCCGGAGCGGACCGCTTCCAGGCGTTCCCGCTGTCTCTCTTCGGAGCGGAGCGGGAAACGCAGGAGAAGTCCGATCCGTGGAGCCCTCCGACGGGTGGCGAGCGGGTCCTGCGCGGCGGGAGTTTCAGGAACAAAGCCGAGGTGGCCCGGGCCGCCAGCCGCGCCGGCTACTACGCCTGGGTCCATGAACCCAGCGTGGGGCTCCGTGTGGTGGTCCCCCCCCACGCGCGCGGAAGAATCGTCAACTCATGAACATCACGCTTCCTGGAATTTTCGTCCTGCTTTCGCGTTTCATGCCCAAGTAGGGATTGCTTCACCGCCCCGAAACACTTCCAGGAGGACCGTACCCAGGAACCTGATTTTTTTCTTGCCTCCCACCCGCGGACGGCTCTACTATCTGCCAAGGCGTTCGGTGATTGCCTAGGCCACGATGGCCCTCGAGAGACGCGCAGCGCGATCGGGGGCAGCGGAGTTGGAAGACAGGGCCGTGAAACGCACGCGGACTAGCGGCCCGTGAAGACGAGAGTTCCAGCCGTCTTGACGGTATGTCTCGGAGCGCTCGCCCTCGGCGCGCAACCGGTTAGTGCGCCTACATTCCACCTGCCCAACCTCATTGTTTCCGTTGCGCTGTCTTCCGGTTCATTCGACCCTTCCTCCGGGCAGCTGGTGACTGACGCGTCAGCCGGCCAGTCGCTGGCCGATGACGATGTCTCCCTGAACATCGCTCAAGAGATCAGCCGTTCGGACAACCCGAGAGCCGACGTCCTGTTCCTGTCCGCCGCGGAGATCCGGAACTCGTTTGGCGCGGAGCCGATCCCAGCCACGCTGCCCACGTACTTCCTCAGGACGCGGATCACGCCACCTTCCGCGGAACCCAGCTCGACGCACCGCGTCACCGTTTCTCTCGAGCCCGGCAGTGCGAGCCTCCCACGGATCGTTCGGGACGGCAGAACGACTACCGAAAACGTCCCTGGCGAGGTCGTTCGCCTGGTGAGGCGAGTTCTTGAGGCCCTCCCCGGCGGGCTGGCGATTCGGGTCGACGAGGAGCGGGTCAAGACGCTCGCGCAGCAGATGAACCGGGCCGGGTGGGCGTACTTCTCGGATCTCGCCAAGCGAAAGCTGGAGCGCTTCGTCGCGCAGCGCCGCGGCTTTCCCGACGAGCCTGCGTTGCTCGAGCGACTCCACGCGGAGACCGCGATTGCGATGGGCGACTGCGAGGGCCTGGAGGCCCGAGCCGAAGCCTACGCGCTCGTACGGCGTCTCATGCAGTTCGCGAAGTCACCCGACCAGTTGGCGAAGCTCGAGACGGAGAAGAGGCTCCACCTGGATTGCCTCGAGTCGGCGTATCGCCAGGGGAGGGAAGGGCTGCGCTTCCCTCTGTATTTCCTGCTGCTGTACGGATTGGACTATCCGGAGCAGAGCCCGTTGTTCCGATCCGGGCTGCAGGCCTTCGACCAAGCCCTCCAGACGGAGTCCAGATCGTCCGAGGCCTACTTCAACAGTGGTTACCTGAGATTGAATCTGGTGGAAACGAACAACGCGCCGGCGTACCAGATCTTCTCGGCGCTGGAGTGTCTCGAGAGGGCGGTCGCGTGGGGCCCCTTCGATCCGAACCCGTACGCTTGGGTCGGCAAAGCTCGCGGGATGCTCTGCGATTTTGAGGGCGCCGCGGAGGCGTTCGCGCAGCGGGAGAGCCTCGACGCACGTGCGGATGACCTCGTCAAGAATCCCAGTTCCCGCAGCGATTCGAGGAACCTGATCTGGAATCGCTACCTGGTCGCCGCCCGGAGCTGGAGTGGCTGCTGCAAGGAGTCGACATTCCCCCGCAGTCTCGCCTGCAGGAGCTGGAGAGCGAACAGATCCAGCTGCTGGCTCGACTCTCGGAGCTGGGGATGAACCCCTGGCAGCTAGCCAGGCTACGTACGTTCCATTACCTGGTGAGGAAGCAGTATCCCGAGGCCGAGAAGCACGTCGTGGAGATGTTGTCGGACGTCGACCCCGCCCTCCGGAAGGAGTACCTCTCGGCGCTCGGCCTGGACGCCCCCATCCGGCGCCTTCGGCTCGCCCGGATCCGGACCGAAGCGGAGGCGATCGGCAGCGACGCAGCGAAGTACGATCGCGAGGTCCTCCTCGCGCTGCTCGATGCTCGGCTGGACCCCGCGAAGGTTCGGCCCCACGTGCTCGATCTCTTCGATGCGATCGATCGAGACGCGACCTCCTCCGCAGATCTACATCGGCCGCGAGCCCAGGCGGGGGCCGCGGTCGCCCTATACCTGACCGACCGATTCACGGATGCTCAGAGGTATGCTGAGGAGTATTGCAGTTCGATCGCACCTCGACTCGATGTGAATGGGTCCCGTTGCTCGACGAATCCGCGGGCCCGTGACTGAGTTGGACGATGTCTCGCTGCACGAAGGTGGGCTCCACCCATCATCTCCGGAGACGGGGTCGAAGCAGCCGTAGCGAAGGACAGTACGATGAGGGGGGTGTTTCAGGCAGTTCTCAGGCTGGCAGTTGGGGGCTGCTTCGTCTTCGCAACGGCCGCCAACGCAGCCGAGCCTGCCCCTGGCGACGAGGGACGTGCTCGATACCTAGCGAGCAACGCGGTGTGCCCCCTGAGCGACCCGAACTGGCCCGACTGCATTAACTTCCGAACTCGGTTCGTGATGTTCTTCGAGGCGCTGATTCGCGGGCAGGTCGGCTTGACCGGAACCTACGTCGTTCCATCGAACGAGCCACCTGCGAGAGGCGACGCACCCGACGGAACGACGAACGACCGCGGAATCCAACGGCGACCGCGCGAGAACCATCGCAACAGCATGAGTCCATCGCCGGCGTCCATCGAGCCTCGGAGGCCGGCACCAGGATCCCAGGCCGCAGTTCCAGCAGGCTGACGAGACGCATCGCCCTTCCGGAGCATTCACATCATCAACGAAGGAGCGGCTGCGAAGAGGTCACCGCAGCGGGCGGGGGCTTTTTCCGAATGCGGTCATGGCTCGCTCCGCCGAGTCGTGACCCGGCCCATCACGGCTTGCTCGCGGTGATGGGGCGAACCACGCGAAATCCGACGTCGTCTTGGGGCTGGTTCCAGGGGTACCACCAGTCGCGCTTCGCGGCGCGCAGCCCCTTCGCAGGAGTCTCGTAGCCGCCGCCGCGGAGCACGCGTCCAACGCTGTCGGGCAAGGCGGCCAGCCCTTGCGGTCTCGGAGGTCCCCAGGGATTCGCCGCGGATTCGCGTCCGTAGCTTCCGTACCAGTCGGCAACCCACTCCAGGACGTTTCCAGCGACGTCGCAGAAACCGTCCTTGCTCCTCGGAAACCTGGGATCACAAACCGGGGCGAGTTCTGCAAAACCGTCTTCGCAGCTCTCGTCCGGGCTTCCTCCAGGGCAGCCACCGCAGAAGTTGGCACGAGCCCGGCTGTCCGCGCAAACCCCCTCGTTTCCCCATGGGAACTGGCGGCCCTCGGATCCGCCTCGGGCGACGAACTCCCATTCCGCCTCGGTAGGCAAGCGACCGCCGAGCCACGCTGCGAATGCATACGCCTCGTACCACGTCACCCCGACCACGGGCTTGCCATCGTCCCCGGGCTCTGCTCCGCCTCGCGCGTTCCGCCGGCTCAGGCGCGACGCAAATTGCCGGAACTCCTCGTTGGTGACCTCGTGGGTCATCATACGAAAAGACGCAACCGTCACCGCATGGGAGGGCATCTCGTTCTTCGCCCAATCCGGATCGGACCGCGCGCTCCCCATCGTGAACCCTCCCCCGGGGACGAGAATCCACCGATCGGCCGCCAGGAGGCTGGCAACTGGCGCCCCAAAACGACGAACCAGGCGGCGGACCAACTCCGCTCGCATGTCGAGACATCGCGCCGCCGCCTCGCTGCTGCGAGCGGTCGTGTGGTCGAGCGCCCAGAGCATGCTGGCGATGAGGTCGACTGCCTCAGGCTCCGGCTGGTCCGCGAGCGGCAAGGCGACTTCGACTGCACCAGCCAGCGCAGCACAGCCCAGATCGTCCTGGAGCCGCTCGAACACCTCCACTGCGCCTTTCGTGCGCCTCGACAGCGCAGACTGGACGTCCCGCGCGTGACCCGGGAATCGGGCCAGAACGCCCGCTATCGCCGGGATGACGAGATCCGGGCTCGCTTCACGAATGCGCGCCAACGCGGTGGGATACTCCACTCGGGCCCGCACTCCCGCCCGCATCACGACGATCCAGAGCGACGCGATGAGAGCCACTCCCGCTGCGCACGCCGCGGCCCAATTCCGCACCCTCCTCGCCTTCGCCTCGCTGCTCCCCTCGATGAAGTCGATCTCCTCGCCGGACAGATCCTCTTTCCGCAGCGTCTTCCATCGAGTCGCCTCGGAGAGATCCGAGCCGCGGAGAAGCTCGCCCGTCGCAATCCTGAGCCGGAATCTCGTTCGCCAGATCAGGAAACCTGGAGCCAGCGTCTTGAGGGCCCAGGCGTCGTCGAAGACCTCCGGAAGATCAGGTTGCGACACCTGAGGCGCTCGCCGCGGGCGCCCTTGACGAGCCCCACGAGCCGGAGCCACGCTGTTCCTCCGAGCCGCGGTCGACCCGGGGCCCCTTCCCGGAGGACCTTGCGGTAGAGCGGGAGCCATCGCGGAGCACGCTGTCGCACTCGGCCTGGCGACGGATTTCTCGAAGCGTGACGTCGTCCTCGCCGGCGGCGCCGAGCAGAGACTCGCGGACAATCGGTCGACCGCATTGGCGTCGGGCCGACGAGCGCGGTCAGCTTTCGGCAGAGGCTCTGGGTTAGGCGGGGATGGCCGTCGGTCCAGTGGAGGACCCGGTCGAGGACCGGTCCGGGTCGGTGGAAGTTGCGAGACCCGGAAGGAAGACCTCCCGCGCCTTCGCGGGGTCGAGATCCTCGAGGTCGACCGCCTCGCCCACGTTGAACGGCGTGACGCGCGGGTCGGAGATCAGCTCCGACGGGGACGCAACGCCCAGGAGCACGAACGACAGGCGCTCGAGCGCCGGCTCGGTCGCGCGCGCGTTGTGGAGCGCGCGCACGGCGGCGAAGAAGTCGTCGGTCGAGAACGGCAGGTCGAGCGTCTTGTCGATCTCGTCCACGAAGACGACGATTCGGCCGTCGATCGCGGGCAGGACCTCGTCCTTCAGGAAATCGACGAAGCGCTTCACCACCGTCAGGTGACGGCGCTCGGCCCACCAGGTCTCGAGGCCACGGGCCATCTCGAAACCGAGCTGGCCCCGGATCTCGTCGAGCAGGCTCAGGTACCACTGATCCGCGGTCACGTCCCTGGAGCCGACCGTCGTCAGATCGATGAAGACACTCTTCACGCCCTCCGCTTGCAAGCGCACGCGCGTCCGCACGACGAGGCTGCTCTTCCCGCTTTGCCGCGGGGCCAGGACGTAGCAGAGCCGTCCTTCGAGGCAGAGGCGGAGCAGCTCGTCGTCGGCCGGACGCGTGACGTACGACGGAGCGTCCGCCGGAAGGGTGCCGCGGTCCCGGAAGAACTCGTTCACGGCGGGTTGGCCAGGAAGAAGTCGCGGTAGAGGCCGTAGCGGGGCGCGATCCGGCCGTCCGCCTCGCGCCGGGTGAGGCCCGCGCCTTCGAGCGCGCGGCAGATCCGGGCGTCGGTGCAGCGCGAACGGTGCAGCACCTCGCGCAGCGCGGCCGCCATCTCCGGCTGCCGCTGGAGGTGGCGGCGGTGGCGCTCGAGGTGGTCGCCCAGCGGGCCTTCCGCGCGCATCGCCTCGTCGATCAGCCGCTGCAGCTCGTACCCCTCGACCGCGAGCGCGTAGAGGGTGCGGCGCACAAGGTACGGGTTGCCGCCGAGCAGCTCCATGAGTCTTACCGAGGGCGCGCGATCGTGGTCGAGTCCGTGGAGGTCCACGAGACCTCGCACTTCGGCTCCCGGAAGTCCCGCATGCGGCATTTCACGCCGACGTTGTCGAGCGGCGAGCCGTTGGCACCCTCGGGGATCATGTGCGCCTCGGTGCAGAAACACAGCGCGATGCGCAGGCGAGCCCAGGCCACGTCGTGCTTTCCCATCTCGTGCCAGCCGCGCAGCATCTCGAAGAAGTCCTGGGAGCACCCCCCCAGCTGGACGACGCGGTCGACCTCGTCCATCGCGAGGAGAACTCCCTCGGGATGCGCGGCCAGAATCTGATCGTTGACGAGCGCTTGCAGGCTTGTTTCGCGGAGAGCTTCGTGGTCGCGATCTCGACTGCCGCTTCCGGGTCGAGCCCTGCGGCTCGAGCATGGCGCCCGTGAGCTGGACGAGAAGCCTCTTCAGGTCGGACAGCGCGGTGAGGTCGAGTTCATCCTGGAAGTTGAGCTGGATCACGAGCGGGCCGCCAGGTGCAAGGCGCGCCTGCGACGCGAGGCGCGTCAGAGAGCGAGCTCTTCCCCATCTGGCGCGGGCCCAGGATGTGGACCATCCCCGGGGATTCCGTCATCTCCCGCTCGGCCTCGCCATCGGTCTCGCGCGTCACGTACAGCGCCGATCCCAGCGGACCGTCCCCGTCGGGTGGACCAGCTCGACCGGCCGGGGTGCCCGGGCGGTCGAGCGCGGCACCGGAATCGCGACGCGAGTCGCGGTGGCCATCTCGGCGAGGCGCGTTTCGAGCAGTTCGAGGTCCGTTCGAAGCGCTTCGCATCCCTGGTAACTTCAGCTCGAGCGCATGACAGATGACACGTCGCGCCGCAGGCACGGGCTCGCGACCGGCGGCCGCGAGGACGAGGGCCGCGGATGCCGCGCACGCCGGCGACCCGTGGTCCTCGAGGCTCGTCGGGGAAAGCCCGAGCTTCGCCGCCAACCCCGTCCGCGCGAGCTCCAGCTCAACAGCGGCGTCAGCAGGCGAACGAGATCGTTTCGGAGGTCCGGTTCCAAACCCGGCTCGGGCAACGAAGGCGCGCGAGGACCGTCGGGGATCGTCGGAAAACGCCTCGGGTCCCTGAGCCCGTAGAGCACGCCCACGAGTTGCCGCAGCCCCTCGGCGTAGGTCGCGTCGTCGTTTTTTCGGAAGTCGACCTGCTGAACCGAGCCGAGGAAGGGCGGCAACGGCGTGTCCACGAGGAGCGCGAGCTGTACGAGCCTGTCCTGATTCCATCTCGGGTGGGCCGCGCGAAACGCGTCCAGCTCGTTCTGCACCCAGGGGGACGCGAAGGCCTCCGGGGTCGCGACGAGAACCACCCGGTCGGCGTGCGCGAGACCCTCTTGCAGTCCAGCCACCCAAGAGCATCCAGTCCCGAGATCCGCCTCGTCGAGCCAGACCGTGCCGGCGCCGAGATGGGTTTCGAGGTCCCGGTGGAGCGCCCGCACCCACTCGCCATACGAACTCGCGTAGCAGAGAAACGCTGCCCTCATCGATGCTCATCATACTGGAAGAAGCGATCGTCGGAAACGCTCCTCGGGAGCCTTTGAAGAAGGGGCTGCCGTCGACTTCGGGGGCGATACCCGCCGGCGCCCCGCAGCTGCTGCCGAGGTCCACAGGAACGTCTTGCAGGGGCGTTTCGTCGCTGCCATCAGCTCCGGTCGTCGTCCGGGAACTCCGCAACTCGTGGCGTTTTCGGAGATGAGCCCGGGCCGAGTCGACGCGCAGCAACCGGAGGTGCACTCCAGTCGCGGGGTCCCCGAGGTTCCCGGGATGCGGCATCGGTGAAGCGCGCCGACGAGACGCCGCAGCCCCTCGCATGGAGATCGGTCGGCCACCGGAGCAGCAACCGGCTGCCTGGGCCCAACGGGAATCCGCGAAACAAAGCTCTCAGTCGGGTCGAATCCGGCTTCGGATCTCCTTGATCAGGACGCCTTCGTTGCAATCCCCTTTGCCGGTCCCTCGTCGGTACCCGTGATGGCACGCCACCAGCAGCCACTGGTCGTTGAAGACCGGCGAGCCCGAGTGGCCATGCGTGGTCGGGCTCCGGTAGCGGACGTACGGCCCCTCGATCCCCAGGAAGTGATTGTCGTACAGGGAAATCGTCAGCTCGCCGCCGGCGGGATGGCCGATGATGTACAGCCGCGGAGGTTCGGCCAGGCCGAGATGATTGGGGAGACTCTCCGCGCATGGAAGAGCCTTTACCGGCTCGACGGCTGGCCTCAGCGCCACGATCGCGGTATCGAGCTCCCTCGGTGGATGAAGCCAGAACACGATCGATGAGGAACTCGTTCGGCTTTCGAGTCCAGGTGGTGAAGTGGACTCGCGTCGCTCCCGATTCCGCGTTCCTCACGACGTGATGGTTGGTGACGAAGAGAACGCGACGCGGATGATCCGGCCACAGATCCTGGGAATCGATGAGGAACCCGCTGCCTTCGGCGCCGCGCGTGCTCTCGACCCGCGCGATCGAGTGGACCCGGACCATCGCGGTCCTCCACCAGCGGATCGATCGGAACGACTCTCGCCCGAGCACGGCCTCGTAGTCCACCACGCCGTCGTCCGGCGCAGCCTCGGCCGATCGAGCGTCGAGTTGGACCGAGCTTCCCTCCTTGCGGAGCAGGGCGCCCCTCAGAACGGGCAGCAGCACCCGGCCCGGGTCCTGCGACTCGTCCATCCCCCAAAGCTCTTCCATCTGCCGCAGGGTCGACGCCAGCTCGAACGCGTCCGCGTGATCGCTCCGGATGTAGCGCTCGACCCAGCCCAGCGCACCCGTGACGTTCCCGAGTGCCACGCAGGCCTCCATCGCGGTGCCGAAGTCCCACATGTCGGCGGTCTGTTCCTGATCTTTCGCCTCCACCACCGCGAGGATCCGACCGGCGAGCACTCGGGGGTCGGCGTCGACGCCGGGCGGGACGCGATCCCGCCGCGCCCGATCGAGGAGGGCCACCACGTTGATCCCGTGCCAGACGTTTCGGTCCGGCATGCGCTGGAAGTCCTCCAGGTAAGAGGACACTGCGAGCCTCAGCGCCTCCGGGGCGTAGGTCGCACCCTGGTCGCGCGCGAGCTCACGTAGATCTGCTTGTACGCTCGCCCGATCAACCCGCGAACTTCCGGTCCCTCGCTCGGATCGGTCGCGACCCTTTCCGACAGCTCCCGGAGGACCAGGAGCCCTTCCGCGATCTTCCCCTGGTCGAGCAGTGCCTGGGCGAAGTGGCGGCGCACCACCGGCCCGTCATGGCCGCACCGGATGAACTGGAGCGCCGTCGACTCGAGGAGGTCGAACCGTCGCTTTCTACGAAGCAGCTTGAGGACCCTGGCGACCTCCGTTTCCGGGTACTTCTCGCCACCGCGCTGAAGACCACGGGCGAGCTTGCCGCACAGGGACTCGACCGTCTCCCGCTCGAAGGAGTCGAGCGCCGACTTCAGGTCCTTGGCGAAGGGGGAAAGCGACCGGTCGTCAGACATCGATCTACCCTCCGGCACGGACTCGAGTTTCGAGCGCGCGCAGCCGACGCGCGCCGTCCTGAAGTCGCGATGATACCTCTCTCCCCCTGCCCCGCGGCGGAGGAACGAGCCTCGTTCGCACTGCTGCGGCCACAACGAGCCGTCCCGCTAATCCTCACCGGGACTGTTCGTCCTGAATGGGTCGCGAGAGCCGAACCCCCGACGGTTCAGGTTATTGACGTGCTTCCGGTAGATGTAGCTCACGAGGTCCGTGACCCGGGAGTACCTCGCATCGAAATCGATCGGCCCTGCCAGAGCCTGCGAAACCGAGAGTTCGTAAAGGACCGCGCGGCAATCGTCGACGATCTCCTTCCGCAGGACGACCGGCTCCGGATTGTCGGGATGCTTGAAGTACAGCTTCCTCGTTTCGGTCATGTGCCAGAGGGCCTGCACCTCGGGCGACTCGATCAGCATCCGCTTGGCCTCTTCGAAACTTCCGCAGAGGCCGAACATCATTCCATCCGGTTTCGGGCTTCGCGACAGGTCGCGATCGAAGAACTGCGGAGGCTCGTCGAGCGCCGCGGTCCAGGGCCGTCCGGTCTCGAACGGCTCGCGGGGTGAACCCGCGACGACGTCACCCGGAGAGTCGCTCGACGCGAGGCGATTGGCCATCTCGTCGCGGCCCTTCCGGCTCGGCCCCCGAAACAGCGACGCACCGTAGAGCTTCAGGGAATACGGATGCCACGCGACGACCAGTTCGCGGCCTCGCGTCGCGGGGTGCTCGGATCTGAACTCGAGGCGAAATCGGCTCCATCGTCTGTCCCCGTCTCCGAGGGCGCGCGGTGCGGCGAGCATCGCGATAGGCACCTGCTCCGCCTGAAACACGAGCACGGGCGGGGTTTCGTCGGAGAGGGCGACCGGCGTTGCGGTGGCGTGCTGAGGGGTCGGGAGAAAGCCCTCCTCCACGAAGTCGCTGTCGGACGGAAGATGCCGCAGAAACCCGTCGTCGATCTTCAGGAATCCCATGCGATCCTCCGCTCCGCCAGGGGCGAATCGTACCGCCGTCCGCGCCTCCCGGGCAATCCCAGCGCGGCGCCGCCGCAGGCGATTGCCTTCACGCCACGGCGGCGCCTTCCAGGGCGCGCGCCTCTCACCTCCTGCACGCCCTGATCTGATGCGCGTCCCGGTCCGTGTGGAGCTCGACGTAGAGACCGTCCGCGCGTTCGAAGATCAGCCGGTACCCCGCAACCGGGTACCTCACGCAGTAGCTCAGCGGCGGCGCCGGGCAACCCACGGCGAGACTGGACCAGGTCACTCGCTCGGCCAGAACGAGCCGCAGCGACTTCACGTCCGTCGTGAGGTAACGGGCCACGTTCTCGCGAACTTCGAGCGGGAGCGAGTCGACGAAACGGTCCCTTGCGGCGGGATTCAGCTTCACCAGGCTCCCGTCGAGATTCGTGCGGGCCTCGTGGATGCGCGACCGGACCCGGAGGATCACACGGTAGCCCGGCACGATGACATCAGGATACGACCGCCCCTGCTCGGGAATCCCGAGGGATTCGTTCACCCAGTGGGCGACCGTGTGGTCGACGATCTCGACCCGGGCGCGGCGGACGGAGGCACGGAGCGCGACGAAGCGCGCCGCGCGCTCGACCGCCATGGGCGGCGGGTCTTCCTTCACGAATACGCCCGGCCACGACGCGGGTGTCTCGATTTGGCCGTGCGCCAGTCCGTCTTGCCGCGACGGTGGCATCTGCACCTCGACGTTCGCCAGTCCGTCCGCCGGCGGCGCGGGTGTCTCGGCTTCGACCGCGAATGTCGGTGGCGGCGCGCAAACGATGGCGGCGCAGAACACCGAGAACGGGATGATGGCTCTCCAGGATTTCATGATCGACCTCCTTTTCTGCCGGGAGCCCGATTGCCCCCGGCATGAGGCCTTGCCGAGTCCCCCGCCCTGCGCCTGGCCTCTCCCGCCGGTGAGGCGCGTCTCGCGGCCCCCAAGGATCGCGATCCGGCCCGAAAGACCCGATTCGCATCGCGGCTCGCGACCCGCTGCCGCAGCACGAAGGCCCCGGAGCGACTGCCCCTGGCCAGGATCGTCCGTGGTACGCTGGCGCACCGAAAAGCCATGATTCGCCTGATCGCCACCACCACACCGGGGGAGACGATGACCTACCGACCGCGGCCCATCGACACGACCGGGATCGAGCTCGGCGAGGACCTCGACGCGTTGGTTGAAGCCCTCGCCGCGAACGTCCACGAACACTGGTCGGAGCAGCGAATGAGCGAGGGCTGGAGGTACGGGAAAGACCGGGACGACGCCGCGAAAGCCCATCCCGACCTGGTCCCGTACGATCAGCTGCCGGAATCGGAGAAGGCCTACGACCGCCTCACCGTGGTCCAGACCCTGAAGGCCGTCGTGGCGATGGGATACCGCATCGAGAAGGCCTGACGGCGGCGAGCCGCGGCTTCAGCGCGCGCAGGATCGAGCCGATCGTCCGGCGCCTGCGAGACCGATGCGACGGTGGGAGGATCGCATGGGCGAAAAGCGAGCCGATCACGGATCTGGCAACGGGCGAAACAGGAAGACGCGACGGGGCCCGAGATCGACCGAGAAGCTGAGCAGGCTCCGCGCGCTGGTCTGCCGGCTGGGGCAGATGTGCACGCGACTGGCCCAGTTCGGTCAGTCGGCGTCACCCGAGATGTCTGCGACGGTCGCCGCGTGCGCGAAGAGCGCCCTCGCCGTCGCGAACGAGCTGGATCCACCCTCCGGAGCGGTCGCTCCAGCACCGAGGAGGAGGGCCGCGCGCGATCGCGACGAAGGCATCACGGCCGCGGCGCATCTCGAGGCCGTCTCGCGACGGATCCTGGAATCCGCGGTCCTCCGCAAGGATCCCGACCTGCATTTCGACTTGGGTCTCGCGTTCAAGGAGATCGAGGAGTACGAAAAGGCCGAGACGCACCTGCGCATCGCCACCACGCGGCGGCCGTCGAACGAGCGGACTTTCCAGCAGCTCGCGATCTGCCTCGGACGGCTGGGACGGCTGGAAGACGCGCTGGGCATTCTCTCCGATCTCGATCGGGACCGGCCCGGATCCTCCGAGACGCTGGGGCTGCTCGGCCGCGTCCACAAGGACCTGTGGCTGCGCGAGAGGAAGCTCCACAGACTAAATCGGCACCACCTGGAGCGGGCGGTCCGCTGCTACGAGGCGGGCTTCCGGAAGAACCCGACCGACTTCTATCCGGGCGTCAACGCCGTGACGCTCCGAAGCTTCCTGTCCGGCACGGGAGCGCAGGGGCGATCGGCAGGACTCGCAGCCAAGGTCCTGGCCGCCTGCGAAATCGACACGACGTTCGGCACCGACGATTTCTGGGCTTGGGCTGCGGCGGGCGAGGTTCACATCGCGTGCGACCGGTTCGACGAGGCGCTGCTGGCTTACGAGCGTGCGCTCGAGTGCCGCCACACGCCGTTCATGCGAACGTCGGCGCTGCGGCAGCTCGTGCTGATCCGCGACGAGCGAGAGTCTCGACGCGCAGATCGACCCGATCATCCGGCGCCTCGAGGCGCCCTCGCGGCCGGACGAGATCTCGCCGCGGTTCATTCGCTGGCTGGCCAGCGAGTACTCGGCGCACCGGCGAAAGGCTCCGAGCGTGGCGGTCAAGGGATACGACCTGGGCCAGAGGGTCCTGCCGGCCCTGGGATTGTCGGCGGACCTGCTGTTCGTGCGCGCGGACGAGCGGACCCTCCGGGTGGGGCTGGTGGACATCCGGGGCAAGGGGCCAGGCGCCGCGATGCTCGCGCACCTCGCGGAGGGGATTCTCGAATCGGCACGCCCGGGCGAGACGCCGAAGGCGACGATGGAGCGGCTGAACAACGCCCTCGAGAGACACTCCTGTCCCAGCGCCGGCGCGCTGCTCGACGTCACCCTGGGAACGAGGAGCGTACGCTGCGTGCGCGCGGGGCTGCCGGAGTTGCTGATCTTCGACTCCGCGACGGGAAACCACCGGCACCACGCGGAGGGCGGCCCACCGCTGGGCTTCCTGCGAGACCCGGAATTCCCGCAGGCCAGCTTCCGCTTGGCACCGTCCGAGACGCTCGTGATCGTTTCGGACGGAATCACGGAAGCGGCCCCTCCCGGCGATGAAGGGCAGGCGCAGTTCGGCTACGACGGGATCCTGCGCCAGCTCCGCGGAAAGGAAAAGGCAACGCGGTCCGCGCAAAGCCTCGCCGACGACATCGTCCAGGCCGCTCGGGAGTTCTGCCACGATCGGCGGGACCGGGACGACATGACGGCGTTCGTGTTGAAGGCTCGTCCGCCCGCGTGATCCGATGCCGCCGGTGCGGCACCCGGATCCGCGAGGCGACCGCTGGGCCGGCCGGTCGCCCGAGAATACCGCCGCCGCAGCCGAGCCGGGTGCCCCGGTGCTCGGACTGCGGCGGCTTCGTCCCCGCCCCTCGCGGAGACCTACCTATCTACACGTGACGATCCTCGCCGCCACGAGATCGGTGTGGACCTCGTACAGCCGTCCCGTTCCCGTCCGCAGGATCAGCCGGTATCCGGGGACGATCACCGGGAGGTAGAAGCGTCCGCGCCTCGAACACCCGAGCGAGGTGTCGGACCACTCGAGGCGCCTCGACTCGATGAGCTGGAGCGAGCCGACCGGCACGTCCAGATGTCGTGCGACGCGCGAGAGGACGGAGAACGATACCGTCTCCGGGAATCCGGAGCCGTCGAGCTCCGGGCGATCCAGCGGATCGGTCTTCACGCGGAGCCCCTCGCGATCCGTGTGGACCTCGTAGATTCGCTGCCCCGCGCGGAGGAACACACGGTGGCCGGGCGTGAGCACCGGCAGGTACATATACATGGGCTCGGGGAATCCGAGCGACGAATCCGACCACGTGACCTCGCAGGAGCACACGACGGAGACGAAACGCAGCGGCACTCCGAGGCGGGACGCGAGGTGCGCGGCGGCACGCTCCGCCGCGAGCGGCGGGGGCCCGCAGGACGAGCTCGCGGGTGGAATCGCGAGCGACGGAGTGGATGGGATCGACTGCGCCTGCACCTCGGTGACGCACGACGCGACGGCGAGGACCAGCAGGACTGCGGCAACTCTCCTGGCTCTCATGGCTGACCTCCTTTTCTGCCGGCGGGGCCGATTGCCCCCGGCATGAGGCCTTGCCGAGTCCCCCTTTTGCCGCGGGGAGCGGATGCCGGGTCGCAGGAACGGGCCGGTTGCGGACAGCCGAAACTCGCGCAACACACCGCAGTTCGAATGGCCCGTGCGCTGGCGAGTTTGGGTTCGTGTCCCCGACTTGCCTCTGCTTCCTGCTTCCTCCCGCTTCCTGCTTCCTCCCGCGGCTCTCCGCCCCCTTGGCTTCCTTCGCTCGCCCCTTCTCCCCCCTTCGCTTCTCTGCTCTCGCCTCCTCTTCTCGTCTCTTCTCTTCACTTCTCTCCGATCCGCTGCTCCCCCCTCGCCCGCTCTCCCGTCCCCCCGGCTCTTCTCCGGCCCTCGCCTCTACGTCCCATCCGCTCTCCGCTCCCCTCTCCCCCTTGCTCTCCGCCCCCCCCTGCCCGTTTTCGCTCGCTCCTCTTCACCCATCCGCTCCGCTACTCTCGCCGCCTCTTCTCTTCGCCTGCCTTCTCTGCTCTCCGATCCGCTGATCACCGCTCGCCCGCTCTCCCCGGCGCCTCTCCGCCACAGCGCGGCAGCCCTCGCCGCGCCGCCCCTCTTCTCCCACGCGCGCGCTGCGACACCTCCTTCCCCGCCGCGCCGGGCCCGGGCATAATCGAGCTCGCCCGATCATCGGAACCGCCGAGGGACCAGGTGCCGACCAGCGAAGACGGCAAGCCGCCCACGCTCTTCGTGAGCTACAACCACCAGGACGCGGCCGAGGTCGAGGCGGTCGTCGCCGAGCTGCGCGCGGAGGGCATCGAGGTCCTCTTCGACCGATCGTCGTTCGAGCTGGGCCTTCCCTGGCGCGACCAGGCGGAGCGGGCGCTCCGATCGTGCAGCGCCGTTCTGGTGTTCCTCGGTCGCAGCGGGATCGGGCCGGAGCAGAAGCAAGAACGGGACATGGCCCTGTCCCGTGCGAACAGGGAACTGGGCTTCCGGGTGATCCCAGTTTTGCTCCAGGGCGCCGATCCGCCGGGCGACTTCCTGAGCGAGCGGGCCGGGGTCGATCTCGCGAAAGCCCCGGACCGCGGGGCAGCGATCCGCGCGATCGCGGCGGCGGTCCGGCGCGAGCCTCCCTCGGCCGAGCAGACCCGGCTGGCGAAGGAGGCTCGGGAGGCGATTTGCCCCTACCGCGGATTGAAGCACTTCCGCGAGGAGGACGCCTCGCTCTTCTTCGGCCGCGAAACCTACACCGAAGACCTCGTCCGGAAGGTGCGCGACCACTCGATCGTCGTCGTCGAGGGGGCCTCGGGACGCGGCAAGTCCTCGATCGTGCGCGCCGGCCTCGTCCCGTTCCTCCGCAACGACCCGTCCGGCACGAGCTGGGACATCGCCATGATGACTCCCAGGGATCGCCCGTTCTACTACCTCGCCGAGGCGCTCCTGCCGATCCGCGAGGACATCCGCGACGGCGTCGCCTTCGACGCGAAGGCCGAGGACCTGAGCAATCTGCTCCGGGAGCGGAAGGAGAAGCTGCGCGACGTGGCCGACCACGCGCTGGCGCGTCGCGGGCCGTCCCGCCGCCGCCTCCTGGTCGTCGTCGATCAGTGGGAGGAGCTGTACACCCTCTGCGAGCGCGACGCGGAGCGCGACGACTTCATCGAGATGCTCCTCGACGCCACCGCGAACGGGCCGGTCCAGGTCGTTCTCACCGTCCGCGCGGACTTCGCCGGCCGCCTCTCCGACCATCGCGCCCTCAACGACCGGACCAACGACGCCAGGCTCAGCCTGGGCCCGATGAACCGCGACGAGCTGGGGCGGGTGATCGCCGAGCCGGCCCGCGTCGCCGGCCTGACGCTCGAGCAGGGTCTCGCGGAGTGGATCCTCGGCGAGGTCGGAAGCGACGCGGACAGCCTGCCGCTCCTCGGCTTCACCCTCGCGGAGCTGTGGCGCCTCCGGAAGGACAGCACGCTCACGCACGCCGCGTACGAGAAGATGGAAGGCGTCAAGGGGTCCATCACCCACCACGCGGACGCGGTGCTCCAATCCCTCGGAAAGGACGACCGCGAGCGCCTCCGACGCCTTTTCCTGAACCACCTCGTCAGGCCCGGCGACAGGACGGAGGACACCAGCCGCCGAGCCCCCCTCGCGCAGCTCGACCCGCCGATGCTGTCCCTCGCCCGCAAGCTCGCCGACGAGCGCCTCGTCGTGATCTCGCGCGAGAAGGCCGCGGGCAGCGAAACCGTGCAGGTCGTCCACGAGACTTTGATTCGCGGCTGGAAATCCCTGAAGGAGTGGCTGGACGCGGACCGCGAGTTCGCCTCGTGGCGCGAGCGGCTGCGGCGGGGGATGGCGGACTGGGAGGACCGAGGCCGGCGCGACGTCGCGCTGCTGCGAGACGACGACCTCGCCGATGCGCGCCGCTGGCTGGCGCGCCGGCGCGAGGACCTGAGCGAAGCCGAGAGAGACTTCGTCGAAGCGAGCGCTCGGCGGGAGCGGCGGGCGCGGACGCGCCGGTGGGCCGCGGCGGCCGCGATCGGGGTGACGCTCGCGGCGGCCGGGGGATTCGCCGTGGTGACCGAGATGAGGCGGGTGGAGGACCAGGCGAAAAGGTTGTGCATTGAGGTGACGACGACTTCGAAACCCTGGGCAGTCGTCGCGCTACTTCGTGACGCAAAGCGCGATTTGCCCGTCGTCGAATACCACGGTCTTGCCCGGTGCGTGCTGGAGAGGAATGAGCCGTGGGACGGATTCGAGTCGCTCCCCGTCTTCGGACCGAAGCCTGTCTATGTTCGTCCCGGCGACGTCTTCGACGCGGTCGAGCTGATGCTGCCGAGCGCGAAGCCTGCGGACGTCGATGACGTGCAGCTCATCGCGTCCCTGCTGTGGGCGCTCGACTACTCCCGGCCTCGACGGCTCGCTTGACGAGCCGTATCTGAGGCTGAGATCGAGCGCCGAAGACACGCTCCATGCGGCATTCGGCCCCCCTGGGGCGGGGTTGATCAAGAAAGACGCCTGGGTTCGCGTCGGCGGCCGCTCGTTCCGGATGGGGAGCGAGGCCAGAGATCAGGTGGCCGATGGTGACGAGTGGCCGGCGCACGATGTGACCCTGTCTTGGTTCGAGATCCTCCGGCATGAGGTCTCGGAGGCCGAGTGGCGCGCGTTTCGCGGGTCGGTCCCCGAGCAGCCGAACATCGAATCTCGGCATGACGGTGAGCTTCCGGTGATTGGTGTGACCTGGTACCAGGCGTACGCGTTCGCGGCGTGGCTGACGCCCGGCGGCCGCCTCCCGACGGAGGCGGAGTGGGAGCACGCGGCGCGCGGCGGACACGACGGCCGGCAGTATCCGTGTGAGGGGGAAACGGTTTGTGGGGGTTCGACCTGTCTCGCGAACGTCCGCGAGGCCGAAATCCAGGGTCGGACTCCCGTTTGCTACGGAAGGTTCAAACCGAACGACTTCGGGCTCTGCGACATGGCCGGCAACGTGTGGGAGTGGACGGCAGATTGGTACGCGCCATACGCGGACGAAAAACAGACCGACCCGCGTGGCCCCCCCCGGAATAATGATGAGGCAACAACCCACGGCCGGGCGCGCGTGATCCGGGGCGGGAGCTTCGACTACGAGGGCTGGGTCGCTCGCTGCGCGGACCGCCTCTACGGGTTCGCGTGGGACAGGGACGGGTCCCTCGGCTTCCGCGTCGTGCGCCCCGCCGCCCCGAGCGATTGAAGTTGGATGATGGATCATAGAGTGTGTTGGCAGCGTCGGCCGGCTCGGCAGTGCGCGGCAAGGCCCGGCGGAATCCGCCGCACGGATCCCGCTCGGGAGCTGGCGCCGCGGAATCAGCCTTCGGAGTAGAACGATCTCCGCGCCCAATCTCCCCATCCGCTCGCGGTTCCAGGCTGACCAGCGGAGGCCGCGCCTCGGCCCGCTGCTGCCGGCGTCGCGGCTGATTGTGCCGCGTGGGAGAGGAGCTGGTTGTCCTTTTCGTGCCGCGCGCGCCAGGGGCTGCGGCAAGACGTACCCCGGATCGGCCGCGGCGCGCTCAAAAGAATACGACCCCGGCCGAAGACGCCATCGACCGGGCGAAGTCGACCCCGCGCCCGCCCGGCCGCGCCCACTCGGACTCGATCCTCCGCCGCATCCGTGCGAGCGCGCGAGGGCGCGGACGGATGTCCTCGCGCGTGATCCGACAGCCGAGCGCGTCGAGGTGCCCGCGGCACGAGAGCAGCCTCGCCCGGGGATGCTTCAGGCGAAGGTGTCGCTCCGATAGGAGCCAGGCGCCGACCGCGCGACTCGCCGCGGCAAGAAACCGTCGTCGATCGAACTGTGCGACCGACTCATCCGGCGGACCCCGGCAGGATCTGCCGAGGGATGCCCGCGACAGGCCGGGCGAGGTACGTACCCGGCCGCCGCGAGAATCTCCGGCGATTCGCGCCTGGAGTCATCCCTTGGACTTGGGGGGAGCGATTCTGGAAACGCCGCTTCGCCGCTATCCGCCGCGGCGTGCCGGCTTCTGCCGAGCCGGCCGAGGCTCCCTACCCACTCTGTGATCCATGATCTACTTCCAATCGCTCGGGGCGGCGGGGCGCACGACACGGAAGCCGACGAGCGCGCTCGAGTCCCTCGGGTCGGCGAGGAAGCGGTACGCGCAGCGTGCGTACCAGCCATCGCTGAAGAAGCTCCCGCCCCTGATCACACGCCCCGCGCCGCGGGTCGGGCCCAGAGGGTCCTCCCGCCGCTTCGCTGAATACGGCTCGCGCCAATCGGCGACCCACTCCGTCGCATTACCCGCCATGTCACACAGACCGTAACCGTTCAAGACGAATCTGCCGTCACAAACGGGCGATCGATCCCCGATTCTCGCTTCCTGAGGGATATCCCACTTCCACGCCCGCTTCGTGACGACGCG
The DNA here is from genome assembly GCA_963699985.1 of Terriglobia bacterium. Classification (GTDB taxonomy): domain Bacteria; phylum Acidobacteriota; class Polarisedimenticolia; order Polarisedimenticolales; family CAVOVZ01; genus CAVOVZ01. Next base: position 45,412 of record CAVOVZ010000028.1, read on the forward strand.
CCCCGAGGATGGATCCCCGATTCTCGCTTCCTTCACGTTCGCCCGGCACGATCCGCCGGCGCAAACGTCCTCGGGCCCCCACGGATACCGCTGCCCCTCCAGTCCCCCGCGCGCCGCATACTCCCACTCGGCTTCCGTGGGAAGACGACCTCCTGGCACGAGCCACGCCGCAAACGCATAGGCCCGGTACCACGTCGTACCGACGACCGGCAGGTCGTCGCTCTTCTCGTCGGGGACATCCGCAGGTTCGGGGGCCTCTCCGGTGAACGCGCTCCACTCCGCCTCCGTGACCTCGTGTCGGAGGATCTCGAAACCAGAAACGGTCACATCGATCGCCGGCCGCTCGTCGATATCGCCTTCCCGATCGTCGGACTCGGTTCCCATTCGAAACCGCCCCCCAGGAATCGGCACCCAATCCGAGCTCGAAAGGAGACCCGAGGGAGGATCCGGGGGTTCCCGCGACGCGCGCAGAGACAGTTCGACGCGCCTGCGTAGCTCGCGGCATCGGCCTGCGACCGCCGGGTCGCGCCGCTCGCGCTTGCTCACTCCCGCGACGTAGTCCACGATCCACGCCATCGCACCGAAAGTCTCGTCGCGCTTCTTCCGGCCCGCCAGAGCCTTCGCGAGCGGCAGGAGGTCTTCGACGAGATCCAGCTCCTTTCCCGGGTCGAAGCCCTTCGGGAGCATTTCAAGCCCGTAGGGATAATCCGCCCGCGCCACCGCATTTTGGAACGCCCCAACGAGAGCCCAGGAGTGGTCGCGGGAAACCTGCATGAGGAGCGAGTGGATCTCACCGCTGGGAGCTTTGCTCAGCCTACCCGCCAGGTTGACTCCGTCGAAGTACACCTTCGCCCCGAGCCCCACGACCGCCGCCAGCACCAGCGCCCCGGCGCCCGCGATCGCCGCGCGGCGGGTCCAGCGTTTCCAGCACGCCCGGAACCAATCCCGCTGCGCCGGGGCGCTGAGGAGCGCGTCCTTCGCCCGGCGGATCCGCACTAGCTGGCGCACCGACATGCGGGTGGCCTGGGTCCGGGCCTCCGGCGCTTTCGATGCGAAAAGCGCGGTGTTGAGATCGACGATCCGCCGCAGGGCGAGGGTCTTGTTGCGCGCGCTCTCCTTCTCGACCACGCGCGCCACGGCCTCGGCGACGAGATCGTGGGTCAGCTCGTAGAGACCGTCCTGGACGACCACGATCCGGGCCCGGTCGTCGGCGAGACGCTCCAGGACCGTCGCGCCCTGGGAGCCGATCGCCGCGGCCAGCTCCGTCCCCGGGATCCCCGGGCCGCGTCGGTTCTCGGGGCCGACGAGACGGTGGAGCGCGAGGAGCGTGCGCTCACGCACCTTCGCGGGCTGATCGACCTCGACCTCGCGCACGACGCGCTCGAGCGTGTCGGTCACGTGGCGATCGAGCGCGTCGGCGATCAGCGATCGCGGTTGCTCGGGAACCGACACGCTGCGGGTGCCGTCCGGAAGTCGCTCGGCCTTCTTCTCCAGGAGATACCGGAGCACCACCTGGAGCTGCGGGACCAGCGGCCGCTCGCGGTCGGCGAGGCGCTCCTCGGCGAACGCCGCGGCGAGACGGCTCGCGCCCGTGTCGATGAACTTCAGTGGATAGACGGCGGTACCGTCCTCCTTCCTTCGCAGGCGGAGCGGCTTCTCGATCGCGTCCCGGAACGCGGCCTCGACCTCCGCCCTCTCCCTCGGCTCGTCCGCCAGGCCCGGCGTCGGCGAGGCGAAGACCGGCAGCCGCCACGAGTGAAAGCGGTCCTGCATACCGTCGTGGGGCAGCCCCTCGATGCCGGGCACGCCCGACTCGTGCGCCGCCGACAGCAGGTCGCGGAGCCAGCCGTCCACCTTGCCGGTGTCCTCCTCGCGGAAACCCAGCAGCCAGCGGCAGGGGGGCTCCGCGGGCCACGACTGGAGCTGGAGCGTCGCGGCGACGAGCGCGCCTACCTCTCCGCGCTCGCGGACGCGGGCCCGATCGAGCAGGAGGCTCTCGAACTGGTCGAGGATCAGGATCGGCGGCTTGCCGCCGTGCAGCTTGCGCGCGACGACGAGCGCCGCGACGAAGCCGCGCGCATCGAACGCGCTCGACGGAGCCGGCGGCGGCTGGATGAGCTGCCGCAGGAGGCGGTGCGCCAGATCCGGCTCGCCCGGCTTGCGGTCGTAGGCCGCCGGGTGGTTCGCGTCCCACAGCGCCGGCAGCAGGCCCGCGCACAGCACGGAGCTTTTCCCCGCGCCCGACGGCGCCTTGAGCCCGAGGATCGGGAACGGAAGGGTCAGGAGCCGGAGCAGCTCCGTCACATCGCCGTCGCGGCCGGCGAAGAGATCGCGGTGCTCGTAGTGCCGCAGGAGCGGGTACGGCTCGGCGGGCAGCCTGGGCGGCTCGGGCGTGTGACGCGTCACGCCCTCCGAAAGGACGGCGGCGGACTTTCCCGGCTGCGGCTTCCCCTCCCGGTAGTTGTTGAGGAGGGTTCGGAGCGTCTCGCGAAAGATCGGAAGCTCCGGACCGTCCTCCCACCGGAACGGCGTTGCGATGCGGTTCAAGGTGTTCCGGAGGTCTTTCATGTAGGCCAGCTCGCCCGGATCCAGATCCGCGAGTCCCGGCCAGAGGTCCTCTGCCATCAGGACCAGCACGTCGAGCGGCCTGGGCCTTCGCGCCCCGGCGCGCTTGATCTCGAGGCTCGTGATCGACTCGCGGCCGTCGCCGTCTTCCGCGGCCGTCGGAACCCAGCCGCGCCGCCACGCGACGATCGCCAGCATCAGGTCGCACGAGTCGATCTTCTCGTAGCACGGGCGGACGATGCCCGGCTTTCCGTCCTGCTGGAAGTCCTCCATGTTCACGGGAGTCCAGCCGATGCCGTGCACCACGTCTCGCGCGACGATCCGGTGCTGCTTCAGGTCCTTGGACGTGGAGGAGATGAAGACGCGCATCGTGGTCTCGCGGCGATCGACGATCCGGCTCAGCCTAACACAGAGCCGCGGCGCTTCGGATCCCGGCCCGCGGTGGTCGCGCGTCCGCACTGCGACCCCGCAGCGCGGCTATTCCACGGACGTGTCGTCGGACCGGGCGCCCGGGGCCGGCGTCTGGACGATCTCCCAGTCGAGCGCATCGAGGAGCGACCCGAGCTGCCTCGCCGCCGATCGGTCGTACTCCCGCGCGTCGTCGCGAACCTCCGACCAGGGGACCAGAAGCGGGTGGGTCTTCCCGTCGGCGTCCTTCTTCTCGCCGTACGTCCAGCCCTGCTCGAGACGCTCGACGACCCAGCGGCCGTGCTCCATCTGCGCCAGCTCTTCGAGCTGCTCCGCCGTTGCTTCGAACCGCTCGCCGCGCTTGGCTCCCACCGGAAGCCGCAGCTCGTAGCCCAGCCGCCGGAGCTTGCGCGCCAGGTCGCGGGCCTGGAGGCTGCTCGATTTGCGGTAGTCGGGGTGAAGCTGCTCCCAGGGCGCGTCGGAATCGTCCGGGGTACGGCCTTGCTCGTGACGGGTGCGCCGGTACTCCTCGTGGATCGCGCGGCCGAGCCGCTCCTCGAGCGAATCGGAGAGCCAATCGGAAGGCAGCTCCCTCCCGGCGAAGGCGCGAGGGATCTCGACGTCCGAGAGCGGCAGGATCATCGGTCGGCGCGCGGCGCTGTGCTTCTCGTCCTCGTCGTGACTGCGGCCCGGGTGCCTGGGCCGAAGCAAGGACGCCACGCGCGCCGCAGGGTCCACGCACGCGACCACGCCGCCCAGCACGGCGCACGCGGTCGCCTCGATCGGGGTTCGGATCGAGCGTCCCAGGACCAGCACCGCGGGAGCGCGACCGCGACGGTCGGCGGCGACGAGGTCCTTCCACGCGCGGACGAGCGCGGGCATGCCGCGGTAGCGGTCCGGAAACGTGGGATCTCCCAACGCCCGCGCGTGCTCGTCGGGGTCGTACGAGCGGAAGCCGAACCCGGAGCCCGCGGCGCGGGACGCGTCGCGCAGGAGCGCGCGCAGGGCATCGTCCGATCCGACGTGGAGCACCGTGCCTCCGAAGTCCCGCAGCACGGCCCGGAGCCGCTCGCTCTCCCGCTCGATCCACGCCGCCGCGCGCCCTCCGTCCAGAACGAGCAGGAACGGAGGCTCGATCGAGCGCTCGGCGGCCGCCGCCGAGCCGACCTCGAGTCGTGATGCGAGCGCGAGAAACTCCCTCGCCAGGACGAAACGCGCATCCGCGGCGAACACCCGCTCGGTCAGGACCCGGAAGCTCTCGTGGGTCGTGCTCACCTTGCGCACGCCCGGGCCGGAGTGAGCCACGGCACGGACGAGGGCGTGGAGGTATCTCGTTCGATCGCCCCCGAGGAGAAGGAACTTCGCCAGGTCGAAGGAGGACCAGGGCACGTTGATGCTCTTGGCTGCGTCGCGACGCGTCTCTCGGATCGCGAGATCGATCTGCAGCCGGTACTCGTCGATCGCCTGCTGCGCCGCGCCCTTTCGGACCGCGATCTCGATCACGTTCCCCAACGGGTAGGCGAAGTAGTAACGCGGGTCTTGCCCGGCCAGATCGAGCGCCTTTCGGTACCACGCCTCCGCCTGCTCGATGTCCCCTGCTCGCTTCCACGTGCCCGCGAGCGTCGAGAGGGTATCCGGCGTCGCCTGTGGAGACTCCGCCGCCCGCTCCAGCAGCGACTGTCCCCTCTCGAACTCGCTGGTGCCCGGCGCGTTGCGCTGTGTCAGCGCGAGGCCGAGGAGCTCCGAGCGCCCGGAAGTCGCGAAGGTAGTCGCTGCGATCGAGGAGCCGGATCACCTCGCTCCAGTCGTCCTTCTGCTCCTTCGCCAGGCGGGCCTGGTGGAGGGCGAGGACGAGGGACGCCTCGAACCCACTCGTGGCGGGGGGAGGCGCGATCGGTCGACGGCCTCGGGCCAGCTCCCGATACGCTTCGTCCTTGACGATCCAGAAGAACATCCGGGGCTGCGATCCTACCGTTCGCAATCGATCCCGGAGCCGTTCTCGCGTCGCGTGCACGATCTCGGTGTGACCCGTGGAGAAGGCCACCTCCGCGCCGCGTCCTGGACGAACGTAGCGAAGCTGCTCCCCCTTGGGCGGTTCCTTGAAGCTCTCGGCCGGAAGGAGGCCGCGGAGTCGATCCTCGTCGTTACGGGACAGGACGTACACCGCCGGAAGCCGCGACGACTCGTCGTTCCGTAAGCGCGCCAGATCGCTCTCGGGGAGCTCGCACGCCTCCCAATCGGTCGAGTCGGTGGTGAAACGGAATGCCGGGATCGCCATCGTGATCCTCGCTCGCGCCCGATTATAGCGACCGCGCAGACCCCTGCGGATTCGTTCTGTGGGTCTGCCCACTCGTGCCGTCGCGGGGACCCAGGGGCGCGTGTGCTTGCCCACCGACGATCTCGCGTCGTTTCAGGGTTTTGACTCGGTCCACGCATCCACGCACCGGCACGTCGTCTGCTCTTGGCCCCCTGCGGGTACCCGAACCAACCGCCGGCCGGCGATTCGAACCGCGAAGCGAGGCGCTGTGGATCCGGAGACAGCGCCCGCCTCGCAGGAGGAATCGCGGCCATGTCTCCCATCATCTGCTCGATCGCGGCTTTCGCGGTGTGCCTCATGGATCCAGCGTGCACGGAAGGAGGCGTAACAGGCGCGGATCGGGGACAGGGCGATGCATACGCCGAGACCGTGTCCGTCGAGACGGCGCGTCAGGACGTGGATCCCCCCCATGGTGCGGCCGACTCGTGGTCCGATGCCACGCAGGAGCCAGCGCGGCGATCCGCCCGGGAGTGTCTCAGCGCGGGCCTCTGGATCCTCGGCCACCAGGGGAAGTACCAAATGAGGCTCGGCTTCGGCACCGGAGGCGGCTTCTCGTACATCGACGGCGGGATGGTGTACGCCGGGTGGATCGGGTTTCGCGAGGTGTACGACCGGTTCGGCTGGACCGGCGTGCGACTCGCGATCGCCCACGAGGTCGCGCATTTCCTGCAGTACGAGCTGCTCGCGGCCGGGGAGCCGGACGACTCCTCGAGGGTGAGCTTCGAGCTGCAGGCCGATCTCCTCGCGGGTTTGATCCTCGCGACGCAGGGTCTCCGCCCCGAAGAGAAGGCGTTGCTCCTCGAGGCTGCCGAGTGGGCCGGTGATCGGCTGGAGGACGCTCGGCATCACGGTACGCCGGAGATGCGCCGGCAGGCCTTACTCGACGGGATGGCGCTCGGGGAGAAGGGACACGACATGCGGTCGGCCGAGTTCGGTCTCCGGCCGGTCGGTTCGGCGGCCGTGTCCGGGGAGTGAGGACCCGACCCGGTTGGTCCCGGCGGCGATCCCGCACCGGCCCACTGGAACGTGGGCGGACGGTCGTTCGATGTGGCGAACATCCATTTCCCCCTCGAATCGTGGATTCGTCGAACGGCCACGACCGGGGGGTGTTCACGCATGGCAGTCGTCTACCGAGCGAGCGCAGCGATTCGCATCCTCCTCCTCACGGTCCTCCTCGCCTCGCTCGCGCTGCCGCCCGCGCTTGCCATGTCGACTTCTCCCCCTCCCGGCACGCGGTCGAATCCAGGTGGATCCGAGGCTCGACACTCTTCGCGCCAGCTCGGGTGGCTCCGCAACGGCGGCATCAGCTTCCGCGTCGTGGTGCTCCCCGCCCCGAGTAGGACTCCGGTCCAGGAGCCTGTTCCTCGCCGCGCAGCCGTCCGCGCCTCCGGATCTTCGATCTCCCCACTCGGCGTTTCGCGGGGTAGACTCTCCATCAGAGGGACGCTGGGGTTCCGGGCTTGGTCGGGGCGCTCGAAGTGAAATTGTCGTTCCCCGAGGTGTCCGGCGACCGGCGGCTTCCGGGAGAGGCCGCAGATGCAGCTTGGTTCTCCTCGACCGGGGATGGATCTGGCCCTCATGCAGCTTCCGGCGCGCATGCACCGGGCGCTTCGGCTCTTTCGCAAGATCACCGGCCAGTCCGCCGTGACCAGTCTCGCCCACGCGATTCCGGAGGCAGGGAGGCCGCTGTCGCTGGTGCCGCCGGTCCATCCGCGCTGCGCCAGGCGGCTTCGATCGGTGCGCGTCGCGCCTTGCAGCGGGCAACGGCTGGTTCACCTGCGGTCCGGTCGTCGCTCCGCGCGCGTCCATACCCATACGTGTCCGATGAGAATGCACTGCTCGTGCGTTCCGATCCGTTTCGGAGACCAGCTGGTCGGCGTGGCGAAGCTGGTCGTGGACCCCGAGGTATCCGATGGGGTCTTCTCCGCGGCCGTCCGCGTCCTCGAGCTCATCGTGACCGAAACATGCCAGGCCTCCGTCGTCGGCTTGCTGGCAGAGGAGGTTCGAGTCCTTGCGGCGAAGCGTGGCGGACCTGCAGAGGATCCGGAACAACGGCGGACCGGGAGCCGGCGCCTCGGACCCCACCGCCCCTGCGACCCTCGGCGAGGGTGCCGAGGCCGACAACGTCGCGCTCGTGCACCGCGTCCTCACGCATCTGAGGAAGCACTATCAAGAGCCGAGCCTGTCCCTTTCGGGCATCGCCGCCGCTGTCGGGTGCAATCCGAGGTACGTGACGTCGCGGTTCACGACGATCGTGGGCGAGCACATGCACAACTACCTGAACGGGCTCCGGGCGGCCCACGCATGCGGGCTCCTCATGACGACAGAGCTGCTCGTCAAGGAGGTCGCATACGCGTCGGGCTTCCGCGGTCCGAGACCGATGGTGCGCGCGTTTCGGCGCCAGGTCGGCGTGTCTCCCCGAGACTATCGCCGGATGTTCGTCGGTCCGTGACCCCGTCGCGCCTCCCACGCCCCCGACTCTGATTTCCTGTCCCTCGATCTGACTTTTCGGCACACGAATGCGTCTCGGCTGCGCACCGGAATGCCTTAAGTTGCCTTGCATCCACGTGGCCGGGATTCCGACCGCCGAGGGTCTTGACGGGGCGGGGGCTCCGTTTCGTCTCCGACGGAAAGAGGGCGTAGCGATGTTCCGGCTTCGCGGGCTTCATGGCTCGGGGGCGGACCGCGGCCGGGCGGTGCGATCCCCCGAGCTGGCTGCGATGTGTCCTTGAACGCCAGAGCCGCGCAGCGGACTCTCGAGGTGTCCTTCGCGGGACGACCGGCTACGAGTCCCCTCCCATCCGGGTCCCATCGCCCGGAGTCCCTGCGAGAACGCCGATGTGTGCGGACCGCCTGCCGGCAGTTTGCGGATGATCCCGGGAAAGGAGGACGGACCATGGTCGGAACACGACGCACCCCTCTTGAGAAACAGATGCTCGGGGGCTTTGCCCCAGAACCCCCACTCCCGCCCTCCGCGACGCCGGCGGACCGGCATCGCTCCGGTTGGGCTTGTTTCTTCCCGAGGTGTCGGGCTGCACGCCCGTACCGCGCTCCTAAGAAACAGCGCCGCGGGGGCTTTGCCCCCGAACCCCCACTCCCGCCCTCCGCGACGCCGGCGGACCGGCATCGCTCCGGTTGGGTGTGTTTCCTCCCGAGGTGTCGGGCTGCACGCCCGTACAGCGCTCCTAAGAAACAGCGCCACGGGGGCTTTGCCCCCGAACCCCCACTCCCGCCCTCCGCGACGCCGGCGGACCGGCATCGCTCCGGTTGGGTGTGTTTCTTCCCGAGGTGTCGGGAGAACGTCCGTGAGGCTGCTAACGAGACGATGCGAAATCCTCGGTGTCGCGTAGCACACCGCGGTCTCGTTTCCGCGCTGCTGCTCCTCGCGTTTGCCGGTGGACCGCCGCCGGCCCTGCTTGCCGCGCCGCCGGAGCGCGGCACCGGAAGCTCCGTGGCGGCGCACGCGCCGTCGGCGCTCCCGCGCCTCTTTCCGCGATCCAGCTACGCGTGGCCGTTCTCCGCGGGACCCGTCTATGGACCTCTCGTCGAGGAATCGGCCGATCTGCGCGGCGCGGTCCTCCTTCGGACCGACGTCGGCTCCTTCGATCTGACCCTCGGCACTCCGCCGTTTCCGCCGGAGCTGCGCTCGAACGGTGAGATCGATCCACGGGCGGGGAGCTACTTCATCGTCGTGGCGGATCCGGAGCGCACCGGGGACGGAGTCCTCGAGCGACTGCGGGAGGCGATCGTGAACCCGGGCGGAGCGATCGTGGAGGAGATGGGGGGGGCCGCCTACGCGGTTCGACTGAACGCCGGTGCGCCTGCCGCGATCCGGGAGATCCCCGGCGTGCTGGCGGTCGAGCCGTACCATCCCGCCTTCAAGCTCTCCCCGCACATCGGAAGGTCGCCGCTTCCGGATCCGGTGAAGGCGGTCTCGCCGATCTACGACCTCGACCTGCTGCTCTTCCCGGGCGAGGACGCGAACGCCGTCGCGCGAGCGATCCGGAATCTCGGTGGAAACGTGCTCGCGGTCGCGCCCAACGCGGTCCGCGCCGAGCTGCACCGGGATCGGTTCGCGAACGCCGCGGGGATCGGCGCGATCCGCAAGATCTACGAGCACCTCCCCGTGTTCGTCCACGGGATCGAGACGACGACCACGATGCAGACGGGGAGCTACCACGGCGGCGCCGTGCCGTTCCACGATGCGAAGGTGAACGGCGGCGGCCTGCCGGGAACGTGCAGCGCGAGCACGACCATCCAGTGCCAGGGGAATGGGGATTGTCCGGTGGCGCAGACGTGCAACGGCGCGGGCACGCCGCAGGTTCTCATGATCCTCGACTCGGGCATCGAGCTGGACGCCGGCGATCTGTCCGACGCTCGGACCGCACCCGGCATCCCGGGGGCGACCCACCGCAAGGTGCGCGTCTACCAGACCGTGAATCCGTTCGGCGGATCGGGTGACCTGCTGGGCTGCGACTCGGCAACGAACGGCGGCTCCACCCACGGCCACGTGGTCGCAGCCACGGCGCTCGGCAACGCCACGGCCGTCCCACTCCGATACGGCGCCGGCTGGGTCGAGCGAGACCACGACGGCAGATCGTGGCCGATCGACGGCGTCGCGCCGCGCGCAGTCCTGGTGGCCTACGACGCCAACGTCACGCCCCTGTCGGGAAGCTGCGGCGATCCGCAGAACGGCGCGCTCGTCATCGGCTCGATCTACGCGGGCGAGGGCGTGGGGGCCTCCCTCGAAACGGCCTACCACTCGCACGGCGCACGGACCTACGACTTCTCTTGGGGAACGACGAACTCCCCGATCTACGGCTCGCACGCGAACAGCGTCGACAGCTTCCTCGTAAGCGCTGCTCACCCCGATGCGATGATCTTCCTCTCGGCCGGAAACGATGGGCGCGACGAGAGCGCCGACTTCGTCCCGGACCCCGGCTCGATCTCGGATCCGGCGACGGCGAAGAACGCGGTCGTTGTCGGAGGAAGCGGCAACACCTCCGAACCGGTCGATGGGAACGACCCGTACCCGCAGAACGTCCGCTACCCCTTCTCGGGGGTGGGCCCCGCGACGGCCGTGTCCCAGCGCGTCGCCCCGTTGCTCATGGCGCCGGCGTTCGACTCCGGCGGCAGGTTCCAGAACGGCTTCCCGGACGCCGGCCTGGGAACGACGGCCGGCGACGGCGTCGAGTCCGGAGGCATGGGATTCCGCTCCGAGTTCTCGTGCCGGTCGAGCGACAACGACCAGAATGCGCCGGTGGAGTGCCACGTTGCCCAGGGCCTGGCCGGCACGAGCGTCGCTTCCGCGGCGGCCGCAGGAGCGGCGATGCTGGTCCGAGACTACTTCGCGCAGGGGTTCTATCCCGACGCGACCTCGGGCAACCCGGGGAACTCCTCCGACGTCGTCACGAATCTCTCCGGCGCCATGGTGAAGGCGATCCTGATCGCATCCGCAGCGTGGATGGACGCCTCGACGCCCGACTCGCCCACGAACGCCGCCGGAATCCCTGTCCGCCTGAGCCTCAACTACCGCTTCAACCGCGAGCAAGGGTACGGGCGCATCCAGCTCGACAACGCCCTGCCGCTCCAGAGCCACAATCCCAGCCCGATCGGCATGATCGTCGCGGACGGCGGCGTTCCGGGCGGAAGGCTCGACATCCCCGGCCTGACCGGGTCCATCAATACGACGATCGGCGGGAGTGATACGGGCACGATCACGGTCTGCGACGATGCCAGGGAGCTGCGTATCGCGCTGGTCTGGATGGACACGACCGGCGACGTCCTGAACCGCAATCTGGACCTCGAGGTGCAGTCCCCGTCCGGCAAGGTGTACTTCGGGAACTACTTCACCGACGACAACAACAGGAACGGAGTCATCGATAGCGGTGAGGACTGCCCCGGCAGCGTCATCACCGGCTCGCCGACGAGCCTCGACGAGTCGCCATGGAGCCTGCCGGCGTGCGCGAACTCGGCGCGGGACAACCGGAACCCCACCGAGGCGGTCTTCCTCTCTCCCGACCCCCGGCGTAACGGCGTGGAAGCAGGAAGCGAGACCGACAAGCAGACCGAGGCCGGCATCTGGACGATCCGCGTGAAGACGGGGGCCGGATCCGCCTCCACCACGAGCCAGCGGTACGCCGTGGTCGTGACCGGAGGCGTCTGTCCCGGCTCGTCGATCCGATTCGACCGTGCGAGCTACGCCTGCAACGAGAGCGTGAGTGTCGTGGTCGGCGAAAGGGACGAGGCGGGCGACCCGGCGGCCGGCCTCAACGCCGCCGAGGTGGCGGGCCGGACGGTTCTCGAGGTCGTTAGCACGGGCGCGGATGGTGTGTACGGCACCGCCGACGACACGGTCGCGGACACCGAGGACGGCACGAGCGGCCTGACGTTCGCTCAGACGGGGCTCTCGTTCGGCTCGAGCAGCATCCCCATCGTCGTTGTTGCCACCGGGACGCCGCGGGATGGTCTGCTTCAGGTCGGCAGCGGAACGGTTCTCAGGGCAACCTATCAGGACGAGACGAGCGGAGCGGCGAACCCGAACCAGAAACGCACCAACCTGGCCGCCGTCGTGTGCCAGCCTTCGGTGAGTACCGCCGGCGTCGTCTTTTCCCAGTTCGGCTTCGACACGGCCCAGCTGGTCGAGGGCGGTTGCGAGCGCGACGCTCGCGGCCTCTTCACGTTCGGCTTCCCCGACCGGTACATGGACTCGGGGGAGCGGATCGGGTATCGCGTCGCGTTCCGGTCGAGCGAGACTGCGGACCTCACGGGCGTCGTCGTTTCCCTGCGATGCGTCCTCTCCGACTCCGACAGCCCGTGCGAGTGCCGGCCGGGCACGACCGACTGTGCCGATCCGGACCGGACGAACAACGTTCCCTGCGGGTCGCTCCTCACCATTCTCGACTCCCCGAAGAACCTCGGCGCTCTTCCGGTGGGAGGCATCGCCACCCCGAGCTTCAACATCCAGATGGGCACGTTCTCCGGCCTGCTGAAGGTGCAGATGCTGTTGGGAGTCTCGGCGAAGGCTTCGGGAAAACCCGCCGAGAGCCTGCTGGCCTTCTGCGACACTCTCAACGCCGACGAGCGGTCGTTCTTCTACTCCACCGACTTCCCGACCGGAGGCTCCGAGGTTCTCGATCACGACAACGACGAGGTGGCGGAGAACCCGAGCACGAATGCAGGGGACGCGTCCAGGGACTACCGCTTCGACACGATGACCTGGTCGTCCATCACCGCCACGGGGCGGAACGTCGGATTCACCGGGCCGTGGAGCTTCGATTCGTCCGGCAACGGCTTCCGGGTCGGTTGGAACAATACGTCGACCCGGGGCCTTGCGGAAACCGTCGCCAACTGGGGGGAGGACAAGAACTTCAACGGGGTGCTCGACTACGCCTGCGCGCTGTCGCCCACCATCGCCTGTCCGGGGGCGTTCCCCGTTCAGGCGTGTGGGCGGTGCTCGAACAACTCCAGCATCATCTGCGTGGGCAGCAGCAACGCGCCGTGCGGCGGCGGCGTTACGATCTGCGTCACCGACGTCTCTCTGGGCTCCTGCGTCTCCGAGGAGGACCGCGACCCGCAGAACGGCCTGCTCGACGACAACTGGAGCACGGTGGGCGGCTGCGGCTGGCAGACGAACGGGACGACGAGCTCCCCCACCACACCGGGCGGCGCGTGGCACACCGGCAGGATCGGCGTCCCGGGCTCACCGTGTCTCGTCTCGGGAAGCAGCCCGGGCGCCTGTCAGAGCTACGAGGTGCTGACCGGAACGAGCAACGTCAAGACGCAGTGGGAGATCTTGCTCTCGCCGGTCTTCGAGAAGGTCAATCAGTGCAACACGGAAGTGGGCCCGCTTCCCGCGGGCTGCGGGGGACAGCTCGACACCGCGACGGAGAAGGTCTTCGAGGTCGAGTTCATGGACTGGGCCTGGAACATGGCCGCGGACCTGCCCGACCGTCTTGCCGAGATCCGCTACGAGCTCGACACCGACACGACGAAGCCGGCGCCCGTCGATCTGATCAACGACGACGTCGTCCTGAACGCGATCACCAGGGACTCGATGCTCGATCCCACGGACAAGGCCTTCGCACCGATCCAGGGCTCGACCTCGCAGAACGGGACGGTGGGAAACAACCGCGTCGGACGCAACCCGTGCTACTTCGAGCAGACTCCCCGGAGTCATCCCCTCCGCCTCGCCGAGCCGAAGGACGACGATCTCGACAACAACGGGAACGGTCCGGTGGACGAGCTCGTGTCGCCGAACGGCCCGATCCGAAACTTCGACCTGAGCCTCGTCGGCACGCCCGACATGCGCTTCACGACCCTGGACGACGTCTACGGCGAGCGCCCCGGCGAGAGCTTCCAGGCGGCCATCGGCTTCCGCGTGCTCGAGGGCGACACGGCCCGGGGCGCCGCGCAGCCGGGCTTCGGGGTGACCGTGGACGACATGGTCGTGAAGTGGCGCGAATTCAGGCTGGTCGAGGATGCGGTGGATTGCGCCGCGACAGGCGCGTGCGCCACGGTGCAAACGGATTCGAGCACGATCTTCGACGGAAACGGCCTCCTCACGATCACCGTCACCGACACCTCCCCGTACCGCTGCGTGGGAGGCCCACCCTGCGCGCCGGAGGGAAAGAACGACTGCAACCACAACGGCTCGTTCGCGGACCCGGTCGACGACGGCGACTGCGACCACGACGGCACGCCGGACGTGCCGGTCCGGGTCTTCTCGGGAGCCGAGCCCGCGGGCGAGTGGGTGGTCCTCGATCGGATCGGGGCCGGCCCCTCGTACCGGGGCACGCTGCCGCTCTCGCTGGGCGCCGACGCGGCCGGGGTGCTCCGGGTCTCCGAGCAGGGCGGACTGAACGACGACATCACGACCCGTTACATCGACGACTGGGACGGAACGACGTCGGGGAGCGGCTGCCGCAACGATGCGGACCCCTTCAGGCAGGGCATTGTCGATCAGGGGATCGACCTGGTGATCGGGACGACCGGCAACGTCGTGGTCACGACGTTCCGTGTGGACGACAGCGCGTCGCTGGCCCCGTTGAACGACGGCGACGGCTATCCGGACACCAACGAAACGTTCGATCTCTACGTGACGATCTCGAACAAGAGCCACGTCAACCTGACGAACGTCGTGCTGCATGCGGGCGTGAACGATCCGAAGATCGAGTGCTCGATCCACTCCGTTGCCATGATGGCCTCCCTGGCGGCCGACGCGACCGTCGAGGTGCCGAGCCCGTTCCGGTTCAAGGTGAGCGCGACCGCCGACCGCGCGGGCACCGCTCCTGCCGCGACGTGCTCGAACGGCGCGTGCTCGAACGGCGCAGGCCCCTGCGTCGGTTCGGCCCAATGCATGAAGACTCCCAGCGACGACTACTCCGCGCAGTTCACGATCCCGCTGTCGGCGAACCAGTTCGACCTCAACGCGGCGCCCCAGCGGATCGCGCTCGATCTCGATCTAGACGCCGTCAATCCGGTGATCGCGACGTCGAGCTTCACCGAGGGGTTCGAAGGAGGGTTCGGGAATTTCCAACTCCTGAACCTCGACGCCAACATCGCCAGCAGCACGCTCTCGAACGGGATGCGCTGTCCGTACAGCGATCCCGACTTCCCCGGCTCCAACGCGTACGGGAACACCGAGTGCTACCTCGGTTTCGCGGCCGGGCAGTCGCCGATCAACGATTGGCACATCCACACCACCACTTCTCCCGACGGCGGGCGCGCGTATCTCGGGAATCTGTCGCTCCATTACGGCAAGCACACGCCGGGAAACGCAAATCTCGATACGTACGGGCTCAGCCAGATGGACGCGCTCCGCACGAAGAACAACATCAACCTGGCGGCGCGCGTCTGCGCGGCGCTCCAATCCGGACAGGTGAAATCCTGCAATACTCCCGCGGACTGCACGAGCCCTGCGAGCGCCTGCGTCGCGGCGAGCCCGGTCCTCTCCTTCAAGCATCAGGTGTCGCTTCTGGACAGCCGCGGCACGAACGCACCGGAGGGGCAGGCGGCGGATCGGGCGGTCGTGTATGCGCAGCTCTCCGGCTCGACCGTCTGGCAGAAGATCCACCCGTACGAAAACGTCTACGATCAGCAGGCAACCGACTCCTTCGCGAACTGCACGTTCGACCCCGTCGACGACGGGAACACCGAGGACAGCTACTTCGACCCGACCGATCCGAGCCGCCGGCTGGGACCATCCTCAACCTGTTTCCCCGAGTTCGTCTTCTCCAGGTCGGGAGCCACGGACGGGCCCTTCAGCCCGACGCATATCAACCTGGCGAGCGATGGTCCCGGCCTGCAGGGGAGCCTCGGCCAGGGAACCTGGGTTCAGTCGTCGTTCGATCTGTCGCGCTATCGCGGCCGCTCGATCAAGCTCCGCTTCCTGGTCAGCACGATCAAGTCGTCGGATACGCCGACGGCGGAGGCGGCGTTCGTTTGGAACCCGCGGCCGGACGACGATGGGTGGTACATCGACGACGTCCGCGTCACGCAGGCGCTGGGCACCTCCTCGCCGACCACGACGAGCGACACCCAGAACCACGGCAGCTCGTCCTGCGGATTGCCGTGCAGCACTCTGACTCCGATGCTCCTCGCCGCTCCTTCCCCTTCTCCGGCACCGGGCCGCCTCGTGACCTTGAGCGCGTCCGCGATCGTGGACCGATGCGTGGACGGGGTCCTGCTGTACCAGTTCTGGATCGACGTCGACGGCAACGGAGCGATCGGCCCGATCGACGTGCTGCTCCGGGACTACGGCGTCGATCCAGTTTTCCGGGACGCTCCGGACGTCACCACCCGGTACCTCACGCAGGCGAAATGCACCTCGTCGACCAGCGGACCCTGCGCCGGCTCGCTTGCAGCCGCGATCCTCGTGGTGCTCAACGTCTCGTGTGACGACGGAAACGACTGCACGCTCGACACCTACGTCCCGCAGTCGGGATGCGTGCACACTCCCCTCCCCAACGGGATGCCGTGCGACGATCACGAACCCTGCACGGAGCCGGACGCGTGCAGCGGCGGAGCCTGCGTGGGAGCCGCGGTCCCGGCACCGGCGGAGGTCCAGGGGGTCCGGCTCGCCCGGAGCGGGGGAAGCGCGCTGATCACCTGGAACCCGGTCGCCGGAGCCACCGGTTACGACATGATTCGCGTGCAGGGCGGGCTTCCCGTAGGTCGACCGGGCGGGATCGAGGTGTGCATCGCCGAGGATCTGCTCGGCACCTCGTGGACGGACGGCGACAACCCGTTCTCCAACCAGCTGTTCGTTTACGTTCCGCGAGCCCAGGGTAGCTGCCGCGCGGGCTCCTACGGCTACGGGGGCCTGCGTGGAGTCCCGTCGGGGCTGCGGGAGACATCCACCTGCTCCGCGGTCGCGACCTGCCCCGCGGTACCCACTCCTGCCTCTTGCGGCAATGGCGTGAGGGACGCAGGAGAGGAGTGCGACGGTCTCGAGGATCCGGCCTGCGTCGGCCTGTGCCGGAGCGATTGCATCTGCGGACACTGCGGCAACGGGACGATCGACGCCCCGGAGCAGTGCGACGACGGCAACAACGCCAACGGCGACGGCTGCGACGCCGACTGCGTCACCGAAACCTGCGGCAACGGCAAGGTGCAGGCGGGGGAGCAGTGCGACGGATCGCAGGCCCTCGCCTGCAGGCAGCCGGGGGAGTGCCAGCCCGGCTGCGTTTGCGCCACCGTGTCGCCGTCCCCGACCTGCGGCAACGGCGTCGTGGACGATCCTGCGGAGGAGTGCGACGGCACGGCCGACGCAGCGTGTCCCGGGCGGTGTAATGCGGGGAGCTGCACGTGCGCTCAGGCGACCGGCGTGACGAGCCCTCCCCCCGTGCCGGGCGATGGAGACCAGTCGTCCCCGCCGTCGAACGTGATCGAGGTAACCCAGGAGGCGTTCGATACGCTCGCCGCCCTGGAGCGGGGCGACTCAGTGCACGACCACTCCAGCGTGCCGGGATTGCCCTCCTTCATTCAGAGCTTCTTCGGCCAGTTCCCGGACCCGGGGGCTCCCACCGCGATCTGCCGAAACCTCGTGACCCCTCCACGCGGGCCAGCCGCGGGGTGCGCCGATCTGGATTCCCTGGAGTTCGACAACGGGTCCTACGACGCCGACGCCACCCCGGGCGCTTTGTCGCTCCTCATCTCCACGAACCGGGTCTGCGGCTTCGGAGACCATCCGGTCACGCTCAGCGTGCAGGATGGCAGCGGCCGCACGGGTCGCTGCGTCGCCAACGTTCGGGTGTGCGACCCGGAGCAGGGCGCGGCCTGTCCGTCTCTGCTATGTCAGGACGCTGCGCCGCCGCCCGATGCGCCGTGCAACGCGAAGATCACGTGCAGGTGGGTCCAGAAAGTAACGGCCGTCCCGCCGAGCGACACGTTGATCGAGGACAGCGATCAGGCCCTCGTCCGTAACGGGGTGGGGCCGAACCACTCGATTCACGTGAACTACTCCCGCGCGAACGAGAGCAGGAACTGCCTTTCGAGCGACGTTGAAAAAACCAGCGCACAGGCCGGCACCGCGGTGGTCAACGTCAACCTGGTCTGTCTCGACTCCGCAGGGCACGCGTGCAAGCCGAAGTGCACCTGCGACGTGGAAGCCCAGGGGGCGTATCATTCTGAAATCAAGGTTCACACCGAGCTGGGTTACGTCCTGGGAGTGAGCTGCTTCGGCTTCAGCGACGTGAACGCCTCCGCGCAGGACGAGGCCGCTTTCGACATCAACGGCGGCACGGTGTTCAACAAGGCCGTCGCCGTCCAGAACGGCACGAACGCGTCCACGACCGTGAGTTTCGGGCTCGGTGCAACGGTGGGAAAGGCAAAGGAGGGCGCGAGCAGCGAGCTTGGCGCGTCCTTCGGCGTCTCGGTGACCTCCTCGAGCAACCTCGGCGACGACGTGGATCTGCTCAACGCTCTCGGCGGGAAATCGGTCGGTTGCACGCTGAGGGCGGTCATGGAGAGCAAGGGCAAGGCGAAGATCAGGGTGTCCCGCCGCAGCTTCGGATACGCCCAGGCGATCAGCACGCACTGGGGCATCTGGTGGATCGGCAAGTCCGACTGCCCGGAGGCGGGCTGGATCAACGGCCACGTGGGATTCGGCGACCAGAGCGACGTCAGGACGATCGGAGACAGGCAGGCGGCGAACGACTTCTTCGAGACAAGCGGGAGTGACTACCGAATCCCGCCACCGTGATCCAGCTCCGCACGCGCTCGATCGAGGCCCGGGGCCTGCTCGCCCGCTGTCCGCCCCCGCGGCCTCGACGCGCGCCTGCGCCACGGAGCGAAGGGGCGGGAGGAGTTTCGGGGCATCGAGGGAGTTTGAAGCACCTCGGGGCAGTCGCCCCACGCTAGCGCGTGGGGTACGAGCGGAGAACGGTACGAACCGTGGGGAGCGCGGCTCGGACACGCCAGTGTCGTCGAGCCGCGCCCCGCCTCGTTCTTTCAGCGTCTCCCCGGCTCGCAGGCATCGCCGACTCCGGGGGTTCCGCCCGTATCGGCCTGATCGCAGTTCGCCACGAACGGGCAGTTGTCGTTGCAGGGCAAGATCAGATTACCCGTGCAAACGCCCGCCGCGCACGACTGGAAGGGACACGCAGTGCAGAGGTTCGTGCCGTTCCCCTGTGGGACTCCATCCCCGTCGATGTCCGGGTCGCACGCGTCTCCCAGACCATCTCCGTCGGCATCCTCCTGACCCACGTTCGGGACGAGCGGACAGTTGTCACAGGGATCACCGACCCCATCGGGGACGGGTAGGTCGCTGTCTCCTTGAACCGCGGGGAGGTGGTCGCAGTTCAGCTGCGGATCGCAGCAGTTGCTCGGAGAGTCACACCAATCGGGACAGTTGTCCAGGCTGTCCTCGCGACGGTCCCCGTCTCGATCGTGGGTGCCGCCCGGGCAGTGGTAGTCGGTGGGAACCGGGATCCCGTACAGCAACCGGATCGTCGAACCCGGGCGGAAGCTCACGCCCCCCACCGGGACCGGAACCGGGCTGCCGTTCAGATAGAGCACGGGCGGTCCTTTGTACTCGTGTACCCCCGCCAGAGTGATCAGGGTGATCTTGACCTCTGCGGGGCGCCCCGCGACGACTGCTGCCGAGGCCTTGGGATCACCGACGTTGCATGCGGAATTCACCGCCGCGGCGAATTGCGTGGCGATCGCGGCGGCGTCCCCGCCGACCGAAGAAAAGCTGCCGGAGCACACCGAATTCGCCGTTGGGCTCGACCTGTCCTTGATCGCCCACGGAATCGAGCCGCTGCTCGAGTTGCCCGTGATCCCGTAGACGCCGGACGAGTTGGCGTTGCCGTCGCGTCCCGCGATCGACTCGATGCAGCCCTGACGGGTCACCAGGTAGTAGAACACGGTCCCGATGTTCGGATCGACCGAGTCCTGCCCCGTCGTGAGCCCGTGCATCGTCGTCGTCACATCTTGTCCCATGCAATCGTGGTTGTAGGGCTGGGCCGCATCCCACGGCACGCCCGCGCTCTTGTAGCCCCGGTACAAGCTGAATCGAGCTTCGATCCCGTCCGGGCTGTCGTTCATCCACGTGAGGCTCGTGACCCCGCCGACCCGCCGGAGCCGCAGCTTCGGATCGCTTTCCGCCGGCGGGGCGACCTCGGGCGCCTCGCCGTTCGCTGCGCTGGTGGGATCGCAATCGCAGACGTCTCCGAACGCGTCGCCGTCGGAGTTCGCCTGGTCGACTTGAATGACGCCTGGACAGTTGTCGACGCAGTCGTTCCATGGGTCGCCATCCACGTTGGTCGTATTGTCGACTACTCCGTTGCAATCGTCGTCGAGCAGGTTGTTGCACACCTCGGCGCCGGGCCCACGACTCTGACACACCAGCGATCCCTGGTCCGAGCACAAGTACCTTCCGGGGCCGCATACACCGGGAAACCCTGTATCGCACGGGGTGCCTTTTCCCTCGAAGCCATTGTCGGGCAACCCATCGCAGTCGTCGTCCAGGTCGTTGCACAGCTCCGGAGTCCCGGCGAGCTGGCTCCAGTCCGGCACCCCGTTGCAGTCGTTGTCGACGTCGTTGCCGTCGCAAAACTCGACGTTTCCGGGGAAGCTCGAGGCGTCGTTGTCGTCGCAGTCGTCGGAGACCGCCACGTATCCGGATGGTACCGCGCACGCGATCGTGCTCGCCGCGAGGTCCCCGTGCCCATCCCCATCCAAGTCGCGATACCAGATCGGTCCCCAGACCCAGCGCCCCGTCGGCGAGCCCAGCAGAACGTGGACACGACCTTCGTCGTTCTGACCGTTGTCGTGGAAACTCGCACCCACGATCAGGTCGCCGTACCCGTCCCCGTTCACGTCGCCCCCGGCCACCGACGTCCCGAAGAGCGCCGAGGCCTGGTGCCCGTCGGCGGTCCAGGGCAGCGCGGTCGAGGGGCCGGTCGGAGACCCCAGATACGCGTACACGCGGCCCTGGTCGATCAGGGGGTTCTTGTAGGACTTGAAGCCGATCACGACGTCGCCGTAGGGATCCCCATTGCCGCTTCCCGCGCGGGCGATCGAGATCCCACCTGCGCCGTGCCCGACGGCGCCTCCTTCGATCTTCCAGGCAAAGGGCTGACCGGGAGTGAGGCCGCTGCTCGAGCCGCGCCAGAAGAACACCGCCCCTGCGTTGATGCCCGCTCCACCCGTGTAGTTCGGCGCAGTCGCCATCACGTCCGTCCAGCCGTCCCCGTCCACGTCCCCCGCCAGGGCGACCTGGGTGCCGAACCGAGGTGCCCCAACGAGGGTCGGTGTCGCGGTCCAGCGGCTCGACAACAGCAGGCCCGGCCCGAAGTAGACGTACGTCGCGCCTTGATTGGAGAGGTGCCCGGGTGCGCCCACGATCAGGTCGTCCGTGGTGTCGCCGGTGCCGCTCGCGCGCCCTGCCGAGGCGACGGAAGTCCCGAACCTGGCGCCCGCGACGTCCGAGTCCACCGACGTCAGCAACGTCAGGGTCGTGCTCCCAGTGCTCGGGGTCCGGTAGACGTACACCCTTCCCTCGTTGGTCAACCCGGGCTTGGTGTAGTCCGGTGCGCCCGCGATCACTTCGCTCCTGCCGTCGCCGTCCACGTCCGCGGCCGCGACCGCGAAGCCGAGGTGGGCGCCCGGCTGTGGGGTCCCGGACACAATCGTCGGCCCCGGCAAAAGGCCGCCACTCCCGTCGCCGAAGTACACGTACACGCGGCCTGCGCCGGCCCCGCCGTCGTTGTAGTTCGGCGCACCCACGATCACGTCGCCGAATCCGTCGCCGTTCACGTCCGCGACCGCGACCGCCGATCCGAAACCGGCGCTCGGCTGCGGCGAGTCCTTCGTGAACAGCAGCGTCGCGGTCCCCTGGGCCGAGCCCTTGTAGACGTACACCCGGCCGCCCCCCGTGTAGTCCGGGGCACCCACGACCACATCGTCGTAGGAATCTCCGTCGATTCTCCCCGAGGCCACGGCCGCGGCGAAGTGCGCACCAGCCCGATCGGACTCCGCGGTCCAGGGCTGCACGAGGTTGTCGAACAAGTTGTCGCAGTCGTTGTCCAGCCCGTCGCAGACCTCGACCGGAAGAGGGCCGCCCTGACAGGCGCCCCCGACGCAGCGGTCATCGGGAGTGCAGGCGTTGCCGTCGTCGCATGCAGTGCCGTTGGGTGCGCCGAGAAGCTGGTTCAGAAGAATCGTCACGTTGTCGGACAGGAGATTCGTCACGGCGAGGTCGAGTCGCCCGTCCGAGTTCAGGTCCCCGATCGCGATCGACTGGGGAGCCGCTCCCACCGCAATCGGTGCTCCCGTGCCTGGACTGAACCCTCCTGCACCGTCCCCGAGCAGGATCACGATGTTGTTGGCAGCTTGGTCCGCCAGCGCGAGATCGGCGTTCCCATCCCCGTTGACGTCGCCAATCACTACGGAACGCGATCTCGGCACGACCGGCAATCCCGTCGACGAGAAACCACCCGCGCCGTTCCCCAGAAGAATCACGACCTGGTCGGCGTCGCAGTTCGCCACGGCGAGATCGAGGTGAGCGTCTGCGTTCAGGTACCCCGCCGCCAGTTCACACGGATGGCCCCCTGCCGCAATCGACGGACCGGCGGGCGAGAAACCACCCGCGCCGTTCCCCAACAGGATCGTGACGGTGTTGGAGAATTGGTTCGCCACGGCGAGGTCGAGGTTGGCATCCGCGTCGTAGCGCCCAACCGCGATCGAGTAAGGGAGGGAACCCGTTGCGATGGGCGGTGCGATCGACGTGAACCCGCCCGTGCCGTCCCCCATCAGGATCATGACGTTCTGGGAATTGGCGTTCGCAACGGCAAGGTCGAGCGTCGCGTCCCCGTTCCAGTCCCCGACCGCGACCCAGTTGGGATTCACCCCGACCGGGATCGGAGACCCTACGGCTTCGCTAAAGCCGCCCGCGCCGTCCCCGATCAGAATCGTGAGGTTGTGCGATAGGTTGTTCGACAGGACGAGGTCGAGCGTCGAGTCCCCGTTCCAGTCTCCGGCCGTGACGTAATCGGGGCCTGATCCCACGGCGACGGCAGCGACCGGAGTGAATTCGCCCGCGCCGGTCCCCAGGAGAATCCTGACGTCGTTGGTGCCGTAGCTCGCTACGGCGAGGTCGAGCTCGCCGTCCTCGTTCCAGTCCCCGGACGCGACGTGAGTAGGAAGCGTCCCTGCGGCGACGGGCGATCCGCTCGCCTGCCCGAACGCTGCCGATGACAGGCAACTCCCCGCCTGGCATGTCTCGCCCACCGTGCACGGGTTGCCATCGCTGCACGGCGTCCCGTCCAGCTTGGGCGGGTTCGAGCAGAGGCCCGTCGGCGGGTCGCAGGTGCCGACGTCGTGGCACTGGTCGCTCGCCGTGCACACGACCGGATTCGATCCGACGCAGGTTCCTCCCGAGCACGTGTCGGTCTGGGTGCAGGCGCTGGCGTCGTTGCACACGCTCGTGTTGTTCACGTTCTGGCAGCCCGTCGCCGAGACGCAGGAATCGTTCGTGCAGACGTTTCCGTCATTGCAGTTCGGGGGAGGACCGCCGACGCACAACCCGGCGGAGCAGGCGTCGTTGGTGGTGCACGCGTCGAGGTCATCGCAGGGGGTCGTGTCCGGCCCGCAGGAGCACCCGCTCGCCGTGCAGCCCGTCGAGTACTGCGTGGTGTAGTTGACGGTCGAGTTCATCTTGATGAAGTACGCCTCGCCGGGAACGATCGGGAAGTCCGAAAAAGTGCCGCCCGAGTACTCCGTATACGTACCGCTCACGCAATTCAGGCGCGATACGCTGGTGACGGAGGGCCCGATGCTGGCCCGGAGCTGGCTGGCACGGGTGATGGTGGAGCAGTACGGTAGCGAGACGAGGTTGTACCCGGTCTGGCTCCCGGGCCCCGCTGCCCGTAGGTTGAGCGTCATCGGTCCGTCGATTCCGTGGATCGGGTAGGCGCTGCTAGCGTTCCAGGTGACCATGAAGCCGTCGCCGGGGTTCACGCAGAAGCAGGCCGGTGCACAAGCGGTGTCGGGCACGGGCGGGGGACAGGTCGCCGGTTGCCCGGTGACACCGTTCCATTGGCAGCAGTTGACTCCATCCCAGCGCCAGAACGTGTCGTTAGCGGGGTTGAACTTGGAGACGTAGAGCCGGTTCGGGATGCTCTCAAACAGCGTGGCGACGCTCGTGATGGGGCCCGACACCGGCAGGGACAAGAGAAAGGAGTGGGTCCCGGTTTCCCCTCCCGGACACGAGTCGGTGTTGCACCTGAGACCGGGGAACGCCAGCGGATTCTCATCCGGGTAACGGACCGAGCCGGTGCTGCTGAGAGAGAATTCCGACTCCTCGTTCCCGCGCATCTCGAGATCGATGAGCTGGCTGTCCTCCGCGGCCCCGGCGTCGACGCCAATCCGCCCCCAGTCCCGAACCGTTCCGTTCGAAACGGTGAAGCCACGGACCGGCTGCACGTGGATGCCGTCCAGCGACCCGATGACTCCGATCAGCTCGAAGCCCGCGAGGTCGATCGTGACGTCGTCGGCGGCGACCTCGATTCCGCTTTTGCCGGCGACGCCGGTGATGTTCCCGGTCAGGAAGTACGTGCCCGGCCAGGTGATCTTGAAGAGCGAATCGAAGTCGCCCGGGGTGGTCTCCGCGCTGATGGGAACGCGGGGCTCGACCTGGTCGAGCGGCTTCGTCGCGAGTCCCGGCTCCGAGCCGCGAACCTGGACGGCGAGAAAGAGGGCAGCAATGCCGACGGGTGAGAGGAAGATCGCCATTCGCTTCTTCATGAAGAGGCACTCCTTCCGGCGGTGACCCGACGCGCGAGATCTTGCCCCTCATGGCCCGACCTGCGCGGATGGACGCCGGCGTCGGCCGCAGAGGAAGCGCAAGCGGCCGGCCAGTCGCGGACCCCGCGCGTTGATCCCGCCGGCGTGCCTCTCGAGCGGGCGCATCCGGCCGCCATCTCACACGGGGACAGCAACTTGGTCGTGCCGAGGGGGACTGCGCACGGCCTCATTTCGATGCCTGTCGCGCTCCCTCCATCGCGGGGCAGTTTGCCCCCCCGGGTCGGTTTGCCCCTCAACGGTCTCGATGCGACGACGGCACCCGGCCGAGCCGCGCTGGCCTCCTCACCGGATGATCGAGGGTCGACCCATCGGAGACCGCTCCTTCTCGCGACGCAAACGCCACCGGGACCGTCGCTCTCGCGGATGCCTGCCGCCGCCATGTCACGAGGCGAAGCGCCCCTTCGGGGCAGGCTGCCCCGAGAAGAGGTTGACATCCGGGTCACGCAAGGTGGAGACTGACGTCACGGCAGACAGCGGCGCGAGGGGGCCCGAGCATCGGCGAATCACGGCCAGCTTCGACAGGCGCGGAGACGGGAGATCGCGTGGGTGCAGAGGGATCGGCGACCAGTCTTGTTCTCGAAGAAGCGAGTGCGCTCGCCCTCCTTGGACGATTCGAAGAATGTCTGGCTCTCCTCGAGGGCGTCTCCCGGCGGGAGGGGACCACTGCCGCGATCCTCGGCTCCATTCAAGTCCTGAGAGCACGAGTGCTGATCGCGCGAGGGGAGCCCGGTAATTCCGCGGATGCCTGGCAGACCCTCGAACGGCTTCGTCAGCTGCGAGAGACTGACGGCTGGCGACTCGACCTGGCTCTGGCCCGACTCGACCACGCGAGGGACGCCTCGCCGATGCCGCGGCGCTCCTGAAGGAGTCGCTGGAACGCTTCCGGGCGCAGGGCGAGCTTCACGGGGACGACGTCGCTCTCCTGGCGCCGATGCTCCTGCGCGAGGTGGACCTCCTCGAACGCTCGCGCCCCGGTGCCACGGCCGCGACTCCCCCCAGCGGCGGCGTACCCGGGCAGAGCGCCGTTCCCGACCCGGGCTCGCTCGTACCGTCCATGCTGCCGCAGCCGATGCGCGGGGCTGCAGAACGGACACTGCTGCGTCGCCGCCGTCAGCACCGCGGTAGGCGCGGTCAGGTACGACTTGATGCCACCCGCAACCCGGCATATCCTCTGCATTGCTTTGCAGCGGGAGGCATCTCGGGTCCAGAGCAGACGAGAGCCGTCTCCCCGAAATACCGACCCCCGCAGCTGTGAACTGCGGGGGTCAACTTCTCTCAACCGGAAATCAGAATCTACCAGAGACTCACGCCGCCGTCTCCCGGAACGGCCGTGACGATAGACCCCGCGTTACGACAGGGAAGAAAGCGACCGCTGAGACGCGGGACGAACTACTCGCCCAAGTGCGGGCCGGTACACCCGCACGCACGGACGCCGACAACTTGGGCGATCTGCCCGCCGTGCGCCGAGTACCTTCAGCGACTCCCGCAGGACATCTCATTCGCGACAACGTCGTCACAATGACGCATGAGCTTTCGTTGGAGCGGTACAAGAATTCTCACACTCACTTCTCTACCGGAAGCGCTGGATCTTCCTGTTGACCCTGTCCCCCGAAGTCACGAACGTGACACGATAGACTCCCGGCGCCGCGTGATGCCCGTCCCGGTCCCTTCCATTCCAGCTCAGCTCCTCCACTGCATGGGCTGCAAGTTCTTCATCCAGAAGCTCTTGGACAAGGCGACCCCTTGCATCATAGACCGTGACCACAGCTCGCCCCGCCCGATCTCCCATCTGCACTTCCACGGTCACGGCCTCATCCTGGCGCGACACCGCCTCACCGCGCACGATCATCGATGCAGAGGTGACTGCAGAGGTGACTCCCGCCCCATCAACAAGCTCCGCAAACTTTCAGCCCCTCCCGCTTCTTCCGCCGCCTCCCCCGCCACGACCCGAATTCGACAGTGTAACGACTTGGCTAATTCTTCCGCCGCACGACGACTGCACATCAACGAAGTAATCGCCGTAGTCAGACCAGCCCACAGGTGAAATCGTCAATGTTGGACTGAATGCTCCGGAAATCGCCCCACCGTTGATTACGCATCGCTGGATGTCGCTTCGACACCACACGTACAATAAGGTTCAGGATAATTGGCCTGGACAGCAAATGATGCAGAACCGCCTATTCCCACCGCAACGCTCTGCGGCTGCTCTGTTATAGCCAACGGGTCGAAGCACACCGCTGCGCCTTGGCTGACTGTTGTTGCACAACAGGCGTTCGTTACGACTACATCGTACAATCCTGCATCAGCCCGAACGGCTGGATCGATCGTCAGGGTCGGAGTGTAGACGCCCGCAATCACGCCACCGCCAGCACTCTGCCCATCGCCGCCGGGCGACGACTGTGCCGGGCAGCTCCCGAGCGAATCTCGCACTCTTCTCTCCTTTGTCGATGCCATGCACCCGAATCGCGATCGCCCGCGTCTCCGCCAGGTGTTTCGCCACGACGGCAAACCGGCGGGTCACCGGAGTGGGCGGCGGGGGGCGCGGCTCGGACACGCCAGTGTCGTCGAGCCGCGCCGCCTGGTTCCTTCAGCGTCTCCCCGGCTCGCAGGCATCGCCGACTCCGGGGGTTCCGCCCGTATCGGCCTGATCGCAGTTCACCACGAACGGGCAGTTGTCGTTGCAGGGCAACATCAGACTACCCGTGCAAACGCCCGCCGCGCACGACTGGAAGGGACACGCAGTGCAGAGGTTCGTACCGTTCC
Organism: Terriglobia bacterium; assembly: GCA_963699985.1. Classification (GTDB taxonomy): domain Bacteria; phylum Acidobacteriota; class Polarisedimenticolia; order Polarisedimenticolales; family CAVOVZ01; genus CAVOVZ01. Next base: position 72,776 of record CAVOVZ010000028.1, read on the forward strand.
CCTGTGGGACTCCGTCCCCGTCGATGTCCGGGTCGCACGCGTCTCCCAGACCATCTCCGTCGGTATCCTCCTGACCCACGTTCGGGACGAGCGGACAGTTGTCGCAGGGATCACCGACCCCATCGGGGACGGGGAGGTCGCTGTCTCCTTGAACCGCGGGGAGGTGGTCGCAGTTCAGCTGCGGATCGCAGCAGTTGCTCGGAGAGTCGCACCAATCGGGACAGTTGTCCAGGCTGTCCTCGCGACGGTCCCCGTCCCGATCGTGGATGCCACCCGGGCAGTGGTAGTCGGTGGGAACCGGGATCCCGTAGAGCAACCGGATCGTCGAGCCCGGGCGGAAGCTCACGCCCCCCACCGGGACCGAATTCGGGCTGTTGTTCACATAGAGCACGGGCGGTCCTTTGTACTCGTGTACCCCCGCCAGAGTGATCAGGGTGATCTTGACCTCTGCGGGGCGCCCCGCGACGACTGCTGCCGAGGCCTTGGGATCACCGACGTTGCATGCGGAATTCACCGCCGCGGCGAATTGCGTGGCGATCGCGGCGGCGTCCCCGCCGACCGAAGAGAAGCTGCCGGAGCAGACCGAATTCGCCGTTGGGCTCGACCTGTCCTTGATCGCCCACGGAATCGAGCCGCTGCTCGAGTTGCCCGTGATCCCGTAGACGCCGGACGAGTTGGCGTTGCCGTCGCGTCCCGCGATCGACTCGATGCAACCCTGACGGGTCACCAGGTAGTAGAACACGGTCCCGATGTTCGGATCGACCGAGTCCTGCCCCGTCGTGAGCCCGTGCATCGTCGTCGTCACATCTTGTCCCATGCAATCGTGGTTGTAGGGCTGGGCCGCATCCCACGGCACGCCCGCGCTCTTGTAGCCCCGGTACAAGCTGAATCGAGCTTCGATCCCGTCCGGGCTGTCGTTCATCCACGTGAGGCTCGTGACCCCGCCGACCCGCCGGAGCCGCAGCTTCGGATCGCTTTCCGCCGGCGGGGCGACCTCGGGCGCCTCGCCGTTCGCTGCGCTGGTGGGATCGCAATCGCAGACGTCTCCGAACGCGTCGCCGTCGGAGTTCGCCTGGTCGACTTGAATGACGCCTGGACAGTTGTCGACGCAGTCGTTCCATGGGTCGCCATCCACGTTGGTCGTATTGTCGACTACTCCGTTGCAATCGTCGTCGAGCAGGTTGTTGCACACCTCGGCGCCGGGCCCACGACCCTGACACACCAGCGATCCCTGGTCCGAGCACAAGTACCTTCCGGGGCCGCATACACCGGGAAACCCTGTATCGCACGGGGTGCCTTTTCCCTCGAAGCCATTGTCGGGCAACCCATCGCAGTCGTCGTCCAGGTCGTTGCACAGCTCCGGAGTCCCGGCGAGCTGGCTCCAGTCCGGCACCCCGTTGCAGTCGTTGTCGACGTCGTTGCCGTCGCAAAACTCGACGTTTCCGGGGAAGCTCGAGGCGTCGTTGTCGTCGCAGTCGTCGGAGACCGCCACGTATCCGGATGGTACCGCGCACGCGATCGTGCTCGCCGCGAGGTCCCCGTGCCCATCCCCATCCAAGTCGCGATACCAGATCGGTCCCCAGACCCAGCGCCCCGTCGGCGAGCCCAGCAGAACGTGGACACGACCTTCGTCGTTCTGACCGTTGTCGTGGAAACTCGCACCCACGATCAGGTCGCCGTACCCGTCCCCGTTCACGTCGCCCCCGGCCACCGACGTCCCGAAGAGCGCCGAGGCCTGGTGCCCGTCGGCGGTCCAGGGCAGCGCGGTCGAGGGGCCGGTCGGAGACCCCAGATACGCGTACACGCGGCCCTGGTCGATCAGGGGGTTCTTGTAGGACTTGAAGCCGATCACGACGTCGCCGTAGGGATCCCCATTGCCGCTTCCCGCGCGGGCGATCGAGATCCCACCTGCGCCGTGCCCGACGGCGCCTCCTTCGATCTTCCAGGCAAAGGGCTGACCGGGAGTGAGGCCGCTGCTCGAGCCGCGCCAGAAGAACACCGCCCCTGCGTTGATGCCCGCTCCACCCGTGTAGTTCGGCGCAGTCGCCATCACGTCCGTCCAGCCGTCCCCGTCCACGTCCCCCGCCAGGGCGACCTGGGTGCCGAACCGAGGTGCCCCAACGAGGGTCGGTGTCGCGGTCCAGCGGCTCGCCAACAGCAGGCCCGGCCCGAAGTAGACGTACGTCGCGCCTTGATTGGAGAGGTGCCCGGGTGCGCCCACGATCAGGTCGTCCGTGGTGTCGCCGGTGCCGCTCGCGCGCCCTGCCGAGGCGACGGAAGTCCCGAACCTGGCGCCCGCGACGTCCGAGTCCACCGACGTCAGCAACGTCAGGGTCGTGCTCCCAGTGCTCGGGGTCCGGTAGACGTACACCCTTCCCTCGTTGGTCAACCCGGGCTTGGTGTAGTCCGGTGCGCCCGCGATCACTTCGCTCCTGCCGTCGCCGTCCACGTCCGCGGCCGCGACCGCGAAGCCGAGGTGGGCGCCCGGCTGTGGGGTCCCGGACACAATCGTCGGCCCCGGCAAAAGGCCGCCACTCCCGTCGCCGAAGTACACGTACACGCGGCCTGCGCCGGCCCCGCCGTCGTTGTAGTTCGGCGCGCCCACGATCACGTCGCCGAATCCGTCGCCGTTCACGTCCGCGACCGCGACCGCCGATCCGAAACCGGCGCTCGGCTGCGGCGAGTCCTTCGTGAACAGCAGCGTCGCGGTCCCCTGGGCCGAGCCCTTGTAGGCGTACACCCGGCCGCCCCCCGTGTAGTCCGGGGCACCCACGACCACATCGTCGTAGGAATCTCCGTCGATTCTCCCCGAGGCCACGGCCGCGGCGAAGTGCGCACCAGCCCGATCGGACTCCGCGGTCCAGGGCTGCACGAGGTTGTCGAACAAGTTGTCGCAGTTGTTGTCCAGCCCGTCGCAGACCTCGACCGGAAGAGGACCGCCCTGACAGGCGCCCCCGACGCAGTGGTCATTGGGAGTGCACGAGTTGCCGTCGCTGCACGGCGCCCCGTCCAGCTTGGGTGGGTTCGAGCAGAGCCCGGTCTGCGTGTCGCACGTCCCGACGTCGTGGCACGGATCGCTCGCCGTGCACACGACCGGATTCGACCCGACGCAGGCTCCGCCCGAGCACGTGTCGGTCTGGGTGCAACCGTTCCCATCGTTGCAGGTCGACCCGTTGGGCTTTGCAGGGTTCGAGCAAACGCCCGTGGCGGGGTTGCACGTCCCGACGTCGTGGCACTGGTCGCTCGCCGTGCACACGACCGGATTCGACCCGACGCAGGCTCCGCCCGAGCACATGTCGGTCTGTGTACAACCGTTCCCATCGTTGCAGGTCGACCCGTTGGGCTTTGCAGGGTTCGAGCAAACGCCCGTGGCGGGGTTGCACGTCCCGACGTCATGGCACTGGTCGCTCGCCGTGCACACGACCGGATTCGACCCGACGCAGGCTCCGCCCGAGCACGTGTCGGTCTGGGTGCAACCGTTCCCATCGGTACAGGTCGACCCGTTGGGCTTTGCAGGGTTCGAGCAAACGCCCGTGGCGGGGTTGCACGTCCCGACGGCGTGGCACTGGTCGCTCGCCGTGCACACGACCGGATTCGACCCGACGCAGGCTCCGCCCGAGCACGTGTCGGTCTGGGTGCAACCGTTCCCATCGGTGCAGGTCGACCCGTTGGGCTTTGCAGGGTTCGAGCAAACGCCCGTGGCGGGGTTGCACGTCCCGACGGCGTGGCACTGGTCGCTCGCCGTGCACACGACCGGATTCGAACCGACGCAGGCTCCGCCCGAGCACGTGTCGGTCTGGGTACAACCGTTCCCATCGTTGCAGGTCGACCCGTTGGGCTTTGCAGGGTTCGAGCAAACGCCCGTGGCGGGGTTGCACGTCCCGACGGCGTGGCACTGGTCGCTCGCCGTGCACACGACCGGATTCGACCCGACGCAGGCTCCGCCCGAGCACGTGTCGGTCTGGGTGCAACCGTTCCCATCGTTGCAGGTCGACCCGTTGGGCTTTGCAGGGTTCGAGCAAACGCCCGTGGCGGGGTTGCACGTCCCGACGTCGTGGCACTGGTCGCTCGCCGTGCACACGACCGGATTCGACCCGACGCAGGTTCCTCCCGAGCACGTGTCGGTCTGGGTGCAGGCGCTGGCGTCGTTGCACACGCTCGTGTTGTTCACGTGCTGGCAGCCCGACGCGGAGACGCAGGAATCGTTCGTGCATACGTTGCCGTCATTGCAGTTCGGGGGAGGGCCGCCGACGCACAACCCGGCGGAGCAGGCGTCGTTGGTGGTGCAAGCATCGAGGTCATCGCAGGGGGTCGTGTCCGGTCCGCAAGGGCACTCGCTCGCCGTGCAGCCCGTCGAGTACTGCGTGGTGTAGGGGACGGTCGAGCTCATCTTGATGAAGTACGCCTCGCCGGGATCGATCGCGAAGTTCGAGGAAGGGCCACCCGAGTACACCGTATACGTACCGGTCAGGCAGTTCCGGCGCATTACGCTGATGGCGGAGGGCCCGATGCTGGCCCTGAGCTGGCTGGCGAGCGTAATGGTCGAGCAGTACGGCAGCGAGACGAGGTTCAGCCCGGTGAGGCTCCCCGGTCCGGCTGACCGCAGGTTGAGCGTCATCGATCCGTCGTTTCCCCGGATCGTGTAGGAGCTGGGAGCGGTCACGGTCACCATGAAGCCGTCGCCGGGGTTCACGCAGAAGCAGGCCGGCGCACAAGCGGTCTCGGGCACGGGCGGGGGACAGGTCGTCGGGCCTCCGATGGAACCGTTCCATTGGCAGCAGTTGACCCCGTCCCAGCGCCAGAACGTGTCGTTTGCCGGGTTGAACTTCGAGACGTAGAGCCGGTTCGGGATGCTTTGAAACAGCGTGGCAACGCTCGTGATCGGGCCCGAAATGGGCAGGGACAAGAGATAGGAATAGGGCGTGGGCGCGCCCGGACACGAGTCGTCTTTGCACCGGAGGCCGGGGAACGCCAGCAGGGCTTCATCGGAGCTTCCCGGGGACGAGGAGCGACGGACCGCCCCGCCGATGCCGAGAGCGTAGCCCGTTTCTTCGTTCCCGACTGCCTCGAGATCGATCAGCTGGCTGTCCTCCGCGGCCCGGGCGTCGACGCCGATCCTCCCCCAGCCCCGAACCGTCCCGTTCGAGACGGTCAGACCACGGGTCTGCTGCACGTGGATTCCGTCCAGCGATCCGATCGCTCCGATCAACTCGAAGCCCGCGAGGTCGATCGTGACGTCGTCGGCGGCAACCTCGATTCCGCTTTTGCCGGCGACGCCGGTGATGTTCCCGGTCAGGAAGTACGTCCCCGGCCAGGTGATCTTGAAGAGCGAATCGAAGTCGCCCGGGGTGGTCTCCGCGCTGATGGGAACGCGGGGCTCGACCTGGTCGAGCGGCTCCGGCGCGGGTCCCGGCTCCGAGCCGCGAACCTGGACGGCGAGAAAGAGGGCAGCAATGCCGACGAGTGAGAGGAAGATCGCCATTCGCTTCTTCATGAAGAGGCACTCCTTCCGGCTGTGACCCGACGCGCGAGATCTTGCCCCTCATGGCCCGAGCTGCGCGGGTGGACGCCGGAGTCGGCCGCAGAGGAAGCGCAAGCGGCCGGCCAGTCAAAGACCCGCCGCGTTGATCCCGCCGGCGTGCCTCTCGAGCGGACGCATCCCTCCGCCATCTCACACGGGGACAGCAACTTGGTCGTGCCGAGGGGGACTGCGCGCGGCCTCATTTCGATGCCTGTCGCGCTCCCTCCATCGCGGGGCAGTTTGCCCCCCCGGGTCGGTTTGCCCCTCAACGGTCTCGATGCGACGACGGCACCCGGCCGAGCCGCGCTGGCCCCCTCACCGGATGATCGAGCGTCGACCCATCGGAGACGGCTCCTTCTCGCGACGCGAACGCCACCGGGACCGTCGCTCTCGCGGATGCCTGCCGCCGCCATGTCACGAGGCGAAGCGCCCCTTCGGGGCAGGCTGCCCCGAGAAGAGGTTGACATCCGGGTCACGCAAGGTGGAGACTGGCGTCACGGCAGACAGCGGCGCGAGGGGGCCCGAGCATCGGCGAATCACGGCCAGCTTCGACAGGCGCGGAGACGGGAGATCGCGTGGGTGCAGAGGGATCGGCGAGCAGTCTTGTTCTCGAAGAAGCGAGTGCGCTCGCCCTCGTTGGACGATTCGAGGAATGTCTGGCTCTCCTCGAGGGCGTCTCCCGGCGGGAGGGGACCACTGCCGCGATCCTCGGCTCCATTCAAGTCCTGAGAGCACGAGTGCTGATCGCGCGAGGGGAGCCCGGTGATTCCGCGGATGCCCGGCAGACCCTCGAACGGCTTCGTCAGCTGCGAGGGACTGACGGCTGGCGACTCGACCTGGCTCTGGCCCGACTCGACCACCGCGAGGGACGCCTCGCCGATGCCGCGGCGCTCCTGAAGGAGTCGCTGGAACGCTTCCGGGCGCAGGGCGAGCTTCACGGGGACGACGTCGCTCTCCTGGCGCCGATGCTCCTGCGCGAGGTGGACCTCCTCGAACGCTCGCGCCCCGGTGCCACGGCCGCGACTCCCCCCGGCGGCGGCGTACCCGGGCAGAGCGTCGTTCCCGATCCGGGCTCACTGCTTCGCCTGATCGAGCTGGGGAAGCGTCTCGCGGACGAGGCGGATCCGGAGCAGCTCCTCAGAATCGTCCTGCACGAGGCGATCGATCTGAGCCATGCCGATCGGGGGTTCGTCGTGCTGGTGAGGGACGACACGCTCGACTTCGCCCTGGCCGAGAACTTGGACTGGTCCGAGGTGGAGAAGCCGACGTTCGAGGTCAGCCGGACGCTGATCCGCAAGGCGATCCAGGAGACGAGGCCGTTTTTCCTGCGCATGGCCGACGAGGGGGACGGTCACGAGGCGGCGCGGAGCCTCGCCGAGATCGGCGCGCGCTCGGTCGCCTGCGTTCCGATGGTGCATGCGGGCGCGACGCTGGGCGTTCTCTACCTGGACGGCCGGAATCCGGCCCATTCCTTCAACGGCGGAAAGGAGCGACTGATCGAGCTATTCGCTTCGCAGGCCGCCGCCGCGCTCGACAACGCGAGGGCGCATCGAGCCAAGAGCCAGGCGCTGGAGGCGGCGGAGGAGACGATCCGGCGCCGGCGCAGGGACGAGGAGCGGAGGGAGCGGTACTTCGAGCTGATCGGTGCGTCGGACGAGATGCAGGATCTCTACCGGAAGATCGACCTCGTCGTTCCGACCGACATGCCGGTGCTGATCCTCGGCGAGACGGGAACCGGCAAGGAGCTGGTCGCGCGGCGCATCCACATGGGCGGCCCGCGCCGCGAGCGGGAGTTCGTCGCCACCAACTGCGCGAGCATGGCGGAAACGCTCCTCGAATCCGAGCTGTTCGGCCACGAGCGTGGCGCCTTCACCGGCGCCGATCGCGCGCGCCCGGGGCTCTTCGAGCTGGCCCACCGTGGGACGCTCTTCCTCGACGAGGTGGGGGACATGAGCCCGCGCATGCAGGCCGACCTGCTTCGCGCGCTCCAGTCCGGCGAGGTGCGGCGCATCGGGGGGCGGGAGACCAAGCACGTGGACGTTCGGGTGATCGCGGCCACTCACCGCGACCTCGCGGAGCTGATCCGCCGCGGGGAGTTCCGTCAGGACCTGTACTTCCGGCTCAACGTGCTGAGCCTCCACCTACCGCCTCTCCGGAACCACCCGGACGACATTCCTCTACTCGCAGGGGAGCTTCTCGGCCGGCTGGCCGCGGACGGACGGCCGGCTCCCGTGGTCTCCGAGCGGGCCATGCGGCGCCTGGTGGCGTATTCCTGGCCGGGGAACGTGCGAGAGCTCGAGAACGTGGTGCGTCGCCTCCTGGTCCAGCGGGTGCCAACGATCGAGGAGGAGCATCTCCCGGCGGAGATCCTGCGACCGCATGCGCAGTTCGACCGCGCGGGCTCGCTCCGCCGGCTCGAGGACGACGCCATCCGCGGTGCAGTCGAGGCCGCGGGAGGCAGGCGCGCCGATGCGGCGCGCCTCCTCGGGATCAACCGGAAGACCCTCTACTTGAAGATGAAGCGGCTCGGCCTCGACCGCTGAGGCGTCGCCGACCCGGGAAGACGGACGATGCTGTCGCGCGAGGAACGGATATTCAGCGAGCTGATCGTCACGCGCGGACTGATCGCCCGCGATCTCCTCGAGAGGTTCGCGAAGACCAAGTCCGATTCCGGGCCGAGCCTCGCGGAGATCGTGATCGACAGCGGAGGGATCGGGAAGGACCGCGCGGAGCAGCTCCTGGGAGAGGCCCGCGCGATCGACCGGGATCTGGCTCCCGACCTCCCCGAAGGGATGAAGCTCGGAGACTTCCGCCTCCTGCGCGAGATCGGACGCGGGCGGGATGGGGATCGTCTACGAGGCCGAGCAGGAGTCGCTCGGCCGCCGCGTCGCGGTCAAGGTGCTCCCGGCCGGTGCGGCGCTCGACGAGAGGCTCGCCATCCGCTTCCTGAGAGAGGCGCGGGTCACGGCGCAGCTCCAGCATCCGGGAATCGTCCCCGTGTTCGCCAGCGGCCGCGCCGAAGGCGTCCTCTTCTTCGCGATGGAGCTGGTCGAAGGCCGCTCGCTCGCCGAGGTGGCTTCGGAAGGCCCGATGCAGCCGGAGCGGGCCGCCCGCGTGGTGGCGCAGGTCGCGCACGCCCTCGATCACGCGCATCAGGCGGACCTCATCCACCGCGACATCAAGCCCGAGAACATCCTTCTGACGGCGGGCGACCGGGCGCGGCTGACGGACTTCGGACTCGTTCACGAGAACCTCACGGGCCCGTTCACCCTCTCGCGCCACGTGCTGGGCACTCCCGCGTACATCGCGCCCCAGCAAGCGCTGGGAGAGGGCGTCGATCGCCGCAGCGACATCTACGGCTTGGGCGCCGTCCTCTACACGCTGCTTTCCGGACAGCCGCCATACGCAGGAGAGGTTCCCTCGGTCGTCCTCTCTCACGTCCTGTCCGGTCCCCCTCCGCGTCTCGGCTCGCTCCGCGCGGAGATCCCGCCGGGCCTCGCGGCGATCTGCGAGAAGGCCATGGCGCGAGAGCCCGTGGACCGCTACGAGAGCGCGGCGACGCTCGCCGAGGATCTCGAAGCGTTCTTGCGAGGGGACGCGCTCGCGGCCGTGCCGCGGGTCGAGCCGGCCCGGATCGACCTGCGACGGCGATCCGGAACCGTTTTCAAACTCGTCGTTCCGGCGATCGTGGTCGCCGCCGGCGTATCGCTCGCAACCGTCATGATGCGCCGTGGGGCGGGCCCGACCGTCACGGCCGACGCCGTGCCGGCGCCGAAGTTCGTGCTCGCGAACAGACACCCCCGGCATCAAGGCGCTTCCTTCGCTCTCGCCCGACGGGAAGCTGCTGGCGTATCACGGAGTGCATCGCGGAGGCTGGACCGCGTTCTTTCAGGACCTCGCGAGCCGGGACATCACGCAGATCAGCGAATGGGCCGGCAACCCCGTCTTCTCGTCTCGACGGCCGCAGCATCGCGTTCACGGCGGGCGAGGTGATCGTCATGGATGTCGAGACCGGACCGTAAAGCACCTCGGCGGTCCCTCTTCCGCCGCTCTCGCGTGGTCTCCCGACGGGAAGGAGATTCTCGCGACCGATCGCGGCGGCGCGAGCGGAAGATCCCTGGGGCGCATCTGGGCTATCGATGTCGCGTCGCGCGGACGTTCGCGTGGTTCGAAGTATCGATGCGCGCGGCCTTGCCTGCTCTCCTCACGGACTCAGAATCGCGCTCGAATCCGTCGCGGCGGGACAGAGCGACGTCTGGACGATCCCTCGCGGCGAGGGCGACGCGATCCGGCTCACGGACGACGCCGCGGCGGATTGGAGCCCGTTCTGGGCGCCGGACGGCCGGCACGTGTACTTCGGCAGCGATCGAGACGGTACGCCCCAGCTCTTCCGCGTCGCGGTGGACGAGGCCTCGGGCCGGGCCATCGGGAATCCCGAACCCGCCCTGCGCGCCGTCTTCCCCGCCCCGTTCTCCGCCACGCTCTCCGCGGATGGACGGCGGATGGCGTTCGTGAACGGCGGAGAGGGGCGAGGGAGACTCTTCCGGTTTCCGTTCGATCCGGTCTCCGGCAGACTGACCTCGCTTCCGCAGGCGCTCCCTCGTCATGCGTCACCTGCGATGTCCCCTCAGGTATCGCCCGACGGGAGGTCGCTCGTCTATACCGCGCTCACGCCGGAAGAGGATCTGGCCACCACGACCGTCGATGGGCGGGAGGAGCCTCGCTTCGTCACGAACGACGATTTCGAGGACCGCGCGCCGAGATGGTCTCCCGACGGCGAGCACATCGCCTTCCATTCGAACCGGAGCGGCGCCATGGAGATCTGGACGATCCGCCCCGACGGCACGCAGCTGCAGCGGATCACGAAGACCGCGAGCGGGAATGCGGTCTTCCCCGTCTGGTCCCCCGACGGCAAGCGGATCGCCTACTCCGTCGAGGGTGTCGGGGGCGTACGTGATCGAGTTCCTGAGCGTGCCTGCCCGGAGCCCCTCCCCAGCCGCTTCCGCGCCGTGAATCCGATCCTCCTTTCGAGCCCTGGTCCTGGTCGCCCGACGGCGAGGTCCTGGCAGGCTCCGCGAATGGCGTCGTGCTCTACTCGATCCGCGACGGGAGCCACCGGCGGCTCACCGATTTCGGTGAGAAGCCGGTCTGGCTCGCTGACGGACGCAGCTTGGTGTTCGCCAGCGAGCGGGGCATCTGGATCGTCGACCGCGAGGAGGGCAAGCCTCGCGAGCTCTACTCGGTCGCGCCCAGCGGGCTGTCGCCGTGTTTCGGCGTCGCCCCGGACCGCCGCTCGATCTACGCGAGCCTCACCGCATCGAACGAGGAGATCTGGATCGCGGATCTGCCGCAGTGAGCCGCGGTCTCTCGAGATCGGCCGCTCAAGGGCGAGAGCGAGATCTCGACGCGCCGCACTCCCGTCCCGATGCGGGACGGGCCACCCGTGGAGGAAAGGCGGACGACCCGGTTGAGCCCCACGTAGACGCCCTTGTCCTTCTTCATCGCGCTCTCCGCTCCCGGTGAGCCCGGCAGCGGCGCGAACGAGTAAAGGACGCCGATGTTGGGCGTCTGGAGCCTGAAGCGGAGCGGGCGACGACCCGCGAGGCCTCCAGGCATGTCGAATTCGATGACCTGGTCGCAGATCTCCACGTCCGCGTACCGGTCTCCCAGCGACGGCAGGGTCCATTCGAGGATCGGGTCCACCCCCCGAGCCCCCTGGTTGCGGGAGGCGGTGAACACCGACAGGAGGCCCTGGTGGATCTGCAACTCGGCCTCGTGGAACGTGGTCCCCGCATCCCCTCCCCAGCCGTTGTTCGTGGGAGAATCCCCGATGTCGACCGACCAATCGCGAACGGGGTCCTCGAAATGGATACGCAGCTTGGCGCAGCCGCACTCCCTCGCGGGATCGAGGGCGATCTCGACGACCGTCTCCCACCAGCCGTCCTTGTTCGAGTCGACGAACCGGTCGGCGGGCAGGAGCCTCAGGTACCTCGACCACGGCTCCGACGTGCACGCCACGGAAGCGACGGGCGCCTTGGGCCCGTGAAGCTCGAGAACGCAGGCTTCCTTGCCGACGACGGCGCAGGAGCCGGCGAACGAACCCGACGCGGCGCAGACCGACAGGAGCAGCGCGATCCCCGAGCAGCCTGGAGCCGAAACGAGTCGACTGTTCTTCCTCACCCCTGAATACCCCGCGCCTTTCAACGTCGGAGAGATCGACCCATGTCTCCTCGGCCGGACCTCGCTCGAGGGTTCGACGGGCCGAAGAATATCTCGAAACCCATCACGCGGGGTGTCATCCGCCGACCGGGCCTGCCTCGTGCAGAAGCGAATCGCCCGATCCTCGAAGGCCTCGGCCGGCCCTCCCGTACACCGCCGATTGCGGCTCCGTCGACCTGCCCCATCAGACGTGGGTGAGTATCCCCAACATCTCGACGCGTGCCTCTTTCGCCCAGCCCGGGGAGCATGATCTCCGCGCGGGTCCGCATCCCGGACCATCGGCTTGCTGAGCATGGCCTCCGGGTTCACCCGGTCGGACGGGATCACTCGAGATCAACAGGGCCAGAGACGCCGTTCGCATCGTCCGCTGAGGCATTCACGGCCAGCACCGGCACGATCGCCGGTAGGATCGCGGCAACCCGATCGAGCATCTCCCGGACCTCTCGATGGATCTCCGGCTCGAGACTCTTCGCGGCCAGCATGGACAGATCACCCTCTGGGATCGGTCGCGGGGAGCCGTGCGGGGGACACGCTCACCGCGCCGCCTTCGGCGCGCGACGGCGCGCAAGGACCCAGCCCATCCCGCAGGCGATCGTCGCCGCGGCAGAGCCCACGAGGGCCAGCAGCCGCCACCGTAGCCGCTCCAGCGCGGTGCGCTGCGGCGCGCCGTCGGGGTCGGGGAAAACGCGCAGGCGCGGGTGCACCCCGGCCGCAACGGCGCCGAGCTGCTCGGCCGCACGGTGCACTCCCGCCAGCACCCGCACCACGTTGGAGCGATCGTACTCGACGACGTTGGTGCCCCACCACAGATACCACTGCGGCAGGCCGGCGCGGTAGTACTCGTAGGCCTCGAAAGCGTGCGCGAAACCTCGCGGCGCGGAGGGCGCGATGGGCACCAGGCGAAGCGCGGAGGTGTCGCTCAGGAGCTTCTCGCGGAACTCCATCGCCGAGAGCGGCCTGCCCGACGCATCCACGACGTGGAAGTTGTTGTGCAGGTCGAGCATGGCCCAGCGCTGGTGCTGGCCGTCCCACACATCGTGAAAGATGTGGCCGCGGCCTCCGAAGCCATCGACGGAGAACGCCCAGGTCCGCGAGAAGAGACCCACCGCATTCGCGAGGCCGGTGAAGACGTCGGCCAGATCGCCGCAGTGGCCTTCACCACGCTCGACGATGCGGTGGTAGGTATCGGCGAGATTGGACTGGATCGGTTGTCCCGAGTTCTTGCTTCCGCTCAGCAGGTGGCCCGCGATGGCGAGCGCCGTGGCCCAGTCGTCACCGGCGATACGCAGCGATTGCCGCTGCGCGACCTCGACGAACAGCGGAAGCGGCGCGCCGCGGTCGAGCGCGAAGTCGGCCGGCACGCCGGCGGGCGTCCACGCATGAAACGCCGGCCGCGGGTGAAGCAGTAGCGCGTTGCGCAGGCGCACGATCTCGGAAGAGGATCGCAGGTACGGCATCAGGGTCAACGCCTGCACGGCGGCCAGGGCGGCGGAGGCGAGCAAACCCGACCTCCACATTCTGGACGATCTCATGCCGCTCCCCCACCGGGCAAGTCGAGGCTTCTCGGCGTTCAGCGACAGCGGGACGGTCCCGTCCGCCACGACGTCTCGCAGGTCGAGGCCCTCGGCGTGCTTCTCAAGCCTTCGGCTCTTCCGCCCGACGCGGAGCAAGGGCCTCGAAAACGCGCGACCGAAGCGTCACTCCGGCCGCTTCCTCGGCGAGGCGGACGACGGCGTAGGACGAGAGCCCCCCCCACCCCCTGGCGGCGGCCTCTTCGTAGCTGCGCAGCAGAGCGTCGAATCCCGTGAGGTGGACTCCGCCCTCGACGGCGAGCTCCGCGGCCAGCCTCAGGTCCTTGATCGCGAGATCGAGGCGGAGCCCTGGACGCCAGTCTCCCCGGAATGCGGAAGCGGGAAGAAGCTCGTCGAGGAGGCGGTTCTGAGCCGTCCCATCGTGGAGCGCGGCCCTCAGGAGATCGATCGAGGCGCCGGCTTTCACCCCGGCCGCGAGCGCCTCCCCCAGGATCAGGACGAGCGCGTGGGCGACCACGTTGTTCACGAGCTTGGTAACCTGACCCTGGCCGATCCCGCCGCAGTACCGGACGTGGTCGGCGAGCGTCTCGAGGAGTGGTCGGGCGCGGTCGAAGTCGTCGGCGTCGGCGCCGGCCCACAGGGACAGCGCGGCGCCTTCGGGGCCACTGGCGGCACGCGAGATCGGGCAGTCGAGATAGCGAATCCCCGCCTCGGCCGCGCGCGCGGAGACCCGGCGAACGCCGGCAACCCCGATGGTCGATGTCTCGATCTGGAGGGTTCCACGGGAAGCCGCGGACCACGCCCCCCCCTCACCGGCAAGCGCGGCTTCGACCTCGGCCGGCCCCGGGAGGGCCGATACGATCGCGTGTACATCGCGGCCCAGCTCGGAGAGAGACCCGCACCAGCCTGCCCCGGCTTCGATCAGCGGGCCCGCCTTCGCTGCGGTCCGATCGTGGACCTCGAGCGGATATCCGGCCCGGAGCAGGCGGCTGCCCAGCGCGCGCCCCACCGTGCCGCACCCGAGCAGCGCGACACGAGGCTTTTTCCGCGTCTGGTCTGCCACTCCGCGGGTCAGCTCTGGATCGGTCCAGCGCTGCAGGTGGCGTCGTCCCCCATGCTGCAGACGACGCCTCTCGTCTCGATCTTCTCCGTGTGGACGATCTTCGGCGGGTTGTATTCCTTCCGCTCGCCGCCAGCCTCGCGATCGTTCATCGGCCACCTCCGGCCCGGCACCGTTCCACCGAGGTTCTCGGTGAACGTACCGCGAATCGGCCGATGGGGGAAGCAGGAATCGTGAAACCTCCCGTGGACGGGATCGGGATTCGGTTGCTGGAGTGAAAATACCGGGGGCCAGCCCTTGGACCCCCGCACCCGCGGGCGGTGCAGTCCGGCAGACCGGCCTGCACCTCCCGCGGGTTTTCGTCGCTTTCGGGTGACGCCACGAGCTTCATGGGGAACTGGCACGCAAATCCGGGGGCTCCGCCCCCGCGCCCCCGACTCCCGCGGGAAATGCACGCCGGCAGACCGGCATGCATTTCCCACGGGATGTTTTCATGGTTTCAGAGTGAGCCCCCGGGGCGTCATGACGACTGTCCCCGAGATTTTGCGGAGCGCCGCCATGCCGTATCATCCGGCTGGCGTTGTACGAACGTCTGCTGAGGGACTCCATGCCGGCGAAGCGCCCGAAGGAGAGCCGCTCCCGCTCCCGTCGGAAGAAGAAGGGTCGGCTCGCGCGACGTCTCCTCTTCGTCGCGGGCTTCGCCGTTCTCCTCTGGATCGGCTGGGAGGCGTGGACGTGGCCCGATGTCGGAGCCCTGGCCCGGCGCAACCCGGAGACGACGGCGTTCATCGAGAGCTGGCGTGCGGCGCAACGCGCGGAAGGGAAGGACGATCGCGTCGCGTGGAGCTGGGTCCCCTACACGGCGATCTCGCCGAATCTCGAGCGCGCGGTCGTCGTCGCCGAGGACATCGGCTTCTTCTCCCACCGGGGCTTCGACGTCAGCGAGATGAGGAAGGCCATCGAGGACGCCATCGAGGACCGGGAGATCCCGCGCGGCGCTTCGACCATCACGCAGCAGCTCGCGAAGAACCTGTGGCTGTCCCCCTCGCGCAATCCGTTGAGGAAAGTGAAGGAAGCGATCCTCACCTGGCAGCTCGAGCGCCGCCTCGGCAAGCAGAGGATCCTCGAGATCTACCTCAACGTCGTGGAGCTCGGGCCCGGGATCTACGGCGTCGGCGCCGCATCACGGCGCTACTTCGGCAAGCCTGCCGCCGATGTCGGCGAGGACGAGGCTGCATCGATCGCGGCGAGCCTCCCCCGCCCCGCATCGTGGCATCCGGGCGCGACCAGCCGCGGCTACCTCCGGCACGTGGAGCGGATCCGCCGCCGCATGGAGCGCGCGAGGCTTCCGGAAATCGAGCGAGGCGTCGGCGATGGGAAGCCCCGCGCGGTCACTCCGCCGGCTGGAGCGTGATCCGCGGAGGGCTCGACGCGATGCCCACGACGAGCCGGCGAGCCGGCGCCGATCCGTCCTTCGTCACGGGCAGAGAGATCTCGCGCTTCAGTCCGTCCCCGTCCCGGTCCTCGAGAATCAGCAGCTCGACCGGCGGGCGCGAAGCGCGTTCCCCGATCCGGTCGCCGGCGAACGTCGCCCGATCGTCTCCGGGCCGGCACGCGAATCTTGGAAGCCACGGCGTCACGCCCGCGGCTTCGTAGAACGGATCGAGTTCTCGCTGGTCCTCGATTTTCGTCTCCCCGGCGAGCACGAGGAGAACACGTCCTGTGTCCGAGTGTCCGCGGGCGATCGCCGCAGGGGACTCACACGGCGACGGCTCGAAGCGGGCGTTGCGGAGCACGAGAGCGAGCGTGTGGCGCTTTCCGTCGCCCAGGTCGACGGTCCTGGCCTCGCGGATCAACGAGCCCTCCGGAAGAAACGCCGCGAGTCCCTTCGCTCCGGAACCCGCGACCGGAGTCTCGTACACGTACAGAACCTCCGTCTTCTTCGAGAACTCCTGGATGACCAGGTTGCGCTCCCGCTCTCGCGGCGGCTTTCGACCCGTGGCCGCGCGCACCGCGCTTTCGAGAGAATCCGAGTCCCAGTCCCGCCGGGTGGCGGCGAATACCGGATCGGGATCCTCGATGCGCCCCACCGGATCCAGCCGGATCCGCAGCACCAAGTCGTGGGTCGCCGATGCGTCCTGCACCACGAGCCACGCCGCCGGCCACGCCTGCGCGTCGCCGATCGTCTCGAGGCAGCGGGTGATTCGCTCGGGCGTCAAGAGCGCCGCGCGCGCGCCGGCCACCGAGGAGACGAGCGGAGCCTCGTCGCCGTCGGGCAGCTTCACGCTCCGGCCGTCGAGCCGCTTCGCGAGGTCCCGAGCCATCTCGGCGAGCCGCTCGCGTGAGGGCGCCGCGCCACGGTTCGCCGCGGACTCGCTCGCCATCGGCTCCGTTGCAGCCGCGACGATGGTCGCAGCGAAGGCGACCGCGAGCGCCGCCGCGGACCCGAGTTGCACGACTCGCTTCATGCGTGGTCCTCTCCGGAAGTTCCTTCCGCGAATCCCGACGGTACACCGGCTGTTTCTCCTCGACAACTCCGCACCCTCGGGAGGCACAACCCGTTCGCCGAGGCGCCGTTGATTCCGCGCACACCCGGGCCGTACAGTGCGCTCCGCTCCGGCCGCGATGCCAGCGAGCCGCTCCTCCCGGAAGGACGTGATGAACGCAACCGGTTCGACGCCGCTGCTCGACGATCGCTTCCTCTTCCTCGAGACGCTGGGCCGCGGCGGGATGGGAAGCGTCTATCGCGCCTTCGACCGCGCGGAGCAGAGAATCGTCGCTCTCAAGGTTCCCGAAGACAGCGGACCCGCGGGTGGGGAGCACCCGATGGCCGCCGAGTTCGACGCGTGGCGTCGCGTGCGGCATCCGAACATCGTGCGTCTCTACGAGATGGGACACGCGCGCCGCGGTCCCCTTCCGGCCGGAACCCCGTATCTGATCCTCGAGAGCTTCCCCGGCCGTCCCGCCCACCGCGCGTTCTCGCCAGGCGGGTTGGACCCGGAGCGGCTCGAGTCGCTCGCGCGGGACGTCCTGCTCGCCCTCCGCCACGTGCACGAAGCCGGGCTCGTGCACCGCGACCTCAAGCCGGGGAACATCCTCGTGGCCACGTCGCGGCGACGGGCCTCGCGAGTCAAGCTCACCGACTTCGGACTCGCGGTGCAGGCGGGACGCACGGGCGAGCCCGGGAAGATCAGCGGGTCGATCCCGTACCTCTCTCCCGAATCGCTCCTCGGCCTTCCTCTCGACGGGAGATCGGATCTGTACGGGCTCGGCATCGCCCTTTTCTTCCTCGCGGCGGGTCGCATGCCGGTCGAGTCCCGCGAGCCCGCGGAGGTGCTGCTGTGGCACCTCGACGGTCCCGCTCCGGAGCCCCGCGAGGCTCTTCCCCTCGTGCCCGAGCGGCTCGCGCGCTTCGTGCTTCGTCTCATGTCCCGAAGACCCTGCGATCGCCCCGACTCGGCCCACGACGCGCTCCGCTCGCTGGGGGTCGCCCAGGCGGCCCGGACGCGGACCTTCCCTGCGGGAGTCGATCGGGGCGATATCGCCGCCCTCCGACTCGCCGTCGATGCGGCAAGACGCGGCGAGCGGCGCGTCCTGCGCCTTCCCGCCGGGCGTACGGCGTCGGCTGCGCTCGTTCGCGAGGCGCGCGCGATGGCGCAGATGCGCGGCCTCCGATTCCTACCCCTGCGGGGGCGTCCGGGTACGCCGACGTCGAACCTCGGGGCGCTCGTGCTGCGCCTCCTCCTCGATCACGGCGACCGCGCTGGCGTCGCATTCGAGCGCTACGCGATTCCGGGCCTGTTCCCGCTCTCACTCGTGGGCGGCCATCCCGTGTGGGACGCCGTGGGCAGAACCCGTGCCGAGAGCTCGCCCGAGCTGCCACGGCCGGCTCCCCATCGTGTGGCGGGACTCTTCCTCGAAGCAGCCTCCGAGCAGCCGATCGTGCTACACCTCGTCCGCTCGGCTCGCGCCGACCCTCTCGCCTGCGCGGTCGCCAGAGTGCTGACGGAATCCTGCGGGCGCGAGGTGCGGGGGTTTCCGCGCGCCGGCGGAATGCTCGTCGTGGTCGAAGACGCGGCCGGCACTCCCGCCATGGGGAACGCGGCAAACGCTCGGCGCCGCGTCGACAGCTCCCGCGATGGAGATCTTCCTATCCGTTCTCCATGAAGCTCGGGGCTTCACCCGAAAGCGATGAAAAACCCGCGGGAGGTGCAGGCCGGTCTGCCGGACTGCACCGTACGCGGGTGCGGGGGTCCGGGGGCTGGCCCCCGGTATTTTCACTCCAGAACAGGCCGGACTCGCTCCCGCCCCGGGGGCATGACCGGAGCCGTTCCCGACCGCGGCGCGCGGCTCTTACGAGCAGCCGCTGGTTGCGCCGCAGTTCACGCAGACGTAGCAGGCGCCGTTGCGCACCATGATCTCCCCGCACTCGTGGCACGGGGGAGCATCCGCCTGCGCGATGAAGACCGCTCGTTCCCGGGCGCTCAGGTTGTCCGAGGCAGCGGCCTCGCGCTCGATCTCCGAACCGTTCGCTGCGGAGGTCGCCGGCTCGGGCTGGTCTTCCTTGGGGAGGAACTGGATCGCCATCCATCGGAACACGTAGTCCACGATGGATTTCGCCATGGGGATCTGCGGGTTCGAGGTGAACCCGGACGGCTCGAAACGCGCGTGGGAGAACTTGTCCACGAGGAACCGCAGCTCGACGCCGTGCTGGAGCGCGAACGAGATCGCGGTGGCGAACGCGTCGGCGAAGCCGGCGAGGGTGGAGCCGGCCTTGCCCAGGGTGATGAAGATCTCTCCGGGCTTGCCGTCCTCGAAGAGACCGACCGTGGCGTAGCCCTCGAATCCGGCCACCGAGAACTTGTGAGTGATCGAGTGCCGGGTATCGGGCAGCTTCCTCCGTCGAAGCTGCGGAGCCGGCGAAGCTGCCGCGACCGCCTGGGTCCTCGTCTCCTTGCCCGTGGACATCGGCTGCGTCCGCTTGCAGCCGTCGCGATAGATGGCGATCGATTTCAGCCCGAGGCGCCAGGCCTCGAGGTACGTCCGCTCGATCTCGTCCACGGTGGCGGTCGCGGGCATGTTCACCGTCTTCGAGATGGCGCCGGAGAGGAACGGCTGAACGGCCGCCATCATCTTCGCGTGCCCCATGTAGTGGATCGAGCGCGAGCCGTTCGCCGGCTGGAACGCGCAGTCGAACACGGGAAGGTGATCCCCGTTCAGGTCGGACGCTCCTTCGATGGTGTCGTGGTCGTTCACGTAGTCCACGATCCGCTGGATCTGCGTCGTGCGAGTAGCCGAGCTTCTTGAGGGCCGAGCGGGACGGTGTTGTTCACGATCTTGAAGACGCCGCCCCCGACGAGCTTCTTGTACTTCACCAGGGCCAGATCGGGCTCGATTCCCGTGGTGTCGCAGTCCATCATGAACGCGATGGTCCCCGTGGGCGCCAGCACGGTCGTCTGGGCGTTGCGGTAGCCGTACTCGGTTCCGAGCGTGACCGCGTCCGCCCATGCGCCCCGGGCGGCCGAGAGCAGATCGGTGGGGACCAGCTTGGGATCGATCCCGTCGGCGTGGGACTGGTGCTTGCGCATCACCTGGAGAAACGGCTCGCGGTTCCTCTCGAAGCCCGGGAACGCCCCCGTCTGCGCCGCGATCCGTGCGGAGTGGGCGTAGGACTGCCCGCACATCAGGGCGGTGATCGACGCGGCGTACGCGCGTCCCGCATCCGAGTCGTACGGGAGGCCTCGGGACATCAGAAGCGCCCCGAGGTTCGCGTAGCCGAGCCCCAGCGGCCGGTAGTCGTGGGAGTTCCGGGCGATGGCCGCGGTTGGGTACGACGCGTTGTCCACCCAGATCTCCATGGCGGTGATCGTCACCTCGACGGCGTGCTTGAACGCCTCCACGTCGAATTCGCCGTCCGGACGGCGGAAGCGCATGAGGTTCAGCGATGCCAGGTTGCACGCGCTGTCGTCGAGGAACATGTACTCCGAGCAGGGATTCGACGCGTTGATGCGGGCCGTGCTCGGGCAGGTGTGCCACGCGTTGATCGTGGTGTCGAACTGGATCCCCGGATCGCCGCAGATCCAGGCGGCTTCCGCCATCCTTCGCATCAGGTCGCGGGCCCGGTAGGTGCCCATGGGCTTCCCGTTGGTGACGGCGCGGGTGATCCACTCGCCGTCGGCGAGCACCGCGCGCATGAACTCGTCGGTGACTCGCACGGAGTGGTTCGCGTTCTGGAAGAAAACCGAGTCGTAGGCACCGCCGTGGACGTTGAACTCGCCGGAGTACCCCGCGTCGATGAGGGCCCAGGCCTTCTTCTCTTCCTCGGCTTGCGAGCCGATGAAGTCCTCGATGTCGGGGTGGTCGGCGTTCAGGATCACCATCTTCGCGGCGCGGCGCGTCTTGCCGCCGGACTTGATCACCCCGGCGAACGCGTCGTACCCCTTCATGAAGGACACGGGGCCGGACGCCGTCCCGCCTCCGGCCAGCGGCTCCCGGCTGGAACGGATCGTGGAGAGGTTCGAGCCGGTCCCGGAGCCGAACTTGAACAGCATCCCCTCGATCTTGGCCAGGTCGAGAATCGACTGCATCGTGTCCTGGACCGAGTTGATGAAGCAGGCGGAGACCTGCGGGTGCTCCTCGACGCCGCAGTTGAACCAGACCGGAGAGTTGAACGAGACCATCTGGTGGAGGAGCAGGTGGGTGAGCTCCGCCTCGAAGCTGTCGGCGTCCGATTCGGTGGCGAAGTAGCCGCCCTCGCGCCCCCACCGGCCCGCCGCCTTGACCACGCGCTCGATCAGCATGCCTCACGCTCGACTCGCGCTCCGGAGTCCCGAGCGTGCCGCGGAAGTACTTCTGCGCGACCACGTTCGTGGCGAGCTGGGACCAGAATTTCGGGACCTCCACGTTGCGCTGCTCGAAGGTCACCTCGGAACGCTCGTTGACGATGACCGCGTCGCGGAATTCCCACTCCACCTCGTCGTACGGGTGGACGCCGGGCCGCGTGAAGCGACGCTGGACTCGAAGTCCATCCTTGGGGTTCGCCCTGTGCTCGATGGAGCCGGAAAGCGGGTCGACACCGCCGGCATCGGTTCGATCATTCGACGGGCGCGGCTCGGGTCGGAACATCTCGGAGGTCCTCCAGAAGGAATTCCCCTGCGGGGAACAGGGAAGCTCGAGACTCGTCGGAATCCAGCGGTCCCGGCCTCCCCGGCACCGCTGCACCCCCCCGCGGAAAGCGGGAGATAGATACCAGCGCGGTCGGACGATGTCAAGGGTCGAAACCAGAGCTCAAACACAAAATATAGGAGTCGGAATCTCCCGTCACCACGATATATAGTGGTACACGTCGACCCGGACATCAACCGATGGAAGCCTCACATCCGCCGTGACTTACGAGCTTGGTTTACGGGGCTGCGCCCCGACACCTCCGGAGGAAACAGCCCAACCGGAGCGATGCCGGTCCGCCGGCGTCGCGGAGGGCGGGAGTGGGGGTTCGGGGGCAAAGCCCCTGAGCATCTGTTTCTTGGGAGCGGCCGCACACGGGGCGGGCGCCCCGACACCTCCGGAGGAAACAGCCCAACCGGAGCGATGCCGGTCCGCCGGCGTCGCGGAGGGCGGGAGTCTGGGGTTCGGGGCAAAGCCCCCGAGCATCTGTATTCTTAAGAGTGGCAAGGTCCGGCGACGGACCCGGGGGGCTTCAGGGCTTGCTCCAGCTTTTGTAGTACTCGAGCCACTCCGGACCCGGGTCGACGAAGCGAATGCCCATCCCGCAGTCGAGCACGTGCGCCAGCGCCGGCGGCACCTGCTTGGCCCAGACGACCCGGGCCCAGAAATTGAACGTGCGGTCCGGGAAGCGCATCTGAACCTGCATCGTCGTTCCCGGCTTGAGGATCATGTTCGTCTGGAGGAACAGCCCGCTTTCGGAGACGTTCTTGGTGAACGCGGTCCGATCCGCAGCCGCGACCCCGTACCGCACCATCACGCGCTTGCGCGCTCGGATGATACGGCGCTTGCCGAGCGTGCTCGACGGTGCCGGAGGATCGGTCGAGTCTTTCTTCATCGGGGCTCCGTCGGGGTGAACGGCCGCAATCGTGCAGGAACTCGCGGTTCGCGCAAGGTCGCGGGTACCACGGGGTGTGCGACAGGAAGGTGAGGAGACGATGCTGCGAATCGGGGACAGCAACCGAAACTCGCACCGCGCCCCGTGGGTTGAATGAAAGATCAGTTCTGTCGCCGTTACGAACCCGGGAGCAGCTCGCGCGGATCGGCGCGCATCGCGTTGAAGAATGGAAAAATAGGTCCGTCCCCTTTACGTTGGGAAAATAGGTCTGTCCCCTTTACGGGAGGGCGTGGTCGATCTCTGTGAGAACGTCTCGGATGGGCTCGTGACCGGCTGCGTCGCGGAGCACCTGGATCGCTCGAGCGTCCCCGATCTGCCCTAGCGCCCAGGCCGCTTGACCGCGCACCGTCGGGTCCGGATCCGAAAGCGCCGCGGCGAGTGCGGGCACGGCCCGCGCATCCCGGCGGTTTCCGAGGACGATGCAGGCGTTGCGACGCATCCCGTCCCGGCGCGCGCGCATGATCGCGGTCCCCGAGAAGCGTTTGCGGAACGACGCCTCGTCCAGCCCTAGCACCTCCACGGGATCCAGGCCGCGAAGATCGTCCCGCGCGCCGAACGGGTCGCCGTCCGGCGAACGGGCGAAGCTCTCGTTCCAGGGGCAGACGGTCTGACACTCGTCGCAGCCGAAGATCCAGTCGCCGTTGCCGACGCGTCGCTCCGCCGGCACCGGGCCGCGGTGCTCGATCGTCCAGTACGAGATGCAGCGACTCGAGTCCACGACGCCGGGCGCCACGATCGCGGACGTCGGGCACGACTGGATGCAGAGCGCGCAGCTCCCACAGTGATCGGGGTGGGGCCCGGCGTCGGGCTCGAGCTCCGCCGTCGTGAGGATGTCGCCGAGGAGGATCCATGACCCCATGTCCCTCGTGATCAGGTTCGCGTTCTTTCCGATCCATCCCACTCCGGCGCGCTCGGCCCACGCACGCTCGAGCACGGGACCGGTGTCCACGAACGCACGGGCTCGTCCCTGCGTCGTCTCCTCGATCCACGCGGCCAGCGCGCGCAGCTTCCTGCCCAGGATCTTGTGGTAGTCCCGGCCGCGCGCGTAGAGGGCGACCTGCGCGCGACCGGCGGGAATCGGCGCGCCCTGGGGCCCGTAGTTCAGCGCCAGCGCGATGACGCTGCGGCAGCCCGGAAGCAGCTCGCGAGGATCGGCGCGCATCGCCGGGTCGCGCGCCATCCACGCCATGCTCGCGTGGTGGTCGCGCCGGAGCCAGGCGGCCAGGGCCGCGCCGTCGCGGTCGAGCCGGCCGGCGGCGGCGATCCCGATCGCGTCGAATCCTTCGGCATGCGCCCTGGACTCGAGCTCGCGAGCGAGGACCGACGGGGTCACGTGGAGTCCCGGCCGGCGTCGATCCGTTCGCGATCCGGCGGGCTCGCGCTGCGGCCGTCGTCCGCCCGGAACGCGCGACCGGCGAGCCACAGGACTTGACGGGCAATCCCGCGGAAGAACCACGCGTCACCGGGGGTCAGCGCGGCGCGCCCGAGGATCCTGCGCAGGCGACGCATCTTCCCTTCCGCGGTTTCCTCGTCCAGGAACCCGGCCGCACGAAGCGCCTGCTCGAGATGCGCGTACATCGCCTCGCGCGTCTCGTCGTCCGCCGGCGTCTCGAGGGGATCGGCGGAAGGCGGCCCGTCCAGGGCCCTCCGCAGCTCGTACGCAGCCAGCAGCACGGACTGGGCGAGGTTGAACGACGGGTACTCCTCGGAGGCCGGGAAGTGGACGAGATGGGTGCAGCGGTCGAGCTCGGCATCGGTGAGACCCCACGTCTCCCGGCCGAACACCATTGCGACCTCGCCGGCCGCCGCGAGCCGGCCCAGCTCCGGGACGAAGCGGTCCAGTCGGAAGTGTGGACGCCGCTGCTTTCCCGTGCGCCGCGTCGTCCCCACCACGGCTCGCGCGCCCGAGAGGGCCTCGCCGAGATCGGGAACGACCTGGATCTCGTCGAGCAGGTCGGCTGCGTCCACTGCCATGCAGCGCGCCTCGTCCCCGGCCGGCTCGCATTTCGGGGCGACCAGCACCATGCGACGAAAACCGAGGTTCTCGAGCGCGCGAGCGGCCGCGCCGACGTTTCCGGCGGATTGCGGCTCGACGAGGACGAACCGGAACCTCTCGGGATCGAACCGGTCGCTCCGTTCCCGGTGAGGCCCGTCGCG
>CAVOVZ010000029.1:0-155022 GCA_963699985.1 Terriglobia bacterium
CCCCGACTCCTCGTCGTTCGCCCCGCAGGACTTCTCGTCGCTCGTCGGCGTTGCGCGCGTGCGCCGTGACGCGGGGCGGTCGTTCGTCAGCTTCCTCGCGACCGATCGCGAGGTCGACGGAGGGGGCTACAACCGCGTCTTCGGCCCCGACTTCCAGTGGCGCCCCAACGACACCGAGACCGTGACCGGCCAGTTGCTGTACACCCTCACCGAGACCCCGAACCGCCCCGACCTGGCCCCTGAGTGGGACGGGCGGAAGCTCTCGGGGGGCGGGGCCGACGTCTGGTGGTCGCACACCACCCGGACCTTCGATGCCGCGACGGAGGTCAAGATCTTCGGCGAAGGCTTCCGCGCCGACGCCGGGTTCGTCCCCCAAGCCGGGTTTCGCGAGATCTACGCCGAGCTCGGCTACACGTGGTACCCGACGGGGTTTCTCTCGCGGGTCAGGACCTTCGCCTTCGCCGATCCCATGGAGGACAGCGACGGAGACTTCATCCGGAGCCTGGTCGCCGCCGGGGTCGGCATGGACGGTCGCTGGAACTCGTTCGGTCGCTTCTGGGTCTACGCCGACGAGTGGGCCGTCCAGGACCGGAAGATCCCGAGGGACCAGCTTCGCTTCATCCTGCAGGCCACGCCATCGTTCACCGTCTCGCAGGTCTACCTCGAGGGGGTGCTGGGAGAGGAGATCGACTTCGACAACGCGAGACCAGGCCACGGGAGCACGCTCACCCTGGCGCTCGGCCTCAAGCCGACGACCCATCTGGCGCTTCGCCTGGACGCGGCGCGGCGCTGGCTCGACGTCGCCCCCGAGGAAGGAGCACCCGAGGCTCGCCTCTTCACCGCCACGATCGACCGGCTGAAGGCCACCTACACGTTCAACGCGCGAAGCTACCTGAGACTCATCGGACAGTACGACCGCACCGATCGGGATCCCGCCCTCTACCTCTTTCCGGTGGAGGCCGAGAGCGGAGGGTTCTCCGGCTCGGTGCTCTTCTCCTACAAGCTGAACTGGCAGTCGGTCCTGTTCTTCGGCTACGGCGACGACCGGACGCTCACCCCCGACGGCGATCTCGCGCGGGCCGGACGGCAGTTCTTCCTGAAGGTCTCCTACGCGTTCCAGGGGTGACGGGATCCCTCGGGGGCCTCAACCGCGTCGGAGCTTGCCCATCATGCGGTGCAACCGCCCGAGAGCCGACGCTTCGAGCGCCGCGCCGCTCTGGACGTTCTCCTCGTACTTGTCGTTCCAGTACCGTATGGTCGAAGAACTCCACCGATGTCGGGCAGAGCCTTCCACCTGGGTGGACCTTGGACCAAGCGGCGACGGTGGCGGAAGCCAACGGAGTTCGACGCCGGCGCGAGGCAAGCAAAAGGGGTGTCGCGCCGGCTGTGGGCGAGCAAGTCGGCGGCAAGCGACCAGAGCCGCGATGCCACCGACGATTCTGCCGCGACGAGCAACGGTAACGCTACGCGGCCTTTCGATGGTAGTAGCGCAGCATCCCGCCGAGTCGCTCGCGGCATCGAACCGGTCCGACTTCCGCCCCAACTGGTCCAGGCTCGATGATCGCTTTGGCGAGTCCCTGGTGGTTCCGCTCGGTGTGGGAGTGGGCGACGTACTCCCGAACGGCGCGGCGAAGCGAACTCTCGCCGAAGAAGATCATCCGGTCCAGACATTCCGATTTGAGTGAACGCATATAACGTTCGATCCAGGCGTTCGAATTCGGGGAACGTGCCGGAAGCCGGACGGACTCGGTGCCGGCATCGTCCAACAACGCCCGGAATGCCGCCGTGAACTTGGTATCGCGGTCCATCAGGCAGAACCGTTTCTCGCGGAAAAAGCCATCGACGGGATCGGTGAGATTCCGCCCGGCCTGGCGAATCCAAGCTTCGCCCGGGCTCGGTGTCATTCCGGCGAAGTGAACGCGACGGCTTTGCAGTTCGATGCCGAACAGGACGTACACCGTCACCAGTCCGTGCCGGCACCACACCTCGACGGTGGTCACGTCGATGGCGGCGATCGTCGACCAGTGCGCGCCGAGAAAGGTGCTCCAAGAAGTCCGACGGCCGCGCTCGGGGGCCGGGTCGATGCCGTGCCTTTTCAAGATGTTGGCAACCGTGGTTCGAGCGACGCGATGACCGAGGTTGGCCAGCGCACCCTCGCTTCGGCGATAGCCCCAGAGCGGGAAATGTGGAGGCTCCACATTTCCCGAGTTGAACTAAACCGCTGCGCGGTGGAAGGCGTCGCGCCGCGCGTGCATGCACTCGATCGCGTGGCTCCCAGCCCCGGTTGACGCTGGATCGGTGATCCTTTCCCCGTGGCCGTCGTCGTGACGGCCGGTCGTCGACTCCTACGACGGGGAGGATCGCCATGGGCAAGTTTCAAGACCTAATGGACCGCGAGCTCCGCATTCGGGGTCTCGCTGAGAACACGAGGAAGAGCTACCTCGAGAAGATGCGGTGTTTCGTCCGCCACTTCATGCGGCCGCCAGACCAGCTCACCGCCGAGGATGTGAAGCAGTACCAGCTCTTCCTGACGAAAGACCGGAGGGTGACGTGGAGCACCTTCAACGTCCACGTCTGTGCCATCCGCTTCTTCTACCGGGCCGTGCTCCAGGTCGACTGGGACGTCGAGCACATCCCCTATCAGAAAACCGGCAAGAGGCTGCCGGTGGTCCTCAGCGGCCAGGAGGTGATCGCCCTCCTCAACGCGGCGAAGAACCTCAAGCACCGTGCCATCCTCATGACGCTTTACTCGGCCGGCCTTCGCGCCAGCGAGGCGGTCCACCTGCGGCTGGAGGACATCGACAGCAAACGCATGATGATCCGGGTCGCCCAGGGGAAGGGACGCAAGGACCGCTACGTCATGCTGTCCGGCAAGCTCCTCGAGACGCTGCGCCGGTACTGGTTGAAGAGCCGTCCCGACCCCTGGCTCTTCCCCGGGCAGACCTCCCGCGATCCGATCACGTACGGGTCCGTCGACAGGTTCTTCGCCCGCGCGAAGGAGAAGGCCGGCATCCGCAAGCGCGTCTGTCCGCATTCGCTGAGGCATTCGTTTGCCACGCACCTGCTCGAGCGTGGGGTCAACATTCGGGTGATCCAGCGCCTCCTCGGCCACCGGAGCCTGCGATCCACGGAGATCTACACCCACGTGGCCGAGAGCTACGTTCGAGACACGAAGAGCCCGCTCGACGACCTCCTGCCCAACTTCGAGGGGGTCACGCTGTCGGAGGAGTGAGCGGTGGCGACCGGGGTGGCCGACCAAGGCCACCTGGAGCTGGCGGACGTCTTCCGGACCCACGGCCAACAGCTTGTTGGCTTGAGCGAGCGGCAGCGCCGCGTCGTCGCCGCGATCACGAGTTGTCGCACGGCGGCGCTCGGGGGCCACGTCCGGGAATGCGACCACGGCTGCGGGTATCAGGAGATCTCGTACAACTCCTGCCGGGACCGCCACTGCCCGAAGTGCCAGGGGCTCGAGCGCGTACGCTGGCAGGAGGCGCGGGCGGAGGACCTCCTGCCTGTGTCCTACTTCCACCTCGTCTTCACCGTCCCCGACGCGCTCCACGAGATCTTCCTCGGACACCCGCGGGTGGCCTATGACCTGCTCTTCGCCGCGGTGGCCGAGACCGTGGCGGAGGTGGCCGCGAACCCGAAGAACCTCGGCGCCGAGATCGGCATGACGGCGGTCCTGCACACCTGGACGCAGACTCTCCTCTACCACCCGCACCTCCACTGCATCGTGCCGGGCGGCGGTCTGGACCCGAGTGGCCGTCGATGGATCCCGGCGAGGGAGAACTTCTTTCTTGCGGTTCGCATCCTCTCCGTGGTCTTCCGCGCGAAGTTCCTCGCCGCCCTCGAACGCGCCGTCGCCTGTGGGAAGATCGCCTCGTCCGTCGGCAGCGGTGCCGACGCGTCGCGACTCCTGCATCGAGCCGCCCGCCGCAAGTGGGTCGTCTACAGCAAGCGTCCGTTCGCCGGGCCGAAGCAAGTGCTGGCCTACCTCGGCCGTTACACCCATCGCATCGGAATCTCCAACGAGCGCATCCTCTCGATGGACGATGAGGCAGTGACGTTCCTCTACAAGGACCGCGCGGACGGCGACCGGCGCAAGCCCCTCACCCTTCCCGCCGAGGCCTTCCTCCGCAGGTTCCTGCTGCACGTGCTCCCCCGACACTTCGTCCGCATCCGCCACTACGGACTGCTCGCGAACTCCGTGAGGCGGGAGCGGATCGCCCGCTGCCGGAAGCTCCTCCATGCGCGCGAGGAGATCGCCCCGCGCACGCCTCGCGAGCCCTGGGAGGAACTCCTCCTGCGGCTCACCGGCAAGGACGTGACGCGCTGTCCGCAATGTGGCGAAGGACGCCTTCGCACGACGTTGCGGATCGAACCGACCGGCTGTGCTCGCCGGGTCGAGGAGAGGGCGGGCTCGCCATGACAACGCCCACGGATTCGACCCACGCCAGGCCGCGCGCCGACCGGCCACGGACGGCGCAGGGGACCGTCCGTCCTCATCGCACCTTCCGCGACCTCTCTCGCTCCTGGCTAGAACTGCGAACGCCACGGCTCACGCCCGAAGGCGCCGATCCCGCGCTCGCGGCTCCCTCGCACAGGTCTCCGACGCGATCCTCAAGTCGGACGGTCGAACACCAATCCCCATAGCGAGGCGCCGACGGTGTGCCCCGCGGTTCAGTTCAATGCGTTCTTCCCGGCATAGCGCTTCGCGCACGCCGGGAAGAACCCTTTTCATTATGTGAAGCGGACGGTTATGTGGACATGCGCAAACATCGTCGCCGCCACGCCTTGACCGGAGGGGGGGCTCGACAGCGAAGTCGACGAGCTACTTCACATAACTTTCCGACGCTCACAGATCCTCGAGCCACTGGATGATGTCTTTCCGGCAGTGCCAGGGGCTTTCACTGGTCGGCTCGGGGACCGGCGGGGTGCAGCGTTCGATCGCCTTGCGCTTCATCGCCATGTCGATCTCGATGTACTGGCTCGTCGTGGTGATGCTGACGTGCCCGAGCCAGGACTTGATGACGTTGAGCTTCCACACCAGATTGAAGCAGATGCATTGCCGCCGTATGGCGCATGGTGTGCGGGCTGATGCGCTTGGTGGCGAGGGACGTTCGGTGCGTGGCCGCGGCCGCGACGTGACGCTTGAGGATCGTGATTACGCCGAAGCGGGAGATCCGCTTACCGTGGGCGTTCAGGAAGAGGGGCGCGTCTGGATGGTCTTCGCCGTTGCGTTGGCGGAGATACACGCGAAGTGCGTCCGCCGTCTCCTGCCAGAGAGGGCAGGCGCGCTCCTTGCGTCCTTTCCCGAAGATACGCACCTGAGTGGGAGTCTCGAGGCGCAGATCCTTGACGTCCAGGTCCACCGTCTCGGAAGCACGCGCGCCGGTGTTGTACAGGAAAGTGAGCAGCGCGAGGTCACGTAGACCGAGACGGTGCGCGGGGGACGGTGCAGCCAGCAGCGCCTTGACCTCGTCCCGATCGAGATAGGTCATGGAGCGCGACGAGGTCTTCTTGACGGGGACATCCAGGACGCGACGGCAGAGTTCGGCGTGTAGAGGGTCCCTGTCCGCGACGTACGCGAAGAATCGGTGGATCGCGATCAACCGGAAATTCCGTGTGGCCGCGCAGTTCTTTCGTTCCGTCTCGAGGTAGTCAAGGAAAGGCATCACGGTGTCGGGGCCGAGCTCCTCGAGCCGTAGTCGGATCACCTGGCGACCGGTACGCCGTGCAGCGAAGCGCAGAAAGAGCTTGATGCTGTCTCGGTAGGCCAGGATGGTGTTGGGGCTGACGTCGCGTTGAGCCGCGAGATAGTCCTCGAAGAAGGCGCGGAGCAAGGTCGGGAGGACGCTCTGGGCGCTCATGACTGACCTCCAGTTGGAAGGAGATCCTGGGCGAAGGCGTGGAAGCGGGTGTCCGCCTCATGGAGGAGGGCGGTGGTGACCCGCAGATAGACCTCGGTGTCGCTGACGCAGGCGTGGCCAAGGTAGGTGCTCAGCAACGGCAGGCGGGCCATCACGTTGTCCCCGTCGCGGTACCACTGCAGAAGACGAGTCACGGCGAAGGTGGCACGCAGGTCGTGCAGGCGGGGGCCGCGTCCTTTCGGCCCCCGTAGTCCCGCCTGGACGGCGACATCGCGGAACATCGCCTGCACATAGCCGGTGCTGTAGGCTTTGCCGCGACCGGAGACGAAGAAGGCCTCGTCGAGATCGGCAGAGACCATCGCGACGCGGAGACTCGTGGTAGCGGCGTAGCACCTCCAGCGTCCCTGCCGAGAGTGGTACGAGGCGGGATTTGCGGAACTTCGACTGGTGGATCGAGAGCACGCCTGCTTTCAGATCCGCATCTTGCAACGTGAGGTGCAGTGCTTCGGAGATCCGCAAGCCCGACGTGGCCAGCAGCAGAATGACCGCGTGCATCGTCTTCGACCGAATCGGGCAGGGATGCCGGCTCTCCCAGTCTCGCAGCGACAACGCGCCGTCCAGCAGCAGACGGACCTCTTCTCGCGAGTAGATGTGGGGGCGTTTCGGCGGTCGACCACGGGGGCGGAGAGACTCGCCTGGGACGAAGGTGCCTGGAAGGTGCTTCGCCAGAAAGCGGCAGAAGCGGCGCAGCAGGTGGTAGCGGGCCCGACGGGTGTTGGGTCCGCGAGACTCGCAAGGTGCCAGCCACACCCTGACCAGCGCTTCGTCGATGGTGCCTGACCACGATGGACTGTGCTGCGTGAAGCGATCCAGGGCCCGGAGCTGCGTGAGCGTGGTCTTGTTGGCGCTGGCGCTGGCCTCGAGGGTAGCGGTGAAGTCTGCGAATTCGGTGGCCAGAGGTCCTGAGAAGTGGGCCGTGGTCATGACACCACCTCCGGCTCCAACGCCACCGTCCTGAGATCGTCGACGTGGAGCTTGGTGTAGATGAAGGTCGTATCCGGGCTTCGATGGCCGAGCACGTCGCCGATGGCCTTGAGGGTCTCGCCGCTGCGCAGCAGGTGAACGGCCAGCGAGTGACGCAGCGTGTGGGCACCACGGCGGGGCGTCTCGATGCCCGCTTTGTCGAGGTGGCGGCCCAGCCAGCGGTTGATCTTGCTACGAAGCGGGCCAACGGGTGGCCGGCTGGAGAGGAAAACCTCCTCGTGCACCGACGGAGGGCGTTCCTCGCGAAGGTAGTCCAAGACTGCCTCACCCACCGGGCGTGTCAGCGGCAGTCTGCGGCTGCGGCCGGTCTTGGGCGCGAAGATGGTGACCTCGTCGTGCGACCAGTCGATGCTGTCGAGACGTAGAGCCCGGACTTCACAGCCGCGCAGGCCGTACGTGGCGATCAGAAGGAGCATGGCGTAGTTGCGCCGGCCGTTGGGCTCGTGCCGATCGACCACGCCGAGCAACCGCTGCACTTGCTCCCACGACAACGCGCACGGCACATCTGCGAGGCGGTAGCGTCGCCGCAGCGGCACCGCACCGACCAAGTGCCTGCCCCCGTGGCCCCGCAGATCCAGCCAGCGGTAGAAGCCGGACAACGAAGTGGCCAGGTGGTTCCACGCCGTGCGCCCCAGAGCTGCCCCGCGCTGCCGGCTGAACGCAAGCAAGGCGCCCGTGGTCAACTGCACCAACCCGGCGGGGCTCACCGCGTTCCCGCGGCTGGCCAGGAAGTCGCGAAGGTAGCGTCGGTAGTTGATCACCGTGGTCTCGGCGAGCCCTCGGTCGCGGCGCAGGAAGCGACAATGCTCCTCGATCAGCTCGTGGTAGGGCGGCTTGGCGAATACGAGCCGAGGGATCGCACCTTCCTCGCGAAGCATGGCGAGGAGGAGTGCCAGCCCGCGCCGCACATGCTCCTGTCGCCGCCCCGGAGGTCGGCGATAGCAGCGACAGACCGGCAGGTGACGGTCGATGAAGTTTGCGACGACCGCCTCGTCGAGAATCCGATCGGCACCTCCCACATCTGCGTGCAGGACCCTGCCCAGGTGGACCACCGCGTGCCCGCAGTCCCGCCGTGTCCGCTCGGCATATCCCCAGTCGCGTAGCCTCAGGACCAGCCGAATGGCCTCCGGCCCCAGCGGAGCATCCTCCCACCGCGTGTCGAGCAACCCATTCCAGAATGCTTCGTGCATCTCTGCCTCCTTGGTGTGTGTTGGAGGCAGAGAAACATTGAGGGGCAAGTGCGAGAAACAATTGAACTAAACCGCTGCGCGGTGGAAGGCGTCGCGCCGCGCGTGCATGCACTCGATCGCGTGGCTCCCAGCCCCGGTTGACGCTGGATCGGTGATCCTTTCCCCGTGGCCGTCGTCGTGACGGCCGGTCGTCGAGCTCCTACGACGGGGAGGATCGCCATGGGCAAGTTTCAAGACCTAATGGACCGCGAGCTCCGCATTCGGGGTCTCGCTGAGAACACGAGGAAGAGCTACCTCGAGAAGATGCGGTGTTTCGTCCGCCACTTCATGCGGCCGCCAGACCAGCTCACCGCCGAGGATGTGAAGCAGTACCAGCTCTTCCTGACGAAAGACCGGAGGGTGACGTGGAGCACCTTCAACGTCCACGTCTGTGCCATCCGCTTCTTCTACCGGGCCGTGCTCCAGGTCGACTGGGACGTCGAGCACATCCCCTATCAGAAAACCGGCAAGAGGCTGCCGGTGGTCCTCAGCGGCCAGGAGGTGATCGCCCTCCTCAACGCGGCGAAGAACCTCAAGCACCGTGCCATCCTCATGACGCTTTACTCGGCCGGCCTTCGCGCCAGCGAGGCGGTCCACCTGCGGCTGGAGGACATCGACAGCAAACGCATGATGATCCGGGTCGCCCAGGGGAAGGGACGCAAGGACCGCTACGTCATGCTGTCCGGCAAGCTCCTCGAGACGCTGCGCCGGTACTGGTTGAAGAGCCGTCCCGACCCCTGGCTCTTCCCCGGGCAGACCTCCCGCGATCCGATCACGTACGGGTCCGTCGACAGGTTCTTCGCCCGCGCGAAGGAGAAGGCCGGCATCCGCAAGCGCGTCTGTCCGCATTCGCTGAGGCATTCGTTTGCCACGCACCTGCTCGAGCGTGGGGTCAACATTCGGGTGATCCAGCGCCTCCTCGGCCACCGGAGCCTGCGATCCACGGAGATCTACACCCACGTGGCCGAGAGCTACGTTCGAGACACGAAGAGCCCGCTCGACGACCTCCTGCCCAACTTCGAGGGGGTCACGCTGTCGGAGGAGTGAGCGGTGGCGACCGGGGTGGCCGACCAAGGCCACCTGGAGCTGGCGGACGTCTTCCGGACCCACGGCCAACAGCTTGTTGGCTTGAGCGAGCGGCAGCGCCGCGTCGTCGCCGCGATCACGAGTTGTCGCACGGCGGCGCTCGGGGGCCACGTCCGGGAATGCGACCACGGCTGCGGGTATCAGGAGATCTCGTACAACTCCTGCCGGGACCGCCACTGCCCGAAGTGCCAGGGGCTCGAGCGCGTACGCTGGCAGGAGGCGCGGGCGGAGGACCTCCTGCCTGTGTCCTACTTCCACCTCGTCTTCACCGTCCCCGACGCGCTCCACGAGATCTTCCTCGGACACCCGCGGGTGGCCTATGACCTGCTCTTCGCCGCGGTGGCCGAGACCGTGGCGGAGGTGGCCGCGAACCCGAAGAACCTCGGCGCCGAGATCGGCATGACGGCGGTCCTGCACACCTGGACGCAGACTCTCCTCTACCACCCGCACCTCCACTGCATCGTGCCGGGCGGCGGTCTGGACCCGAGTGGCCGTCGATGGATCCCGGCGAGGGAGAACTTCTTTCTTGCGGTTCGCATCCTCTCCGTGGTCTTCCGCGCGAAGTTCCTCGCCGCCCTCGAACGCGCCGTCGCCTGTGGGAAGATCGCCTCGTCCGTCGGCAGCGGTGCCGACGCGTCGCGACTCCTGCATCGAGCCGCCCGCCGCAAGTGGGTCGTCTACAGCAAGCGTCCGTTCGCCGGGCCGAAGCAAGTGCTGGCCTACCTCGGCCGTTACACCCATCGCATCGGAATCTCCAACGAGCGCATCCTCTCGATGGACGATGAGGCAGTGACGTTCCTCTACAAGGACCGCGCGGACGGCGACCGGCGCAAGCCCCTCACCCTTCCCGCCGAGGCCTTCCTCCGCAGGTTCCTGCTGCACGTGCTCCCCCGACACTTCGTCCGCATCCGCCACTACGGACTGCTCGCGAACTCCGTGAGGCGGGAGCGGATCGCCCGCTGCCGGAAGCTCCTCCATGCGCGCGAGGAGATCGCCCCGCGCACGCCTCGCGAGCCCTGGGAGGAACTCCTCCTGCGGCTCACCGGCAAGGACGTGACGCGCTGTCCGCAATGTGGCGAAGGACGCCTTCGCACGACGTTGCGGATCGAACCGACCGGCTGTGCTCGCCGGGTCGAGGAGAGGGCGGGCTCGCCATGACAACGCCCACGGATTCGACCCACGCCAGGCCGCGCGCCGACCGGCCACGGACGGCGCAGGGGACCGTCCGTCCTCATCGCACCTTCCGCGACCTCTCTCGCTCCTGGCTAGAACTGCGAACGCCACGGCTCACGCCCGAAGGCGCCGATCCCGCGCTCGCGGCTCCCTCGCACAGGTCTCCGACGCGATCCTCAAGTCGGACGGTCGAACACCAATCCCCATAGCGAGGCGCCGACGGTGTGCCCCGCGGTTCAGTTCAATGCGTTCTTCCCGGCATAGCGCTTCGCGCACGCCGGGAAGAACCCTTTTCATTATGTGAAGCCCGCTGGAGCAAGCCCAGCGCGGCTACAGGGTCGAGCGTCCCGGTTCCACATAACCGTCCGCTTCACATAAAGCGGGTTCGCGGTTGCCATGCGCCGGATCAGGTTGCGGACGTCCTTCGGGACCGCCGGTCGACCGTCCCCACGACGTCGGCTTCTCCATCGCCAGTAGGGGCGAAATCCCTGCCGGTGCCACGGGGCTCCCGGACGATCGAGCACCGGTTGCCGTCTCCGAAACTTGATTCTCGCGATTTGTGTGACAGGATGCTGTTGCTCACAGTGGCAGTCTGACCGAACAAACGATTCGTTTCTCGGGGCGGCGCGTCCCGCATCCGCGGCGGGACGATAGTCCGTTCCCCGAAAAGGGAGAAGGCCCGATGGTGAAGCAAATCGGTTTCCGTGGGATCCGTCTTCGACGTTCGATCGTCGCGGCGATCGCCGCGACCGCGATCGTCTCCGCCCTCCCGAGCCCCGCGCTCGCGGAGTACCTGTGCCAGCCCGGCACCCCGATTCCCGGAGGTCTCTCCGTCGTCCCATACAACATCACGGCGCCCGGGTGCTACTGGCTCGCGGCGAACCGAACGATGAACGGAGCCGCCCCGGCGATCCAGATCTCGGCGAGCCACGTCTACCTCGATCTCCGCGGTCACACGATCCGGCACACCATCCCGACCCAGTCGATCATCCGCAGCACCGTGGCCATCACCGACGTCCACGTGACGAACGGCAAGCTCACCGGCCCCCAGAACGGGATCGGCCTGGCGTTCGCCGGGAACCCGAACGGCGACTTCAACTTCTCGGACCTCACGATCACCGACGACGGTGTCAACCCGAGTCCCAGCATCGGGATCCTGATCGGAGGAGGGACGCCCGCGAGCCCCGCCCACGCCGTCGTGGCCCGGAACACGATCGACGTCTCCCGCGTTGGAATCGCTCTCGATACGGTTTACGGGAGCCGGATCGAGGACAACGTCCTGATCGGACGTGGTCCCACGGCCACCGTCGGGATCCAGCTCGGGGACTGCCAGGGGAACGACGTTCGGGGGAACACCGTGTCGAACATGTTCGTCGCGGGCGGGGGCGCGGGGATCGCTCTCTTCGGGGCCAACTCGAGCTTCAACAACGTCCAGCACAACACGGTCAGCGCGTGCTACGACGGGATCCGGGTCGACACGGGCCGGTGCAACGCGATCGACTGGAACGTCTGCAACGGCAACATCAACACCGGGATCACGTTCACCGGCGCCGCGCAGGACAACGTCTATTCGTTCAATCGTGCCTCGGGCGCGTGCAACGCGTCCGGAAGCGGAATCCTGGACGTCCCCGGCACCAACGTCAACGGCGGATTCAACTTCTAGGAGGGACGACGCTCTCCCCGCGCGGCATTCGATCGCGCGAGGAGTCGTTGCGGCCCGGAGAAACAGCCATGGCGCGATTGCGGAAGCTCTCTGCGCTGGTCGCCGTGGTGGCGGCGACCGGCATGATCCCGAGCGTCTCATGGGGCCAGGACTTCACCTTCAGCGTGGAGTCCCCCACGACGCTCGCGGGCACCCTCTTCACCTCGAACCAGACGATCCGTCACTCATCGGCCCCGCCGGGGTACGCCCTCGCCTTCGACGGCGGCACCGCCGGTCTCGGCCAGAATGTCGGTATCGACGCGCTCACCTTCCTGCCCGGCGGGAACTTCCTGTTCTCGACCGATGCTCCCTTCACCGTCTCGGGGATCACCTACCTGCCGGCCGACGTCGTCCGATACAGCCCGGCCGTCGGGCAGTACTCCCTCCATCTGAGCGGCTTCTCCCTCGGGCTCTCCGACAGCGCGAACATCGACTCCCTGGGGTTCGACGCACTCGGGCGGCTCGCGATGTCCTTCGACGCTCCAGAGACGGTCGGAGGGATCGACTTCGCGCCAGGCGACGTCGCGGTATTGAGCGGCGGCGCCCTCTCCGTTCTCTTCACCGGCTCGAGCATAGGCATCCCGCCAGACGCCAACGTGATCGGCTACGAGCGCGCGTCGGACGGCTCCGATCTCCTGGAGTTCGATGTCCCGCTGACTCTGGGAGGGATCGACATCGTTCCCGGGAGCATCGCGCGCTCGTCCGGCGGAGCCTGGACGGTCTACTTCTCCGATGCCAGCTTCCCGCCGGACAGCACGGGCCGCGACCTCGCCTTGCCGTGCAACCGACCTGCCTACTCGGGTCAGCTTGCCGTTCGCAAGGCCGGTGGTTCGACCGAAGTCTCGTGGCCGGTGGGCGGGGCATCCCTCTTCGATCTCGTGCGGGGGAGCCTCTCCGTGCTGCGCGCGAACCAAGGGAACTTCACCGCCGCCCTGGATGCGATCACGCCGGGGTCGGACGTGTGCATGGTCAACGACGGCCCGGTGTCGTCGGTCATCGACACCAGGGTCGATCCGTCCACGGGCGACGGCTATTTCTACGTGCTGCGTCCGGTCGCCGGGTGCGGGGCTCCGGGTACCTACGACTCGGGAAGCCCGAAGCAGGTCGCGGGTCGCGACTTGCAGATCGCTGCGGCGGCGGCCGACTGCCCGTAGCGCACAAAGCGTGAGCAGGCAGGGGTGGGCGTCATACGCCCATCCCTGCCGATTTCGAAGTCGCGCTCGCGGCCGCGCCGACCGTCGCTGCCGGCTCCACGGCCTTCACCGAAAGACTCACGACGGAGGTCGTGCCCCTTCTCGACCTCGCCGCCCAGGTGTCCGTGGAAGGGTTGTACCGCCCGCCCGAGTTCAGGTAGCTGCCGCCATAGCCACCCCAGACGACCATCTCCGTCCCGGTCCATACCCCCGTGTGGCCGCCTCGACTCGACGGAACGCCCGCGCCGGTGGAGGTCGCGGCCCAAGTGTCCGTCGAGGGATCGTACCGGCTGCCGGTTTTCAGGTAGCTGCCGCCATAGCCACCCCAGATGACCATCTCCGTCCCGGTCCACACGGTAGCGTGGAGGTGGCGCCCTTCGGGAACGTCCTCGTCAAAGGCCTTCGCCCACGTGTCGTCGCTGCACCAGCTGCTTTCGCGCGGACGGACGGGCGCGTGCTGCCCGACCCCCTGGAACCCATTCGTCCCGTGTTTCTTGCGCTCGATCGCCCACCAGCGGTCGAAACTCTCCTTTGCCACGCCACGGTCGCCGTCGTGACCTCGTCCGCTCCGGCCGACAGGATCGAGGTCACCATGAAAGCGTCGGCGGTCTCCTCGAGCGGGCTCAGTCGACCGATCGGCAAGGAAGGATAGGGAATTCCATCCGCGCAACCGCCACGACAGGCGAACATCCCGGCCGCCCGTAGCGAAGAGGGTGTTTCTCTTTGAGCCTTGGGGGGGACTTCAGACCTCATCGTGGGGTTCGGAGAGCGGTCGCGTAGGGAGAGCGCAGGGAGAGCGATCGGCTGCTCCCTCGTAGGCGATCGCCGGCGATCGCCGAGCGGGGATCTTCCGGGGCCTCCTCGCCGGCGCAGGCGCACCGCCGACGCACCGCCGCCCTCGTGGGGGGGGCGGATCGATGGCGGATGCGGGATGCGGCTGCGCCGGGCTCGTCCCGGGGACGGCACGACCCGCCTTAGGGACGGTCAACTTGCAGGTCGCGCCGCGTCGCCTCCGGGCGGACCGTGGGCGCGGGCCGTGACGTTGCGGAGGTGGTCGAGGATCTTGCGGATCACGCGGGGATCGAGGATGAAGGCGACGATCTTCATCTCGGCCGAGCACTTCGGGCAGGTCAGGGGCGACGCCTCGAAAACCTTCTTGATCAGGCGAGCCCAGGCCCTGCGGCGTTCTCGCTGGGAGGGGGTGAGCGTCTCGGGGGTGCTCTCCCCGGGTGGTGCCGATCGCCCTTGCGAGCTCGCAAGCCGCCTCGCGCGCGCGCAGCGGGTGCGGCTGGAGTAGGCGCCGTAGAGGCGCGTCATGTGGAGGCCCGGGGGTGGGATGTGCTGGCAGAGCCGGGCGAGCATTTCGAGGGGGTCGAGGACGATCGTGTCTTCTCCGGTGCGCGGGTGCGGTCGGCTGCCGCGGTAGGTGCAGGGGGCCTCTCCTCCGGGGACGTGCAATCGGTCGAGCGCGATGGGGGGATGGACGAGGTAGCGGGCCAGCCGCTCGATGCCGGCGGTATGCCAGGGCTCGACCCGGACCTGGTGGTGAACGGAGAATCCCGAGTGTTTCCAATCAAGGAGGCTCCGAGCGGTGTCCGGGTCGAGCTTGCCGCGGCGGACGAGCATTTGGAGGACGCGGCGGCGGAAGAGCTCCTCGGCCACCTCGGTCGGAGGCGGATCGACGGGGGTGAAGTTCCCATCGCGATCGACGAGGCCGGCGGTCACGAGGGCGTGCAGGTGCGGCTGCCAGTTCGCGAGATCTCCGTGGGTCTGGATCGAGACCACCATCCCGGGCACCGAGGCGTGATCCCGCAGGCCGGCACGGTACAGGTCGCGCACCGTGGTCCAGGTACTGCGGGCGAGATCGCCGAACAGGGTGCGATCGTAGAGGAAGAAGATCCGCAGCCGCTTGGGGATCGTGAAGACCCACTGGAGGTGGCGGACCGGCAGGAGCACGTCCTGGGTGAGCCACTCGGCCCACAGCACCGAGCGCTTGGCGTGGCACGAGGTGCAAGAACCGCGCATCTTGCAGCTCAGCGCCACCAGGAACTCGTACCGGCACGAGGGGCAGCGGACCCGGGCGAAGCCGCCGGACTCGGGGAGGCCGCAGTCGAGGAAACCGAGGAGCGTCCGCTCGATCTCGCCGCGCCAGAAGCCGTAGCGGGAGGCGGAGGGGGACGTCGACGAGGAGGCTCGTCATCGAATATAGGCCCCGGAGGCGTCGGCGCATGGGGTGCTGGCTTCGGGAGGAGGACAGTCCCTCGGGCCGGTCATGCCTCCCGAGGGAGGACGAACGCGACGACGTTCGTCTCGGCCTGGGACTTCAGGCGGGTCGAGGGGTCCGCCTCGAAAGCGCTTCTTCACGAGCTGAGGCTGGCGGCGAGACAAGCACCGGGTCCAGCTGCGCGGCGCAGCCGTGCGGGTGGAGTCGGAGCTGGGCCAGCGATCGCGATTCACTGTCGAGCTCCGGGAATGGGTCGCCGCCGGTCGTTCCTGAACGCGACGCCCTGGCCGGGAGGGCCGAGCCGTCAGGTCCGGGCGTCGGGGGGCACGCCGCGAATCCACGGCGAGCTGCTGACGCTCGGCATCGAGGTCTCCGAGCGCGCAGTCTCGCGGTTCGTGCCGAAAACGCCGACCGACCGCGACGCACAGCACCGCCGACGCCCGGCCTTGCATCCCCGGATCCAAGCAGAGGCTTCGCCTCGGCAGCCGCGGCTTCAGCGCGCCGGCTGCTCCATGAGCTTCTTGCGGGTGTAGGGGATGAGCCCGCCCGCATCGATGATCGCCTGGCGCGCCGGCGGCAGCGGGACGGTCGCGAACTCCTTCCCCGTCGTCTCGTTGCGCACCTTGCCGGGCGCGATCTCGAGCTCGTCGCCCTCGCCGGCCTCGATCGTCGGGCAGACGATCAGGTTCAGGCCCAGATTGATGGCGTTCTGCATGAAGATGCGGGCGATGCTCCGCGCCACGACCACGAGCTCATGGCCGCGGATGGTGCTCACGGCCTGCTCGCGGCTCGAACCGCAGCCGAAGTTCTCGTCGGCGACGATGATGCTGCCGGGCGGAATCGCTTTCGCCTTCAGCGTGGCGTTGAACTCGGTGCGATCGTTGAAGCAGAACTGCGGCGTCTCGGTGGGCAGCACCGTGGCCATGAACCGGCCGGGGTAGATGTCGTCGGTGCTGATGTCACGGCCGAGCTCGAGTACGACCTTGCCCATGTCAACGGCCTCCCGTGCGTGGATCGGTGATGACGCCGGTGATGGCGCTGGCCGCGGCGACGGCCGGGCTGCACAGGTAGACCTCGGACTTCGGATTGCCCATGCGCCCCTTGAAGTTGCGGTTGGTGGTGGCGAGCGCCACCTCGTCGTCGCCCAGGGCCCCCTGGTGGACGCCCAGGCAGGGACCGCAGCCCGGGTTCATGATCACGGCGCCGGCCCGGGTGAAGTCCTGCAGGTAGCCCGCTTCGAGCGCCTTGGCGTAGACGCGGGCGGACGACGGGAACACCAGCATGCGGGTTCCCTCGGCGACCTTGCGTCCCTTGAGGATCTGGGCTGCGACCTGCAGGTCGTCGAGCCGGCCGTTGGTGCAGCTGCCGATGACGATCTGCTGCACCTGCTTGCCGACCACCTGGTCGATGGGCTTCACGTTGTCGACCGTGTGCGGGCAGGCGATCTGCGGCGCCAGGCGCGACACCTCGATCTCGACCACCTTCTCGTAGACGGCGTCCGGGTCGGGGACGACGCGCTCGATGGGCCCGGTCACCCCCGCCTCGGTGCGCAGGTAGTGCTCGGTCTCGTCGTCGGCCGGGACGATGCCGCCCGTGGCGCCGGCCTCGACGCTCATGTTGCAGATGACGAGCCGGCCGCTCGTGGACATGTTGCGGATCGTCTCGCCGTGGAACTCGAGGACGCGGAAGTTGGCCCCCTGCGCCGTCAGCTTGCCGATGAGGTGCAGGATGAGGTCCTTCGGTCCCACGTGCTCCGGGAAGCGGCCGTTCACCACCACCTTGATCGTGGGAGGCACCTCGATGTTGAGGGCGACGCCGAGCGCCCAAACCGAGGCCATCTCGGTGGCGCCGATGCCGAAGGCGAACGCGCCCAGCGCCCCGTGGCTCGTGGTGTGGCTATCGGTCCCGACGACGACAGCACCCGGCCGCACGTAACCGTACTCCGGCAGCACCTGGTGGCAGATGCCGCCGCGGTCGCCTCGGATGTCGTGGAACTTGTCGATGTCGTGCTGGGCCACGAAGCCGCGGATGAGCTTCTGATTGGTGGCGGTCTTCGGCCCCTCGGCCGGCACCCGGTGGTCGAAGATGACCGCGATGTGGGTCGGGTCCCAGGGCTTCGGATCCCGGCCCGTGCCCGCGTAGATCTCCTTGAACTGGTTGATCACCAGCGCCGCGTTCTCGTGCGACATGGCGAGGTCGACACGCGGCTCGACCACGTCGAGGGCCTTCACCGACTTCTGGCCCGACGCGCGCGCCAGGATCTTCTCGACGACTGTCATTCCCATCGTTGCTCCTCGTCGATCGGGTTCACATCACAGCCTTCTGCTTCAGAGCGGCGAGCTCGGCCGCGCCGAGCCCGAGGCGCCCGTAGATCTCCGCGTTGTGCTCGCCGAGCACCGGCGGCGGCGCCGGCTCCGGGCTCGCCGTGCGGTCGAAGAGCGCCGTGAGCCCGAACACCTCGATGTCGCCGATCTGCGGCACCTTGACCTTCTTGAGCACGCTGCGGTGGGCGATCTGCGGCTGGCGCAGGGCCTGCTTCAAGCTGAGGATCTCGCCGCTCGGGACGTCCTTGGCGTTCAGGGTCTCGACCCAGTAGGAGGTCGGCTTCTGCCGGAGCCGGGCCTCGAGGAGCGGCGTGAGCGCCTTGCGGTTCTTCTTGCGCGTGTCGCGTTCCTCAAAGCGCGGATCGGTCTTCAGCTCGGGCAGTTCGAGGACGTCGCACACCGCTTCCCACTGCTCCTGCTTGTTGGCGGCGATGTTGATGTGGCCGTCCTGGGTGGCGAAGGTGCCGCTCGGCGCTGCCGTGAAGTTGTCGTTGCCCATGACCGGCGGCTCGTGCCCGCCGATGAGCAGGTTCGCCGCCACCCAGCCCATGAGCGGCATGATGGAGTCGAGGAGCGCCACATCGATGAACTGGCCCTCGCCGGTACGCTGGCGATGGTAGAGGGCGGCCATCACCGCGAAGGCTGCGTTCAGCCCGCCCACCGTGTCGCAGACCGGGAAGCCGGCGCGCAGCGGGGTGAGGCGCTCGTCGCCGTTGATGGCCATCTCGCCCGAGAGTCCCTGGATGATCTGGTCGTAGGCCGGTTTGTCGGCGTCGGGGCCGGTCTGGCCGAAGCCGGAGATGGCGCAGTAGACGAGAGACGGGTTGATCTCACGCAAGACCTCGTAGCCCAGCCCCAGCCGGTCCATGACGCCGGGCCGGAAGTTCTCGATGACCACGTCGGCGTCCTTGACCAGCTTCTTGAAGATCTCTTTGCCCTCGGGGCTCTTGGTGTTGAGGGTCACCGACTTCTTGTTGCAGTTCTGGGCCAGGAAGCTCGTGCCCATGAGCTGCTTGTTGTATTCCGGAACGATGCCGAGCTTGCGAGCCAGGTCACCGTCCTTGGGGTTCTCGACCTTGATGACTTCCGCGCCCAGGAGCGCCAGGTGGAGGGACGCGAACGGACCGGAGAGCACGTTGGTGAGATCGAGGACCTTGATGCCGTCCAGGATGCGCGGCGTGTTCGTCATCGGAACTCCCTGCCTCAGTAGGAAAGCAGGCCGGTCTTGTAGACGCGGCCCGGCATCTCACGGCCGAAGTGCGCCGCCACGTCGCGACCCACGGCGACGAGCGCCTCGAGATCGATATCGCGGCGCAAGCCCCGCCGCCGCAGCGCATGGACCAGATCCTCGGTGGCGACGTTGCCGGCAGCCACCTTCGTGAACGGGCAGCCGCCGAGGCCGGCGAACGAGGTCTCGAAGCTCGTCACTCCGGTGTCCGTCGCGGCGTAGATGTTCGCCATGCCGAGCCCGTAGGTGTCGTGGAAGTGGCACGTGCAGTGGACGTCGGGAGCGAGCGCGCGGATCTTGCCGAAGAGCCGCCGCACCTGCTCGGGATGCGCATGGCCCGCGGTATCGGCGAGACTGACGTTCTCGAGCCCGGCCTCGAGGTAGGCGCGGACGATGTCGAGCACCCGCTCCTCGGGGGTCGGGCCTTCGAAGCCGCAGCCGAAGGCGCTCTGCACGGAAACCTGCACCCGCTTGCCGGCGGCGACGGCCGCCTCGGCGGTGGCGACGATGCGCCGCTGGGCCTCCTGCGAGCCCATCCCGGTGTTCTTCGTGCTGTGGGTCTCGGACGCCGAGACCCCCATGCAGAACATCTCGACGCCGCAGGCGAGGCCCCGTTCGAGCCCCTTCTCGTTGAGCACGAGCCCGGAGAGGACCGTCTTGCCGTGCGGTTCGGCGCTCAAGGTGCGAAAGAGCGCGTCCGTGTCGGCCATCTGCGGCACCTTCTC
Organism: Terriglobia bacterium; assembly: GCA_963699985.1. Classification (GTDB taxonomy): domain Bacteria; phylum Acidobacteriota; class Polarisedimenticolia; order Polarisedimenticolales; family CAVOVZ01; genus CAVOVZ01. The sequence continues at coordinate 19,799 of CAVOVZ010000029.1, forward strand.
GGGGTGCACGAAGGAGCCCACCTGGACGATGTCCACCCCCGCGGCGACGAGGGCGCGGATCCAGCCGAGTTTGGTGTCGGTGGGGACGGTGGCCTTCTCGGCTTGCAGGCCGTCCCGGGGACCGACTTCGTGGATGATGATGTCGGACATCCCTCACTCCCCGCAGGAGTCTACAGCTTGCGGGCGATCGCCTCGCCCATCTCGAGCGTCGTGGCGGAGCCGCCCATGTCGTAGGTGCGCACCTTGCCCTCGGCGATGACCTGCGCCGTCGCCTTCTCGAGTCGCGCGCCCTTTTCCTTCTCGCCGAGCCAGTCGAGCATCATCTTGCCGGCGAGGATGGTGGCGATCGGGTTCACCTTGCACTGCCCGGCGTACTTGGGAGCGCTGCCGTGGGTGGGCTCGAACACGGCCAGCTTCTCGCCGATGTTGCCCGAACAGCCGAAGCCCAGCCCGCCGACCATCTGGGCGGCCAGGTCGCTGACGATGTCGCCGAACATGTTGGTGGCCACGAGCACGTGGTAGCTCTTCGGATTCTTGAGCAGCCACATGCAGATGGCATCGATGTTGGCGTCGTCCATCTGGATGCCCGGGTACTCCTTGGCGATGCACTTCCCAGTCTCCAGGAAGAGGCCCTCGGTCGCCCGCACCACGTTCGCCTTGTGGATGATGGTGACCTTCGGGTAGTTGAACTTCTTGGCGTACTCGAAGGCGGCGCGGATGATGCGGTCGCAGCCATTCTTGCTGTTGATCTTGCAGGTGATCGCGTAGTCGCTGCCGGGCAGCTTGGCGAAGTGGGCGAAGGGCTTGCTGAGCTTGCTGAGCACGGCCACGAGCTCGTCGGGGACCGGAGAGAACTCGACGCCGGCGTAGAGATCCTCGGTGTTCTCTCGGAATACCACCAGATCGATGCCCTCTTTGTAGTTGAGCGGGTTGCCGGGGTAGGCCTTGCAAGGACGCAGGCAGGTGTAGAGGTCGAAGAGCTGCCGCATGCGGACGATGGGGCTGCGGTAGACGAGGCCCTTGCCCTGCAGATCGGGGACGAGTTCGCGCTCGGCGTCCTTCACCGGCTTCGAGGTGATGGCACCGAAGAGCGCCGCATCCGAGTTCTTCAACAGCTCGATGGTGCGCGCCGGGAAGGCGTCGCCTTCCTTGCACCAGAACTCCCAGCCGATGTCGCCATGGGTGTAGGTCGCGTCGAACTCGAGGGCGTCGAGGCAGATCTTGGTGGCCTCCATGACCTCGACACCGACGCCGTCACCGGGCAGCCACGCGACTTTGTACTTGCTCATGAATCCTCCGTTTCGGGTTGAAAGCTAGCCCGGATCATTCATGAAGAACCTACTGCGACCACGATCTGCCCATCCTGCTTGACGTCCTCGGGTCTCCGGCCCTGCGACGTACGGCACAGTACGTCTCGGGCCCGAGCCCCTGCGGGCGCCAAGCAGGACGGGCATCTTCGCGGTCTCGCTACGGTTCTTCACGAATAATCCGGGCTAGGGGCGCGCCTCATGGGCCAGCCTCTTGAGGGTGCTGTCGACGGGCCACTACATTCTGTTCAAGAATGAACTGAAAATGGAATCAAGGCCCACTCTGACTTCTCACCTCTGCCGATCCACTGTACACGGCAATCTATTGTGTGGAATACTCGGTTCTGGAAGCAAGCGATATTTCCGAAGGAGTTCATTCCAAAAAGTCATGGCTAACCGGCGCATTCTCCCGTCCCTGACCGCCCTCCAGTTCTTCGACGCCGCTGTGCGCCACATGAGCTTCACCCACGGTGCCCGCGAACTGAACGTGACGCAAAGCGCGGTCAGCCGCCAGATCCGGCAGCTGGAAGAGTACGTCGGGCGGCCGCTCTTCCGGCGGGTCAAGCAGCGCCTCGTCCTGACGGAGCCCGGGGAGGCCTACTCGGTCGCGGTGCGGGAGCTCCTCGACCAGGCCGAGGCCGCCACCCTGCAGGTCATGGCCTATGGCGGTAGCGGGGGGGTGCTCACGGTCGCGGTGCTGCCGACCTTCGGCTCGCGGTGGCTGATGCCGAAGCTCGCCGACTTCACGGCCCGGCACCCCGACATCCAGCTCGACCTCATGACCCAGGTGCGGCCGTTCGAGTTCGCCGGCAGCGGCATCGACGTGGCCATCCACTTCGGTAGCGAGGTGTGGCCGGGGGCGGTGTGCCACCGCCTGATGGGGGAGGTCGTCGTGCCGGTGGCCTCGCCGGCTCTCCTCGCCGGGAGGCCGTCGCCCGCGAGGCCGGAGGACGTGGGGCGGTTCACGCTCCTGCAGCACGTCACCCGGCCCCAAGCCTGGCAGGAGTGGCTGCGCGCCTGCGGCGTGGAGGACCTCGACGGCCGCGCCGGCCCGCGCTTCGAGCAGTTCCACATGGTCATCCAGGCCGCCATCGCCGGTGTCGGGCTGGCGCTCCTGCCCCAGTTCCTGATTCAGGAGGAGTTGGCGAGCAGCCGGCTCGTGGTCGCCATCGACCGCCCGGTCACGAGCGAGTACGCGTACTACCTCGTCTATCCCGAGCGCAAAGCCGACAGCCAGCGCGTCGTCCTGTTCCGCGACTGGCTGCTCGGGCAGTGCGCCACGCCGGGGCGGGAGCCGTAATCACCGCCGCCGCTCAACCTCTGCCCTCGCTTCTTGAATCGCCCCCACGGCGCCGTCTCTGATGCGCGCCCCCCGACGAATGGACCCCCCGAAGACAGGGCACGCCGGGTGACCACCGACCACGGCGATCACACCATTGACGATTCGGGCTCCGGGTCCCGGGAGGGCTGGGAGGCCGCGGCTGGCCCGCTGCCGAGCAAGATCGGCGGCTACGGCCTGGGATCCAGTTTGATGTCGAACATGCCGCAGCCCGGCGTGCCTCCGTATCCGATCGGGGTCCCCATCGAGGAGAATTTCACCCCCGTGTACCCCCAAGGGATCACGAGCTTGATCCCTCTCGGTACGAGTAGCGTGCTCTTCGAGGCGGTGGACGTCTTCCGCGAAGGGTACGGCCTCGCCGTCCGCAGCGCAGGGAAAAGGTTCCCGCCGCCTCTTCCGTTTCTCCAGGACTCGGGGGGATTCCAGGGGACGCCGGTGGACTCCAGGGGACTCGGCTGGGTGGCGGAAGCCCAAGTCATCGCATGAGATGACCGCGTAAGTCCTGCACCGTCGCGGTGTATCGAAGAACCCGGGCCTCGGGTTCGATTCCCGCTGCCTCCACCATTCGACTCGCGCCTTCGGCGCTCGCTCATGGCAGGCCATCCATCGCGAGTCGAATGGTGCCCTGAGCGAGCGAAGCGAGTCGAAGGGCTCTTCGACAAGCTCAGGGCAGGCCCGGTCCCACCCAAGCCTCCCCTAGGTTTCCGATGTGCTTCGTCTACATCCTCGTTTGCTCCGATGGCTCTTACTACTTCGGGCACACACACCACGTCGCGCGGCGACTGGAGGCCCACGCCGCCGGCATTGCTGCGGTATTCACCCGTGAGCCGCGGCCGGTGCGATGGAAGAAGGAGTACACGCGCAGAACAGAGTGGTTTCTTGAGCATCACCTGATGGTTTCGAACTTCCGGTGCGTCCTTGATCTCGCGCTCCGCGAAACGCCCGACACCGAGCTCGTGACGTGGAAGCAGGGGAAGGAGATCTGGTTCCGCGTCATGATTCCAGGAGAACGAAAGCAAGTCGTCCGCGTTGCGCCCGACGCGTGCTTCGCGCTGCGCCAAGGCGATCGAGTCCGTCACTTCTTCCTGGAGGCCGACCGATCGACGGAGGAGCGGCGGCGACTCGTCAACAAGTTCGTCGGCTACTGGTGGCATCTCCAGGCGCTTCCCTTCGCCGATCTCGGCGGTGGCAGACCGCGCATCAGCGTGCTCTTCGTGACGACGGGACAGCGCCGGATGGCCGGCCTGCTCAACCTGTTTCGACGCGTGCGAAGGCCAAACCGCGCCAGCCACGGTGGGAGAGGACTCTACTGGGTCGCGCTCGAGCGCAACTACTCCGTCGGAAACCCAGAATCGATCCTCGGCCGGATCTGGCGGAGCCCGGCGAACAGCCACGATGGACTGAGCCTGCGAGACGTCGGCTGCGAACTCACCGCGCCAGCCCGGAGGGGCAACGTTGAAGCGTTGCCGACCGGGCGAGCCCCAGCGATCAACCACCACTGCGAGATGCCAGCAACGTGAGGTTTGAGCCGCTGCCGGCCTCGGCCGTCCGACCAGGAACCGTGCCCCTGGGGGCCGGCGTGCCGATTGCTTCGCGCAAGTTTCCTCCGCGAAGTCCTTGCGGGGGGTCTTCATCATGCTGGGTTGGAATCTCGGGCGACGCGTTGGCCGGCTCCACGGCGAGCCGACGTCGACGCTTCCGCAACTTCGCGGCATGTCCCGCGGGTGTTGCAGCCCGGCAACCCGACCATGCGCGACTTTCGCGGGACTATCGTCTCGGGCCCGGATGCTCTCTCGCGCCTGCGGCCGGCCCACGCGACGAGGGTGCCCTCCGTGACGATGGGACAGCACCCGTGCGCCAGCCCGATCGAGTTGCAAGGACGCACGCGAACGCCCAGACCGCGCCAGTCACGGCGGGAAAGGGGACTTCTGGGTAGCGCTCGGCAACAGATACTCCGTCGAAGACCCTGAGTCGGTTCTTGTCCCGATCTGGCAGAGCCCAGCAAACATCCACGGCGGTCTGACCGTGATCCAGAGGATGCCCGCTGGAAACACACCGCGGCCGCCGGCCAGGAATCAAGTTGATCGGTGACCGACAGGGCAAGCCTTTGCGGATCACTCGCCAGCCTTCAGGAACGTGAGGTTTGAGCCGCTGTCCCCCCTGTCGGTCCGGTCCGGGCCCGTGACGCCGGGTCGGACTCTCGTTGGCGACGCCGGCTTCCCCCGCAACCCCCTTGCGGGGGCTCTTCGTGATGCTGGTTCGGCATGTCGGGCCACACGGTGGCTCGTTCCATGGCGCGACGGTGTGGTCGATATCGGCGAATCGGCGGCAGGTCTTTCGAGGGCCGCGACCGAGGCGACTACGCCACGAGCGACGTAAGCGGCAGACTCGCTGCAAACTGGGACGTCCCGTCGTCTGCGCAATGGACCGTCGCGAACCCTCCGCACGCAATAATCCACCTTTGGAGTCCATTTATTACCTTTCCTCGCCAATTCGCTTGAAGTGCCCGCCCGTCCACGGGACAATCACCGCACCGAGAATCCACCCGGAGGGGAGTCCGAATCGACCCACACTGGGGAGGGAGATATGTCGATCGGCTGGCACGCGAGGTCCGAGTGGCCCGCCCGCCGTTCGCGTATGCTCGTAACGGATCCCACGAGCGGCACCGCGCGAGGCCAGCCATACGCCGCCGCTCTCATGAACTCGCACGAACGGCCGCGTTACGCTGAACACGAACTTGAACGAGGCATGCGACGCCCGCCGGGTGAAGACCGAGTTTCGAACCTGCTGGCGACGAACCCGCTTCTCGTGACGAGGAATGCGATGTGGCGAGACGAGAATCGAACGCGACGTCAACCCTCCCCCAAGATACGTGCCGCGGGGCTGGCGGCTGTTTGGATCCTTCTCTGTCCATCGGTCGCGCGGTCGCAGCCGAACAGACCGCTGACACAGGCGGGCGGCGAGCCATCGGAAGCCGCCTCCACTTCCATTGACCAGACCTTTGTGGCGTTCGGTCCACGGACCTTCCGCCAGGGCGGCACGACCGGGAGGTGGACCGCAAGCTTCCAGGTCCGCAACCCGAACGCGCCGTATACGCTGAAGGTGACGAACGGCAGTCCCAACGGGACCGCCCGAGTCAGCTACGGCTTGATCCGGCTGAACGGGCAGGTCGTCCTCGTGCTCCAGGGCGGGACACCCGCCGTGCAGAAGTCGGTGAGCCTGGGATACGAGAATCAGCTGTCCATCGAGACAAGGGGCAGTCCCGGGGCGACCTTGGTCGTGATCGTTTCCGGCATCGACGCCGACCCTCCCAGTATCCGGGGCGTGGTCTCTCCGCCGCCCAATGCGGCGGGATGGAACAGCGGAAACGTGCAGGTCTCCTTCATCTGCTCGGACGCCACCACGAGCGTCAAGAGCTGTCCAGGCGCTGTGAGTCTCAATAATGAAGGGGCCAATCAGATCGTCCGAGGAACGGCCGTCGACGCTGTCGGCAATACCGCAAGCGCCACGGTAACGGTCAACATCGACAAGACAGCACCGGTCATCCAGGCCGTCCCGGATCCGCCGCCCAATCAAGCCGGTTGGAACAACACGAACGTGACGGTTCGCTTCATTGCAAGCGATGGCCTGTCTGGCATTGCCTCGGTGACTCCCGACGCGTTTGTCACGACGGAAGGGGCTGGCCAGATCGTCAACGGGACGGCGGTCGACCGGGCTGGGAATTCTGCCGCTGCCTCGGTGGTCCTGAGAATCGACAAGACTGCCCCGACAATCGTGGCCGCGCCCGAGCCACCCCCAAACCGGGCAGGGTGGAACAACTCAGACGTGACGGTGTGCTTCAGCGCGACAGATGGGCTCTCGGGTATCGCCGCCGTCGCACCATGCGCTGCTCTGCAGCAGGAGGGCGCCGGCCAGGTTGTGGCTGGCGACGCGGTTGATCTGGCGGGGAACAGTTCGGCTGCCGAGATCTCGGTCAGCATCGACAAGACACTACCCGCCCTCACGATCGCCTCGCCACTGGATCAGTCCACGGTGAACACGGACCAGCCCCTGTTCGACGTGCGATATCAGGACTCGCTATCTGGCATCGACGAGTCTGCGCCGATGCTCGCCCTGGACGGAGCGGACATCACGGCTCGGTTCACTCGCGGTCCGGACGCGGCGACCTACCAGCCCTCCTCCAGCGATGCCCTGGCCGACGGTCCGCACGGGTTCACCGCAACGATCGCAGATCGAGCCGGCAACCCCGCCGGAGGACGATCGGATTTCAACGTCCAGACCAGGAGGCTGAGAGCGCTGCCGCAGGCGTCCCCAACGAGTGGCAACGCGCCGCTTGCAGTGACCTTCCGGGAGGCAGGCGACGATCCGACTTCGACGATCGCCTTGTATGCGTGGGACTTCCAGGGCGACGGAATCTACGACACCTGCCGTTCCGGCGTGGGTGTGTGGCACCAGGTCGCCACCTACTGCACCTACACGTATGCGGCCGCTGGCACTTACAACGCCACCCTCACGGTTCAGAACCAGAGGGGTGAGCAGGCCTCCGCGTCGGTCACAATCATGGTTTCAAGCTCCGCCCCCGTGGTCAGCGCTGAAGCCTCACCCTCGAACGGAGCCGTCCCGCTGACCGTCCAGTTCGTGGGAACGGCCACGGACCCGGATGGACGGATCGTGAAGTACGAATGGGACTTCGACGGCGATGGAGTGTTCGACTTCATGTCTCCATCGAGCGGGACCACGTCGCACGTCTACGACACGGCGGGAACCTACCGCGCAGTGTTCCGCGCTACCGACAGCGACGGGCTATTCGCCGAGGCGCCGGCGGTCCTGACGGAGGTGCGCATCGGTCCTTCCGGATCGCCAACCGCGAGGGCTTCCGCCAACCCAACCAGAGGAGCCACCCCTCTTACCGTGAGCTTCTCGTCCTCGGGAAGCTCGGATCCCGACGGGACGATCGTTCTCGTCGAGTGGGATTTCGATGGCGACGGCAGCTATGACGCGTCCTTCCCAAGCCCGGGAACCGTCAGCCATCGCTACGACCTCCCTGGAAGGTACTTCGTAGCGCTGCGAGTGACCGACAACGACGGACTCACGGGAGTCGATTACATCCTCATCGAGGCGACCGTTACGGTCGCCCTCTCGATAGGAGATGCCGACTACACGTTCAATCCAAGTCTCGGTCAGACCATGCCGATCGACACCACGATTTCCTCCCCGGCAACCGTATGGCTCGAGATTCGCGACGGGTCAGGCAATGTCGCCGCAACTCCGGTGAACGGTGTAGCCCGCCCCGCCGGGACGACAAGAGATAACTGGAGTGGAACCGACGACTCCGGCACCCTCCTGCCGGACGGTATCTACTACGCCGTCTTGCGTTACAGGATCGGCGCCAATGACTATCTGCTGGACCTGACGCAGTCCACAGGCGGCGTAGAGTACCGTCCGACGCGTTCATCCACAGGGGGGACGCCGTCGAACCCGGTTCTCGCGGCGCCTTTCAGTGACAGTCTCCTGCCTATCAACTACACCCTGCCTCGCGCTTCGGAGACGACTCTCTTCGTCGGAGTTTTGTGGACCACCAACGCCCGTGTGCGAACGATTCTCAACCGCGAGCCCATGCCCGCGGGGGCTCATACAACCTATTGGGATGGGTTGACCGACGAGGGCAACATTGCCTACCCGCCACCCGGGACAACCTCATCTGGGTTTGTGGGGTTACTCGCTTCCGAGCAATGCCATGTACTTGACAGGAAGTCGTCCCGTCGTTTCCAACATCGCGGCCGAGCCCAACTACTTCAGCCCATTCAGTGAATCCTGCGCGGAGTGCGGCGGGAGCGATAGCGTCGCGGTGAACTTCAACCTGTCCGAGGGCGCTTCGGTCGCAGAACTCAGGGTCTATCGCGTCGCCTCCGGCACCCTGGTCGCGAATCGCCGATTCCTCAATGTCGGTGCTGGAACGAACGCGCTCTGCTGGGATGGAAAGAACGACCGGGGAGAGTATGTGGACATCGGCGACTACCAGATCGGGGTCGTAGCGCAAGATCCCGCTGGAAACCAGTCGCTAATTCGCTATTGCTACGTTCGCGTGGATTACTGAGGAGGGCCAGCAATGTCTTACATGCGCAGGTACTCTTGGGCGTTCGCCCCGGCCGTGATCTTGCTCTCGGCCTTCCTCGCGCCGAACTCTCTTGCCTTCAACTGGCCGTGGGATCAGGGGCACGATTGCGTGCAGGGAAGCGATGGGTCCGGAGGCTGGGGAAAGTACGATTACGAGGGTGTCTTCCGCGGGAGCTATTACTCCAAGGAGTGTTGCCAAGCACTCTGCAAGATTTGCCCGGTCTATGCCAAGACAGGCGCGTACCAACAGGTGTTTACTGACCTGTCCCTCCCGGGCACAGGCCTCGGAATCGAGATCAGTCGAACGTACAACAGCCAGGAATGGGGAAGCGGACTCTTCGGGCGTGGGTGGATCTTCAACTTTGGACGCAAGCTCGTGCTGACACGAAACAAAGCAGGTCAAACCGTAGTGGGAGTGATCCTCGCGAGTGGAGAGAAGAACTTCTTTCGTCAGGACGCCGATGGTTCGCTCACGCCCTTGCTGGGTATGGGCAAACGTACAAGGTCTCGCGCGGTTCGGATGGGAAGTACATCCTAACATGGCGGTCAGGCAAACGATACCACCTCGACAGAGACGGTCGGCTGTTGGCAATCGTTGACAACAGCGGGAACGCGATCTCACTGACATATGAAGGCGACTGTCTCAGGCGAATCGAGAATGGCGCGGGCGCCGCCGTCGACATATTGTTCGGACCGAACGGGAAGGTCAGCGCGATCTCGGATCATGCCGGGCGAACTGTGCGGTATGAATACGCTCAAAATGGCGCCCTCGTGACGGTTACCGATCCGATGGGCGGGAGCCGTGTACGATTACGACTCTAGGAACCTACTAGTCAGAGTAAAAGATGCACGAGGAAGTATTGTCCGCGAAATAAGTTACAACAATGACTCACCGCCAAAGGTCATTTCACTTACTGAAGAAGGCCAACAATACAATATCGCATATCAAAGCGACCGCGTGGTCAAGACCAGCACATCAGGGCAGTCCTGGACGTACTTCTTCAACGATCTGGACATTATCGAGCGGACAATTGATCCACTTGGCAACGCTGTCGCTCAGCATCACAACATGGTCAATGCGCAGAGCTTGGATTGGGAGCAAGACGCCTTGGGAAACCGCGTTCGCTACAGGTACGACGACGACGGAAACATCGAAGCGGTCGTCGACCAAACTGGGGCCGAGACGAGGTTAGCTATTGCCAGAGACGACGCTGCTTGCGAGCAAAACTTCCCCCAACGGAGTGGTAACACGATTCGAATACGACGAAGAAGGGAACAGGATTCGCGAGATCGATGATGCCGGAGGTCCCGAAGAGAGAACGTACACGTACGGGTATGACAGCCATGGCAATCGCATCGAGATTCGCGATGCATTGGGGAACACCACGAGGCTTGAGTTCAATGCCATGGGCAGGCCGACAAGGATCACGACGGCCGACGGAGCCATCTCAGCAATTGAATATGACTTACTCGGCAACAAGATCAGGGAGACCAACCCGCTTGGCGCGGTCACGAGTTACGAGCGCGATGCGAACGGGCGTGTCACCTCTTCGAGCTTTCCTGGGGACGAGACGTTTCAATACAGCTACGATGCCGTTGGAAACCTCACTCAGGTTGTGCTTCCTGACGGGGGAATGAAGCGGTTCGCCTACGACACCTGGAGTCGCGTGACGTCTGAGGGCACGGTGGGCGGTGCGACGACCACATACAATTACGATGGGTATGGTCGAGTGGTTAGCATTGGCACTGCTGATGGCAGACAGGAGACGATGATCCGTGATCCAAACGGGCGGGTAACCCAAACGACAGACCGAATTGGCAGGCAGACCAGGTGGAGCTACAGCGCGACCGGCGCCGTGTTGCAGTACAGCGACCCCCGCGGCAACTCCAGTACGTCGACGTACGACGTGGCTCAGCGGCGTACGGCGTTAGTGCACCCAGACGGGGCGAGCGTGTCATACGAGTACGACACCCAGGGGCGGCTTATCGCCACGGTCGATGAAGATGGAAACCGAATGCTCCTAAACTATGATCGACTCGACCGAGTAGTGGGGGTTTCCTATCCAGATGGTATCGACTCTGTCTACACGTACGATGCCGCGGGCCGGATGACGCGGTCTCTGCACAGAGGCGTAACGACCAGCATGGATTATGATTCCGTTGGGAGACTCATCCGGACGGCCCAGCAGGGGCTAGAAATCAGAATTGAGTTTGATGCCGCGGGCAATCAAACGGCAATTAGACACCGGACGGAACCCGCCTGGAGACGTCGTACGACAGTGCCAATCGTCCTGCCCAGCAAAGGATCGGAAACGGATTCGTTGTCGACTACTTCTATGGCACTCCGGGCCGGATGACGGCTCGCCACTTTACGGGCGGCATTAAGAGCAGCATGACCTATGACACACTCGGTCGACTGGCGCATGTCAAACGCGCGTAGGAACGGCCGAGCCGGTCTATTTTGAGAATGACACCTATGACGTAGTCAACCGACTGGCATCCAAAACAATTCGAGAGGGCGTAGTACGGTACGTTTACGACGGCGAAGGACAGATGTTGGAGTTTCACGATTCGAGATTGACGTCGGAGACGTTCACTTACGACGCTATGGGAAACCGCATCTCGGACTCCGGTGGCAGCGGTTGGAATTACGACAACAGGAACCGCCTGACGAGTTATCCCGGTGAAACCTTGAGATATGATGCGCGAGGCAACCGCGTCGAAAACCAAAGCTCTGATGGTGTGCGGACGTACACCTTCAACTATGACGGGCGCATGTCAGGTGCAAGTCTGCCAGATGGCAACCTAGCGAGCTACAGGTACGACGTTTTCGGGCGCCGCGTTGAAAGAACTATGAACGGTGTAACAACGAATTATTTATATGACGGCATTCGCCTCATCGGTGAGGCGGACAGCGCCGGTGAGATGTCGCGGGTCTACTTTTACGGGCCGGCGGATGCGTCTCCGTGGGGCTTCCTCATGAACGGCAACATGTACATCTATGTTCATGACCACATGGCGACTCCAGTGGCGGTGCTGGACCGAAACGGCGCGATTGTCTGGCAGGCTGCGTATTCGGCGTTCGGCGCGGCGAGAATCACGAGGGCAGACGTCGTTAACAACATTCGGTTTCCGGGCCAGTACTCGATGTAACGACTAAGTTTCATTACAACCTGTTCCGGGACTACGATCCGACGACAGGGCGTTATCTCGAGCCGGATCCGCTCGGCGCGCAGCAAGGGCGCAATCCTTTGTACCTGTATGCAAGAAACAGCCCAGTCAATTACACGGACCCCTCTGGACTAGCTATTCAGCTCATCACCGGGAACCCAAACGGATGGCTGCTCAATCTGTGGCATCAGAAGATCTGTGTCGACGTGTGGAAAACATGCTGCTCGGACGACGATGCGCTCAACAAGAAGAGCGAGGAAAGAAGTGCTTTTCTTTCGGTATGTATGAAGAGAAAGATGGTAAAGTGGAGTGCACTCAGGACTGGCTCGGCACGGGCGAACGCGCCTGCGCGGACGCCAAGGGGGAGGTGTATGTCGACGATGAGACTCAGCACTCAGTTAATGGAACTGTTAGATCGACGTGTAAGGAAGATGAAGATTTCAAGGCGGACCTGGAAAGGCGGATAAAAATGAGCAGACCCTGTTGGGGAGCGGCAGTTTGGGGGAATCCGAACTGGGGTTGGAACTGCCGGCGTTGGTCGCAGTGGGCCGGGTCCAGGTTGCCCAGAGCATGGAGGTAATCGTCTGGAAGTAGACCCGCACGGTGGACCAGAACCCTACGGCTGACGTGTTTGTCTGGCCTGGCGTTTTTCGTTCAGGTGTCGTGCGTGAAAAGAGGCGTTCATACCGCCCGAACGACAGACAGAGACAACAATGCGGGTCTTGAATCGGCGGATTTTATTGTTTGCGAGGAAAACCGATTGCCTTCCGCTCGATCTGCGAAGTTTGCCGGAGTTGGGTGGCTACGACACCAGAACGGTCGACGGCTGGGGGAATCCCATTCGGCTAGAAATCGCGCCGGACGGGTTGCGCGTATGCCTTCACAGCAGTGGGGACGAACGCAGAACAAGCAGAGACGAAATCCGTCGGTGTTTTGTTGCGAAGGATGAAGAGGGAAGATGGAAGACCGAGGACGCAGAATGGGAATGATCCCGGAATCAATGGTAGCTTGAAGACATTTGAAAAGGGCGTTGGACGCGCCAAGAAAACGATGGGCACGAGGTTCGACGGGGCAAGGCGGTTGCGTTCGACGTTTCATCGTCAACGGAAGGCCGGTGCAAGCGTCAATAGGACACTCATAGGGGGCATACCGTGTGCCTGCGCATCCACGCGGCAGACATGGAAAAGCACATAGTGCTGAGAGTAGCTTGTCGCTAAGGTGTAGATACGCGGTGTCCCGAACGTGCTTGTGATGAACAGACTGACTGACGGTGTTCGGTTGCTTTTCGGAGGACCGAACGTATCCACGAGCGTTGTCGGTAGTTTCGTTGAGGTGGCAGGGGTGCACCGGGTCGCTCGCGTTGATGTTCCACTTATTGGTTCCGTACCTTGTCGACGTTCAGTTCCGGGCTGTGGGCCCAGAACAAAGACATTTGAGTCGTCGTTTCCCATTTGAAAGATCCTTACTCAATTCGCCGAGAGCCGGGTACCGGATGGCGATCGACGATAAGGAAGCCCTAGCGCTGCGTCTGGCGGCTGAGTTACTTGAAAACTCGCGAGGATGCCGTTACCGCGACCGTTTCCCGGAAGACCCTGGAGGGGAGCCGACCGCAATTCGTGCTCGTCGGGATCATGTTTCAGCGGATTCGCCGTACCGTGTTGAACACCACGGGCGTCCTGCCACGCCGTCCGCAAATCTGACCAACCTGATGAGTCGAGCGAAGTGCCATCTCGTCGCCCGAATGAGATTGCGCTCGCAAGCGCTCCGCTTCGCTCTAGATCGCCGTATACGCCGTCTCCAGCAAGCGAGGGGCCCCGGCTGGACTGACTTCGAACGCCCGACCTTATCGGCTTCTACGGGCGGGCCAGCTTCGTCGCCTTCAAGCTGTGAACCACGGTCTACAGCAATTAGCTCAGCTCAACGCCGTGCGTGACCAACTGTTGCACAATTCCTCGAGTCCACAATGCGAACGGCAACACGAGGTTCAGGAAGGCAGTATTCCGATTCGGAAGAAGAGAGGAGTCGACCATGGCGAAATTCACAAAAAGGTGGTTTCGACGAATTGCGCGACGCACGGAGTATCGTTGTGCTGTCTCGGACTCGGGAGCCCCGTGGTTTTTTGGACTTTCGGAGTAGGACTACTGAGCGCTGAATAAAGCGCTCCAAGGGGTAGTGATCGTGTCCATCTTGGCGGGCTTGTCCGAACTCTACGAGGCACCGCCCGGCTCTGCATCAGAACTGACGGCTTCGGAACAACTTCTTCGGACTCGCATATGATGTTCAAAAAGGTGCTTTGTTTCAATTTTGCACCAAGTGACCGAACAGGAGTATTTCGCGTATATGGGCGCGCATGCCAGGGCGGTGGAGCAGGAGTACCTGAGCGCGAATCCGGTTGTGAGAGACGAAATTCAGGGGCTGAAGCAGCAGTTGCTGGCGCTCGTGGAGCGATACGAGCAACTGAAGAAAGTGTACACCGACGCTCAGCAATCGCAGCCATAGATTCGGCCAATGCAGAAAGCGGAAGTCACTCGCGCGCGGGAGGTCGCGCCGATAAGGGGCAGCGTCAATGCGGAGGGAGTCTGTGACAAAGGGCCGTTTGACTTGCTTCTTGGTCGCAATCTTGCTTGCGTCGTGTGCCCATGTTACGCGGCAATCGCCGCCGGGCGGCGATCCTGTACGTGTCGTGGGCGGCACGTCGGTGGCGGGGCGGGATAGGAGCGCCGAGCCAGAAGGCGGGTCGTTCACCGCGTGCGATTCTCGCATCGCTTGATATAGCGAGCCGATTCTCAATCCAACTCGATCTGAGGCTGTCGAGATCGGGTTCATTCTACTGAAGAGGATGCATACGTCAGCGTCACCGTGCGGGACCCAGAATGGTGCGGAGATCGCAACGATAGCGACGCGCGAGCACTTGGAGAAGGGGAGGCACCGTCTAGAAGTGGGACGGCAGAGACAGGGCCGGACTAGTGTCGGTTGCCGGACGAGGCCTACTACCCGGTCGTGCAGGCGGAGAATGGCGGCGGCTTAGCGGAGGTTCTGGACCCGCTGGTCGATTCAGGGGGCGTTTCCAGAGACGTCACCGTCGCGGACTATTCCCCGGAATCGCAGACGCTCACGTACAGCATGCTGGAGTTGGGTCGCGTCCAGATTCGTGTCGGCCTCGCAAGCGGGCCGTTGCTCTATAACCTTGTTGATTGGAAGCCGAGGCCAACGGGAGAAGTGGCCGGAGTACTGGGGCGGACGAAGACAGGAGAGAAAGCGAGGTGATGGACGTTGCCAACGATCCACAACTGAAGATCGTGATCACCTACTTCGCCCTTCCCCGACAACTCCTTCATCGCCTACGGGAACGCTGGGCTTTCCTATCGTGAATACAAGGCGAAAGCAGACGCGATCAAACCCGTGATTAGGGCTGAGCAGAAGGAAGCCCCATCGAGTGACAACCTGTCGCCGCATTTCGCGCAGAGCCGGGGAACCGACTACGAGCCTCAGGTTGTCGTCTCCCTTCCCGCAATTAGAGACACGCGACGGCGTTCGTGGTGAAGGGCAAGACGATGGTCAGGATCGATCTCGGAGAGGAGGACAAAGCGCATTTGGCCCCGCAGTGCGGTGCCGAGATCGGGATGTTCGTCGACGGGCGCTACTACGCCGAGGACGAGGTGGGGTACACCCCGTACAACTGGGTGTGGGATTCCTCTGACGTCGAACCCGGCGAGAGGGTCCTGACGATCAACGTAAGCAGCTTCAAGGATCAGATCGGGGTAAAGAGCTTGAAGGTGCTCAGTGGGAACGATGAGCGGGCGAAACCAGAGCCAACGAGTCGCCGCAGTTGTCGCACTTGTCATGGTTGCTGCCAATTGGGTGTGCTCGCGGCGCAGTCCGGCACTGGGGCGGCGGCTCCCGGGATCATCGCGTTCACGGCGCAGGTGGACAAGAACTGGGAGCTGTTCGTATCGCATTCCGATGGTACCGGTGTTCGTCAGTACTTAACGCATACCCCGTATGACGAGCGGGAACCCGCGATCTCGCCGGACGGACGCGTCATCGCGGTTTCGACGTCAGGCGGCGGTATCGAGCTTGTCTCGGTCGCGGCGGGGGATGGGCCAGAGGTACTCGCGCTTCCGAAGGGGTGGTTTGGGCACCCAGCGTGGTGGTCGGATGGGTCCCGATTATTACTGGTGCGAACTTGAAACTCTGGAAAGAGGGCGTGGAGCGGTCATCGATGTGGTCTTGCGACATGACGGCAAAGCGAGCCGGCGTTCTCTTCGACCAGACGGGGATCCAAAGCTATCCGGTTGCCGTTGGCAAGGACCGCATCATCTATAAGCTTGGCGATCGCTGGGCACGCTCGCAGGTAGTTCGCCAGGTGTGGTGGGCGAGCGCCGACGGTACACGGGCCCAACAGATCTTCATGGACAATGCCGATGACGCTCAGGTAGACGTATCTCCTGATGGCCACAAGCTGGCCTTCGCATCGGCGCGAGGTGGGCCATACCAGATTTGGATTGCCGAGGCGGATGGTAGCGATCCGAGGCGCCTGACCACGGGTGCATCCGCCGAAAGCGACCGAACTGGTCGCCGGACGGCCGCTTCGTTCTTCTTGTCGGTCTCCGTGGATCCCGGACTCGGCTGTTTTCAGCCAGTAGCCGGCGGGGCCACCACGGTATCCGCGAAGGGCTTGACGGTGTGCCCCTGCGTGTCCCGACTAGCCTGATCGATCCGCTCGGTCGCAGCGCCGGGGCCTGAGCGGCAGAACGCATTCTCTTGGGGGACGGCTGGCGTGTCTGGCCAAGGCTCAAGCTAGTCGTGGCTGCCTTGTTCCTTCTCAGCTGGCGGCATCCCACTGCGCCGCCTGACGCTGTCGCGCCCCCGGGACGTCACGAGCTCCGGACACGGATGCGCTGCAGGGCTCCTGGTCGGCTACGACGAGGGCTTCTTCATCCGCTCGGCTGACGGCAAGAATGAACTGACGATCGAGGGCTTGTTCCAGTTCGTCGGCGGGGCGTTCGATGCCGGCCGGGACCCACGAACGAACTTCGTTCTGAAGCGAATGCGACCGCAGTTCGGAGCGAGCTGGCAGGCTGATCCGGATGAATCTCGAGCGAACTTCAACGAAGAGGGGCTGGAGCTGGAAGAAGCATGGCTGGGAGCGGATCTCTTGCACGGCAACGCTGGTTGATGCTCGGCCGGATGAAGGTTCCATTCAACCTCGAGGAAGTGCGGACTCGACGCTTCATCGACTTCCCCCGCTTCTCGATCCTGAACCAGTTTGCCCCGGCAGAGGCCATGGGGTCTTCTGGTTCGCAACGAGCAGCTCCAAGATATGGGAATACAACTTCGCCGTGTACAACGGCACCGGATCGTCCGACACCAACGGCAGCAAGGACCTGGCGGCGCGGCTGATGGTGCACCCGTTCGCCGCGCGACCGAGTTCGCCATGGGAGAATCTCCAAATCGGCGTGGCCGGAACCTCAGGGCGGCAGGACACCGATGTCGGCGGGGACGAAATCAAGAACGAGGCCGGTCAACCTGTGATCCGCTATGCGGCGGACGCCCGTCTGGACGGCGAGCGCCAGCGAATCGGGATCGAGGGGGCGTACTTTCGGGGGCCTTGGTTCGTTCAGGCCGAAGCCATGGTAATCCAACAGGAAATGGCGACTGCGGTCGAAGAGGCGAAGATCCAATACCGGGGCTTCTACGTCGACGTGTCACGAGTCCTGACCGGCGAGGCGAAGTCGTTCAAGGGAGTTGTCCCCTCGCGGCCTTGTGATCCGCTGAATGGAACGGGCCCAGGAGCGTGGATCCTCGCCGTCAGGCTCTCCCGGCTCGATCCGGACGATGAACTGGCTCGCCTCGGTTTTGTGGAGTCAGGGCTCTATTCGGGACGGGTGAACAGCATCAGCGTCGGGTTGAACCGGGTTCTGAACACGCACGCCATCTTGCGCAACTCGTTCATCCACAGCTCGTACGAGAACCCGATCACGCTGCACAACCGCGAGGTGGATTCGGAGAACGCGCTTCTGATCGAGGCTCAGATGCACTTCTGATGCCGGAGCGCAGGCGCGTCCCCGTCTACCGACAGGAGTGGGGACGAGAGGGGGATCGTGACCGCAACGGGACTCCGCCAGGAGGTTCGCAAGGTGAAGGCGGCTCGGCACTTTTCACGGAGACTCGTGGGGGTCTGCTGCTCGGCAGCGTGGATGCTGTTGCAGGCAGGCTGCGGAGGAGGCGGCACGCCACCACAGCGCGAGGTTGTCGTCTACACCTCCCTGGACCAAGAGCTATCGGAGCCGCTCCTTCGAGCTTACGAGACGAAGACCGGCGTCAAGGTGCGCGCGGTTTACGACACCGAGGCCACGAAGACCGCCGGGCTCGTCAACCGCCTCATCGCCGAGAAGTCCTCACCCCAGGCCGACGTCTTCTGGAACTCCGAGATCGTTCGGACGCTCGTTCTGAAGCGCGAGGGAGTGCTCGCCGCATACCGGAGCCCGTCGGCGGAGAAGATACCGGCCCGCTTCCGCGATCCGGATGGCTTCTGGACCGGTTTCGCGGCGCGGGCGCGTGTCGTGGGAGTGAATCCCAACGTCCTCCCGGAGGCCGAGTGGCCCAAGACCTTCGAGGACCTCGCCGAACCGGAGTGGAAAGACCGCGTCGCCATGGCGCATCCGCTTTTCGGCACCACGAGCTTCCACGTCGCGGCGCTCTTCTCGCAGTGGGGTCCCGAGCGCGCACGAGCCTGGCTCACGAAACTGCGAGACAACGGGGTTCGCATCGTGGACGGCAACTCGACGGCGCGGGACCTCATGGTGGCTGGCACCGTCCCCGTTTGTTTCACCGATTCGGACAACGTGGCGGCGGCGCTCGCGCAGGGACGAACGGCGGCCATGGTCGTCCCTCGCCTCGACGGCGAGCAGGTGCTCTTGATCCCGAACACCGCGGCGCTGATAGCCGGGGCACCTCACGCCGAAGAGGCTCGCGCGTTCCTGGACTACCTCCTGTCGGAAGAAGCGGAGGCGCGTCTGGCAGCGGGTCCGGGGGCGCAGATACCGCTGCGTCCTGGTCTCTCGTGGCCCGCGGCCGTGCCTCGGTTCGAGATCAGGCCGGATTCCGGGCTCGATTACGGCCGGATCGCGGATCAGCTCGATGCGTCCGTGGAATTCTGTCGCCAGATCTTCGTCCGGTAAGACCCCGCCATGCCGAGATCCGCCGCTGGGTGGGGGCAGTTTGCCGGGTGGCTCGCACTTGTCGCGCTCCTCGCGCTCGGCGGCGTTCCGCTCGTGTGGCTGCTCGCGAAGGCGGTGGCTGGCCCCGCGGACGCGAACGCCGAGGTATTCGGGGGGCTTCGGGCACTGATGCTGTTTTCGCGAAGCGTCGCCATCGCGGCGGGGGCTTCGATTCTGGCGCTCGTCATCGGGGGTGGCGTCGGCACGCTTCTGGCGCGCGTGCGTTTCCGTTGGCAGGGAGCGACGGTCGCACTTCTCTTCGCGGTATTCTGCGTTTCCCCTTACGTTTTGGCGTTGGGCTGGCTTGGCGGCCGGCTTGACACCACTACAGCGCGGATCTTCCTTGGTCGACCGTGGTCCGTTGCGTGCGTGCTCGGGGGGAGCTTCTCGCCGCTAGCCGCTCTGTTGATCCGTCAAGGCTTGCTGAGGGTTTCGCTCCTCTCCGAGGAGGCCGGATTCCTCTTCGCCAGTCCCGGTCGTGCGTTGCGCGGGATCGTCGTGCGTCAGGTCGTTCCGGTCTTCCTGGCGGCGGGACTCCTCGTGTTCGGGCTGGCGCTCTCGGACTACGCGGTAGCATCGCTTCTACAGGTTGCCACCTACCCCGTTGAGATCTTTCTGTTCTATGCCGGTAAGTTCGACCCCGGAGCTGCTGCTCGTGCCTGTCTTCCACTGTTCGCGAGCGGTCTCCTGCTTGCAGGAGCCTCGGCCTGGCTGGCGCCGAGAGTTTGGATCCGCCGCACAGGCCCGACTCAGGGAGCGGGATGGCCGCTCTCCCCCCGGGGTAGACTCGTTGCGATACTGCTCGTCGTGGCGGGCGTGCTCGTAGTGGTGCTTCCGCCGCTTGTCGGCCTCCTCGGGAGCTTGCCCGTGGGACGCGCGCTGCGCCGGGCGATCGGGAGTGGGATGCCAGCGGCGGCCAATTCCGTCGGGATCGCGCTCGTTGCCACGTTCGTATGCCTCATGTTTGCCATCCCTGTTTCTGCTCGGTTGGTCGCTTTGCAGCCGAAGCGCATGGCGCTCACCAGCGCCGCTCTGCTTCTGCCGGTGTTCGTTCCGGCAAGCGCTTTCGGGATCGCTTGGGTCGAGCTGGAGGCCGTAATGGGCCGTCCTGTTTCGCGCTTCGGGCTCGTCGGCCCGGCCCTGTGCCTCGCTGCCCACCTCGGGGGAGCGGCAACGCTGATGCTCGCGGGAGCGCGGCGGAGCCTTCCATTGGAACCCATCGAGGCGGCAAGTATCGTGCAGCCGAGTGCGTGGCGGCGGTGGGTGTGGGTCGAGTTCCCGCTCCTTGGCCCGTCCGTCGCTGGAATCGCGGGGGTAGTCTTCGCACTGGCTCTCAACGACGCCGGGATCTTGGTTCTCACGGTACCTCCCGGTCGGGAGGTGCTGCCCCTTCGCGTAGACAATCTGCTTCATTACGGTCTACCCGAGGAAGCCGTGGCGCTCGCGATGTTCACCGCCGGCAGCGCGGCGATCCCGGCGCTAGCGGGGCTTTGGGTCGCCTCCAGGGGGCGGCGGTGAGCAAGTTCGCCCTGCAACTCGAACGGGTTCATCTGGCCCGTAGCCGGCGGCCGATCTTGACCGGCATCGACCTCTGCGTCGGGTGCGGGGAGGTGTTGTTCATCGTCGGGGCCAGCGGCTCCGGGAAGACCACCATCCTGCGCGTCGCGGCAGGCCTAGAAGCACCGGACGAGGGGCGGGTTGTGATCGACGGGCGGGTGGTGTCGAGTGACGGCGCCGTCCGCGTCCCTCCCTTCCAGCGAGGCGTCTCCCTGGTATTCCAGGACGGCGCCCTCTGGGACCACATGACCGTGGAGCGCCATCTTCGATTCGGACTCGAGGGACGCGGCATTCCACCGGCGGAAAGAGATCGGCGGGTCGAAGAGAGTCTGGCTCTCGTCGGCCTCGCTTCCCGTCGCGGCGAACGACCTGGCCATCTTTCGGGCGGCGAACGGCAGCGGTTGGCACTTGCTCGGGCCTTGGCTCACCGGCCGAGCATCCTTCTCCTGGACGAACCCCTTGCTCATGTCGACCTCACATCCCAGCGGGAGGTTGCCGGCAAGCTGGGCGATTGGATCCGCCGTGAGGGCCCGGCGGTTCTCTGGGGTCACCCATCCACCGCAGGAGGTGGCGTTCGTCGGGGGAAGCGTGTCCGTCGTTGCGGATGGCAGGGTGGTCGGGAACGTGCCAACGGCGGAGGTTCCGGGGTGGCTGGCGAGGACCGGGGCATGAGAGTCGGGCGCTTCACGCGATCTTTCCTCGCTTCGATCTTGTTCGTGGCGTTCGTCGTCGCCGCTTCACCCACGATCCATTGTCAGGAGCCAGCGCGCCCCCGGCACTACGCGACGACGCCTTTCCTGGAGCCGGATCGATGCGCGACGATCTGGGTCATCAAACGGATCCTGCACCCGGATGCCCTCGTTACCTTCCATGATCGGGAAGCGTTACCTGCGGACGCAATCCTGTCGACCTCCCTGAGTCCAGCCTCAAGCGCGACGCGGCTCGCGCCACCGTCGAGGTCGTGATCGAACAGGAAGGTGTTCGGAACCCGTCCGCCTTGCGCCTGGCGCGCCTCGTCCACGATGTCGAGATCAACTCCTGGGCAACCTGTCGCGAGCCGGGGTCCCGGAAGTTCGAATCCACGCTAAGAACAGTTTAAGCCGGGGTCGGCCGAAGCCGGGCTGGCAGCCTGCCTGGCTCTCGTGGATGAGCTGCGCGAGCGTGGCGGCGAAACGGAGGGATGGGGTGAGTGAGGACGGGCGGGCAGCGGCGTGCGGTTCGCGGACGTTGCACGAGGTTGCGGTCCGGTTTCCCAACCCCCCAGGTCAGCGGAGGAGGAGTGCCATGCGGACGCCCTTTTGGATAGCGGCCGCGGTCACGGTCCCGACGCCTGGAGCCTGTTGCGTGCACTCGGTGGACGCGGGACACCGTTCCCGCCGCCTCCACCATTTCTCCAGACTGGGGGGGATTCCAGGGGACGCCAGTGGACTCCAGGGGACTCGGCAGGGTGGCGGAAGCGTCAGCCACTGCTTCAGATAGCCGGGTAGTGGTGCACGGCGGTTAGCGAAAACCTGAGGCCGCGGTTCGATTCCCGCCGCCTCCACCAGCCTCGATCCTCGCCGGAAGGACCACACCCAAGGAAACTCCGGCATTTCACCGGGGCCTCAGTTCGTCTCCTCCGGGCCACTCAATGGCATTTATTGACATCAGATGCCATGCAGCGGATACTCTACCTCAGGAGGCGACGCCCATGACGAGCTTGAACATATCGCTCCCAGAACCCTTGCGCGACTGGATCGAGGCCCAGATCAAGCGAGGTCGCTACGGCAATGCGAGCGAATACCTGCGAGAACTCATCCGCCGCGACCAAGAGCGACAAGCTCAGCAGCGGCTGGAGGAACTGCTCCTCGAGGGCGTGAAGAGCGGGCCGGCCTCCCCCTTGACCAAGCAAGACTGGGCGGAGCTACGCGCCGACGTCGCCGAGCGACTGGAGAAGCGGCGGGGCGGTGTGCCAAGAAATCGCGTTGACAAGCGCCCGCAGGCGATACTGGACCTCGCCGACATCGCCGTATAGGTCGCCGAGGAGAGCGGGAGCGACGAACTCGCCTTCCGCTTCCTTGACGCCGCCGAGGCCACCCTCGAAGACCTGGCAGCCATGCCCCAGATGGGAGCGGCGAGGAACTACAACGACGCGGCGCTCGCGCACGTGCGCATGTTGCGCGTCGCCGGATTCCCGAACCGCCTGATCTTCTAGCGCCCTGTGGAGAGCGGCATCGAGGTCATCCGGATACTCCACGCGAAGCGGGACATCGAGGCCATGTTCGGGGGCCAGGACTGACACCGCCCTCAGGCCGCTCTTCCCGGAGGAAGCACTCGAGCCGCGCCCGGAGCGCTCTCGTGTCCCGAGTTTCACGCTCCCAGAACACGGCGACCTCCCAACCCATCAAAGAACGAGCGCCGACGCTTCGAAGAATACATGAGAGGCAAGCATGGATGACGACATGCGTGAACTGACGGCCCGGGACTTTGCCCGCGCGATCCCGCGGAAGCAGCGCGAGCGCATCCCGCGCGGACGCATCGCCGGGGACGAGGATGTCGTCGCCCTTCGGCGCTTCATCGGACTGCCCCAGCAGCAGTTCGCGCTTTCCCTGGGAATCAGCGTCCACCCGCTGCGCAACTGAAAACAGAGTCGTCGGAGCCCCGAGGGGCCGGCGTTGGCGCTGCTACGGATCGGGGTGCGGCATCCGGGAGTGCTGCGCGAGAACCTGGCGGCTTGAGCCTGATCAGACTCGCGGCGCACACCGGGCGGGGCCGTCGGCCGCCACGGCGTCGCAGAGATACAGGCGTATCCCAGCGGACGCGCCCGCCCGGTTCCGCACCCCTTGAGGCGGAGGGAGGCTGTGAGCGGATGGCTCGCTCCGGTCTCCGGTCAACTGCAGACGAGTCGGGCCGATCCGCGGTCGACAGAAGGAGGCGGGAAACCGTTCCCGCCGCCTCCGTCATTTCTCCAGGACTGGGGGGGGGACTCCAGGGGACGCCAGTGGACTCCAGGGGACTCGGCCGGGTGACGGAAGCGTGAGGTTTCGCAACGGATAGCCGCGTAAGTCGTGCACCGTCGCGGGTTATCAAGAAACCCGGGCCGCGGGTTCGATTCCCGCCGCTTCCACCACCCAACCTCGGTGGGGTGAGCAGACGCGTTCGACGTTACCCGGTCAGGATGCCCGCGTCGAAAACGTCGAAACGGACCTTCCGGTGGCGTGCGCGGAGGGAGCAACGCGACCATTTGCTCTCGAGCTGGCGGAGCACGCCCTTTCGCTCCGCGGCAGACAGGTGCCGCCATTTCACTTCGGCCACGAGCAGGCGCTTGCGGTTCTCGGGGTCAGGGGCGACCAGGTCGAGTTCGATTCCGCTCTCCCAATAGCGCCCGGCGCCGGGAATTCGCTCCCGGCACACGTCCTCGAACACCGTCGCGGCGTGGTCATGAATGTGCTTCCGCTTTTCCCTGGCGGCGTAAGTGCGCCACCGGCTCTGATGCGGCGAATAGACCCGGAACCAGAAACGAATCGTCGGATCCTGGATGCGGTAGAGAGTCTTCTTGGTCGACCGCACGCTTTCGCCGAACGGCAGCTCGCGCGTCAGGACGGAGGCATCGAGCAGCTGCTGGAGCAGGCGCGACAGGTTCGTCTGCGCCGTGCCGAGGCGGCCGGCGATTTCCGAAGGCCGCTCGGCGCCGCGTCCGACGGCTTCCAGCACGGCGAGGGCGTTCAGGCCGACGACGCCTTCGTCGCGCAGGAGGCGTTGCGGCTCCTGTTCCATGTAGGGCGCGTAATCGAAGTAGAGCGATTCCGCGAGCGCAACGGCATCCTGCCCCGTTTCGACGAATTCCCAGTACTTCGGGATGCCGCCGACACAGGCGAACTTGTCGAACGAATCCGGGTCCTCGAGCCGAAGGTCGCAGGCATCGCAAAACGCGGCGTAGTCCATCGGCTGTATGTGAAGGAGCTTCTGCGCTCGGCCGTAAAGCGGCGTCGCCCGGTGGAGGAAGAGATCGTTCATCATGCGCGTGCTCGAACCCGCCACGATCAGCAGGCAGCCGCGCGGCAGCGAATGGTCCAGCCACTTCTGCAACTGGCTCGGCAGCGACGCATCCACCGCCGTCAGGTAGGGAAACTCATCCAGGCACAACACCCAGCGCCGCTTCTGCAGCGAAAGGATTTCGAGCATTCCGGCCAGGTCCTGGGGACGAGCTGCGTTTCGAGTTGCGGGCGGAGATCGGCGAACACCTGCTGAATCTGCAAGTCGCGCTGCGCCTCGATGGCCTGGCTGTACAGGCCATCGCGGGAGTGAAGCCACTGTCGCAACAGCCGCGTCTTGCCGACGCGCGCCGGCCAAACACCACCAGCAGCCCCCCGCGTTTCGCGGCGGCGTCCAGTTGCCGCAGCTCCGCGTCCCGGTTGACGAATTCCATGTTCACGGCGGGCAGTCTACGCGCAGGCTTGATGCTCGTCAAACATTATGCTTGCCAGACAGAATCGTCCGGCGTCGAGGGTGAAACCCTGGGAAGCAACCAGGAAGGCGGTACCTTCCGAGCCAGGGGCGCCTGCCGCCGGAACGTTCCGGATCCACGTCGACACCGGGGAGGGCGGCTCGGGGGGCGAGGGCACCCCGGCTTCGCCACCGGGACGGAGAGCGGCAACTTCGTGGCGTGCCCGTGGGACCTGGGAGAAAGACTCAGGGGGCGGCGGGAGCAGGGACACCGTTCCTGATTCCTGCCGCCTCCACCATTCGACTCGCGCCTGCGGCGCTCGCTCATGGCAGGCCATCCATCGCGAGTCGAAGTGCTGCTGGCTTCGACAAGCTCAGGGCAGGTCGGTCCGACCGGCGCCTCCCTTGGGTTTCCGATGTTCCCCGTCTACTTCCTCCTCTGTTCTGCGGCCACCCCTACTACGTCGGCGACACGAACGATCCTCACGAATCCGCTGGATGACGCCGGTTTTCGCCCCACCTCCCGTGTGCCACCCCTGCCCGACGGGACCCGGAGTGAGGATCGACGGCCGCACCCAACCTCCGATTTCCTGCTCCGACTCCGCCCGCGGCCAATCGAGCGACCCGAGTGCGGTACAATTCCATCGATGCCTTCGCAACGCGCGCGCAACCATCGTCGAGACCGCCACGAACTGAGTCACGGCGGTGCTCGCCGCCGATACGTCCCGAGACGTCATTGCCGGTGGACCCCTGAGGGTGTTTGCCGGTCAGTGGAGAAAGAGGCGAGACCGCGAGACGCTACGGATCCGCGGGAGCACCGTTGCCGGAGTGGTCCCCCGGTTTCCGCGTAGACGGTGCGCTTTGACGGGGGTGGTCCCCTGGCGGTGAGGCGAGGGACGATCGGGTAAGGGGGAGACGGAGAGGACCACGGCGGTGGTCCCCTCCCGGAGCAGCCTACTCGTCCAGCGGTGCACCCTGGACATCACGGGGATTGCGGAAGGTCTTTCCGGTGAAGCGGAGGATGGTGGCGCGGTCGAGCAGGCGGTCGACGGTGGCGATGGCTTGTGCCTCGGAGGGGAAGAAGCTCGACCATTTCGAGAAGCCCGTGTTGGCGGTCAGGATGGTGGAGCCTTGGCCGTGCCGAGCGGAGACGACGCGGAAGAGGTACGACGCGGCCTTGGTGTCGAAGGGTTCGTAGCCGAATTCGTCGGCGAGAAGCACGCGGGGCTTGGTGTAGCGACGCAGGGCGCGATGGAAGCTGCCATCAGCGAGGGAGGCGTGGAGGTCTTCGAGCATTTCCGCGGTGATGACGAAGAGGGTCGAGTAGCCCTGGAGGCACGCGGCGTGGGCGAGTGCTTTCGCGACACGGGTTTTGCCGAGGCCGGGTTTGCCCATGCAGAGGATATTCCGGCGCTCCTCGACGAAGCGGCAGTTGAGGAGCTCCTTGACGACGCGAGGCTCTAGCTGGGGCCGAGCGGCGAAGTCGAATGCCTCGAGCCCCTCGACGGTACCGAGGTGAGAGCGTTTGAGTCCGCGGTCGAGCTTGCGGGTGCGGCGAGCGTCGCGCTCGACCTGGAGCAGGATGCGGGTGAAATCGGAGTAGGACAGGGCCTCCTGCTCGGCGCGGCGGAGCAAGTCGGGCAGAGCCTCTGGGATCGCGGTGAGATCGAGATCGAGGGCCAGGCGGGAGAGTTCCTCCGGCGTGGGAGGGAGGACATCGCGGGGTTCTTTACGCTTCATGGTTTGCTTCCCTTCTCGTCGTTGCCTTCGGGCCAATCCCCCAGGGCTGCAGGGACATCGCGGTCCGGTGATTCGGTGGGCGCGGTGTCGAGGTGGGCGTAGCCGTCCAGCGAGCCGGAGTCGACTTCACCGAGCAACGCCTGGACACGAGCGGCATTGCCCACGGGCAGGACGGGGGGAGTGCTATCCCGGAGTGGGTGTTCGCGTTCGAGGAGACGACGGACGGCCTGGGAGTCGTGTCGGTGGTAGTGCTGGGCTCGGGACGCCGCGCGCAGAAACGCCTCCTCGCCGTAGGTGTCGGCGAGGCGCCACAGGGCACGGAAGTGGATCGGGGCGAGCGACTTCATGCGACGCTCGATCCCGGCGACGAGATCGGCGAGCGTGGGGAAGCGTTCGAGGAATTGCTCGTCGAGCCTGTGGCCGGGCGTGGCAGGGCCCGGTCGCGGCAGCGTCGCGTAGTGAGCCGGGTCGAGCTGGAGCCGGGCGGGATCGCTTGGATCGGCGTAGCGGTGCGAGAAGGCGACGGCGCCGCGCCGGTCGACGATCTCGAAGTGCTCGGCGTAGAGCCGGACGGCGACCGGGCCGCGGCCGAGCGACGCGGGGACGGTGTAGCGCTTGGCGCCGATGGAGACGGTGGCGTCGTCGTCGATCTCGCGGACGGATTCCTGGAAGACCGGGAAGCGGGCGTCGGGGAGTCGGATGAGGAAGTCGCGCTCGGCGAGCCAGGCCTCCTCGGGGACGAGCCCGGTCGTGCCGTGGATGCGACGGTTGGCGACCTCGGCGGCCCAGATCTGGACGCGGTGGTTGAGATCCTCGAAGCTCGAGAAGACGGAGCCGCGGACGAAGTCCTTTTCGAGGAAGTCGAAGATTCTTTCGGTTTTTCCCTTTCGGTCCGGATCCCGCACGCGACAGAGAAAGGGCTGGAAGCCGTGGTGGCGCGCGAAGTCGAGGAACCGCGGGTGCCAGACAGGCTTGCGGTCGCGGCCGATGCGACCCAGGACGACCGTCGCCATGTTATCGAAGACCACCCGCTGGGTGACGCCCTGAAACGCTTCGAAAGCGCGCGCGAGCCCTTCGAGGAGTGTGCTCTCGCGCTCGTCACGGTAGAAGCGGACGTGGAGCTTGCGGGAGTGGGCGAGGACGCAGCCGAGGCAATGGACCCGCTGGGACGAATCGGCGATCGGGACGGTGTAGACGGACCAGTCGACCTGCATCTCCTCAGCGGGGCGAGTCTCGAAACGGCGCTTGATCGGCTTCCTCGGAGCCAGAGGCCCCTCGAGGGAGCGGACGTAGTCGGCCAGGATCGTGCGACCGCCGGTGAAGCCCAGGGTGCGGATCTCGCGCAGGATGCGTGTGGTGGTCAGACGCTTCTCGACCTGCTCGTGGATCGCTTCGCGGAAGGGATCGAGTTTCGTCGCCGGGGAGGTCGGCGGAGCCGGGTCGTGGCCTTCCTCGCGGAGGATGCGTCGGACGGTCTTGCGATTGAGCAGGACGCGGCGGGCAATCTCCCTGGTGCCATAGCCCTGCTGGTGGAGGTGGAGAATCTGGCGGCGTTGCTCCGGGGATGCCTTCGCTCGGTCGGGTGGTGAAGAGGTCGGGTTCTGCGGTGTCTCCGAGTTCGGAGGCGATTGGGTCTCGTCGCTCACGGTGGTCCTCCATGGATTCGAACGGGTCGAGTGGAGCCAGGGACTGGGCAGTCCTCTGGAGCTGATGGAGCAGGGCGTGATGCTGGGCTTCGAGGCGGCGCCGCTCGGCATCCGTGAGGCCGGAGGGCGGAAGCTCGAAGCGATCGAGATCGAAAAGCGCCTGACGGATGCGCTCGAGGCGCTCCTCGATCCGTGTGGCGAGGGAGCCGAGGGGCGAGGGCCCATCGGGCTGAGGGCGGACGGTGGCGAGGGGGTTGTGCAGAAGAGCGCCGCGCTCGCGCTCGGAGCCGGCCGCGCGCCAGGCGGAGACGAGAGCCAGAGACTCGCGCTCTTTGAGGTGATGGCGGATCACGACATCGAGCAGTGCCCGCTGGGCATCGTGGCGGAGAGCGCTCAAGGCATAGGCGAGTGTCGGTCGGATCTGCCCTTGGTCGAGCTGCTCCTGGGCGGCACGACCCAGGCGGGTCGCGAGGGCGTGACGCCGCACGGCCCACGCCTTGCGACGGCCGAGGAGACGGGCGACGGCGGTGAGCGTGAGACCGTCATCGCGGATGAGCGAATCGACCACCCGCGCCTCGTCCATGGCCGTGAGGGTCCGCGGTGGCGCGTTGGAGCGCAGCAGCAAGGCCTTGCTCTCGGGCGCGGATCAGCGTGCTCGACGACGGCGGGGACCTCGGTCGCACCCGAGCGGACCCAGCGGGCGAGTCGCTTGAAACCGTCGACGACCTCGAAGGACCCGTCGTGTTGCGGCACGACCCGCAGTGGAAGCTCCGCGAGGGGCTCGTCCGCCGAGGCCCGCGCGGCGCCGGCGCGAAGAGGCGCCCAGCTCGTGCGCAGGCTCTCGACGGACAGGCGGAGCACCGGGCCGGAGTCGGGCCGCGGCCCAGGAGCCGCACCGGCCCTCGGAATCGGCGATACCGGGGCCGGCGCGGGAGTCGCAGGAAGAACGGTCGCCATCACATCGACCGGTAGCCGAGGACGCGGACGCGTGGCTTGCCCTCATAGGTGTCGTGACCGATGCGGATCTGCAGCTCGCACCCGACGAGGTCGGCGAGTTTGAGTTCGTTGCCCTCGCGCGGGTCGAGGCCGCACGCCTGACAGAGGGCGAGCAGGCGCCGTCGGCCGATGCGAAGTGCCTGCGGGCTGGCACCCACGACGACGAAGTACTCGGTGACGCGGTCGCAGGTGGGATCGACGCCCGTGAGGTGGTAGACGACCTGGACGGTGCCGTTGCCGCGCTCGCTGGTGCGCGGGCGTGCCGAGTGGATGGTGCAGGGATGGTAGCCCTCCTTGGGGAGGGCCTCGGTGAAGTCGCTGACCTGGAAACGGATGGCGAAGCTGTTCATCGGTCGTTCCTCCTTTTCGCGCCCGGGGTCTGGACAACAGGGGCGCTTGGAGGCACAGTGGAACCATCGCAACGTGTGTGCGGACGGGGTTAGCTCTCAACGGGTGGCCATGGACATCGGGGTGTGGATGCGTCGTGAGGTGCTCGAGGACAAGCTGGCGCTGCGTCGCGAGCGCAATCCCGAGGGCGCCTGGAATCTCTACCGCTGGCCGAGCGGCTTCGTGGAGGGGGAGGAAAACCGGCTGTTCGTGGCCGCGGAGGGCGCCTGGCGCGGCTACTTCGCACTCGCCGACGGCGCGCTGGTGAACCGAAACGATCCCACCGCGGGCTACGCGCTCCTGTTCGACACGCGGACGTGGACGGCGATCGCACCGGTCCCCGTACGACGGTTCCGGGGCTTCACCTACAGGGTGCCTGCGCTGCCTGAATCGGCGCCGACGCCAGAGGTCTCCGCGACAATCCCCACCGCATCCACGAAGTCGGGTTGATCTCCTCGGGCTCTGGAGCGATCGCCCGGTCGGGAACTTCAGGCAGGAATGCAACTGTGCTGTTCTTCTTCCGGTCGGGGCGGCTAGCAGCAGGGGCTGTGGAGCTGTGGAAGAGCGAAGCTCTTCCAAGGGCTGCGAAGCAGCCCGGCAGATCCACAGCCCACAAACGGTAACCGAGGGTCCACCACCGACACGCGGGCGTGGGGTCCACCGTCACCGAAGCGAGAGGCCGAACGAGTGCAGGTCGAGCTGTGGCGCCGCATGTCGCCGCTCGACAAGGCGAGAGCCGCGACGGAGATCAGTCGGGTAGTACAGGAGCTGTCCCTCCTAGGCATTCGACGTCGTCACCCCGAGGGCTCGGAGCGCGAGTGGTTGCTGCGCCTCGCCGTGTTGAAGCTGGGCCGTGAGCTCGCCGGACGTGCTTATCCCGAGGCCGCGGCGTTTTTCGGTGCGTCAAGTTGATCGGCGATCCGATCGCCGTCGCGCTGCAGGTCGCCCAGGTTCTGGAGGACTGCGGCATCCGGTATCTCGTCGGGGGGTCGCTGGCGAGCGCGATCAGTGGCGAGCCTCGATCGACGTTGGACGTGGACCTCGTGGTGGCGTTGAACGAGGGCCACATCGGGTCGTTCGTCGCCGGTCTGGGTGACCAGTTCCATGCCGACCCGGACGCCCTGAGACGAGCCGTGCGTGACAAGTCGAGCGCGAACGTGATCCACCTCGGAACGTCGACCAAGGTCGACCTGTTCATGGTCGGCGGCTCGCCGCTCGACGAAGCGCAGATGCGGCGCCGGCAGCGCGTGCAGGTGGCGTCTGACCCCGACCGATTCCTGTACGTCTACACTGCCGAGGACATTCTCTTGCAGAAGCTGCGCTGGTATCGGATGGGCGACGAGGTGTCGGACCGACAGTGGCGCGACGTTCTCGGCATCGTGCTCGTCCAAGGTTCGGCGCTCGACGAGGACTATCTTCGAGACGGTGCCCGCACGCTCGGTGTGGACGACCTGCTGGAGCAGGCCCTGAGCGAGGCTGGAAGAGACTAGCCTGGATTTCCACGGAGGGGAATTCCCCTAAGATTTGGGTGCCTCCTGCAGCGAATCGACGGCTTCGGGCCAGGCCGCCAGCAACCGGCCGCGGAGCGGGCCTGCCGGTTCAGGCGCGCATTCGGAGAGGAAGGCCGTTCCACCAGGGCACGTTGACCCGTGAGTTGAGGATCCCGGAATCGATGATGATGGGCAGGTGCGCCCTGCGGTGGAACTCCACGGTCACCTCCGAGTCGCCCAGCGTCACCGTGGCGGGCATGTCGATGAGGTCGCGGAAGATGCGTTTCGCTTGCGCATCGTCGTAGCCGCGCATCTTGTCGGCCAGCTGTCGGTACAGCCCGCTGGCGATCACCAGCAGCGCCATGTCGAAGTCCACCTTGATGCCGACCGCCGACGAGAGTGCGTTCATGTGGAAGAAGCGAACGGCGTCGGACAGAGCGTTTTCGATGAGCATCCGCTTGGCGTAGCGAGTCACGATCTCCTTCGCGCTCCGGCGGTCGTTGGTCAGCAGGATCGTCGGCTCGTCATGTCCGAGCTCCTTGATGAACATCTGGCGGAAGTCCCGCTTCTCGATCCGCACGGGCTGCTCGTGAACTCTTGGGAAACGGTACTTCCGCGTGGGCACATCGAGCTCGATCTCACGCCAGGCGGAGGCAGGCATCAAGGCCACCTCCTTCTTGAGCTTTGGTGAGCGCGCCCGCAAGGTCATGAAGATGATGTTCATCTTGTCCAGACGCGCCAGGTTGGCCAGAGTGGTCAGCTTGGAGTCGAAGACGAGGTGGTGCGGCTGCTCGCCGTGGACGCGCTTCCAGAAGGCGACGAACCTGAAGATCTCCTCGGACTCCTCGCCCTTGCGGATGTCGGCGTTGGAGTAACAGAAGGCGCGACCGTCGAGCTCCTGCGCCAGGAAGGTGAGCACGCACTTCTGGCGCCGGCTGCGCATCGCGAGGAAGTGGCACTGCACTCCGGGATGCTCCCCGAAGTAGGGGATGGAGTGGAAGTCGAGGTTGAACGACTCGCCAGGGAAGAGCGCTTGGCTGTCGATCTGCTTGTGGTAGGCGGCCTGGAGCTTGACGATCTGGTGGTGGCCGACGCGGGAGGAGTATTCCGACAAGAAGCTGCGCTTGGGGATCGCGTTGAGGCCCGCCAGAAGGCTCAGTCCCTGGTCGGCGACATGGGGCATCACGTGGCTGCGGCGCTCGATGGACCAGAGCTTGAGGGCCAACATGGAGCGCAGCGCGTGACTACCGGGAATCATCTTCGATCCGGGGAGGCCCGCTGCCTCGGCGAGGCCCTCGAGGTCGAGAGCGACGAGGCCAGGAACAAACAAGAACAAGCCGCCGCACATCGTCTCGAAGCGGCGAGGGGCGAGAGAGAGTTGGCGAACATCCGCGACGGCCTCGATGGTCGGGCGAAGCCCGTCGGGCCGTTCCTCATCGAGGCGACGAGGCAGAGCGGCGAAGCCTTCGACCTTGAGGACCTCGCGCACGGCGGTGGGGCTGAGGGGCTTGCCGTGCGACTTGAGGATCTCGCTGATCTCGTAAACGGAATGGTTGGTCTTGCGCATCTTGACGATCAAGTCGCGCGCGGCCGACTTCTTCGGTTGAGAGCGCGGGCCGGGCTGGGGCGTCAGGAAGAAGGAGGGGTTCTTCTCGCGGCGGAAGCGATGGCACATCACCTGGAAGGAGCCCGTCGTGTAGCCGAAGGCGCGGGCGGCCTCCGCCGAGGAGCGCCCTTCGGCGAAGTAGGCGCGAAGGGCCTCGTACTGGCGCTGCTTGGCAGAACTGGGCTGGCAGAAGAACCGCTTGCATTCGCTTAGGCTCTTAGGTTGTCCGATAGCCATATCCATACAGTTACCACATCGCCACGCAAAGTCAAGCACAAAAGCACAGGCCTGGCCGGCGCCTGCCTCACGCGGGCTCATACCGCTTGCGGCGTCGCAGCTCCGCCGGGGTGCACTTCCTCGCCCGCACCGTTGGCCCGCTTGCCAAACAGCACATGATGGCTGAATCTACGTGCCGATGAGAGCACCATATAGGATAAGATACGCGCGAGGTCCGTTGGGGGCTCAGCAGGAACGGGGGAGCATGATTCCGGTTGGCGAGGGTCCGGTCGCACGAGGGACAGACGCAACCACGCCGCATTTAGCCCGCGTGACGCGGGCCGGTGGCGGAGACGTGCCCGGCGGTCAGTTCTTAGGGGAATTCCCCTCCGTGGAAATCCAGGCTAGTCCTGCCCTTGCCCCACAAGTAAGTCTGGACATTTGCGGCCGTACGACGAAGCCGCCAGTCAATCTCGGTCAGGCGATCATCCTGGTCGCCAGACGGGGCGGATGTTCGGCGCGCCGTTCCGACCCGCCACCCAGCCCCAAGTGCAGCTGGAAGGGAATCGTACACCTCTACAATCTCGCTGCGGGATAGGAACTTATCAACTGGCCGGGATTCGCGCCGACCCCTCACCCTGACAAATGTCCCGGAGGATTTGTGGGGCAAGGGCAGGGCTAGTCCACACGCTGCGCAACCGGGAACAGAGTCGCCGGAGCTTCCGAGGTTGGAGCGCCTTCGGATCGCGGTACTGCATCCGGGAGTACTGTCCGAGAACTTGGCGGCTTCGGCCTGAACCGACTCGCGGCGTACACCGGGCGGGCCGTAGGCTTTCGGCCTGCTCTCGGGTGCGCTCGCGGCAGGCCCGTCTTCCAATGAAGAGCACGAATCGAGGAGCGACTCGACTCCGCGTCGGCCCGCGCCTCCGCGGGTCGTCCGTTGACTGACTCAGCCAATGGCGTATATTCTACGTGCGCGATGCGATTCGAATGGGATTCCCGGAAGGACGACATCAACCGGAAGAAGCACGGCGTGTCGCTCGAGGAGGCAGCCGGGCTATTCCGCCGTGACAAGGATTTCCTGGAGATCTACGACGAAGAGCATTCCGACGAAGAGGACCGTTTCATCGCCGTCGGCCGGATCCGACGCGGCGTAGTCGTAGTGGTCTACGTCGAGCGCGAAGTTGAAGTGATTCGGATCCTGAGCGCGCGCATGGCCACCAAGAACGAGCGGCAGCACTTCGAAGAGTGGAAGAGAGGGATGAATGGTTGACGACATTCGTGAACTGACCGACCGGGACTTTGCCCGCGCAATTCCACGGAAGCAGCGCGAACGCATCCTGCGTGGACGCATCGCCGGGGGCGAGGACGTCGTTGCCGTTCGGCGTTTCGTCGGACTGACCCAGCAGCAGTTTGCCGCGTCACTGGGAATCAGCGTCCACACGTTGCGCAACTGGGAACAGAGTCGCCGGAGCCCTCAGGGGCCGGCGTTGGCGCTGATTCGGATCGCGGCACGGCATCCGGGAGTGCTGCGCGAGAACTTGGCAGCTTCAGCCTGAACAGGCTCTCGGAGCTCGCCGGGCGGACCGTTCGCATTCGGCCTGCATTGCGTCGCTGAAGTTCAGACGGACCCCGGAGGACGCGACCGCTCGGCTCTGCGCGCCTTGCGGCGAATGGAGGCCGTGACGGATGGCGGTCCGTCGGTCAGCAGTTGACGACTCGAGCCGATCACCCGCCCACGCAAGGGCGAGAGAAACGGTTCCCGCCTTCCCGAGAATCCCGGATGTTCTTCGTCTACATCCTCGTCGGCTCCGCCGGATCGATCACCGTCGGCCAAACGAACGATCTCCGCCAACGCCTCGAATCCCCCAAACCCGGAACCGCCGCCCGTCACACAAGAGAGCGCCACCCCGTTCGCTTCGTGTACTCCGAGCCCCACCCGGGCCGCACCGACGCCATCCAGCGCGAACACCGGATCAAGGGTTGGACCCGCGCAAAGAGGGATGCGTTGATCCGGGGAGACCTCGATCGCCCACGCACGCTCGCTCGCAGCGGTCATCGCCGGTGATCTCGCGAGACGCCATCTCCGATGCTGGGCTTTGTCGTTCCTGCGCATGGTCCTGGCGATTCCAGCCCCTGAGAACCGCGCCCTGTGTGAGTTCTTCAAAGACAGCGGCCGAACGACGACCATTCCAACTGGTTCGGTTTGCGTTGGAGGCGCCGGGGAAACGGCTGGGGCGCCTCGACGTTAACCGGGGCCGCGGTCAAACTCCCGCTGCGGCTTGTTACACAGAAGTGACGGCCGGCCCGGGTCTCCCGGCCCACAATGTTCCCGTGGTCAACACACCCCACGGAGGTGCGAGATGAGAATGCCCCGAAGCCTGCGCCGCGCGCTCCACGGCGGCTGTCTGGTCCTGCTGCTCCCGCTCTCCGGCGACCTCGCGCCCTCCGGCGCGAATCCGGCGCCGGGAGGCGAGAGGCGAGCCGTCGACGTCGTGATCTGCCTCGACACGTCGGGGAGCATGGAGGGCCTGCTCGACTCCGCCCGGGCGCGCATCTGGGACGTGGTCAACGAGCTGGCGAAGATGAGGCCGACTCCCGAGCTGCGCGTCGGCCTCTTGAGCTTCGGCACCGACCAGGCCACGGAGCGCGAGGGCTTTATCGTTCAGCACCTCGACCTCACCGACGATTTGGACTCCGTGTATTCTAAGTTGATGTTGCTCACGATCGGCGGGGGCGAGGAATACGTGGGTCGGGTCCTGAACAAGGCGATCGACGGGATGAGCTGGTCCCGGAACCGGGACGCGCTGCGCGTGATCTTCGTCGCCGGCAACGAATCGGCCGATCAGGGAGCCGAGAGTCACGACTTCCGCATCGCCACGCGTGCCGCCCGCAACCGCGGCATCATCGTCAACGCGCTGTACGCCGGCAACCGCGAGCAGGGCGTGGTCGAGCGGTGGCCCGAGTTGGCCAGGGGCGGCGAGGGCAACTTCTCCGCCATCGACCCTGCCCGTGGGACGATCCAGATCGCGACGCCGCAGGACGAGCGACTGCGCCAGCTGAACGGGCTGCTCAACACGACCTACCTGCCCTACGGTCCCCGCGGGCGGGACGGGCTGGCCAATCAGGTCGCGCAGGACGGCAACGCCTCGCGGCTCGGCGTCGAGTCGTGCAGCAGTCGCATCGTGGCCAAGGGCGGCGCGTTGTACACGAACGCCTCGTGGGATCTCGTGGACGCGACGCGGACCGAGGGGTTCGATTGGGACGCCCTGCCGCTCGCCGAGCTTCCGAAGGAGCTGCGGTCGATGACGCGCGAGCAGCGGGTGGCCTCCGTCGAGGCCATGCGCAAGCAGCGCGAGTCGATCCAGACCGAGATCCAGCGAGTCAGCCGCGAGCGCGAGACCTTCATCCGCAACGCGCTGGCGGCGGAGGCGACGAGCCTCGGCAACGCCATGCGCCAGGCGATCCGCGAGCAGGCGATCGCCAAGGGGTTCAAGTGCGACGGTTGTTGAGACTCGAACGGAGCGGCCGGCTTGGCGCAGACGACGATCCTAGTCGTTGAGGACGACGCGGCGATCCGGCGAGGGCTGTGCGACGTCCTGTCCTTCGCCGGCTACGCGGTGGGGGTGTGCGCCCGGGGCGACGAGGCGGTCGACCGGGCGCTCGCCTCGTCTCCCGACCTGCTGCTGCTCGACGTCGTGCTTCCCGGAAAGGACGGGTTCGAGATCCTGCGCGACCTGCGTGCATCGCATCCGCAGCTCCCGGTGATCCTGCTGACGGCGCGCGGCGCCGAGGAAGATCGCGTGCGTGGCCTGAAGCTCGGTGCCGACGACTACGTGGTCAAGCCGTTCAGCGCCAGCGAGCTCCTGGCGCGCGTCGAGGCCGTGCTCCGCCGCTCGGCCGAGCGCCCGCGCGGCCTGCGCACCTGCGCACCCTGCGCCTGGGCGACCGCACGGTCGACCTGGAGCTGGGCGAGATCGCACTCGCGGGCGGGGAGAAGCTCCGCCTGTCCGCGCTGGAATCGAGCATCCTGCGCTACCTGGCGGCCCATCGGGGGCGCCCCGTCGATCGCCGGGAGCTGCTGCAGCGCGTGTGGGGCGGGAACTCGCGCGAGATGGAGACGCGCACGATCGACATGCACGTTCGTCGCCTGCGCGAGAAGCTGGAGCGCGACCCGGCACAGCCCAAGCTCCTCGTGACGGTCCGCGCCCGGGGCTACATGCTCGCCGATCCAGACGGCCAGGAGGGCGCGTGAGGCGCGCCGCGCGCTTTTGGCTCGTCTTCGCGGCGTGCAATCTCGTCGTCGTTGCGGCACTCGTCCGGACCAGCGCGGTGGTCGTTGCGCTGGAGCGCTCGGAGCTGCAGGCCCGGGCGGAGACCGCCCACCAGGAGTCGCTGCGGCTGGCGTTGTGGCGCATGGACTCCTGGCTGTCGCTGTTCCTCGCTCGCGAGGCCGCACGACCGAGCGCCGACTACCGGCCGTTCGATCCCGCGGGCGACCTCGCACCGTCACCGCTGCTCGAGCTGGACTCCGAGTTCCTGCTGCTGCACTTCGAGGTCGACTCGCGTGGCGCCGTGACCTCGCCGCAGATCCCGCTCGGCCCCGCGCCCGTCCTCTCCGAGGAGGAGCGCGCCCGGCGGGCAGCCGTCTTCGAGCGGTTCCTGCCGCACCTCCGACTGGAGGCGGTTCGAGCCGCGGTCGCGCGCGCCGATTCCCTGGTGGACGCGAAGCTGGGGAGCCCGGAGCGACCCGACAACGACGCGGCGTGGATCGAGGCCCAGCAGGTCAAGTCGAACAACGAGTTTCGACGCCCGCGTCGCCTGCATGGTGCCGCGGCCGCCGGGTGCGAACTCGGCCGGGCGCCAGGTCGTTGCCTGGCTCGATTCGCCGGGTGCTCCGGCGGAGCCGGCGCTGGTCTTCCTGCGTCGCATGGAGACCGGCGGCGAGGAGCGGTTCCAGGGGTTCGTCCTCGACTGGCCGCGGCTGCGCGAGCGGTTGCTGTTCGAGATCCGCGATCTGTTCCCCGCCGCGGAACTGGAGCGCGTGGCCGCGGTCGCGCCGCCGGCCGGCGCGCCGGGACACGGGTTGGCCAACGTCCCGGTCGTGCTGCGCACGCCGCCCCCGGCCGCCGTCGCGGCTCCGGGGATCACCGCCGGGCGTGCGGCGCTGGGTCTGGCCTGGCTCGCCGTGATCGGTGCGATGGTCGCCGTGGGCGCCACGCTGCGCAAGAGCATCGACCTCGGCGAGCGACGGCGCCGTTTCGTCTCCGCGGTGACGCACGAGCTGCGCACCCCGCTGACGACGTTCCAGATGTACACCGAGATGCTCGCCGACGGCGTCGTCCGTACCGAGGAGCAACGCCTCGTCTACCTGCGGACGTTGAAGGAAGAGTCGCGGCGGCTGTCGGCCATGGTGGCCAACGTGCTGGCCCACGCCCGACTCGAGGAGCGGCGCGGCCCACGTCACGTCGAGTCGCTGAGCCTCGAGTCCCTGATCGAGCGCGTGCGGCCGCCGCTCGAACGGCGCGCGGAGTCTTCGGGGATGACGCTCGACATCGCGACCGCTGGATCCGCCGCGGCGCCGTTGACCGTGGATCCCGACGCGATCGGCCAGATCCTGGCCAACCTCGTGGACAACGCCGCGAAGTACGCACTCGGCGGGGAGTCGGCGACCATCTCGCTCCACGCCTCGGCGCGCAACGGCTGGTTGGTCCTGACGGTTCGCGATCACGGTCCGGGCGTCCCGACCGAGCAGTCGCGGGCGATCTTCGCCCCGTTCGAGCGCGGGGGCCGCGATTCCGCGGACCCGATCCCCGGCATCGGCCTCGGCCTGGCGCTGTCGCGCGGCCTCGCGCGCGACATGGGCGGCGACCTGACGCTCGACGCCCCGAGCGGTCGGGGAGCGTCGTTCCGTCTGGTCCTGCCGGCCCGGCCCAGCTGAGGACGCCCCGTCCAGCGGCTGTACGTGAAGGAGCTTCGGCGCTCGGCCGTAAAGCGGCGCCGTCCGGTAGAGGCAGCGATCGTTCATCACGCGCGCGCTCGAACCCGCCACGATCAACGGGCAGCCGCGCGGCAACGAATGGTCCAGCCACTTCTGCAACTGGCTCGGCACCGACGCGTCCACCGTCGTCGGGCAAGGCAACTCATCCAGGAACAACACCCAGCGCCGCTCCTGCAGCGCGAGGATTCCCAGCAGGTCCGGCAAGGTCTTGGCGACGAGCTCGGCGGGGTTTCGAGTTGTGGCCGGAGATCGGCGTGCAGTTGCAGAATCTGCAAGTCGCGCTGTGCCTCGATGGCCTGGCTGTGCAGGTCGTCGCGGGCCTGAAGCCCCGATCTGGGCTCCGACCCCGAAGCGGCGCGAGGGCCCTACCGTCGCATCCCCTCGAGCCCGCGGCTCGCGTACCACGCGTCGAGCACGTGCTCTCCCAGTCGCTCCGTGATCGGACCGAGCAACGCGCGCGCACCGTCCACGTCGAGCGCATCGAGGATCGCGAACGCGCGCCCGCCATCGAGTCTCCCGACGAGCAGCACGCGCGCCTGCGCGACGAGCGGCGCGAGCTCACGGCGCGCGACGTCGCCGCGCTCGGCGGTCAGGAGCACGTACCCGCGCACGCGCTCACCCGGTGCGCGCTTCCGCCCCTCGCGCTTCATCGCTTCCTCCGTCGCCAGCTCGGTCTCGAGGAACTCGTGCAGCGGCGCTGCGGTCGCGAGGTCGTGGTACTCGAGCTCGAACACTCCGGCCTGCACGGTCGGATCCGTCTCGGCCCACGCACGAGCCTGTGCGCGGTCCGCCGTGTCGAGCACGAAGATGCCGCGCAGGCGGGGGTCGTGCCGCGGTTCACCGAACGGGCCGGCGAGCAGCAGTCGGCGCTCGCCCGCCAGCCGCTCCATGTTGGAGAAGTGGCCCGCGAACGCCCGCTGGTTCTCGTCCTCCGCCAGCTTGCCGCTCCGCGGTCCGGTCATCAGGAACACGAGCGTGAGCGCCCGTTCCGCGCAGCGCTGGCGCCAGTCGAGCAGGGCCGACCACCGGCGCGAGGTCAGAGGATCCGAGCGCCGCGCCTGCTCTTCGCGCCACAGCTCCTCGAGTCGCGCGCGCGGCGCGTCCTTCTCGTCGGAGAACGGGTTCCGCGCCGCCACCTCGCGGAGCGCCGTCTCGTCGGGCGCCAGCTCGTCGAGCGGGATGAGCCGCACGTCCTCGTACTTGTCGAGCGGGCCGAGCCAGAGGTAGCCGTCGGTCAGCTCGCCGAAGCGCAGCGACGGGTAGCCACGGGCGTAGTACACGCTCGGATCGACGGCCGCATCGCCGAACGGCGTGCCCGCGACATCGAAGCCGACCGGCCGGTCCAGGCGCGCCGCCGCGCAGTCGATCGCCCCGCCGGCCGGGAGGCAATCGTCCCAGGGCTCCTTGCCGCACCACACCGGCTTGTGCAGCGTGATCAGGAACACGCGCTCGCCGAATCGTCGCCGGAGGATGTTGCCCATCCGGTCCATGAAGGCGTGGGCCTTTCCCTGGAGGTCCAGCTCGGGCTGGTGATAGCGCGTGAATGCGTGGTGGATTCCGCAGTAGACGACCACCCGCCGACCCGCCTCGACCTCCGCGGCTACGCGTTCGGCCATGAACCCGTCGTACGAGATCCCCTGCGTCCGCCAATCCGGATTCGGGCCGAGCGCCAGGACGCGCATCGCGCCGGGAGATCCGCGATTGGCCTTCCACGCCGCGCGCAAGATGTCGAGGTACTCGCGATAGGGCCAGGCCGCGCCGCGCTGGAGGCGCATCGCCTCGGCCTCGCTCCACTCCGCCGTGGAGACCAACCGGTCGAGCGCCGCCTGGTCGCGTGCGGCGAGCGTCTCCATCGCGAGCACGACGCGACGCGACGCGAGCCCCGGAACCAGATCGGCGACGAGCTGCGCATCGTGGCGAATCCAGTGTCCCTCGCCGAGGATCACGAGCGGATGGCGCTCGAGCGTCGCGAGAACGTAATCGGCCGGGGCGAGCGCGGTCGGCGGCAGCGCGAGCTCAGCCGAAGCCCCAGAGCACGACACGAGAACCAGCAGCGAGAGAAGCGGGATCCGACGCATCGACTTCTCCTTCCTGTTCCTGGCACCCGAAGCGGAACGCGCTCGGGTGAAACCTCCCGTCCCGCTTTCACGGGAGCGACGCAAGCCCCCCCGGGGGTCCCCGGACTCGCAAGAATCGGGTTGACGACTCCCGCGACGAGGTGGCGAAGATCCCTTCTCGAGTCGTCGCGAGCGGAACGCGCGAGCCTCGTGGCTCGATCTCTTCGAGCCCGACTGCGGTCGTCGGGCTTCCGCGAGACGGGCCGGCACGAGCACAGCGACGACTGGGTTGGCCCCGACGGTACCCCGGTGCGGTTCACGGACGACCCCGCTCTGGTCGAGGCCGTCGCTCGGGCCGTCGAGGTGCCGATCCACGGCGTAGGTCTTCGCGTGCTCGAGGTCGCGGACCTGCTCCACGAGAAACTCCGCACCGGAAGCGACCCGGCCCGGCGCCGTTCGAAGCGCCAGCAGGACTCGACAGATGTCCAGGCGCTCCTCGAGCCGGACGCCGGACGGTTCGGTAGGCTGAACCCTGCCGAGAGAGCGCTCCTCGACGACCTGCCGGATTGACCCCGGCGGGCGGGCGCCGGTCGCGGAGCTACGGACACGTCCTCGAAACGTCCTTGATGATCGCTCCGCACAGACCGGAGACGACCGACCCGTTCCGCTCCTGATTCGCCCCGTCGACACCCCAGCTGCTCTCCGTTCCGGCGCCGTCCGTCCCGACGACCACGAACCAGATGCTCGCGGCCGGCACCGCGGTCCACGAGTGAGCGCCGCTGTTGCCGATCGAGCACACGGATCCGCTCAGCGAGTAGCTCGCGAGCGTGCTCAGACTCCCGTAGAGGATGTTGTAGTCGGTCGCGGTGCACGAGCTTGCATCCCAGGTGACCTGTACGGAGCCGCCGCCACCGCTCAACCGCGAGGCACGCAGCGGCGCGGTCCCGTTCCTCCCATCCGGCGCGGGGGGCGGCGCCGTCGCGGCGCACGGATCGCAAGCGCAGCTCGTTCCTCCACCCAGCGTGAGGCCTCCCTGCACGGCGCAGGGTTCCGCCGTCAGGTCGGCGCACGACCCATTGGGCAGGCAGCACGACTGCGGTCCGGGCGCGTTGCTGGTGAACGTGAGACCGACCAGCGCGAAGTCGACGTAGAGCGACAGTTTGTACGTGTCGAACCCGGTCAACAGCGCGGTGCTGCCCCAGGGATTCGGGGACGTGTCGTAGTGAAACGTCATGCCGGCGTACCCGGTGGCATCGAAGGCGATCGGATTGGGTAAACCGTCTTCCCCGTTCAGGAGGGGCATGATCTCGAGCGCCGCGCCGGCGCCGGCCGTGTTCGCGAGCAGCCGGAACGAGATCACCGGGAAGTCGAACGGTCTGGCCGTCGACGCGCCGGATCGTGATGCGCGCGCTGTAATCGAAGACGCCGGGCGGCGGCGTCGTCACCGCCTGCGCCTCGACGCCGGTCGGCCACGGGATACGGACCATGCGGCCGATCGGCTGGCCGGTGCCGCCGGTGAACAGCTTGTCGCGGGTGTAGGTGAAGAGATAGCCGTTGCTGCTGATCGTGTCGTCGGTGACTCCGGACGACAGCAGGGTGGCCACCTGACATGGGCTGAAGAAGCTGGTGGTGTCCGCGTGCGAGACGGCGCAGAACAGCGTGCAGCACGCGACTGCGGCGGCGAACCTTGCGTTGCGATTCATGACGGGCCCCTCCCGATGCGGGGATGATATACGCCGACGTTCGCGTGCTGATACCCGGAAAAAGGACCAATTCGGCCGTTTTTCGGCAGGTACGCGATTCGCCTCCGGCTTTCATGGATGCCTGCACATCGGGGTCCGCATCGATGCAATCCGGGAGCCGGGCGAACCGGAAGTGCGGCTCGCGTTCCGGAACGTAAGTCATGCGGATTTCCACCTCGCGTGCCGACCAGCGAGAGGAGCCAAGATTCGTGCTTCCCGCGTCCGGGCACTATGCTGGCGATCTGGACACGACTTCGGTTCCGCAGACACCAGGGGCAGTCGCCGACGGCCTGCGGAGAACATGCGTTTCAAGACGCGGGTCGCTGCACCAGACCGCTGCTCGTGACGTCCGCCGACT
The DNA here is from genome assembly GCA_963699985.1 of Terriglobia bacterium. GTDB lineage: Bacteria > Acidobacteriota > Polarisedimenticolia > Polarisedimenticolales > CAVOVZ01 > CAVOVZ01. The sequence continues at coordinate 63,177 of CAVOVZ010000029.1, forward strand.
TCCGCGACCTCGGCAAAACGCTCGCTGCGGGCGCGCGCGCACGTGTGCATCGTGAGATCCGACGTCCGGTGGCGAGCGAGAGCCCGTGCCTCCTGAACCGACGCTCCCGCTTCCCCGCTCCTGACACAGACGTGTGGTAAAGCCGGCGGTTACGCCTTCATCAGGAGGTCCTCCGGCGCTGGTCGATTTGCATGGCCGCGCCCGGCGTGCTTGGCGCGCAGACGGCCGCGCGCTCGAGGTGTCCTTCCGCTCAGCCTCGCGATCACGGTCGAGCTCCCTGTCCGTCTTCCGGAAGAGTCGGGCACCCGCGCGGCGCTCCTCCCTCGTGAGACCGCCGCTACGAAGGATATGATGGCCTGCTTCGCGCGATCCCGAGTCCGGCGACCGGGGGCGATTCCGCGCCGGAGGCCGTGGTGCCGCTGGATCTGTCCGAGGTCACGTTCCTGGACGTCGAGGCGGACCGTCGCGGCAGGGTCCTCGCGGTCGGAGCGGTCCGCGGCGATGACGCGCTGCGCCTCGAGCTCCGGCACGGTCCGGAGGCGGTTCGAAAGGAGCTCGCCCGTTTCATCGGGGACGGATGGCTGGCCGGGCACAACCTGACGGCCTTCGACCTTCCGCTGCTCGCCTCGGACCCGATCCGCTACGACCCGGGAAACCGGCCGGTGCTGGACACCCTCGTTCTATCGATGCTCGCCGAGCCGGACCGCGCGACGCACGCCCTGCCGCGCGGCGACGAGGAAGCGGGGCGACTGCCCGATCCGATCGCGCACGCGATCCACGCACGAGAGCTCGCATCGATCGCCTCGGAGCGACTCGGCGAGATCGAGCTGCGAGGCCGCCTCGCTCTACGTCTCTCTGCTCGAGGCCGCGGGGCAGGACGGCGCGGCGCGGTTGGTGGCCGAAGCCGCCGGTGTCGAATCCCGGTACGGGACCTCGGCGGGAGGCGGCGATTCTTCGCCCGCGGCGGAACGGGGCTGGGAGCTCCGGGAACGCGCACCGTGGGATCCGTCTTCCGTCCTGCAGCGCTTGCCCGACGCCTACCTCTCCCGCCTCTGCCGGGTCCACCTCGAGAGGATCCTCGCGGAGCCCCGACTCGACGCGCGGGCCGAGAGCCTCTCCCTGGCGCTCGCTCTGCGCTTCGTCGAGACGAACGCCCGCGGGGGCCGGGTCGCCGGCCCGCCGTCGCCCGCTCTCGCCGCCGGAGCGCGCTTCACCGAATTCCTGACCCGGCTGCTCGGTCCCCTCTGCCCCGATCCCGGGTGCCCGCACCGCGAGCACTGCGACGTGCACCGGCCGTTCGCCGCGGAGATCCTCGAGCGTCACTTCGACCTCCCCACGTTCCGTCCCCACCAGGAGGAGATCATCCTGGCCCTGCTCGGCGACGGGAGCCCGCTCGCGGTCCTGCCCACCGGCGGAGGGAAGTCGCTGTGCTATCAGCTCCCGGCGATTCACGGGGGAGAGCGGCTGCGCGGCCTGACCGTGGTCGTCTCGCCGCTCCAGGCGCTGATGGCCGATCAGGTGCGATCGCTCTCCGTGCGGTATCCCGCCACCTGCTACGTCAACGCGAACCTGCTCCTGGAGGTGCGGCGACAGAGTCTGGAGGGACTCCGCACGGGACGCTACCACGTGCTCTACCTCGGGCCGGAGCAGCTCCGCAACCCGTCGATGATCCGCCTGCTGACCAACCGGCCGCCGTTCCTGTGGGTGATCGACGAGGCGCACTGCATCAGCCAGTGGGGGCACAGCTTCCGCACCGACTACACGTATCTGCCGCGCGCGATCGCGCGGATTCACGCGCGAAGCCGCCGGCCGCTGATCGGCCTGTTCACCGCCACCGCCGCGCTCGAGGTCAAGCGGGACATCGCGGATCTCGTCGAGAAGGACCTGGGCGTCCGGGTCCGGGTGATGGATTTCGGCGCGCCGCGGGAGAACCTCTCCCACGAGGTGCAGCCGATCGCGGACCGGGGCGACAAGCGCGCCGCGCTGCTCAACCTGCTCGCCGCCCATCCCGAGGGGGCGCGACTCGTCTACTGCGCGACCGTGCGCTCGGCCACCGAGGTCGCCGGAATGCTGCGCGAGGAGGGCCTGGCCTGCGCGCTGTACCACGGACGGCTCCGACCGAACGAGAAGGCGGAGCAGCTGGAGCGGTTCCTCTCCGGGAAGGCCGCGACCGTGGCGGCCACCAGCGCCTTCGGCATGGGGATCGACAAGCCGGACATCCGGCTCGTGGTGCACTACGAGATCCCCGGATCGCTCGAGGAGTACGTCCAGGAAACCGGGCGCGCCGGCCGGGACGGGAAGCCCGCGCGCTGCGTGCTGCTCTTCAGCGAGGAAGACCTCGAGACGCAGTTCTTCCTCAAGACATCCTCCCGGGTCACGGGCCGCGACGTGCGCTACGTGTTCAAGGCGCTGCGCGCGCGGGCGCGGCGCCTGCGGCGGCATTGCGACGAAGACGGCCGCGTCGAGCTGTGGGTACAGGCCGAGGACCTGTTCGTCGAGGAGAACCTGGAGGAGCAGCTCGACTGGTCGCAGGACGCGCTGCAGCTCAAGCTCAAGCTGGTGCTCCACCACCTCGAGGCGGACGGCGTGCTGGAGCGGCTGGAGAACCGCACCCGCACCTACGGGCTGTATCCGACCCAGGGGAGCCTCGAGGCGGCCCGCGCATCGCTTCCTCCCGACGCATCGCCGGCAACGCGGCGCGTGCTCGAGTACCTCTACGACCCGCGGCGGCCGCGCCAGATCAGCATCCTCGACATCGCCGAGGAGGCGGCGCTCCGCCCGGCCGAGGCGTTTCGCGAGGTCCAGGCCCTGACCCGTCTGGAGCTCATCGGGCAGGACCTGAGCTTCGACGTCACCCTGGCCCGGGGCGTGCCGCGCTCTACCCGCGAGGTCGCCGAGCGCTGGTTCGACGCGGCGGGCGCGCTGCTCGATCTCGGCGAAGACCTCGACGAGGCGCCGGTGGTCAACCTCCGGGAGGCCGCGGCCGCGGTCGGCCGCGCTCTCGGCGCGGCGCTCGCCCCCCACGAGCTGTTCCACCTCCTGCGCAGCCTGCGCCTCCAGGGACTGCTGCGGATGGAGAAGGTGGGTCGCGGCCGGTACCGGGTTCGCTTCGAGCCCGACTTCATCCAGGCGCGAGAGGCGCTGGAGCGGGCGCGCAGGACCGCGTTCGCCGTGCTGCGGTACGCCGACGAGCGACTGGCGGGCAGGCAGGGCCGCGACGTGGCGTTCGCGCTCGACGTGACGCGGTTCCTTGCGGAAGAGCGAAGACTGGTCGAGAGCTTCTCCCCGGAAGGGGTGGTGGACGCCTGCCTCCTGCTGCATCACCTCGAGGCCTGGCACCTCGCCGACCCGCCCGTGCTGCTCGAAACCGCGATGCGAATCCGCATGAACCCCGACGCCAGGGTGTCCGACCTCGACCTGAAGCGGCCGCGGCAGTATCACGAGCACCAGATCGCCCTCGTCCACCTTGCGCGCGAGCACGCGGTGCTCCCCGCCGACCGGAGGCAGGCGTACGTCGACGACTACTTCCGGCTCCCGCGCGACGAGCTGCTCCGGCGCCACTTCGCGGGCCGCGCGCATCTGCTGCCCGTGCCCGTCGGACCCGAGACCGAGAAGCGGATCCTCGAAGGGCTGACCTCCGCGCAGCGGGAGGCGGTCACCGCCCGGGATCGCGCCGTGCTGGTGGTGGCCGGTCCGGGCTCCGGCAAGACCTTCACCGTGGTGCGGCGGATCACGCACCTGGTGCGGGCGCGGCAGGTGCGGCCCGAGGAGATCCTCGTGCTGGCCTTCAACCGGGCCGCCGTCGCCGAGCTCGCCGGGCGGCTGAAGGAGTCGCTGGGGCACCGCTCGCGGTACGTCGACGTGCGGACCTTCCACAGCCTCGCGCTCCGGCTCACGGGCGCAGACCTGCGGGAGGGACCCGGCGACCGCTCCGATCTCGAGAGTCGCCTCGACCTGGCGATGGCGCGCGCGGCGGATCTGCTGACCGGTGACGGAGCCGGGGACGGGTCCGCGGAGCGCCAGGAGGCCGAGGAAGCGCGCCGCCACGCTCTCGGCGGCATCCGGCACGTTCTGGTGGACGAGTACCAGGACCTCGATCCCGACCAGTATCGATTGCTCACCGCGCTGGTCGGCCTGGACCGCTCCGGCCGGGACGACGGCCGGACCGAGCGGTCGATCTACGTGGTCGGCGACGACGACCAGGCGATCTACGGCTTCCGCAAGGCGTCGGTGGAGTTCCTGCGGCGCTTCGAGGAGGAGTTCGGGGCGCGGCGCATCTGTCTGACCGAGAACTTCCGCTCCGTCGGCGCGATCGTGAACGCGGCCGGCGGCTTCATCCGCCGCAACCCGGATCGCCTGAAGTCCAGGCCCGAGGAGCAGGTCGTTCCCGCACCCGACGCGAGCGAAGGGGGCGAGAGGGCGCTGCAGCGGTTCCGTTACCGGGACCTCGGGGACCTCTCCGGTCACGCGCTGTTCGTCGTCGAGCGCAGCCTCGAGCAACGGATCGGCTCGATCGCCCTCCTGGCCCGGCACTGGGCGGACCTGGACCGGATCCGCTACCTGCTCGAGCGACGCGCCATCCCGTTCGTGCTGCACCACCCGGAGCTGCACCGACCCGTTCATCGCAGGTATCCGGTCTCGCGTCTCGTCAAGCTTCTGTGGAGAGACGAGGAGACGATCGAGGGCAGGGCCGAGGACTGGGTGCGCGAGAGGCTCGAATCCTGGGGCCGGTCCGGCGACGAGCCGCTCCTCGCCGAGACGCTCGCGATCGTGGCCGCGCTCGACGGCGAGCGCCCGCGGGGGCGGGATGGCGGCCTCGCACCGATCACGACCCGCGACCTGGCCGATGGTCTGCTCCTCGCGTCCCGCGAGGCGGCTCGCGCCAACGGAGGTCCCGCGGCGAGGAACGCGGCGGTGCACCTGTCGACCTTTCACGGGGCCAAGGGGCTGGAGTTCGACAAGGTGGTGGTGTATCCCCACCAGCCTGGATCGCGAGACGATCCGGCGGAGGAGCGCCGGCTGTACTACGTGGCGCTGACCCGCGCCCGCGTTGAGCTGGTCCTGGCGACGTTCGGGCGGACGGGCGAGCTCGGAGGCGACGTGGAGTCGGCCGAGAACGACCTGCGCGGCGCGGCCGAGAGGATGCGGGCCCCGTTCGCGGCCTACCTCGACAGCGATCCGAAGCTCGTCCAGCTCGCGAGCCCCGAGCTGTTCCGGGCGCAGGGGGTCATCTCGAAGCTGCGCGAAGGCGACCCGCTGGACCTGGACTCCCGCGGCCCCCGGCTGCGGTTCCTCCGCGACGGCGCGCCCGTCGCCATGCTCTCCGCCAGGGGGCAGGAGCGCTTCGAGTCCCTGCGGCGCAAGTGCGGGGCCGCGCCGGTCGCGCGGGTGCACGAGATCTTCGTTCAGCTCGACCGCGACCCGGAGGGCCGGATCCGGAAGGACCATCTGGTCGTTCTGCCGACCGTGCTGCTGGCGGACGAGCCGGGGTCGCCGGGCCGCTGAGCCCGCCCCGGATTCCGTCGTTTCGGTTCGCGATTCGCCGCATCGACGCGACACTTCTTCATCGCACACCTCGCTCCCGGATTCGACTTGAAGGGGGGAGCGCGTCCGCCTATCCTCGGGCCGGCATGTGGGATCGTGCGATCGCGGCGTTGCTTCCGTTCCGCCACGGTCGCCGGGGGCAATCGAACGGAAGATGGGTGTCGCAACGATGGAAGCAGCAGAACCGATCAGGAGCCGGAAGACGAATCTCGAGCGTCGAGCAGGAGGGAAGCCCGACATCAAGCTCCCGCCCGTCGGAGACTGGCGAACGACCGACCAGGACGAGATCGAGCGCCGCCGCCTCCGGGCGCGACAGGAGCAGCCGCGCATCCGCAACCTCGACCCGAAGCACCCGGTGTTCTCGAACTTCGAGGTCCGTTCGCGAAGCGGCATGACCTATCGGGTCGAGATCCGCGATATCGCTCGACGGCAGTTCCACTCCACGACCGTGGACTTCCAGATCAACGGCCTCGGCACCTGCAAGCACACCGAGGCGGTCCTGCTGCACCTCGCGGCCCGATTCCCTCGGGAGTTCGCCGCCGCGGAGCGCCAGGGCTCCGACCGCATCGACATCGTCCCGGATCTCGCCGCCTCGACACTGAAGGTCGAGCGGAACCGGGGCCGTCTGCCGCCGTCGCTCCGGCGGCTCTTCGATAGTGACGGCCGACTGCAGGGGGTGACACCCGAGGAGGCGATCCCGCTCCTCGAGCGGTCGGGCTCCAGGGCGCTCCGGATCTCGCAGGAGGTCGAGCCGTGGCTCGCCGCCCGGCGCCAGGCCGCGGAACGGCGCCTCCTGCGCCGGGAGTACGAGGAGAAGGTCCAATCCGGCGTCTTTCCCCCGCACGAGACCAAGGTCCCGCTCTACCCCTACCAGCGCGAGGGGATGCTGCACCTGGCGTTCACCGAACGAGCGCTCCTGGCCGACGAGATGGGGCTCGGCAAGACCATCCAGGCCATCGCCGCCTGCTCCCTGCTCCACCGCCTCGGCAAGGCGAAGCGCGCGTTGATCGTGGCGCCGGCCTCCCTGAAGACCGAGTGGGAGGAGCAGATCCAGAAGTTCACCGAGCGCGCCGTACCAGGTCGTCTTCGGCCGGCGCAACGTGCGCCTCGCGGCCTACGACAGCGCCCCGTTCTTCACGATCGTCAACTACGAGCAGATGGTCCGCGACTCGCTGGAGGTCAACGCGCGGCTCCGACCGGACGTCGTGGTCCTCGACGAGGCCCAGCGCATCAAGAACTGGAGCACCAAGACCGCCCAGGCCGTCAAGCGGCTCCAGAGCCGCTACGCGTTCGTGCTGACCGGCACTCCCATCGAGAACCGGATCGACGAGATCTACTCGATCGTCGACTTCCTCGACCCCACGCGTCTTCGGGCCGCTGTTCCGCTTCAATCGCGAGTTCTACGACCTGGACGAGCGGGGCCGTCCCCAGGGGTACAGCAACCTCGACCGGCTGCACGACCGCATCCGCCCCTTCCTGCTGCGCCGGCGAAAGGCCGACGTCGAGACCGAGCTGCCGAGCCGCACCGACCGCACGCACTTCGTGCCGCATGAGCCCCGCCCAGCAGGGAGGCCTACCGGGAGCACGAGCTGCATCGTCGCCCGTCTGGTGCACATCGCCAAGCGCCGCCCGCTGACCCAGCAGGAGCAGGACAAGCTGATGCGCGAGCTGGCGATGATGCGCATGCTCTGCGACACCACCTACATCCTCGATCCGAGCGACCGCGCCTGCCCGAAGCTGGGCGAGCTCGAGAGCATCCTGGACAGCGCGTGCTCCGATCCCGAGGTCAAGGTCGTCGTCTTCTCCGAGTGGGAGCGCATGCTCGAACTGGTGCGGGATCTGGCGAAGAAGATGAACCTCGGCTACGCGCTGCACACCGGCAGCGTTCCGCAGCGCCGGCGTCGCGCCGAGATCCAGACCTTCAAGTCCGATCCGGCGTGCCGCTTGTTCCTGAGCACCGACTCCGGCGGCGTCGGGTTGAATCTCCAGGACGCCAGCGTCGTCGTGAACTGCGACCTGCCGTGGAACCCGGCGAAGCTCGAGCAGCGGATCGCGCGCGCCTGGCGCAAGCACCAGATGCGCACCGTCACCGTGCTCAACCTGGTCTCGGAGGACACGATCGAGCACCGCATGCTGGACACCCTGGCCGCCAAGCGCAGCCTGGCGGACGGCGTGCTCGACGGGCAGGGCGATCTGAGGGAGATTCCGCTCAAGCGCGGCGCGCAGGCGTTCATGGAGCGGCTCGAGCAGGTCGTCCGGGTGCCGACCCCGGAGCAGAGGAAGGACGAGCCGCGAGTCGAGAAGCTGCCCGTCGACCGCTCCGCCGGCTTCGCGGCGCGTGCGTCCGAGCTGCTGGGCAGACGCCTCGTCGCCTGCGAGGAGCGTTATCCCGAGCACGGCGCGCACTCCGTGCTCCTGGTCGTCGTGGATCGCGATGCGGCGGCGTGGAAGGAGCAGCTCGGCGCCGCCCACGGGGAGCTCTTTGGTAAGGACGGAGGCGATCCGCTCTCGCCGGTGCAGTTGCAGGTCATCGATCGGGCCACCTTCGACGCCTTGCAGCACCTCTCCGAGGCGGGCCTCGTGGAGAGCACGATCCGGGCGACCCGTCACCTGTTTCCGGCTCCCGAGGGCGAGGCCGCCGGTCTGACGGAGGAGGAGAAGCGTAGGGCCGCGGAGCTGCGCCAAAGAGCCGAGCGGAAGCTCAGGATGGCGCGTGTGCTGTCCACGGAGTCGCTGAACGAGGAGGCGCGAGAGGCGTTGCTCGGCGCCGTGCCGCTCCTGGGGCAGGCCCTGGCGATCGAGAATCGCCTGCCCGAGCCGCGGGAAGCGCGCGAAGCTCTCGTCGCGCCCCTGGTGCCCCTGTGGGGCGGAGCGATCCAGCGACTTCGCGAGTTCGTCGAACGGGACGGGACGCCGGTCGTTCCCATAGTCGAGGCGCTCGAGACCGTGTTCGGGAGGATCGGGGCCGTGCCGTCCGGCTCGGTTCGAACGGCTTCGGCGTGACTTCGAGCACGACCGCGCGGACGAGGCCCGCGGGGGTGTCGAACGGAGAATCGGGGAGCGCATGAAAGACACCAATTGGACGGAGGAGGAGTTCGGGTTGTGGGATGGGTTGTGCGCGGCGTGCGACATCGGGGCGAGGATCGACGACATGGGGCTGTGCCAGGTTTGCGCCTCGAAGCTGGAGCGAGACTTCATCCGGGAGCGAAGCTGGGACTACTCCGCGTCGGCCTTCGGTCTCCCGCCGTCCGCGCTGGAAGGGCTCAGGGACGAGGTGATCCGGGAGCACGGTCCCGCGCTCGAGCTGATCGCGCCGTCGGGTTCATCGGAGGCGCCGCCGCAGCGGAAGCGTCGTCACCGAGATCGACGGTGATGGATCGGGAAACCGTCCCGGCGCGAGACGTCGAGCGCGCGCCCAGCCGTGCGCCGCGAACGCCGTCGCTCCGATGATCCGAGAGCCCGTTCTCGCACTCGGCGCTGGACCTGAAGACCTTGCGATGGCCCTCTTGGGGACGGAGTACCGCGCATCGTCGAAGCGGAACATGCCGCCGCATTGGTTCGCGAAGGTGCCGCACACCCACGTCGCCCTGGACGATGCGCTCGGGCAAGGGCTGCTGTCGTGCAGCATGCGGGGCGTCCGGGCGCGGCTGCCGAGTGCGGGTCGGTAGGTATCTTCGAGCGAACAGCCCGTGATGAATGAGCTTGCTTTACGGGGCTGCGCCCCGACACCTCCGGAAGAAACAGGCCCAACCGGAGCGATGCCGGTCTGCCGGCGTCGCGGAGGGCGGCAGCGGGGGTCCGGGGGAGACCCCCGGATGCCCGGTCGATTCGAGGCGAAGCGTCACTGGTGTCCCGCGTCGGAGACTCGTCATGCACCTCGCCGGCTCTCGAGGGCCCCGATGAAGTGGGCCTCCGGGGAATCCTCCAGGTATTCGGTCGTCGGCCCGACGTGCCGGCGCCACCGATCGCTCACCGAGATACGCAGCGAGTCGCTCACACGGGGCACGACCGGCAAGAACCTGCTGCCGCTGGGACCCCCGGTCCGGGCGGGCAGTGTGCGCGCCGCGCCGACGAGATCCGTGCACCCCGTGGAGCCGCAACTGAACTGGGCCGGTACAATGTCCTCACGCAAGTCGAGGAGAGATCATGAAACTGCTGATCTGCATGGAGTGCGGCGACATCATCCGGCTGTTCTCCGAAAAGCGTCACTGCAAGTGCGGGCGGTCCTGGGGCCACTATCTGGACGACCAGATCACCGCGGTGCAGACATCCAACGCCTACTCGCTGGGCATCGCCAACCCCGACCTCCGCAAGGCGCTCGAGGTCTTCGCCGCGAACCCCGACGACTTCTCGCCGATGCTGAGCGTCCGGGCGTGGATCAACCCGGTGTCTGGGCCGGAGATCCGATACGTGGACCCGCCGGAAGCGGACGGTGCGGGGTCCTGATGGAGCGGCGAGGCGAGGCGGTCGAGGATCGCTCGGGCCTCGCGGGTGGGGGAGGTCTCCGGCATGCTCACCATTGGAAGGGATGCTCGCACCGCTCGCGCGTGTGGGTGCAGACGTCGTGGGGCCCGTCGTGCCGATGCACGGTCGGCCCCTTCGGCGGATCTTCCCCCTTGCAAGGAGGACCGTCAGCGCGGTTGCCGGCTCCCGGGGAGTTGGATCCACCTGCGCGCTTTCCACTGGGCGTTCGTGTCGAGAGGCCCCGGCAAAGCGCCACAGCGGCGTCGTACCCGGAGCATGGACACCGCTCCCGTCGCCTCCACCAATCCCGCCCTCGCCGATCGCCCGGCCGAATCGATCTTCGGCTCATACCTTGCCTCTCGTCGTCGGCGTCTCCACCGCGGGCAGCAACCCTCCTCGCGCTTCGGGAACCCCCTTGCAGCGATTGCAGGCACAGCCTATACTTCGTGCATGCAGTACACGATCCGCGACATTCCGCCTCATCTCGACGTCGAGCTGCGCGAGCGTGCCCGACGGGAGAGGAAGAGCCTCAATCAGGTCGCCATCGAGGCCATGGCGCAGGGGCTCGGCGTCGGCGGAACCAGGGCCCAGCGACGCTCCCTGGATGACGTCGCGGGAACGTGGACGAAGGACGCGGCCGTCGAGAAGGCCCTGGCCGATCAGGACCGCGTCGACCCGAAGATGTGGAAATGAGGGTCGCCGTCGACACGAACCGGTACGTCGACCTCTGCAAGGGGATCGCGGAGACGGTCGCGATCGTCACGACGGCCGACGCGGTGTTCCTTCCCTTCGTCGTCGCCGCCGAGCTCCGCGCGGGGTTCGCAATGGGCCGCCGCGCCGCGGAGAACGAGCGTGTCCTCCGGCGATTCCTGCTGAAGGACGGAGTGCGAGTCCTCTATCCGGACGACGGAACCACGCACCGCTACGCGGCCGTATTCCGCCAGCTGCGGATGCAAGGCACGCCGATTCCGGCGCACGATCTCTGGATCGCGGCGCTGGTCCTGCAGCACGACCTGCTCCTCCACTCCCGCGACCGGCATTTCGACCACCTCCCCCAGATCGTGCGGGTGTGACGGGCGGGCCGGGCGGTTTCCCGACGGCGGGTGCTTAACCGCTGTCGGGGTCTCGGCCTGGGATCTGGTTGTAGGCTTCGCGGGGATTCAGACTGGCCCGGATGATCGGTTCGAGTTCGAGCACCCGGGGGCGAACCGCAGCAGGGATCCGGCGTCGAAGTTGGTCCCGGGCGGCGGGAAGCTCGTCGAGGGAGGAGAGGGTGTCTCGAACCATGGCCTCGAAGTCGAGAGAGCCGGGGGGCTGATCGAGAGCCCAGAGCGCTTCGGCGCAGTCGGCGTCGAGCTCAAAGAGCTGCTGGGTCTGAGGTTGCGGGAGGGCAGGTGGGAGGACCGGGATGTGATCGAGAGCGCGCAGAAGCGCAAGCGTATCCAGCCTGGCCACCTCGAGCCGGGAGCGCAGGTCCTTCGGAACAAGCGGTGAGCGACGGCGGAGCACGGGCTCAGGATGCAGCAGAGACGCCGGCGGAGGCAAATCCGACTACGCAGGGACGGGCACCATGCGGAGTCGATCGATCCGGGCCCAGTCGTGGTTGAGCAACAGGAGGCGAAGGGCCAGCAGACGTCGCGCCCCGTTTTCAGACCAGCGCATGCCGGCCTGACGGAGTCGGGCATGTACGACCTGCTTGTGAGCGCTCTCGACCGCCCCGCTGCCGATGCCGTAGCCCAGTCGCAGGTATTCGTCGTACCGCATCCGTGAGGCGTTGTTGGTGTAGTACTTGATGACGGCCATGAGTGCCTCTCGCGCCTCGTCGGAGACCGGCTCGAGCATCTCGAGTCGAGCAATGACGTCGTGGACCCCACCTGCCTTGAGGTCGTTGGCGATGCGCTGGATGAAGCGATCGGCGCGGCGCGAGTTCTCGCCGAACTGCAAGCGAGCGTACTTCCATGCGTACTCCATGGCGTGCCAGAAGTCGAGGATCTCGCAACGGTTCTTGAAGATCGCGGCGCGATTCCAGATCCACTCCGCGCCGTCTCCCACGATCACGACCACGGTGTTGGTACCGAGCCAGCCGAGCTCACGCAGTTGGGCCCAGACGCGGCTGAAGATCGCGTCGGCGTCTCCGAGGCAGGTGACCAGGACGCGACGTAGGAGGCAATGTCGGCCAGGGGAGGGCTCCGTGCGCTCTGCGGGCAGGAGCAGCACCGCCGTCTTTACCTCTCGGAAGTGGCCTTCTTCGACAGGCGGCAGCGGGGGCAGAATCTCCTCTCCGGTCTTGCGCCGTCGGCGCGTCTTGCGGACTTGCATCCCCAAGGCACAGCCGTCCACGCCGAGCATGACGACATCGGGGGGCGCGGGCGCAGGCGGCGCCAGGCTGCGGCTGTCGTTGTGGTAGGCGGCCAGGCCCTCGGCGTTTCGCGCTGCTGCCTCCCCAAGCCGCTGTACGGCCCGCCAGACGGTCATCGCGTTGACCCGGATTCCGAAGAACAGGAATGTCAGCTCCGCCGCGAGCTCATAAGGCACCACCACGCCGAGCAAACCGAGCAGCCGTGCCAGCGACCCGCTGACCCTGCCCGGCTCCACCTCCAGGAAATCCAACAGCGGCCGGTACTCGCGCTGACACAGGGGACAGCGGTAACGGCAAACGAGGATCTTGACCTGGCCGAACCGGGTCAGCGAGAGGACCCGTGTGCGGTCATGGCAGGGCACGAGACGACCGCAACACGTAGGCCTCAGCCGCTCGGTCTGCAAGCCTGCCAGGTCGTCGAGCTTGCGCTGCAAGGCGTGGCACATCTGGGGAAGAAACTGTTCCACCACCTCGCGCTCGGTCTGGACGATCGAGGGGGGGTGCAGGGCAAGGGTGGGTCGTAGGGGGGCCGCTGGCGCCACGTGCGCGGCGGGGGGTTTGGGAGCACGGGACCGCCCTCGTCGGGGCGCTCTGCACGGCGGGGCAGCTTCGTCGGAGCGCGCGGCAGCAGCGACGCGGGTTTTGCGGCCAAGGCGAGCCAGAATGTTGGGAACGATTCTCATGATCAGCCCTCGCCGTCCGGTTTCTGGACGCGCCGACTTCGGCCAGGCGCCTGCCGTTTCTTGGCGGTGTCCTTCGGGGACCCGGCCGATATCTGGCGCAGTCGCAGGAGTCTGCGATTGATCGCGGAGACCTTCTCGACCGCGTCCCACCAGAGCTGGTAATTGCGGACCCAACGTCGGATGGTCGGGAGCAGCGGACGGGGCACCGTGATCTGCTCGGTGCGCCCACCCCGGAACGTAACGCCGACGTACACGGCGGGATGGCCTGGTCCATCCGCGCAGTGGCAGGTCGGCTTGCCGCAGCGGACGTTGCGCTCGATGAGGCTGGCACGGAGCACTTCCTCGAAGGGAGGGAGTCTGTCTGCGATCCTCCGGCGAGCACGCAGGAGAGCCGCGGGGGATTGCTTCTTGGCTTGATCCATGCCTTACATATATAAGAACGTAAGGCAGAGTGCAAGCGGTAATCTGTCCTCGGTGCCATGCGGTGAGAGGATCAGGGGCCAGCGGCGAGGATGCCCGTGCAGTCAGAAAGACCGGGGCCGGGATCCACCACGCCCGGCGGACAGGCGCGACTGGTCACCCGCCTCTCCGCCCCCGGGGCCCGGGACCCCAATATCCGTTATGCACCCCCCGACGGCGGAGAGCTTCTTCCCGCCTTCTTTCCGATGTAAACTCGCGCCGGTTCTCCGATTCGTCCCGGGCCACGCCCGGGGCATCCGGGGCCTTCGTGACGCGAACGCCGCCCCCCGAGATCGCGCGTGCGACGGCCGGACCTCTCGCCCGCCGTGAGGCCGGCCCGGGAGGGGGCCGCTTCGCCGGCCGCCTCTGCTTCGCGGTCCTGCTCGCCGCGCAGGCGCCGTCGCGTTCCGCCGCCGCGCCGTCGCCCGCGCCCCCGGCAGTTCCCGCTGCGTTCCAGGCCGCTCCGGCCGTGGTCCTCGAGGACACGCACGACCTGACGCACCTGAGCACCCGCGCCGAGTGCCGGCGGAAGGTCCGGATCCAGATCCTCGACCGGCGAGGGTTCTCCCATGCCGATCAAGTGGTTTACTACGAGCGCAAGTCGGCGAAGATCCGCGACTTCCGCGCGCGCACGATCCGCTCCGACGGGAGCGTCGTCGAGGTCCCGGCGGACCTCCGTCACGACGTGATCGCGATGCAGAACGACGCGCAGGAGTTCCACGCTCTGCTCTTCACGTTTCCGGCGGTCGAGATCGGCGCCATCCTGGAGTGGCAGTACGAGATCGCGTACGACGACCAGCGGTGGGTGCTGCCGTGGGAGATCCAGAGGGAGATCCCGGTGGTCGAGACACGTTTCATCGCGAGGCGTCACTGGGCCGCCGGGACGTTTCCCAGCGTCGAATTCGTGTCGAGACGATCCACGACCGCGTGGTGCATGGCTGCCCACAGCGAGCCCGAGGAGGGCGATAAGCGGATCGTCATCGGGGAGAGACTCTGCCGGAGCGTGCCGGCGTATCCGGACGAGTCCTACTCGCCGCCGGAGGCCGACTCGCGTCTACAAGCGCTGATGACGCTGAACTACCCCGGCGTCTCGTATCCCGAACGCATCCGAGCCTTTCGAAACGGCGAGTGGGGAAGCAAGATCGAGTCGTGCACGAAGAAACGGAATCTCGTGAGATCGACCGGCCGGCGGATCGCCTCCGAGGCCGCATCCGCTCCGGAGCGCATCGATCGGGTCTTCAAGTACGTGACCGAGAACATCACCGTACGGGACTGGAGCGAGCTCTCCGAGTCGCTGACCGGGGCTCGTCCCTGTCGCGACGTCGACGAGGTGATGGCGAGCAAGGGCGGGAGCAGCGACGAGCTGGCCCTCCTGACGCTCGCACTCCTCGAGGAAGCCGGGGTCCCGGCGAGGATCGTCCTGGTCGCGGACCGGGCGGGCGGGCGGTTCGACGCGACGATTCCGGAATCCGATCAGTACCGACACCCGCTGGTCGAGGTCGGGCCGAAGGCTTCGCCCGGGTACCTGGATCCGTCGTGCAAGTACTGCATGCCCGGGGCGCCCGACTGGAGGTACTGCGGGGACGGAAGCGGCGGTCTGCGTGTCGATCGGCGGCTCCTTCAGCCCGAGGTGGTGCAGCTTGCCGGCGTACCGCCGGAGGTCAATGCCGAGCGGATCCAGCAGACGGTTCGGCTGGGGGCGGACGGATCCGCACGTGTGGAAGGAACCGTCGTGTGGCAGGCGCAGTTCGACACGGCCATGCGGGAGGCCATGGAGGACCTCACCGAGGAGGGACGGGAGGATCTCTTCATCGAGGGGGTGACCGGAGAGATCGAGGACACCCACGTCTCCGTGGCCGACCCGGACAACCTGCGGGAGAACCTCCGCGTGGAGTTCGATTTCCATCAGCGCGACCTGGCCGTTTCGGTCGCCGGTCGAATCCTGGCGCGCGCGCCGGACGTCTTCACCGGAAGGGCCGGGCTGCCGGTGCAGGAGGAGCGGAAGCTGGCGATCTGGTGGCCGTTCGCCCGGAGCATGCGGGTGGAATGCGTGTTCGTCCTCCCGCAGGGATCCCGCGTGGATCGGCTCCCCGCGGACGTGGTGACGACGGGGCCGGGTCTGAGGTTCGAGGCCGCGTGGACGGAGGGGAAGCCGGGAGAAGTCCTCTGGAAAGGACTCCTGACGGTCTCGCGCACGACGATCCGGGCGGAGGATTACGACCGAGCCCGCGAGTTCCTGGCGGGCGTCCACGGCGCTCTCCGGCAAGTGATGGTGCTCGAGGTGCCGGGCGGCGCGGCGGGGGGAGGGGCCGAATAATGAAGATCGTCGCCGCGCTCGTCCCGCTCGTGTGCGCGCTGCTCTCCGTCCCCGGGGCGGTCGCCGCCACCTGGCCTTCGTGGGTGCCGGCCACGGCCCTCCAGTCGGTTCCCGCCCGGTTCGCCGACAGCGACGCCGTCGTCCTCGCGGACGAGTGGAGCATCACCGTGAAGGAAGGCGCGCGATCGGGCCAGAGACACCGCGTCGTCCGCGTCCTGACCGAGGACGGGCGGGACGCCGCTTCGCTCGTCCTCACGAAGGGCGCATTTCACCGGTTCTCGAAGGTCAGGCTCTGGGTGCGACAGCCCCAGGGACGGATCACCCGATTCGACGACGAGGACGGGACGCTGTTCGGCAACTCGACGCGCAGGATGCTGGACGATACCGAATCGCTGGTTCTTCGTCCTCGCGGTGTGGGAGCCGGCTGCGTGGTCGCGATCGAGTACCGATTCGACGAGACGGCGGATTTTCCGCAGGACCTGTACGAGATCGAGGAGGAGACGCCGGTCCTCGACAAGACGATCCGCCTGACCATCCAGGGCGACCGGAGCGTGGAGGCTCGCGTCGCCCCGGGCGCCAACCCCGGACCCGCGACCGCCACGGGTGACGCGACCTGGAGATTCTCGGACCTGCCTGCGCGTCGGTCCGGCGGGCAGCGATCTGCGCCGCGCCCGCCCCGTGCCAAGCTCCTGCTCACCTACCTTCCCCCGACGGGCCCGACGCCGTTCCGCGACTGGAACGGCGTCGGACGCTGGGGGGCGGATCTGCACCGGTCGGTCGAGGGCGCCTCGCCGGAGGTCGACCAGGTCGTCGCCCGCATGCGCGGCGCGGCCGACCCGATCCAGGAAGCGGCGAACTTCGTCCGGAGGATGCGGTACTACGCGATCGAGATCGGCTGGGGCGGCCTCATCCCTCGGAAGCCCGCCACGACGCTCGCCAGGGCGTTCGGAGACTGCAAGGACAAGACGGAGCTGATGGTGACGATCCTGCGGCGCCTCGGGATCGCGGCGGTGCCGGTGTGGGCGATCGCTCCCTCGAGCAACTTCGTCCACAACGATCTTCCCAGCCCGTTCCAGTTCAACCACTGCATCGTGGGCATTCCCTGGGCCGGCCGCGAGCGGCGGCCGGGCATGGTCGTGGTGGAGGCGCCGGGAGTCGGCACGCTGCGGCTCTTCGATTCGACGCTGCCGGAGTCCTTCCCCCAGGACATCTCCTTTCACCTGGAGGGCGGGGCCGGCCTGCCTCTCGATCCGAACGCCGGCGGGTTGATCCGAATCCCGGAAAGCGGCAGAGACGAGAACCTGCTGGAGACTCTCTACCAATCATCGCTGGGGCCGGACGGGGAGATCGCGGTTTCGATCGAGAGGCGGTTCCACGGCGCGATGCGGTCCATGCTCGAGGGGGACGACGGGGAAGTCGCGGAGGCCGAGGAGATTCGACGGAATCTCTTTCGCGAGGTATCGAGGGATTGCCCCAGGCTGGCGGCGCTGGACGTCTCACCTCTCACGACTCGCAGCGAGGGGCCGTGGATTCTTCGCGCGAGCTACCGGTGTCCGGATGGAGTCGTGCGCGCCGGCGCGCTGGACGTCGTGGATCTGCCGGCCTGGGGAAACCCGGACACGTTCGCCCTGCCCGGAGAGAAGGGCTCGGACTCCTCGTACGCGCCCTTTCTGGGGACGTCGCTTCAGATCTACGATCTCGACCTCGGCGACCTCCGGCTTGCTCAGGCACCGAAGGACCATCGCGTCGAGAACTCGCTCGGAGCGGTCCGGGTCGCCTCGAAGCTCGAGGGCACGCGTCTCGTCGTGACCCGCGAGGCGTTGGTGTCGGCCCGCGAGATCCCGCGCGCGAAGAAAGACGATGCGCAGCAGCTTCAGCAGGCCCTCCGGCGGGCACGGACCCTGAGCGTGATCGTCCGGGCGGCAGCGGGGGGCGGGAGCGACTGATCCGTGCGCGGGGACCCATCGGTGAGGTTCGGTGCGACGTTCGGACGTCGCGACGCTCGGGTCGGGCCCGTACGGGACGACCATGCGTTTCGCTCACGCGGGAGATCCCGCATCCGGAACAGGTGTTGTCGTCGAGGGCTCGATCGTCGTGCGGACCGTCGTCCCACCCGCCGCAGGGGAAATCAACCGGGCTCCCGGGGGAACGCAAAGCAGCGGAGAGGATGGGATGGAGGAGCAGGGAGGTCGTTCTGGAAGAGCAGGTCGCGTCATCCGGCGTGCGACAACGGCCCGGTGCCTTGTCGCCGTTGTCGCATTGCTCGAAGGGGTCGGCTACGCGTTGTGAGCTTGGCTTACGGGGCGGGCGCCCCGACACCTCCGGAGGAAACAGCCCAACCGGAGCGATGCCGGTCCGCCGGCGTCGCGGAGGGCGGGAGTGGGGGTTCGGGGGCAAAGCCCCCGCGACGCTGTTTCTTAAGAGAGATCCCGACCACCTTCGGGCAGGCGACCGAGGCCGAACGGTCTTCCGGGGGTCAACCGAGCTTCGTCGCGGCGACCCGGATGCCATTCGCTCTCTGGCGGTTTCATCCTTCGACTGAAGAACCGCTCCACGAATCCGGCAAGCTCGGACGGGTCCCCAACGGAGCCCGATCGCGTGGTCATTGCCCCCATCGAAACGGTCGACTCTTCTCGTTCCCGTGGGGTTCGCACTGGGTTGCGCCGCCGTGTCCGTTCCGCCCCCGGCCGGCAGGGCCCGCAGTTCGAGGGTAGCGACGAAAACCACGAACACTGCCGCGCGCGGATCGTGAAAACGTCGCCAGGACAGCTATCGTGTGGACTCCCGGAGTCGCCACCGGACTCGAGGAGACTCGCATGGGTTGCCGCAGCGCGGGCCGCGCCCTCGGAGAGCGGCGCAAGTCGCTCACTTCCGCGATTCCTCGAGAGACCCTGGCCTCGTGTCCGACTCCCGGCGCTTCCGCCATTCGACGTGGCCGTGCTACGATTCCTCTCGCCCTGTCGTCCAGGAAGGATGCGCGATGAGGACACTCGCCGAAATCCGGTTGCAGGCGAGGGATCGCGCGGCCATCGACGAGGCGGCGGAGCTCCTACGTCGGCGCTTCCCGGTGGATCAGGTCATCCTTTTCGGGTCCAAGGCCCGCGGCGACGACGACAGCGAATCGGACATCGATCTGCTGGTCCTCACGTCACGGTCGCTTTCGCGCGGAGAGCGGCATGCCATCACCGACGCTCTCTTCCCCTTACAGTTGCGTCACGACGTGGTGCTGAGCGTTCTGATCCTCGCCGTTCAGGAATGGGACGGCGGGATCGTTTCGGTCCTGCCGATTCACGACGAGATCATCGACCACGGTGTGGCGGCATGACTCACGACGAGGCAACCGCGCGAGCGGTTCGGTATTGGCTCGACAGGGCCCGGGAGTGCCTCGCCTCCGCGCAGGACGAATCACGCGCCGGTCGTTTCGCATTTGCCGTCAATCGGTGTTACTGCGCGGCGTTCTACGCTGCCAGCGCCACCCTGCTCGCCCGAGGACGGCGCTTCGTGAAGCACTCGGGCGTACGCGCTGCGGTCCATCGCGATCTCGTCAAGGCCGGGCTCCTTTCGGCGGAGCTCGGCAAGCTCTACGATCGACTCTTCCACGACCGCCAGCAGGGAGACTACGTCGAGTTCGTGTCGTTCGATGCCGAGGAAGCGGCGAGGACGATCGTGGATTCATCGGCGCTGGTCCGTGCTTTGGAATCACTCATGGCATCGCGGGGCGCTCCGGACTGAGGGGCGAGGAGAGCCGCAAGCGCCAGGACGTGCGGCCTCGTCCGAACGAGCGAGGTCGACGCCGCCTCAAGGGTCGCCGTCGAACGGTCGGCGACCGAGGACCGGATTCGGTGGATCCCGGCCGCCGAGAGCCCGTCAGGAGGAGCGGATCCGTGCCCCGACCCAGCAAGTGAGTCGATCTGATCTCGGTCGGGAGCGGATGGAGAATCTCCGTGGAGAGAGATGTCGTGGCCCTTCCGGCGATTGAATCGTCCGGGCATTCCACGTTTCTCCGAGCGTTCGTTCTGGACTGCGCCGCGCTGTCGATTCCGTCTCCGTCCCGGCCTGGAAATGAGGACCGTTACGTCTTCGCCCCGCCCGGGCTGCCGGCCGCGGAGAGTGCCGCGGTCGGCTACCTGTTCCTCGTGGCCGACGGCGTCTCCTCGGGCGGGAAGGGGGCGATCGCGGCCCAGGCGACCGTCGACGTCGTTCGGACGGTCCTTCTCGAGAAACGCGCGAGCGTTCTGCGGCCGAGCCTCCTCGAACTGAAGCTCTTCGAGGCAAACGACACGGTCGCCTCCGGCGGTCGGGGGCGCTGCACCGCCACGGGGCTGTGGATCTGGGAGGAGACCGGGACCGAGCTTCACGCGGGCTGGGCGCACGTGGGCGACAGCCGTCTGTACCACCGCTCGGGAGAGGCGTGGAAGGCGATCACGGCGGACCACGCCCGCGGGCCCTACCTGACGCGGGCGATCGGCGACGGCCACGGACTGGTCGTCGACCACGGACGCGTCCGCCTCGAGAGGGGCGACTGGCTGGTCGTCGCGAGCGACGGGGTCTGGAAGGGGGCTTGCCCGGTCAAACTGCGGCTCGGCGATGGACTCGAGACGGCAGCTGACCTCGCGAGGTTGCTCGTATCGACGGCACGGTCGAACGGCAGTCAGGACGACGCGACGGCGATCGTGGTGCACATCGTCGAGGCCCCCGACGATACCGCGGGCCGTTTCGTCGGAGCGGGAGCAGCGAGCTCCGAGATCGGAGAGAAGACCGGGTGACTCGTGAGCGAGCGACGTCGCGGGTCCGTGGCCCGATCAGGCGGGGACCTCCAGTGCCCGATCGATGCCGTCGACCAGGATCCGTAGACAGCTCGGGTTGACCTCGAACGACATTTCCCCGCTCAGGCTCTCGATGAGGTAGCGCAGTCGCGCGGTCGGCTTGCTGCCGCAGGTCGATGCGGGTTCTCTTCTGACGACGAGCGTCAGACGGTTGTCGTGGCTGCTCCCCATGTCGCAGGTGATGTCGATGCTGCTGTCGCGCAGGTCCGCCAGCGGCAGTTGCAGCCACGCGCGGACCTGCTGCGAGAGGCCGCGCAGATCCTCGCGCCGCAGGGTCAGGTCCGTGATCCTCATCTCGCAGTGTCCAAGCTTCCGTTCGTGCGAATCCCGGTACCAGTAGACGACCCACCAATCTTCGAGACGCACGTTGCAGCGGATGAGGAGGTCCCCGCCGGAGTGCTCCTCTCCGACCACTCTCCATCGAGCGAAGGTCCCGCGCGGCGACTCGAGATCCCAGCACCGCCCCCACATGATCCACCTCGTCAACGACTTCACGAAGTATGTCACACGTGTGATGCGCTGCGACCGCGGACCAGCGATCGCGCGCTGAACGCTGCAGCAGCCCTCACGACCGGCTTGATCCGCCTGTCATGGCTCCCGTTGGCGTTCAGGGGCGGGAGTCCTGTCGGCGGACCCGCCTCACCGGACCCTCGGCCGAGTTCGACCTCGGTGGAATTCGGAAACGTGGCGACGATCGCCGGTGCGAGACCACGTTCGAGGCGGACACGCGAGCTGTGCCGAACGATCGGTCGCACGAACGCTCGGTCGGCCCCTGGCCCTTGCACCCGGATTGCACGAGATTGCAGCGCTCTCTCCACCATCGCGCGACGAGACGGTCACATGCCGGGTGCAAGCTCTGAGCTGAAAGGAGTCCGACGATGAGATACGGCTTGCTGACGATCGTGCTTCTCGCCGCTCTACCCTGTCTGGCCGACGGAGTGCCGATCGACGAGACGGGGTTCGTGACCGTCGACCACCTCGCTCTGATGCTGTCGCCGTCGCAGATCGCGGAGGTGGGAAGGAGCAGAATCCTCACGCTCGACGCGGATCAGCTCGAGTCGATGAGGAAGCTGATCCCGGGGTTTCCGGAACGGTTCCGAGTCATCACACCCAGCTACCACGACTGCTCCTGCGGTCTCGGCGCGTACGGGATCTGGACGCGACGGGAGCACGTCGCCGTCCCTTACCCTTGGATCGACATTCCCCCGGAGGAACTGGGCCTCAATCCTCTTCCGGGGCGTCAGGAGCCTCCGATCAAGGGGTGGAGCCACGTTCTGTTCGACATCGACGGCGAGATGTACTTCGCGGAAGAGCGGATCCCGGAAGCCGACGTTCTGCTCGCTCTCGACGACATCGCCCGAGGAGACGAGGACCGGAGGGTCCTCTGGCTCAGCCTACCGCCGCGCTCGAGTGCCGACGTCGACAGCGCGATTCGCCGGCTCGTGGATCGTCTGACGGCGGAGGGGGAGAGAAGAGGGGTCAAGGTGATGATCTCAGGGTAGCTTGCTCGGCAGCCCGATCGACTCGAGAAGATCCGGCACGCAGCGGGAGCGGAGAGTGCGATGATGAGCGGCGTGAGCGGACGCATCGTGAAGGCGGTCGCCTCGGTGCTCGAAGGGCCGCTGGGGTTGCGGCGGGAGCGGCCCGGCACGACGGTCTTGCTGCTGGCGCTGCTCATCGGCCTGGCGGTGCTGAGCCCGATCGGTGCCCTGGTGACCTGGCTCTCGGTTTCGCCCCTCACGCGGCTCACGACGCGACTCGGCCGATTCCGCCTCGTCTCCGCCACCGCGGCCTTCTGCGCGATCTACGCTTCGATCGTGCTCGCGGTCGTCCCGGCGCTCGCGCGGCCCTTCGGCCGCGTCCCGCTGCCGTGCGTCGCCTCGGAGGCCGAGCCGCTCCGTCCGGCGAGCCTCGGTTATTGCCTGCTGGGACGCAACTACGTCCGGGCGGAGCATGCGAGGATCGTCAGGGACATCGCCCGACAGGTCGGCTCCGAGCGCGCTGGCGGCGTCACCGTCTACCTCGACGCAGGCTTTCCGTTCGGGGGCCTTCCGGTCCTGCCTCACCTGAGCCATCACGACGGCCGGAAGCTCGACGTCGCGTTCCGGTACCGTTCCAGGGAGACCGACCTGCCGGTCACGTCCGGCCCGTCTCCCATCGGTTACTGGGTCTACGAGCCTCCTCGATCCGGCGAGTCCCGCCCCTGCGCGGGTCGCGAAGGATCGCTGCGGTGGAACTTCCGTTGGCTTCAGCGCCTCAGAGATCGGTACGAGCTGGACGAGGAGGCGACCCGAGACCTGATCGTCGCCTTCGCGGCTCGCTCCGAGGTCGAGAAGATTCTTGTCGAGCCGCACCTCCGGGAGCGCCTCGGGATCACGAGCCCGAAGGTGAGGTTTCAGGGATGCGAGGCGGCCCGGCACGACGACCACTTCCACGTACAGTTCCGGTAGCACGGTGCGCTCGGCCGATGTTGGAGGTTGCGAGGAGGAGGTGAAGCCAAGATGAAGCGACGGGTCGCGACGATTCTCCTCTGCCTTTGCGGTGCCCTCGCCCTGGGATGGATGCTGTCGGGCGGGTCGGGAAGTCGAAGCGAGTCTCCCGGACCCGCGGACCGGATCCTGATCGAGAAGGGCGCCCGGCGTCTCACGCTCTTCCAAGAAGCGGCGGTGCTGCGCACGTTTCGCGTCGCCCTCGGGGCGCACCCGGAGGGACGGAAGCAGCGGCAGGGGGACGAGCGCACTCCCGAAGGGATCTACGCCGTTTCACGCATCGTGAGCCCGCGGTTCGGAAACGCGCTCCACGTGTCGTATCCGAACGCCGAGGACGTCGCTCGCGCCGACTCGAGTGGGGACCTTCCCGGCGGGGCGATCCTGATCCATGCTCCTGCCGGGCGCTACCGCTGGCTCGGCCGGCTTCACCGCCTGGCGGACTGGACGGACGGGTGCATCGCGGTGACGAGCGGGGAGATGGAAGAGATCCTGGGCATGGTCCCCGACGGGACGCGGTTCGAGATCGTTCCCTGACGGAGGGAGGCCGGGATGGAAGTTCTCAACCTATCCGCGGAGCCTCTCGGCAAGCTGCACGGATGGCTGCCGCGCGAGCTTCGTGCCGAGAAGGTGGTCTTCTTCCCGGACGCTTGTCCGGGCAAGTCGCCTCTGCCCACCGGCACTGCGGTCATCACCCGGCAGGCGGATTGGCGGAGGCTCGCCGTGAGCGACTGCGGCTGCGGGATGCGACTGGTGCGAACCGCGCTCACCCCGGGCGATCTGTCGCAGGACTCGTGGGACGAGCTCGCCGAGGCCCTGCGGCGGAACAAGGGCGGCCTGGGCGATCTGGGTGGCGGGAATCACTTCCTCGACGCGCTGGCGCCGTTCTCGGACGATCGCGTCCACCTGCTGATCCACACGGGATCGAGGGCGGAGTCCGGACACGT
The DNA here is from genome assembly GCA_963699985.1 of Terriglobia bacterium. Taxonomy (GTDB): domain Bacteria; phylum Acidobacteriota; class Polarisedimenticolia; order Polarisedimenticolales; family CAVOVZ01; genus CAVOVZ01. The sequence goes on from CAVOVZ010000029.1 coordinate 87,262, forward strand.
CGACGGTCTGGTCGAGGATCCGGACGCGTTCGACTCCGCGTTCGCCCGAGTCGTCGGATGGGCGGCGGAGAACCGCGCCGCGATCCACGCCGCCGCCCAATCGGTGCTCGGTCCGCTGGAGCTGGTTCTCGATCTTCCCCACAACACGTGCGAGAGGCTCGACGGCGGGGGGGCGATCATCCGGAAGGGCGCGGTGCGAGTCGAGCCGGGAGCGCTCAACGTCATCCCGTCTCACATGACCGGGGAGATCGCGCTCGTCCGGGCGACGCCGCGCGTCACGGAGAGCCTCCACTCCTCAAGCCACGGGACCGGTCGGACGATGTCGCGCGCCGACTGTAAACCGCTCGGGGACGCCTTCGATTTCTCCGCGCTCCGGAAGCGGGTGCTGTTTCCGATCGGCCTGCAAGACTCGTCGCTGCGGACCGAAGGTCCCTACGCCTATCGCGACCTGGAGGCGTGCCTGGGCCTGCTCGAGGGGTTCGTGGAGGTCGTCGAGCGGTTCGAGGTGGTTGCCTACATGGGGCACCTGTGATGGCGATCGCTGGGCCGCGAAACGCACGGGGCTGGCGCGAGGTACCGCGCCGCCGCCCAGGTGGAGAAGGGAGGTCGGGATGATCGAAAGGCTCGACCAGAATCCGGTCGCCGCGTGCATCGTCGCCCTGCTGGCCCTCGCCGCGGTATTCATGCCGGGGTGCTCGCCCGGGGCGCCGGCCGATCCTTCGGTCGAGACTCAATCGGAAGCGCCACCCACCGGAGGCGGGACCACGATCGCCGACCTCGAGATGGAGCTGGAATCGGTCGCGAAGAAGTACGAGCCGGAGGCGGCCGCCTCGCAGCTGGCCCTCGAGGTCGAGCGGTTTCTCGACTCGACTCCTCGGTCCGCCGAGGCCTTCCGGATTCTCGGTCAGGCCATCCGTCTCATGGAAGTTCTTCCTTCAACAGCCGAGGCGGCCAGGGAGCTCCGGTACGCGAAGACTCCCGCCGAGGCGTTTGCGAAGGCGCATGCGCTCGATCCGGAGAACGGCACGTATCTTCTGGACTGGGTCCAGGCGGCGCCGGATTCCGGCGAGGCCCGAGCGGCGCTCGAGAGGTATCTGGCCCTTCATCCCGACGACTCGCGGGCGTGCCTGCTGGCGGCGCGAAGGAAGGAGATCGGAAAGGATCGAGCGATCGAGCTGCTCCGTCGCGTGAAGGAGTGTCTCCCCGAAGCGAAGTTGCTCCTCGGGCAGCTCCTCGAGGATCGCGGTGACCTGGCGGGGGCGGAGGAGGCCTATCGGCAGGGCGCCGAACCGTCGTGCGGCAATCCGACGACGAACTGGCTGGGCGAGGAATTCCTCCATCGGGGGCTCGCCCTCTTCCGTCTCTCTCGCGTCGCGCTCGCGCGCGGCGATGCGATGGAGGCGCTCCGCCGATTGCGCCTCTTCGACGGGTACCGTTACGACATGATGACTCCGATCGTCGCCGACGCCGACCGGGACAAGCTGTGGAAGCAGATCCTCCGCGCCCTGCCGAGGTGGCCGTTGCAGGTCCCGACGCGCGCCGCCACGCCGGAGGAGGCCCTTCGGGCACTGAGGCTCGCCGCGCTGGCGGCGGACGACGAAGCCTTCCTTCGCTTCGTGGGGCCGCCGCTGGTTCCGCGGAAGGCCGGCAAGGAAGTGGCGGAGAGCATCATGTCCTCGTGCATCGGCGTCTCCCGGACGCTTCCAGAAACGCCCGCAACCACGGTCTGCTGGGTCTGGGCGGTCGTTTTCGAGGTCCCGGGCGAGTTCGAGTGCCGTACCGCCGACGCGAGCCACGCGACGTGTCGTGACGTTTCGGCTGGGATTCGGGAACGCGCGCAGCTCGACCTTCGGCTCGACGGCGGACGATGGCGGGTGGTGGCGGTCCGCTCCGGCTCGGAGAGAACCACGGAAGACGACTGAGGGCACAATCGTCCCGCGGAGAGCAGCCGCGCGAATCCTCGCCGGCGCCGCTCGGCGGTGTGGATCGTGGCGACTCGATCCGCGACATCGCGCCGCTTCTTCTCGACCCGCCGCGACCCCTCAGTGAACCGTCGGCGGTGTCTCCTCTCCTTTCGTGCCGTCGAGGTCCTTGCGATCCTCGTCGTCGAGGCTCAGTGCCCTCGAGTCCTTGTCCTTGCGCAGCGTCGAGAGCTTCTTGGAGTACATCTCGTAGGCCGCCTTCGAGCTCGTCCACGAAGCGGCCTTGTCGGCGGCGATCCCGATGGACCTCGCCTCCGCGATCGCATCCTGGTTCGCCCCCAGGAACACGAACTCCCAGCCGGCCTCCTGTTCCTTCTCGCGGATCATCTCGAGGATGCGGGAGCGCGTGAACTCGCGGCTCGCGTTCTCCTGGCCATCCGTGAGGATCACGAACACGACCTTCCAGGGCCGCTCCGCCTCGGCGTCGGCAGCGATTCGTGCGCCGAGGGCGCCGATCGTGCGGCCGATCGCGTCCAGCAGCGCCGTGTTTCCGCGCGGCACGTATGTCGAGCGATCGAGCGGCGGCACCCTCGCGATGTCCTCGCGCTCGTAAACGATTTCATACTCGTGGTCGAACCGCGTGAGCGTCAGGCGGGCGAGCCCTTCGGCGCGCTTCTGCTCCTCCAGGAACCCGTTGAAGCCTCCGATCGTGTCGTCGATCGCCGCAGCCATGGAGCCGCTGCGATCGAGGACCACCACGATGTCGACCAGTTGCTGGTTCATCTCGACCTCCCTTCGACGCCGCGAGTCCGAACGTCCGACGCGAACACTCGCAGCCACTCCCGCGCCGTATTGTCGTGGATCTCGAGCACCTTCGGGATGCTGCCGTCCGGTTCCCTCTGGTACCCACCCGCCAGATTCCAGACCAGCGGCACGCCGATCTCATGCGCGGCGTCGAATACCACCGCATCGCGACGCCGGAGCTGCTCGGTGGTGAGCCAGCCGCCCAACGGATCGTCGACGTGCGGGTCCGCGCCGGCCTGGTAGAGAATCAGGTCGCACCCGCGCATCCCGTCGACGACCTGCCGGAGCTCTTCGAAGAACCGGTCGGCCCTCGAGGCGGATCGAGCGGTCCCTCCCGCCGTGAAATGCCGGACCCAGGGACGGGCGTCGAGCCGTTCGATGATGTCTTCGGTGCCGTCGCCGTAATGCTGGTCGCAATCCACGATGCCGATCGACTGCACCGTTCCCTGGCGATGAAGAACGCAGGCGGTCACCATCAAGCCGTTGAAGGTGCAAAAAGCAGCCGCACGCTCGAAGCCTGCGTGGTGGAAGCCAGAGCACGGTGCCGCCGCCGCGCCGCCGTGCGCGAGAACCCAACGCGCAGCCGAGAGCATCGCGCCGGAGGTGTGCGGGAGGGAGGCAGCGACGGCAGGGGACCGGTTCCCGAATCCGTTCAGGGCGTGCCCCGCGAGAACGGCCCTCACGTGGTCCGGAGCGTGCGCCGCCGACAGCTCCTCGACGGACGCGGGCGCAGGCTCGATGATGACGATCCGGAACCCTCGTCGCACCCAGCTCGCGACCACCTGCGCGGGCTTCTCCGCGCTCGGCGAGAAGGACTCGCTCGGGGCGACCATCTTCGGAGTGTAGAAGACCGGCAAGCGATTCGTCATCTCGACCTCCACGCCCCGAATCTACCTCGAGCAGGACGCGCGATCGATGCATAAGATCACAGAAACCATTACCATGGAGTCATGGAATGGAATCTCTTCGCCCGCCAAGGTCTCTCCCTCGAACGCCTGCGGTCCTTTCTGCTCGTGGCCGACGCCGGCGGGATGGCGCGCGCCGCGCCGCGGCAACCGGCTCGCCAGAGCCAGCTCAGCCGGCAGATCGGGGAGCTCGAGGAGTTCTTCGGACAGAAACTCACGGAACGGCGCGGAAGGACCATTGCATTGACTGCCGCGGGCCGGCAACTGGCCGAGGTGGTCCGCGAGACTCTTGCGGGGTTGAGCGAGGTCGCGAGCACGGCGGGGAAGGCCCCGGTTCCCGTCTCGCTCGGCGGCGGGGACAGCGTGCTGCGATGGTGGGTCCTTCCCCGCATCGGTGGAGCGTTCGCCACGGGTCCGCCGGCGTCGGTCACCCTCGTGTCGCTTTCTGCCGCCGAGGTCATCGATCGGCTCCTCGACGCCCGGCTCGATCTGGGCCTCGTGCGCCGCGCGGAGCTACCGCGGGCGCTCAAAGGACGCGCGCTCGGAAACCTCGAATACGCCCTCTACGTCCCGCGAGCCATGTTGCCGAAGCGTTCGCGCGCCGATCCGCTCGAGCTGATGAGCGCGCTGCCGCTCGCTCTCCAGTACAGTGAGCCCGAGCTCAACGAGCCGATCGAGCGCGCGACCCGCCGGGCGGGCGTGGCGCTCCGGGTCGCCCTGCGCTGCGAGACCTTTCCGCAAGCCTGCCGCGCGTTGCGGACCGGCGAATTCGCCGCGATCCTGCCGACCCTCGCGTGCGACGAGCTCGACTCGTCTCCCGTGGTTGAGTTCCGACTGCCGGCGCTTCGCGAGGTGGCATGTCGAATCTCTCTCGCGTGGCATCCGCGCCTCGAGCGCCTTCGCCCGAACGCCAGGCCGTGGATCGATCTGCTCGAGAAGGCCCTCCGGCTCTGAACGCGAGCCGGGCCGCCTCTCCGGGGAGAGGCTGACGCCTCGTCTCGCTGCCCTGCGCCGCGAGGTTCTTCGCCCGGGCGAGGTCCTGCTCCGTGGAGTACGGCTGGTACGGCCGGCGCATGGCCCTCCCCCTCGCGGCGGGAGGGCGGTCATCGGTCGGGCGCGGATCCCGCGGGCGGTCGATCGTGGTCCTCGTTTCCCGCGCGCCGGCGCGCGATCCCGATCACGTTCGGCACCGGCCACGCGCGATCGTTCCCATCGTTCTCGTTGAAGCCGGTCTCGTAGCTCCCGAAGAGCTCGTGCTCCTCGCCTCCGCCCCGGACGTAGAGCTGCGCTTCCGGCCCTCCCTCGACGTACATCGCGCGCGCGAGCCCGAGCGGAAGGCGCTGGAGGATGTCGATCAGGTCGTGGACGCTGTACGGCGATCGAACGTGGATGAGGAGCACGCGACCCTGCCCGTCGATGCCGATCGCGGCGGTGCTCCACCGCCGGGGCTGCTGGCTCCAGGGATTGCGGCCCTTGCACGAGACCATCCGGATGCTCTGGACGAGCGTTCCGTAGCGCGCGCGCCAGGTGTCGAGATCGTCGCACTCTCGGTCGATCATCTTGACCCGCGGGAGCTCCGGTCGGATCGGGTCGAAGGCCAGTACGCTGCGGTACTGGGAGTTCAGGCGTGGGTTGTTGACGTGCTCGCGCGTGCGCATGAGGGCGACGCTCCGGCGCTGGTCGCCCTGGTACATGCTGGCGTTGATCGCCGCGACGAGCCCCTCCTGCTGCGCCCACTCCCGGGCGGTCTGGCTCCGTCCCTGGCCCGGCGCCGACGCGTTGAGCAGGCGCAGGTCGAACCGCTCGGGATCGACCCGGACGACCCGCACGAGCGAGTCCCCGATGGCGGCGCGCTGGGAAGCCTCGAAGATCCCGAGGTCGAGACCCGGCTCGAGGGTGCGCCACCCTGCGGGAGCGGAGCGATTTCCCGCCGGTCCCGGCGCCGCGACGGAAGGGGGCGTGGGACCAGCAAGGCCGTCGTGGCAGCCGAGCGGATCCGCGAAAGCGAAACGACGGCAAGCAGCGCCGTCAGCGCGAGGCGGGGCGCGGATCGGATGGTGGTCCATCGGAGACCTCCTTTGGTTGTCGCGCGACAGCATCGAGACCGTCTTGGTCATCCCTTTCTCTCTTCCATGAGAAGTGTGCGCGAAAGAACGGGAACGAACCAGACACGCCTCGGCAAAAAGAAACGCGTCATCGTTTACAATGCTTCTACAACAATCGGGCGCGTCGGAGGTACCATGGGTCCGTTCCTGAGGCACGCTGGAGGCAGGCACGGAGGGGCCGGGAATCTCCAAACGCGTGTTTGGTCTTTCCTGCGCCTCGAACCTTCCGCGGCGGCGGATCCCGAACGTGCTGCATCTCGGGGTGCTCGACAGAGGGAGCCGGACACCGCGTGGGGACCGAACCGACGGGTAGAGCGAAGGCGTCCAGGACCGGCTTCGCAGATTCGAGCGCGCGAGCCGAGGGGGCGGGAAGACCCGTCGAGGCACGAAACCGATCGGCGGCGCTCGGCGGAGCGCCCGGTGTCGAATTCCTGTTCGCTCGGAGCAATCTGGCACCGCGCCAAAGTTCGGCAATCGGGCAGGGAGCCTCCCGATGAACCTTCGCATCCCGGACGACCCCACCCCCGACTGGGCCGTCGGTTTCCTCGACGATCATCTTTCCCGCATGGAAGCGATCCGTCCCGCGAGGCTGATCACGGATCTGCGACGGGCCGCCTCCCCCGAGGCCGCGTGGGTGGCCCGACAACTCGAGCTGGGCAATATCGAAGTGCGGGTGAGCCCAGGGTACCTGGTGACCGAGTCCGGGCAGTCCGCGCCCGGTGCATTCGTCAACGGATCGGCCCTGGCTCGAGGAACGGGGATCATCATCGCCACGCGCGGTCACGAGGGATCCCTGGGCCTCGTCGTGCACGAGGGGACGCACTTCCACGACGAGCTGTTCGAGCTCGCGACGGGTATCCGGATCTCGACGCGTGCCGCGGAACTGCACGCGTACCTTGCCATCCAGCGGCTTCATCTCTACCAGCAGCACGCGATCGACGGAGTGCTGGATCCCGCGGTCGCGAAAGCGCTCATGGCGCCGTTTCGGGCCGACGTCGCGCGTCGTCTCGACGCAGGCTACTACGCGACGGCCACGTCCCTCTCGGTTGTCGAACGAGGCCGGGTGTTCCTCGAGGCTTTCAGGAGAAGCAGGATGTTCCCGGCGGGTGAGGAGTTGCGCAGAGACGCGGCCCGCGAGATTCTCGGTCTCGTGCCGATCGCAAGGTAACCCGCCATGGTGAGCCGTGAGGCACGCTCGCCGGGAGATCTTCGATTCCGTCGAGTTGTTCTACAACCGCGAGCGACTCCACTCCACGCTCGGGTACATCAGTCCGGTCAACTGCGAAGCTGCGGTGAAGACGACGTGACGCCACCGAATCGGGGGAGATTCACTCGCGCCGGGTCGAGAACATGCTGCATCAAGGACGGCTCGAAAAGACACCGTGTCGCATCGAACTGCAGAATCTCGCTTCAACGTTCGGCTGCGAGGAGTCGAGGCGGAACTGCGGCGCCGGGATCGGCGTCATGAAGCCTGCGCCGCTCCAGCGGCGGATCGCCGTGGGCGACGTTCACGGGAACCTGAACGGGCTGAAGGACATCCTGGAGCATGCCGAACGAATCGATGCTTCTGATCGCTGGCGCGGCGGCGACGCCGTGCTCATCCAGACCGGGGACGTCATCGATCGGGGACCTGATTCTCGCGGAGCGATCCGGCTTCTGCGGCGCCTACAGCAAGAATCGTCGGCCCTCGGAGCAGTCGTCCGGTTGCGCGGCAACCACGAGCTGCTCCTGTTGAAGAAGAAGTCCAGGTGCGCCGGCTTCCCGAATCCAAACGAGTTGCGGGAGGAGCTGCGACTCGAGGTGAAAGACGGGAATCTCCTTGCGGCGTACACGGACGGAGGACGGCTGTACACCCGCGCGGGGCCTCGATCCGGCGTGTTGGACGCTTTGTACGGCGAGATCTGTCCGAGAGAGGCAGAGCGGCATCGCGAGCCCGTCGAGCTGCCCGCCTCGTGCCGGCACGCGAACGAGATATTCGCCGCATGCGTCGAGGAGCGCGACCTGCAGGGCCACGTCGTCTTCCACAGTGAGGTCACGATGCCGTTCGAACGGGAAGTTCGAGCAGGGGAATCGAGGGCGTCACCGCCGCTCGACTTCCACCAGCTCCTTCGATTCGAACATGGCAGCAGGCGAGATCACCTTCTCGTGAAGCGGCGGCTTGCCCTCGAACCGCTCGGCGAGGTTCCTGCGGACGATCGGGTCGGTCAGGTCGAACTCGTTCAGTTCCTGAAGAACTCCGATCTCGGCGCCGAGCGCGCTCTTGAAGAGCTTCCATGCGAGCTCGGAGCAGTACATCCGGTCGTCCGTCCACTCGAAGTAGGGATCGTACGGCCGCTTCAGGTAGCGCTTCGCGGCCTGCGTCAGCGCAGCAATCTCCTCCGGCCCCAGACGCCTGTCGCCGTCGCGGAGCCGTTTGATCACGTAGCGACCTCCCTCTCCGCGTCGGGTCCAGTCCGCGAGAGGCGTGTATCTCACGGTGGACGCCGACTCGAGCACGTACGGTCTACCCTGACGGAGGAAGATCACGCCCATGTGGGAGAAGGGCGACTTCGTGGCCCTCTGAATCGCCTCGCTCTGAGAGCTCGTGGATGCCTGGAAGATCAGATCGCCGTCTCGCGGCTGCGCGCCGACGTGGAGGTCGCTCCCCGTCAGCGTCGCAAGGACGGCGAGAGCGCGAAGGGTGCGGATGAGGCGAGGCATCTCGTGACCAAACAACGAAAAGAATGTAGAGTCCACACCATTCCTCGGTTCCGCTCGGGATGAGATTCGGGACGTCATGAGCAACGATCTGCAAGGCCTCCCTGAGCGCGTGAGCGCGCGCTTTCGTGCGGCGTTGGGGTGCGAGCCGGCGCTCGGCCCCTTCGTGTCGGCGCTGCTCCACGCGCTGCGCGCCTGCGCGCCCTCCGGTCGACTCTTCGTGAGCGGTGGCCTGGTTCGCGATCTGGTCGTTTCGATCGTTCACGGAGGCGACTTCCGCTTCAAGGACCTCGATCTCGTGGTCGAAGGGGCGAGCCACGAACAGGTTGGCCGCGTTCTCGCGCAGCTCCAGGCAGGATCCGACGACGTCGTCTGGCAGGCTCCGGTGGGGGAATCCTTCCCGGTCTGGAAGGTGAAGCTCCGCGACCACCCGGACAACGTGGACGTGGCCCTCGTGCGAACCGAGCGCAGCTTCGGCAGCGGCCACCGGGATTTCGCCGTGGCGACCGAGGGAGTGACCGTCGAGCAGGACGCCCAGCGGCGGGACTTCGACATGAACGCGATGTACGTCGAGTTCCTTTCCGGGGGCCACGACCAGGGGGCGAGGTTCCACGACTTCGAGGGTGGGGCGGTTTCCATCGCAAAGAAGCGGATCCGGTGCGTCGGAGATCCGCAGGAGCGCTTCCACGAGGATCCCCTGCGAATCCTGAGGGCCGTGCGTTTCCGGTCGTCCCTGAAGGGATTCGCGATCGAGGAGGAGACGAGCCGGGCGATGTCGGCACTCTCGGCCGACCTCCTTCCCACCGTGTCGAGGGAGCGCATCGCCGACGAGCTCCGGAAGGCCGTCGTGGCCGACGCGCGCGTCGCGATGGAGGATCTGGAGCGGTACGGCATCCTCTCGCATGCGCTCCCCGATCTATCGGAACTCGCGCGGGAGCGGAGACAGCGCACGGCCTCGACGCTTTCCGACCTGGTCGCTTCCGGGCCCGAAACGCTCGACGCGGCGCTGGTCTTCGCCGCGTTGCTCCTCGAGGTGGCTGCGGAAGACATCGAGCACAAGATGCGTGGGTCCCTCGGGCTGTCGAAGGTCGCTCACGGGTATCTTCGCAGCCAGCGGGTCACCGCGCTGGCGCGCTCGGCCCGGCTCCCGTCGGTCAAGGACATCGGCGAGTACTGCCATGGCGCGCTGGTTCTCTCGCACCTCGGGATGGTGGAGCATCGGGGCGCCGTCCTCGAGCAGGTCCTGTCGTCCGCGGCGGATCCCTCGGCGCTCCTGGCGCTGCACGGTGCGCGGTGCCGCTCTGTCGGGGAGACCTCCGAGTACGATCCCGGCCTGCTACCCGTGTTTCCGGCGAGCCGGATTCCATTCCGGGAGCTCGTGGCGACGACCGGCATTCCCACCGGCGCCCACCTGTCGGAGATCAAGCTCGCCGTGCGCCAGGCCGAGATCGAGAGCCGGATCGACGGGCCCGCGGCGGCTCGGAAGCTCGTTCGCGACCTGTACGCGAGAGATCACCATCTCGTCCGAGAGCACGTCGAGAAGGTGCGCCGACTGGCGACGGCGCGCGGTGCCCCCGGGGCCTTCTCTCCCGACGCGACGCTCGTCTCGGAGATCCGCTGGCTGCTGCTGTCCCGGCCGGCCCCTCTCCTCCGCGCGTACGTGGAGCACGGTGTGCTGGAGAGCGTGCTTCCGGAGCTGGCGGCGGCCGACGCGGTCGTGGAGGGGACGCGGCATCACTTCGTCCGGAGCTACATCGACGACGTCACGCTCGCGCTCTCGATGCTCTACGAAGAGCGGGAGGACCCCACACCCGCGCAGGTGCTGTCCGTTCTTCTCCTGGACGTGGGGAAGCCGGCGACCAAGAACGTATCGGAGTCGGGGAGAGTCACGTACCACGGGCACGAGGTCGCAGGTGCCGCCCTGGCAGGGGAAGTGTGCCGGCGCCTGGGGATCGGCGAGCCGGCGACGAGCGATGTGGTCTTCATCGTTCGGAATCACAACGCGCTCGTGCTTCCGGCAGGGCCGAATCGAATCCGGCGACTCACCGGCAGGGTGGACGATGCCTTGATCGACGATCTCCTCCTGGTTCACAAGGTCGACCAGCTCGCGAAGATGCGCATCGAGAGCGGACGCCGCATGGACGATGGCCAGCTCGACAACTGGAACACCGTCATGAATCACCTCGACGCATGGCGGGCCGCCGCCGCCCAGCAGCGGCGTCGCAGGGTTCTGACGAGCCGGCGCATCCTGTCGTCGCGGGACCTGATGGTCGAGACCTCGGAGTGGGGTTCCGGCATGGTGCCCGGACCGGATCTGGGGAGGCTGCTGCACCGCCTCGCGGAGCTGGAAGAGAAGGGGATCGTGTCGAGCGCGCAGGAGGCCCGCCGGGAGGCGGCGTCGGGGATCGTGCTGTTCCACCTTACTCGAGAGCCGGCCGGGTTTCTCGAGCACCTCCGAGCCCGCGGGACGCTGGGAGCGATCCTCCCCGAGATCGCTCCCCTGGAGGGACTCGAGCAGACGGGCCCGCACCATCGGGAGGATGCCTACCGTCACACGCGTCAGGTCATCGAGGCCCTTCCCGCGGGCTCCTCTGCGGAGCTGCGCATGGCGGCGGTGTTCCACGACGCAGGGAAGGCAACGACCCGGTCGTTCGACCCGGAGCGCGGACGCTTCCGCTTCATCGGACACGAGAAGGAGAGCTGCCGGCTGTTCGACGAGGCCTGCCGGCGTTTCCACTGGTCCGACGACGATCTCGATGTGCGGGAGGTCACGTGGCTGATCGCGAATCACGTGCGACTCTACCAGGGTCCGAGCGATGAGCGGGGAAGGCTGGCGTATCTGGACCGTCTCCTGTTCGGGGCCGTGGATGCCGAGATTCCGGCGCGGTACCGGGACAATCTGATCGCTCTCGGGCGCGCCGACATCGCCGGAGCGGAGCCCGCGACCGAGGAGCCGCGGGCGGAGCGACTGGCGCAGCACGCGGAAGTCGTGACGCTCGTGATCCGGATCGCGCGGGAGAGAGCGGGGCGATCCGAGGACGACCTGCTCGCGAGCCGCGTCAAGGCGGTCTGGAACGGCGCGACCGTCCTCCAGCACTTCTCGGTGAGCGGGCCCGAGGTCGGCCGTCTGGTCCGTCTGGGCCAGGACTTCGCGAGGGAGCAGCTCGCCGGGGGCGCCGACGCGATTTCGACCGAGGAGGTGCGGGACTGGGTCTCGCGCCGGAGAGCCGAGTGAGCGGGCGGGGGCTCGTCCGAGCGAGCCGCGGCCAGCGCAGGGCGGGAACGGGCGAACCGATTCCGCGCGTGATCGCGATCGTCCGCGTGCTTTCCCCGCGTCCCGGACGCGAGACGCGGTTTCCACCTGCCTCCTCGTCCACGCTCGCGCGAGAGCGGCGAGCTCCCGAGCAAGGCGCCCGGTCGCACGAGGCGCGCACCGCGTCGACTCCCGTCCGGCGGGTCCTGGAGCCCAGGGGTCCCGGGACCGACGATCACCAGTCACGATATGGGTGTCGTGCTCGACGCCCCGAGTCACATCAGCTCGAGATCGCTCAGGCGGGCCATCCGCTCGAAGTCCTTGTCCGCGGTGAGCAGCAGGCATTCATGCCGGATGGCGGCCGCGGCGATCTGACAGTCTGCGGTCGACGCGCTCACGCCTTTGGCGGCGCAGGTGCGATGCAAGGCGGCAGCGTCGAGGGAGTCGGATCGCTCCGGCGCCAGCAGGGGAAAGGGCTCCAGATGCCTGACGATCGATCGGAACGAGGCCTCCGAGCGGAATGCCTGGAGCACCTCCTGGAGGATGAGGCCGGTCAGGAAAACGTCCTCGTCGGCGCGGAGGAGCGACGACAGTTTGCCGACCGCCGGGTGATCGACGGGGCCCTTCGTCCGTAGCGCGAGCGACCACACCGACGTATCGACGAGGACTCTCATCCCCGGCGCTTTCGCTCGGCCTTGTAATCGTAGTCGCGATCCCAGTCCATCTTCCCGAACCGCTCGAGCACCTTGCGACGCCTGCGACGGGCGACGTACTCGGCGATCGCTTCGTTGACGGCGTCTCGCTTCGTGCGGTGCTTGCCCAGCCGCTTTGCCTCCTCGACGAGCTTGTCATCCAGAGCGAGGTTGGTAGCCATGGGCGTCGTCTCCTACACAAGCACTCACACACGGAGTCGCATCCGGGCTCCGCGTCGTCCAGGGCATGGCCCCGTCGGGTGGATCTCGGCCTCCTTCCTCCTCGCCGGGGACCGGCGTCGGCGCTTCCTCCCTCGGTGCTACGGATCCGACGGAATCCTCAAGACGAACGTCGCTCCGCTGTCCGCGCGCTCCGGCGAACCCGCCGCCAGTTCCTGACCGACCCGAGCCGAGCGATCCTCGAGCCGGATCGATCCGCCGTGCGCTTCGCAGAGGGTCCGAACGATCGAGAGCCCCAGGCCGCTGCCGCCTCGCTCCCGCGCCGTGGTGAAGAACGGCGTGAAGACCCTTCCGGAGTTCGCTTCGGAGATGCCGGGCCCATCGTCGACGACCGAGATCTCGACCTCGGGCGGCGACGAGGAGCGATCGAGGCGGGCGAGGAGCCGCGCAGTGACGGACGGGCCGCCGTGAACGCGAGCGTTGTCGAGCAGGTTGCCGAGGATCTCGAGCAGCGTCTCGCGCCCCATGCGAATCGTCCCGACGTCGGAGGACACGCTCAGCTCGACGGGGAGTCCGGCCCCGCGGGCCTTCTCCGCCGCTTCCGACAGAACCGCGGAGACGTCCGCCCGATCGTCGCTCGGCCGGCTGACGTCGGCGCGGGCGAGCTCGAGCAGCCGGCGCACGAGCCGCTCGAGGCGCTCCGCCGACTCGTCCAGGATGGTCAGGAACCGATCGCGCTCGTCCGAGGTCATCGTCGCGACGTGGTCCCGCAGGAGCTCCGACGTCGCCCGGATCGTCGACAGCGGCGTCTTGAACTCGTGGGAGACGTGCGAGGCGAAGCTGCGGATGGTGTCGGCCCTCTGCTCCAGGCTGCGAGCCATAGCCGAGATCGTCCGGGACAGGTGGGCCATCTCCCGCGTGCCCGGCTCCGGGATCTCGACCGCGACGTCGCGCTCGCCGCGGGCCACGCGCTCCGCTCGCTCCATCAATCGCCTCGCCGGCCGCACGATGGTGAGAGACGTGAGGGTGGACACCGCCACGACGACCGCGAGGAGCGCGACCGCTCCGACCAGGAGCGGCTTGCGATTCACGTAGAGGGCCTTCGCGATGTCCAACGGCGTCCGGACGAGGACCACGGCGCCGATGACGCCTCTGCCTTCGACCGCCACAGGGAGCGCCACGACGACTCTATACCGCTGGCCGCGGCTCAGCGATGCGAGCCGAGGAGGCGGTTCATCGGAGATCCGCTGCCTCAGCAGGCTGACCCGCCGACCCTGGAGCGCGCCGGCCACCTCCTCCCGGGCCGCGATCGACATCCCCTTCTCGGTGCCGGTGCTCGCCACGACGATCCCGGAACGGTCCACGATCCGGATCCCCGTGAGCGTCTCCCGGGCCGCGGCCTCGATCACCGGCTCGATGGCAGCTCCCGCCGCGACCCCGACCGGGTCCGCGGGCACGCCGGGAGCGATCGCGGGCGGCGGCCGGGGAGCGATGGAGTCTCTCGACGTGTCCAGGGTGGGGGTCAAGACCTCGGGCGCATCGATCGTCCCGGACGCCGACCTCGAGGAAGCCCCTTGGAGCCCGGGCTGGCCGGCCGCGCGAAGGTACGCCTCGCGGAACAGCCCGCGAACGAGGGCACCCTGCGCCAGCAGCTCCGCCTCCGTGCCGCGGGTCAGCTCACTCTCGTAGAGCCCGAGGGCAGCGATCCCACCCAGGGGCAGAAGGAGGATCAGGAGGTTGACCAGCAACAGGACGGTCCGCAGCCGAGGCCGTCTCAGCAGGCGTCCGGACATCTTCAATCCCACAGCCCGCGACGAGTGGTCCAAGTTCTTGTTCGTGTCTCGAGGACATCCCGCGATCGAGTTCGGATCGTCCTCGATCCGGACCCGGTCGCGGGAGCGGGGGTCCGGGGGAGCCCCCCGGATGCCGCGTCAAATTGAAGCGAATCGAAGCTGGACGTTTTCAGTCGAGCGACCCTCGAGGACGGAGCCAACCTGTCGATCGAATCCGCGAACCATCCCGCGATCGAGTTCGGATCGTCCTCGATCCGGACCCGGTCGCGGGAGCGGGGGTCCGGGGGAGCCCCCCGGATGCCGCGTCAAATTGAAGCGAATCGAAGCTGGACGTTTTCAGTCGGGCGACCCTCGAGGACGGAGCCAACCTGTCGATCGAATCCGCGAACCATCCCGCGATCGAGTTCGGATCGTCCTCGATCCGGACCCGGTCGCGGGAGCGGGGGTCCGGGGGAGCCCCCCGGATGCCGCGGTGGACGGAGGCGAAGCCAAGCTACCGGCACTCCGCGATCTTGTACCCCATGCCATGAACGGTCTCGATGGGCTCGGCCGTGACCGCGGCGAATTTCTTCCGCAGCCGGCGGATGTGGCTGTCGATCGTGCGGTCCGACACGAAGGTGTCCTTCGCGTATCCCGCCATCAGCTCGTCGCGTGAGTAGACCTTTCCCGGGTGAGCCAGAAGCGTGCGGAGGAGCCCGAACTCGGTGGCGGTGAGAACGACCTCGTTGCCGTCCCAGCCCGCGACGCAGCGGTCGAGGTCCAGCTCGAGCCGTCCGTGGCGGATCCGACGGGATTGCACCGCTGCGGGGGGCCGGTCTCCCGACGCTTCCGGAGGAGCGGTGCGCCGCAGGACCGCCTTGACCCGCGCCACCAGCTCGCGAGGGCTGAACGGCTTCGTGACGTAGTCGTCTCCGCCCAGCTCCAGGCCGAGGATGCGATCGATCTCCTCGTCCTTCGACGACAGGAAGACGATCGGAACGCGCGACCGCTTGCGCAACGCCGAGCACACGGCGGTCCCGTCCATCTCGGGCATGAGGATGTCGAGCACGAGCGCATCGGCCCCGACGCGGTCGAACGTCGCCAGCGCCTCGGCCCCGTTGGCCGCCTCCAGCGTCTCGAACCCTTCCCGGTGAAGGGCGAAGCGGACGACCTCACGGATGCGCGGGTCGTCGTCCACGACCAGGATCCTCGCGGGACTCGTCATGCGGTGGATTGTACCCGTTTCACGCCCGTCCCCGTTCCGTTGCACCGGGATTGCACGAAAAAAGACGGTATCTGCCACGCTCTGGGGCCAAGGCGGTCACGCCCGCGATCCAAACTCCTCCGTGAGAGGAGGATCCCATGATCAAGCGCATGATCGCCATCGCAGCCGCCTACGTCCTCGCCACCGTCGCCTGGATGGTTCTCGGAGGCAGCCTCGAGGTTCGCACGCAGTCCGGCGACCGGAAGCTCCGGAGCGAGGTCTCCGCGCTCTGGGGCGCCCCGCAGGCCCAGGGCTCTCCCGAGGTCGCGCTTTCCTGGGACGCCGAGGAGGAGCAGATCGAATCGGTGGAGGAACCCTCGGGCCCCGGGAGAAAGACCGTGACCCGAAGGGTCCGCGTCGAGAGAACGCTGCCGGTCGTCCTCGACAGCTCCCGCGTCGAGGTGGACCTCGGCATGGACGCGCGTCGCAAGGGCCTCCTCTGGTACGCGACCTACGGCGTGGCGTTCCGGGGCGACTACGCCTACGTGCACCACGGCGACCGCGAGGGGCGGCTCGCGATCACCTACCGGTTCCCGACGTCGCAGGCCGTGTACGACGATTTCGTCTTCGAGGTGGCGGGCCAGGTCGCCGAGGATGTCGTTCCCGTCGACGAGGCGGGTACGAGGGTCGTTCGGAGAGTGGTCCCCGTCCGGCCGGGGGAAACCGTCCCGTTCCGGATCGCCTACCGCTCGCGTGGGCTCGACCGGTGGACGTACTCGTTCGGTGGGGACGTCAGTCGCGTGAAGGACTTCGACCTGACGATGGCCACCGACTTCGCGGACATCGACTTCCCGGAAGGCGCCGTCTCGCCGACGTCCAAGGAGCGGAGCGCGGAAGGGTGGAAGCTCCACTGGCGCTTCGACAACCTGATCACCGGGTTCCACATCGGCATGGAGATGCCGCGTCCCCTGAACCCCGGCCCGATGGCGGCGCGGATCGCGTTCTTCGCGCCGGTCTGCCTCGGGTTCTTCTTCGCCTGGATGTTCGTCGTCTGCCTGCGGCGCGGCATCGAGATGCACCCGATGAACTACCTGTTCCTCGCCGCGGCGTTCTTCGCGTTCCACCTGCTGTTCGCCTATACGGTCGATCGTCTCGACCTCCCGGCTGCGTTCGCGATCTCCGCCGCCGTCTCGGTGTTCCTCGTGGTCAGCTACCTGCGCCTCGCGGTCGGGATGCGCTTCGCGGCGCTCGAGGCGGGGGGCGGCCAGCTCGTGTTTCTCGTTCTCTTCTCCGCCGCGCACTTCTTCACCGGGTACACGGGGCTGACCGTCACGATCGGCAGCATCGTGGCGCTCTTCCTCTTCATGCAGCTCACGGGGAGGATCCGCTGGGAGGAGAAATTCGTGAAGGCCGGCGGGATCGCTCCCGCCGTGTCGGGAGTCGGACGATGATCCGGCGTGTCACGGAAGCGGCCGCTCCCGGCGCTCCACGGCTGGAACGGGTTCGCCGCCGGAAACACCGGGGAAACGGCGGAGCTGCGTCCGCTCGAACGTCCACTCCGGCGTGACGACCGGACCGTCCGCGCTCGCGTCGTACCAGGGGCTCCCCGCGGAGCCGGGGCGACGCAGGATGTGCATCTCCTGGGCCGGCATGAAGCTCTGCAGGAGCAGGAAGACCCGATCGCCCGCGGCATTCTCGGCCACGTCCACGACCAGCACGGCGTGGCCGGGATTACCGCCCCGAACGAAAACGTTTCCGATCTCGACCCGAGCAGGGTCGGACACCGGATCGAGCTCCCGGGCGAGAGACGCCGTTCCGGCGTACCGAAAGACCGTGTCGAGGTAGCGGCGGAAGTTGCGGTGGCTTCCGTCCCGCGCTGCGGTCGACGACCAGACGACGTGCGTTCGGCCGACGAACGGTCGCTTCCCGTCGCGCCACATCGGCCACGATGCGAGATCGCCGCTGGTGAAGCGGAACGCGATCTCGCTCTCGAGACCCCGCTGGAACAGGTACTCCGCGCGGAGGCGGATCACCGCGTCGGCGCACTGCTGCAGGTCGCGCGATCCGACATCGACGAGGACGACCGCCCAGTGCGCCTGCTGGTTCGCCTTCAGCCGGCCGTCGTGCAGTCGCACCTGGGGTCGGCCGCGGCGCAGCGGCAGATTCCGCAGCCATGCGCCGAAACTGTCCGGAGCGGCAGGCACGCGCCGGAAGCCTGAGGGAGGGAGCACGCGCGCGGACAACGGGTCGTACGACTCGTTGCCCAGCCATGGGTAGGCCGGCCGCGCCTCGGCAGGATCTCGGTGCGCGCCGTCCGTGCTCCTCGCGGTCGATCTGCCTTCGGGAGGCTGCTCGCTCGTCCCCCGGGCAATCTCCCCGGCCGGCACGCTCGCGCAGCCGGGCGGACCGATGGCGAACGACAGCGCCAGCGCGATCGCGATCGCGTGACGGGGGAATGGGGCTCGATACCCCATCGCGCGCCTCTCCTTTCCGAAGCCCACGTCCGGGGCTCCTCAGGCTCTCGCCTTCACGGAGATCACGATCGGAATCTCCCACCTGCCCGTGTTCTGGTCCGTCCAGACGAAGACCTCCTGGCCCTGCGACGGGGCGCTCTCCCACCGTCCGTAGCTCACGTACTCGAACGTTCCCGCCTGGACCGCCATGCAGGCGGGCGGCCCGCCATCCATGTTCAGGGCCGCCACGAGGTCGAGCTCCGGAACGGTTCGCAGGAACCCGCCGAGACGCTTCAGCGAGAAGAACCCGCCCTGGGTGTTGCCGAACACGATGTGGCCGCGGCGATCCTCGGCCACGAACGTCCTGGTCGCGCGCTTCTGGTGCGGATCGACGGCGTGGTTTCGTCCGCGCGAGTCCAGGAGGAGCGGGTAGGAGAACACGACCGTCCCGTACCGCTCTTCCCGGATCCGATCGTCGGCCGAAACCGCTTCCGAGAAGGTCACGATCCGAGCGCGAGGCTTGGTGACATCGAGCGGCTCCGCGAAGAGCGCCCCGTTCGTGGATCGGTACCCCCTGGTTCGGTCGAGTCGCTTGCCGTTGCTCTGCGTGGGCGTCATCGGCTCGCCGTACGGGTCGCTCCTGTAGTAGCTGCCGTTGACGACGAGGAGCGCGTCGAGGCTCGATCTCCACTCCTCGATCGTCCTGAGGTCGAGGTCGCTGTGCACGTCGATCGCGTACCGCTGCGGATCCACCCGGACGAGCTGGATGCGATCGACCGGCGACCCACGAAAGGCGACGTCGAGACTCGCCGTGAAGAACCCCGGAAGCGGCTCTTCCCAGCGAAGCGGCCCGGGGGTCGGAGGCGCATCGGGAAACAGGGCTCCGAGGTCGCCGGGGCGCGGCGCCACGATCGCCCCCGGGATCGGCTGTAGCGTCCGCTCGATCGCACGTCGGTCGTTGACGAACAGCGAGATGGGCGGGGTCGCAAGCTTCTGGTAGACCCCGTACGCCCGCGCCACGTTGCGGCGAATCTCCTCCCGCCCCAGTCCCCGGGCGAGCCCGTCGTAGAGCGCGGCGGCGACGTAGGCTTCCGGAGCCATGTTCGTGGTCGTGAACAGGAGAGGCTCGATCGAGCTTTCCAGGAACTTCTGCGGGAACCACCGGGCGCTCTGGCAGCCGACGAAGAAGACGCCGCGCGGGACATCTTCGGTGGTCCGTGCCACCGACTCGAGGTCGTCGACGTCGGCCCCGCCGTAGTAGATGTTGTGGCCCCAGTAGCCCATCACGTAGGCCCGCGCGAGCAGGGGCGCAAGGACCGGGTCGCCTGCGAGAGACCGCGGGACGGCGCCGGTCTTCAGGTGGACCGCCATCTCGCGAGCCGCCCGTCCCATGTCGGCGTACGCGAGCGTCACGATCCGGAGCTTGCCGGTCGCTCCCGGCACCCGGGCCTCGAAGACCCTCGCCGCGATCGGATCCTCGGAGAAGGACCTTTCCGGGGCTGCCGTGTAGCCGGTGACGGAGAGGAACGGGAGCCTCGCGCGGATCTCGGCGGGCCGGGAGAACAGCGCGGAGTGGCCGTAGCTGTTTCCCCAGTAGAGGTTGTGCGCCGGGTCGCGTGAGTTCTCGTACCAGAGGGCGACGTAGGAGGCGACGACCACATCGACTCCCCGGGACAGGTCTCTCCGGACCCGCTCGGCCACCGAAGCGGAGGTCCGCGGAGCCGCGACCGGGCCCGGCTCGGGGCCGGGTTCTGGAGTTCGTCGCGCGATCGAATCCGACGGGCCGCCACTGCAGGCGACGGAGATGGAAGCGGCGAGAGAGGCCGTCCGGAGCAGGCCGCCGATGTTTCGCATGGATCTCGACCTCCTTCCACTCATCCTACTCATCGTGCCGGATCGAAACCGGCGTTCCGGTCGGAAGTAGATCGTACAGCTCGCGGATGTCCTGATTGCGAACCCCCACGCAGCCCGCGGTCCAGTCCGGGAACGGGACCGCCAGATCCGGACTCCGATCTCCGGACTCGAGACCGGCCGGCAACGGGAGGCGGGCGTCGCGTCGCAGTGCCTCCCAGACGGCGGTCTCCTCCGGGTGCTGGCCGTGGATCAGGATCAGGCCGCCGAGGGCGGTGTGCTGGGGAGGACACGCGCGCACGGCGTTGGCGCGGCGGATGGCGGACGACTCCCGCTCGTCGATCAACCCGTCCACGAAGCCGCGGGCGGCATCGGCCTGGTTGGGGTAGGACAGCAGCAAGCCGCGGTGGTAACGGGACGCGCCGCGATGCTCGCAGATGTAGTACTCGCCCTCCGGCGTCCGCCCATCACCCAGCCGCTCCTTGGGCTCGTCGGGATCCGGCCCCAGCTCGATCCGGTAGGTCGCGAGCGCAATCCCGCGCGCGGAGACGACGAGCAGGCGCGGCTTCTTGAAGATGGTGACGCGCGCCCCCTCGATCCGGCCCCCGCGCAGGAGTCCGGCCGACTCGGCGTGGGAGCGCAGCGAGGGGGAGCGCTCCGCGATCCGTTCCGGCGCCGCGTGATGCGATCGCAGCGCGGGACAGGCCGGCGGCTGCTGCGATCCGGCGCCGCCCGCGACGAGGCACGACAGCAGCACCTGCGCGCAGAGAGCCGCGCCGGCGGCCGGCGAGTGCTTCACCCGGTGCTGGCTCATGCTCTGCTCCTCTCACCGGAGAGTTTCCGCGGTGAAAGCCCGAGCAACCAGACAGGCGAAGGCAAAAGAAACGAGCGAGCGTTTGCAGTACTTTTACGAGAAAGTCGCCGTCGGGCGGCTCCGCGAGCTCCGACCTGAGGCATCATGAAGTCGGACGGACGGAGGGACGAACGATGTCCAGCGGCGCGCCGGCCCCGCCCAAGGTTTCGATCCTCGTCGTCGAGGACGAGGACGCGATCCGCGACGGTCTCGCGGATGTCTTCGTGTACCACGGGTACGACGTGACGGCGGTCGCGGACGGTCGAGAGGGTCTGGAGCGCGCGCTATCGGGCGCCTATCACCTGATCGTGCTCGACCTGATGCTTCCTTCCGTCGACGGCTTCACGATCTGCGACGAGGTCCGGCGCAAGGACCGCTCCCAGCCGATCGTCATGCTCACGGCCAAGGGGGACGAGGACGACATCATCCGCGGGCTCGAGAGCGGCGCCGACGACTACGTGACGAAGCCGTTCTCGGTGCGCGAGCTGGTCGCGCGCGTCGAGGCGGTGCTGCGCCGCAGTCAGAAACTGGTCGCGGATCACGAGAAGGTCCGATGGGAGGGAATGACCGTCGATCCGCGAACCCTGACCGCGCAGGTGAGCGGCCGCACGATCGAGCTGACGCGCCGCGAGACGGACATCCTTCGCTACCTGATCCGGAACGCCGACCGCCCGGTGAGCCGGAAGGAGTTGCTGGGCGAGGTGTGGGGCTACCGGGATCCCGACATCGAGACGCGCACGGTCGACATCCACATCGCGAAGCTGCGCCGGAAGATCGAGGAGGATCCGGACGCGCCGCGCCGGATCCGGACGGTCCGCGGCGAAGGCTACCGGATCGGATCGTGAGATGAAGCACCTGCGGAGACAGTTCGCCGCATTCGTGCTGATCCTCGCGATCGGTTTCGTCGTCCTCGTCGTCGGCTTCCACCGGCAGATCGAGCGCGAGGAGCGCAGCCTCGCCCTGGGGTACGCCGAGCAGATCTTCGAGCGGGTGCAGGAGCAGACGAGCGCACTGCTCGCGACCGAGGACGAGCGCCCGTTCGGCGAGTTCCGTTTCCTCGAGGCGGTGGCCGGCGGGCGCTCGGGGGAGGTCTCCATGGTGCGCTCGCCCCTCTCGCGGCTCCCCGAGAACGACCCGCGCGGCTTCCTCGGCCACTTTCAGATCGACCCGGACGGGGCGTTCTCGACACCCTATCTCCACCCCGGACTGGACGGCGCGGCGGGGTTCCCGCCGGTGGAGCGCAAGGCACGGGCCGACCGCGAGGAGACCCTCGCCCGTTTGACGGCGTCTCTTCAGGATCGCGTTCGCGCGGGTTGGACCCGCAAGGAGGTGGATCGCGGGACGATCGACGCGATCGAGCTTTCGACCTCGTCGAAGGAGATGGTCGTCGAGGGGACGGATCGGTCCGACGAAAACGCGAAGCTGCGCGAGCGAGAGCAGGACTCCGAGCGCCTTCGCCTCGACCTGACGCCGAAGGGGTCGTCGCGCGAGTCGGCGCCCACGGAGGCGGAGCTGCGCGCGTTCGAGTCGTTTCGACGTGCCATCCAGTGGGGCGATACGAGAACGTCGAAGACCCCTGTGCCGGCGCGGCCGGTGTCCATCGATCCGTTCCAGGCGAGGCTCGTGGACAAGCGCTACGTCGTCTTCTACCGCAAGCTCTGGGTCGACCAGATGCTGTACCTCCAGGGGTTCGTGCTGGATGCCGTGCGCTTCCACGACTGGCTCACGACGCGAGCCCTCGCCGGATCGCCCCTGGCCGGCCATGCCGAAGCGACGCTGAGCCTCGGCGCCGAGGAGATCGCCCGATCGGGACCCCCTCCGGTGAAACCGGGCGCGAGCTCGCCGCTCTTCGAGCGCGCTTTCGGGTATCCGCTGAACCGGTTCGTCTGGCGCGCCCGGGCGTCGTCCTATCCGCGCCTGCCGGCGCGCAATCTGCTCGCCGTGTTCGCGTCGCTCGCCGGGGCGGTCATCGCCCTCGGCCTGGTGTCCATTTATCGAACCGCCGCGGCGGAGGTCCGGCTGTCCCGGAAGCGACAGGACCTCGTCTCCGCCGTGACCCACGAGCTGCGAACCCCGCTGACGTCGATCCGCATGTACGCGGAGATGCTCGAAGAGGGGATGGCCGAGAACGAGGCCAAGCGACTCGAGTACTACCGTCACATCAGCAAGGAAAGCGCTCGTCTGTCGCGGCTGATCGAGAACGTGCTGCAACTGGCGCGGCTCGAGAGGAAGACCTACCGCGTGGAGCCGCAGGTTCGCGTGCCGGCGGCGGACTTCGACGAGATCGGCCGCGAGCTCTCGGCTCTCCTCGAGCGCCAGGGTTTTCGGTTCGTGCGAAACGTTCCACCCGACCCGCTTCCCGCCGTCTCGTACGATCCCGACGCCGTCCGGCAGGTCCTCCTGGCTTTCCTCGACAACAGCGTGAAGTTCGCCGCGGAAGCCCCGGATCGGACGATCGAGATGTCTCTGACGGCGGAAGGGGAGACGGTGGTCTGGGCCTGGAGCGATCGCGGGCCCGGCGTTCCCGAGGGGGAGCTGGGGCGGATCTTCGAGACGTTCTATCGCGTCGAGGGCGAGACGACCCGCCGGACGAAGGGGACCGGGATCGGCCTCGCGGTCGCCCGGATGCTCGCCGAGGCGATGGGAGCGCGCATCGACGCTCGGAACCGGGCGGCGGCGGACGGCGGCGGTCTGGAGGTGCGGCTGGCGTTTCGCGCGGCGAACGTCATGAATGCGTGAGCCTGAGCGACGCGCCCTCGTGTCGACGACACGGAGCCTGTCGGCAGCTGGAGCCGGAGACGGCCCCCGTGAGCACACTCGGAAGGGCCATCACGATCGAAGCAGCGGCGCAGGTCGGGAAGACCGACGGTCCGCGCCGCAGGCCGGACACGATCGTCACCCGACAGTGTAGGATGACGGTTCCGGCGGCGGGAGGTCGACCGTGACGCGTCTCCTTCTCGTGTGTTTCGGCGGGTTTCTCGGGACAGGCGCGCGCTACGGCCTGAACGGCCTGATCTCGCACCGGTTCGGCGAGTCGTTTCCCATGGGAACGCTCGTGGTCAACGTTCTCGGCTCGTTCGTGATCGGAGTCGTCTTCGTCGCCACCGGACCCGACTCGCGGGTCATGGTCTCCGCCGACGCCAGGCAGTTCCTGATGATCGGGATCCTCGGTGGGTTCACGACGTTCTCGTCGGTCAGCTTGCAAACGCTGGCGCTGCTGCGGGAGGGGGAGGTCGGCGCGGCGATCGCCAATGTGACGCTCTCGATCGTGCTGGGGCTGCTGGCCGCGTGGGCCGGTGAAGAGATGGCGAGGACCGTCTGGCTGTAGAGCGGATCGCCGTTGCCGGAAGGCGGAGGTGGGTATGAAGCTCGAGGGCGAAGGGACGCTCCTGCGCATCTACATCGGCGAGTCCGACCGCTGGCACCATCACCCGCTCGCCGAGGCGATCGTGCTCGCGGCCAGGAAGCGCGGACTCGCCGGCGCCACGGTCCTTCGAGGGCCGATGGGCTTCGGCGCCAACTCGCGGATTCACACCGCGAAGATCCTACGGCTCTCCGAGGACTTGCCCATGCTCGTCGAGATCGTGGATCGCGAGGAGGCCATCCACGCGTTCCTGCCCGTTCTGGACGAGATGGTGACCGAGGGTCTCATCACGCTGGAGAAGGTGCACATCGTTCGCTATCGACATCGCGAGCCGTAGCGATCGCGAGCCTCCGAGCCCCATCGAGTGCGGAGCCCACGCATCGCGAGTCGACGAAGCTGCGCTCGTCCGTCGTCGGTGCCAGAGGGGATGGGTGTCGGGACGGGTGCGCGACGCCCTGTCGGCGATTGCCCCAGCCCGGATCATTCACGAAGCTCCGTCGAGCCGAAGTCGGTCGCAGCAGGAGGCTCGTGAATGATCCGGGCTGGCATCCCGCGCGGGAGCAGCGTGGCGATCGCTCGCGGGATTCCCCGAGAGGTCGAAGGTTCGGCGCCGCGCGCGGAGTTCCCGACCTCGGGGGAACGACCGAAGGGCCGATGACGAGCGAGGGCAGATTCACGCCTCCAAGGAGCACCTGCCATCTCCTGGCGGTGTCCCTCCTGCTCGTGTCGGCCGGGTGCGACGATCTGGGGGAGGGCGTCCACCCACGACCGCAGTCCGAGGTTTCGACAGCCTCCCTGGATTTCGGCACGGTGGTCGTTCACCAATCGGCGTTTCGAACCCTCGCGGTCCGGAACCGCGGAATCGGAGCCCTGAACGGCACGGCCACGCCCACCGGCGCGGGGTACGAGATCCAATGTGGTGCGGATCTTGTGCGATCTCGGAAAAAGCTCGACTCGGTGAGGGTGTGAATCGGGAAAACCTCGAAGCGGCGACGGCCCAACGAGCTTCGCACCACCTTGTACGAGATCGTCTCGAGCGCCGTCGCCCTTCGCCCCGACTGCTTTGAGACCTCTCGGGCGCCCCGAGGAATCGCGGCGGGTCGACCCGCCGCGCCCCTTCGTTTCTACCCGGCGTGAGCCTTCGCGTAAGCCGCGGTGTCGAAGAACGTCTCGAACTCCACGACCTTCCCCTCCCTCACGCGGAAGACCATCGCCCAGCTCGTGCTCGCCTTCTTCTCGGTTTTCCGCATCCGGCATTCCTCGAAGCCGAGGGCCACCACGCGGTCGCCGCTCGCGATGAACTCCCGCGGCTCGAACCGGAGCACTTCCTCGCTCGCCATCAACTTCCCGAAGAACTCCTGCACTCCCGCGATTCCCGAATACTCTCCGGTCGCCGGGATGCCTTCTCCCGACGCCTTCCACCGGCAGTCGGGCGCTACCTTCGCGAGCACGGAGTCGAGGTCGCCGTGCCCGAAAGCCGCGTACATACTCTGGATCACCTCGGTCGGGTTCGTGACAGTCGTCGTCATATCTGGGTTCTCCTTTCTCCGGTCAATACGATTTCGCCCAGCCGTTCGGATTGGGTTCCCGGAGCGGGGATGGTTCTGCACTTCGGCGGCCTGCGGCGGTCGCCGCTCGCGTCGCTGGCGACGGGGACGCTGCAGGCGACGGAGCGGTCGAGGAGATCGCCCCTGTCCCGAGGGCCATGACGGCGAGGGATGCAGCGCTCCGGTGAGCGCACAGCCCTCGACCGACCCTCGTCTCGGGCGCCCGGGTCTTGCGGGACAGCTCTGCGCGTGCGCAACGGCACGAACGCTCCGAACGCGTCGATGAGGCGGAGAATGCGCCGTTGCCAAGGACCCGCGCTGAAGAAGCGCACCCCGACTCCGTCGCGGAGTGGCAGGGTATCGATGCGGGGAAGCCCCTCAACCTTGCTCCAGAGCCGCACCTGTTCCAGGAACTCCTGCCGCTGGTCCGTCGAGGGGAACATCGCGACCGGCCACCGCTCTCATCCGGAGTCCCCAGCGCCTGCATCGATCCTCCCTTCTCCTCTACGCCGCGTCCCGCGATCTTGGATGGCGGAGCGCGGCGCCGTGTTCGGGAGAAGAATGGCGACTCGGTGTGAATCCGCGTTGACGAAGGAGTGGAAATTCGGTGAACGGCTCAGGCAACCGGGTCGACGGCCATCTCGCGCTCGGAGAAGTCAACCGCCATGGCCCCATCGTAGGCTTCCACGCCATTTGCTCGCGTACCTGGAAGTCGTCGTGCGCGGGTGAGGGAACGCCGGTCGTTGCTCCTCTGACGATACGGATGGGAGGGCGAGCTCGCGGACGCGGCGTGCCTTCCCGTCGAGCTCTCGCGAGGGTGTCGGGGCAACTCGACGTCGCACCGCGCGAACGGTTGCCTGAACGGCTGCACGATGGTCTTGTGGTTCGAGGTGGGTGCGATCGTACCCGCCAAACGCCTGCAACGCCGATGCTGCCGTCGGGGATAGGGTCGTGGCTCGTTACATGGGGCGTGTGCACGCCTCGCACGGCTGTTGCACTGCCCGTCGCAAATCGCACGCCGCTCGGCACAGAGAACCCCGCGGCGGTCCTCTCACAGCAGGGCGGACGTTTCAGAGAATCGCCCCGCGCTTCGCGCGCGACTGATCGGGCGCTCCGCGCCCGCTTGCCGCTGCTCGGAGAGTATTGACCGACCTACACCGAGCGGGTCGAGGAACGCACCACCCGAAAACCCACATAGCTGTAGCGGTAGTCGGGCATGTAGTGGTGGCGACAGGCGGCGCGAACGCTTTCTGCGAAATAGAACCAGCACCCGCCGCGCAATGTACGCTGCTCACCACGCGGCGGGCCCCACGGGGCGATCTGGCGTTCGGGTCGGTAGGAAGCGTACCAATCCGCGGTCCACTCCCAAACGTTGCCCAGCATGTCGTACAGACGCCATGGGTTGGGCTCGAGTTTCTTGATGGGTTGGATTCGACTTCTCGAGTTGTCTTTGAACCACCCCACCTCCTCTAGCTTCGCCTTCGACCCGTCCCTGTGGCTGTACTCGTGCAGGGATTCGGCACGGCACGCGTACTCCCATTCGGCCTCGGTGGGCAGCCTCCCGCCGAGCCAGGCGGCGTAGGCGTACGCCTGGTACCAGCTGACGTTGACGACAGGCAGATCTTCGTGCGTCTTCTCGTGCTTGGGGTCGAACCGTCGGTACTCCCCGTTGGTCACGGGATGGTCAAGCATCAGGAACGGGTCGAGGCTCGACCTCGTGTAAGGGTCGCTCGTCGTCGCTTCCTTCTCCCTGGCGGCTGCCCATCGAGAAACCTCTTGTGCCTGGGATGGGGCGCCACTCACGTTCTATGAATTCGTGCGGGCAGTGTCGCCGTCGCAGTGGCTCGAGCAGTTCTTCGCGAAGCGCCCAGGCCCCGGCGGAAACCGCCTGGCTGACATCGCGGCCCGGGAAGTAATCGAGTGCCCACGCCAGTACGCCGAGGTCCGAAATCCGCGCCGGGATCGCCTCACTAACGAAGGGCGCCACGACACGAACGGCTGCAAGGACCGCCCTGGCGCGCATCATTTCGTCCGGGCCGTCCGGGCCGTGCTCGAAGCGGGCCACGCGATCGAGTTCCTCGCCAGCATCGCCGCGCGGTCTCCGGCGGATCGCCGTGTCCGAAGACGGAATCGTAGATCGCCAGAATCACGCGGACAGGTTCTTGCGATTCCAGGTCGCGCCGCAGATCCTCTTCGTGGCGAAAACGAACCAGGTCCCACCACCGCCGACGCTCTGCGTCCCAGAGCAACGCGTCCCGGTGGCCAGCGATCTTCCGGAACTGCTCGCCCGACAACTGCGTAGGTTCCCCTCCGGCACGCAATGCCGCGGTGAGATGCGTCACCACCCTTCGCAGCGAGAGGATCTCCTTATCGACATCGAGCCCCGAGGTAAAGAGCTCCTCGTCCACCACGCGGACAACTACCTCGGCGAGTCGGTCGTGGGGCAGGACGAAACGCTCGCCGTTCCACACGATGAGGCGGGCCCTGGGCGCCGTGAGTTGGTCGACGAACGCCGCCTTGTCGCTGCCGAGCATCCCCTCGAGCGCTTCATCTGTGAGCCCCTCACCACGCCGCCCCTCCGCGTCGGACAGCTCCCGCAGCGCCAGTAGTGCGTGCGTGCGCGCGGCACGCCCGTCACCGCCACGCCTCGGGAACGCCGGGTCGAGACAGCGCCGCAGGTGGCTCTCGAGGGCGGTGTCGATGAGCTTTCCGCAATCCTCGCCCACTTCGACGCGGACCTCGCACCGGCCGTCGGGCGGGCCCGCCGCCTCGAGCAGGTGGGCGAGGACAACCTGAAGCTCGGGGACGAGGGGGTCACGAGGGCGTCGTTGACGCGTCGCGGCGAAAGCGGCGGCCAGGCGCGCCGCTCCGTCGTCAACGAAGGTCCAGGGGTAGCGGCGGACACCGCGGGGATTCAGGAGCGCCAGAGGTCGCTCGATCGTCGCCTGGAACATCTGGCGCGCGGTCGCCTCCACGTTGTCGTCGCCCGGCACGGGCGTGCCGAGGACCGGCAGGATGTACGAGTCGAACCTGTCATGGCCGGCGAGGTTGCGAGGGAGGACATCGATCCCGGGCAGTCTTTCTCTCTCCGCATCGCCTAACACGTCGCCGAGCCACCCCTCGACCTCGCCGTGATACTCGTGCCGGTAGACGAGGACCCAGCGACACACGGGCTCTTCGTCGGCTCGGGTGCCACTGCGCCGAGGCCGCGAGGAGCGTGCCCCGACCGCTCGCGCGTGTCCGGCGCGGTTGGGCGGAACAGGTCCTCAATCTGATCGAGGACGAGAATCGGCGGCTTTTTTGCGAGGTCATGCGCGAGGCGCAGCCGGTCCGCGAACTCCCGCGGGGTGCCGCCGCACGCCGGGCCAATGAGGATTCGACCGATGAGCCGACTCGCGAGGTCAGGGTCCGTCGGCTGCGTCTCCACTGCGACAGGCTGTCCGTCGCGGCGCAGCACCGGGACGAGTCCTGCGCGTACGAGCGAACTCTTGCCGGCGCCTGAGGGCGCGTGCACGCCGAGGATCAAAATCGGCCGCCGGAGCCGGCGACCAGCTCGGAGAGCTCCCGATCGCGCCCGGCGAAGAGATCGGGGTGCGTGTACGGCTGAACGAGTGGGTAGGGGTCATCGGGGAACTCCGGGTCGGTCCAATCCCGCAGGTGGTATTCGGAGCAGCAGGCAAGCGTCGACTCGAGCTGCTCGAGCTGGTGCCCCCAGTAACGGAGCAACGTCTCCCTGACGAGAAGCCGGAAGGAAGGAAGATCGTCGCCCTCCTCCCAATGGAAAGATTTCCCGACTCGATCGACGTTCGCGCGGAACTCGCGGACCGCCGCACGTCTCTCGACGTCCTGCTCTTGGAGATCGATGCGCCACTTCGTGCTCGCTAGTAGCATCAGCAACGGCTTGCGTCGCCGCGCCTCCTCGACCTCGATGGCGCTGATCGACTTGCGGCCGTCGCCGCCCTGCTCCGTCGGGAGCGCGGCGCGAGCGTCAGGCGATCAGGGCGAGCACGAGGTCGCACTGCCGGAGGCGGTCCAGGCAGACGTCGACGACCCCCTTGTGCGGCTCGGGCGGGAATCCATCGCTGAGAACGGCGTCCCAGCCGAGATTGCGGATCTCGTCGGCCGCCGCCCGGCGGAACTTGCCGAGATCGTCGATGGTGGATGCAATGAATACCCGCATGGCTTGCGACCGGCCGGTGGCACGACGATACGGAAGTGCCACCAGAGGCCATCTTCCCGTTTTCCGCCGGACCGGTCAAGCATGCCAGAGCGCAGTGGGATCAGCGCACCGGCGAGGAAATCGCGCCCCGCGCCTCGCGTGCGACGGATCGGGCGCGCCGCGCCCAGTGGAGCACGTCGAGGGGGGAAGCTCGTGTGGCAATGAAGACTTGAATCCAGCTACCGAATAGCGCGCATCCTCCCATGGATTGAGGTATCTGAGAGCCCGCGAGATTCTCGGTTAAGATGAACAAGTTGTTAGGGTCTAGTCGGGCACCGCCGCAGAAGAGGACGCGCTGTCTGCTCGCTCCCCCGATCGAGCGGGTGGAGAAAGAGCCACGTTGACCCCGGGGCGCGCTCGGATCGGAAGGGGAACCGCTGAGACCCGAAGGCGCAGCTCCGAGGAGAGCGCCGGGCGCCGGGCCGGAAGGGCGAGCGGTCCGAGATCCAGGAACCCGTCGAGCGCGACGGGGCGCACGGTGCCGCCCGTGCTGGCGAACAGTCGCCCGCGCAGCACGCCCGACCGGTCCGTGTAGAGGAGCAGGGCGAGGTCGTCCGAGATCTGCGTCCATCCGACCAGGATCGCGCCCCGCGGGACAGAGGCGGGATCGTCGGGGACGACGATCTCCTCGGCCTCGATCGAGCCGTCCCCTGTCTCTTCCACGGCATTCGACGGGAGGAGGCTCGTCGAAAGCAGGATCAGCACCGCCACCCGTGCCACTCTCGTTCCGCTCATGATCGCCTCCCGCGCCGCCCGCCTCACCGAAGGGGCGTCAGCGCTTACGGCTCTTCGCCGACGATCTCGAAATCGAACTGCACGTCGTAGAGCACCGCGATCTCGATGCTCTCGACGACGCGCGAGACGCCGTCCCCGTCGTCGCGCTCGATGCGATCGAGGCGGCCCGGCGTGAAACGCCAGAGCCGGACGGCGCGCTCGGCGGCGAGGCGGAAGTCGCGCTCGAACGGACCAGTGCTCGATTCGAACGACGGGCTCGGCTCGACGTGCGTGACCCGGCCGTCCTGCGGGTCGATCCGGATCCGGAGGGCGACCGTGAAGGGAGAAACGCCCGCGTCGAGTGCTGCGCTCGGATAGTCGGGGATGGTCAGCTCGGTTCGCGGCACCGGAGAGACGAACTTGATGTTCGCTTCCCTCTCGGACGCGTCGGAGTCGGAGGACGCAGGCAGGAACTCGAGACCGACGAATCCGCGCGGCGTCGCGCGCGTCGGCGGAGAGGGCGCCGCGGCGGGCGGTCTGCGCGGGCCGGCACAGCCGGCGAGCAGCACCGCCGTGACGACGAGCCCGGTGAGCATCCGCTGGTCCACGTGAACAGTGTGCTACCTTCGCACCGAGGGATCCATGGCGAATGCCGTCCTCGCGAGCTTTGCTGCGGTGATCGCGCCGCTGGCTGCCGCGCTGGCTGCGGTGTCGGTCGGAATCACCGTGATCGACCCCGAGGGACGGCCCGCTCTGGACGTCGCGGTCCGCTGCACGCGCGGCGCCGTCGCCCTCGTCCTCACGGACGCCGCCGGAAAGTGCGTCCTCCCTGCAGCGTGCGGCGAGGCGCAGTGCATGCGCGGCGGCTTCACGCCGGGGAAGGTCACGATCCGAGGCGAGGGGGCGACCTGCCAGCTCGGCGCCGCCGTGGTCGTGCGGGGGACCATCGAGCTTGGCGGCGATGAGAGCCTGAGCGTCTCGCTCCGATCGTCGCAGACCGGACACGCCGCAGCGAGCGCGTTCGTGCCGCCCCTCGAGCACGGCGCGGCCCGTTCGTTCCGCATCGAGGCGGTGCCGCCGGGCACGTACGACCTCGTCGCGTCTCGCGCCGCGGACTCCTGGACCTGCGCGACGGGTCTCGGTCCGCTCGAGGCGGGGGAGCGGGATGCGATCGCCGGATGGCGCGAGCCGGACGAGGTCCGCGGAACCGTTCTCGACCCCGAAGGGAAGCCCTTCCCGAAGGTGCTCCTGAAGGTCGAGTACGCTCCGGAGGCAGGGGCGAGCGGGACGCTCTGCGAGACCAGCGCGCACGCCCTGGACGTCGTGAGCGACGGCGACGGCCGCTTCAGTGCCTTGGTCGATCCGGCGCGTCGGTGGTCGATCGCCGTGGATCCCGCGTGGCGGCCCGCGACGGTCCGGATCGACGGGGCGGACCGCACACCCAGGGGCCGGGACGAGCCGGCCTCGCCTCCGGGACCTGGACGTGCGCGCCCGGAGCAGCGGCCTACTTCTTGTTGATGCCGAGCAGCTCGACCTCGAAGACGAGCGTGGATCCAGGCTTGATCAGGGGCGTGGGGCTGCGCTCGCCGTAAGCGATCGAGGCGGGGCAGACGAGCTTGCTCTTCCCACCGACCTTCATCTTGCCCAACCCCTCGGTCCAGCACGCGATGACGGCGTTCAGGGGGAACGTGGCCGGTCGCCCTCGGTCGTAGGAGCTGTCGAAGACCTTGCCGTCCGGAAGGGTGCCCCGGTAGTTCACGGACACGGTGTCGGTGAGCTTGGGCGACTCGCCCTTGCCGGGCCGCAGCTCGAGGTAGATGAGGCCGGAGGGGGTCGTCACGGCTCCCTTCTCGGCGGCGGCCTGCGCGAGAAAATCTTCCGCAGGCTTCGGAGCGTCGTTCTTGGATTCTGCGACGGGTTTCGCGGGGGGCTCCGTGGCCAGGACGGACCCCATGGCGGCGAGCGCGAGGACGGTAACGGCGGCAGCGAGTCTCTTCACGGGATTCTCCTTTTGTGATTCGTGAAACACACACTGTATCAAAACCCGGTTCGCGCGCGAGCGCGCTCGGCAGGGTACTTCTTCCGCGTTCCGCGTGCATCAGAAGCTCGTTGGCACCGAGGCTGCCTGTCGTGGCTCCCGATTTCGCCGGCTGCAGCTCCGCCGCGCACGCCGGAGGAAGACTCACGTGAACCCATCGCCCACCTTCGTCCCGTCCGGAGAGTAGCGTCAACAGCGCGGTGCATGGGAGAATCGCGCTCGCGATGCGCGCCATCCAGTGCGTGTGGGGATGCTCTCCGGAACCGGCACGGGAGATCCAGGGGCGGCTTGGGCAGAAGGCCGGTCCGAGATCCTCGAGGATCACCCCGCCGCGTGGACGCTGCCGCCCGCGGATTCTCGCGGTCCGGTTTCTCGTGGCTTCCTGTCTCGTCGCTTCCGGTGTCTCGCGGGCGGACGAGACGCAGCATCCCGGAAGTCCTTACTGGAGCCGGAACATCTTCAAACGGGTGGTCACCGATCAGAAGTTCCTCGTCACGCGGTGGTGGCCCGACGAGTTCAAGCGCCCCGCCTTCACCGCTCCGCTCCTCGCGGGCACCTTCCTGGCGGTCCTCTCCGACGACCCCGAGGACTCGACGCTCGACTTCGTCCTCCTGAGGCAACTCGAGGAAAGGAACTCCGGCCACACGCAGCAGATCGCCCAAAGGCTCACCTGGATCGGCAACGGCCCGGTGATCCTCACTCTCCTCGGCACGACCTACCTCGTGTCGCGCCGCACCGGGTACGATCGGATGGCGGAGGCTTCGAGCCTCGCGACCGAGTCGCTGATCGATGCGGGGATCTGGATCGAGGTGCTCAAGCATGCGACGGCGCGCGTTCGCCCGAACCAAGAGGCGCAAGGCCAGTTCCTGCAGTACGAGCACCCGTCCGCGGATTCCTTTCCTTCGGGGCACGCCATGGGCGCGTTCAGCGTGGCGACGGTGTTCGCGGAGGTTTACAAGGACGAGCGTTGGGTCGCCTGGGTCGCATACGGCGGGGCGGGTTTGATCGGCACGGCGCGAATCGTTCTCGGCCGCCACTTTCCCAGCGACGTTCTCGTGGGCGGCGTCCTGGGGAACAGCATCGGGCGCGCCGTCGTCGCGCGGCAGCGAGGGGGAAGTTCGGGCGCCGGGCGCGGCCGCATCGCCCCGACCTTCGACCCCTCGCGCCGCGGCTACGGCCTGATGTACCGCGCGTCGTGGTAGGCCAAGCCGTCGCTCGAACCTCGCTCAGTCGCCCCGGGCAGGCTTGACCACGAGGATTCTTCCCTCGGGCCCGTCGGCGACGAAGACGGTTCCATCGTCCGTGACCACCGCGTTGCGTGCCCCCTTGGCCGTCGCCCCGACGTTCGTGCTCCGGAGCGAGCCGTTCTCGTCGAGGTGGGCGACCGTGAGCGTCGCGTCGCCCCCCGCCGCCAGATAGAGAGATCGCCGAGCGGGCAGGTAGTCGAAGTTGTCCACCCCTCCCCCCGTAGCGAGCTTCGAGAGAATGGCCCCGTCCTTCCCCGCATGAAGGACCTCGACATGGTCGGGGCAGGCGACCATGAGGAGCCTTCCCGCAGGCTCGATCACGAGCCCTCTCGGACCGGCCTCCCCGCACTCCGGCATCCACGTCGCCGTGACCTTGCGGGTCGTCAGGTCGATCCGGACCGTCCGGTCCTTGTCCTCGAGGTTCGTGTAGAAGACGCCGCGCGCGTCGTCGACGGCGTAGCCTTCGGGGTCGCCTTCGAGCTGGATGGTCCCTGCGATCTTCGGCGCCGCCGGAGTGGCGACGTCGAGGACGACGATCGTCTGATCGCGCGGGGTCGTAACCCAGACCTCCTTCGTCCGCGCGACGAAGGCCACCCCATCCGGCATCGAGGGAAGAGTCACGCAGCTGCTCTTCGTGAGCGTGGTCGCGTCCACCGCGCAGACGCTGGAATCGGCGCGGTTTCCGATGTAGACGACGCCGTCCCCCACGGTTGCGGAGCTCGGGCCGACCCTGCGCTTCTTGCCTTGCCGCTCCACCTCCGTCGTCGGAAATCCCTGCACCCGGCGGATCTCCAGCGTCTGCGTGTCGATCACGTCGGCGCTCCCGGTTCCTCCGCCGGGCACCCAGACCCGATGCCGGGCATGGTCGACCGCCAGGTAATCGAGCGTGACGCCGTCCGGTGGAGCGCCCGGCAGAGCGACAGACGTGACCTCGAAGCCGGCCCCGGAAACGGCGACCCGGGGGGGCGCGGCCTCGATCCTCACCAGAACGAACTCGTCATCCCGGATGAGACCCACGCCGGGTGCGTACCATTTGCCGCTGCTCCCCTTCTCGAGGGGACTCGTCTCCTCGACGTGAAGGCAGTGCTCGAACCTGCCTGCCGGGACCTCGACCCTCTCGTCGATCGCGACGATCCGGGCCCGGTCCATCGCGATCTTCGGTGCGATCTCCTGGTAGAACTTCTCCCCGACCCGTGGGGCGCCGGGCATCATCAGGCCGAACCTTGCGCCCGCGACTCCCGCAAGCCACGATCCTTCACGGCTTGCAACCTTGCCGTTCCTGTATTCCGCCGAATCCTCGCCGAAGTAGTAGACGTCCCTCGTCGACCTGTCGATCGCGAAGTAGTTCCTCGACACCTCGATCGGCTTCCCGTCCTTCTCCTCACGCTCCTCGACGACCCGGGTCTCGACCCCATCCACCGTCTTCGTGTCCGAGAGGACGCTCACGGTGAGCTTCTCCTTCCCGTGCGCGAAGTGGAGGCGATACCCCGGCTCCAGGAGGAAATACGGATTCGTCCCGGTGGATGCGAGACTCGTCCTGCTCACCGGAAAAGAGCTTCGCCACGGATCGGCGGCCCGCGTTGCGTTCCCGTGCTCGGCGCCGTTCGGCGTCGCGTCGTCGGCGGCGCGGCCTCTCGAGACGGTGAGGACGAGCGCCGCGGCGAGAAACACGAGTGGGCGCGAGGATCTGATGTGTGCGAGAACGAGGCGATGACGGGTAGCTCCGGATTGCATGACGATTCCCCCCTCCGGTTGCGGAACGATCGAACGCGGCGGGACCGACGGCTCCGCGCTTCCGCGTCGTGGCAAAACG
The DNA here is from genome assembly GCA_963699985.1 of Terriglobia bacterium. GTDB lineage: Bacteria > Acidobacteriota > Polarisedimenticolia > Polarisedimenticolales > CAVOVZ01 > CAVOVZ01. The sequence continues at coordinate 122,895 of CAVOVZ010000029.1, forward strand.
AGAGGTCGACCCGCCGCGATCGTCATCTGGGCTCGTTCTCGAGGATGCCCTTGAGGTCCATGATCGTGTTCTGGTCCGACACGATGACGCTGATCTTGTCGGAGAGCTTGTCCACGTAGAGGTAGCGGATGTAGTTGGGGTTCTGGCGAAGCGCTTCGTTGATCGTCTCGATCGCCTTCGCGCGGCCCTGCGCCTCGATCACCTTCCGCTCCGCCTCGCGCTGCTCCTTCTCGAGCACGTACTTCATCTGCTCCGCCGACTGCTGGGCGATCTGCTTGGCCTCGATCGCCTTCGTGAACTCGTCGGTGAAGCGCACGTCACGCAGGACGATCTCGTCGATCATGAACCCGTCCTTCTCGACCAGGTCCTTGAGCTTCACGTTGATCTCGTCCTGGATCCGCGCGCGCTTCGCAGAATAGACGTCCATCACCGGGTACTCCGAGATCACGAGCCGGATGACCGACCGAACGGCCGGACGAATGATCTTCTCCTCGAAGTCCGGGCCGATCTTCTGGTGGATGTCGATCACGCGCAGCGGGTCGAGGTGGTGCCACACGGTGATGTCGATGCCGACCTGCAGTCCTTCCTGCGTCGGAGACCAGAGCGAGTCGTCCACCTCCGCGCGTCGTCCTTCGCCGGCGGCTTTCGACATGGTGTACTCGACCCGCCGCAGGTCGTACAGCTGCGTTTGACTGATCACGGGCCACACGAAGGTCACGCCCTGCGAAGACAGCCGGAATCCCCTGCTGACCGTGTTGAAGATCACCAGCGCGTGGCCCACCGGCACGACGCGGACCGAAGGGACCAGCAGGACCAGGAGAAGCCCCAGGGCGACCAGCGTGCCGCCGATGCGCCCCGGGAGTCCGGCGCGCAACCGCCGTCCCTGGGCGTCGCGCACGTCCAGCCCGCGCAGGATCCGGCGCACGAGGAAGAACAGGATCGGCAGGGCGATCACGAGGAAGATGACGAAGCCGAGCATGGGCGGTCTCCTTCGATCTGGACTCTACACGATCTCGCGGACCTGGGGCCGCGGAGGCCCGGGGGGGCGCGTCGGAGAGACGGCTCGTTGCGGCCTTCGGTCGGGGCAGCGGATCGTGAACGAGAACGAGAAGTGACGGGTGAGCGGAGAAACTCCGGGCCTCACCCGGCAGTTCCCCGCGGGAGTCCGAGCCGGCATCGGGTATCCTAGGGGCGGTCGGGCGCCCGCCGGTTCATGACTCGGGCGAAACCCGTCCGGAGGAGGGTGGGGTTCATGACTGTACGGCGACTCGGATCGATCCTCGCACTGTCATCCTGCTTGGCCGCCGGCCCCGCGTTCGCCCGGACCGGCGAGGGCACCCTCCGGATTTCCTTGTCCCACGTGAGTCCGGGCGGTGCCACGAGCGCATCCCAGAGCGGCGCGTTCGTCGCAGAGGAGACGTACGAGCCGGCGAGCGGGCTCGGGCTCGGAGTTGCCTACGAGTACCGAGCCACCGACGTGTTGGGGGTGGATTTCGGCCTCTTTGCGGCGGAGTTGGATCTCGACTACGCGGGATCGAACTCGACCGGAACGACCACGGTGTCCCGTACCGCGCAGACCAGCATCATGATGCTCCCGCTCACGTTCGGGCTGAACCTCCATCCTTTTTCCGGCGACCGAGTGGACGTCCACTTCGGTGTCGTGGCCGCGTACGTGTTCTACGGCAACCTGGAGATCTCGGGGGGGAACGTCACGACGACGGCGGATGGAGTACCGACGCCGATCTCCGCTCCCGGAGCCATCGACGTCGGGGTCGATGGCGACTTCGGTTTCGGCGCCCGGCTCGGCGTCGATGTCCCGCTGGGGACTGGGGACTGGGGAATCTCGGTCCGCGCGGAATACCTTCGGACGCGAGCTTCGTTCAATTCAGTGGGGGTCCTGGACCATTTCGACCTCGACCCGTGGATCCTCGCGGTCGGGGCGTACTGCAAGTACTGAGGCCCTTCGGGCCTCGAGGTCCCCCCCGTCCCTCGGGGCGATCCAGCGCGCGGGAGAACGGCTCCCGCGTCCCCCGGTCACGGCGACTGACAGGTGGTCGTCTGGCGCGTCGCCCCCGGAGCCCCTTGTTGCCCCTGTGAGCCCCACGTGTAGAGCGTGGGCAGTACGTTGCCCGGTCCCTGCGTGAACATCCGCACGAGGTACCAGGTACCGGTGCCGACCGCTGGGTTCACCGTGTCGCGCACCGACAGAGGCGACTGGTGGTACGCGACGCAGCGCTCGGACGCAGGATTGCTCCCCACCGGCAGTTGGTCGAGCCTCCCCGCCAAGACATCGTACCCGTGGCCGACGGTGGGCGGGCCGGGGCAATTGAGCGCCGGGAGGATCCACGAGAGTGTCTGCTTGTCGTCGGCGATGCGCACGTCCCGGACCCCGCAACCGGTCCAGCCCCCGACGCACGAGAGGGTGTTCTGGCAGTGGCCGTAGGGCTCCACGCACTGATCGGTGGTGCACGCGTCGCTGTCGTCGCAGGTTCTCCACTCCCGATGGCAGTACCCCCCGAACCCGGTGTCGCACCAGGTTCGGTAGCAGGCCACCGGAGAGGGGCTGCACGCATTCAGGTCCACCCAGCCCGCCTCGCAGATCCCGGCCTGGCAGTTGTCGTTCAACGTGCACGAGCTCCGCTCGCATGGGGTGCCGTTGGGAGAGACCGGGTAGGTGCATCCCGTCGCGGTGCAGATGTCCTGGGTGCACTGGTTCCCGTCGTTGCAAGTGGATGTGTGAACACACGTCTGCGAAGGGCTGCAGGAATCCACCGTGCACGGCAATCCGTCGTCGCAGTTCAGCGGAGTAGGCCGGCGTGCACACACCTCCGAAACAGGTATCCCCGATCGTGCACGAGATCGCCGTCGTCGCATGGCGTGTGGTCGGGAAGGCCCTGGCACCCGCTGACGTCGCCCGACCCGGCGCTCGGCGACCACTCGACTACGCCGTCCGGGTCCACGATCGCTGCCCCGCTGCCGGGCGCCACTCCGGAAGGGCCCGATGGAGCCCCCCACCAGTTGTCGGTGGCGAGAAGCGGTCCGGAGCTGGCGCCGGCTGCGACTTCCAGGCCGACCGCTCCCGGCCCGACGATGAAGTTCCGTTGCACCTGGACGTTCGAGTTGGGGCCGAGACGGTTTGCATCGCGGACCAGCACCGCACGTCCGGCGGCGGGGCGAAGCGCGTTGCGCTCGACCCGGACGCCGCTCACGTTGCCCCCGAGCTCGATGAGCCCCCCGTCGCTGCTTCCGTGGCGACAACGGTTCCCCTCGATGGTAGAGGATGTGGCATTCACCAACAGGATCCGCCGATCGAAGTCGTTGCGGGAGATCCGGAGGCCCTGCTGGCCCGTTCCGAGAAACGCCACGCAGCTCGAAAGGTGCCCTTGGATCCGATTCTCCTCGACGCGCACGTTCCATGTGGGCGAGTCCGCGTAGATGCCGTTGCTGTGCTCCGGAAGGACCGCGTTGTCGCGGATCCAGTTCCGCCGCAGGACCTTCACTCCGAGCACGCCACCCACACGGATCCCGGCGACGCTGTCGCGGACGATGGTGTTCTCCACACGCAGCTCGCCTCGCGCGCCGCAGAGATCCTGGTCGGCGACCACCGCAGCACGGGCCGAGGCGGAGTCCGTCGCGCCGGCGAAGGTGAATCCGTCCACGACCGTCCCGCTGCCGCAGGCCGTGAGCGCCCCGTGCGGGTGGGTCACGATCGTCTCGGGGCCGGTGCGCCCCCGGGCGTCCTCACCCGCTCGGGCGCCCAGAAGGGCGAGGGACTTCCCCAGGACGGAGACCCGCTCCGCGTAGGTCCCCGCGGCGACGCGCACGGTGTCGCCCACCGCCGCCGCATGGTTCACGGCGTCCTGGATCGTGGCGTGATGGTCGTCGCAGGCACCCGCTTGGGTCGCCGGAACGCAGTGCACCGCCGCCGGGAGCGGAGTGGCCGCGAGCACGAGCGCCAGCGCGGCAAGCAACATCGCGGCAGAACGACAGGGAGTTCTCATGGCTCACCTCACGGACAGGGGGCCGGGAATGGCGCCTGTCCTCCGAGCGAACGTTTCGTGGGAGGCAGGGGATCGGGGGGCCGTCCGACAGGCCTTCTGCCCGCGGTCGAGGAGTCGGGCAGCACGAAAACCCAACCCCCGCCCCGGCCCGGCCGTGACGACTTGCATATCCCCGCGAGCAGCCATCGCTTCCTCCAGATCAAGGATCGGACGCTTCGTTGGATTCAACGGATATATACCCTGTTCTTGGCTTCGGGAGAAGGTCCAAATGGCGGATCGCGGGGCTGGCAGCCGCAACCCGCTGTCTCGCCGAGGAGAACAGCGAAGGGTGCTCGCTCACCACCCGCCCGTCCGTCTCAGGTGTGGATCTCGTGCGATCCCCCTCGCGTCTCCGTGGCACTGGCGGAGCTTCTCCCGATTTGCAGCTCCTCCGGGTGGAACACGTCCTGGCACTCCAATCCCACACGCTTGTTTGTCGTCCAGGAACCGGTGTGGTTCGATCCGCCGCCACCCCGGGCGCCCTTCATCAAGTAAACCTCGTTGTCCTGGGGCGTCCCGGCCTTGTCGGTATTCTCGTAGGCGCCCGACTTCTTCGTCGTGGGATTGACCCCGAGACCGGGTGGTCGGCCGCCATGGAGCTCGCGATCGCCGCGCGTCGCAGGCACCGGACCAGGAGGGCCTCCCTCAGCTCCGCAACCCGGCGATTCTCCCCGCGGTCGCCTGTACCCGGTCCATCGAGTCTTTGAGCGCGGGAGCGTACGCTCGTGGCACGCACTCGCCGCAGATTTCGGAGGCGAGGCGCTCGATCCTCCGGAGACTGCTCTGGAGCGACGCGCTGGGGGATGCTGCCGGCATGCACTCCACGAGGATCGCCAGCTCCTGCATCACCGCGGCAAGGTTGACGAGAATCCCCTCGAGAACCTCCTCGCCGGGCTCCTGCTGGGGCCGGTACAACAGGTCGTGGATCGTCCTCAGCTCCGACACCAGCACCATCGCGGCGCTCTCGGCGCGAACCCGCGTTCGCGCCGCAGGCTGGTCTCCGCGCGCGCAGTCGGATGCCACCGTCTGGAGCTCCGCCAGCACCAGGTGGAGGTTCGTCTGCACGCGCCCCAGACGGTCCTCGAATGCGATCCGGTGGATCTCCTGGAGCGTCTCGTCCTGCCGGCGGGAGAGGAACTTGGAAATGACGAAGCCGAAGATCAGCAGGCCGGTGGCCGCCTCGATGATGGCGAGGATTCGCGTGACGCCCACGGGCACGACGTCTCCGTAGCCGACGGAGGTGGCCGTCACGAACGAGAAGTACAGCGCGGTCGCGAAACCTCCGAGCGAGACCGGAACGGGCCGGCCGGCCGTGTGGAGCGCGTTTCCCGTCGAGAGGTCCAGGAGCCAGTAGAGCACACCGAACGCCACGACCATGGCGAGCCACGACGCGAGGATCTGCCCGACCGATCGAGCGGCAAGCGTGTCCACGAGCGCAACGAACCGGTGCCCGGAGATCGCGAGTCTCTTCACCGCTCCGGCGCGAGGGGGACCGGCCGGCGACCGCGCGGGACCCCGCTCCACGGGGAGGCCGTTCGCGCTCCACTCCGCGATCCCGCCCACGTACGAGCGCAGGTGCGTGTAGCCCATCTCTCGGAGCAAGCCCACGGCCTGCGCGTGGAGCGTTCAGGTGGGAGAGGCGCAGTAGAGAACGATCTCGGCGCCCGGATCCGGCAGCACCCGGCGCGCTCGGTCGGGGATCTCGGCCACGGGAAGGCTCGAGGATCCGGCGATCCGGCCCTCCTCCCAGGCCGCCCGCGGAAGGACGTCGACGACGGTCAGCGAGGGGTCGCGGAGTCGCGCGAGGAGCTCCCCTCGGGAGATCTCTCCTCCGTGCACGGCGGCGTTGATTTCATTCGGGTGGGACATGACACCTCCCGGCGCCTCGCGACGAGGTCACGGGGCAGCCCGATCGCGAGACCTCGCCGGCCTCACGACCGCTTCTTCGCCGCCTTCTCCTTGGGTTCGGCGGTCGCGCGCGCCTTCTTGCCCTTCGCCGCGGCCGCCGCCTGGAGCCCCGCTTCGTAGATGGCGATGAACTTCCTCGCCGGGACGCGGCGGATCGCCTCGCCGATCCCATCGAGAGACACGTCCTCGAGACGTTTGAAGCGGACGCAGCACTTGCCCATGTCCAGCTTCTTCCCGGCAGCGGCCCAGGCCTCACGGAACCAGCGCGTGTACTCGCCCGCCACGCCGCCCCCGGGGCCGTCGTAGAGGGACATCAGATAGAGCGACATGTGCCCCTTCTGGGACGCGAGTCCGGCGAAGGGAAGCGGCTTCGTCGGATCGCAGTGATACCCGGCAGGGTAGACGCGGTGCGGCACCGAGTAGCCGATCATGCCGTAGCTCATCCCTTCCTCGTAGTCCTTGTCCAGGTTCGCGAGGATCACCATCCGCACGGCGGAGATCGCGGCGCGGCGGTCCTCGGGTAGCCCGGCCAGATACTGGGTGACGGTCGTGGCTTCGGATCTCATGCCCCGATTGTATCCGCGATCCCGGGCTTGCCGGAACCCTTCGCGTCGCACAACGGTGTCTTGACGTGATGACCACTCATGACTATCTTCAGGTCATGAAGACCGTCAACATCGCCGAGCTCAAGGCCCGCTTGAGCGAATACCTGCGTGAAGTGAAGCGCGGCCATTCCGTGACCGTGATGGACCGGCAGACCCCTGTCGCCTCCCTGGTTCCCTACGCGCCCGAGGGGGAGCCTCTCCGGGTCCGAGACCCTCTCCGCAAGTTCGCGTCGCTCCAAGAGGTCCCGCTCCCCCCGCCCCTGAAGACCAAGGTCGATGTCGTGGACGTCCTCCTCGAGGAGCGGGGCGAGCGTTGATCGCGTATCTCGATTCTTCCGTCGTCCTGCGCATCGTCCTCGGCCAGCGCAACCGCCTGGCGGAGTGGAAAGAGGTGCGGCGGGCGATGGCCAGCGCGCTCGTGGAAGTCGAGTGCCTCAGGACGCTCGATCGGCTGCGCCTTCGCGAGAAGTTCTCCGATCGGGACCTCGCCAGCCGTCGCGAAGCGGTCTTCAGGCTCCTCGCGGAGTTCGAGATCGTGGAGGCCGGACGCTCGATCCTGTCCCGCGCGGCCCAGCCGTTTCCGACCCCTCTGGGAACGCTGGACGCGATCCACCTGGCCACGGCCCTCCTTCGGAAGGAAGGAGGCGCGGCGGAGTCTGGTCATGGCGACCCACGACGCCGCGCTGGCCGTCGCGTCGCGCGCCTGCGGATTGACGGTAATCGGGGACGCGGCGTAGGGCGCCGCGAAACGTCGCCCCGCAAGGCAGGAGGCGGGCGCCCGGGGGCGCCCGCCTCGCGATTGCGTCGAAGCTACGGACAGGTGGTCGAGACCCGCGGAGCGGAGGGCACGCCGTTGACGCCCTCGAACCCGTAGGGTCCGCTCCCGCAGGCGTTCTCTCCGCGTACCAGGTACCAGAAGCCGGTCCCCACCGTCGGGTCGGTCCCATCGGGTGACCGAGGAGCCGCTCACGTCGGCGAAGCAGACTTCATCGCCGCCGCCCGGTCCCACCGGGAGTCCGCTCAGCAGACCGCGCAGCACGTCCGACCGCGACGCTCCCGCGGCGACCACCCACGAGATCGTGGACGAGCCTCCGGACTGGGCGACGGCGAGGCCGCTCGACTCCCCGGGCGCAGATCCGGGCGTGCCCACGCACGAGCCCGAAGTGCATGCGTCGGCGGTGGTGCACGCGTCGGCGTCGTCGCAGGCAGTTCCGTCGGGCGCGGTCGGATTCGAGCAGAGGCCGGTGCCGGTGTTGCACGTGCCCGCGAGGTGGCACGGGTCGGATGCGGAGCAGAGTACCGGGTTGGCTCCGGTACAGGCGCCGGCCTGGCAGGTGTCGGTCTGGGTGCAGGCGTTCGCGTCGTTGCATGCGGTGCCGTCCGGCGCGACAGGGTCGTCGCAGAGGCCGGTGCCGGGGTCGCAGGATCCAGCGAGGTGACACGCGTCGGACGCGGAGCAGAGCACCGGGTTGGCTCCGGTGCAGGCGCCGGCCTGACAGGTGTCGGTCCGGGTGCAGGCGTTCGCGTCGTTGCATGCGGTGCCGTTCGGCGCGACGGGGTCGTCGCAGAGGCCGGTGCCGGGGTTGCAGGATCCGGCGAGGTGACACGCGTCGGACGCGCTGCACACGACCGGAGTTCCCGTGCACGCGCCGGCCTGGCACGATTCGCCCAGCGTGCACGCGTTGCCGTCGTTGCAGCTTCCTCCTTCAGGGGTGACCGTGACGGTCGTCGACGCGGGCGGCAGCGGGCAGCCGTTCACGGTGGCGGTCACCGTGTAGGTCCCGGATGCCGCGGCGCCGGCGCTCGCGATCGCCGGGTTCCTCAGGCTCGAGGTGAACCCATTCGGCCCGCTCCAGCTGTAGGTGGCGCCGTTCACCAGCGACGCGAACAGGTTGAGCGTTCCTGCTTCGCAGATCGTCCCTCCGTTCGAGGCGGTGAGGGTGTTCCGGGTCGTCTCGCAGACCAGCGTCTGCTTCAGGTTCGTCACGGTGACGTTGTCCACGCCGAAGCCGCCGTACGAGGCGCCGACGTTCGTATCGTCGCCCCCGAGCCTCCATCGGAACTGGACGGGCTGGCCGGCGCTCGCCGCCACCGTGGCGACGTTGGTCGTCGTCCAGCTCACGCCGTTCCCGTTCCAGGCGGCAACGGACGCCGCGAGCGGGCTGCAGAAATCGCTGGCCGTGGTCGCCGACTGCGCCGGAGTCGTGAAGCCCAGGGTCGTCCACGCCCCCGCGCCCACCTTGGACTGGACGATCGCGCCATCATAGGTCGCCTCCGTCCGGTAGGCCGTGGAGAACTGCAACGTGACGTTGCCGTTGGCGACGAACGCAGGGGAATAGAGGGTCGACGAGTCGAAGAGGCTGTAGTTCTGCCCGCTGGTTCCGAAAGGGCTGTTGCCGATCCAGGCGCCATAGCCTCCGCCGCCGTTGCCGCACGCCGCGCACCAGTGGAAGTTGTTGACGTACGTCTGCCCGCCGCAGGTGCCGCTGTCGTCCGGCGTCGCTCCGGTGGCCCACCCGGGATCCGAGCCGAAGGTCTGCGAGTAGGTGTAGCTGCCTCCCGTTGCCGTCGCGTCCAGGTCCAGGTTGACCGTGAACGTCTGGAGCAGCGACGAGCCGTCGAGGCCGTCCCCGGTGATCGCCACCGTGAATCGGGCCGTGGGCGGGCTCTGCCAGTCGGCGCAGGTGACCGGCGCCGCAACGTGGAACGAGAACCGGTCGCCGATGGGGTTCGTCGCCGAGGCGCCGGCGCCGACGGTGCCGTAGAGCGCCTGCGCGTCCGAGATGCAGTCCACGTTGGGGGAGTCGGAGAAGATCGTCACCTTCGCGTTCGTCAGGGGCGTCGCCAGGTTGTTCTGGATCGTGATGTCCAGGGTGACGCTCTCGTTGTTGTCCGCGATCCCGTCGTTGTCTCCGCTGTCCGAGACCTGCGCGTTCGAGACGTAGACGACGTTGCCGCCGGTGCAGCCGATCCGCGTGGTCGCGGTGGTGCTTCCCGCAGGCGAGGAATCGGTGTAGGCCGCGCCGATGGTCTCGCTGGGGAGAACGAACAGGACGCCGTTGTTGCTCCCGCGGCCGGTGTCCGTGGCGAGGGTCAGCGTGCCGGAGAAGTACGGCGCCGCGCCGGTGAGCGTGACGACCTCGCTGTCGCCGGTGCCGGGGCTGGTCACCGTCACCTGGATCGGCCCGACGGCGTCGGCGTCGACGACGCTCAGCATGGCCGTCGACGACGGGCAGTCGTCGTACGTGTACCGCTCGAACGCCACCTGTCCGACCTGGGTTCCGGCGCCGCACGCGGCCGCCTGCGCGGTCTGGTAGTACTCGTCGTACACCAGGTTGTCGTTGTCGAAGGCGATGTCACGGCGCGTGCCGGCCGTTCCCGTGAGATAGACGATGTCCAGGTGCTCGTGGCCGTAGGCGAACCAGGTGCTGTTCGTCGCGAGTCCCGAGACGGAATCGCCGAACGTGATGATCACCTGGTTCGGTGCGCCGCCGCTCGTGGAGTCGAAGCGCGGATCGTCCGGGATCCCCGTGTTCGCGGTCTCCCAGTTCCACGTTCCCACGTAGTCGTAGATCGTGTGGTAGAAGTAGGCGAGCGAGATCGGGAAGCCGAGCGCCTGGTCCGCGGTGGGATTCGTCGCGCTGTTCCACTGATCGTTGTAGAAGAAACCGGATCCACCCCCCTGGTTCGCCAGCAGCTCCGACGCCTTGTAGAACGAGTGCCACTTCCACACGTAGTGGTAAGGCTGGCCGTTCGGTCCGTTCCCGCGGAGCGCCGGCTGGAAGTTCTGGAGCAAGAACGAGTCGGCGTTCGACGCGAAGTTGTTCGCGGTGGTCGTTCCCGAGTTTCCGACCATCGCCGCGGCGTTCGCCGTGGCGCTGCCGCAGAGCGCTCCCACCCGGTTCTCGCTTCCCACCGTTGCGGGTGCCGCGGCGCTGCCGCTCCAGCGCCAGGAGTTCGCCGCGCGGCCGGTCACCGTCGACTCGTACCAGGGCGCGAGGCCGGCGCTGAACGTGCTGCACTGGACTTGCCGCGCGACGGTGTCGTTCGCCTGGAGCGTCTGCACGTGGGTCTGGCGACGCGCGGTCGTGAATCCGTCGGCGGGCGAGGTGATGTCGAAGTCCAGGTTGACGCTCGTGAGCGCAGCCACCGAAGGGTCGGTGTAGAGCTGGAAGACGGCTCCCGACAGTCCGTCCACGGGGACCGGCCCCACGTGGACCGGGTTGTTGAGGACGCTCATCTTCGAGGCGCCGGGGCCGGAGAAGCTGAGGGTGACGTACACGTCCGTCAGCGGCACCCCCGTCTGGTTGACGAACCCGACCGTGTAGCTGCTGTACTCGCCGCCGTCCATGTACTTGTTGTAGTACTCGTTCACGCCGCCGTTGAACAGCGGTGCCACGACCTCGTCCGTGCCGGCGGTGTCGTTGTCGCAGCCGCCGCGGATCAGGAATCCGCTGTCGCTGGCGTCGAGCTGGCAGTCGATGCCGGAGGTCGCCGTGAACGTCGTGTTGTACGTCGCGGTGATCGTCCCGCCGTCCGCCACGACGATTCCGCTCCCGCTCTGGATCGACCCGGTGAAGACACCGTTCGAACCGGTGCAGGAGACGACCTGCGTGTCGATGACGGCCGACGCGCTGTTCCGGCTCGTGAGCGTCACCGAAACCGGCGACGACGCGGCGGCGTCGTTCACGGTCACGCCGACGGTCTGGGCGCAGGAGTACTTGCCCTGATTCAGGGAGACCTGGGTCACGCTCTGGCTCGCGACGTTCCCGACGACCGCCAGGGAGTAGTTCATCCCGCCCGGGTTATTGAATCCGATGACGTCCACCCGCACCGTCCCGGATGCCGGCAGCCCGTGCGCCGCGTCGAGGAAGACCCCCTCGGTGTTGTTCGTGTGGTCGCGCGTCGCGGTTCCCGACGTGCTCCAGCCTCCCGAAAAATTGTTCCCCCAGTACACGGTGGATCCGACCGTGACCTTCAGGTCGCAGTCCTTCTGGAGCGCGTTCCCCGCGGCGTCGTAGTAGGTCATCATCACCCGCAGCGGGATCGAGTTGCCGTTGATGTTGTAGAAGAACGTCTTGGTCGAGCCGTCGCCGAGCGTGTCGTTGTTCTGGACCCAGAGGAACGGGGCGCCGCTCCCGATGTGGAGCACCGAGGGGAGGTTGGCTCGCCCGTACCCGACGTCGTTGCTGTAGCGCTTCGAGACCGCGATGGACGTGGTGGGATTCGCGGCGGCCAGCATGTCCTCGCCCGACGCCAGCAGCATCGCCTTGACGAGAGAGCCCGAGGGCGTCAGGGCATTGCCCGGTACCGCGGCTCCGGTGGGATAGAACCCCTGCTGGAAGTAGTCTCGGACCAGCGCGGCCAGCGCGGCGACCTCCGGAGCGGAGAACGACGTGCCGCCGAAGAGGTTCGTGTTGTTCCAGTCCCAGTAGACCGTCTTGGTGGCATCGGTCTGGCACATGGCGCTCGGGCGATTGCCCGCTTCGATCTCGCCGCCCACCGCGCTGCTGGACGCCATGTAGGCCAGGATGTCCGGCTTGATCCGATTCGACGTCGCCACCGGCCCGCGGCTCGAGCCGAGATCCGTCGATGCGCTGCAGCTCGCGGCGCTGCCGTCCCACCCGCAGTCGATGAAAAGCGAGCTCGGGCTCGCCGCGTCGACGCCGCCGACGCAGATGGCGTTCTTCGCGGTGCTCGGCGAGCCGATCGTGCTGCCGCCTCCGGCGCCGCGGTTGCCGGCCGCCACCGTGACGACGAAGTTCGGGTTCGAGAACAGCGCGGCATCGAGGTTGGTCGCGGTGGTGTCGTAGAGGTTCGCCGACGTGCCCCAGGAGTGATTCTGGACGTACGAGCCCTTCCCGATCGCAGCCGCGATGGACGGTCCGAGGTCCAGGGGCGCGTTGAGGGCACCGGTCGAGGTCCCGATGTCCTGGAAGTAGACCTTGGCGCCCCGGGCGATTCCGTTGTCGTAGTGCACCGTTGGCGTGTGGATCGTGTCGGGATTCGTCGTCATATTCGAGATGGAGCCCACCGCGTGCTGGCTCGTCCAGGTGCCGTGGCCGCCGTCGGCGGCGGTGTTCGAGGTGACGCAGACGTCGCCGCCGTAGTTGTCGTAGCCGGCGACCTTCCGGTGGGACGCTCCCACGGTTCCCGCAGTCGCGGTGTTCTGGGCGAAATGCTCCATCTTGGTGTTGAGGCCGGTGTCCATCATGGTGACGATCTGCCCCGTGGCGGTCCCGTCGATTCCGACGTTCCACAGCTTCCAGCCGATCCCGGTGTTCGTCGTGAACGCGCCGTTGTTCTGGAGCAGCATCGGGATCGTCGCGGGAGAGGTGGAGGAGGCCAGGAGCCGCGGGTAGGTTCTCTCGGCGATCCACTTCACGCCGGGGATGCGAGCGAGGGCGGGAACCGCCTCCGGCGCGGTGCGGACCAGGACCACCGTCACTGCGTCGCTCGCCACGATCTCCTCCGATCGCGGGAACAGGCCGAGGGTTGCCAGATCGTGCAGCACGTCGTCGACGTCCGCCCCCCTGTGCAGCGTCACCTCGAAGAGCCAGGGGATCGACAGGCCGGTCACGGGGTCGATCGCCTCGTCGATGGGAATCTCCTCGAGTCCGATCCGCGGGCTGATCTTGTACGCCGGGTGGTAGTCCCCGACGAACGTCACGAAGGGGAGCGCGCCGACCGCGGCGTACGAGGCGGAGGGGATCTTCGCGATGTACGTGTTGATGTTCAGGTACTCGCCCAGAACCGCTCCGGCCGCCTCGAGGGCGTCCACCTGAGCCTGGTTGCGGAAGTAGCCCTCGATCTTGACCAGGTAGAAGCCGGCGCCATGCACGAGCTGGCTCCCCGTCTCGAGCACGAGGTCCCTGGGCATCCGGTCGAAGGCGGCCTTGGCGCCTCCCGAGGAGAGAATCGCCACGCCGTTCACCTGGATCTCGTCCTGGCTCATCGCCTCGACGCGTGTGTCCACCGAGGTGTACGGCGGGAGCGCGGTGTCGTACGGCCACCATGCCTGACCCCGTCGCACGGTGACCGGCGCGTCCTCGGCCGAAGCCCTGGCCGCTCCCCTGGCGGTTCCTGCCGCGACGTCCACCGCGATCGGGTTTCCGAGTCCGTCGGTGATCCCGGTGATGCCCCCATGGAGTGGTGCATCCGCCGCCGTGGCCGGCGCGAAGGTCGCGAGAAGAACCAACCCGAGAGTGATCCGCAAGAGTCGTCCGAGCATCATCGCCTCCTGAATGGTGCCGTCATTCCGGTGCAACAACCTGATCGAGCTTCTACATCTTTCGTCGGCGCGAAGGGCGCCATCGACGCTGCGTTCTGTTCGGGAATCCCGCGCTGCGCGGGTCGGTGGTACGGTGCCCGCCTTCGCCGTGCTGCCGGCGGCGGTGCCAGCGTTTCAGCCAAGTTGGGCCACGAAACGGGATCCGACTCCGGGGCGCGCGTGTCGCTCCGCCCGATCGGACCGCCGCCTGGTCCCCCCCCCAACGCGAATCGCGTCGCTCGGCGCTCGCGATCCCTGCGCATCCACGCCGGGAAGCGGGCGCAATCAAACCTCCCAAGAAACAGCCTCGCGGGGGCTTTGCCCCCGAACCCCCACTCCCGCGCTCCGCGACGCCGGCGGACCGGCATCGCTCCGGTTGGGATTGTTTCCTCCCGAGGTGTCGGGAGAACGCCCGTGAGGCAGTTCATAGATACGACGGCTCGACCGGCCCGTCAACGGGCGTTCGACACGTTCTCTCTCGCCGTTCGCCCTTTTCCGGAGGATTCTGCGGTGGGGAGGTCCGCGCGGTCGCGCGCCCTGCCGCGGGCTCTGGGCACCCGCGCGTCGGTCTCAATCGACGATGTTCCCCGCATTTCCCGAACGCGCCCGGGCCGCCTCGTCGATCGAAGCCGCTACGTCGGGGTGATCGTTCAGCACCTGAAGGAAGTCCGCCTGGCTCAGGGCGAACAGGTCGCATGGGCCCATCGCCCGAACGGAAGCGGCGCGCGGCATCGAGTGAAGGAGGGCCAGCTCACCGAAGTGATCCCCAGGGCCGAGGGTGTTCAATCGCCTCGCGCCGTCGAGGACCTCCACCTGGCCCCGGCACACGAAATACATCTCGTGCCCTCTGTCACCCTTCGTGATGATGTCGTCGCCGGGGTCGAAGGTGACGGGTTTGAGCGTCAGCGCGAGATTCCGCAGGAACGTGGGAGTGCCCCCTTGGAACATCGGCACCCTCTCCAGTACCTCCCGGTTGATCACCTCCACCCACGCCCGTCCATCGCGGGCGAGCATGTCGCTGGACGACTTGGGTCCCCAGGACCCGGCCGGGTAGTTGGGGAAGTCTTCGGGGGGGGCGTCGGACCAGGCGTCGAGGATCGGCTGAGCGATCTTCCAGGCCGTCTCCACCAGATCGGTTCGTGAGAAGAGGGTCGCATCGCCGATCATGGACGAGTAGATCATCACTTCGTAGCCGGTGCCCCGCTGCGCATCGAATGCCTCTCGATAGTCGAATCGCATGTTGACCTTCTGCAGCGCCATCGTCGGGCCAGGGATCTTGGCGTGGAAGCGGATTTCGATCCCCTGTTCGGGCTGGATGTGGAAGACCAGCTTGTTGTGATCCAACCGCTCCGAAGGGGTGTCCCGGAAGATGACTTCAGGGGCCTTGCGGAATGCGACGACGATCTCCGTGCCTCGCTTCCAGAGCGCCTTGCCCGAGCGGAGATAGATGGGAACGCCTTCCCAGCGCCAGTTGTCCACGAACAGTCGAAGCGCCGCGTAGGTTTCCGTGGCCGAGTTCGGGGCGACGCCATTCTCTTGACGGTATCCGGGAACCGCCTGCCCATCCGGCCTTGCACCCGGACCGTACTGTCCGCGAGCCGTGTTGCGCAGGACATCTTCCGGCTTCATGATCCGGATCGCTTCGAGGACCTTGACCTTCTCGTTGCGAATGGCGTCGGGGCGGAACGACGAAGGTGGCTCCATGCACAGATAGGCCAGCATCTGGAACATGTGGTTCTGGATCATGTCCCGGAGCACTCCGGTCCGGTCGTAGTACCCGCCTCGGCCCTCGACGGCAACGGTCTCGGCGACGGTCAGCTGGATGTGGTCGATATGGCTCTTGTTCCAGAGCGGCTCGTAGATGCCGTTGGAGAACCGGAAGGCAAGGATGTTCTGGACTGTTTCCTTGCCCAGGTAGTGGTCGATCCGGAAGAGCTGGTCCTCCGACCAGTAGGCCCGCATCGCTTGGTTCAGCTCGACCGCCGAGGCGAGGTCGTGGCCGAACGGCTTTTCGACGATCAGCCGGGTCCAGCCCGTCTCGCGCTTCATCAAACCGGATTGGTGGACGTTCCGGGAAATCTGACCGAACACGGAAGGAGGGGTCGCCATGTACACCAGGATGTTCCCCTCCGTCCCGTGCTGGGTGTCGAGCCGGGCGAGGAGGGCGGCCAGCTTCTGGTAGGCGACCGGGTCGTCGTAGTCGCCCACGGCGAAGTAGAGGCGCGACGCCAGATCCCGCCACGTCTCCGCAGCAAACGGCGTCCGGGTGGCGAATCGCTCGACGTCGGTCGTCATCCGTTCTCGAAATTGCTCGTGCGTGAGCTCCGCGCGCCCGAAGCCCACCACCGCGAGCCGCTCCGGCAGGAGCCGATCCGAGGCCAGGTTGAGCAGCGCCGGCATCAGGAGCCGCTTGGTGAGGTCACCCGAGGCTCCGAAGATCACGACGAGGCAGGGATCGCCGGGCCGCGGCGTGCCGCGGACGGGCTGAGCGATCGAGCCGGAGACGCGCTCGGAATTCGTCATCGAAAGGGATCTCCACGTGGACACGAAAACGGTGTCGTCGGGCGGCGAGTCTCCGGGGCGACTCCGGCGCACCCAGATCGTTCCCGGTGATCCGGATCATCCACGAAGGGCCGACTGCGACCGCGAATCTGCCGTTCCTGCTCGACGTCCTCGGGCCTCGCGCCCTGCGACGTAGGGTACAGTGCGTCTCGGGCTCGAGTCCCTTCGGGCGCCGAGCCAGAAGGGCATCTTCGCGACTCGACTGAGCTCGCCGAAGTCGGTCTTGCTACGGTCCTTCGCGAATGATCCGGGCTAGGGACCATCGATGGAGAGCTGGAAGGTCCCCTGGGTCGCGTTGACGCCAGCGATGCGGATGTAGTAACTATCGCCAGCGTTCACATCCACCGTGATACATGCCGCGCCTTCGGTGCACGGCGCTTCAACGCAATCGTCGTTGCACGCCAGCTGGTTCCCCACAGCAACAGAGCCGGGGCACTCCGCGTGCAGCGAGAGGACGGTATCGAGCTGTGATCCGCACGTGCTCAGCCTGAGCGTGCCGTTCTGCGAGGGCACGAATCGAACCCAGACGTCCGGTGAAATCGCCGAAAGGCCGCAGTTCGTCTTGCCGTCGTTGGTCGCCGAAGCGGTCGACCCACCGTAGGTGCCATTCTCGATGAGGGGGGCGCCGGTACATTCATCGCTCGTGGTAGCTGGTCGCAAGGCGCCGTCGCACGCGATCGAGATGTGGTCGCAAATGCCGACGGTCACGGTGGATGGAGGGCAAGCATCCTGACCACTTTCCCGAATTCTGAACGCGACGGTGCGGGAGCCGACATCAACGGCTTCCTCTTTCACTCGGTTGGGTCCGATGTTCCCGATGCTTTTACCATCCAGCAGGATCTCGTACGTACCACTCGCCGAGGTGTTCGTGAGCGTCAGAATGCCTTGTTCCTGCTTCTGACAGTCGGATCCCAAGACGTCATTGGCGTCGTCACAGGAGACTCCAAGCAAGGAGAGCATGGCGACGAGCGTCAACGCCCCGAGATGAGCGCGATTCCGATATCCACTATCCATGACGACTCCCTCATCGGACGGAAAACTGGGTCCTTGCATCTTCAACCGCCCGTCTCCCTCGCCGTCTCGGAGGCGACGAGCGCGGAACCTTCAAAATGGATTTGAGACTACGCCCACCCGCAGCGCCCGTCAATACCACCTCGCGCGGGAGAGACGCCTTGCGCCCTGGAGCAGTTCCCGGGCGGAAGGCTCCGCTTCGCCACCGGCGTTGCGTCCGGGAAGGGACGTCGTCGTGCGCGGTGAAGCCGCCGACCGGCCCGTCCCGGGTCGCGCACGATTCCACGCCGATGATGCTGTCCGCGTTTTCCACCGTGCTCGGGGACTTTTCGAGGAGTGTTTCTTCTTGACAGTCGGCGGATCGCACGGTAGATGCTGACAGGGATCGCGTGGGTGCGACGGTCCGGGGGCGGCGAGTGTCTCCGCCCGGCGCGGGGGAGTTCGGCGTAAGGTCCGGCAGGTTGCGGGGCGCCGTTCCCGGCGGATGGGCGCTCGAGCGCGGATTTTCGCCCATGAAACGGAGGAGAACGATGCAACGGACGGAGGTTCGGCGGGCCGCCACGGCGCTGACTTTCGTGGCTGTTTTCGGGGTTTTCAGCATTCCATCGCCCGCTGGGGCGGCGGAGCAGGCCCCGGCGGATCAGGCGGTCGAGAGAGCAGAGATGGACGTGGCGTCTCTGCGGGCTCGGACGTCGGCGCTTCCCGAGCGGGATCGGCGCGAGGCGGACAAGCTGCTCCGCGAGGCTTCGAAGCGGCTCGACGGCGCGAAGACCTTGACCCAGACCGGCAATCCTCGGCTCGCGAAACGGGCGCGGATCGAGACCCGTCTGGCCAAGAGCCGCATCGAGGACGCGCGCAAGCTCGTCGAAGGGGGAGGATCCCGATGAAGGCGATACAACGAACTGCGCTCGCCTGGTTGCCGGCGCTCGTCATCGTCTGGGGAGCGTCGCCCTCCGCGAAGGCCGCCGTCCGGTACGTGCCCAGCGTCGCCTACCCGACGATCCAGTCCGCGGTGACCGCGGCGACCCCGGGCGACACGATCCAGCTCGGCCTGGGGGAGTTTCGGGAGAACGTGACCATTCCGGCGGCGAAGACCGGGCTCTCGATCTTCGGCAGCTGCGGGAACCCGGCGGGTGTCGTCGTGGACGGCACGATCGGGGCGACGAACGGCATCGTGTTCACGGTGAACGCCGTCCGGACGAGCTTCTTCTGCCTGACGATCCGCCACGGCTCCCAGGGGATCTACAACCAGGCGAACGACCTGACCGTGAACCAGGTGCGGTTCCTCCACAACGGGAACGAGGCCCTCTACACCTCGGGAAGCGGCTACAAGGTCCTGTACAGCACGATCATCGGCTCGCGCGCCCACGCCATCTACGCCAGCGGAGACGACGGTCAGATCCGGAACAACACGATCAAGTACGTGGACAGCGACTGTGTCTTCATCGATTTCGGAGAGCGGACAATCATCGATGCCAACGCGATCAGCCTCTGCGACGGCGGGGGGGTCGTCGCCAAGGGGGTCGCCCAGACCTTCACGAACAACGTGCTGGACGCCACCGACGGCGGAGCGATCTCGCTTTCCGACGCCAACGACAGCATCATCGCGTTCAACAAGATCACGAACACGCTGGACTCGGGGATCTACCTGGCCGGCGAGCGCGGGCAGATCAAGAGCAATCAGATCGAGGCCGCTCACCGTGAAGGGATCTACGTGCTGGGCAACGACGTGGAGGTCAAGGGGAACAGCGTGAAGATCGCCGGCGTGGGCTCCGGCCCCCACGCGTGCTACTCCATCGACGGCAACCGCCCGACGGTGGACGGCAACACCGCGTCGATCTGCGGCTACAGCGGAATCGAGACCCGCGGCACGGACCCGATCGTGAAGAACAACCGCGTCGAGCGGCTCAACAACGGCGGGATCGGGATCGACGTGTTCTGCGAGCAGGGGTCCTCGTCGGGTCGGGTCGAGATGAACACCGCGACGGCGTCGAACGGCTACAACGGCTTCTGGGTGTACTGTCCGGCGGTGCCCGGGTTCGTGGTGGCGAAGAACACCTCGACGTACAACGCGGGCTACGGCTTCGAGCTGTTCCTGGACGACTCGTCGATCGTCGAGAACGCCGGGAACTTCAACGGCGGGTTTCGCGAGAACGGGTTCTACGTCGAGGGGAACCGCAACGTTCTGACGCTGAACGTCGCGGACGACAACATCGAGGACGGGTACTACATCTGCGGCGAAGCGAACACGCTGAAGTACAACCAGGCGCGTCGCAACCTGGACGACGGCCTCGTCCTCGACTGCGGCTTCAACAACACGGTGGAGCTGTCCACGATCCAGTACAACCAGGGAGAGGGGATCGTCGTCCGCACGGCGCCGAACACGCTGCTCACCAACTACTCGTACAACAACCGCAGGACCAGGGGCGGGACGGGCGGAGACTGCACGAGCGACTTCGGCGGAGCGCTGACGCTGACGGGCAACACCTGCAGCGACGGGAGCAACTTCCTCGTCCCGAGCGACGTGGAGAACTGACCCGGGTCCGGTCCGCGACCTCGGGCCCGCTGGATCGTTCGGACGCGGTCGCTACCGCGCCGGCCTCGTCGCCGGCGGCGATGCCGGAAAGCGGACCGAGCACTTCGCTCCCGCGGGGAGCTTGAGGCCGGGGTTCGGCAGCTCGAGGCGGACTCCGATGGTCCCGCTGGCCGCGTCCAGTACCGGGTCGACGATCTTCACCACGGCCGGATACGTTCCCCCGATGGGAGCCTCCCACTCCACCATTCCGGTCATTCCGACCTTGATCGTCCCGTAGAGTCGCACCGGGACGACGACCTCGACGCGGAGCGGGTTGAGCTGCACCAGATCCAGGATGGGCTTCTCCTCCACGAACTCACCGGGTGAGCTCATCCGTTTGGCCACCACTCCGTCGCAGGGACTCGAGATGGTTCGCTGCTCGAGCCGCTCCTGAGCCTCCCGCACCTCGAGCCGGAGGATCTCGAGCTCGGTCTCCAGCTCGTCCTTCTCGCCCACGGAAATCAGCTGCTTCCGGTACATCTCCTTGTTGCGCTCGACTTTCCGCTGGGCGAACGCCGCCTTGGCCTTCGCGAGATCGTACTGGGCCTGCTCGACACCCGACACGAGGCGCGCGAGCACCTGGCCCTTCTTCACCGGAGTCTCCTCGATCGACCTTGACCTCCGCGAGGACGCCGGAAACGGCGCTGCTGACCGCGACCTTGCGGTACGGCTCCACGAGGCATTCCATCGCGCCGCCGTCCGCGGCCGCGACGGCCGCCGGCGCGGCGATCGCGAACGGACAGGCCAGGAGGAGCCCGGCGAGACTACTGCAGATACGCATTGATCTCCTCGAGGTCGCGGATGCTGAGAATCCCCGCGGCCTGCTTGAGCTTCAGGCTGCTGAGCACGTAGAGGTAGCGGGCCTGTGCGTGATCCCGCTTCGAGGAGAAGAGATCCTTCCGGGCGTCCAGCACGGCCAGGCCCGTGTTGATCCCCGCCCGCCATCCCTCTTCCTTGGCCGCCACCGCGGATTCGTTGGAGAAGACGGATGCGGCGAGGGCCTCCACGCGGGCGATGCCGCTCACGACACCCTGGAAGGCAGTGCGCGTTTCGCGCTCGACGGTACGGCGCTCGCGCTCGAGCGCCTGCGCGGCGATGCTCTGCTGGAGCGCCGCGGTTCCCACTCGAGACGACACTTTTCCGCCGTCGTAGATGGGGACCGCGAGACGAAGCGCGATCTCCCGAGCGGCAATCTCGTTTCCCCCCCGGCCGAAGTCCGTCCCGCCGTTGTTGCTGTTGTTGTAGGACGCCACCAGGTCCAGGGTCGGGAGATACGCACCCTTCTGCGTCTCGTATTTCTGGCGGGCCACGTCCACGGCCGCCGTCAGCGCCAGGATCTTCGGATTCTGGAAAAGAGCGGTCTGCAGCCAGGCCTCGACCTCCGGAGAGTCGGGCCGGACGAGGGGGAGACCGTCGCTCAGGGCCTTCAGGTCCGGCGGGGCAACTCCCGTGATCTCCGAGATGGCCTGGCGGCGTTCCTCCAGGCGATCCCGCGCGTCGATCTCCGCGGCCCGAGCGACGGCGAAGCGGCCGCGGGCCTCGTGCACGTCGGTGATCGTGGCGAGCCCGGAGCCGAGCTTCTGCTCGGTTTCCTCGAGCTGGCGCCCGATGGCTTCCCGTTCCGCGATCGCGAACGCGACGCCGTCCCGGGCGCCGAGGAAGCCGAAGACGGCCTCGGCGATCCGGAACATGAGGTCCTGCTCCGCCGCCGCCACCTCCGACTCGCCGCGCCGCAGTCCGGCGCGGGCCTCCGGGATGCGACGGAACGCGTCCGCGCGGTAGACCGGCTGCGTCAGGGAGATCGAGAAGTTGCGATTGAAAAACTCGGACTTCCCCACCTTGTATAGCTCCGTCTCGCTGCTCGCGGATGTTCTGATACGTCTTGGATTCCGCAGCATTCGCCGCCACGGTCGGACGAACACCCGCCCGGGACTCGCGGAGCGACTCGTCGGCCAGCCGCCGCTCGGCGCGGGCCATCTGGAACGTCGGATCGAACTCCACGGCCCGCAGGTACAGCGTGAGAAGGTCCGCCGGAGGCGGCTGCAACGCGGCCGCGCAGCAGGACAGGACGATCGTCCCAAGCAATACGGATCGCAACACCGAGTCGCGCATGAGAGCCCTTCCCCTCCAAGAAGCGTCGGCCGGCTCGACGACTCCCGCGGCGGCGTCTCGACCGGCCTGACGCCGGCGGATCTTATTCTGCGCCGCAGGAGAACGCGAGCGCGCCGTCCCGGGAGGACTCACGAAACGAAAGCGCGAATCGGAGAGCGTCCCGCTCGCGCTCAGCGATCGGGCAACGCGATCATGAGCGGGCTCGAATCCCGCAGGAGATTCTCCCCGGCCGGATCGTGCCGGAGTCTCCCCGTGACCCAGTACGGCCCCCCGAAGGTGTCCGCTGCGAACGAGAATCTCCCTTCGTAACGACCGTCCTCGACTTCGATCATCGGCTGCCGCTCCGCGATCCCGGGAGAGATGTCGAACGTCGCCGTCAGACCGGGGTCGCCCCACAGCGTGATCTCCACCGAGATCGCGCCGCCCTCGAGCGATGTCTCCGTCACCACGTGCGAGATCTTGCGGATCTGCGGCTTCTCGTACATCAGGGAGCCCCGCATCTCCAGCAGCATCTGGTTCCTGGCGCATCCGGCCAGCAACAGCGGCGGGAGCAGAACCAGCAGCCGGCGGCCGCTCGAACGGATGTTCCACATGCTTCCGAACCCCTCCACCTCAAGGATTTCACGAATTCGGGATTTCGGTAAGCCCCGCCCCGAGAGGACGCCGGAGAGGCCCCGTCGATCGCCGTTTCGCCGAGCGTACATTGCGGAAACGGCGCTTGACAAGGCCCCGGGATTGGGTAATTTGGGATTTCAAGTACGGGGGGAGTCCCGTCCGGTAGCGGACGCGCATGCGGCAGGTCGAATGCCGAAGCACGCGCAGACCGCAAGCGCAGGAGGCAAGGGTGACGAGCGCAATCGATTCACTTTGGCGCAGGTCCTCTCACGGGATCGCGCCGTGACTGCGTCGAGACGGCGGCGGAATCGGACGAGGCGCGTCCTGCTCGCATCGGCTTGCGTGTGCGGCTGGCTCCACGCCGCCTCGGCCGGCACCGACGAGGAGATCTTCCGCGAGCTTCGCTTCAACTTCACCGTTCCGGGCGCCAGGGCCATGGCCCTCGGGGGCGCGTTCGTCGCGGTCGCGGATGACGCCACGGCGGCCGAGGCGAATCCGGCCGGACTGGCGAGGCTGGACCACGGTCAGGTCTTCGTGGAGTATCGATCCTCGAGCGGCGGAGATGCCGCGTCGACCGGGAGCAGCCTCGGGAGCCTCGTGGTCGATCCCGTCACCGGCGCGCGAGATCTGCCCTACCTCAGCCTCGCGTCGCGCTCGAATGCCGAAGACTCCGGCGCGCTGAGCTTCATCGGATTCGTCTGGCCGCTGACGCTCGGATCGGAGGCGCGTCGCCTGACCGTATCCGGCTCGAGGCAAGTGATCTTCTCGGCCGAGCGCTCGCTGCCCTCAACCGGCGAGCAGACCCAGGCGCGCTTCTCGTTCGACTCGTTCCCGAACACCGTCCGCGACGAACAGGTGGAGGCGTACTCGGTCGTCACGCCCGTGACGGGTCGCACCGAGGCCGAGGTCGTGTACTGGAATGCCTCGGCGGCGTACCAGATCCATCAGGATTTCTCCGTGGGCGCGACGCTCGCCTACGCGACGCTCGATTTCCAGGCGACCAGCTCCACCCAGGTGATCGACCCCCTGGAGCTGTACCTCGATCCCTCCCACCCGCGGCTTCCCGCCCAGCCCACCGCCGACATCTACGACACCGAGGTCGACGGCAGCGATTCCGCGTTCACCTACTCGCTGGGGTTTCAGTGGCATCCGGTCTCGCCGTTCCGGGAAGGGAAATCCTCCTGGCGCTTCGGCGCGGTCTTCCGGAAAGGGGCCCGCTTCGCGGCTCCCGAGACGACCCGCTTGAACGGCCTGCCGGACCAGTCCTTCGACAACGATTTCATCGTCCCCGATCGCTACGCGGTGGGGGGGAGCTACGCCTGGGGGCAGCGCTGGCTCCTCGCGGCGCAGCTGGAGCGAATCGAGTACTCCGACCTGCTCGAGGGATACCGCAGCGGCGTCAACTTCTTCACCAGCGGACGGGTCGTCGACGGATCGTTCACAACGGATCCGAACCGGTCCGTGCAGTACACGGTGGACGACGGCACGTTCTTCCGCGGCGGCGCCGAGTACCTGGTTCCGCTGGGAGGACAGCACCAGCGGGACCTGGCGGTACGCGTCGGATACTATCGCGCCCCCGACAACCGGATCCGGATGACCGAGTTCAACAGCACCGACCCCGAGGTCAACGCGATGTACCTCGCGGCGTTTCCGGCAGGAGGCGACGCGAGCCACGTCACCGCCGGCGTCGGCTACGCGATCGGGTCCTCCTCGTTTCACCTGGCGATCGATTCGTCGTCGCAGGACGGGGACAAGATCGTCGGGAGCTACGCTCTGATCCTGGGAACGAAGAAGAAGTAGAGCCGAGGAGGCGCGCCGTGAGCTCGACAACCGGAAACGGGCGCAGAACGACACGGTCCGCGCTGCGGCGCGGGCTTCCCGTCCTGACGCTGGTCCTGGCGGCCGCCGTGTCACCGGTCCGGCCGGTGACGATCGGAGCGGATGAGCCCGCGAGCTTCTCTGTCTGCGAGGCGGCGCGCGGAGCGAACGGCGCGCCGCGGGAGGAATGCCAGGCGGCCGATCTCCGCTTCCAGGGCGCTTCCGGCGGCGCGGGCGACTCGGATTTCGGCTTCGCCGTCGCCACCGGACGCCTCAACGGCGACGACCTCGACGACCTGGTCGTCGGCGATCCGAAGCGGAACCGTGTCTACATCTTCTATGGGCGGGTCAGCGCGCAAGCCTCGTACGATCTGGACCCGTCCGACCTCGCGGACCGTGCCGTCTCGGCGGACACGCAGGCCGACGTGATCCTGACCCGCGAGTTTTCGTTCCCGGGCCAGGTCGGATCGTTCGGCTTCTCCGTCGCCATCGGCGCGCCGATCGCGAGGACCGGCTGCCCTCCGGGCAACACCTCCGCCGCGCTCTTGATCGGCGCTCCGGGCCGGCCCGGGACCACCGGCAACGCTGCCGGCACGATCTTCCACCTGCGCGCCGGCGCGCTGTGCCGGACGCCGTCGAACCCGCCGGTGCCCGTCCTCGTCGACCCCGAGACGATCGGCCAGCTTCTTCAATCGCCCGACGCCGCGCAGGACGACGAGTTCGGCTACTCGGTCGCGTTCGGGCGTCTGCTGCTCGACGGCGGCGCCGAGGAGGACGCGATCGTCGGCGCCCGCGGCGCCCTGGACGGGGACGGCCGCGTTTCGGTGTTCCGCGTGACCGACGGCATCGTGAGCCGTGCGAGCGGCCACGTCCTCCGCTTCGAAGGCCAGCCCGGCGACGGTCTCGGCGAGAGCCTCGCCGTCGGCGACCTGGATCAGGACTTCGACGCCACGCTGAGGCCCTTCGGCGCTCGCGACGACCTGGCGATGGGCGCGGTGGGTGCCGCCAACGGGAAGGTCCTGCTCGTCCGGGGCCCGCTCTCTCCGACTGCCGGCCGGGACGCCGACGGGGTCTATCGGGAGGGTGTCGACCCGGAGATCAAGTCGATCCTCGGCGAAGCAGACGGGGATTTCTTCGGATTCAGCCTGGACATCGGCAACAAGGGGAAGATGGCCGCCGGCGCGATCTTCGCCGACAACACGCCGCCTGCCGCCGGAGGCGCAGGCGGAGGCAACCCTCGCACCAACGTGGCGAGCGGAGCGCGAATCAACGCGGGCAAGGCCTACGTCTGGAACGCCGACCTCTTCGACACGCTCCCCGCCGAAGCGAGTGCTTCGAGCGCGAACGTCGTCCTGGTGGCGCGGCGCTCGGGCGACCATCTGGGCTTCGGCGTGGCGTTCGGCGATGTGGACAAGTCCCAGACGGACGACCTGATCGTCACCGCGCGCCGGGAGGACGGCAGCGGCCTCACGGTCAACGAGATCGACCACGGAACCGCGTACGTGATCTTCGATTCCGCGACGCTCACGTCTCCGGTGGATCTGAACCGCTGTCCTCTCAACGCGAACTGCACCGGCGCGGGGGGGATCAACGGCGTCGGGGGGATCGACGTGATGATCTTCGGCGGCGATCGCAGCGGTGATGCCGGGGACGAGATCGGCTACGCCGTCGCCGCCGGGGACTTCAACGGGGACCGGTTCGCCGACGTGTTCGTCTCCTCGCGGACCCACCAGCGGGTCTACGCGGTGACGCTCGACGACCACGACGACGACCGGAGCACCAAGGGACGCAACCTCCGGGACGACGACGACGACAACGACGCCGATCCCGATCGAACCGACTGCGCGCCGCTTGATGCCGCGATCCGCGCCGCGGCCACGGAGCTCGCCTGCAACGCCGTCGACGAGAATTGCAGCGGGATGGCCGACGACTCCCCCGACCGCGACGGGGACACCTACGACGCGTGCGCGCCCGCGGACGCGGGCGATCTCGACGACAAAGCGAAGGACTGCGACGACAACGACGCGACCAGCTATCCCGGCGCCGCGGAGGTGTGCGACGGGAACAACAACGCGTGCAGCGGAGCGGTGCCGGCGATCGAGCGGGACTCCGACGGCGACAACTACGTGAAATGCAGCCCCTGGTCCGATCCGCAGCGCGACAACGCCGCGATTCTCGGAGGGGGCGATTGCGCCGATGCCGACTGGCTGCCGACTCAGCCACGTTCCCGGGCGCCGCTCCCAAGGAGGCGAACCCCGGCCAGTGCATGCGGGACAGCGACGGGGACGACTACGGCGACGCGACCCCGTCCGCCGGGATCGCCGCGGGCACCGATTGCGACGACCGCTCGGCCTCCGGGGCCTCCACGTTTCCGGGGGCCGCACAGGTCGAGAGCCCGACGAGCTGCATGAGGGATTTCGACGATGACGGCTACGGGGACGCGGCCGCCGTTCTCCCCGTGTTGCGTGGCACCGATTGCAGCGACACCGATGCGGCGAGCCATCCGGGAGCAGCGGAGGTCTGCGACGGGGACGACAACGCCTGCGCCGGGTCGGTGCCGAGCGCCGAGCGCGATCCCGACGGCGACCGCTTCGTGGGCTGCGCCGTCTGGTCGGACACCCAGGGGAACAACGCCGGCATCCTCGGCGGCGGCGATTGCGAAGCCAGCGATCCGGCCGTGTTCCCGGGCAGCGCGGAGAGGGAGCCCTTCGCCACCGCCTGCATGAAGGATCGGGACGGAGACGGCTTCGGCGATCTCACCCCACCCGCCGGCGTCGTGCCGGGCAGCGACTGCGACGACGCATCCGCGAGCGCGGCCGCGACGTTCCCCGGCGCGGCACAGATCGAAGGTCCGCTCAACTGCATGAAGGACTCGGACGACGACGGCTACGGCGATGCCGCGTCCGCCCTGCCGGTCGTCCGCGGGACCGACTGCGACGACGCCGCCATCGCGCGTTACCCGGGGGCGACCGAGATCGTGGGCGACGGGATCGACCAGGATTGCAGCGGCGCCGACCGGGTGAACTGCTTCGTCGACGTGGATCTCGACGGATTCGGCGGCGCGACCCGCGTGCTCGACGACGACGGCAGCTGCGTCGAGCGTGGCCAGTCGGCCACCGGCAACGACTGCAACGATGCGAGCATCGCGATCTTCCCGGGTGCCGTGGAGATCCCGGGCGACGGGATCGACCAGGACTGCAACGGCGCCGACACGATCACCTGCTTCGTCGACGCCGATCGCGACGGCTTCGGGAACGTGCTGGGCACGACCGTTCTCGCCGGCGACGGAGTCTGCAATCCCGCGCAGCAAGAGGCGCCGTCGGCCGGGGACTGCAACGACGCCGATCCGAACACGCGCCCCGGGGCCACCGAGCGGTGCGACGGAAACGACAACGCCTGCGCCGGCTCGCTGCCCGTCGACGAGACCGATCCGGACGGAGACCACTACGTGAGGTGCTCCGGCTTCGCGGACACGCAGGCGGACAACCCGACCCTCCTGGGGGGAGGGGACTGCGATCCGGCGGACCCGGACACGTTCCCCGGCGCGGCGGCCCGGGAGGCGGTCCCCGGCGCATGCCGGCGGGACAAGGACGGTGACGGATTCGGAGACCTGACCCCGTCCGCCGGCGTGACGCCGGGCAGCGACTGCGACGACGGATCGGCCGCCGCCGCGGCGACCTTCCCCGGTGCGGCGCAGATCGAGGCCCCGCTGAACTGCATGCGGGACGTGGACGACGACGGGTACGGAGACGCTGCCGCGGCGCTTCCGGTCGCGCGCGGATCCGATTGCAACGACCGGGACCTGGAAAGCCGCCCCGGGGCGGCCGAGCGGTGCGACGGGAACGACAACGCGTGCACGGGCTCGGTCCCCGTCGGAGAGACCGACACCGACGGCGACGGTTACGTGGCGTGCAGCGGCTATTCCGACATCCAGGGGGACAATCCGGGAATCCTCGGGGGAGGGGATTGCGATCGGACCGATGCGGACACCTTCCCGGGTGCAGCGTCCAGGGAGCCCTTCGCGGCCGCGTGCATGCGGGATAAGGACGGGGACGGCTTCGGCGACCTCAGGCCTCCGGCGGGAGTGACGCCCGGGACCGACTGCGACGACACGACGCCCGCCGCGGCGTTCACCTTCCCCGGCGCGGCCGAGATCGAAGCGCCGTTCAACTGCATGAAGGACGCCGACGGCGACGGCTACGGCGACGCCGCGTCGCTGCTTCCCGTCGTCCCCGGCACCGACTGCGACGACGCGGATCCGGCACGGCGCCCCGGGGCGCCCGAGATCCCGGGGGACGGCATCGATCAGGACTGCGACGGCACCGACCTGGCGAACTGCTTCGCCGATGGCGACCTGGACGGCTTCGGAAGCACCGTCCCGCTCGTGCCCGACGACGGAGACTGCACCGATCCCGGGGAGTCTCCCTTCCGCACGGACTGCGACGACGGCGACGCCACGCGCTTCCCGGGCGCTTCGGAGATCCCCGGGGACGGCATCGATCAGGACTGCAACGGCGTTGACGCCGTCGCGTGCGTTCTCGATGCCGATCGCGACGGGTACGGAACGATTCTCGGCACGCCCAGGATCGCTCTCGACGGCACGTGCGACACGGTCCAGCAGGAATCGCCGTCGGCGGACGACTGCGACGACGCCGCCCCGACGCGCTTCCCCGGCGCCGCGGAGGTCGTGGGGGACGGGATCGACCAGGATTGCAACGGCGCCGATTCGGTGAGCTGCTTCGTCGACGGCGACCTGGACGGTTTCGGCGGCAGCACTCCACTCATCGCCGTGGACGGGAACTGCACGGACCCCGGCGAGTCTCCGGTGGGGACCGACTGCAACGACGCCGACCCGACGATTCATCCGGGCGCTCCCGAGATCCCTCTCGACCTCATCGACCAGGACTGCAACGGGTCCGACCTCGCCACCTGCTTCGTGGACGCCGATCTGGACGGGTTCGGCGGTACCGCCACGGTGCCGCCGGTGGACGGGGACTGCACCGATCCCGGGGAGTCCCCCTTCAATACCGACTGCAACGATGCCGCCGCGACCATTTTTCCGGGTGCCCCAGAGACGACGGGCGACGGGATCGATCAGGACTGCAACGGCGCCGATACGATCGCGTGCATCGTGGACGCGGACCGCGACGGGTTCGGCACGAGCCTGGGCGTCACCACGCTCGCCCCGGACGGCCGCTGCGACACGGCGCAGGGGGAAGCGTCGACCGGTGGCGATTGCAACGACGCCAGCGCTCTGATCTTCCCGGGCGCTCCGGAGGTGCCGGACGACGGCATCGATCAGGACTGCAACGGCACGGACCTCGTGACCTGCTTCGTCGATGCGGACCGCGATACGTACGGGGGGACGGCAACGCTGGTCTCCGCCGACGGCGACTGCCTGGATCCGGGGGAGTCCGCGGTCGGCACCGATTGCGCCGACGCCGACGCAACGAGATTCCCCGGCGCGCCCGAGGTGGCCGACGACGGGATCGACCAGGACTGCAACGGGACCGACACGATCACCTGTTTCCTCGACGCGGACCAGGACGGGTTCGGAACCAGCGCGGGAACGACGGTGCGCGCCGGCGACGGGCGCTGCGACGCGACGCAGCAAGAGTCGTCGACCTCGAACGATTGCAACGACGGCGATCCCACGATCCATCCGGGAGCCGCCGAGATCCCGAACGACGGGATCGACCAGAACTGCGACGGCGCCGACCTGGCGACCTGCTTCGTGGACGCCGATCGCGACGGGTTCGGGGGAACCACACCCGTGATCTCCGGGAACCCGGGCTGCAACGACCCGGGCCAGTCCCCGCTCGACAGCGACTGCAACGACGGCGCCGCGACGATCTTCCCCGGCGCGCCGGAGGTACCGGACGACGGGATCGACCAGAACTGCAGCGGCACCGACACCGTCACCTGCTTCGTGGACGCGGACCGGGACGGATTCGGAACCGTCCTCGGAACCACGATCCTGGCCGGGGACGGCGTCTGCAATCGATCCCAGCAGGAGTCCACGACCAGCGACGACTGCAACGACGACAACGCCACCATTCATCCCGGAGCGCCGGAGATCCCGAACGACGGGATCGACCAGGACTGCAACGGCGCCGATCTGCTGACCTGCTTCGTCGACGGGGATCGCGACGGCTTCGGGGGCACCACACCCACGCCGCCGGTGGGCGGCGGCTGCTCGGCGGCTGGGCTCTCGCCGTTCAACACCGACTGCAACGACGCCGCCGCGACGATCTTCCCGGGGGCGAACGAGATCCCGGGAGACGGGATCGATCAGGACTGCAGCGGCGCCGACACGGTCACCTGCTACCTCGACGCCGACCGCGACGGGTCGGGGACCGCCCTCGGCACGACCGTGCCGGCTTCCGACGGAAGCTGCGACACGGCGCAGCAGGAGGCTCCCGCGGCAGGCGACTGCGACGACGCCGATCCGAACACCCATCCCGGCGCGGCCGAGCGGTGCGACGGGAACGACAACACGTGCGCCGGCTCGATCCCTTCGAACGAGACCGACCTCGACGGGGACGGATACGTGGGGTGCGCCGGATTCTCCGATACGCAGGGGGACGATCCGGAGATCCGCGGAGGGGGGGACTGCGATCCGGCGGACGCGGACACCTTCCCCGGCGCGGCGCCCCGCGAGGTCTTCGCGCAGGGCTGCATGAGGGACAGGGACGGCGACGACTTCGGTGATCTCGCGCCTCCCGCCGGGGTCGTCGCGGGAACCGACTGCGACGACCGGTCGGTCGCTGCCGCCTTGACGTTTCCCGGCGCGGCGCAGATCGAAGCCCCGCTCAACTGCATGAAGGACGCGGACGACGACGGCTACGGCGATCTTGCCGTGGCGCTTCCGGTCGTGCGGGGAACCGATTGCTCCGACCTCGATGCGAGCCGGTACCCCAACGCGCCGGAAACGTGCGGCGACGGGATCGACAGCAACTGCGACGACGCCGACCCGGTCTGCCCGACGGTCCGCTCGAAGCCCGGACGCGACCGGGTCCGACCGCCCAGCCACCCCGTGCTGCACCCACGGCGTCCGCGCCCGTGAGAGGCCTCCGCGTGTCCCCTGGCCCGCTGCCGACGACCCGGCGGATCATCTTGGGGATCGCGGCGCTCCTGGCGCTCTTCCTCCCCGGAATCGCCCGCGCCGCCGAGCCGAAGGACTACGCCTACGTGTTCCTCCAGGGGAGGATCGCCGATCCGTACGAGAAGAGCCCGCTCGGCGGAGCGACGGTCCGGCTCACGGCGGATTCGGGCGTCTTCGAGACGGTCACCGACGAGAAGGGGGTCTTCGTCTTCGACAAGCTGCCGGTGACGACCTTCGCGCTCGACATCGCCACCGGCGACGGGAGACTCGTCCGCTGGTACGAGAAATCGGACATGTGGGATCCCAGCCGGCCACGTCTGAAGGTCAAGTTCGGCAAGACCCGCGGGAGAGGCTCGGTCACGATCGTTGCCCGGGAGGCGGAGCCAGAAGATCGACTTCGTCGTCGGGACGCAGCCGAACCGCTGGGGGCGGTTCTGGAAGCAGTTCGCCATCTTCGCGGCCGGGGCTGCGGTGCTGGCACTGTGAGAACCGGAGCGATCGGGAGCC
>CAVOVZ010000030.1:0-54982 GCA_963699985.1 Terriglobia bacterium
TGGTCGCGGGATTGAACGCGGTGGCGGGGACGCTGCTTTGGAGCCAGGCGCGGAAGGTGCGGAGCGAAGCGCGGGGGCAGTACCGGGGGCTGCTGGCGTTTCAGGGGTTGCTCCTTGTCGCGGCGTGCGTGTGCCTGGCGCGGGCGGACCGGATCGGCGAGTACCTGCTGCAGCGGTATCTCGAGAGCTGAGGCGGGGGATGGATCGGGACAAGAGCTTCGGCAAGCACTACGTGGTCGACTACTTCGACGCCGACCCCGCGATGCTCGAGACGGTGGAGCCGATCCGGGAGATCTTCCTGCGCGCGGCCCGGGAGAGCGGAGCGACGGTGCTGAGCGACGTGTTCCACCAGTTCCAGCCGTTCGGGGTGAGCGGGGTGGTGCTGATCGCGGAGTCGCATTTCGCGATCCACACGTGGCCGGAGGACCGGTTCGCAGGGGTGGACATCTTCACGTGCGGGGAGCAGATGAACGCGCAGGCGGCCATCGAGATCATCGGGCGGGAGATCGGGGCGCGGGAGACGCGGATGAAGCTCCTGGTCCGCGGCAAGCTGGACACCGGCTAGGATGGACGTGTCGCCGGATTCCGCGCGGAGCCGCCCGCTCGTGCTGGTCTACGCCATCACGGTGGCGGTGGCGGCGTGCAGCCTGCTGTACGAGCTGCTCATCGCGCAGACGCTCACGATTCTCGCCGGCAACACGGTGGTCTGGTACAGCCTGACCGTCGGGACCTATCTGGGAAGCATGGGGTGCGGGGCCCTCCTCTGCCACCGCGTGTACGGGAGGCGGAACTCCTGGAGCGCGCTGTTCCAGGTCGAGATCCTCCTGACGGCACTCGGCGCCGCCGCGGTTCCGATCCTCCACTTCGGTCAGATGCTCCACGCCTACCTCCGGGTCCACCAGACGGACATGGAGGGGACGGAGCTGCACTCCATCCTGGTGTTCTTCGGCGTCTCCTTCGCCGTCACGTTTCTGGTGGGGCTTCTCACGGGGTTCGAGCTCCCCCTCCTCATGCGTTTGGGCGATGAGCTGAGCACCGGGAGGCCGGTGGCCAATCGAGTCCTGGCGCTCGACTACCTCGGGAGTCTCCTGGCCGGACTGGCCTTCCCGCTGGTACTCCTGACGCGGTTCGAGATGTTCACCATCGGGCTCGTGATCGCGACGCTCAACCTCGTGGTCGGGGCAATCCTGCTCTTGGCCATCGCGCGATCGGGCGAGCGACGCGCTTCCCGATCGGTGGCGGTAGGGCTCGTCGCCGGGTTGTTCCTACTCGCCTACGCGAACCTGGACGGGATCGAGCAGTACTTTCTCAAGAAGTACTACTACTACTGGGAGACGTCGGACAGCCTGTGGACCCTCGTCGCTCCCATGTCGCGGTACCCCAGGGTGGAGCGGTACAGCTCCCCCTATCAGAAGATCGACATCGTACGGGATCCGACCACGACGCGCCTGGCCCTGCTGGCCGAAGCGTACAGCGACAAGTTCACGAAGGAGCCTTCGTTCCCGCGAGGCCTCCAGGTGTTCCTCAACGGGGACCACCAGTTCTCTTCCGCCGATGAGGAGTTCTACCACGAGTACTTCGTGCACGTTCCGATCCTTCTCCGCGGCGAGGTCCCCACCCGAGTGCTCGTGCTGGGCGCAGGCGACGGCCTCTTGATCCGGGAGTTGCTCAAGTACCCGCAGATCCGGGAGATCGTCCACGTGGATCTCGATCCGGTGATCGTCCACCTCGCGAAGACCGATCCGGCGCTGACCGCCATGAACCACCACTCCCTGGACGACCCGCGCGTGCGAACGATCGTCGGCGACGGGTACGCGTACGTGAGGAAATCGCACGACACGTTCGACGCCATCTTCATGGATTTCCCGTACGTCCTCGACCATGACCTCTCCAAGCTCTACAGCCGGGAGTTCTATCACTTCGTCCGGCAGAGGCTCGCGACCGACGGGTACGCTGTTCTGGACGCCACGGGCATCGAGATCTTCACACGGCCCGACGAGCACGGCGAGCAGCAGATGGCCGCCAACAACAGCTGGCAGTACTACTACCCCACCATCCGGAAAGCCGGCTTCGAGACGGTCATCCCGTACATGCTGAACCTGGAGGCGGACAACGCCGAGGCGATCGCCGTCGCCGAGGCGTACCACGCGGGTACGCTCGCGCAACGCTCCCGGAATCGGAAGGTCCAGACTCCGCCGGACCTGGAGGAGCGGGAGCGGACCCGGGCGGAGAAATCCATCGCCGGCTATGTCTTCAATCAGCAGGAGGGGTTCATCATCGCGATGAACGGCGCCAAGCCCCTGAACTTCTCCTGGCGGGATCCCGGTGTGCCGCTCCACGTCCTCAACGAGAAGAGGTTCCACCTGGCCTTCGACCTGGCGTTTCGATTCCCCGATCCGATCGATCCCGGCAAGGTGAACTCGATCATGCGCCCCACCCTTCCCGAGCTGGACTTCCTCTGGGTCCGGCTGCCCTGGTATTGACGAAGCTCCGGCGCATCTCCCACGCGTTGCTTCGTGACTTCAGGGCGACGCCGCAGGCGTGATGGGCGTCTCGCAGGCAAATCCGGGGGCTCCGCCCCCGCGCCCCCCGGCTCCCGTGGGAAATGCGCGCCGGCGGACCGGCGTGCATTTCCCACGGGATGTTCTCATCATTCCAGAGTGACGCCCCGGGGCATCCGGGGAGATTGCCCCCGAACCGCCTGCATCGATTCGCTTCGATTCAGCTCCTCCTCACGTTCCCGTCGTACACCCTTCGCGGCGGGGAGTGTTGCGGGCGGCCCGGCGCGCGCACGACAATACTGGATGCGCCGTCGGGCCGGGCTCACCGGATCCGATGGTGCGGAGGAAGAGTCGTGACCCAGCGTGACGAGAAGCTCCCCACCGATCGGGAATCGATCGCCGAGAAGGTTCGCGAGCGATACGGCAGCATCGCGCGGGGCGAGACCTCGGGCTGCTGCGGCTCGACTTGCGGCGGCGAGAGAACGGTCGCCGTGGGAATCGGCTACGATCCGGCCGCGCTCGCGGGCATCCCTCCCGACGCGAATCTCGGCCTGGGCTGCGGCGCCCCGATCCAGCTCCTCGGGCTGAAGCCGGGAGAGCGGGTCCTCGACCTCGGGTCGGGCGGCGGCATCGACGCGTTCCTCGCGGCGCGCGAGGTGGGGCCGTCGGGCCGCGTGATCGGCGTGGACATGACCCCGGACATGATCGAGAGGGCTCGCAGGAACGCGGAACGCGCCGGGCTCTCGAACGTGGAGTTCCGCGAGGGTCGTCTCGAGGCGCTTCCCCTGGACGACGCGAGCGTCGACGCGGTGACCAGCAACTGCGTGATCAACCTGGTCCCGGACAAGCGGGCCGTCTTCCGGGAGATCGCACGGGTCCTCAGGCCGGGCGGCCGCCTGGTGGTCTCCGACATCGTTCTCGACGGCGATCTGCCGGAACCGATCGCGCAGGACGTCCTCGCATACGTCGGCTGCGTTGCGGGGGCGATGCGGCGCGAACGGTACTTCGGTCTCGTGCGGGAGGCCGGCCTCGGATCGGTCGTGATCCACCGGGACGTGGATTACCTGGCCGCCTCCGGAGACGCGCTGTCCGACGACCTGAAGGAGCGGATTGCGGAAGCGGGACTGCCGTCGGCCCGGCTCGCGGGGGTGGTGCGTTCCGTCACCTACGGCGCCATCCGCGAGCGCTGATCCGGCCCGGCTCCCAGGACCGTCTCAGCGCGAGTATCGCTTGCGGAACTCCTCGGCATCCTTTTGCCGTCGGGCCCTCTCCGCCGGATCGACCTTGCCGACGAACCACTTGTGGTCGTCCGAGCTCTTGACGCGCTCGACCATCGCGGCAATCTTGGCCGCGGCGGCGCTCTTGGCGCCTGCTTGGGTCCTCGCGTGCGCCAGTATCTCGTCCACGCCGGGCAGGAACTGCGTGTAGAACCGGTCCGCAACCTCGTAGAATCCGTGCCACTGGGTGTAGTCCGGCGCGAACATGGCCGCGCCCATCCGCGCACGCCGGCCTTCGTGATGCCACAGGTAGAAATAGGTCCACTCGATCTCGTCGTCGAACGTCACTTCCTTGGTGATGAGGCCCTCGCTGCGCAGCGCGTTGTAGATCTCCGTGGCCGGGACGGCGAACTTGTCGTTGTAGAGATCGACGACGTTGTCGTACTGCTGGTAGTGCGCGTCCACGTAGGACGACGTGTGGCAGTTGGCACAAACCTTCTTCATGTCGGCGCGACGACTCTCCCAGGACTTCGCGATCTTGCCGGCCTTCTTCGCCGCGGCGTCCACCTTCTCGGAGACCGGAGGTCGAAGAGTCCAGGAGATCCGGTCGCCGACGTCATGGGTGATCGGCAGGTCTCTGGTAGCGCTCATGTGGCAGGTGGCGCAGGTAGGGGCGGCCGTGTAGTCCAGACCCAGGATCCACGACGAATTGTCCAGGTTCATGCGGCTCTGGTGGGCCTCGTAGGCGATGCCGTGCTTCGACTCTTCGTAGATCTCCTTCTGCGGGTGGTCCGGACCCAGGTGGCACTTGCCACAGTTCTCGGGCATCCGGGCGAGACGCGCCGAGAACGAGTGGCGCGAGTGACACGCGGCGCACGAGCCCTTGGATCCGTCCGGGTTGATCCGCCCCATCCCGCTGTTGGGCCAGGTGGCCGGATCGAGCTTGCCGCCCGCGAGCACCCGGATCACGCTTCCGTGGCACTGCAGGCAGCCGGCCACCGCCGCCGCCGGCCCCTCCACCACCTCGCCCAGCGTGTTGTCGAGGGAACCCAGAATGGCCCCCGCATCGGCGTGATGGGATTTCTGGAACTGGTCGAACTCGGTCTTGTGGCACTTCGAGCAGTCCTTCGGGGAGACGATGACTGCGATCGAGTAGCCGTTGTGCTCGACCGCGTCGGGCTCGCCCGGCGTCGCGCCGTGGCACTCGAAGCAACCCACGTCGGCGCCGTAGTGCTTCGAGGAGCGCCATTCGCCCGTCAGGCCGGGCATCGAATCGTGGTGGCAGGCAACGCAGGCCTGCGTGGCCTCCGACATCTCGGCGTGCGATGGGACGATGACGAGTGACGACAGGATCAGGAAGGCGACTCGAACGATGTTCCTCGGCAT
Organism: Terriglobia bacterium; assembly: GCA_963699985.1. Lineage (GTDB taxonomy): Bacteria > Acidobacteriota > Polarisedimenticolia > Polarisedimenticolales > CAVOVZ01 > CAVOVZ01. Next base: position 5,105 of record CAVOVZ010000030.1, read on the forward strand.
GCTCGTGCTCCTCGATGGAATTCTGACGGTTGTGGAATCGAGAGCCTCCGGCAGCGGGGTGCGCCGGGAGCGCAACGCTCGCAGCCGGAACTTCGACGAGGTTCTCATGTCATGCGTCTCACGAGCGGATCCGAACCTTCCCGTAGGCCCGGGCGGACTCATCACCGCTCGAACTCGGCCGCACAGGCGGCGAATGCCGTCGACACGAAGGGAACGACGATCACCCAGGGGGGCGTTCTGCCCATGCCGGCGTCCTCCGCGAATGGAGGCCTCGATCATGCCCTGCGAAGCGACACTCGAGCGATGACTCAGGTCACGGGCCGCAGGTCGATCCCTCGCCGGGGGGGCGCGGGGGAATCTGTTCGAGCACCCGAGAAACCGGGGGGATCGAGAAAAACGATCCTCAGCGGACCCGTGAGGTCATCGCGGTGCCTGCGGCTCCGTCGCCCGGCCGGGTCTGGTCCCCTCGATGGGTTGGACGCCGTTTCCGGCCTGCCAAGTTCCGTCCACCAGGTTCTTGCGTATCGCGACGCCGAGCAGGCTCGAGCCTTCGCGGAAGAAGCCCGTCGCGAACACGCCGGAGCGATCCACGCGCACGGGCTCACGTCGAACCTGCCTCGCGGCGGAGCAGAACGCCGCGAGCACCACGTCGGGGTCCGGGCCGGTGATCTGCGTGATCGCCCCCGACAGGTCGTTTCGAATCTCCACCGAGGGGGTCTCCGTCGACGGACTTGGACTCGGGGGAGGCACGGCGCGCGGCACCCCTGCCGAGGCCGGAGCGGATCGGCCGTCGGACCGTGGTCTTGCCGACCAGGCCACGACGAGGACGATCGCCGCGGCGACCGCCACGATCGCAAGGAGGATTCGTCGCGACGTGCCGGCAGGCTGCGGCGCGACGGTCGCGACCTCGGGAGGGGGCAGTTCCTTCTTCCCGAGCAACAGCGGCAACGACACCAGGTTGTCGGCCACGAGAAACGCGTCGTGCATCGACATTCCGTGCTGCTGGGCGAGCCTCGAGGCGTATGCCACGCGGTCACCGCGTTCCCTCGCCTGCCGCTCCGTGAGCCGGCCGGCATCGATCGAGGGGCGGAACGCGGGATCCACGCCACGAACCCAACCCACGGTGGCCGGTCCGGGGGGAGTAGCGGCGGAAGGGCCGCGGGAGAGCAACGGAGGCGCCTCCCCCCGGACGGCCGCCTCCCGTGCGGAGGGGCTTGCGTAGAGGAGTCGGTCGTCCTGCTGCTGGAACTGAACGGCGTCTTCGAGGGTCATGACCCCGGCGAGGACGGAGTAGGCGCTCGCCAGGTCGATCCGCCAGATCCTGGCGAACTCGTCGGCCGTCCGAAAACGCTCATGCTCGTCGGTCGCGGAGTCCCGGACCGGACCGACCCGCGGCCACGCTGCGCCGCATTCGGGACATGCACACGCCTCCCTACCCAGAATCCGGGACGGGCGGCCGCACTTCCCGCAGCGAATGTACACGCTTCCGTTCCTCGTCCGATGCGAACGCGCTCCCTGCGCGCGGAAGCGGATCGCTGCGAGGAATCTAGGGTCCGGATCCGGTCGCGGGCAAACCCGCCCTCCAGCGGGGAATCGGCTCGTGAGGGAGATGCGGTGGAGCGGGACGAAAAGCTAGCTCTGGCGTCGCAGGTAGAGGACCACGTCGGAGTCATCCGGACGGTTGGATGGAGGCGCGGGCGCCGCGGGGCTCCGCCATACGCCTCCCGAGACCGTCCCGATCGAAAGCGACGTGCCCTCCGTGGGACGGTACCATGAAGCCGAGAACCTCCCCTGCGGGAGGGTCACCTCGGTGGTCCCACCGTACGGGAGATAGACCGCGTAGTGCTGGCCCGGCTCGGCGAGACCGAACGCGCCGGAGCCGTCCAGCTCGCTCATCGGCTCCATGCGCCAGTACGGGATCCCCTTGCCCTCGAAGAACTGGCGCATGATCCTGGTGTAGGAGAGGATCTGGGTGTCGACCGCGACCTGCCCACCGTTGGTCGGATCCCCGTGCTGCCAGGCCTTGTGCTCTCCCGACGTGAGATACCCTCCGCCCATGACGATGGCCCAGGCCTTCCTTCGAATCTGCGGGATCGGCTCGTCGTAGCCGTCGGGATCGAGCTCGAATCCGTACTCCTCGTTCACCTGGGGGATCACCCGGCCGTTGCTCCGGACCCGGTCGCGCCAGAACCGGATGTGCCCGTTCACCCGCTCGAGGACGTTGCCGCCGAAGGAATCCGCATCGACGCCGTAGTACTGATACTCCGCAAAGTCGTACCACGGCTCGGTCAGGTACTCGGGACGGAACTGGTTGGGGTGGGCCGACACGAGGTGAGCGTACGGATCCCACTCCTTGATCAGCGTCCCCGCGGCGTTTGCCCACTCGGGCGTGCGGTACTCGTCGTGCTCCGTGCCCAGGTCCCACACGACGTTGGAGAACGCGCCATAGCGGGCGACGGCATAGCGGAAGTAGAGCGCCTCGTCCTCGCTCCCCGCCGGGGGGGAGTCGTCGGGTCCGTAGCTGCGGACGATGCCACGGTCCATGTACAGGTTGATCGCCGCTACCACGTCGCGATCCCGCATGGCTCGAAGCAGGCTCTCGGCCTTCCGCCAGTGGGCGAGATTGAAGCGGGTGTGGTCCGGCTCGATGGTCCCTTCCTCGAGCTGGATGCTCGGGTAGGTCGCGAGCCACGGGGTCAGGGTCCAGATGAAGGCGCTGCTCTGGACCATCCCCTCCGACCACTCGTCGTCGCTCGCGCGGCCGTAATTCAGCAGGCGGATCCGGTTCGCGCCCGCGTCGACCATGCGGTTGAAGTGCGCCATCATCTGGGCGGGGTCGGTCCAGGAGAGGAGATGGTAGGCGGTGGCGCCGGTCGGGAAGAAGTGCTCCCCGGTCCCCGACCAGATGAAATGGAACGGATGGTCCGAATCGACCTGGACCAGACCCTTGCGCGAGGATGGAAGCGCCCGAAACGTCTGCGAGTGCGACCACTGAACTCCCTGAGCCGGGACGGAGTAGCGGACCGTGAAGCGGTGGACTCCGACGCTCCGGGGCATGAATCGGATCCGGAAGACCGATCCGTCGTCCGAATCGCAGAATCCGTGCACCGTCACCGGTGGACGTCCTGCCTCGGCGAGCGTGCCCGTGACTTCCACGTCGGTGAACGGATTGCCGCGGATGGGGCGTCCGACCAGGAGGGTGACCTCGAGGTAGTCATGCACGGAGACCACCCGTGCGCTCAGCCGCGCCGAGACCAGGCTCGGAATCGTGCGTGGCCGGGCGGGCCTCGCCCGCGGCACTCCTGCGCGTGCCGACGTCACGATCCCTTCCCCCATGGGAGCAAGGAGGCAGACTGCGGCGATCGCGGAGCAGACCGAGCGAACGAGACGCCCGGGGATGATTGCGGGATGCATGGTAAGCCCTCGGGAGTGCACGAACAGAATCTCACATCGAGCACGTTTCCGCACCGGGTGTTCGACAGAAAAGCGACGGGGCGACCCACCCAATCGGGGACAGTCTCCCACGAAGCCTGCGGCGTCACCCTGAAGAGACGAAAATATCCCGCGGAACCGCGCGCCGGTCCTCCGGCGTGCATTTCCTGCGGGAGCCGGGGGTTCGCGGGCTGGCCCCCGTGTTTTCACTCTCGCCCGGATCATTCACGACACTCCTGCTGCGACCGACTTCGGCGAGCTCAGTCGAGCCGCCGAACCGACCTGGCCGGCGTTGCGGAAGAACGATGACGGGGCAGCGGCGCGAATCCCTCTTACGGACAAACCCCCGTGATCCGCTCCAGGGCCGGCACGCCGCGCACGGCACTGAACCCGTACGTCCCACTGCCGCAGACGTCCCGAGCCCGGACGAGGTACCAGTAGCACCGGTTCGGATCCGGAGAGGACGGATCGCTCGCAGTGCTTGCCGAAGTTCCCCCGGGGATCAGACAGATCTCCGATGCGCCCGAGCCAACGGGAAGCTCGTCCACCAGACCCCGCGGGACGTCGTACAGAGTTCCGGGTAACGGCGACACGATGGGGTCCCACCGCAGAGTCGTCTTTGCCGGACCCAGCAGGAGATTCGCGACCTCGCCCGGTCTCCGCGGCCGGTGCACGCAGCCCCCGCTCGGGTTGCACGCGTCGACCGTGCAGGGATCCCCGTCGTCGCAGCTGATCGTCACGCTCGCCGTGGCGCCGTTGTTGGCATTGTTCGGGTCCGCCGTCCTGGCCGAGACCAAGACGCGGTTCGCCACCGCCCCGGTGGAGCACGGCGCCGTGGCGACGACGAGCGTGAACACCTGCGGCTCTCCCGCCGCGAGACATGGCGTTCCGCAGACGATCGTCCCGGCCGGGGTCGTGCAGGTCCAGCCCGGCGCGGGAGTGAAGGAGACCACCGGCGCCCCGATGGGCAACGTATCGGTGAGAACCGCCTCCGTCGCGACGTCGGGTCCGTTGTTCGTCACCGTGATCGTGTAGGTCACGTTCGATCCGGGCTCGACCGGATCCGGGCTGCCGGTCTTCGTGACGGACAGATCGGCGGCCATCTGGCTCCCCGTCCGGCAGTTCTCCGAGATGGACAGGAGGTAATCGCCGAAGAGCGCCTGGCCGTGGGCCACGCTGACATCCACGGCGGCGTAATAGACCCCGGTGTACCGGGCCCGCCACCAGATCGCCTCGCCGGGCGAGCTCGGCGTCGTCGAGAAAAGGTTGCCCGTTCCCGGCGTCGCGTTCGTGGTCCTGTTCGCGTCGTCGACAACCAGGAGCTGCGTGCCGGCCTGGTCGTACAGGAACAGCTCGCCGTCGATCCGCGTGGAGGGGTTCTTCAGAGGGTCGGCGTCCAGCCCCAGGAAGACGAGATCGCCCTTGCTCGCGCAAAACCGGTAGTAGTCCTTGTCGGACGTCAGGGGGAGCGAGCCCGAGAAGTAGAGGTTTCCTGCGGAATTGGCCTGCGCCGTCGTGTTGTTCGGCTCGACTTCCGGGGTAGCCGAGGAGCCCCCGAGACCCGGGCCCGGCGGCTGGACGGCCGCGTAGACGCGGTACGGTCGGGACGGCGGCGTCGAGGCCGGGTTGATGCTGATCTGGAGATACGCGGGATCCCCCGTCAGGGGCCGGCCCTCGATGTTCGGCGAGTTGTCCCCGAACGGGATGTCGTTGTCCTTGTCGTCGTACTCCAGCGTGTTCTGCTGGGTCGTGACGCGCATTTCGATGTTGTCCGTGCGGCCCGGTGTGGCATCGGCGACGGCGAACACGCGGCTCCCGGCGGGCGGGGCGCTCAGCGAGAAGTAGTCGAAGTCGCCGAGCGTGTCCACGGAGCCCTCGATCCCGCAGACGAACGGGTCCGCCAGGGCGGGCGTGTCGTTCGACTCGCTCTCGAAGTTGCACGCGGTGACCTCGAGAACGAAGGGGCCCTGCAGGATGCTGCTCGTCTGGTCGACGAAGACGAAGACCTGCTGCCCCGCGCCCAGGGGAATGCAGGGATTCTCCTCGGTCGTGCGGTACGCGGAGGTGTAGCCGTTGCGGTTCGCCGCGTCGATGCAGTTGGCGCCGGCGATCGTCTGCGGGGTCGGAGGCACCACCGGGCAGACGTCGGCCACGTAGAGAACCGTGTCCCAGGTCGCTCCGGTCATCTGCACACGGAACGAGTAGGCGCCCGGCGCGGGTGCCGTGAACGAGTACACGACATCCGGACCCCCGGCCGTGTTCTTGGTCTGGTCGGTGCCATGGAAGCACGCGGACGCGAGGACCAGCTGGTAGTCGTTCGTCGCGCCGGTGAGGGTGCCGAGCTCCGGCACGTTCACGGTCAGGGCGGGAACGGTCCCGGTGCAGTTGTCGTTCACGGGCGCCGCGGCTGCGGCGCCAGCCAGCACGGCCGCCACAACGGCCGCTGCCCACGGAAGAAGACGGACGGGACCTCGGGCCGGGGAGAGCCCGGGCCTGCGAGCCGGTGTGCGATGCATCGAAGCCTCCTGCGGACCTGCGTCGGCCTCCACGATCCTCGGTAACTCGTGCCGGAGGGTCGCCGGTAGGCCGAAGGCGGTCGAAATGCGCGCGGACGCGCGCTTTTACAGTGTTCAGGTACGCCGCAAGGCAGGCCGCGTCAAGGCGGATCGGAGGATCCTGTGGATGCGGCGTAGAAAGAAATGGATGCCTCGATCGAGCGTTCGCGCTTCGCCGGTCGCTGGGGGGGTACGGCAGAAAAGTGGTGAGCGGAAAGATCGAAGCGGATCGGAGGCAGTCGTCCATGACGCCCCGTGGCGTCACCCGAACGCGATGAAAAACCCGCTGCGGTGCAGTCCGGCTCGCACCTCCCATGAGTTTTCATCGTTATCTTGACGACGCCCCGGGGCGTCAGGGGAGACCGTCCCCGAATGTTCGGATTCCTTCCCCGGAACCACCCAAGCTACCGCTCGGCCGGTTCTCGTCGTATCTTCTGGGTCTTCCTCAGGAGGGTTTTCCGCATGCGGTTCCCGTCGACGGCGATCTTCTGCGCGCTCCTCGTCTCGGCGTCGGTGGCGGTCGTGCCGGCCCGCGCCGGATCCGACGAGCCACAGCCGCTGGCTCCGCTCACGATCCCGGATCCGGAAGAGCGGGACCGCTTGCTCCTCGGCGGCCGGCCCGATCGCCCGCCGGTGAAGCGGTCGCTCCACGAGATCGAGCTGGTGGCGGCGCAGGACGAATTCGACGTGATCCACTACTTCCTCAACCTCGACTTCGACGAGGTGGCGCGACGCGTGAGCGGATCGGTGACGATCACGGCGCGAAGTCTCGCGCCGAGTCTGCAGCACGTGGTGCTGGATCTGCTGAGCGGCATGACGGTCTCGTCGGTGACGCGCGGCGGGGTTCCGCTGGCGTTCAGCCGCCCGGGCGACCTGGTGGACGTCACGCTGGACACGCCGGTCGGCGTCGGAGATTCCTTCGAGATCGTCGTGACGTACGCGGGGGTGCCGTACACGGGAGAGTACTTCGGCTGGAACAAGTACTCGGACGGCAGCGGGTCGGGACAGATGGTCTGGTCGCTCTCGGAGCCGGACGGCGCCCGCTACTGGTGGCCTTGCAAGGACCGCCCCGACGACAAGGCGACGGTCGACGAGTGGTACACGGTCAAGGGAGCGTGGACGGCCACCGGCAACGGCGTGCTCCAGGGCACGGATCTGGTGGGACTCAAGCGGCGCTACCGGTTCTCGGCCACGAATCCGCTGACCACCTACCTGGTGAGCATCGCCGCGACGGTGTACTCGAGCTTCTCGGACACGTACACCCCGCTGACGGGCGGCTCCATGCCGGTCCGGTATTACGTCTACCCGGAGCACCTGACGAAAGCCACGACCTCTTTTTCTCAGACGCCGCAGATGATCCAGTACTACGCCCAGATCTTCGGGGAGTACCCGTTCGTCGCCGACCAGTACGGGATGAGCGCCTTCCCGTTCGGCGGCGCGATGGAGCATTCCACGAACACCTCGTACGGCCACCCGCTCATCAACGGGAACCACCAGTACGACTACGTCATCGCCCACGAGCTGGCGCACCAGTGGTGGGGCGATTCGGTGAGCCCGGAGACGTGGCAGGACATCTGGCTCAACGAGGGATTCGCCAGCCACTGCGAGGCGTTGTGGGCCGAGCACCTGGGCGGCGCATCGTCCTACCGGAACTACATGAACTCGCTCTGGCGCTCGAGCTTCAGCGGGCCGGTGTACGACCCCGGCAACCTGTTCGGCTCGACCGTGTACAACAAGGGGGCGTGGGTGCAGCACATGCTCCGCCGCGTCCTCGGGGATCCCGCCTTCTTCTCGCTGTTGCGCTCCTGGTACAGCACGCGACAGGACGGCGTGGGGAACACGGCCCAGTACCAGGCCGAGGCGGAGGCGATCCGGGGATCCTCCCTCGACTGGTTCTTCGACGAGTGGGTCTACGGCTCCAACATGCCGACGTATCAGTTCGGCTGGAAGACCGCGAACCGGGGGGCCGGGTCCTACCGCACGTACGTCCGGATCCGCCAGACCCAGACCAACGCTCCGACGTTCACCATGCCCGTCGACCTCTCGCTCGTGCTTCCATCCGGGAGCCAGCTTCGCACGGTGTGGAACGACGCCGGAGACCAGGACTTCGTGCTCGACACCAGCGAGCCGGTCTCATCCATCGCGTTCGATCCGTCGAGCTGGATCTTGAAGACCAGCGTCGTGACCATCGCGCTGGCGGACGGAGACGCCGACGGCGTGCCCGACCGCAACGACAACTGTGTCAGCACGTCGAACCCGCAGCAGTCGAACGCGGACGGAGACGCGAGCGGTGACGCGTGCGATCCGGACGACGACAACGATCTGCTCGCCGACGCGCTGGACTGCGCGCCGCTCGACGCGCAGCAGGGCGTGCCGGACGAGGTCGCCGTCCTGTACCTCGCCGCTACCGGCGCGGGCGGCGCCGACCTATCGTGGCCGGCCGCCGCTCGAGCGGACACGTACGCCGTCTCGCGCGGCCCGATCGACGCGCTGGCGTTCGACTACGGCACGTGCCTGGCCTCGGAGATCGTCGGCCTCGACACCTCGGATCCCGCCGTGCCGCCCGACGGTCAGGGCTTCCAGTACCTGGTTCGCGGAGCGGACGCGGGTTGCGGTGGACAGGGACCGGCCGGGCGAACCTCGTCCGGATCGCCCCGCTACGTCGCCTGTCCGTAGCCGGCGCGACTCGTTCGCGCCCCGTCCTGGAGACCGTTCTCCGAGGTCGCCCCACGCCACCGCGGGCATGTCGCCCGCGTCGCGCGCTCGGATCGTTCAGAGCTTCTTGCCGAGTCGGCTCGCGGCCTGATCGTGTGCTTTCTCGATGGTGGACGCGACGCGCCGGATGGTCTCGCGCTCGGCGGAGGAGATCTTCGAGCCGAGACCGAGGATCCCGCCGGAGGCCGATGCGATCTTCTCGCACGCCTCGACGAGGCCGTGGCCGGTCCTGTCCTGTCGGTCGCTGCTCTGGTAGGACATCAGGTCACGGATGATGACCAGGGCTCGCTCGAACAGCTTTGGATCGGGCCGCCGATCGAGCCAGCCCTGGAGCTTCTGGTGTGCCGGCTCCCCCTCGCGGACACCGCGCTGATGGGCCAGCTCCAGGATCCCGCTCCGCTCTTCGGCCGACACGCCGCCGTCGGCCCACGCCACATCCAGGAGAGGGATGAGGGAGAGCAAGACCACGGAATCTCGCTCGAAGCCCATCTCGCGGAGCACTTGAATGATCTCGTGATCGTCGATGCCCACGGCTTCGGCGAGCCCGCGACGAGCAGCCTCCTCGCGCTCCCTCGCTTTGAGCTTCTCCAGAAGCTCCTTCTCTCTCCTCCAGAAGTACTCGTCTTCCTGTAGCGGTTTCGAGTCCTGCATGAAGCCCTCCTGAAACGCCGCCGCGACCCGTGCCGGGCGCACGAGAATGATATCTCACGCCGGTGCGATCAGGGACAGGTCGTCGTCGTCCGCGCGGGACCGTTCGAGGCCGGCCCCGGGTTCACGTGTGTGTTTCCGTACGATCCGGCGCCGCAGGAGTTCTCTCCCCGAACGACGTAGAAGTAGCCGCTGCCTACCGCAGGCACCGCCGGGTCCGACAACGTCGGACTCGCGAGATTCCCGAAGCAGACCTCGGCGGCGCCGCCGAGACCGACGGGGAGGAACGCCAGCTCGCCACGCACCGCATCGTAGCGAACCGCGTCCGGATCCGGGCTCCACGACAGCGTGGTCTCGTCGCCCGCAGGCCCCTGGAAGCGGATGTCGATCGCATCGACTGGCGGCTCGAAACAGCCGATCGTGCGCACGTCCGTCTCGGTGACGTTGTTGCCCGGGAGGACCAGCCAGCGCGAGCGCGGAAAGCGTGGATCGTCGCTCGCGATGCGCACGCGCCAACGAAAGACCCCGCTCGGGAGCAGGCCGGACACGATCTCGTCGAATCCGTCGTGGCGACTTCCGAGGGAGCCCATCGGCACACCGGTATCCACTTCGGCAGAGAGCTCGAGCCCCGTCCCCGTGAACGGCGTCCCCAGAGGCTTCAGCTCCCATTCGAGTCGCACGATGCCCCGCCCCGCAGGGGTCCGGCCAACCGCGCGCAGCCGCAGCGAGTCGCCGCTCTCGATGGCGCCGAGCAGGTCGATCGGCGCCGAACCGTCGGCGCGCGCCTGGCGTGGCGTCCGATCCAGGCCGTCGCCTCCGCCCCCGAAGAACAGGAACGCGCGCCCTTCCCCCGCCTGCCCTCCCTCGGACTCCCCGGCCCCGACGATCACGTCCGAGAAGCCGTCGCCGTTGACGTCACCGGCGGACGAGGCGGAGGCCCCCAACGCTGCGCCCACCTGGTCGCCCTCGGCAATCCACCCCGGCGCCGTCGCAAGACCTGAGGCGGAACCGAGATAAACGGTCGCGCGTCCCTCGCCGGTCTCGCCGTTGTCGTATCGGTCGGCGCCGACGATCACGTCGGAATAGCCGTCGCCGTTCACGTCGCCCGCCGTTGCCACGGAGGCTCCGAAGCTCGCGCCCGCCTGGGCGCTCTCGGCGGTCCAGGCCGGCACGGTGCCGGGCCCCGCTGCGGCGCCGAGGAAGACGTACGCTCTTCCTTCGTTGGTCTCTCGGTCGTCGTACTGGTGCGCCCCGACGATCACGTCCGAGTAGCCGTCGCCGTTCACGTCGCCCGCCGTCGCCACCGAGCTCCCGAGCTCGGCGCCCGACTGATCGCTCTCGGCGATCCACGCGGGCGTCGCGGGGAGACCGGCCGGCGACCCGAGATACACGAACGCACGTCCCTCGCTCGCCTGACCGTTGTCGAACGCCGGAGCCCCGACGATCACGTCCGAATACCCGTCCCCGTTCACGTCGCCGGCGGTTGCCACCGAGCTTGCGAACGAGGCGGCCGCCTGATTGCTCTCCGCGGTCCAGGCAGGCGTCGGCGCGAGCCCCACGTTGGAGCCCAGAAACACGAACGCCCGTCCCTCGAAGCTCTGCGCGTTGCTGAACAGATTCGCCCCGACGATCACATCCGAATACCCGTCCCCGTTCACGTCGCCCGCGGTGGCCACCGAGTGCCCGAAGTGGGCGTTGGCCTGGCCGCTTCCGACGATCCAGTCCGGCAGCGCGTCGAGCCCGGACGACGAGCCGAGATAAACGGCTGCGCGTCCCGCGTCCGGCCGGACGTCGTCGTACAGGGAGGCGCCGACGATCACGTCCGAAAAGCCGTCGCCGTTCACGTCGCCTGCCGTTGCGACGGAGCTCCCGAACGAAGCGCCCGCCTGGTTGCCCTCGGCCGTCCACGAGGGAACGGTGACGAGCCCCGAGGGGGAGCCCGTGTACACGTAGGCGCGTCCCTCGTCCGCCTGCCCGTTGTCGAATCCCGGGGCGCCGACGATCACGTCCGAAAAGCCGTCGCCGTTCACATCGCCCGCCGTGGAGACGGAGTACCCGAACGAGGCTTCCGCCTGGTCGCTCTCGCCGGTCCACGCGGCGGTCGCCCGGAGTCCGACGCCCGAACCGGAGTACACGAACGCGCGTCCTTCATCGGTTTGCCCGGCGTCGTACCGCGGCGCGCCGACGATCACCTCGGCGTAGCCGTCCCCGTCCACGTCACCCGCCGTGGAGACCGACGAACCGAAACGGGCGGACGCCTGGTCGCTCTCCGCCGTCCACGCCGGCGGCTCGACGGGACCGGAGGAGGAGCCCAGATACACGTAGACGCGCCCCTCGTCGGTCTGCCCGTTGTCGTAGAGGTACGCTCCTGCAACCACGTCCGAGAACCCGTCGCCATTCACGTCGCCCGCCGTGGAAACGGAGCTTCCGAAGTGGGCGAACGCCTGGTCGCTCTCCGCGGTCCACGCGGACGTCCCGGCAGGCCCGGCTGCGGAACCGAGGAAGACGTACGCGCGTCCTTCGTCGATCTGCTCGTTGTCGTAGTCGATCGCTCCGACGATCACGTCGGAGTAGCCGTCGCCGTTCACGTCGCCTGCCGTTGCGACGGAGCTGCCGAACCTGGCCATCGCCTGGTCGCTCTCCGCAGTCCACGCCGGCGTGGTCCCGAGCCCGGAGGCGGAGCCGAGGAAGACCAGCGCGCGCCCTTCGTCGATCTGCTCGTTGTCGTACTCGATCGCCCCCACGATCGCGTCCGCACGGCCGTCGCCGTTCACGTCACCCGCGGTCGCGACGGAATAGGCGAAGCCGGCGGCCTCCTGGCCACCCTCCGCGGTCCAGGCGGGCGTCGCGGCGAGACCGGTTGCCGAGCCGAGATAGAGGAAAGCCCGCCCCTCGTCGGTCTCCCCGTTGTCGTACCGGAAGGCCCCGACCATCACGTCGGAGAAGCCGTCGCCGTTCGCGTCGCCGGCCCCGGAAACCGCCCAACCGAACTCGGAGCCTGCCTGGTTGCCCTCGGCGGTCCAGGCGGAAGTCGAGACCAGGCCGGCGGCCGAGCCCCGATACACGTACGCCCGGCCTTCGTCGTTCTGGCCGTTGTCGTACCGGTGGGCCCCGACGATCACGTCCGCGTGGCCGTCGCCGTCCACATCGCCGGCCGCGGAGACGGAGATCCCGAACTCCGCTCCCGCCTGGTTACTCTCGACGATCGAGGCCGCCGTCGCGGCGAGACCCGAGGCGGAGCCCAGGAAGACGTACGCGCGACCCTCGTCCGGCTGCCCGTTGTCGTACTGATACGCCCCCACGATCACGTCCGAATGGCCGTCGCCGTCCACGTCCCCCGCCGTGGCGACGGAGTATCCGAACGAGGCGCTCGGCTGGTTGCTCTCCGCAGACCAGGCCGGGCTCGTCATCGAGACGCTCACGGTCAACGGGAACGCCGCTGCTTCGTCCTCGATCTCGAGGAGCACCCTCCCCGGCTCGATTCGAAGCCGCGCCGGCAGATCCCGCCCGGACCCGTCCCGCGCGCTCGGGGCAGAACAGCGCAGCACGGGCCCCGCGGCGGCGTCGGTCGCGAGAAAACCGGCCTCGCCAGTTCCGAAGAGCAAGACGCTTCCCCCGACCGCGAACGACAGGGTGAGTGGACCCGTGCCGCCGATCGGCGGACTCGAGATCCGGATCTCGTGCCGGAGCCCGCGCTCGTCGTTGACGAAGCGCTCTTCGATCCCCGCCTGGCGGGCGACCGACGCGCGCCCGCCTTCCAGGCGCAGCTCCCCGGCTCCCGCGGGCAGCATGGCCTCGGGTCGGCCCCACCCCGTCAGGGCGAGACGCAGATGAAAGGCCTCTCGCCCGCGCGTGCGCGACTCCACGCCGACGCCCCGTGGATCCACGATGCTCCGCAAGTCGTGGGAGCGGTTGGGCGCCGAGAGGCTCCCGTCGGGCTGCTCGGAGAAGTCGTACTCGCCCGCGCGAATCTGCTGCGCGACCCTCGCCAGCCAATCACCCGGGACCTGTTCCGGCGCCGCCGCCAGCGCGGCGCGCAGCACGAACACCGTGAGGAACGAGAAGACCGCTCCCCTCTCGATCGCTCGCATGGACTGGACCTCCGGCGGTTCGCGCTCTTCGCGGAACCGCGACGACGGATGAGCCTGTTCGTTGCTTCATACGTCGCGGAACGAACCGCGTCAACCAGTTTCCCTGGACCGATTCCCTCGTGGCGGTCTGCGACGCTGAGGCGCCGAAAGGACCCGGCGACTGCACCCCCGCAGGCCCGGTTCGAGTCCCGCCACCGCTCTCGAGCACCGCGCCGACCCCACCTCGCGTAGACTCTCCGTCGAGCGAGGAGCCGGACGCGTGTCGATCGTATTCGAGCACCTGACCAAGCGCTACGGCGGCCAGGCCGTCGTCCACGACGTGTCCGTCGAGGTCCGGGATGGCGAGTTCTTCGTCTTGCTCGGCCCATCCGGATCCGGCAAGAGCACTCTCCTGCGCATCGTCGCAGGACTGACCGATCCCGACGCCGGCCGAGTGATCCTCCGCGGGAGGGACGTCACCCGGATCCCGCCCCAGAAGCGCGGAGTCGGCGTCGTCTTCCAGCACTACGCCCTGTTCCGCCACATGAGCGTGGCCGACAACGTCGAGTTCGCATTGCGCGTGCGCGGGGTGGACCGCGCGGCGCGCGCGAGGCGGCGCGACGAGCTGCTCGAGCTGGTGGGACTCACGGGGTTCGCCGCGCGGCGGCCCGCGCAGCTGTCGGGCGGACAGCAGCAGCGCGTGGCGCTGGCGCGTGCGCTCGCCCACGCGCCGGAGGTGCTCCTGCTGGACGAGCCGTTCGGCGCCCTCGATGCGCGCATTCGAGCCGAGCTGCGCGGAACCGTGCACCGCATCCAGCGCGAGCTTTCCGTGACCACCGTGTTCGTCACGCACGACCAGGAAGAGGCGTTCAACCTGGGCGATCGCATCGCCCTCCTCGACCACGGCCGGCTCCTGGAGTACGGCACGCCGCGCGAGCTGTACCTTCACCCCCGCACCGAGTTCGCCGCCACGTTTCTCGGAAGCGCCAACCTGGTCATTGCCGAGCGGATCGAGCGCGGGGTTCGGGTGGGCGACGTGGATCTGCCCCTTGCCCCCGTCGTCGCTCCGGAGGGCGAGCCGGGTCGAGTCCAGCTCCTGTTCCGCCCCGAGGACGTCGCCGTCAAGGATTCCCCCGACGCTCTCGGCTGGCCGCTGCTGGGAGAGGCGACCGTCGAGAGCCGCTCGTTCCTCGGACCGTTCGAGCGACTGCGACTGCGACTTCCGCTGCGGGGCGTGAGAGCCATCGCGCCGGCCGCTCCGTTCGGCGGCGACTACGTCGTGGTCGAGGCGGTCCGGTCGCAGCACCAGGCGCGGCGGTTCCCGCTCGAGCCGGGAGACTCGGCCTGGGTTGGGCTGCGCCGGGTGCATGCGCTCGCCCACCCCGGCATGGCGTTTCTGGTCATCCGCGACGCCCGGGCCACGGGCGTGGCGGCACTGACGGTGGGGACCGATCTGGCGAGGCGGGCGCGCGCGCGGCTTTCGGTCGTGGAGCTCGGAAGCCGCGAGCCGGGTCCCCCGGGAGGGCCTCCGGCGACGATCGGAGGCCGGACGAGCCCCGACGAATTCGAGGAGACGGTCCAACGCCAGTCCGAGCGCCAGCACTGGGACATGGTCGTCACCGGTGCGGAGGGCAGCTCGGCGCCGAAGCGGGCGGAGCAGGCCCTCGGGTACGGCGATCACCACGTTCTTCTCGTCCCGCGCGCGCCGCGAGAAGTGCGCCGCGTTCTCATCTGCGCCGCGGTCGGCGAGCCGGGCAAGCGCGGCATCCGATTCGCCGGCCGCCTCGCGCGCCACCTCGACGCCGAGGTCACCGTGCTCTCGGTCCTGCCGAGCGACACCGGCGACGCCAGGGCGCAGGCCGAACGCTTCCTGTCCGCCAGCGCGAAGACGCTGGCACCTCTCGGCGTCCTCGCCGCGACGCGCCTGCGATTCGGCTCGGTCGTGGACGAGATCGAGACGGAGCTGCGCGAAGGGGCGTACGACCTGGTGGTGCTCGGCGCGCCGTTCCCCCCCTCGGCGAGCCGATCCGGATCCTGGGAACCGTGGCGCGACTCATCGAAGCGGCGGACCGGCCGCTCCTGGTCGTACGATCGTCGGAGGGCGGCGCATGAGCGGCGCGTTCCACGAGTCGTCCGACCAGGCGATGCTCCGCGTGAGGCCGCCCTGCTGTGGGATTCCGTTCCGAGCGGAAAGGAGATGGACGCCATGAAACGAATCACGGTGCTGCTCGTCGGGCTCGCGATCCTGGGCCTCCCGGTCGAGGCGCAGGAACCAAAGAAGATCACGATCCTCAACGTCTCGTACGACCCGACTCGCGAGCTCTACCAGGAGATCAACGGCGCCTTCGCCGGGCGGTGGAAGGCGAAAACGGGCGAGACCGTCGAGATCCAGCAGTCCCACGGCGGATCCGGCAAGCAGGCGCGCTCGGTCATCGACGGGCTCGAGGCGGACGTCGTGACGCTGGCGCTGGCCTACGACATCGACGCCATCGCGGACTCGGGGCTGCTCCCGCGGGACTGGCAGAAGCGTCTGCCCCACAACAGCTGCCCGTACACCTCGACGATCGTGTTCCTCGTGCGGAAGGGGAACCCGAAGGGGATCAAGGACTGGGACGATCTGGGCAGGCCGGGAGTGCAGGTGATCACGCCCAACCCGAAGACCTCGGGAGGGGCGCGCTGGAACTTCCTCGCCGCCTGGGGATACGCGGTTCGCAAGCACGGCAGCGACGAGCAGGCGCTCGACCTGGTCACGCGGATCTTCAAGAACGTCCCGATCCTCGACACGGGCGCGCGCGGAGCCACGATCACGTTCGTCGAGCGGGGCATCGGCGACGTCCTGATCGCGTGGGAGAACGAGGCGCTCCTGGTGGTGCGCGAGCTGAAGGCCGGGGCCGGGAAGTTCGACATCGTGGTCCCCTCGGTCAGCATCCTCGCCGAGCCGCCGGTGGCGCTGGTGGACAAGGTCGCCTCGCGGCGCGGCACGACGGCGGTCGCCAAGGCGTACCTCGACTTCCTCTATTCGCCCGAGGGCCAGGCGATGGCGGCCCGGCACTTCTACCGGCCGAGCGACCCGAAGGCACTCGAAGCGCACGCGACGACCTTCCCCAACGTGAAGACGTTCACGATCGACGAGGCCTTCGGCGGCTGGGAGAAGGCGCAGAAGATCCACTTCGGGAACGGCGGGACCTTCGACCGGATCTACCTGAAGGAGCGATGACGTGTCGCACAGACGGCTGCCGGGGTTCGGCCTGTCGATGGGGTTCACCCTGTTCTACCTGAGCCTCGTCGTGCTGATCCCCCTCTCCACCGTCTTCCTCAGGACGTTCTCGATGGGGTGGGAGTCGTTCTGGGCGACGGTTTCTTCGCCCCGAACGCTGGCCGCGTACCGGTTGAGCTTCGCGACGGCGTTCTTCGCGGCGGTCGTGAACCTCGTCTTCGGCGTGCTGCTGGCGTGGGTTCTCGAGCGGTACGCATTTCCCCTGAAGCGGATCATCGAAGCGCTCGTCGACCTCCCCTTCGCCCTCCCCACGGCGGTCGCGGGAATCGCGCTCGCCTCCGTCTACGCGAAGGACGGGTGGATCGGCCGCCTCCTCGTGCCCTTCGGGATCCAGGTCGCCTACAACCGGCTCGGGATCGTGGTCGCGCTGGTCTTCGTCGGGCTGCCGTTCGTCGTGCGGACCGTGCAGCCGGTGCTCCGCGATCTGGATCCGGAGATCGAGGAAGCCGCCGCGAGCCTGGGCGCCGGCCGCCTCACGGTGTTCACGCGCGTGATCCTGCCGGGCCTGCTTCCCGCCGCGATGACCGGATTCGTCGTGGCGTTCGCCCGGGCGCTGGGCGAGTACGGCTCGGTCATCTTCATCGCCGGCAACATGCCGATGCAATCCGAGATCACCCCGCTTCTGATCATGATCCAGCTCGAGCAGTACGACTACGCGGGGGCGACCGCCATCGCGCTGGTGTTCCTCCTCGCTTCGTTCGCGCTCCTGTTCGCCGCCAATCGCCTGACCCTGCGGCACGGCCGCCGGACGGCGGGAACGGAGGTCTGACCCGTGACGGAGCGATCGGTCCACCTCGACGAGCCGCTCTGGGTCCGCATCGCGCTCATCGCCGTGGCCATCGCGTTCCTGCTGGCGTTCCTCCTGGTGCCGCTCGCGGCGGTGTTCGTCAAGGCGCTGAGCGACGGCCTGGCCACCTACCTCGCCGCGATCCGCGAGCCGATGGCCCTCGCGGCGGTGAAGCTCACGCTGCTGGTCGCCGCCATCGTCGTGCCGGTCAACGTCCTGTACGGACTCGCCGCGGCGTGGGCCATCGCGAAGTTCCGATTCCCCGGCAGGAACGCCCTCGTCGCCGTCGTCGACCTTCCGTTCAGCGTCTCGCCGGTGATCGCCGGCATGGTGTTCGTGCTCCTGTTCGGGGCGAACGGGATCTTCGGCCCCTGGCTCCTCGAGCACGGATTCAAGATCGTCTTCGCGCTCCCCGGCATGGTGCTCGCGACGATGTTCGTGACGGCGCCCATCGTCGCCCGCGAGCTCATCCCCCTCATGGAAGCCCACGGCAGCGAGGAAGAGGAGGCAGCCCTCACTCTCGGCGCCGGCGGCTTCCGGACGTTCCTCCTGGTCAGCCTTCCGAAGATCCGCTGGGGGCTGTTCTACGGGACGATCCTCTGCGCGGCCCGCGCCATGGGGGAATTCGGCGCGGTATCCGTCGTGTCCGGCCACGTGCGCGGCCGGACGGTCACGCTGCCCCTTCACGTGGAGATCCTCTACAACGAGTACGCGTTCACCGCGGCGTTCGCCGCCGCATCGCTGCTGACGCTGATCGCGCTGGCGACCCTCGCCGTGCAGACGCTGCTGTCGGGGCGTCGACACGCGACGCGTGCCCGCGGCTGAGATCCGCGAGGAGCCCGTCGCGCGGGCTCCGAGACTCGGGGACAGCAACCACAACTCGTGAGACAGCCGGCCATGCGCACCACTCGCGGACCCGCCCATGTCGATTGATGTCCCCGATTCTCCGATGTTCGCCTTCCGATCCAGAAATCCCGAAGCAACCCGCGGGAGGTGCAGGCCGGTCTGCCGGACTGCACCGTACGCGGGGTCGGGGGTCCGGGGGCCGGCCCCCGGAGGCGTCCTGCGAGCACCGGAGAATCGGGGACAGTCTTCCATGACGCATGTGGTGTCACCGAGATTCGGGGACAGCAACCGAAATTCCCGGCCCGCGAGCGCGCGGCGTTTCTCAAGCTCCCGCGAATTTCGGTTGCTGTCCACGAATCTTGTTCGCCTTCCGATCCAGAAATCCCGAAGCAACCCGCGGGAGGTGCAGGCCGGTCTGCCGGACTGCACCGTACGCGGGGTCGGGGGTCCGGGGGCCGGCCCCCGGAGGCGTCCTGCGAGCACCGGAGAATCGGGGACAGTCTTCCATGACGCATGTGGTGTCACCGAGATTCGGGGACAGCAACCGAAATTCCCGGCCCGCGAGCGCGCGGCGTTTCTCAAGCTCCCGCGAATTTCGGTTGCTGTCCACGAATCTTGTTCGCCTTCCGATCCAGAAATCCCGAAGCAACCCGCGGGAGGTGCAGGCCGGTCTGCCGGACTGCACCGTACGCGGGGTCGGGGGTCCGGGGGCCGGCCCCCGGAGGCGTCCTGCGAGCACCGGAGAATCGGGGACAGTCTTCCATGACGCCTGCGCTGTCACCGTGAGAGTGATTCTCAGCAAACGAAATTCCCGACCTGCGAACGCGCCGCGTTTCCCGGTCGCTCGCGAGTTTCGGTTGCCGTCCCCGAATCTCTCACTTCCTCAAATCGACTCTTTGGTGCTCGCAGGGTACTTCCGGGGGCATGCCCCCGGCCCCCCCACCCCGCACGGCTGACGGGCCGGCGGACCGGCCCATCAGCCATGCGGGTCGTTCTGGATCATCGAGTGATGCCGGGGCCCGTGTCGCGATCGTCCCCCATCGATGCGATCCACACAGTTGACAGACGCGCACTCCGGCGGCACACTGCCTGCGTCGGAGCCTAGGGGTGGCCGCAGCGGCCTGAGATCAAACCCTCGAACCTGATCCGGTTGATACCGGCGTAGGGAAGGCGAGAACCCCCTGAAGGATCCGCTTCGGTCCTCCCGCTCCATGGCGCGGGAGAGGAGGCGTTTCCATGCGGTCGCATTCGTTGCGGGGCGTCGCGGCGGCCATCCTGCTCGCTGCATTCGTGGGTCCTGCCTCGCTCGCCGCGGCGAGGCCTGCACCGACGTTGGAGCTCTCCGGCATCGTCCACGACGCGCGCGGAGAGCCGGTTGCAGGGGCGACCGTTTCCGTCGGCGACGCGGACGTCTCCACCCGAGCCGATGACGCCGGCCGATTCACGCTGTTCCTGCCGCGGGGTTCCCACCTGCTCCGGGCCGTGGCGCCCGGCTACGAAGAGGCTCAGGTGTCGGTGTCCCTCGACGCGGATCGTGCCGACGTCCGCCTCGTGCTCGAGCCCTTGCTCCAGCTTCGCGAGAACGTGGTCGTTCTGGCGATCCGCGCCGATACCGAGACTCCCGTCACGAAGACGGACATCGATCGGAGCCGCATCGAGCGCCTGAACTACGGGCAGGAGATGCCCGTCCTGCTCGCGCAGGCCGCGCCCTCGATCACGAGCTACTCCGACGGCGGCGCGGGATCGGGGTACTCGTACTTCCAGGTGCGCGGGATCCAGCAGACGCGCATCAACTTCACGCTGGACGGCGCCCCGCTGAACGATCCCGAGGAGTCCGCGCTCTACTTCTCCAACTTCGGGGACTTCGCGAGCGCCGTGGGGAGCATCCAGATCCAGCGCGGCGTGGGCGCCTCCACCGTGGGGGCCGCGGCGTTCGGAGGCTCGGTCAACTTCACGAGCGTCGACTTCGATCAGAAACGCGGCCTCGGCGCGCTCGCCGGCGCAGGCTCGTTCGGGAGCTGGCGGACGTCGCTCTCGGGCCAGAGCGGCGAGCTGCCCGGAGGCTATGCGCTGTACGGCCGCGCGTCGACTCCAGGAGACCGACGGCTTCCGGGAGCACTCGGGGGTGAGGCAGCACGCGCTCTACTTCGGCGCCTCGCGGCAGGACAGTCGCTCGTTCTTCAAGCTCTTCGGATTCTCGGGTCTGGCGCGCACGGAGCTGTCGTACCTCGCATCCGAGGAGAGCGCTCTCGAGGGGAACCTGCGCGACAACCCGCTCTCTCCCGACGAGCGCGACCGGTTCGCGCAGAGCTTCCTCAACGCGCAGTACACCCGCTTCCTCGGCCCGTCCTCGACCCTCGCCGTCCAGGCCTACTACAACGGCGCGAAGGGGTGGTTTCTCGTGCGGGATGCCTCCTCCATCGCCCCAGCTCGTCGAGTACGGTCTCGACGGCTGGTTCGTGGGCTCCGTGGTCACCTGGAGCTACGACAGCGGGCCGTTGGGACTGAGCGCGGGCGCCCACGGCGGGTGGTTCACGCGCGATCACTTCCTCGACGAGGAGGGAGGCGATCGCCGGTACATCAACACGGGCACCAAGAGCGAGGCGGACGCGTTCGCGAAGGCGACGGTCCGGCTCGGCCGCTGGCGCCTGTACGGCGACGCTCAGCTCCGTCGCGCTCGCTTCGGCTACGACGGCGACGTCGAGCTGGGCTCGATCCAGTGGACGTTCTTCAATCCCAAGATCGGCGCCCGCTTCGATCTGCGACCGAGCCTCACGCTGTACGGCTCCGTGGGTCGCGCGACGCGCGAGCCGGCCCGCAGCGACATGCTCTACGGAGAGGACAACGCGACGACCCAGTACGACCTCGGTGACGTGAAGCCGGAGACCGTGGTCGACTTCGAGGCGGGGATCGAGCGCCGCGGCGAGGACCTGGAGATCCTCGTGGACGTCTACGACATGGAGTTCCGCGACGAGATCGCCCGCACCGGCGAGCTGTCGGCCATCGGACTTCCCGTGCGACGCAACGTCGACAGGAGCTACCGGCGCGGGATCGAGGCGGACGTCAAGGCGAAGGTCGCGCCCTCCCTGTGGCTTCGCCTCACCGCGAACGCCAGCCGGAACCGGATCGAGACGTGGACCCAGTTCTACGACCGCTACGACGCGGACGGCGTCTACGCCGGAAGCGAGCCCGGCTCGCACACCGGCGTGCCGCCGCTCTTGACCCCCGAGCTCACGGCCGGCCTGTCGCTCGACTGGACGCCGGTCCGCGGGTCGGTCCTGGGGCTGGCGGCGCGCTTCAGCGGGCGCTCGCACCTCGACAACACGGGAAACGACGCGTTCGTCACACCGTCCGCGTTCGTCCTCGACGCCTCCGGCTCGGTCCCCCTCGCGCGCCTCTCGAAGGCGGGCGCCCCGCTCCTGCGTGTGCAGATCAACAACCTGCTCGACGATCGCGACGTCCGGCCCAGCGGATACGACTACCTCTACCGGACCGAGCAGCCCGGCGGCGGGACGGCGCTCCAGGGAACCGCGTACTACTACCCGCTCGCCACCCGGAGCGTCTCCGTTTCGCTCGAGTGGCGCCTGTGAGCGAGCGCAAGGGGAGCGCCCGGTGAGCGTATGGGAGATCGTCGGAGTCCTGTTCGGGGTCGTCAGCGTGTACCTCACCGTGCGGGAGAACGTCTGGTGCTGGCCCACGGGGCTCGTGAACGTCGGGTTGTTCATCGTCGTCTTCGCGCAGGCGAAGCTGTACGCGGACATGGGGCTGCAAGTCGTGTACGTGGCGCTGTGCCTGTACGGATGGCACGCGTGGACGCACGGGGGAAAGAACCACGGCCCCCTCGCGGTGTCGCGGACTCCGGCGGCCGCGGCTCTCTATCTTGCGTCGGGCGGCGTCGTCTTCGCGGTGGTCCTCGGAGCGACGCTCCGCCGCGCCACCGACGCGTCCCTTCCGTACCTGGACGCCTCGACGACCTCGTTCAGCCTGGCGGCGCAGTGGATGCAGACCCGGAAGTGGATCGAGTGCTGGTGGGTATGGATCGCCGTGGATGTGGTGTACGTGGGCATGTACGTCTACAAGGGGCTTTACCTGACGGCGGCGCTGTACGCGCTCTTCCTCGCGCTCGCCTCGATGGGCCTCTTCGAATGGCGCCGATCCCTCGCGGCGTCGGCCGTGAGGGACGAGGCGGGAGCGGCCGCGTGACGCCCTCACCAGAAGGACCTGCCCGCGGCCACCGACCGTTGCGCGTCACGATCACCGGCTCGGAGTGCACGGGCAAGACCACGATGGCGGAATGGCTGGCGAGTCGATACGGGGCGCCGGCCGTCCCCGAAGCGGCGCGCCTCCACGCCCGCCAGAAGGGTGCACCGCTCGGGTACCAGGACGTCGACGTCATCGCGCAATTGCACCTCGATCTCGCCGACGCGGCCGAGCGCCAGTCGAGCCGCATCCTGTTCCTCGACACCGACCTCGTCAGCACGGTCGTCTACAGCCGCCACTACTACGGCGACTGCCCGGAGTGGATCGTCCGGGCCGCAGCCGAGCGGCTCGCGGACCTCTACCTCCTGCACCACCCGGACGTCCCCTGGGTGCCCGAGGAAGGACAGCGCGATCGCCCGCACCGGCGGGAGGAGATGCACGCTCTCTTCCAGGCGGCGCTCGAGGAGCTGGGCGCGCGCGTCTTTCACGTGCGCGGAGATCGCGAGGAGCGGCGCGAGCGGGCCTTGCGGGTGGTGGCGGCATTGCTCGGCTCATCCGATTGATGCGCATTCACCTCGAGGATCGTGATGACCGGGCGGCGACGTCCCTCGAAGCGACGAGGGAATCGCGGTTACCGGCATGCTCGACCACCCCGGACGTTCGCAATCGAGATTCTGCCGGGAAGCGCAGCCTCGCTCACGGGGATGCGGCCAGCTTCCTCGAGATCCAGATGCTCGACCGGCGGTCGTGCGGAATCGAGTCCACCGCAGATCGCGATCGCGTTCGATCGTTCCAGAGCGCGGGTTTCAGCGTGGCGAGAATCCGGCGCCCCGGGGCGACTTGGCTTCGCACCCCGCAGCTATCGCGCTCGTCGAAGCCGAACTCGTGCAGGTTCGATGATGACCAGGTTTCCGAGCAGATCATCCTCCGAGATTTCGCGGAGAGCCTGCACGATCAACCGGTTGACTGCGGCGTTGGTCATGTCCGTTGGAAACCGAGAGACCACGATCTTGGCGTGGCTTCCCAAAGGGAACTGCAACAGGTTCGCAAACCCCATGTCGCCTTACACTACCGCCGCGCCGCGCTCGTTGGCCCATGCGAGAATCTCGGCATCCGATCGGCCCCGCAAGCCAACATCGCGGACGTCGTCAGCATCGAAGCCAGCTCCGCGGAGCGCTTCAACCAGGGAACGGGGCTGATCCTCGTCGACCAGGAAGCGGCTCATTCACTTGACCGCGCGCACTTGCTCGTCCGCCACGGAACGGGCCGCGTAGGACAGGGCCGCGAGCACGTCCGCTCGAACCAGTCCGTACTCCTCGCAGACCTCCTCCACCGAGAGTCCCGCCGCCATCTTGCCCACCACAAGGTCCACCGGAACCCGCGTGCCCTGAATCACCGGTTTCCCGAAACGGACGTTCTCGTCGACCGTAATGCGCGGCGCAATCTCGCTCATCGCGTCTCCCGGGTCCTGCCCGGATGGCAGTCCCACCAGCCCACCGGATGTCACCAAGGAACCTCGCCCTCACCGGATAAAATACGCTCGACACGGGACCGACGTCCACGTCCGTTCGAAGAGATGCTGGTTCGGCAGCCTGAAATACGGCTCGACCCTTCCATCCGAGCAGCGCAAGGCGGGACGAGAGAGCCCCGAGGTGAGGTAGACTCCTCCGTCACGAATTCGTCGGGCCGGACTCGAGCGGTCGGAATCGCCCCGCGCGAGACGCAGGGAGTCGTGACGAGATCCTCCGCAATGTCGGGGCGATGAACAGAGAGGGATCGTGCTGATGAACCCGAACGACCTGACAGAGGCCGTAGCACGGGCTCGAACCGGTGTCATGCGCGAGGTCGGTCTCTTTTGCTCGCTGCTCGATTCTCATGCCCTCGTGCTGCCGCTCGCGCAGCCGGTGCCCGGCGAGAAGGCGGCGGCTGCTGCCGTCCGGACGGCCGGCCCGGACGGCGCGAGCATCCAGCTGCACCTGGTCTCCGGCCCCAAGGGCGAGAAGATCTGTCCGATGTTCACGGAGGACTCGATCCTCTCTCGGGTCGGACGACACTTCGGCTGGACGACGGGCGGCGGACCACTCGAGATGATCCAGCTCGGCGCGAAGTCCGCGCTGGAGCTGGCGCTGGACATGGCGGGGAACGGGGCGATCGCCGGCAGCGTGATCAATCCCTTCGACAAGACGGCCCTCGACCTGACTCCGGAGGAGCTCAGAGACCTGCTGCGCAGCGACCAGCGCGCTCTGCGAAGGCGCCTTCGAGATCTGCCCATCCAGAAGAACGAGCAGTTCATCACGCGAGAGCCGTCACAGCCGCTGCCCGAGCTCGCGCGCGCGCTCGAAGCCGTTCTCGCCGTGCACCCGGAGCTCGTCGGCTATACCTGCGTGGAGGTGGTCAGCGCGGAGCGAGATCAACCGGTGCTTCTCGTTTCCTTGCAAACGCGGGGCGATGTGGATCAGGGGAGAATCGCCGAGGAGGCGGCTCGGGCCGTGGAGGGGAAGTACCCGGCGTCGTACGAGAATCTCGACCTGATGTTCACGAGCGCCGCGCGTGCTTCCGGAGGATAGCGACGCTCTGCCCCGAAGCGGCCTGGACGGGACAGCGAAGATCGGCGGCGAAACCCACCAGCGCCGGAGGGGCGGGAGCGACCGAAGTGGACCCTGCGCTTCCTCCGAGCCGGTCCGATCCCCGTCCGGAATCCCCTTCTGAGCCCGGATTTCGCAGTGATCGAGCGGACGAGTGCCAGCGCGGCACGTCACGACGGCGCGAGCGCGAAACCGGAAGCGGGACACGAGGCGCCGCCGCCGGGCAGCCGTGCGCAGCCTCGTCCGTCGGCCGCCGGGCTTCGCCACGGGGCCTCGAACTCGGCTGCGCAGACCAAGACGCAGAAGGTAAGAGGGACAGAGGGTAGAGGGCTAGGACCTCGCAACGCGAAAGCCGAGGGCGCGGAGCGCACGCCCGAGCGCCAGACGTAGCGGAACGCGACACGGCAGGACCGGGCGGACGAGACCCACGAGCCACCGCGGATCACGCGGAACGCGGCACGGGGGGAGTCGATCCACGCAGAGCCATCACTCGGGGCTCCGTCGTAAGAACATGCCAATCGTCCTCGACCCACTCCCAGACGTTGCCCAGCGTGTCATGGAGGCCCCAATGGTTTACGGCCTTCTCCCCAACCGGATGCGACTGCTTGTCGGAGTTCTTGTCGTACCAGGCATGGCGGGCCAGGTTCTCTTCGTTCGCGCCGTCGAGAAACGGTGCCTCGGTCCCGGCGCGGGCGGCGTACTCCCACTCCGCCTCCGACGGCAACCTGCACCCCGCCCACTCCGCGAACCTCCGCGCCTCGTCCCAGCTCACGCCCACGACGGGTTGGCGGGCCTGGTTGAAGCGGCGATTGGCCCACTCCTCAGGTTCCTTCGCCTTCGGGTGCGCATCGAGGAACCGCCTGTACTCCTCGTTCGTCACGGGGTACCGGCCGATGAGAAACTCGGGGACCGTGACCGAGTGCTGCGGGCCCTCCGAGTCGTATCGCCCCTCTTCGCCATCCGGCGAGCCCATCTGAAATGCCCCGCCCTGGATCCGCACGAGCTCGATGCCGCCAATCGGGGTGACGATGGTCTCCTGCCTCGCGGCGGCACGCCGGCTCGTCACCCACAGTCGGATCTCATCGGACGGATGCGTCGCCAGCGCAGTGGCGAGTTTCTCGAGATCCGGCGAGCCGAGCCGATCGAGCACCCGCAGCGCCACGAGCTGGCGCGTCCACAGCCCCGGGTCCTTCCCGGGCGCCGACCGAACGAGCTCGAGAAACGGCTCGGGCGATGGCTCGGCCGCGTCCTCGAGCAGCGCGTCGACGAGCGTGGAGGAACCCGCGAACTCGGGCCGCCTCACCAGTTCGCGCACGAACGGCGCGAACACCGACGGATTGCCGCTCGCGACGAGCAGCAGGATCACTTCTTGCCACCAGCTCGACCCGAAGCGCGCCGCCAGCGCCGGAAGCCGCGACGCGTCCCCCTCGAAATGGAGCCTGCGGATCTCCGAGGCCGCCAGGTACTCCTGGAATCCGAGGTGCATGAACCCGTAGTGGTCGTGCCCCCAGCCCGTGAGCAGCCCGCTCTCGTCGCGCACCGTCTTCAGGAACTCGCGCGCGCTGCCTCCTTTCCAGTGCACGGCCTCGAGCGCCGGCCCGAGCACGGGATCGAGCTCGTCCGCCGTCGCCCGCGTCCGCCCCTCCTCGGCGTGGAGCCACAGTGCCGCGGGTTGCAGCGCCCGCCGCCCGTCCTCGGCGGTCACGGTCACGGGCAGACCCTTGGCTTCCTCCCGCCACCGCTCGAGCAGCACGTCGATGCACTCCTCGTACAGCCGCGCGCGCCCGCGGGGGAGCTTCCCTCCGCGGTCGAAGTGGACGAGGCACAGGTTCGTGAGCAGCAGCGGGTTACGCGTCATCTCCACGAGCCGCGCCACCCGGAAGTCGGGCTCGCGCAGCCGCTCGACCAGCTGCTCGGCCCTCTCCCCCAGGCGGGTCTCGCCCTTCCAGTCGGGATCCGTGGCGAGGGCGGCATGGAGCGCGCGATACCACTTGCGAATGAACGTCTCCGATTGCTCGCGAGTGAGAGGCCGCACGTGAAGCTCGAGGAAGTCGAGGCCGAGCCGCGCCCGACCCGCATACCCCGCGAAGCGACAGGTCACGACCACGGTCCATCTGGGTCGCGTGCGAACCGCTTCGTCGAGCCAGCGCGAAACGATCGCCCGCTGCTTGGCATCGGCAACCTCGTCGAGGCCGTCGACGAGGAGCAGACAGCGGCGCGCCGCGCAGGAGTCGGTGCGCGAAACCCTCCGGTGCCTCCGGCCAGTCCTCGGCGAGCACCTGCTCGACGAACGCCTCGAGACCCGCGGAGGCGTCCTCGAGACGCCGCAGCGGAAGGTAGACCGGGACCACATCGGCATCGAGGCCGAGGCTCGCGGGACTCTCCCGCAGGCACGAGACCAGGAGGCGCTTCAGTTGCGTGGTCTTGCCCGAGCCCGGATCGCCGAGAAGGACGATGCCCCGGCGCTTCGCCGTCTTCGCGGCCCGGAACGCCTCGGCGAGCGCGATCTCGGATGCGGCTCCGGCCTCCTCCAGTCGTCGGACGGCCTCGTCGGCGTTGCCGAAATCGGTCTCGCCCACGGCGCGACGATCCACGATCGCCTGGAGCGGAACGTAGAGCTCCTCGAGATCGATGATCACGCGGAGATGGGTCTTGAAGCCGGCGAGGCGCAGAGTCGAGTGGAGATTCTCGACCGTGTCGCGGTAGGCGGCGATCTCGCCCGAGTCCTGAGCGGCGGCGCGCCTCAGGCTCGCACGCGCGCTGCGCTGCGCGCGCCAGTTGTTGAGCGCTTGCAGGACCTTGACGCCCAGCTCTGTCGTCGGTGAACGGGGTCGCCATCTGGTCGGCTCGGTACTTCGTACGGAAGGCTTCGAGCTTCTCCTGCTTCTTCCAGCGGTCGGGGCCGGGATCGAGATGCTCATCCGGCACGATCGGGGTCTTGGGGTCGATCTCGAACATCAGCCGTGGTCTACGGGCGACCTTCGCGGCGTCGTACTCGAGCTCGGTGATGGCCAGATCGTGGCCGTCCGGAATCCATCCGTAGCGGTGCGCCACGATGCCGACGTAGACGTCGCAATCACGCGCCGCCTCGAGGCATTCCTCGACGGTCGGTCGAGCGCTGGCGGTGAAGCGCTCCATCCAGAGCGGCATCATCCCGGCGCGCTGGATGGCGTCCTCGACAATTTTGCGTCGCTCCTCGTTGTCGCGGTAGGTGCTCGAGATGAAGACGCGCTCGGACATGGTAGGTTCGGCGGGCATCAGACATGACTCCGCTCGTGGTGGAAGAAGTGCTCGACGACCGAGAGCGGCTCGGCCTCGATTCCGGCGAGGGGATTCTCCGGAAACGCGCCGGTGGCCGGATCGATCGCCACCGTGATCAGCTTCAGGTCCATCCCTTCGCCTCCGCCCAGGCTCTTGCGCCCAGCCGCCGCGGCATCCGCGGCCGGCGGCCGCCGGGCTTCGCCACGGGGCCGCGGCCTCGGTGCCGCGACCCAAGCGCAGAGGGTAAGAGAGTCAGAGGGTAGAGGGCAAGGACCTCGCAACGCGAAAGCCGAGGTCGTGGGAGCGCTCGCCCGTGCGCCAGCCGCGGCGGTACGCAACACGGCAGTCCCGGGCGGGCGAGACCCACGAGCCACCGCGGGCCACGCGGTACGCGGCACGGGGGTTGTCGATCCACGCGGAGCCATCACTCGGGGCTCCGTTGTAGGAGCCATGCCAATCGTCCTCGACCCACTCCCAGTGCGTTGCCCAGCACATCGTGGAGGCCGAACGAGTTGGGCGCCTTTCTCACCGACCGGGTGCGTGCTTCCTTTCGAGTTCTCGGAGAACCAGGCGAAGCGATCGAGATCCGTGGGGGACTCGCCGGCGAGATACGGCGCGGTCGTACCCGCCCGCGCCGCGAACTCCCACTCCGCCTCCGACGGCAGGCGGCACGCCGCCCACGTCGCGAAGCGGCGCGCGTCGTCCCACGTCACACCCACCACCGGCTGGCGCGCGCCGTTGAAGGCGCGGTTGCCCCACTCGGACGGTTTCTCGACGCCCGGATTCGCTTCCAGGAAGCGCGCGTACTCCTCGTTCGTCACCGGGTAGCGGCCGAGGTAGAACGCGGGCACGGTGACCTCGTGCTGCGGCCCCTCGTCGTCGTACCGCCCCTCCTCGTTCTTCGGCGATCCCATGAGGAACTTCCCGCCCGGGATCGAGCACCAGCTCGACGCCGCCCGGCTCCGTCAGGACGACATCCTGGGCCGCGGCCGCGGTCTTCTGGCCGAGCCAGCGCTGGATCTCCGGCGACGGGTGCTTCCGCAGGCGGTCTCTCAGGTCATCGAGCGCATTCGATCCCATGCTCTCGAGCTGCCGCAGCGCGACGAGCTGGCGCTTCCAGAGGGACGCGTCCTTCCCCGGCGGCGCGCTCGCCAGCTCCACGAACGGCGTCTCCGACACGTCGAACGCGTCCTCGCGGCAGTCGGTGAGGAGCTTCTCGTGCTCGGCAAATGCGTCGAGCTTGGCAACCTCGCGCACGAACGGCTCGAACGCCGACGGCTCTTCCTTGAGGGCGACGAGTAGCAGGATGACCTCCTGCCACCAGGCCTGGCCGAAGCGGGCCGCCAGATCCGGGAACGCCTTCGGGTCGCCGGTGAAGTGGCGCCGCCGAATCTCGCGCGCCGCCAGGTACTCCTGGAACCCCAGATGCATGAAGCCGTACTCGTCGACACCCCAGCCGGTCAGCAGGCCGCTCTCGTCGCGCACGGTCCGCAGGAACTCGCGAGGACCGCCTCCCTTCCACTGGATGGCCTTCAGCGCCGGCTCGATCACACGCTCGAGATCTGCGCCCGTCGCACGCGTGCGCTGCTCCTTGGAGTGCATCCAGTCCGCCACCGGCTGGAGCACGCGGCGCCCTTCCTCGGCGCGGACGTCGACCGCAAGGCCCTTGCCCTCGCGCCAGCGCTCGAGCAGAACCTCCACGCACTCCTCGTACAGCCTCGCCCGCCCGCGCGGGAGCTGTCCGCGGTCGCGGTGCACGAGGCACAGGTTGGCGAGCAGGAGCGGGTTGCTCGTCATCCAGGTCAGCCGCGTCGAGCGGAAGTCCCCTTCTTGCATCCGCGCGATCAGCTCGTCGGCGCGAGTCCGCGCGAGCGCCTCGCCCTGGCTGGGATCCGCGGCGAGTCCCGTCTCGACCGCGCGGTACCAGTTGCGGATGAAGGTGTCGGACTGCTCGGAGGTGAGCGGCCGTACGTGCAGCTCCAGGAAGTCCTCGCTCAGCCGCGCGTCGCCGTACCCGGCGAAGCGGCTCGTCACCGCGAACGTGCAGTCAGGGCGGTTGCGTGCGGCGTCCTCGATCCAGCGGGCGACCTTCGCGCGTTGCGCCGCGTTGGCCACCTCGTCGAGGCCGTCGAGGAGAAGGAGCAGACGACCGCGGTCGAGCAGGCGCTTGCCGAGCCCCGCCGAGAGCCCGAGGTGCGGGCTGTCGAGCTGCGTCTCGATGAACGCGTGGAGGCCGCGCGACAGGTCGCGCAGCTCCCTCAGCGGCAGGAACACCGGGAGGATGTCGTCGGCCAGGCCCAGGTCGGCCGGCTGCCTGCGCAGGCACCAGAGGAGCATGCGCTTCAGATGCGTCGTCTTCCCGGATCCCGGGTCGCCGAGCACGACGATGCCGCGGCGCTTGCGCTGCTTCGCCTCGCGGAACGCTGCCGCGAGGGCGATCTCGCGGGCCGCGCCGGCCTCCTCGAGCGCGTCGCGGGCCTGCTTCGCGTCGCCGAACCTGGCGTCGCCGGCTCCGCGAAGGTCCACGACGGCGGTCAGCGGCACGTACAGCTCTTCGAGATCGATGGGGACGCGCAGTCGCGTCTTGAAGCCGGCGAAGTGGAGGTTGGCGTGCTGGCTCTCGGCGGCGCGGCGATACGCGGCGATGTCGGCTGACGGTGGCGTGCACGACGGGCTCCGACGGCTCGGGCTCCGGCTCCTCCGTCGCGGCGCCAGGTCATCAGCGCGTCGAGCACCATGGCGCCGAGCGTCATGTCCGTGAACGGCGCCGCCATCTGGTCGGCGTTGAAAGCCGCCTTGAACGCATCGAGCTTCTTCTGCTTGTCCCAGCGTTCCGGGCCGTCGTCGTAGTCCTTCCTGGAATCGACGGGAACCGAGCCGTCGAGAACGAACATGAGTCGCGGCCTGCCCGCCTCCTTCGCCGCGAGGTACTCGATCTCCGTCACGGATCGCTCGTGGCCCGAAGGGATCCAGCCGTATCGGTACGCGACGATGCCCACGTAGACGTCGCACTCTCGCGCGAGCCGCTGGCACTCCTCCACGGTCCCGCGCCAGCTCGCCGTGAATCGCTCCATCCCGACGGGCGTCATGCCGGCGCGCAGCACGGCGTCCTCGACGAGCTTCCGCCGCTCGGCGTTATCGAGATAGGTGCTCGAGATGAAAACGCGACGAACCGACTCACTCACGCCGGCGGTCCTCCTGCGGGACGCGAACGAGCGACAACGAATCCGACCCCCCGTTCGGCGCCACCGGGCGCGGACCCATCGCGCGATGCCGGCGAACGCCTGGCGGGCGACTCCGGCGGGCACGCGCTTCGCGGATTCGACGAAGGCGACCACCGCGGGGTCGGTGAAGCCCTCATCGGACCGCCCCGGCGATCCGGCGGTCTCGCGATGGGACGAAAGGGCGGCTCATTCGAACCATCGTCGAGGCCGCCGCTCCCATCGCGACGGCGGAGGAGGGAGAAGGGGACATGGCACCCGGAAGCGCCGCATCCGCTCGGGATCGGTCGCCCATCTCGGCCTCGCTCAACCGACGATCTTCTGGAACTCGATCTTGCGCCGCTCCGGATCGGCGAATCGGGCGTAGTAGAGCTCGACCGACCAGCCCAGGTGCGAGAGCAACCGGTGAAACACTCGTGAAACCAGCGACAGGTCCTCCCGCGCGTGTTCCGGCGAGATGGCACGACGCGGCCCGAGGAACGCGAGCGTCTTGGTCTTGAGCGACTCGTAGTAGCGGCAACCTTCATGGTTGATCAGGACCACGCGGCGAATGGTCGGGAAGACCTTGCGGTAGTGCTCCAGCCGTTCCTTGAGGAACTTGAACTCCTTCGGAAGCTGCTCCGGATGGCCGAGTACCCCGCCGCCACCGCCGACGACGATCGGCACGTAGCCGCCCTTCTTCAGGCCCAGCTCGCTCGCGATGAACTGCTCGAACGCGGGCTGGAAGCGCGGGTCGCTGCAATGGATGACGATCGCGTCCGGCTCGGGATCCGGAACGACTGCGTAGAGCAACGGGTCCGTCGGGGCTCGAGAGGTCATTGAGTCATCCTGTGACGAAAAACCACGTGGGGTCGACGGCAGCGCCCGCCATCGAGCTCACGGCTTGCCTCGCTCCGCCGGCTGAGCGAGGGGGAGGACTCGTCGGATGCGCGCCGCCCGGCGTCGGACCCGCCATCCCGACGAGCGCGCTGATATCGATGCCGGCTTTCTTGGCCAGCTCGGTGAGGTCGATCCCGCTGGCCTTCATGGTCGCCAGCGTCTTGAACACGGTGTTCGGCACGAGGCTCGCCATCTGGTCGAGCCCCTTGCCGTTCCCCCCCATGTCCACGATGTGGATCGAGTCGATGTTGCCCAGCGGCGCCGCGACGCCGGAGAAGGTGGCGTGCGCGATCTTCTCGCCGGCCTCGCCGGTGAGCTCGATCAGCTTGGGCAGTCGGTCCAGGATCATGATCAATCGGGCGGCATCGGTCATCTTCGCCAGTGCTTCGGCCAATCGCGCGGTGCCTTCGGCCTCGGCCAGCAGGACCTTCCCCTTCATCGCGGCCATCCCTTCGGCCTCGGCCAGCAGCGCTTGCTTCTTGATCGCCGCTTCTCCCTCGGCCTTGGCGATCAGCGTGGCCCTCGTCTTGGACGCCTCGCCCTCGCCCTGCAGAGCATTGGCCTGCTTCTCTCCTTCGGCGCGACGGACGGCGGCCTCGCTCTGCGCTTCGGCCTGGAGCACGGCGACGGACTTGGCCGCTTCCGCGTCGATGACGGCGCGTTTCCGTTCGGCCTCGGCGACCTGCACGACGGTGGCATTCAGCTCCTGTTGCTTGCGAGCCCCCTCCTTCTGCTGCACGAGAATCTGGGCTTCCTTCTCGGCGGCGTCCCGCTCGGCCAGCTTGACCTTCAGGACCTTCTCCTGGTCGGCGGTCTGGATGTTCCCCGCCTGGTCCGCCTTGGCCTTCTCCGTGTCGGCCACGACCTTGAACTGGGCCCGCTTCACGTCCCGGTCCCGGTCGGCTTCCGCGGTGGCGACGGCGTTCGAGGCCTCGACGACCGCGGCCTCTCTCTCGGCATCGCTCCGGCGCTTCCTCGTCTCGGCGGCCGCCTGCGCCACCTTGATGTCCTGATCCCGCTTCGCTTCGGCGGTCTTGATCTCGCGATCCCTCTCCGCCTCGGCGACCTGGATGCCGGCGTCGCGCTTGGCCTGCGCCACGGTCTTCAGGCCGAGGTAGTTGATGTAGCCGGCCTCGTCGCTCACGTCGGTGATCACCAGCGTGATGATCTGGATGCCGAGACGCTTGAGCTCCTCGGTCGATTCCTCGATCACCCGCCGGTTGAACGTGTCGCGCTGGCGGAGGATCTCGTCGATGTCCAGCTTGCCGATGATGGAGCGCAGGTGACCGATGAGGATGTTGTTCACGAAGGTGTTGATGTGCTCCTCGGTCTTTCCCAGGAACGCCATGGCGGCGTTGTGCAGATCCTCCGGGGCCGAGGAGATCTTGCACGTCGCGATGCCGTCCACGCTGATCTTCACGTTGTCCTTGTTCGGGATGTTCTTCTCGCCGATCGAGGTCTGGAAGGCGGCCGTCGACAGCTCCTGGTAGTCCTCGAACAGCGGCCACAGCAGCGAGCCGCCGCCGGCGACGATCCGGAACCCGCGGTGTTTCGACTTCCCGTCCGTGGGATCGGTCCACTTGTACTTCCTGCCGAAGAAGATGCCGATCTTGTTCGGCGGGATCTTCTTGTAACGGCTCGCCATGACCCGGATGACGATGACCACCGCCACCGCGAGCATCACGATCAGCGCCGGCCTCAGGAGAACCCCGAACCTCTCGCCCAGCGCCGCCATCAGAATGATTCGGTTCATGTCGTCGTTCCTTTCTGCGTCGCGTTCCCCGCTGCCGTTCCGGATTCTTTCTCGACCACCAGCTGGCTCCCCACCGTTCTCACGACGCGAACGGTCGAACCCTTGGGGATGGGACCACCGTCTCGCGAACGAGCGACGTAGACGGCGTACTGGCCTTCCACGTCGACGCCCACCTCTCCCATGCCGTCCGCCGCGATCGACACCGTGACCGTCCCGCTGCAACCCACCGCGGAGCTGGTGGAAACGAGGGAGGATGCCTGCTGCTTGTAGAAAAACCCCAGGATCGCGTACATCAGACCGCCGAGCAGCATTCCGTTGAGCAGGCCGATCAGGGAGGCGACGAGGTAGTCGACCTGGTAGGAGGTCGCGATGGCCCCCGCGGCGCCGAACCCCATCAAGAGGGTGGCGAGCACTTTCGTCGAGAAGATGCTGATCGTCGCATCCCCGTCGTGCCCCGCATCTCCCCCATCGTGATCGTGCCCGACGTCGTGGTCGTGTCCGAAGAAAAACGATCCCGCGACCAGGATGAAACCGGCGAACGCAATGGCCAGGAAGATCAGCACGGCTCAGCCCCTTTCACGAACCCTGGAACCGGATTCGATGATCGGATTCGGGCAGCGTCTCGAACCGCCGAACCGCGGGGAGTGCCCGCGCGGGGCACGGGAGACCGGGACGTCCGTGTGCGAACCCGCGTTCCCCGAGGAAGGTCATCGAGCCCCATGCACGCCCCTGCTGCACGTGCAAGCCGGATTGCACGGTTTCAATGGGAGTCGACGCTACCACGCAGCCGATCTTCGGGTCAATCGGTCGTCCGTGTCGTGTGTGGGGAGTTCATGATCCGTCCGCTCCCGAGGCAGCAGGGTTCCTACGGCGTCGTGCTCTGACCAGGAATCGGCGCTCGACGCGGCGCTCGACCCCGGGGCGGAAGACCGAGGCCCGCTCGCGGAGCGCGACGCGCGTCTGGCGAGATGACCGGCCACCCCGGGGTCCGCAATCGAGCTCCAGCCGGGAACCGCAGGTTCGCTCACCGCGCTGCTGCCGGCTCCACCTGCGGCGATGGCTCGTCGGCCGCGCCGACCTCGAACGTCGCCTCCACGTCCTGCGAACGCTCATCCGCGTCCGGATTCCATCCGACGTGGTAGACGTACCGGCCGGGCGCGAGCCCCGACGTGTCGATCCGGTCGCCGATGCGGACGCACCGGCCGGCCTTCACGATCTCCGGCTCCTCGAAGATGAGAACGGGCTCGTCCTCGCGGGAAAGGTAGCGGACCGTCTCGTACACCGAGTCCTTCGACTCGCCCGGGCAGACCCACGTGAGACAGGCCAGCGGCTCGCCTGCTCGGACCGAGCGCTCGCCGAGGGGCAGGAGGCCACGCTCGATCTCGCGCGCCGACTCGGGGCGGGTGGGGACCTTCTCTTGCCGCAGCGGCAGCTGGGTGCGAACGAACCCAGCCTCCGCACGCAGGACCAGCGGGCCCGCGATCGTCTCCCGCGTGCGCGGCAGCTCCATCCGCGCGCGAGCGCCGCCGTAGAGGTTCGCCCAGCGGTCTCGCACGAACGCCCGCAGCTCGTAGGTCCCGGGAGGAACGCCCTCGATCACCCGCTCGTGGAGGACGGCCGTCCCGGTCGCGTCGTCCCGCTGCTTGCGGATCTCGGAGATCGCCAGAAGCTCCCAGCGCTTCCTCCCGTCCTCCTGCCACAGGAACGCGCCGACCTCCCAACTGCCCCGGATCCCCGAGGCTCCCGAGAGCAGGGCCAGGGACTTCGGACTCAAGGTCACCCGGACGGCGATGTCCCATGTCCCGTCCCTTCCGGCGACGGGCACGATGGCCGCGACGAGGGGGAGATCGGTCGATGCGTCCGGATCGGCGAGCACCGCCCGTGCCGACCGCATCCAGCGGTCCGCCGCGTTCAGGTACTGGACTCGATAGGTGTTCGGGGCTGGTCGGCCGCGGATCTCCACGCTCGCGCGGTGAACCGCTCCGCTCTTGCCTCCCGGCGGCGCGATGCCGAGGCGGTACACGCACTCGCAGCCCCTTCCCGCGCGACGCGTGAGATCGGTCAGGTCGTGGACGCCTCGGTTGTAACCGCCTCCAGTGAAGTCTGCGAGGTTCGCGCCGAGGTTGACGCCCCACTTGTTCGTTCCCTCGCCCGAGAAGGCCGCGTAAATCGCGGTGCGGGCGGTCGTCGCCTCGGCGCCAACCTCGTCCACGAGCCCGATGTGGTCGCCCACCTGGGTCTCGTCCACCGGGTAGTAGCGCGCAGGAAACATCGTCCCGTCCTGGTTGAACAGCACGAGCGCCTTGCGCCCCGGGACCTCCGCCAGGCTCGAAAGCAGCGTCTTCAATGCCAGGAACGAATGCCTGGAGTGACGGTACTCGTCACGGGCGAGATCCCGCCAGCACGACTCGCAGGGGCAGTCCCGCTTTTCGCAACATCGCACGCATGTCATCGCGCGACTCTCCCTGGCCGCCGGAAAGGGATTGAACCACTCCGGTGCGTCGGTCGAGCGGTTCAGCGCGGAAAGGAGCTGGTCTTTGCTCGCCGTGAACGCCGCCAGCGTCTTCAGCCCCGCCTGCTCGGCGTGGGCGGCGATCATCACCAGATCCCCGGGCTGCATCGTCTCCTGGATCCAGCGCCTGGCCTCGTCGATCGCCCGCTGCCGGCCGTCCTGCTGCAGCTGGGCGTAGTCGAGGTAGAGGACGAAGCGGACGGGCTCCCCCTCTCCCGGACCGGTCGCGACGCCTTCGCGTGCCGCGGGAGAACGCCCGCCCGCGGACGAGGTCGCTCCGGAATCCTCCGCGGCCGGCGAGTCGCTCGTCGCCCCCCCTCCCGTGCCGCCTTCGGGAGCCACTCCGGAGTCCGCGACCGCGTCTGCGATCCCGTCCCCGCAGGGGCACAGATCGTCTGCGGTTTCGATGGTCCAGGCGCGCCCGTCGATACGAACGGCGAAGTCTCCGCGCTTCAAGCCCCGCATCGGCTTCCCGTCGCGGTCCTGGGCCACCACGTCGAGGAGCATCAAGCTCACCTCGGTACTCTCGACGATGCCGGTGTCGAAAACGGAGATGGGCGCCTTCTTCACCTCGGCGAAAGCCGGAAGGCACGCGAGCCAAACGGCCGCTGCGGCGCAGAGCCGAACACGCCGCGGGATCGGGAGGGATGGGATCATGGCGCCGTCTCCGGCGCCTGCTCGTCGCCCGCAGCGACCTCGAACGCCGCCTCCACGTCCTGCGAACGCTCATCCGCGTCCGGATTCCATCCGACGTGGTAGACGTACCGGCCGGGCGCGAGCCCCGACGTGTCGATCCGGTCGCCGATGCGGACGCACCGGCCGGCCTTCACGATCTCCGGCTCCTCGAAGATGAGAACGGGCTCGTCCTCGCGGGAGAGGAATCGGACGGTCTCGTACACCGAGTCCTTCGACTCGCCCGGGCAGACCCACGTGAGACAGGCCAGCGGCTCGCCTGCTCGGACCGAGCGCTCGCCGAGGGGCAGGAGGCCACGCTCGATCTCGCGCGCCGACTCGGGGCGGGTGGGGACCTTCTCTTGCCGCAGCGGCAGCTGGGTTCGAACGAACCCGGCCTCCGCGCGCAGGACCAGCGGGCCCGCGGTCGTCTCCCGCGTGCGCGGCAGCTCCATCCGCGCGCGAGCGCCGCCGTAGAGGTTCGCCCAGCGATCTCGCACGAACGCCCGCAGCTCGTAGGTCCCGGGAGGAACGCCCTCGATCACCCGCTCATGGAGGACGGCCGTCCCGGTCGCGTCGTCCCGCTGCTTGCGGATCTC
Organism: Terriglobia bacterium; assembly: GCA_963699985.1. Lineage (GTDB taxonomy): Bacteria > Acidobacteriota > Polarisedimenticolia > Polarisedimenticolales > CAVOVZ01 > CAVOVZ01. The sequence continues at coordinate 43,117 of CAVOVZ010000030.1, forward strand.
GGAGATCGCCAGAAGCTCCCAGCGCTTCCTCCCGTCCTCCTGCCACAGGAGCGCGCCGACCTCCCAGCTGCCCCGGATCCCCGAGGCTCCCGAGAGCAGGGCCAGGGACTTCGGGCTCGAGGTCACCCGGACGGCGATGTCCCATGTCCCGTCCCTTCCGGCGACGGGCACGATGGCCGCGACGAGGGGGAGGTCGGTCGATGCGTCCGGATCGGCGAGCACCGCCTGTGCCGACCGCATCCAGCGGTCCGCCGCGTTCAGGTACTGGACTCGATAGGTGTTCGGGGCCTGTCGGTCGCGGATCTCCACCGTCACGCGGTGAACCGCTCCGCTCTTGCCTCCCGGCGGTGCCATGCCGAGGCGGTACACGCACTCGCAGCCCCTTCCCGCGCGACGCGTGAGATCGGTCAGGTCGTGGACGCCTCGGTTGTAACCGCCTCCGGTGAAGTCTGCGAGGTTCGCGCCGAGGTTGACGCCGAGATCGTTCTCGTTCTCGCCCGAGAAGGCCGCGTAGATCGCGGTGCGGGCGGTCGTCGCCTGCGCGCCAACCTCGTCCACGAGCCCGATGTGATCGCCCACCTGGGTCTCGTCCACCTCCGGGTAGTAGCGGGCAGGAAACATCGTCCCGTCCTGGTTGAACAGCACGAGCGCTTTGCGCCCCGGGACCTCCGCCAGGCTCGAAAGCAGCGTCTTCAGCGCCAGGAACGACCGACGCGTGTGACGGTACTCGGCACGGGCAAGATCGAGCAGGCAGACATAGGGGTAGAAGAGCGCCAAACACCCTTCGATGCGACTATGCCTCGAGGAGGGGAATGGATCGAACCACTCCGGAGCGCCGGCCGAGTGATTCACCGCCGACAGGAGCTGCTCCTTGTCCGCCGTGAACCTCACCAGCGTCTTCAACCCGGCCGGTTCGGAGTAGGCGGCGATCAGCACCAGATCTCCCGGCCGCATCGTCTCCTGGATCCAGCGCCTGGCCTCGTCGATCGCCCGCCGGCGTCCGTCTTGCCTGAGCTGGGAGTACTCGAGGTAAAGGACGAACCGAACGGGTTCCGGCTCCGCGGGGCGCGGCGCGACGCCTTCGCCGGCAGGAGGCGATAGCTCGCCCGGGCTCGAAATCGCCGTGGCGCCGTGCTCGGTCGCGGTTTCGTCCGTCGCAAGGCTCTCGGCCTCGTTGTTCGGAGCGTCCCCCGCGCCCGCAACCTCGCCTCCGGGCTCCCCCCCGCAGGGGCACAGATCGTCCACGGTCTCGATGGCCCAGAGCCGGCCATCGAGGCGAACGGCGAAGTCGCCCCGCTTCAGGCCTCGCATCGGCTTCCCGTCCCGGTCGACGGCATTCACGTCGAGGAGCATCAGGGTGACCTCGGTGCTCTCGACGATGCCGGTGTCGAAGACGGAGGGTGGCTTCTCGTTTCCGGCGGGGGCCGGAATGAGCGTGAGACTCAGCGCCGTCACAGCCGAGAACCGGAACCAGCGTCGACCGGGGAGGGACTGGCTCATGGCGCCTCTCCTCTCGCCGTACGCGGGGGTCGAGCCCCACGCCGGCATCCAGGAAGCAGCGGCCGGTCGGATCGGTCTCCTCGCGAGCAGGCCGAGTATACCCCGCTTCCGGCGCGAACGTGGGACCCCCGATTTCGACTTTTCCCCCGGCGCGGGCGTACCATCGCCGTGTCTCGGGGACGAGCCACGGAGGAGTCCATTGATGCGTACCCTCGTCGTCGCGATCCTGACCGCCGTGCTGTCGGCGGTCTCCCCTTCTCCCGCCACGCCCCCCGCGGAAGGCGCGGCACGCGCCGCGTCGCCTCCGATCGTCGCCGGCGACCTCGGCGCCAAGCTCGACCGCTATCTGACCGAGTCCGGCTTCGAGGGCGTCGCGCTCGTCGCGAAGGACGGGAACGTCGCGCTGATGAAGGGCTACGGGCTCGCGGATCGCGAGAAGCGCGAGCCGTACGCGGCCGACACGATCGTCTCGATCGGCTCCATCACGAAGCAGTTCACCGCGGCGGCGATCCTGAAGCTCGAGATGGAGGGGAAGCTGAAGGTCGAGGATCCGATCGCGAGGTTCTTCAAGGACGTCCCCGAGGACAAGCGCGGGATCACGCTGCACCAGCTCCTGACGCACACCGCGGCGCTCGAGTCCGACTTCGCGGGGGACTACGAAACCGTGGGACGAGACGAGTACGTCCAGCGCATCCTGACCTCGAAGCTGCGAGGAAAGCCCGGCGCCGAGCATTTCTACGCGAACTCCGGGTACAGCCTCCTCGCCGCGATCGTCGAGGTCGCGTCCGGACAGCCCTACGAGACCTACCTTCGCGAGCACCTCTTCCTTCCCGCCGGCATGAAGGAAACGGGCTACCGCCTGCCGAAGTGGGAAGCGCGCCGCGTGCCGGCGGGCTACCGCGACGGCAAACGCTGGGGAACGATGCTCGAGAAGCCGTGGGCTCCCGACGGGCCGTACTGGGCGCTGCGGGGGAACGGCGGCATCGAGTCGACCCTGTCCGACCTGTGGACGTGGAGCCGCGCCCTCGACGGCGACGCCGTCCTGTCGGCGGCGGCGCGAGGCAAGCTGTTCACCCCGTACGTCAAGGAAGGGCCGGGCGCGGACTCGTTCTACGCGTACGGCTGGGCGATCTTCACCACTCCGTGGAACGCCAAGCTCGTGGCGCACGACGGTGGCAACGGAGTCTTCTCCGCGGATTTCCGCCGTTACGTGGACGATCGGATCGTGGTGATCACCGGCTCGAGCGATTCCGCGATCAAGGCCTGGAAGTTCTCGGAGCCGCTCGCGCGGATCGTGCGCGGCGAGACGGTCGCGGCCGAATCCCGGCAGCTGGCGTCGCCCAAGCCGATCGGCGACGGGCTGCGCCACACCGTCATCAAGAAGTTCGTCGAGGCGTTCAACACCCAGGAGATCGAGAAGGTGCGGGCGTTCCGGGCCGCGCACATGGAGAAGGGGCCGAACGCTCCCTCCGACGAGCAGCGGGACCAGATCACGCGTCGGATGTGGAACGATTTCGGGTCGCTCACGATCGACGCCGTGCTCGGCGAGGACGAGGAGGCGGTGACCGTCCGCATGAAGACGGCGAAGGTGCCGCCGGCGCGGTTCCGGTTCTTTTTCTCGCCGGAGAACAAGGTTGCCGGGATCATGATCGAGCCGGCCGACTGAGTTTGGGGATCGTTCCTCGCGTCCCTCCTGGGGGAACTGGGGGCCGGGAGTTCCGATTGGTTGCATGCGATCCGGGGGCTCTGCGCCCGCTCCCCGCGCTCCCGCAGGAAATGCACGCCGAGGGACCGGCGTGCTGTTCCAGCGGGACGTTCTCATTACTCTTAAGAAACAGATGCTCGGGGGCTTTGCCCCCGAACCCCCACTCCCGCCCTCCGCGACGCCGGCGGACCGGCATCGCTCCGGTTGGGCTGTTTCTTCTCGAGGTGTCGACGCGCCCGCCCTGTGCGGCCGCTCTTAAGAAACAGATGCTCGGGGGCTCTGCCCCCGAACCCCCGCTCCCGCCCTCCGCGACGCCGGCGGACCGGCATCGCTCCGGTTGGGTGTGTTTCTTCCCGAGGTGTCGGGGCGCAGCCCCGTACAGCAAGCTCATGAGGAGAAGACGCGCGCGTCGAGCACAAAAGCCCCGAAATGGTCCGGAATTTCGGTTGCTGTCCCCGAAATTCGGATTGCTGCCCTGCTCGCGCGGGTGATACCATCCGCCCCTATGAACTCCACGACGCAAGCTCTCGGAAAGGCGCTTCCGGGGTCGGGCGTGAGGCGAGCGGCGACGCTCCTGGGTTCGTCGATCGGCAGGAAGGTCGTGATGGCCGCAACAGGGGTGCTCCTGTTCGGCTTCGTGACCATGCACATGATCGGGAACCTGCAGATCTACCTGCCGAACGGCCCCGAGGCGCTGAACCACTACGCGGTGTTCCTCAAGACGTTCCTGCACGGCGGCGGGATCTGGCTCTTCCGCGCCACCATGCTGGCGGCGGTGGGGCTGCACGTCTGGGCGGCCACGATGCTCACGCTGGACAATCTCGCGGCGCGCCCGATCGGGTACCGGCGGAAGCAGCGCATCGAATCGACCTACGCGTCCAGGACGATGGTCTGGAGCGGGCCGATCCTGGCGCTGTTCGTCGTCTATCACCTGCTCCACTTCACCCTGGGCTCCGCTCATCCCAGCTTCGACGAGAAGGACGTCTACCACAACGTCGTGGCGGGGTTCCGCGTGGTTCCGGTGTCGCTCTTCTACATCGTCGCGATGCTGGCTCTCGGCCTTCACATGTACCACGGGATCTGGAGCATGCTGCAGACTCTGGGGCTGAGCCATCCTCGCTGGAACCGCCTGCGGATGGCGTTCTCCACCGGGATGAGCCTGATCGTCGTTCTCGGGAACATCTCGATCCCGGTGGCCGTCCTGACCGGTCTGGTGAAGTAGAGAGAATCGGCCCCGGCCGAACGCACGAGGTCCCCATGGAGCTCAACGCGAGGATCCCCAGCGGCCCCATCGAGAAGAAGTGGGAGAAGCACCGCTTCGACATGAAGCTCGTGAACCCCGCGAACAAGCGGAAGTACTCCGTGATCGTGGTGGGCTCCGGGCTCGCAGGCGGCGCGGGCGCTGCGGCGATGGCCGAGCTGGGCTACGAGGTGAAGTGCTTCTGCTACCAGGACAGCGCGCGCCGCGCCCACTCGATCGCCGCGCAGGGCGGCATCAATGCGGCGAAGAACTACCAGAACGACGGCGACAGCGTCTTCCGCCTGTTCTACGACACGGTCAAGGGGGGCGACTTCCGGGCCCGTGAAGGAAACGTCCACCGGCTGGCCGAGCTGAGCGTGAACATCATCGACCAGTGCGTCGCGCAGGGAGTGCCGTTCGCCCGCGAGTACGGCGGGCTCCTGGCGAACCGGTCGTTCGGCGGCGCTCTGGTGTCCCGGACGTTCTACGCGCGCGGGCAGACGGGCCAGCAGCTGCTGCTCGGGGCCTACCAGGCCCTGATGCGTCAGGTGGCTGCCGGCAAGGTCCGGATGTTCCCCCGCCACGAGATGCTCGAGCTGATCGTGATCGGAGGACGGGCCCGCGGGATCGTGACCCGCGACATGGTGACGGGAACGATCGAGTCGCACCTGGCCGACGCGGTGGTGCTCGGAACGGGGGGATACGGCAACGTCTTCTATCTCGCCACGTATGCGAAGGGATGCAACGGCACCGCGATCTGGCGCGCGTACAAGAAGGGGGCGGCGTTCGGAAACCCCTGCTTCACCCAGATCCACCCGACCTGCATCCCGGTGCACGGCGAGTACCAGTCGAAGCTGACGCTGATGAGCGAGTCGCTCCGGAACGACGGCCGCATCTGGGTGCCGAAGCGGACGGGCGAAACGCGGGCCCCGGGCGAGATCCCGGGAGACGATCGGGACTACTACCTGGAGCGCATGTACCCGACCTACGGCAACCTCGCCCCCCGGGACATCTCCTCGCGCGCCGCGAAGCGCGTGTGCGACGAGGGGCGCGGCGTGGGGCCGGGTGGTCTGGGCGTGTACCTCGACTTCTCCGACGCCATCGGACGGCTGGGAGCGGGGAAGATCCGCGAGAAGTACGGGAACCTCTTCGAGATGTACGAGCGAATCACCGACGAGAACCCGTACCAGGTCCCCATGAGGATCTACCCGGCGACCCACTACACGATGGGCGGGCTCTGGGTCGACTACAACCTCATGAGCACGATCCCCGGGCTGCACGTCATCGGCGAGGCGAACTTCTCGGACCACGGGGCGAACCGGCTGGGAGCCAGCGCCCTGATGCAGGGGCTCGCCGACGGGTACTTCATCATCCCGTACACGATCGGTCACTACCTCGCCAGCACGAAGCAGGAGAAGATCCCGCAGGATCACCTCGAGGTGAAGGCCGCGGAGGCATCGGTCCGCGAGCGGATGAGCCGGCTGCTTTCCATCCGGGGGAAGCGCACGGTGACGCAGTTCCACCGCGATCTCGGGAAGATCATGTGGGAGCTGTGCGGCATGGGACGGAACCGCCGGGGACTCGAAAGCGCGCTGCAGAAGATCCCGGCGCTGCGCGAGGAATTCTGGAAGAACGTCACGGTCCCGGGTGTCGGCGAAGAGCTGAACCAGTCGCTGGAGATGGCCGGCCGCGTGGCCGACTTCCTGGAGCTGGCCGAGCTGATGTGCCTCGACGCGCTCGACCGCGAAGAGTCGTGCGGCGCCCACTTCCGCGAGGAGTACCAGACGCCCGAGGGCGAGGCCCTGCGCAACGACGACAAGTACTGCTACGTATCGGCCTGGGAGTACGCGGGTCCCGACGAGAAGCCGATCCTGCACCAGGAGGCGCTGGCCTTCGAGGCCGTTCCCCTGGCCCAGCGGAGCTACAAGTAATGGACCTCACCCTTCACGTCTGGAGGCAGAAGAGCGCCCGGGAGACCGGACGCTTCGTCACCTACCCCGCGAAAGGCGTCAGCCCCGACATGTCCTTCCTCGAGATGCTGGACGTGGTCAACGAGGAGCTGATCCTGAAGGGCGACGAACCCATCGCGTTCGACCACGACTGCCGCGAGGGGATCTGCGGCACGTGCGGGGTGGTCGTGAACGGCGTGGCCCACGGGCCGCGGGACCGCACGACGATGTGTCAGCTCCACATGCGGACTTTCAAAGACGGCGACGAGCTCACCATCGAGCCGTGGCGCGCCAAGGCGTTCCCCGTTCTCAGGGACCTCATCGTGGACCGCGGAGCTCTCGATCGGATCATCCAGGCAGGAGGATACGTCTCGGTCTCCACGGGCTCGGCTCCGGACGGCAACGCGATCCCGGTGCGGAAATCGGACGCGGAGCTCGCCATGGACGCCGCGGCCTGCATCGGCTGCGGCGCCTGCGTGGCCGCCTGCCCGAACGCCTCCGCGATGCTCTTCATGGCGGCGAAGGTCGCGCAGCTCGGCCTGCTCCCGCAGGGCCAGCCCGAGCGGTACACGCGCGTCAAGTCGATGCTCGCCCGGATGGACGCCGAGGGGTTCGGCGCCTGCACGAACCACGGCGAGTGCGAGGCCGCCTGCCCCAAGGGGATCGGCGTGTCGTTCATCGCGCGCCTCAACCGCGACTTCATCGTCGCGGCGCTCAGCGGCGTCGAAGAATCCGCATCCTCCGACGGAGCGGGTTGACCGCGCTCCGAATCCGATTCGTCCGATCCGCTCCGCCCGGTTACCGTGACGAGACGGCCGCTCGAGCCGTGCCCCGTCGCGGCTCGGCCTCGATCAGCTCCGGGAAGGCCTGCGCGAGCGGAGCGAGCAGAAGGCCCGCGGCGCGGTCGTCCTCGACCAGTCGGCACGCGTCCGCCAGCGCCAGGCGAACGCTCACCGGGTCGTGACCCGGCGGACTCCAGCGATCGGCCAGAGCGGGCATTTCGTCGGCGGTCACCCGGAGTCGGAGGGCCAGCGCCTGAATCGCCAGCTCCCCGGGGCGAACTCGCTGCGCGACGGCCACGGCGTCGCGGGCCCGATCCGGTTCGCCCAGGGCGAGATAGGCGCGGGCCAGCCAGTACTCCGGCACGCCCACGGTCCGGTCATCGACCGTGAAGTCGTCGGCATGGCCGGCGAGAAGCTCGAGGGGAGCCACGCTCTCCCCTGCCCGGCCGTTTCGCACCAAGCGCACCGCGATGTCGAACATCTCGGCCCGATGGGCCCGATCCGACCGGAGCATCCAGGCGGAGCGAAGCCGGGCGCGAGGCCCGGCGAGGCCTGCCGCGCTCGGCGCGAGCTCGCGGTCCCATCCGATGTCGTCTCCGATCGCGAAGGGAGCACCGAGGTAGGCGACGAGGAGGGCGAACGCAACGCCGGCGGCAAGAAGCAGCCGACGTCTGTGCGCCGCCCCTGAGCCTTCCTCGCACCAGGTCGGCGGCAGTCACCGGCGCAATGACGAAGAGCGCGACGGCCAGCGGAAGTCGCTGGCGCGCGGATGCGTAGAAGGCGACCTGGACGAGGAACGAGAGCGCCGCGACGCCCAGAGGCCCGGCCAGCGCGATCCAGCGTGGGCGTCGCTCGAGGGCGAGCCACGGCAGCGCGACGACGAGCAATCCGAAGCCCCACGGCAGCCGCCCGCGCACGCGACGGGCCAGGTCTTCGGAGACCTTCAGGTCGTGCGCCTCGTGCGGCATGACGGCGAAGAGCGCCTTCCGGGCGAGACGCTGCGCGCTCGCTCGCGGATCGGCGGCCATCCCGTCGAGAGCGAGCGAGACCCAGTATCGATTGGCCTGTTCCACATTCTGCTCGCCGCCCGTACTCGCCACGGCCAGCCGGCGATACGCCACGTGCGCGTAATCGACCGCCTCCGGATGAGCCCGCTCGAGCCTTCGTGCCGAAAGCGGCAGGTGGCGGATCCAGCCGGTCGCCGCGGGTCCGTTCCCTTCATAGAAGACCGGTCCCGGATTCATCGGGATCGCGCCGCCGGGAATGCGTACGCGCGACAGAGCGGTCGGCAACAGGACCAGCAGCGCCGCCACCGCCACGGCGAGGCCGATCCGGACGCGGCGAACGGACGCACCGGTCGCGAGCCATGCGACCCAGACCGGAACCAGCAGGACGTGCTGGGGGCGCAACAGCGCCGCCACTCCCAGCGAGGCGCCCGCCATCGCGGCAAACAGCAGCGCCCTGCCGTCGCCGGCGCTTCCGACCCGCCGCAGACGATCGCGCGCCACGACGCCGCAGAGAATCGCCAGCGCCAGCGCCGCGACGATCGGCATCTCCGGCTCGTGGACTCCGCAGTACACCAGCACGGGGGGATACACAGCCAGGCCGATCCCCGCTGCGAACGCCGCGCGCCGCCCGGCGAGCCGGTCCACCGAGAGTGCGACCGCGGCAGCCGCGATGGCATGAAGGGCGCAATGAAGCCACAGGATCGATTCCCTGCCCCAGGGAAGCAGCCATCGCACCACGGAGAGGTAGAGAGGACTCACGTCCGGCAGACGTCCTGCAAGCTCGCCCGCCGGTGATCGGGCGATGTCCAGATATTTGGCGAAGATCCCCGGCGGACGGGTCGCCCCGGCGATCCACACGCTGGCGCAGAGAGCCACCAGCGCGGCAAGAGCCGCGAGCGCCCAGCGCCCCCGCGCCGGCGGTTGTCGTTCCCCGGACCCCATCGCGGCCGAGATCAAGTGGATCTGCTTCTTGGCCCGATCACGAGGAGACTGATAAGGAGTACGGGAGCGAAAAGCAACTCCGGCTGGAGCAAGAACACGGGGACCAGCCCCCGAACCCCGCACCCGCGTACGGTGCAGTCCGGCAGACCGGCCTGAACCTCCCGCGGGTTGTCATCGCTTCCGGGTGACGCCACGAGGCGTCATGGACAACCGACAAGGAGCAGGGGAACGAAAAGCAACTCCGACTCGACTCGCGTTCGCGATCCCCGAGCAGGCCGTCTGTCCCCTTCTGGGGCACAATGATCGCCGCGCAGGCGAAGGGAGTGCCATGAACGGGCGGCGTGGGTTCATCCTGCACCCGACCTACCGGATCGAATCCGGCCGTCCGGTCGTGTTGCTGTATGGGAAGCTGGAGAGCGGCGAGACGTTCCTCGTGCGCGACGGCCGCGCGGTACCGCACTTCTGGATCCGGCGGGACGACGCTTCGCGCGCGCGAGAACTGGGAGCGAGTCCGCTCGAGGCCGACGGAACGATCACGCTGCGTAGAGAGCCTACCGTCCGCGTCGAGGTGCCGACTCCGCCCGATACGGTTCCTCTGCGGGACCGCTTGACCGCCGCGGGAATCCCCTGCTACGAGGCCGATGTCCGCTTCGCGACGCGCTATCTGATCGACCGTGGAATCCGCGGGTCGCTCGAGATTCGAGGCGAGCCGCACGAGGGAGACGGGGTCGATCTCGTGTTCGAGAGCCCCGACCTGCTTCCGGCCGACTGGTCGATTCGTCCTTCGTTGCTGTCGTTCGACATCGAGACCGACCCGCGGGCGTCGGAGCTGCTCTCGGTATCGCTCTACGGCGAAGGGATCGCCGAGGTCCTGTTGCGGACGCCGCCGGGGGCTTCGTGCCCGGACGGTGCGGTTCCGTTTCGCACCGAGCGCGAGATGATCCAGGCGTTTTGCCGTCGCGTCCGAGAGGTCGATCCGGACGTGCTCACGGGTTGGAACGTGATCGACTTCGACCTCGAGGCGCTCGTGAGGCTCGGCAAGCGGCACGGCGTTTCCTTGGAGCTCGGCCGCGGCCTGGGTCCGGCGCGGGTCGAGCCCGCCCGCTTTCGCTTCGGATCGTCGTTCGCGACCGTGCCGGGCCGTGTGGTGCTCGACGGCATCCAGCTCTTGCGCGGCGCTTTCGTTCGAATGGAAGAGTACGGTCTCGATTTCGTCGCGCGGCAGGTTCTGGGCGAGGGGAAGCTCCTGAGCGGACACCGGCGTCTCGAGGAGATCCAGCGCACCTTCCGGGACGACCGCGAGCTGTTCGTCCGGTACAACCTGGCCGACGCACGCCTGGTCATCGACATCCTCGAGAAGCTGCAGCTCGTCGCGCTCGCCGTCGAGCGCAGCCGCCTCACGGGGATGCCCCTCGACCGGGTCTCGTCGAGCATCGCGTCGTTCGATTTCCTTTACCTGTCCGAGCTGCGCTCGCGGAAGGTGGTCGCCCCCTCCGTCGTCCCCGGCGCGGCCGCGGGCGCACCGACGACGGGAGGCCACGTTCTCGAGCCCGCGCCCGGCGTCTACCGGAACGTTCTGGTCTTCGACTTCAAGAGTCTCTACCCGAGCGTGATCCGCACCTTCCAGCTCGACCCGCTGGGCTACCTCGAAACGCCCGGCGCCGGCGACGATCCCATCGTCGCGCCGAGCGGGGCCGCCTTCCGCCGCGAGCCGGGCATCCTGCCGCGGATCCTGGACGAGCTGTTCCCGCTTCGCGAGGCGGCCAAGGCCGCGGGAGAACAGACCCGCAGCCAGGCGATCAAGATCCTGATGAACTCGTTCTACGGGGTGCTGGGCACTCCGGCGTGCCGGTTCCACAACCCCGAGATCGCGAACGCCATCACCAGCTTCGGGCGCGAGGTGCTGCTGTGGTCGAAGGCCCGCATCGAGTCGAGCGGCCTCCGCGTGCTCTACGGGGACACGGACAGCCTGTTCGTCCTGTCGGGGACTGAGGATTCCGCCGCGGCTCGCCGGATCGGTCAGGAGCTTGCCCGTGCCCTCACGGTCGATCTGGCTCGTCACGTCCGAGATACGTGGCGCGTCGTCAGCAGGCTGGAGCTGGAGTTCGAGACGCTGTACCTGCGGCTCCTCCTCCCCCACGTGCGCCACGGCACCGCCGGGGCGCGCAAGCGTTACGCCGGACTCGTCGAGGAGCACGGACGAACGGAGGTGGTCTTCACGGGGATGGAGGTGGTCCGCCGCGACTGGACCGAGCTCTCGAAGCGCGTGCAGCGGGAGCTGTACGACCGATTGTTCTCCGACCGTCCCGTTGACGGACTATCTCCGGCAGGTGGTCTCCGACCTGCGTGCCGGCCGCTTCGACGACCTCCTCGTCTACCGCAAGGCGCTGCGGAAAGACATGGGCGAGTACGTTGCGACGACTCCTCCTCACGTCGCCGCCGCGCGGAAGATGTCGACCGAGCCCGGACGGCTGGTGTCGTACGTGATGACGTCCGACGGTCCCGAGCCCGCCGGCGAGACGAGGAGCCCGATCGACCACGAGCACTACGTGCAGAAACAGGTGCGCCCCGTGGCCGAGCCCGTCCTCGATGTGCTCGGGCTCGAGTTCGATCGGGTCGTCGGGGATGAGTCGCAGCTCCGGCTGTTTTGACGGCGGCGGGGTGGCGGCTCGTTGCAATCGAAGCCTGCGCCGATCTCCGAAGATGTCTGGGCGCCCTTGCGGAGTTGACGCGCCGGGTCA